>CAYLTD010000009.1:0-143708 GCA_964386715.1 uncultured Bifidobacterium sp.
CCGACGTCGGCGGCAGCCGCGCGATGCAGCAGACCTACATGTCGGCGCACGGCGCGGGGGCCTCGCAGACCACCGTGCAGGTGGACGGCCTGATGGTGAACGGCCTCGACGTCGACGGTGCGGTGCAGAACTACTTCAACCAGTCGATGTCGCAGGAGATGGTCTACACGACCTCCGGTGCCGGCGCGGACGTGGCCGGTGGCGGCATCCGCCTGAACCAGGTGCCGCGCGACGGCGGTAACACGCTCAACGGCAACATCTTCCTTGGCTTCCAGAACGAGAGCTTCCAGGGCGACAACGTCACCGACTCGCTGATCAGCCGCGGGCTGCGTTCCACGGACGGCATCAGCCGCCTCTACAACGTGGAAGGCGCGCTCGGCGGGCCGATCAAGCGCGACAAGGTCTGGTACTTCGCGTCGGCCCGCGACTTCGTGCTCCACACGCTGCCCGCCGGTGTGTTCGTCGGCGTCCCTGGCAGCGGTGCGCTCAACCGGGCGCCGACGCCTGGCAACGATCGCGGCGTGGACGAGCAGGACATCAAGTCGGTCCAAGTGCGCCTCACCTGGCAGATCAGCCAGAAGAACAAGTTCGCCATCTACAACGACCGCATTGCCAAGAACCGCGGCGCCGCGATGACCGCTGGCATCGACCCGGCGAGCGCCTCGATCGTCTGGAACTCGCCGATCTACACCGTGGGTATCGTGAAGTTCACGTCCGCGATCTCCAGCCGGCTGCTCTTCGAGGCCGGCTACTCCACCAACTACGAGCGCTACAACACCATCTATCAGCCCGGTCTGGCGCGCGAGCGCAACACGGCGGAGTGGTTCTCGAACATCAACCGTCAGGACAACGCGCTGGCGACTTCGTGGGGCGTCGGAGCCAGTCAGAACGGCATGTCGCCCGATCGCCACGCCGTGTTGGCGAGCATGTCCTACGTGACCAGCTCGCACAACATCAAGGTGGGCGTGCAGGACACCTGGGGCAAGTACGCGCAGTGGCGCAACGCCAACGGCGACATCCGCGCCATCTTCAACAACGGCGTGCCGTTCCAGGCGCAGATCCTGAACACGCCACTGGCGTGGCAGGACAACCTCTACCACGACTTCGGCGCCTTCGCGCAGGACTCGTGGACCCTCAAGCGCCTCACGGTCAACTACGGCGCGCGCTACGAGATCTTCGCCTCGGGTCAGCCGCGGCAGGTGTCGGAGCCGGGCCGCTTTGTCGGCGCGCGCGAGTTCGACCCGATTCCGATGCCGACGTGGTACACCTTCGCGCCGCGTATGGGGCTTGTCTACGACCTGTTCGGCAACCAGAAGACGGCGCTGAAGTTCAGCCTGGGCCGCTACATGCAGGCGGGCACGACCGGGTTCTCGAACTCCTACAACCCGAACGCGCTGCAGGCCACCGCGGTGACCTGGACCGACCTGAACGGCGACCTCACGCCGCAGGGGCAGCGGGGCTGCGTGTTCCTGCAGCCCGGGTGCGAAGTGAACCTGGCGCAGCTGCCCGCCGGGTTCGGCGTGGCGAACATCGGCCGCTATGCCGACGACATCGCGCGCATGTACAACGTCGAAACGTCGTTTGCGGTTCAACACGAGCTCTTCCCGCGCGTGTCGGTGACGGCCGGCTGGTACAACCGCACATTCCACAACCTGCGCCGCCGCACCAACACCCTGCGGATGTTCGCCGACTGGAACCCGTTCACCGTGTTCAGCCCGATCGACGGCTCGCCGATTACCTACCACACCGTGAAGCCCGAGAAGCTGTCGGCGGTGTTCAACGTCGACGAGAACGCGCCTGACCGCTCGATGCGTTACAACGGCTTCGAGTACAACTTCAACATTCGCGCGGGCAAGGGCATCACGCTGTTCGGCGGCGGCATGAGCGAGCGCATCCTCGCGAACGTCTGCGACGAAATCGCCGACCCGAACCGCCTGCTCTACTGCGACCAGTCGCAGAGCGGCATCCCGTGGCGGACGCAGTTCAAGGTCGCCGGTGCCGTGCCGCTGAAGTACGGCATCAACGTCGGCATTGCGCTGCAGAGCCTGCCCGGATACGTCTTCGGCACGACGGCCCAGTACGCCCTCACCGGCGTGTCCGGCCCGAGCGGCATCACCACGAACAACCCGCCGAACGGCGCCGGCACCGTGTGGCAGATCACGCGCAACACGGTCTACTCGGCGAACATGCCGTGCGTGGCCCAGGGCACGTGCGTCGCCGGCCAGCGCGTCAACCCGAACATCACCGAGGCCAACCTGAACGTGCCGCTGGTGGCGCCGATGACCGAGTATGGCGACCGGATCAACCAGCTCGACGTCAACGTCACGAAGATGATCCGCATCGGCCGCTGGAACATCCAGCCGAAGCTCGACTTCTTCAACGTGCTGAACGTCGCGCCCGTGAGCTCGGTCCGCAGCATGCTGTTTGGCACCGCGGCCTATCTGCAGCCGCTCGGCGTGCTCAACCCGCGGACGATGCAGATCGGCGCCATCGTCCGCTTCTGATATACGGCCGGTCCGGCCGCCGCTGCGGGTAGTCCATCCGGCTCTCCGACCCGCACACGAGCCGGTTCTCCTCCGTGGGGGACCGGCTCGTGTGTCGTACGGCACGCGGCGTCAGGCATCGGCGTGTCCCATGACCGGCACGAGGTGCTTCCGATCTCGCCGGGGTCGTCTTTGCTGCGGGAACGATGACCTCGGTGCCGCCGTGCAGGGTCACCGGCTCCAGGCGGCCTGCACGAGAGCCCGCGGGCCGGCCACATACGGGGCGACGCGGTAGTCGAGGAACTGCTCGGGATCGCCGCCCCGCCCATCCGCGGCCGCCATGGCCAGGTTGTACGCCTGCCGGGCCGTGACGTAGTGCAGCACGTAACGACGGCCGTCGTTGTACTCCCGTTCGAAAGCCGAGAGCAGCGTGTCGAACTGCGGGCCGGTCACCGCGTCCATCTCTGCGGGCGTCGACGCCCCGTGCGCGAACAGCTTGATGAACACCCACTCCGGCCTGCCAGGTACGTGGACGTTGGCGCGCAGCCAGCGAGGGATCCGGCCCGGGTCCGCCGGCATCCCCGGATGCACGCTGCCATCGTCGAGTTCGAGGAAGAGGCGACGCACACGGAGCGTGGGTGCGAAGACGAGGGGACCTTCGAGCATCATGATGTCTGCCGACCCGTCTGTCAGCGTCGACAGCGGAAGCGGCGTCGCGTAGGAGCGCGCCCCGGGATCGTCACGCGCGGCGTAGATGGTATTGACGACCGGCGGCTGCGCGGCCAGGAAGACGCTCGGAAAGGTCAGGTCGGCGAAGCCCCCCATTTCCCGCAGCAGCGACAGTTCGTCGTTGACCCCGCAGAACCACGGCCCGCTGCTGTTGTCGAGGCTGAAGTTGCCGTGGACGAACGCAAAACGGGTCTCGCCTTCCCTGGTGCGATTGAACCCGTAGGCCGCGAACCGTTCCAGCGCCTCGGCCATGCGTTCCTTCAGGGATGCCCGCGTGTCGAAGTCGTGATGAAAGTGGAACTCGACTTCCCCGAGTCCGTCCGTCACGCTGTCTTGCAGGGCTGCCAGGATGCTCGGCTCGAACTGCTCGGCCGGATAGAACCACGTGTGCTGGGGCGGACGACCGGCGACGTCGCGATGCCGTGCGGCCATGGCCCTGTACCTGGCCAGCCATTCGCGGGTGGTCGTCAACTGCCGATCGGGTTCGAAGTGGTCGGCGAAGAGGACCAGCAGGTGCACGGGCCCCTGGCGCGGTGGAGCAGCGGTCAGGCTCCACGACAGATAGCCCGGAAGGAACACGTAGTACTTCCGCGCGACGATGCGGGCCCCCGTGGCAGACAGGTACAACAGGACACCAGCGACCAGCACAAGGGTCGCAGCCCTCGCCTGCCCGCGGCGCCTCCACGCACCCAGGCGGCCCGGAACCGTTGAGTCGAGTGACGACACGCGCGGCCAGCCGGTGTTGCAAGCACGTCGCCGTCACCGAGACGCGGTGTGCCGGCTGGGTTTCAGCAACCGCCGGCGGCGGTCTGAACGGAACGTGAATTGCTCAGCCCGCACACGTGCACCGGGTTCTGTCGAGGTCGGCGCCGCGTTCCCGCATCGCGCGTTGGACCCCACGATGGCCGCTCCTGCTCCTGTGCTTCACGGTGACGACGGTGCTCGGGGCCGCGCTGATCGGGTCGAATGCCGATGGCGGCGTCACCTGCGAGCTGCTCCCGCGCGAAGAGCCGCGCCTGTTGAACCTGCACGAGGCCGACCAGCAGATCCACCTCGAGTTGGATGCCGAGGCCGTCCGTCGCGTCGCCGAGCGGTTCGCCGCCTCCGTCGCCAGACGCCCAAGGCTCAGCGACTCGATTGATGCTCGCGCCGCCACCGCCACGGCCCCTGAACGTGCCCGCGCCTGGTGCGAAGCCGTGCTGCTCGAACAGGTCGCAACGCTGCACCACGTGCCGGTTACCGAGGTGCGTGCGCGGATGGGCCTGCGTTGACGACACGCCCGCGGCCCTTTGTGTTGAACACGTGGTGGCCGCCGTGTTGACCCGATCGTCACCCGGGCCGTGGGTGGCCTGGAGGGTCCGCGTCCGAGAGAACACCTCATGCTGAAGCGCCTGATGCTCGTTTTCGCTGCGCTGGTCGTCCTGGTCGTCGTGACGTTCCCTGTGTGGAAGCCGGCGGCCAAGCACTTCAAGTGGTTCGTGGTGGCCACGAACATCTACCAGGACACGCTGCGCCGCACCGGGCTGCGCCGCGACCTGATCGGCCAGCCCGATTACGGCACGATCCCGCTCAGCGAGGTACCCGCGTACCTGCGTCGCATCAACACCACCTTTGCCGACTACGTGAAGTACGGCGGGCTCGACGCGTCGCGCCTGCGCGGCGCCAGCGTGCTCGAGATCGGGCCGGGTGAAACGCTGGGAGTGGCGCTCCGGTTCCTCGGGTCGGGCGCCGGCCAGGTGACGGCGAACGACAAGTTCGTGCCGCTCCAGCGCTCGCCTTTCCACGCGGAACTGTATCGTGCGCTCCTCGCCGGGCTCCCGGCCGACGAGCGGCAGCAGGCCGAACTCGCCGTCTCGCTCGATGAGCGCGTGACGTTCGATCCGGGGCACCTGCAGTACATCTACGGTGACGGCATCGAAGTGGCTGGCGCGCGGTTCCCGTCGGGGCAGTTCGACGTGATCGTCTCCAACGCGGTCCTCGAGGAAATCTACGATTCGGACCAGTTGCTCGACACGCTCGATCGCCTGCTGAAGCCGGGCGGGCGGCAGGTGCACGTCATCGATCTCGGCGACTATGGGATGCTGAGCAAGCACGGCTTCCACCCGCTGGAGTTCCTCACCGTCCCGGACGGGGTTTACCGCTACATGGTCGAGTCGAGCGGGCAGCCCAACCGCAGGCCGCTGGCCTACTACCGCGAACGGCTCACCGCGCAGGGCTATCGCACGACCATCTACCGGACCTGGGTCCTGGGCGAGCCGCAGCGCCTGGCGGAATACCGGACCGAACTCCTCCCCGGGCGCGACTACACCGACGCGCACCTCCAGAGGATTGCAGCAATCCGCCCCAGGCTGCTGCCCCGGTATCGCCAGCTTCCCGACGAGGAACTGCTCACGCGCAGCATCCTCGTGGTGGCCGAGAAGCCAGGGCCGTCCCCCCTGTCCGCGCACGCCGCCGGCATCCGCGCGAGGCAACCCGACGGTCCCCGGCCGGCGCGCGCCGCCGGCACCCGGGCGAACTGACGTCCTCATCTGTTGAGCGCCGGAGCGCGGGGCGGCCGGGGGGTGACGCGCTTTGGACCATGAAGGGGAGTCCTGGCAACGTCGTGGTATCGGGATTGCTCCGCACCCAAGCACACACAGGAGGCCGACATGAACCCGCTTGCCAGCAGACCCGAGGACGAACAGATTGGTGATCCCGACGACGAAGGCATCGCAGGCGTCGAAGACGACGAGTTCGACGACGACGATGACGATTTCGAGGACGACGATGAACTCGAGGACGAACAGGAGGAGGCGTGACGGGCGACGGTCCGCGATCCTCGCCTGAGCTCGACACGAGTGACCTCACCAGCGAAGTAGGCGACGAAGGCGGTACGCCTGGCGACGTGGAGCGTCAGCGCCGCACGATCGCGACTGGCAGCGAGGCCGGCGAGACGTGGCAGCCCGCAGAGGAGGACCACGAGGAGATCGTCCGGGACGAAACCGGCCAGGGGCGCAGGTCGCCGTAGCCAGGAGCCGCATGTATCGCGCAGTGCTTTTCGACATCGACGGGACGCTCGTGGACAGCAACGATGCCCATGCGTCGGCATGGGTGGCGGCGCTGGCCGAGCACGGCCACGACGTGCCGTTCGACAGGGTGCGCCCGCTCATCGGCATGGGGGGCGACAAGCTGCTGCCCGCGCTGACGGGCATCGACCTGGACGCCGACCGCGGGCAGCAGATCGCCGCCCGCCGGCGGCAGATCTTCCTCGAGACCCACGTTCCGCGGCTGCGTGCGACGCACGGAGCCGCGGCTCTCGTGCACTACCTGCGCGAGGCCGGGGTGACGCTGGGAGTGGCCACGTCGGCCCAGCGGTCCGAAGTGCGCGACCTGCTGAGAATCGCGGGCGCCGACGGCCTGTTCGACCGTGAGGCCTCGAGCGACGATGCAGACCGATCGAAGCCGGACCCGGATATCGTCGAGGCGACGCTGCGCAAGCTGGGTGTGACCGCAGCCGACGCGCTCATGGTGGGTGATACGCCGTACGACATCGAGGCTGCGCAGCGAGCCGGGGTCGCGTGCGTCGCCCTGCGGTGCGGTGGCTGGTGGCGCGACGATCACTTCGCCAACGCCCTCGCGATCTTCGATCACCCCGAGGCGCTGCGTCTGCACCTGATGACGGGCGAGCCGGCGGTGCTCGCCGAACCGTAGAGTCGCCGAACCGCACGTCGCCGAGCCGCAGAGTCGCCGGACGCTGGAGAACGAAGCCCCGCACGGCATCACTCGCACCCTGCAGGACCTCGAAGCCGCGGTGGGCGACGTGGAAGTCACCAGCGGGAGCCTGTCCACGAACGCCTGCGCGCCTGGGGTGCGACGCGTGGCCGCCGCGTGCTGCGGGGAACGGCGCTGCTCGATGCTGTCATCGCGGCCGGCGCCAACGCCCCTGCCACCCGTCCGAGACCGACTCTCTCGAAGAGCGGCCGTCGCGCGTGGGGACCGTCAGCGACGGCGCCGGCGGGGTTTCTCGACGACGCTGCGCAGGTCGGCCCCGCGTGCGCCGCGCGTGCCGGCCCACAAGTCGCCCACGGCAGCGAGCCGCGCGGGCATCGTCTGGATGGTGAAGTCCTCGCGCCGGACGCCGTCGTGCACTTCCTTCCAGGTGAGCGGCGTGGACACGCCCGCGTACTCGCTGGCGCGCGCGCTGTACGCGGACGCCAGCGTCTTCCCCTGGATGTTCTGCAGGTAATCCACGTACACCCGCGCGCCACGCGCGCGGACCGTTCGCTCGACGGTTGCGGCCTCTGGATGCTTCTCGGCAACCAGCGTTGCCACCAGCTGGCAGAAGAGCAGGCCCGCCTCATACGACGTGCCCGGCGCGAGCGGAATGTAGATGTGAAGGCCGCTGGCCCCGGAGGTCTTCGGGAAGGCGGTGACGCCCAGCGTGTCGAGTTCGTCGTGGATCCAGCGTGCGACGTCGAGCACGGTCTCGAACGGCACATCGTCGCTCGGATCGAGGTCGAGCGCCACCTGGTCCGCGACGTCAGGCGATTGGATGCGCGAGAACCACGGGTCCTGCGAGATCGCGGCGAGCTGGCAGGTATAGAGCAGTGTCAGCAGGTCGCCGCCGACCAACTGCGGCTTCGGGCCGTCGGAGTGCTGGACCTTCTCGATCCGGATGCCCGCGGGAACGTCGGTCGCCCGGTGCTGGTAGAACGGCTTGGCGTCGATGCCGTTCGGGAAGCGCTTCATCACCAGCGGCCGGTCGGCCAGCACGGGCAGGATCGCAGGAGAGACGCGTGCGTAATAGCGGAACAGGTCGCCCTTCGTCAGCTTCAGCGCGGGCCAGAACACCTTGTGCAGGTTGGTGACGGACAGGTCGCTGCCGTCCGGCAGGGTGATGGTGCCGTTCCGGCGCGCGTCCTCGAGGGCCTGCAGTTGATCGACGACCGCACCGAGGGCAGGGTCATTCCGTGCGGCCTCGGGTGCGGGGTGACCGGCGGGTGCCGGGCGGCCGGTGCGCTCTCTGCGACCGGTGCGTTCGGCGTGCGCGGTGCGGGCGGGCCCGGTGCGGACGGCGCGCCCGCGCGTTGGCGGGGCGTCGCCGCGGGCTGCCGCCGACACGCGGCTGGTGACCGACGCGTGCAGCCGCTTCTGCTCGCGCGTGACCTCGCGTGCAGGCTTGTCGTCGCGCAGCCCGAGGTACACCGGATGTCGCAGGTAGTTGTCCGCGGTCCACTCGGTGAACTTCACCTGGGCCACGAGCACGGGCTCGAGCCAGTGCGCCCGTTCGTTCGACTTCGGCCGCGTCGCGAACGGGCACGTCTTCGACTCGAGGGGGGCCATCAGCGCCATCACGCGAGCCAGCTCCCGATGATCGAACCCGGTGCCGGTATGGCCGACGTAGACCAGCGCGTCGCCGTCGTAGACGCCGAGCAGCAGGGCACCGAAGTGGCTCCGTGTGTGCCGCGGCTCGGTCCAGCCGCCGACGACGAACTCCTGCTCCTGGATGATCTTGAGCTTGCACCAGTCGGGCGATCGTCTGCCGGGCCGGTACCTGGAGTCGGCCCGCTTGGCGATGAGGCCTTCCCAGCCCTGTTCGAGCGCCTGCCCGTACAGTGCGCGGGCGTCGCCGCGCACCTGCTCGCTCAGGCGGAGCGTCGGCGTCTGGTTGCGCAGCAGCCGCTCGAGCACCGCGCGTCGATCCACGAGCGGACGCTCGCACAGGCTCTCGGTGCCGACACGCAACACGTCGAAGACGATGAAGGCCACCGGGCCCGCCGGCGCATCCTCGGTGCCGCGCGACCGGCCCCGGGTCTTCGGGCTCCCGACGTGGATGCGTCCCTGCAGCTGCTGGAAGCCGGCCGGCGTGCCGTGCTCGTCCAGTGCCACGATCTCGCCGTCCAGCACGACGCTCTCGCGTCGGCGCCTGGCCCACGCCTTCAGCGCGGCTGCCACCTCGGAGAACTGCGACGTCTTGTCGTTGCCGAGCCTCGACCAGAGCGTCACCGACGCACCACGTGCGCCGACCTCCGCGATCGCACGAATCCCGTCGTACTTCGGTTCGTAGACCAGCGCCGGGTCGTCGAGGGGCGCTTCGGCGAGCGACGCGAGCATGGGTGAGAGCACGGGAGTCCAGTGATGAAGGGAGAATGGAGCCCGTGGCCTACGCCGCGCGTGTCTTGCGGGACCGTTTGGCCGGTGTGGCGGCCGCGCGACGCGGCCGGCGTGTCCGGGCCGTCGCCCTCTTGGCCCCAGCTCCGGACTGTTCGAGGCTCCGGCGCAGCCGCTCCATCAAATCGACCACTTCGGCCTGCGGCGCCTCTTCGGCCGCTTCGAGTTTCACCGGCCGACCCTTCACCTTGGCCTTGATGATGCGCATCAGGTTCTGGCGGTACTCGTCCGTGTACTTCGACGCGTCCCACTCGGCCGCGAGGCTCTGCACCAGCGCCTTGGCCATGTCGAGTTCGGCGGGGCGGATGCCAGTGGCCTCCGGGAACGTGAACTGGGACTTGTCCACCAGTTCGTCCGCGAAGCGCATCACGGAGAGCACGATGGCGTCTTCGATCACCTCGACGGCGGCGAGGTGCTGGGCGTCGCGCAGGATGAACTTGGCGATGCCGACGCGCTGTGTCGCCCGCAGGGCTTCGCGGAGCAGCGCGTACGCGCGTTCGCCCCCTTTCGCGGGCAGCACGTAGTAGGGGGTCTCGAAATAGCGGTCATCGATCTCACGCGCCTCGACGAAGTCGACGATGTCGATCGTGCGGGTCTTCTCGACTGCCGCGGCGCGAAAGTCCTCGCGAGTGAGGACGACGAACTGGCCCTTGGCGTACTCGTAGCCCTTGACCAGATCCTCCCACGCCACCGGATGGCCGTCGCGCACGCAGACCCGCTCGAACTTCACGGGGGAGCGGTCCTTCGCGTGCAGCATGCGGAAGTGCGGGCGCGTGTCTCGCACCGCGGTGTGCAGTTCGATTGGAATACTGACGAGTCCGAAGGAGATCGAGCCTTTCCAGAGCGCCCTGGCCACGTCGCGTCCTCCTGCGGGAGGATCTACTTGCCCTGGCGCAGCTCCCGCTCTGCCTCGAGCCAATCCTCAAAGTCCATGCCGTGCCCGCCGCCACGCTCGAGATAGCGGTGGTACGCGCGCACGCGGATGTCATCGGCGGTTGGCGCGATCGACACGGCTGTCGCTTCGAAGGCTTCCGCCGTCACAATTTCGTTGGCGCCCGCGGTGTCCTTCTTCGCCGTCTTTGCCCGTGCCCGCGGCTTCGGCGCCGGCGCGTCCGCTGACGCCACCGCTTCTGGCTTTGCGCTCTTGGATTTTGCCGCTGTCGTCTTCTTTGCCATCGATCGTCCTCGCACTCGGTGTCCATCGCGGGCAGCTCGGGCTGCCCGTGTTCCCGGACATTATACGTGTTGAGTACGACACTACCTCTGCAAAGGTAACGCCAGGGTAACCAGTGCCGCGAGCGGGATGCGCGCCCAGTCGGGGCGATTGTTCAACTCGTATCCCAGTTCGTAGAACGCCTTCTCCACCACGAGTGCCTGGAGCACGCTGTCGAATGCCGGGCCTTGCGGCAGTACCGGGGAATCCCCCATGGCCTGGCGGTAGCTGTCCAGGAAGGTGCGCGACACCCAGTGCTGCCACGTGTCTGCCCACGGCCGCAGGGCCGCCGACGAACCGGGCGCCGACTGCTCGTACACGGTGAGTGCCGCGTAGGCCGCGTAGTGGAAGGAGCGCAACATGCCGGCGACATCCTTCAGCGGCGAGTACTTGCCGCGGCGTTCAGCCAGCGATCGGGCCGGCTCGCCCTCGAAGTCGAGGATGATGAAGTCTTCCTCGGTGCGCAGCACCTGGCCGAGGTGGTAGTCGCCGTGCACGCGCATGCGCAGGCCCGGGTGCCCGATGCTGCGGACCTGGCCGAGCCGCGCCAGCAGCGCCTTGCGGCCGGTGAGCACGCCCTCGGCCTCGGCGCGGGCGGCGTCGGGCAGCGTGTCGAGGCGTGACGCCAGCAGCCCCAGCATCGCGTCGGCGTGGCTCGCGAGCTGCGCCGACATCGCGGCGACGGCCTGATCGTCGAACGGCTCGGGCTCGAACGCGTCGCCCGTGGCGCGCGCGAGCGCCAGGTGCAGTTCGGCGGTCCGGCGCCCCAGCACGGCGGCCGCGGTGAGGTAGTAGCTCTCGAGCGCGGCGAAGAACGGCGGCGGCTGGTCGGCGTCGCGGCCGGCCTGCGGGTCGCGGGTATCGGCCTGTGCACGCCCGTCCGGATCGGCGCCGGCAATGCGCGCGGTGACGCGTTCGTAGTAGCGGCGCAGTTCGTCGATCGTGAAGCTCCAGCCAGACCCCTGGTTCGTGATGGCCGCCTGGACGACGGCGAGCGTCCCGGTGTCGAGCGAGGGTCGATCGTAGAGCAGCGCGCCGGAGAGGCTCGCGATGCGGGTGAATCCCTGCTCGGTCAGCACGCGGCCGATCTCGAACTCCGGATTGGGTCCGGGCTCCACGCGCCGGAACAGCTTCAGGACGTACCGCTCGTTGACGAAGGCGACCGTGTTGCTCGAGTCTGCGCCGGGCCGCACCCACAGGGGCTCGGCCGGCAGGTCGATGCCGGCGGCGCGCAGTCCGTACGCGTTGCCGCGGACGCTGCGCAGCGACTGCTCCTGCTGCACCACCTCCATCAGCCGGTTGCAGACATCGTCGTCCAGCATGGCGTCGATGATGGCGCCCTTGCGTGCGCCGGTGATGCGGGCGAGCACGAGGTGCGGGGTGTCCGCGAGGACCTTGTCGGCGAACGCGCCGGTCACGAGGGACAGCGGGACGACGTAACTTTCGGTCCAGCCGTCGTCGAAGGTGGCGGTGAGGAGCGTGAGGAAAGCAGGCGTGGTGCCGCCACGCAGCATCGACCAGTCGGAGAAGCGGACCTCGCGCAGGACCCGGGCCTTGGACGCGAACCACCGCTGGCGCGTGAGGTACGGCGCCAGCGCCTGGCGCTCCAGGATCTGCCGCGTCGCCGAGTCGAGCACCATCTCCCAGTTCACGCCGACCAGCAGTGCCGGCAGCGGCTCAGGATCCGGAGCGGCCACGGGTGCGTCCGTGGCGAGCGACACCGTCTGGCTGAGTTGCAGCGGCTGCTGCACCAGCGTAAACCAGTAGGCCGCGTAGGGCGCGAGGGTGAGCGGGTACGGCTTGTCCTCCTGGATCCGGGGGAACTGCGACAGCCCCATCATCTCCACCGGCGTCAGGCCGGCGCACGCGCGCAGGTCGAGTTCGACCGGCTGGAGCGTCCGCGACAGGTTTGCCACGACGAGCACCGTCTCCTTCTCGGAGCGGCGCAGGTAGGCCAGCACCTTGCGATTCGGCGGGTAGAGGATTTCGAGCGTGCCGCGACCGAACACCTTGTGCTCGCGCCGCAGCGCGATCAGCCGTTTCATCCAGTTGAGCAGCGAGAAGGGGTAGCGCTCCTGCGCCTCGACGTTGATCGACGGGTACCCATAGACCGGATCGACGATGGGCGGCGCGAAGAGGCGGGCGGTGTCGGCGCGCGAGAAGCCGCCGTTGCGGTCGGGGCTCCACTGCATCGGCGTGCGCACGCCGTTGCGATCGCCCAGGTAGATGTTGTCGCCCATGCCGAGTTCATCGCCGTAGTAGACGATGGGCGTGCCCGGCATGGAGAACAGCAGCATGTTCAGCAGCTCGATGCGCGGGCGGCTGTTCTCGACGAGCGGCGCGAGGCGGCGCCGGATGCCCACGTTCAGCCGCATCTGCGGATCGGCCGCGTACGCCTGGTACATGTAGTCGCGTTCCTCGTCGGTCACCATTTCGAGCGTCAGCTCGTCGTGGTTGCGGAGGAACAGCGCCCACTGGCAGGCGTCGGGGATGTCGGGGGTCTGGTTCAGGATCTCGGTGATGGCATGGCGATCCTCCTGCCGCAGGGCCATGAACATGCGCGGCATGAGCGGGAAGTGGAACGCCATGTGGCACTCGTCCCCGTCGCCGAAGTAGGCCCGCACGTCGGCCGGCCACTGGTTGGCCTCGGCCAGCAGCATGCGGTCGCGGTAGGTGGCGTCCAGTTCGCGGCGGATGCGCTTCAACACCGCGTGCGTCTCGGGCAGGTTCTCGTTGTTGGTCCCTTCCCGCACGCACAGGTACGGCACGGCGTCGAGGCGCAGCGCGTCCACGCCGAGCTCGAGCCAGAACTTCATCACGCCGATCACCGCGTCCACCACGGCGGGATTGTTGTGATTGAGGTCGGGCTGGTGCGTGAAGAAGCGGTGCCAGTAGTACTGCTTCGCGACCGGGTCGTACGCCCAGTTCGACCGTTCCGTGTCGGTGAAGATGATGCGGGTCTCGGGGAACTTCTGGTCCGTGTCGCTCCACACGTAGAAGTTGCGCTCGGGCGAGCCCGCAGGCGCGCTGCGCGCGCGCAGGAACCACGGGTGCTGGTCGGAGGTGTGGTTCACCACCAGTTCGATGAGCACGCGGATGCCGCGCTGGTGGGCCGCCTGCACGAACGCCTTGAAGTCGTCGATCGTGCCGTAGCTCGGGTGCACCGACGCGTAGTCCGCGATGTCGTATCCGTCGTCTTTCAGCGGCGACGGAAAGAACGGCAGCAGCCAGAGACAGGTGATGCCCAGGCCCTGCAGGTAGTCGAGCTTCTGCGTGAGGCCGGGGAAGTCGCCGATGCCGTCGTTGGTGCTGTCGAAGAACGACTTCACGTGCGCCTGGTAGATGACCGCGTCCTTGTACCAGAGCGGATCGTCGGGCGCGTCGGGCGGTTGCACGGGCGTGGAGGTCATCGAATCACAGGGCCGATTGCCGCGGGCCCCCGCGGCTGAAGACCGTCAATGCCCCGTCGAGGGCGTTTCGTCGACGGTCGTCGGTTGCAGTTTCAGCGTCCGCTGCTCGGAGGTGAGGCTGAGCACGTGAGCCTGTCGGACGCCCGGGTCGAGGCGCACGTAGTTCCGCGCACCCGCCCACGCGAACGGCGTGTCCGTCAGCAGATCGCGTGCCGTGTAGGGTTCATCCGCCCCGAGCCCTAGCAGCTCGACCGGCACCGTGACGTGTCCGTGCTGCATGTAGTGCGGATCGAGGTTGACGATGGCGAGTACCGGGTCGGAGCCGTCCGGCGCCGTCTTCATGTAGGCGATGAGCTGCGGGTTGTCGGTTGCGCAGAAGCGGAGCGAACCGTTCCACTGCAGCGCGGGGTGCGCGCGTCGGGTGGTGTTGACGATCCGGATGAGTTCCTTGATGTTGCCGGGGCGGTCGAAGTCCCAATGGCGGATTTGGTACTTCTCCGAGTCGAGGTACTCCTCGGACTTCGGCGCGACCGCCCGGTTCTCGCAGATTTCGAAGCTGCTGTAGATGCCGTAGGTGGCCGCCAGCGTGGCGGCCAGCACGAGCCTGGCCTCGAAGGCAGGCCGGCCCCCCTGCTGCAGGTAGGCGTGCAGGATGTCCGGAGTGTTCGCGAAGAAGTTCGGCCGCAGGAACTCGTACGCCTCGGTCGTCGTGAGTTCCGTGAGGTACTCCTCGAGTTCCTCCTTCGTGTTGCGCCACGTGAAGTAGGTGTAGGACTGCGTGAACCCGGCCTTGGCGAGGTACTTCATCAGCTTCGGCCGCGTGAAGGCTTCCGACAGGAAGATCACGCCGGGGTCCTCGGCCTGCACGCGGCTGATGAGCCATTCCCAGAAGCCGAACGACTTGGTGTGCGGGTTGTCCACGCGGAAGATCCGGACGCCGCGCCTCACCCAGAACAGCGTCACGTCCAGCAGCGCGTCCCAGAGCGACCGCCACGCGTCGCAGGCGAAGTCGAGCGGGTAGATGTCCTGGTACTTCTTGGGCGGGTTCTCGGCGTACTTGATGGTCCCGTCCGGCCGATGGCGGAACCACTCGGGATGCTCGTGCACCCAGGGGTGATCGGGTGAGCACTGCCATGCCAGGTCGAGCGCGATCTCGAGCCCCAGGCGCTCGGCGGCGCCTCGGAAGGCGTCGAAATCGTCGAGCGTGCCGAGTCCGGGTTCCACCGCCGTGTGTCCGCCCGCGGCGGCGCCGATGGCCCACGGACTGCCGGGATCGCCAGGGCCCGCCGTCAAGGTGTTGTTGGGACCCTTCCGGTAGCTCTCGCCGATCGGGTGAATCGGCGGCAGATAGAGGACGTCGAAACCCATGTCGGCGATGGCCGGCAGGCGGCCGGCCGCTTCGCGGAACGTCGCGCTGCGCGTCGGGTCCGGCCCGGCCGAACGGGGGAACATCTCGTACCAGGCGCCGAACCGCGCGACGGGGCGGTCCACCCAGATACGCACCGGCGGGTGGTGGGTGGCGTCGCTCCGGTCGGCGTAGGTGAACATCAGGCCATCGAGTGCGTCGCCGAGCCCGAGGGCCACCCGCTGCTCGGTTGGAGTCTCCGCGCGCAGCGCATCGGCCTGCGCGGCCAGCCAGGCCGCGTCGCCGCGCGTCGAGCCCACCTGTTCGGCGCGCGCGGCCGCCGCCTGCACCATCAGCGAGCCTTCGAGCAGTTCCACCGACACGTCCTGCCCCGCGGCCGCCTTCGCCTTCAGTCCCTTGCGCCAGCTGGCGAAGCGGTCGATCCAGGCCGTGACGGCGTATTCGTGGAAACCGGGGCCCCCGGCCGTGAACGTGGCGCTCCACTCGTCGGTGCCGGGCGCGACAAGCGACATGCGCGCTTCCCGCCAGGGACCTTCCCCGCCCGGGGCGACGGGCCGATCGTGCAGTACGGCGGCAATCAGGTCGTGACCGTCGGCAAAGACATCGGCCAGGACCGTGACCTCGTCGCCCACCGTGCGCTTGGCGGGGAAGCGCCCGCCGTCGACCTGCGGCCTGAGCCGCTCGACGATGACGCGGCGGGCCTGGGAGTCGGGTGGCGCCCCCGACAGGTCGGGACGCCCGCCGGGCGCCTGCGCGTGGGCCGGTGCGGCCTGAGCAGGGCCGGCCGGGCCGGATGACTGGGACTGCTTCGGGGTGCGAGCGGGCTTCGTCGATTCGGGCGCCATCAGGTCTCCGTCGCGGTGAACGCTGGCTGCAGCGTGAGCGGGTGTGTCGCTGGCCCGCTCGCGGCCACCGCCGTCCGCGTGGCGGTGAAGTCGCGGCGCCGTTCGACGAGCGGCGGCGTCACCTTGAAGAGGGCGACCGACCGGCCCTGCAGCGGGTAGCGCGCACCGCCGCGGAACGTCCGCTGGGGCATGTGCGCCTCCATCGTATCGAACACGCGCTGCCAATGGTGATCCGGATCGAGATCGGGCAGGGTGAACGGGATCCGGTCGTCGCTGGCGTTGAGCAGGAGCACCAGGGTGTCGCCGAAGATGGGCCGCCCGCGCTCGTCCACCTCTTCGATGCCCGCGCCGGAGAGCAGCATGCCGACCGAGCGGACGAAGTCACTGTTCCATGCCTCGTCGGTCATCTCGCGGCCGTCCGGCGCGAGCCACGAGACGTCCTTGCCGCCCCGGATGCTGCGGCCCTGGAAGTACTTGCGGCGACGCAGCACGGGCTCGTGCAGGCGCAGGTGCACCAGCCGGCGGGTGAACTCCAGCAGCGCCTTCCGGTCGTCGTCGAGATCCCAGTCGATCCAGGTCAGCTCGTTGTCGTGGCAATACGCGTTGTTGTTGCCGTGCTGCGTCCGGCCGACTTCGTCGCCGTGACTGATCATCGGCACGCCCTGCGAGAGGAGCAGCGTCGCGAGGAAGTTGCGCATCTGCCGCAGCCGCAGTGCCCTGATCGCCGGGTCGTCGGTCGGGCCCTCGGCGCCGCAGTTCCAGCTCAGGTTGTGGTTCTCGCCGTCGGCGTTGTGCTCGCCGTTGGCGTCGTTGTGCTTTGTGTTGTAGCTGACCAGGTCGGCCAGGGTGAAGCCGTCGTGGGCCGTGATGAAGTTGATGCTCGCATACGGCTTGCGGCCGCTGTGCGCATACAGGTCGTTGCTGCCGGACAGGCGCGTCGCGAGCTCGGACACCGTGCCGCCGTCACCGCGCCAGAACCGCCGCACCGTGTCGCGGTACTTGCCGTTCCATTCGGTCCACAGGACAGGGAAGTTGCCCACCTGATAGCCGCCCTCGCCGAGATCCCACGGCTCGGCGATCAGCTTGACCTGCGAGAGCACCGGGTCCTGGTGGATGATGTCGAAGAAGCTGGCCAGGCGATCGACGTCGTACAGTTCGCGCGCGAGTGCGCTTGCGAGGTCGAACCGGAAGCCGTCCACGTGCATCTCGAGCACCCAGTACCGCAGGCTGTCCATGATGAGCTGCAGCACCTGGGGACTGCGCATGTTCAACGTGTTGCCGCAGCCGGTGAAGTCCATGTAGTAGCGGGCGTTGTCGGCCACGAGGCGGTAGTACACCGAGTTGTCGATGCCCTTGAGCGACAGCGTTGGCCCGAGATGGTTGCCTTCGGCCGTGTGGTTGTAGACCACGTCGAGGATCACCTCGATGTTCGCCGAGTGCAGCGCCCGCACCATCCGCTTGAACTCGCGCACCGCGCCGGCCGGCGAGGCGGCCGCGGCGAGCCGACGCTCGGGCGCGAAGTAGCCGTAGCTGTTGTAGCCCCAGTAGTTCGTCAGCCCCCGGTCCTCGAGGTGCCGGTCTCGCGCGTGATGGTGCACCGGCATCAGCTCCACCGCGGTGATGCCGAGCGACGTCAGGTGATCGAGCGCGGCATCCGTGGTGAGCGCCTCGTAGGTGCCGCGCAGGTGCTCCGGCACCCCGGGGTGCCGCTGGCTGAAGCCGCGCACGTGCATCTCGTAGATGACCGTGTTGTGCCAGGGTGTGCGCGGCGGCCGATCGTCGCCCCAGGTGAAGGCCGAATCGACGACCGCCGCGAGCGGCGCGAATGCCGCGTTGTCGCGCGTGTCGTACGAGAGGTCGGCATCGCAGTCGCCGACGCGGTATCCGAACATCTCGTCGCCCCAGCGGATTGTGCGGGCGACCGACTTCGCATACGGGTCCATCACCACCTTGTGGGGGTTGAAACGGTGCCCGCGCGCCGGGTCGTAGGGACCGTGGATGCGGTAGCCGTACAGCTGGTTGGGCCGGGCATCGGGCAGGAACCCGTGCCACACCATGTCGGTCTGTTCGGGAAGGACGACGCGCGCCGTTTCACACGTCGCGTCGGCGCCATCAAACAGGCACAGTTCGACCTTCGTGGCATGGGCCGAGAAGATGGCGAAGTTCACGCCGACGCCGTTCCAGGTCGCCCCGAGCGGGTAGGGATGGCCGGGCCACACGCGCACATCAGCTGTCCATCAAGGGGCGTGCCACGGGGGGGGCGGAAGGTCGGGTGGGTCGGGAAGGTCGGGTGGGTCGGGAAGGTCGGGTGGGTCGGGTGGGTCGGGGAGGTCGGGTGGGTCGGGACGGCCGGGCGGCGTCGCGCGCGGAAAACAGTTGACCCCCGCCAGCAGGCGACTAGCATGACTGGCATGCTGACCATCGTCACGTTCGTGTGGGGACTGTTCCTGGCCCAGGCGGCCGGGCAGGCTGCGGGAACCTTCGTCGGAAAGGCGGTGATCGACGAAGCGCTCAAGAAAGCGCTCGCCGGTCCAAACGGCAACATCGTCGACCAGAAGATTTCGACGACGGAGATCGAAGGCGGGAAGGCGCACGTGGCGCACCTGCGGCGGGTGCGGCCCGAGGAGAGCGCCCTCATCCACGACCACGTCACCGAGATCTACTACATCCTCGAAGGGTCCGGGACGATCATGACCGGAGGCCGGATCGAGGACGTGAAGGAGAGCGACCTCACCAACCTCGGGGCCGGCATGAGCCACACGGGTCGTCACGTCGGTGGATCCTCGCAGCGTCTGGTGCCCGGCGACGTGTTCGTCGTTCCCGCAGGGATGGCGCACCGGTTCAGCCAGCTCGACGGACCGATTCGCTACGTGGTGTACCGCTTCGAGCCGGGCAAGTAGGGTGCGGGCTGATCGGCCGAGCGCGTCGGTCGGGCCAGGTCAGGTCGGTCGGGTCGGTCGGGTCGGTCGGGTCGGTCGGGTTGGTCGGGCCAGGTCAGGTCGGTCGGGTTGGTCGGGTTGGTCGGGTTGGTCACTCGGCCAGGTGCGTCCGGTCGCCGCGTCGGCGCGGCTGGCTGACGGGTGTCACGGCCTCGAATACCGGTCGTTGTGCCACGGTTCCGCCGTGTCCGAATAGCCACGCACCTCCCAGAAGCCGCGACGGTTGTCGGCGAGGAAGTCGATCCGGCGGATCCACTTCGTTCCCTTCCAGGCGTACAGCTTCGGCGTGATCATGCGAACCGGCCCCCCGTGCTCGGGCGGCAGCGGCCGTCCTTCCCACGTGTGCACGAGCAGCACATCGTCCTCGACGGCACGGGCCAGCGGCACGTTGGTCGTATAGGGGATGTCGCTGCCCGGCATCGTGTCGTAGCCGGTGCACAGGACGAACCGGGCGGCCTCCTTTGGCACGGCCAGTTCTGCCAGCGTCCGGAACCGCACGCCCCGCCAATGGTTGTCGTAGCGGCTCCACGTCGTGACACAGTGGAAGTCGCTGACATCGTCCACCTGCGGCAGGGCGAGGAAGTCGTCCCACCCGAGTGACAGCGGATTCTCCACGAGCCCGCCAACCTCCAGGCGCCACGTGGACTGGTCGACCTCGGGCTGATCGCCAAGGTCGAGCACCGGCCAGTTGCGCACCTCGTGCTGCCCGACGGGCAGCTTCGGCATGCCGTGCCGGTTGGCCGGTCCGGTCCCTTCGGGCGGGCGGCCGGCGAACTGCACGTTGACCGTGCCGGCGTTTAGCGCGATCTGCCGCTCGATGTACCGCCGACGACGCTCGAGGAGATCCGGGCTGTCACTCATGTGCGGCTCCCACGACGACGCTCGCCGGTCGAAGCAGTTCCTCGCCGAGGGCGTAGCCCTCCTTCATCACGGCGATCACCTGGCCCTCCTGGCCGGGATCGGTGACCGGGGCCATCGACACGGCTTCATGGCGCTGCGGATCGAAGGGCAGGCCCAGAGCCGGCACGCAGACGACGCCGAAGGCGCCCAGCTTGCCGAGAAACTGCTCGCGCACGAGTTCCACGCCGCGCAGCAGCGTCGGAGAATCCGCTCCGGCCGCGGACCGCGCCGCGGCGATCGCGCGGTCCAGGTTGTCGAGCACGTCGAGGAACTCGGTCAGCACCGCGCGCCGCCCGCGTTCCACCTCGCGGGCGACATCGCGCCGCAGGCGCACCCTGACCTGCTCGAACTCCTCGGTTGCGCGCCTGTGCTCGGCGAGTACCGCCTGCAACTGCTGCGTGGTTTCGCCGAGGCGCTGTTCGAGGTCTTCCACGACGGTGGGTTTCCGCAGTCCCGACGCGTCTTCGTCGGCCGGGCCGCCCGAGTCGCCGCGGGCCCACCATCGGCGGTCGACCACCTTCACCTGCCCGTCCCTGTCTGATTGCGTCACCCCCGCATTCTACCGGGGCTCGTCCGCCCGACCGACAGTGGACTCGGTTGAGGTCGCGAGGCGGGTACTGCCGCCTGCTGTCCCACGCGGCGGTGTCACGCAGTGGCCTGTGCGTTGCTTCCGCGTGCAGCCATGCAGCCAAAGGACACGAGCCGACCACTGGACGGCTCGACAAGCGGCACGATTGGCGGGGGCGGGCCGGAGACGGGCGGACCGACGGGCAAACCCGATGCGCCGGACATGCCGCCGGCCCGTCCCGAGAACGCGGCGAGCGGCCGATTGGCGCCAGACCCGCTTGGGGCAACCGTTCAACGGGACGATCTCGGCCCCGGGCCCAGCGATGTCAATTCGGGAGGCGACTGACGCTTGAGGTGCGGAGCGGCTCGGCTGACGCCCACGCGGGGCTCTGCTCGGCGGGCCCCTCGCGCCGCCGCAGGGCCTTGTCCGCGTACATCCGGCGGTCAGCCGCTGCAACGAGCCCCTCGTAGGACGAGCCATCGACGGGGAACACCGCGGCGCCGGCACTGACGCCGATCCGGATCGAGGCGCCGCCCGCCTTGAGCGCGATCTCGCGGACGCGGCGCTGGAGTTCGCGCGCCTTGGCTTCCGCCGCCTCCAGGCCGCATTCCGCCATCACGACGACGAATTCGTCGCCGGCGTACCGCACGCACAGGTCGTACGAACGCAGGCCGGCCTGGAGCGCCACCGCGATTTCGCGCAGGACGAGGTCGCCCGTCGCGTGGCCGTAGGTGTCGTTGATCTGCTTGAAATCGTCCACGTCCATCACGATCACCGCCACCTCGGTTCGCATGCGCTCGGCACGGCTCAGCTCGCTGTCCAGGCGCGTCATCATCGAGCGGCGATTCGGCAGGCCGGTGAGCGGATCGGTGAGCGACTCCTCCTGCGTCTGCTCGAAGACAATGGAATTGTTCAGCACGGCGGCCGCCTGTTCGGCAACACGCGTCAGCAGGCGGCGATGATCCTCCGTGTACCGTTCGAGCTGGGTATGGAACAGGAGCAGCGTGCCGATGTAGCGATCGCCGAGTTCCAGCGGCGCCACGATGGCGGACTGGACCGACCCCGTCGGCACGCCAGCCGCCTCGAACTCGATCCGCGGGCTGGCGTTGACCAGCGTGCGGCGATGGCGCGCGACCCACCCCGACAGCCCTTCCCCGACGCGGACGCGCGCGTCGCACAGCCGCGGGGCGTCGACGCCGGCCGCAAACCGGCAGCGCACGTACTCCGGGTCGCTGTCGCCGACGAAGAGCGCACACCCGGTCCACGGAATGAGCGTCACCAGCTTGGACGAGATCAGCTCCATCGTGTCCGACACGCCCAGGCTCGTTCCCATGGTTTGGGCGATCTCGTAGAGCGCATAAATCTCCTGGTGCGCGAGCGCGATGTTCTCGAAGGCGCTCGGCTCCGCCCCTCCGGCCCTGGCGCCGGTGCGCTCGGTGCGCGGCTGCTGGTCTGCCAGATCGAACTTCGTGGTGAGCGTCGGAAGCTGCTCGATGAAGATGTCCACGAGCCCGGGGTCGAGCGCTCGACCGGCCTCGTGCTTCAGCAGCGCGAGCGCGCTGTCGGGCGACAGGGCGTTGTGGTACGGGCGGTCGGACGTGATGACGTCGTAGTAGTCCACGATGCTGAGGATCCGGGCCCCGATGGGGATCGCCTCGCCCCTGAGCCCCTGCGGATAGCCGTTGCCATCCCACCGCTCGTGATGGCTCATCACGATCGGCGCGACCGGGTAGGGGAACGGGACCGACGCGATGATCTCGGCACCGATCTGTGGGTGAATGCGGACCTTCGCGAACTCCTCCGGCGTGAGCGGGCCCGGCTTGGACAGGATGTGCGCGGGGATCGCCAGCTTGCCGATGTCGTGCAGCAGCGCCGCCGTCCGCACCGCCTGGATTTCGCCGGGCGACAGCTTGATGGCCTCGGCGAGCGCCGCCGCGTAGGACTGGACCCGGCGGATGTGCACCCGCGTCATCTGGTCCTTCGCGTCGATGGCGGCCGCGAGCGCCTCGATCGTCGCGAGGTGGAGATCCGAGGTTTCCTGCACGTGGCGCTGCGCCTCGAGCCGACCGAGGTAGATGCGGTAGGTGCGGTAGGTCAGGTAGATCGGCGCGAAGGTGAGGGGCGCGAGCCAGAAGCCGACGTGGCTGACCGCCCACGACGACAGCCAGGATGCCCCAGCGCCGACGAAGTAACTCGGCGCGCTCCAGAGGAAGTTCGTCTGCCAGATGTGGACGAGCGGCTGCTTCGACTCGAGCGCGATGGCGGCTGCGATGAGGCCGGTGTTCACGAGGAAGTAGACCGTGGCCGCGCCCACGAGCGGGCGCGCGACCGACGTGACCGGGTCGGCATCCGGGGCCGACAGGAGCCCGAACGCGAGGCCCGCGCACGCCACCGTCACCACCAGCGTGGCCATGCTGAAGAGGGTGCGGTGCAGCGGGTTCTGCTGCCGGTTGTTCAGGACGCACTGGCTGAGCGCACTTGCCGCCGCCACGAGCATCGTCTGATCCGTGCCGAGCAGGAGCAGCGACGCGAAGTCGATGGCGTACGACACCGACATCGTCGACACGCTGGTGGTGAGGGGCAGCGTGATCTTCATCGCCGCGCTGGCCGACGACAGCACCATCAGCGCCACGAACAGGCCAGGCTGCTGGAACTCGATGTGCGGGGCCCGCAGGCACAGGATCCCCGCGCCGGCCAGCACCACCGCCGTCACGTAGACCCGGGCAGGAAGCGGCAGCGACTTCACGCAGCTTCACCGGTCCGGGTTGCAGCAGTGGCGCAGTACAGGCGGATGGGGGACACCTTGGAGCGGCGGTGGAGCAAAGCCGACGCCAAGCGGTCACATCGGTGCCGGGCCGATGTTTCCGCGCGGGAATCCGCAGCCTGCGCTCCAAACGCGCCAGCGCGAATTGCAAATCTGCAGCGGCTGACGACAGAACTGTGATCGCGGGGCGCTGAGTTGTGCAGTGCTGCGCGCCTGCATCATGGCCGACTGCGGTCGCACCGGCGAGGCCATGGGAAGCGGCCGCTCCCTCCTGTCCCCGCGTGTCATGAAGTGGCAGGTGGTGCTGCCAGGAATCGTCAGAAGGTGAGGCGGGCGCCGAGTTCGATTCGCCGCGGCGCGGCGGCGGCGACGGCGCGCCCGAAGAAGGGCGACGTCAGCACGCCGCTGAAGACGGCCGGGTTCATTCGATTGAGGAGGTTATACGCCTGCGCGTACAGTTCGAAGCCGTATCGCTCCTGCCCGTCACCGCCTGGCATCGTCGCCAGCGGGTTGGCGTCGCCGCGGATTATGCGCACCTGCGGCCCGCCCGGCGCGGGCGGACGCAGGCCGCCGAACCCGTGCCGCCAGCCGACCCGCGCTCCCACGTCGGCCGAGGCGCGGCCGCGTGCGCTGTTTCGCGTCAGCCCCGCCGGGCGGTCCCGCAGGATCGTGTCGCCGTTGTCGTCCCGGCCCGTCGTGATGTCGTAGGGCAGCGCCGACCGGACGCTCGCGGACACGCCGGCCGTGACCCCCCGGCCGAGGCCGATGGTCCCGAATCCCATGATGCGGTGTCGTGCGTCGTCGGCGGCCGGGCCCCGCTCGGCGCGTACGTTCGCCGGGTCCGCCGGCAGATCGAATGGGGCATCGGCCTCGTTCGTGGTGCGCGACAGCGTGTAGTTCGCCGCCAGGAACATCCGGCGGTTCGGGTTTGCGGCGTTGAGGTTCAGGCTGAGCGCATCGTACGCGCTGCGCGCGACAGACCGCACTTCGGTGATGGGCCCGGCGAGCGGATCGGGCCTGGCGCCCCCCGGGGCTGGCGCGTTGATGTCGATGCCGCGCAGCAGGCGCGTGCCGCGGCGATGGACGATCATCGCGCTCAGGCGCACCGCCGAGAACAGTGTCTGGTCGAGCGCGAGGCTTACCTCGGCGACACGCGGCTGGGTGAGTCCGCGCCCCAGCGTCGTCCGGCCGTTGATCAGCGACACCAGGCCCCCCGCATCGACGATCGGGAACGATGGAAAGGCGGCCGTCTCGATGCGCTGCCTGGTGCCGTCGGTCTGTACCGCGCGAAGGTGGTCCTGTGCGTCGAGCCAGTCGAAGAAGATGCCGCCTCCGCCACGCAGCGTCGTGTTGCCGCTGCGCGTGGGCGCCCAGGCGAAGCCGCCGCGGGGGCCGACGTGTACGCCGCCGATCGGCGACTGCGACTCGACGCGCACACCACCGCTCAGCGTGAGCGCGCGCGTTGCCCGGTAGTCGTCCTGCGCGTAGACGCCGACCTGGGCCTGCACGAGCGAGGCGCGCGGGTCGCCGACCGTGCGCGTGAACACGCTCGGCCGGCCCGCGTCGTAGTCGGCAAGGCTCGCAAAGGTGTACGTGCCGAGCCCGTTGCGAAGCTCCGTCGTGCGGTAGCGTCCCGCCTGGAGCAGCACGCCGGCCCGCAGCGCGTGCCTGCCGCGCGAAACGTCCAGGTCGTCGGCCGCCTCCCAGTCGGCGGACGACCGCGCGCCGTCGACCTGCGCCCCGCCTGAGGTGAACGCGTTCAGCACGACGACGGCCGGCTCTTGGGTTGCCGACGTGGACGTCAGCTCGCGCTGACGGAAGGAGATGCGCAGTTCGTTGTACATCGAGGTCCCGATCGACCCGGTCAGCGAGCCGCGCACCACCTGTTCCTCGCGCGACTGCCCGTAGCCGCGGCTGGCCAGGTCGAAGTTCCCGACGCCCAGGTTGTCCGTATGCGCTCCGTTCCGCTGGTACTCGGCGCGCAGCTGCTGCGACCCGCTGAGCGCGTGCTCGAAGCGCGCCGATACGTTGGCGGATTCGCTGGGCCGACGCACGTTCTGCCGGATGCTCCCGCCTGGCAGCGCGGCAACGATGGTCTGGGCATCGAAGGCGTCGGAGCCGTCCACCGACAGGGCCAGCGACGAGCGCCCCCGCCAGAGCGGCCCGCTGAGCGTGAACGATCCGCGCGTGAAGCGTTCGTCGCCGCGAACCGGCGCCAGCGCATTGCGGGCGTTCAGCACCGTGTCGCGGAAGCCGAAGCCGGTCGCCCCGCGCCACTGCTCCATGCCGGGGCGCGTGACGATGTCCACCGCGATGAAGCCGGGCTCGTGGGTGTCGGCGGCGAACATGTTCCGGCGAAAGCGGATGCGCGCGATCTGGTCCTTGGGCGGCAGCCGGCCGCCGCGGAAGCCGTTGACGCGCATCACGGCCCCAGGCCCGGCCATCTCGCGCAGGACCCGCTCCATCTCGTCGGGGTCGTCAGGCAGTTCCTGAATCTGGGCCTCGCCGAGGACGGTCGCGAAGATGTCATCACGCGGGTCGCTGCCGCGCGCGCGTGGATCGCGGCCCACGTCCACGGTCTCGAGCACCTTTGCGAGCGCAAGCCGCAGCGTGCGCCGTGTGTCGCCGCGCACCGTAAGCTCCTGCGTCGCGGGTTCGAACCCGGGGGACTCGACCCGCAGCGTATACCGTCCTGCGCGCGGCAGCGGCAGGCGCGCGACCCCCTGGCCGTCGGTGACGCCCTCGGCAACCACGCCGTCGGCCGCCTCGAGCTGCACCCGGGCGCCGACGAGCAGGGCGCCGGTCGGATCGGCGGCCGTGACGGTGACCACTGGTCCCTGCTGCGCCGAAAGGGGGACGGCCAGCAGGAGCAGCAGGCACGTGAGCACCCGCATCACTTGACCTCGAAGGTGCTGGCCTCGAGCGGCGGGTTCACGGCCATCGCGGTGAACGTCCACTCCTCGTTGGTCTCGCCCCCGACGGCGCGCGTGACATGGTGAGGCAGCATGACGCCGTTCACGGGGCGGTAGTCGTCGAGGAACATCTCGATGTCCACGACCTGGGGTGCTGGCGGCGTCACCGCATCCGCACCGCCACTGCGCGGTGGCGGACCCTGGAGCCGCCGCGTCTGCAGCACCATGCGCGGGGCGACGCCGCGCCACGAGAGCATGAGGGGACGGTGGGTGGTGGAGTCGAGGAACAGCTTCGCGGCGAACGGGCCGCCGTCCCTGGCTTTCACGTCGACGACCTCGGCGGTGCCATCGGAGGATTCGGCCCTGCCGCCGTAGGTGAACTCGAGGGGCATCGCCGTCGTCTCGCGGGCGAGCAGCACGAGTACGAGGCGCGCCATGTCGGCGCGCGCTCCCCGCAGCGCCTCGCGTTCGGCGTCGCTGCCGGGCTGTGGCGGCGGCGGCGTGCGGATGACCGCGCCAGGCGGCGTGTTGAGCGTACGTGCGGCGCGCAGGAGGCGATTGCCGTTCACGCCCTGCGTCGAGACGAGGGTTACAGCCCCATCCGGCGACAGCGCCTCGGTGCGCACCAGCCGATCGGGCAGCGCGATGTGCAGGGTGAGTTCACCGTCGAGGCGCGCGCCAGGCCCCGCGCTTCTCGAGATCGTGCCGCTGGCCGACAGGGTCGTGATCCCTTCGAGCCGGGCCTCGCCGCCGAGCGCCGTTCGCGCCTGGCGGAGGAGGTCGGCCGCCTTCGTGTCCCCTGCCGCCTCCGCAAGGTAGCCGCCAACGGTCAGCGCCACCATCAGCATGTATCCAAGCAGACGTTCCATGTGTGTGCTCCCTGGGTGAGTATGACGAGGAGGACGCGGGGAAGTTGTCAGCCTGGGGCAATCGTTTTGTAAGAGATGTAAAGCACGTGCGTGCGTCCGTCGTCCCTCGCGTACAGTGACCGTGTGAGCCTCCGCCGATGGCCGCTCCTCGCGCCCGTGCTGCTCATCGGCGCCCTCGCCGTACTGGCCACCCTCCAGTATCGATGGCTGGGCGCCGTGAGCCGCGCGGAACGCGACCAGCTCGAACGCGGCCTGCGGCTGCGGGCGTCGGCGTTCGCCGCGGAGTTCGACCGCGATGTCACGGCTCTCTTCGCGGCATACCAGCTGGACGCATCGGCGCTCGAGTCGGACGCCGCCGGCACCCTTGCGGCGGCGCTCGATCGCGCGGACGACTCGGTCGTGTCGCGCGCGATCCGGGACGTCTTCCTGGCGGAGGAGGGACCGGACACTCACCGGCTGCGCCGCTTCGATCCGGGCACGCGCACACTCGTCGAGGCGCCGTGGCCCGACGCCCTGGACCGAGTACGGCGCCGCGTCATGGACGCGTCCGCCGAGCCGGTCCTGCCCAACCTGCCGGTGCCGCCCGCCTTCATCGGTTCGGCCGTGGACACCTCAGCGCCCGCGCTGATCGTGCCGGTCGTCGTCGTGGCTCCCCTGCCGGCGACGGCAGATGCGCAGACGCCGGTGCGCGTGGCCGCACCGCTGGTCCGGACCCACCGTGCGGTCATCGTCTGGCTGGACCGCGAACGTCTCCGGCAGGAGGTGTTCGCGCCGCTCTACGAGCGTCACTTCGGCGATGGGGCGTCGGCGGAGTACGTGGCGGCCATCCGCCCGCGCGAGGCGGGAGAACCGGCGGTGTACAGCTCGGATGTTTCGCTGCCGGTCTCCGCCGACAACGCGGATCTCGCCGTGGACATCTTCCGGATCCGCTTCGACGATGTCCGGTGGACCCGGGCGCTGCCGGGGACGGACCGGAACCCGGGGCGCGGTCGTCTCTCGATCACGATCATCCGCCGGGGAGGCCCTGAGCGGGCCGCGCCCGACCGCGACCACGACCCGGCGTGGCGGCTCCTCGTGCGGGCGCGGGGTGGCTCGCTCGACGCCGTGGTGCGGCGGTCGCGCCTGCGGAACATGGGCATCAGCGCCGGCATCCTTGCGCTGCTCGGCACGAGCGTCCTGCTGGCGATGGCGGCCTCGGTGCGCCAGCAGCGGCTCGCGCGGCAGCAGATCGCGTTCGTGGCGTCGGTGTCGCACGAACTGCGGACGCCCCTGGCCGTCATCCGATCTGCAGCGGAGAACCTCGCCGACGGGGTCGTGTCCGGCCCGCAGGTTGCGGAGTACGGTGCGCTCATCCGCACCGAGGGACGCCGTCTCTCCGACATGGTGGAGCGGGTGATGGACTTCGCGGGCATGACCGCGGGCCCGGTGACCCGAGCGATGGAGGAGGTCTCTCCCGCCGACATCGTCCACGCGGCGGTGCAGGGTCTCGAGCGCGAGGCGCAGGAACGCCAGCAGCGGATCCGCGTCGCGGCGGACGGGAGGACGGCCGACGGGAGCACGCCTCTTGTGATGGCCGATGCCGACGCGCTGCGATCGGCCTTGCAGAACGCGATGTCGAATGCCCTCAAGTACAGCCCGCCGGGCAGCGAGGTGGAGGTGCGGGTGGACAGTGAGCGCGACCGCGTGCGCATCACGGTGCTCGATCGCGGCATGGGCATCGACGCAGCGGATCTGCCGCACGTGTTCGCGCCGTTCTTTCGCGGGCGCCGGGCGGTGGCGTCTCAGGTGCGGGGCAGCGGCATCGGGCTGAGCCTTGTGGAGAAGGTGATGCAGGCGCACGGCGGGCGGGCCACCGTCACCGCGCGTGACGGCGGCGGGACGATCGTCACGATGGAACTGCCGGCCATCGGCGGACCCGCGGCATGAGTGCGGGTCCCCGGGTGCTGCTCGTCGAAGACGAGGCCGGCCTGCGCCTCACGCTCGGCGATCGCCTGCGGGCCGAAGGCTACAGCGTCGAAACTGCCTCGGACGGGGAGGACGGGCTTGAACGGGCCACGGCGTGCGTGTTCGACCTGATCGTGCTCGACGTGATGCTGCCGCGGATGAACGGGCTCGACGTGTGCCGCACCCTCCGGCAGCGCGGCGTGAACGTGCCCGTGCTGATGCTGACCGCGCGGGGGCAGGTGGCCGATCGGGTGGTGGGGCTGAAGCTCGGGGCGGACGACTACCTCACGAAACCGTTCGAGACGATCGAACTGCTGGCCCGCCTCGAGGCGCTCCTGCGGCGGCGTGCCGCGGCGCCGGGCGTGGGCGGCGGGCAGTACAGGTTCGGCGAGGTGGACGTCGACTTCCGCCGCGCCGAAGTGACCCGCGGCGGCACCGTGGTGGACCTGTCGGCGCGCGAGTTCAAGCTGCTCAAGTACTTCATCGAGCATCGCGGCGCGACGCTGTCGCGAGACACCCTGCTGGCCGACGTGTGGGGCTATGACGAGACGCCGCTCACGCGCACCGTGGACGTGCACGTGGCGGGCCTCCGCCAGAAGCTGGAATCCAACCCGAAGTCGCCGGCGTTCATCCTGACGGTCCACGGCCTCGGGTACAAGTTCGCGGGCTGACGGACCGCGGCCGTCCGGGTTCGTGCGCCGGGCTGCGCGTGCTCACGGCCGTCGCGCGAACGGGCCCGCCTCCGGCACCGGCTGCGTGTTGGCCAGCGGCCCGAGTTCAGCGGCGACCCCACGGGTGATGGCGGCCAGTTCGCTGCCGTTCTGGAAACAGCTGAAGTCGGGCCGGTCGCGCCAGGCGAACGGGCCGCACAGCCGCACGCCGGCCTTGACGGCCGCGTCGTGCACGATGTTGATCGCGCGCTCGTAGTCCGGCGTGCCCTGTCGATACCCGGTGAAGTTCCCGAGGTCGCCGCTCGCGGCGAACACCGCCGAGACCCCGGGCACGCGGGCGATCGCCTCGGCGTTCTGCAGGCCCTCGAGCGTCTCGATCATGAGGATCAGCACCAGGTTGTCGTTGACCGTCTGCCGGTAGCCGCCGGGCACCGAGCCCCACATGTTCTGATCGAACGCCTGCCCGCCGCCGTTGCTGCGGCGCCCAAGGGGAGGGAAGTAGGCCCAGTTGCGCGCCGCAATGGCCTCCTCGACGGTGTCCACCGTCGGCACGACCAGCACCAGCGCGCCGGCGTCGAGCGCGTGCTGGATCTCACGCTCGTCGGTGTAGGCCACGCGTACGCCGGGCACCGCCTTGGCGCGCGGGCAGGTGGCCCACATGCGCGCGACACTTTCCCACGACCGCGAGTCGTGCTGCATCTCGGTCCAGATGAAGTCGTAGCCCGCGTTGGCCATGGCGCAGTAGGTCGCCGGATCGGTGGCCGAGAAGACCGTGCCGCCCGTCACCTTGCCGCCCTGCTGCATCTTCAGCTTCACCGGATTCCAGATCTTCGTACCGGCCGGTGGATCGAATGCGGGCCCGAACTTCCAGCCGGCCGGGGCGAAGGCGCCCTGGTTCACCGCCCCGTTCGGGGCACGTGTCGCCGCGCCGCTGTCGGCCCCGGCCGGAGCGGCCAGCGGGAAGGCCGTTGCGCCCGCGTTCGCGTTGTTGAAGTAGGGATCTGCACTGGTGCCGGCCGCCGGGGGCGCGCCGCTGCCTTGCGCCGGACGCGGTGCGGCAGGCGTCGACGGATTCTGCGCCTGGGCGCTGAGCAGCACGAGGCCGCCCAGCAGGGCGAGCACGAACGCGCGGGTGAGGGTGTGTCGCACGGGAGCCTCCATCGGCACGCCAGTTCGCGCGCCCCCGGAGAAACTACACCGGACGGGGTCTTTCCGCTACCCGTTCTTGCGCCGGACGCATCCTGGCCGGGCCGGACCAGTCCTGCAGGTGGAGACGACGATCCCGCCACGCGGGCAGGACGGTGGCAGGGCGGCGTCGAGGGACTTGTTCGTGGATGGGGCCGGCTGCGTCGAGCGGCTGTGGTGTGTGCCGCGGGGTGGGGCGTTGAGAAATATGGGGTGGATAACGGGACTCGAACCCGCAGCCTCCGGAGCCACAGTCCGGCGCTCTAACCATTGAGCTATATCCACCGTGCGGCGACCCTTAACTGTAACACGGCTGTACGGGCGGCGGGCACCACCCGGGGTTGAGGACGCTGTGCGGGGAATCGACGAGGCGCACGCGAGATCAGCGCGTCGTGTGAGATCAGCGCGTCGCGCCGGGCGACGCGTCCTCGTCGGCATCGCGGGCGGTGTCAGTATCCACGATGTCCACGAGTTCGCCCCCTTCGACGCGCGTCCGCTGCAGGTAGATGTGATTCGCGCGATCGCCCTTGGCCTCGTACATCAGCTTGTCCGCGCGATGAATCAGCGCGGCCGCCAGCCGGCGCGCCACGAACCGCCGTTCGGTGACGCGGCCGAGGCGCAGGCAGATGACCCCCACGTCCACTCGCACCGGCTGTACGGCCAGACGTCCGTCTTCCGTGGTCCAGTCGAAGCGTTCCACCGCTTCGCGGAACCGCTCGGCAATCGCGTACGCCTGGTGATACTCGGCAATATCGGGAATGAGGAAGCAGAACTCGTCGCCGCCGAGCCGCGCGTGCAGCTCACGCGAGGCATGATCGGGGCGCTCCTGCGCCAGCAGATCCTCCGACCGGACCTGTTCCCGCAGCAGGACGGCCACCCGCTCGATGATCCGGTCGCCGACGGCGTGGCCCAGCGCGTCGTTGTACCACTTGAACCCGGTGATATCGACCAGGCCCACCGCGCACCACCGGCCGCGCTGCTCGAGCGCGAGGAACGACTCCAGCTGCTCGGTGAAGCGCCGGAAGTTCATCAGCTTGGTTTTGGGGTCGCGATTCGACCTGTCCGTGAGGTCGGCCACGAGCTGCTCGAAGTAGCGCGAGATGCTGCTGACCGTGGCGTCCTTGGCCTGCAGCTCGTGCGTCACCCGCGCCATCTTGTCCGCGAAGCCGGCCGACAAGGCCTGAATCGCTTCCTGTTTGGATTCCTGCCACAGCCGTTCCTGCCGCGTGAACACCGCGTCAATCGCCAGGAGCAGGGCCTGTTCGTGATCGGCTGACAGGTGCAGCGAGGAATGAATCCACGTCTGCAACTCTCCCCGCGTCTGTGGGAGGGACAACGAGGCAGGAATCTTTGCCGGCCGCATCGCAGGTGACCCCACCTCTACAAATGCCGTGCCCGAGTGCGCGACCCGGAACACAGGGCGATTTACCCAAAATCCGACTGTTCTGACGCCCTGATGGGTGCCGCGGTGGCAGGAATGTGTAAAGAAAAAGTGACACGCGGATGCTGGTGACTCTCGTCAGTCTCCGCGATCCGCGTGTCACGCAGGCACACCGAGGTCTACGGACAGCTGTTCGAAATCATACGTACGGACTCCACCTCTACACTCCGCATTGCCGAGGTCCCGCCTGCGGAGGCGGTCGATGTCCCGGTGCTGGCGGACGCGGTCGTGGTCGACGCCGTGGGCGCGGACCCTGATGCGCCTTGCGTGGTCGTGGCGCTCTGCGTGGTGGCGCTCTGCGTGGTGGCGCTCTGCGTCGTCGCGCTCTGGGTCGTTGCGCTCTGGGTCGTTGCCCCTGGGGCCGTCGCGCTTTGGGTCGTGGCGCTCTGAGTGCTGCTCGATCCCGCCGTGGTCCCGTTCTGTGCCGTCGAGCCCTGCGTGGACGATGCGGTGCCCGACGGGCGGCTGGCTTGAGGCATCGCGGCACCCATGGCGCCCGCGGCGAGCGCACGCCCGCTGATCTGCACCTGGTGGCCGACGTGCGGGGCCAAATCGCTGCTGCTGCGCAGCGCCCAGGTCATCGGTGCACTGCTGGCGTTCATGGCCTGCGATGCCGCGGCCGACGGCCCGCTGCTGCCAGTCGAGGGCGTCGTGCCCGCGGTGCCGCTCGTCCCTGCCGTGGACGAGGTCGTCGACGACGTGCCTGCGGTCGAGCCTGCGGTGCCGGTGGTCGAACGATCCGTCGTCGTCGAGGACGCGGAGGGCTGGCCCGATGAGCCCGGTCCGGCTGCATCGGAGGCCATCCGGGCGCGATTCAGCACGTAGGTGCCGTTCGGAGACCGGTCGAGGCATCCGATGAGCATCAGGCGGTCGGTGCCGGCTGCCGCGCGGCTGGCCGCGGTCTGTTCGAAGTCGGCCGCGGTGGTCGTTCCGTCGTTGCGGGCCGGGGCGCTCGGGCTCGGCTGCTGGGCGCTCGCGCCGGCAACCAGGGCCAGCGCGCTGGCCGCGCAAAGCCCTGCAACGGTGCGGGTTGGGTGTGTGCTCTTCATCCAGATCCTCCTGCGGCCCGGGAGTGCGAAACTTGTGCCCCGCAAAGCTCGTCTATACGCCTGCGGAGCCCTGTCGGGTTGTGCGAAAATCGGGGGTCGTTCCCGGGTGTCACGCGGCAGGTCTCAGGAGGTGCTCGTGAGGACGTTTGTGCCTGGTGTGTTTGTCGCGCTGCTCGTCAGCGCCCCGCTCGCCGCATCCGCGGCTGATGCGGTCCCGACGTTCTCCAAGGACGTCGCGCCGATTTTCTACAAGAGCTGCATCGAGTGCCACCGGCCGACGATGTTCGCCCCGATGTCACTCACCACCTACGAGAGCGCCAGGCCCTACGCGCAGGCGATCAAGCGCCGCATCGTCGCACGCCAGATGCCGCCGTGGAATGCGGACCCCGCGATCGGACACTTCCGCAACGACCCGCGGCTCACCGACGCCGAGATCAGCACGATCGTGCGCTGGGCCGACGGAGGCGCGCCGCGGGGCAACGATCGCGACATGCCGAAGCTGCCGCAGTTCGCGGAGGGCTGGACGATCGGAAAGCCGGATGTGGTGCTGACGGCGCAGACCTACACGGTGCCGGCCTCCGGCACGATCCCCTATCTGTATTTCAAGATTCCGACCGACTTCCCGGACGACCGGTGGCTCCAGGCGATCGAGATCAGCCCGAGCGCGCGGCCGGTCGTGCATCACGTGATCGCCTACGCGCAGCCGTCCGGCGGCGACCCGAAGAACGAGGCCACGCCGGGCCGCATGCAGATCGGAGGCACCACCCCGAACAAGCCGGGCATCGTGTTCGATCCCGGCGTCGCGCGGCTGCTGCCGAAGCACCACGATCTGGTGCTGCAGATGCACTACACGACCAACGGGACGGAGATGGTGGACACGACGAAAGTGGCCCTCATCTTCGCGAAGGAGCCGCCGGCCAGGACGGCGGGCGGCGGCATGATCCTGAACCTCGGGTTCTCGATTCCGCCCGGAGCGGCGAGCCATGAAGTCCGGGCCTCGCGAACGATGAACGCCGACACGGTGCTGACGTCGATGACCCCGCACATGCACATGCGCGGGAAGGACATGACCTACATCGCGCACTATCCGGACGGCCGCTCCGAGACGCTGCTGTCGGTGCCGAACTACGACTTCAACTGGCAGCACACCTACGAACTGGCCGAGCCCAAGGTGCTGCCCAAGGGCACGAGGCTCGAGGTGATCGCCCACTTCGACAACTCGCCGAACAACCGGTTCAACCCCGATCCGTCGAAGACCGTGCGCTGGGGCGACCAGACATGGGAGGAGATGATGATCGGGTTCATCGGCACCGTGCAGGACCGTCGCGTGCCGTCCCCGTCGGGGGGAACCGGCGCGCAGCAGCAGTAGCCCGGGGTGCGGCCGGACCGGTGGAGGGTCCGGCGGGCACGCCCGGCGGCAGACGCCAGGGTCAGTGGAGGGCAGCGGGTAAAATCCGCTGCCCTCTTTTCGTTTAGAATGGCGCGATCCATCGACCCGGTTGGAACCGAGGACAAGGAGATTTTGATGACGCGAAATACATGGCGCTGGGCCGTGCGGCTCGGTCCCGTGGCGGCACTGCTCGTGTGGGCGACCATGCCGACCCAGGGGCAGCAGGCGCAGGGAGCGCGTGGCCAGGCCCCACGCGCGCAGGCCCCCGCCGCCCGCGCGGCGGCGACGCCCGCTCACGTCTACGGCACGCAGAGCGGCGAGTGGCAGACCTACGGCGGCGACCTCCACAGCACGCGCTACTCACCCCTCGACCAGATCAACGCGAGCAACTTCAGCAAGCTCGAAGTGGCCTTCCGCTTCAAGACCGACATGCTCGGCCCCCGGCCTGAGTACCAGTTCCAGGCGACGCCGCTGATGGTGAAGGGCAAGCTGTACTTCACCGCCGGCACGCGCCGCGCCGTAGTATCGGTGGACGGCGCAACGGGCGAGATGCTGTGGATGTACAGCATGAACGAGGGCAAGCGCGGCGAGTCGGCTCCGCGGCAGCTGTCCGGGCGCGGCCTGTCCTACTGGACCGATGGCAAGGAAGAGCGGATCATCTACGTCACCCCGGGGTACCAGATGATCGCCCTCGACGCCCAGACCGGCGATCTCATCAAGTCGTTCGGCACCGACGGCGTCGTCGACCTGAAGCAGAACAACGACCAGCAGATGGACCTCATCACCGGTGAGGTTGGCCTGCACGCGGCACCGGTCATCGTCAACGACGTCGTCATCGTCGGCGCGGCGCACCTGGCAGGCAGCGTGCCCAAGAGCAAAACCAACCAGAAGGGTTACGTGCGCGGGTTCGACGCGCGCACGGGCAAGCGCCTGTGGATCTTCCACACCATCCCGCGTCCCGGCGAGTTCGGCAACGACACGTGGCTGAACGACTCGTGGTCCTACACCGGCAACACCGGGGTGTGGGCGCAGATGAGCGCCGACCCGGAGCTGGGCCTGGTGTACATGCCGGTCGAACTGCCGACGGGCGACTACTACGGTGGGCACCGGCCCGGCAACCACCTGTTCGCCGAGAGCGTGGTCGCCCTGGACGTGAAGACCGGCGTGCGCAAGTGGCACTACCAGCTCGTGCACCACGGCATCTGGGACCACGACATCCCGTGCGCGCCGATCCTGGCCGACATCACGGTCGACGGCCGGAAGATCAAGGCTCTTGCGCAGCCCACCAAGCAGGGCTGGGTCTACGTCTTCGATCGCCAGACCGGCCAGCCGGTGTGGCCCATCGAGGAGCGGCCCGTGGCCAAGGGCAGCGTGCCGGGGGAGTGGTACTCGCCGACGCAGCCGTTCGTGACGAAGCCTCCAGCCTTCGAGCGCCAGGGTTTCTCGGAGGACGACTTGATCGACTTCACGCCGGCGCTGCGTGAGGAGGCGAAGAAGATCGCGGCGAACTACATCATGGGCCCGATCTTCACCCCCCCGCCGGTCAGCACCTGGCCGCGTCCGCTCGGCCTGCTGCTCTCGCCCGTGGTCACCGGTGGTGCCAACTGGCAGGGCGGGTCGCTCGATCCCGAAACCAACATCCTGTACATCTTCTCCAACTCCGGGGTGCAGGCACTCGGGCTCGTGAAGCCTGAAGGCGGCCGTTCGGACATGGACTACGTCATGGGCACCGCACGCAATCCCGAAGCTGCAGCCGGCGCACGTCCGGCCGGCGGCGGTGGCGGTGGCGGCGAAGGCGGCGGTGGCATCACGGTCCAGGGCCTGCCCCTGGCCAAGCCGCCGTATGCCACCATCACGGCGCTGAACCTGAACGAAGGCACCAAGGTGTGGCAGATCGCGCACGGCGAGACGCCGGACAACATCAAGAACCATCCGGCGCTCAAGGGCCTGACGATCCCGCGCACGGGCCGGCAGGGCCGCATCGGCGTGCTGACGACGAAGTCGCTGGTCATCGCCGGTGAAGGCGGCTTCGCCACGACCCCGCAGGGCCGCGGTGCGATGCTGCGCGCCTACGACAAGGCCACCGGCAACGAGGTCGGCGCCGTCTACATGCCGGCCCCGCAGACCGGATCGCCGATGACCTACATGCTGAACGGCAAGCAGTACATCACCGTCTCGATCGCCGGTCCCGGCGCTCCGGGCGAACTGATCGTCTACCGTCTCGGCAACAACTAGCGCGCACGCGCACGGCAGTCAGAAACGGGCGGCTCGGAACACCCTGAGCCGCCCGTTTTCTTTTTTGCGGTCTGGCGCCGCGACCCGCTGTCTGCTGCCCTGAGCCCTTCACATCCCTGTCTCATCCTCCCCGCAGTACAGTGCGCAGCAGGAGTGGAGCATGCGACTGACGGCTGGTACGGCGATCGGCGGGCTGGTGGTGCTGTTGCTGTTGATGCAGGTGATCGTCCCGGCTCGCACCAACCCGGTGAGCGACCCCGCGTTGACATTCAGGGCCGCGCGTCCAGGCGCCGAGGCGGCGGCCGCGATTTTCGAGAGGTCGTGCCGCGATTGCCACTCGAACGCGACGGTGTGGCCGTGGTACAGCCGCATCGCCCCGGTGTCGTGGCTGGTGGCGCACGATGTCAGCGAAGGCCGCAGCGAACTGAACCTCTCGGAGTTCGGCCGCTACACGCCAGAGCGGCAGCAGCACAAGCTCGAGGAAGCGTGCGAGGCGGTCCGGAGCGGTGAGATGCCGATGTGGATTCACACGCTGGCGCACCCGGAGGCCAGACTGCAGCCGGGGGACGTCGAGACGATTTGCGCGCTGTCGACGAAGTCAGCCGGGCTCCCGGCGCTGGGCCCCTCGACCGCTGGGTGACCGTGCGACCTCGGCGTGACAGCGCAACCGCGAAGCTGCGGTGCGATCGCGCGCCGGCCGCGTGCCGCCCGCCCGCGGCCTGACGGCTCGACCGCGGCGTTACCGCGAGGCTGCCGTGTCCTTGAACGTCACGACGAGCACGTCCCGGTAGGCAGGCCGCGCGGGATCCAGGGGTTCCACCGGTGTGACACCGTGCGCCACCCGGCGGTCGTCGACGATGGCGGCATCGAACGGCACGGTGAGGGTGAAACGCCCGAGCAGCGCGCCGCCGTCCGCGTGGATGGTCGTGACACCGCTCGCGATGTTCTCGCGGTTGATCAACAGCACCAGCACGTAGTCCACGCCGTCGCGGTGCAGTCCCTCCGGCGTCGGGCGTCCACGCTCGTTCGGCCGCGCCTCGATGCGGAACTGATGCACCTCGACGTGCCACTCTGCAACGGCCGGCGCCAGGGCGCCGAAGCTGCTGCGGCAGAACTCCAGGATGGTCGACAGGCTGGCCCCGGACGCGACGGGGTCCTCGACCGGCTCGAACCAGCGTTCGATTCCGCCGTGCAGCGGGTTGTAGTCCAGGCTCTGGTAATGCGGCCGGTGGGGCTTGCGTGCGATGGCCCCTTGCGCCGGTGAGGAGAACGTCGCGTGCCGGCGCTTGCGGTAGCGGCCGCCGTCCGCCATGTAGGTGTCGAGGTCCAGCCGGTTCCAGCTTGCCGCGAAGACGTCCCAGTCGGCCAGCGACCCGACACGGAGGAACATGTCACGCATCGCCGGGCCCTCGACGAACGCAAACCCGTCGGAGCTGATCGCGCCGTGGAGCGCGTCGGCACTGGAGCGTGTGATCGCGGCCATACCCCGATCTTAGCGGATTGGCCGGGCGGGGCCGATAGACGCGCCCTCCGGGCGTCCGACGGCGCCCGGCTAGAGCAGCAGGGTTTCGACCCTGTGGGCGTGCACCATCTGCTCGCACCCCGACCAGGAGAAGATGGTGAAGCGACCGTCCTGCGACGCCACGAGCGCAATGCTGTCGCGCTGGTCGTGGACGAACTGCGCCGCCGACAGGTGCCGGGTGCCTCCCAGTCTGGACGGGTGCAGCACGTCCGCCACGCCGTCTTCCACCGGTTCGCTGACGGCGGCCTGTTCCACCTGTGGCGAACCCTCCCGCCGCGCGATCTTCGCACCGAACGCCAGCAGTTCGAACCGGTCGGTGAGGATGGTTGCACCGTCGACCGCCGTGAGGCCGGCGATCGCGTGGACGGTCTCCTGCATCTCGTCCTGCCAGTCGCGTGTGTCGCGCTCGGCATCAGCGCGCGCCACGAGGTCTGACAGGCCATCGAACATCGGGCTCACGGCGTAGGCCATCGGCTCGACGATCGAACTGCGCCATGCCTGCGAGTCGGACGGCACGACCAGAATCACGCCGCCCCGTCCATGCGCACGCATCGAGACCGCGAGTTCGACCAGGATGTTGAGGTGCGGGCTCGCACCGCCCGACGCGAACCCGAGCAGCGACGACACCACGGCCGGGCAGTCCGGGATCGCGCGCGCTCGGTCGTCGATCATCTTGATGCGCTCGGCTTCGAGCACCGCCACGTTCACGTACTTCCCGCTGTCCCCGCGGTGGTGCTTCACGACCAGCAGGCCGGGGCCCGAGACCTCGAGGACCACGGCCGAAGGCGGGACGACGCGCGTCGTGCCCCACACCCGCAGGTCGCCCCGGTCGCGCCACACGCCGAGGTGAATGCCACGCCGCTCGACGGCCGGCGCGACGCGCACCAGGCCCACCGGCGTGAGGGCCAGGGGGCGGCTGAACATGAGCGGCCGCACGGCGATGTGAGGCGGGAGCAGCGCCAGCGAGATGCGCGGAAGGTAGCCTTCCTCGCGGCGCAGGCTGGCCCAGAACGCGGCGTCCACCACGGCCTCGATGTCGTCGACGGCTGGCAGCGCGCCGATGGCGGCCCCCTCCGGGGACGCAGGCAGTCCGAGATACCGCGCGAAGTGCGCATGGACCTTTGGCGCGACCTCCCGCGCCGAGGGGAACCTCGGTGCTGCCATGCTTTCCTTCGATGCCGCCATGCCCCCGCAGTATCCCACGGCTGACGGCTTTCCGGCATCCTCCGGCCAGGCCGCCATCGGGCGCCCTTAAATGCCAATCGGCCAAGAGTTTGGGGGGAGGCCGCACGCGGCGGTGACCTTGCACGTCTGCAGGTACCTTCCCAGGAGTGAGCCATGACCGCCCGCGATCTGATGAAGACCGACATCGGCGCCTGCGCGCCCGGCGATGAACTGGTGACCGTCCTGTTGCTGATGCGCGAACGGCACTGCGGCTGGGCGCCGGTGGTGGACAGCCGAGGCCACGTCGTCGGCGTCGTCACCGACCGCGACGCGGCCATGGCGCTCCTGAACCACCCGACGCGCGGTGCGGCGCGCATCGCGGCGAGCGACGCGATGACCGCGCAGGTGATCGGGTGCGCGGCGAGTGATTCAGTGCGGTCCGTGCTCGCCACCATGGCGTCGCACCGCGTTCGACGGTTGCCGGTGCTCGACGCCACCGGGCACCTGCAGGGTGTCATCTCCGTGGACGACATCATCCGCGCCCCGCAGGGAAACGGCGTGCCCGAGCCGGAAGCCCTCGTCGAGGCGCTTCGCGCCATCGTCACCAGGCCGACCGTGGCGACGCTGCACGAGGCGCCCTGACGGGGCGGACCGCCAGCGCGCTGTCCACGGCAGGTTCTCGCGTTCGGGAAGGCCCGGCGCCGCAGGACAAGGGAGCATCACCATGAAGGCCCTGTTGCCATCGCTGTTTGCTGCGTCGCTGGTCGCTGCCGCGGCCGGCCCGTCCTTCGCGCAGTCCGGGAACGGGTGGTCCCACGGCACGAGCGTCGCCGTGGTGGCAGGGGCGGCGACATCGGCCTCCGACCCTGGTCCGCTGATCGGGGGAACCCTCGCGTGGGACGTGACGCCGCGTGTGGCCGTGGAGGGCGCGGGCTCCTGGCTGGATAGGGGCAGGAGCGCGGACGGGTTCAACGCTGCCCTCAAGCTGCGTGGCTACTGGCGGCGGGAGGGCACGAGCCCCTTTGCCGAGGCCGGCTTCGGCCTCTACCGCCTGTCGGTCAAGCCCGGGGCGGACCTCCCGGACTTCTATCGCCGTCGAATGGAATCGAACCCCGGAGGTCTGGCGACCCGCGCCTTCACCGACCCGGTCTTCCATCTGGGTGCCGGACTGTCTTTTGCGGCGTCGCGGCACCTGTCGCTGCAGCCGGCGTTCGAGACGCTGCTCGTCACGCGTAGTTCGCGCCTGCACACGCTGGTGTCGTTCTCGTTGCGGATGGCGTGGCGCTTCGAGGATCGCCCCGTGACGCCGGACCGGCGTCGCTGACGCAAGCGATGCAGGCGACGGCGGTACAGACGAAAGGGGGAACAGCCCTATACGGCGGTTCCCCCTTCTCGGTCTGGCACCGCACCGCCAGGGTTCCGGCACTGCCGGACACCACCCGGGCGGCCGGGCCTATGCCTTGGGCGGGTCTGGGAAATTGGCCACCGACGCCAGAATGTCCCCGCGCTGCGTGCAGCGCAGCACCAGCTTGATCCGCTCCGGCGCGCCTGCGACCTCCAGGAAGAAGATCCTGCTGTCTCCCTCGCGGTGGATTTCAGGGACTGCACCAGGCTGCCGATCGAGTGTTCTGCGCGCGGCCATGATGCCCGGGATCGCTGCAATCCGCTGGCCATCCGGGAGCCTCATAAAATGGCCATAAGTCGTTCATCGGGTCGGGAAAGGCGCAGTCATCCACGTCTTCGTGTTCGAAACCGGTGACGGAGGGCGAGTCAGCTGCGAGGGCGCCGAGGCCACCCGCCACGCCGGCGCCGGCACCTGGTCGACACGCCAGACACCGGCTGCAGGTCGTTACTCCGGTACCGCCATCAGGTCGAGCCGGACGGAGATCAGCGCCTGCCCGCCAATACAGCTACCCGGGGCCACGTTGGGCGGGGGCGGGGTCCCGACCAGGGTGAAGCGCACCTTTACTGCCCGGTCGCCGACATCCAGGATGGTGACATCGCCCAGGCGCAGCGAGGTGGCGTTCAGGAGGCTGACCTTTGCGTCCACCGGCAGTTCTCGCGGGGTCACGACGAACGGCACGTCGACCTCGCCGGTGGCGACGCCGTCGCAGCCCACCGTCAGCAGGGGCCCGCCGAGGACACGCTCGGTCAGCGTGAAGGGTGAACTCCAGCGTGTGGCGGTGGAGGTGGCCGGCAGGTGGCGACGCAGGAACCCGTCGAGGGCGGAGGTCAGCGCGACGACCGGAGAGCGGCCGGCGGTGCAGTCGACGACCACGCCTGATACCCCGCCCTCCGTGAGGGCCGGTGCGCCGAGGCAGGCGTCGAGATGGGCCACGCTGCGGTCGCCCACGACGAGGCGCGTCGCGCCGAACCGCACGTGCTGCGGCACGTCGACGCGCTGCCCGCCTGGCGCCGACACGGCGATGAGGAACACCGAACCCAGTGCCATCTCGCGGCTCTCGAGGGGGACGATGTCCACGGCGGGCAGGGTGCCGCCCAGGTCGTGCGCGTCCACGCGCAGCAGGGCGATGCCGCTGAGGTCGCCTACCGGGTGCAGCACGTGGTCGGGTCCGACCGAGGCGAGCAGGTCGCCGATGCGCACGCGGACACCCCCCGTGTCGGCTTCGCCGTCCGCACGGCGGAACAGCGGCGCCGCCGTGAGCACGAAGAGCGCGCCCTGCCGCACGTCCGCGGCCACGATGACGCCGGTGCCGATCACGGGGCGGCCGTCGGGCGCCGCGTGCACGCTCACGACGGAGGACGCCCCACCGCTCGCGTCGGCTCCCGGCACCGTCACGACGACGAAGGCCAGCACGCAGCCGATCGCCCGCCAGGTGAAACGCGGCATGACCGCCTCCTTCTCTCGCGGGTCCACGTGGACTCCGCCACCGTCAACCTCGCAAGAGGAATCCCGCGGGAACACGCCCGTCGAATCAGGCAGGACTCCTGCAGCACATGACCGGCAGTCGCACGTTCGACGGGAATCCGGCAGGAGTCCGGGGAGCGGCGTATGCTGACAGGACGTGGTCGCAGCGAGTGCGCGCCGCGAATCGAGGGAGCGTCGAGTCGTGTCTGCCTGGCCCCGCGTCGCGCCCGGGCTGCTGCTGGCGGCAGCCATCCTGGATCCGTTTGTCTTCTTCGAGCCGACGGTGCGGCTGCAGCCCCGCGAGCGGCAGACGCTCGCCGCCGGTCGCGCGCTGGCGCGCACGATGCCGGCTCCGGCCGGCCACGTCGGCATCTTCGCGGCGGTGCCGGCCGCGATCGATGGCGACCGCCTCGTGCGCTGGATGCACGACATCGCCGCGCTGAAGAAGAGCCCCACGGTGAAGCAGATCGGGCGCTTCTCGCCGGAACCGCGGATCGAGGACCTGGCCGGGCTCACGCTCGACGCGGACGATGCCGACGAGATCGCCGGCTGTCGGGTCGATCGGTGTGGCGTGAAGCTGGAGCCGGCCGAGATCCGCACGGTGCGCGAGGCAATGCGCACGGGCGGTTCGACCAGGAGCGTGGCGATGGACCAGGCGTTTCGGGAGGTGGTGCTCGGCCGGGCGCGGCGCTATCTCGCAGGCGGCCGGCCGGGCGTCCCCGCGCCTGCCTTTCTCGTGTCGCGCTGGCCGGACGTGGGACGGGACCTCCTGGAGTACCCGAAGCGCGCGGTACCCGGCTCGGACATGTTCCTGTACTGGGCGAAGGACGACTTCGGCGGGAAGCCAATCGTGAGCGTGACGCATGTCACGATCGTGCGGGGACGGCGTGAGGGAGAACCGGAGGTGCTCGTCGTGGGCCGGCAGGTGTTCGGCACGCACTACGTAGACGGCGCGTGGAGCTTCACGGCGCTCATGAAGGCCGAGCCGACGAACTATCTTGCGTACGTCAACCAGACCGAAATCGACCTGCTCGATTCCTGGTACGGCGGGCTCGTCCGTCGAATCGTCGAACGGCGGCTGCGCGAGGAAGCAGTGGACGTGCTGGACGGCCTGCGGCGCCGCATCGAGAGCGGCGATCCGCCGTCACGTTCCAGCGAGTAAGGAGGAGTCATGCGGACGTTTGCGGCAATGGTCGTCGTGCTCGCCATCTGCACCGCGGGGGCGAAGGCCCAGGGGCCGGTTCCCCGCGACCCCATGCTGCAGAAGACCACCGTGGGCGCGGAGCTGTACCGGTTCTACTGCTCCAACTGCCATGGGCTCGACGCGCGGGGGCGCCCGGCGTCGCCCGCGATGCGGACCGCGGCGCCCGACCTCACGTCGATCGGCGTCAACAACGGCGGCATGTTCCCGCGGGAACGCGTCCGCGACATCGTGAAGAACGGCACCGGCTCGCACCGTTCCGGCGGGATGCCGGTGTGGGGCAGCATCTTCCGGGCGCTCGACCCCAGCGACGCGCTGGTGGACGTGCGAATCGACAACCTGGTGCGCTACATCGAATCACTGCAGACGGGTGCCGTTGGGACGCGCCTGTCCCATTAGTCGCCGGCGAGCCGGGCCCTGCACCGTGCGGCGTCAGCCGCGGGCGTGGGGCTCGCGCCCGATCGGCCGCTCGCGATCCACGCTGACATAGCGGCCGTCCACGGTACGGGCGAGCATGTGGGCACTGACGAGATACTCGAGTGCGTCGACGCAGAGGGCGTGATCGAGATGCCAGAGTCGTTCGGCCTGGGGAGTCGTGAGCGCCAGGCCCGGCATCTCCAGGAACTCGCGTTCCATGCGCTGTGCAACTTCGCGGGTGCTCGCCGGCGGCTGTGCGGTCATGCGTGCCTGCCTTCCTGCTGCACGATCCACGGATGGGTGAACTCGGCGGTCGGGCCTCATGATACACCTTGCCGACCTCGTTCGTTGCAACCCCGACGCCACGATCCGCCACTGCATTCATCGTGTCGCCCCCCGCGCCGCCGTCGGCGATCCGGCGGTTACCGCGCCTGACGCCCCCGGGTATCCGTCTCAGCGCCGGGTCGGCGGCAGTGCCAGGACGGGGGCGATGCCCTCGCACAGGACGTTGTAGGCGATCGAACCCACCGGGGCGCCGAGTACGCCCTCGCCGCCGCGCAGGGCCATCACCACCAGTCCGGCCCGGAGGCGACGGGCGACGGCGGCAATGACCTCAGGCGGGTAGCCGGCTTCGACCTTCGTCGAGGCGGGAACGCCGAGGCGGGCGCCGACGGCCGCGAGCCGATCCGACGCCCGGGTCGCCTGCTGCTCGAGTTCCGCGCGCACGTCGCCACCGAACCACGTCGGCGCGGGTGAAGCCGCGACCACGTGCACGAGCACGAGCGATGCACCGACCCAGTTCGCCACCCGTGCCGCGCGGCGGGCGTCCTCCTCGGCGTGCGGGTCGAGCGCCACGGGGACCAGGACCCGGCGCCCGGGCCACGAACGCGGGACCGGTTCGCCCCGGTCGCCGCCGCCGCCCATCGGCACCGCCAGGATCGGCACCATGGTCTTCCGGAGCAGCGCAGAGGTGGTGGAGCCGAAGAACAGCCGGCGCGCCCCGTTCAGGCCCTTGGTGCCCACGACGAGGCTGTCGTATCGGCCGGCTTGCGCCGCCTTGAGGATTTCGCGCGCGGGCGGCCCGAGCGCCGTCTCGTACCGGATGGTCAGTCCGCGCGTGCCGCGGGCGCCGAGGGTGGTTGCGACGAAGCGTTCGAGCTCACCCCGCGACGCGGCCCCGAGCGACTGGCGGTTGTAGGCCGCGGCGGCGGCGGCGACGAGCAGCGGGTCGTTCACGAAGAGCACGCCGAGGGCTCCGCCCGACCTGCGCGCGAGTGCGGCGGCGTACCGCAGCGCGGTGCGCGCGTGCCCGGAGAAGTCGACCGGGCACAACACGCGGCGGAAGAGCGGGGTGGAAGCAGTCGGCATGGCGGTCCTCCCGGACTGTTTATCACGTTCGCGACCGCCGCGACGACTGCCCATCGGACGGCTCCGTCGGGCGCAGAAGGGCCACCGACGCCGGGAAATCGGCAGCGGGTCGCACGACGGCCCCGCACGAAGCGCCTGTTCTCCGGATCGCGCTTTGCAGCCGAGGTGGTCATCCCGGAGCAGCCGATGGTGCTCGACACGCGTGTCGCCGCGTTTCCGTTCTCGAGCGAGACCGTCTGGAACACCGGGCTGGCTGGCACGGGCACGGCGGGCGGCGCGTCGCTCTCCGCCGGCTTCGAGGGTGACTGGGCGCCTGAGCACCTGCTGCTCCTGGCAATCGAGAGCTGCTTCATGAGCACCTTCCTGTCGCTCGCCTACGTGTCGCGGCTCGACGTGCTCGGGTACGTCTCGAACGCACGGCTGGAGCACGCGGGGGCACACGCCTCGTCGCCCTCCATCTCGCTCGCGCCCTGCATCGTCGTGCGCTCGGAAGAGGACGCGGCACAGGCGCGCGGGCTGGTCCACGAGGCGTCACGGGAGTCGGTGCTGGTCCGGCTGCTCGGCTCGCGCGTGCGGCTGGCACCCGAAGTGCGCATCGTGGGCGCACGGCCGGAGTGATCATGGCGTGGCGCTTCGCGGCATCAACGGCCTGCAGCCTCAACGCCCCAGTGGACACGACGTTGCGGGAACTCGCGCAGGCGGGCGTACGGGCGGTGGAGCTGGCCATGCCGCCGCGGCACTTCGATCCATGGCGGCACGAGCAGGTCGCGGAGTTCGCACACTGCCTGCGCGAGCTGCGGATGGCGCCCATCGCCGTGCACGCCCCGTTCGGCGGCCTGCTCGACCTCAGCGACCCCAACCCGCACCACCGGTTCGCGGCCATCGGGGCGGTGCTTTCGGCGGCCTCCGCGCTGCGCGACCTGGGTGGGTCGAAGGTGGTGGTCCACGTCAGCGACGCGCCGCGGACCTCGCACGACCTCGACGAGCGGCTCGCGCGCGCCGCCGATTCGCTGCGGCTGCTCGCGCGGGCGTGCGCGCACATGGACGCGCAGCTGCTGGTCGAGACGCCGTGCCCGGCCGTGGTCGGCGGCCTCGCCGACGAGTTCGCCAGCGTGATGCGGCCGCTCGACGCGACCGTCGGCGTGTGCCTCGACATCGGGCACGTGACACTGGGCGGCCAGTGGGACGACCTGCTCGGCGCCGTCGCCGACCGGGTGCGACACGTGCACGCCCACGACCATCATGGCTCGGCCGACGACCACCTGCCACCCGGCGACGGCCGCGTCGACTGGCAGCACGTGCGCAGCAGCCTCGCGGCGGCCGGCTACCAGGGCTGGGTCGTGATCGAGCTGTCCCGCCCCGCGGGGCCGCTCGTCGAGTTCATGTCGGGCGCGCTCCGCCGGACGCGTGCCCTGTTCGAAGCGACGGAGGTGTGACGTGTCTCACAAACAGCTGCTCGTCGCATCCGAGGCGCGGGAGAAGATCCTGCACGGGGTGAACGCGCTCGCCGATGCCGTGCGCGTGACGCTGGGGCCGCGGTCCAAGTGCGTGATCATCGAGCGGAAGTGGGGGCGGCCGCTCGTCTGCAACGACGGCGTGACGATCGCCAAGGAGTTCGAACTCGCGGACCACGAGGAGAACCTCGGCGCGCAGATCATCCGCGAGGCAGCGGAGCGGACCGGGGAGCGGGTCGGCGACGGGACGACCACGTCCACCCTGCTGGCCGCGGCGATCTACGCCGAGGGGCTGCGCAACATCGCCGCCGGGGCCAGCGCCATCGAGCTGAAACACGGCCTTGACCGCGCACTCGCCGCCGCCCTCGATGCGATCCGCGCCCTCTCGCGGCCCGTCACCGAACACACGCAGCGCGTGCAGGTCGCCACCGTCTCCGCGCACAACGATGCGGGCATCGGCGGCATGGTGGCCGACGCGATCGAGCGCGTCGGCCTGGAGGGCACGACCGCCGTCGAGGAAGCGAAGGGCACCGAGACCAGCGTGGACGTCGTCGAGGGCATGCGGTTCGACCGCGGGTACCTGTCGCCCTATTTCATCACCGAGCCCGAGAAGATGCGCGCCGTGCTCGACGAGCCCGTGATCCTGCTCTTCGAGAAGCGGATTACGACCATGACCGACCTGCTCCCGCTGCTCGAGCAGATCGCCAAGAGCGGCCGCAGCCTGGTCGTGGTGGCCGACGACATCGAGGGTGATGCCCTCGCCACGCTCGTCGTCAACCGCGTGCGCGGGATCCTGCCGTGCGTCGCTGTGAAGGCGCCTGGCTTCGGCGATCGCCGCCGCGCCATGCTCGAGGACGTCGCGGTGCTCACCGGCGGACGCGTAATCGCCGAGGAACTCGGCATCAAGCTGGAGAACGTCACCCTGAACGACCTGGGTCAGGCACGGCGGGTGATCGTCGATCGCGAGTCCACCACGATCGTGGGCGGAGCGGGAGCGCGGCAGGCGATCGACGGGCGCGCCGGCGAGCTGCGCGAGCTGATTCGTACCGCCACGTCCGACTACGACCGCGAAAAACTGCAGGAGCGGCTCGCACGGCTGACCGGCGGGGTTGCCGTCATCCGGGTCGGGGCCCCGTCGGAGGCGGAGCTGAAGAACCGCCGCGAGGCGTTCGAGGATGCGATCAGCGCCACCAAGGCTGCCGCCCAGGAAGGCATCGTGCCGGGCGCCGGTCTGGCGCTGCTGCGGGCCGAAGCCGCCCTGGCCGCGCTCGCGGCGACGCTCGACGGGGACGCGCGCACCGGGGTGAACATCCTGCGGCGTGCCCTCGAGGTGCCCACGCGGCAGATTGCCGAGAACTCCGGCGCGGATGGGGGCGTGGTGGTCGATCGCATGCGCGGAGGCACCGGCGCGTTCGGCTTCGACGCCAGCACGGGCCGGTACGTGGACCTCATCGAAACCGGCATCATCGACCCCACGAAAGTCGTGCGGACCGCCCTGGAGAACGCGGTGTCGGCTGCAGGCATCCTCCTGCTGACCGAAGCCACGCTCACCGAGGTCCCGGACCCGAGCCGCCATGAACCTCCGGCGGTGGAAGCGGCCTGACGTCCGAAGGGAGGCGTTATGCGCATCAGCGAAGTCATGACAGAGGAAGTCCGGAGCGTGCCGCCAACCATGAGGGCGATCGATGCGTGGTCCCTCATGAAGGATCTCGAGATCCGCCACCTGGTGGTTGCCAAAGACGGCGAGGTGGTCGGCATTCTCTCGGAGCGGGATCTCGCGCCCCAGCGGCGTACCCCTCGCCTTCCTGCATCGGTCATCGTCGAAGACCTCATGTCGTCGCCCGTGGTGACGGTCGAGCGAGGCGAGACCGTGCGGAAGGCCGCGCACCGGATGAAGGGGCGGACGATCGGCTGCCTGCCGGTGACGGAGAACGGGAAGCTCGTCGGCATCGTGACGATGGCCGACCTTCTCGAGGCGCTGCTCGTCGGCAACCGTACGGCCCATGCGCCGCGGGCATTCCTGTCGCACCGGGTCAAGCACGCGAAGCAGCACCTGCCGACGGGCACCTGGTGACGCAGCGAGCACGCCAACGGGCGCGTGGCCACGAACACGACGAGAACGACGATGAGAACAACCAGCATGGGTGCGGTGGAACGGTTCCTGGCGCAGCCGGCGTTCGCGCTGGCCGGCGCGTCGCGAACGGGGGAGAAGTTCGGCAACGTCATCCTGCGGGAGCTGCTGGCCAAGGGCATGCACGTCTACCCGCTCAATCCGGGGACAACGTCCATCGACGGGTGCGGTCCTACGCGCACCTGACGGACATGCCCGAGAAGATCGGGGGCGTGATCGTCTGCGTGCCCCCGGACGACGCTGTCTCGGTGGTCAGGGATGCGGCGGAGGCCGGGATCCGGCACGTGTGGCTGCAGCAGGGGGCGCAGTCTCCCTACGTGGCCAACCTCTGCCTGGAACTTGGCCTCGATGCGGTCATCGGCGAGTGCATTCTCGAGTTCGCGGCCCCGACCGGCATTCACCGGGCCCACCGGTGGGCCGACGGCGTGCTCGGGCGCCTGCCGCGCTGAGCGTCCAGGCTGCCGCGCGCGCTCCTGAAAGCGGCGGGAGTGAGTACCGCTGAGTTCGTTTCCGCGGCAACGGGGGGACACCGGCGTTGCCGCGCGCGACGGCTCGGGAGCGCCGCCGGGACGGCCCGTCGGGGTGGCTCCGATGGGACCGGGCGGGATTCCCCTGTGTTTCCTGCCGCTCCGAGCAAATGGCCGAGTCTGACGCCCACCGTCAGGCAGCAGGCAACGCGGTTGCACGGCCATGCACCGGATAGCATGGTGCAGCACCTCTTCTCGTTCTTTCCTGCCGTGGCGCGGCGTCGTGGCCTGTATGTCGTGCTCCCGCTGGCGGTCGCGGCCGTTGTCAGCGCCTGCAGCAGTTCCGACCTTTCGATCAGCGCACCGTCGGCGGCGAAGTGCAGCGTGGACGTCGCCAGCACGCTCACCTCCGTTCCCGCGTCCGGCGCGACCGGCACGCTGCGCGTGACGACCACGCGCGACTGCACGTGGGAGGTGGCGAGCCCGGCAGGCTGGATCGAGGTGACCGGATCGCGATCGGGGCAGGGCAGCGCGGAGGTCGGCTACCGCGTCGCCCCCAACGGCGAACCTGCGCGGCGCAGCGCCACCGTCAGCGTGAACGACGTGCAGGTGTCCGTGTCGCAGGACCCGGCGCCGTGCCGATTCACCGTGTCGCCGACAGGGCATGACGTTCCGGCTGGCGGCGACCGGGTCAGCGTGCGCGTCGACACGCACGCCGCCTGCGGGTGGACGGTCCGGTCCGAGGTCGACTGGGTGCGCGTCGCAGGGAGCGAGGCACGCACCGGCAGCGGTTCCGTGACGCTCGAGGTGTCGGCCAACGACGGCCCGGCCCGGAGCGGCAGCGCGACGATTGCGGGTCAGCGAATCCGAGTGGAACAGGCGGCCGTTCCCGTGGCGCCACCGATCCCGGGGCCGACGCCTGCCCCGGTTCCGCCGCAGGCGCCGGGCCCTGCACCGACGCCGGGCCCCGCGCCCTCGCCGGGGCCGGCACCCACACCCACGCCGTCGCCGTCGCCCGCACCCACGCCGTCGCCGTCGCCGTCACCGACTCCGGCGCCGGACCCACCACCCGCGCCCGCGCCGACGCCGTGCACCTTCGCCGTGTCGCCGCGCAGCGCGACCGTGCCGGGCGGCGAGGGCACGTTCCAGGTGACGGTGGCCACACAGTCCTCGTGCACGTGGACGGTGCGGTCCGAAGAGGGGTGGCTGACGCTCGTGTCGAGTCCTTCGGTCGCCGGCAGCGGCACCGCGCGTTTCGACGTCAAGCGCCACAAGGGCAAGAGCGCGCGCGTCGGCACGATCGTCGCCGCGGGCCAGACCGTGACGGTCACCCAGAGCCCGGGACGGGACGACATCTCGAGCGACGCCGAGCCGTAGGCGCCGGGGCTGCGCCCCGCCTCGTGGATACGCAGACGGGGCGACGGCAACCAATCGCCGCGGGACCGCTCGCGAGTCCTGCGGCGTGAGATTGGCCAGGCGGGTTCGCGCGGGAACACGTCTATACTTCACGCCGCCGGTAGCGCCTCGCTCGTGCGCTCCTCGCCCAGGACAATGCGTACGAGGCGACGCTGGCGTCTGCGCCCAGCGAGTCCGCCGCTCGCAGGAGCGAGCGGATGCGGCAGAGCACGTCGCGCCGAAGGTTCTGCTGCCCGAGGGCGCCGCGAGATACAGCCCTGCACCGGCACCACGATAGAATCGCCGAGCGGGAACACGTGATGTCAGCCCTTGGAGAGCAGGACCGCGTCGCGGTCGAGGAGATTCGGCGGACGCTCGAGGAGGTCGTCGCGGTGTACCGTTTCGGATCGTCGGTATCCGGGACGGCACACCATCAGAGCGACGTGGACCTCGCGGTGCTCGGACAGGGGCGACTGGCGGCGACCACCAGGTTCGATCTGCAGGAGCGGCTCGCCGTCCGTCTCGGTCGGAACGTCGACCTGGTCGATCTGGGTTCGGCGTCGACCGTGATGGCCATGCAGGTCGTCGCGCACGGCGTCCTGCTGTTCGAGGGCGACCCACTCGCGCGAGGGGCATTCGAGGACCGTACGTTCAGCGGCTATGCCCGCCTGAACGAGGAGCGGCGCGAGATCCTCGAGCGTATTGCGGCCGAACGGACCGTCTATGGTGGATGACGTCCTGTTGAACAAGGCCGCTTCGATCGAACGGGCGGTCAGGCGCGTTCAGGAGGAGTAGGCCGGCGATGACCGCAACCTGCTGTCGAACCAGACCCGGCAGGACGCCATCATCCTGAACCTGCAGCGTGCGTGTGAAGCGAGCATCGATGCCGCGATGCACCTCGTGCGCGTGCATCGGGTCGGCGTGCCGCAGGAGACGCGAGAGGCCTTCGGCCTCCTCGAGTCGGCGGGTATCCTCGATGCCGCGCTCGCTGCACGGTTGCGGAACATGGTCGGCTTCCCCTGAGCCCGTCGTCCGGCGCCCTCGCGTACGCGCGCGGACACCTCTTCTGGCCGACGACTCGGGCTACAATCCGCGCACCACAGCTGCCGTGACACTGACGTCAGGCACCCAACTCGGTCCGTATGAAGTGACCGCCCTGCTCGGCGCTGGCGGGATGGGCGAGGTGTACCGGGCGCGCGACACGCGGCCGGCGCTCGCGCGCGAGGTCGCGATCAAGGTGCTCGCGGGCACCCGTGAAGCCGCAGCTCCGCTTTCGCGCCGTCCCGGGGCGCTCCCGGGAATGCTCCTTGCCCGCCCATCTTGCGTCCAGGCCGGTTCTGCCGGAATATCGAGAGCCTTGATACCGTAAAGGAGGACCTCATGCTCCGAACCCTGCTGCTCGCCGCCGCTGCCGTGCTCGTTGCCACCGCCGCTTCCGCCCAGGACGCGAAGATCGCCAAGGGCATGGAGGTGTACGGCGCGCAGAAATGCGCGATGTGCCATTCGATCGCCGGCAAGGGCAACGCCAAGGGCCCGCTGGACGATGTCGGGTCGAAAGTGTCAGCCGCCGACATGAAGGCCTGGATCGTCGACGCGGTCGGCATGACCGCCAAGACGAAGGCGGCCCGCTCGCCGAAGATGAAGAACTACAACCTCCCGCCCGAGGAACTCGACGCCTTGGTGGCCTACATGATGTCGCTCAAGAAGAAGTAGCACTCCGGTGCCGGCGGCGGCCCGTTCCGCGACGGGCCGGCCGCTTCGATCCGGCCGATCCCCCGGGTCCCGACACTTCCTGCTGCCGCAAATCCGGCAGTGCCGGTATCCTCACCGTCAACTGCCGGAAATCCGGCGATGCTGGGAGTTCGGCTGCGCCTGTCGGCCGCGAAACCCCAGAAATCCTTCGGCGTTCGTTCGTATGGTGGTGGTGGCAATGGCCTTGCTCAGGTAACGGGCAAAGGAGACAACAGCCATGGTGCGTGAACTGGTGGCGGCGGCCGGATTGTGCGTGCTCGGTGTCGCGGGTACGGCCTCCGCTCAGGACGCGGCGAAGGGCGAGGCGGTGTACGCCGCGCAGAAGTGTTCCCTCTGTCATGCGATCGCGGGGAAGGGCAACGCCAAGGGCGCGCTCGACGGCGTGGGCAGCAAGCTGAAGGCGGACGAGATCCGCGCGTGGATCACCGACGCGCCTGGCATGACCGCGAAGAGTGGTGCGGCGCGCAAGCCCGCGATGAAATCGTACAACCTGCCGAAGGAGGACGTGGACGCGCTCGTCGCGTACATGGTCACCCTGAAGAAGTAAGCGCATTCGACACGGCGGGCTGCTGCGGCGGCCCGGCATGCGGGGGCGTCGCGTGAGGCCCGTCTCCCGCATGGGAGGACTCGTTATGGCTGCACGACTCGGTGTCATGCTCGCAACGGCCCTGCTCGCGCTGGTCGCGACGACGGGCGCCGAGGCGCAGCAGGTCAAGCCCCCTGCGAACGACGACTGCCTGGTCTGCCACTCGGACCCCGAGGTCAAGCGCGAGAACGGCACGACGGTCGCGGTGAACGCGGACGCCTTCGGGCAGTCCAAGCACGGGCCGCTCGCCTGCGTCGACTGTCACAAGGACCTGGCCGCGACGGCCGATTTCCCGCACGCGTCGCAGCTCGCCGCGGTGAACTGCGCGTCGTGCCACGATGACCAGGGGGCGAGCTATCGCGACAGCATCCACGGACGGGCGCGCAACGAGGCCGGCCTCACGAAGGCCGCACCTTCCTGCGCGAACTGTCACGGCAGCCACGACATCAAGGGCGTCAAGGACGAGGGCGGGCGGGTGTTCCGCGCCAACGTGCCCGCAACGTGCGGTTCCTGCCACGAGGGCATCATCCAGAAGTACGAGACAGGGGTGCACGCCGAGGCTCGCCAGGCGGGGCAGGACAGGGCTCCGGTCTGCATCGACTGCCACTCCGCCCACGCCATCCAGCGAACCGACCTCGATCGCTCGCGCCTGTCGGTGACGCAGGAGTGCGGCACGTGTCACGCCGAGTCCATGCGGACCTATCGCGATACCTTCCACGGCCAGGTCACCAATCTCGGATTCGTCAGGGTTGCCACCTGCGCGGACTGCCACGGGGCACACGACATCTATCGACGCACGGATGTCCGCTCGACCGTCAGTGACGGCCGCCGCGGTGACACCTGCCGCTCGTGCCACGAGGGCGCGGACGACAAGTTCGCGCTGTACGATCCGCACGCCGACCGGCACGATCCCGTGCGGAACCCGAGCCTGTATCGGGCCGGCCTGTTCATGGACGGGCTGCTGCTGACCGTGTTCAGTGCGTTCGGCATCCATACGGCCCTGTGGCTGGTGCGCGGGCTGAAGGAACGGCGGCGGGGCACCACGCCGCGCGCGCACTGACGAGGAGCGGAGCATGGCTGTCTATCGGCGATTCGACGTTCTGAACCGCATCCTGCACGGCTTCCTGATGGTGAGCTTCCTGGGCCTGTCGGCCACCGGCCTGCCGCTGCTCTTCAGTTCATCCGAGTGGGCGCGCGTGCTCTCCCGGCTGCTGGGCGGCGTCGAGGTCGCCGGCTGGCTGCACCGCGTGTCCGCCACGATCCTGATCCTCGTCTTCCTCGTCCATCTCGCCAGAGTGCTGCATCAACTGCTGATACAGCGGGACACCAGCGCGATCTGGGGACCCTCCTCGATGGTGCCCCAGCCCCGGGACGTCGTCGAATGTGTCGGCCACGTGAAATGGTTCCTCGGCCTCGGGCCGCGGCCACGCTTCGGGCGATACACGTACTGGGAGAAGTTCGACTACTGGGCGGTCTTCTGGGGCATGGGGATCATCGGCATCTCCGGGCTGATGCTCTGGTTCCCCATGGCATTCGCGCGGGTGCTGCCTGGCTGGATCTTCAACATCGCGATGCTGGTGCACGGCGAGGAGGCGCTGCTCGCGGTGGTCTTCATCTTCACTGTCCACTTCTTCAACACCCACATGCGCCCCGAGAAGTTCCCGATGGACCCGGTGATCTTCACCGGCCGGTTGTCCGAGGATGAACTTCGGGACGAGCGGCCCGCCGAGTTCGATCAACTGGTGGCGAGCGGCACGCTCCGCGACATCGAGGCGGGGCCGGCGCCCGAGTGGGTGATTCCCGCGGCCAGGGTCGTGGCTGCCGTGGTCGTCTCCACAGGATTCGCCGTGGTGCTCCTGATCGTGCTGACGCTGGTGCAGGGGCGAGGCTGAGACTCATATGGCACAGGACGTCAGGTTGATTCGCAGCCCGATCTCGGTCGTCGGGATGGTGCTGACCACGATCAGCGCCGTGTTGTTCCTCGTGGTGTTCCTCGCCGATCTGTTCGGGCTTCACACCAACCCGTACGTCGGCATCCTGTTCTTCCTGATCCTGCCGGGCATCTTCCTCTTCGGCCTGGTCCTGATTCCACTCGGCGCCTGGCTGGAGCGCCGTCGGAGGGCGGCAGGGAAGCCACCGTCGGAGATTCACTGGCCCCGGGTCGACCTCAACGTGCCGGGCCAACGGCGGGCGGCGGTGGCGATCTTCGCCCTGACCATGGCCAACATCGTAATCGTGTCGCTCGCGGCGTACCGCGGCATCGAGTACATGGACTCGGTGCAGTTCTGCGGCCAGGTGTGCCACGAGGTGATGAAGCCGGAGTTCACTGCCTATCAGGACGGGCCGCACTCGCGCGTCACGTGCGTGAAGTGCCACATCGGCCCGGGCGCTTCGTGGTTCGCGCGGTCGAAGGTCTCCGGGCTGCGCCAGGTGGTGGCCGTGTCGCTCAACACGTTCTCCCGGCCCATACCGTCGCCCGTGCACGACCTGCGTCCGGCGCGCGAGGTGTGCGAGCAGTGTCACTGGCCGGAGAAGTTCCATGGCGAGATCGTGCACCGCGTCGCGGAGTATGCCGACGATGAGAAGAACTCCGAGACGGTCACGGCCCTGCAGCTGAAGGTGGGCGGCGGCAGCGATCGGACCGGTGGGGCCACCGGCATCCACTGGCACACGAACCCGGCCACCAACATCGAGTACGTCACGACGGACGACAAGCGGCAGGTGATCCCGTACGTGCGCCTGACCCGGCCCGACGGCACGGTGCGCGAGTACTTCGCCGAAGGCGCGACGGCGGAGCAGATCGAACGCGGGGAGCGGCGGCGGATGGACTGCATCGACTGCCACAACCGCCCGAGCCATCCAATGGCTGCGACGGCCGAACGGGCCGTGGACGCCGCCCTGGCGACTGGCGAGATCCCGAAGACGCTGCCCTTCGTGCGACGGGAAGCCGTCAGGGCGGTGAAGGCGTCGTACCCGTCACAGGAAGCCGCGGCGGAGTCGATCGCCGCTGCCCTGCGCGAGTTCTACCGCACGCAGCATCAGGCCGTGTACATGGCCCAGCGCCAGGATGTGGAACGTGCCGTGGCCGCGGCCGAGCGCGTCTACCGCCGTAACGTGTTCCCGGAGATGAAGGTGCAGTTTGGGACGTACTTGAACAACATCGGGCACATGGACTCGCCGGGGTGTTTCCGCTGCCACGACGACAGCCACAAGACGCGCGACGGGAAGGCGATCGGGCAGGAGTGCGACACCTGCCACAATATCGAATAGGAAGGTGCCGGCAAGGACCGGGGACTCGGGACTACATGTCGGACCCCCTTGGCACCCCTGATGCACGATCCCCATGTGAAGGCCGTGATTCTGCCGGGTTCTTGACAGGCGCTCACCTTCAGCACCCTCTGAGGCACCTGGCAGGTCACGGTTTCATCTGGCGCTGCTGAACCGGCCATCACCGCGTGGGCCGCAAGGCCCACAATAGAGCACCCGCTGGGCGGTCACTCCCTCCGCTCCGTCCGGCGGGTGTTCGTGTGCCCGCCTATAATTGCCCTCATGCCTACGCATGGACTGCTTGCGGGCGCGCGTCGCTGGACGGCGGTGGCGGGCCTCTGCCTGATGCAACTCGCGCTCGTCCGTCCGGCGGTGGCGCAGGACCGCATCATCGTTTCGGGCGCGTCGGGTCAGCTGGGCGGGCTGGTCGTGGACGACCTGCTGGCGCGGGGCGTGAAGCCGCAGGACCTGATCCTCGTCAGCCGCACGCCTCAGGAACTCGAGAAGTACGCCAGGCTCGGTGCGAGCACGCGCGCAGGCGACTTCACCAGGCCCGAGACGCTGCCCGCTGCGTACCAGGGCGGTACGCGCCTGCTGCTCATCAGCATCAATCCGATTCCCGACCGGCCGCAGATGCACAAGAACGCGGTCGACGCCGCCGTCAGGGTCGGCGTGAAGCACATCGTCTACGTGTCGTCGGTGGATGCGGACAACCCCGGCGAGTCCAAGTCGGCCGAGGAGCACCGGCTCACGGAGCGCTACGTCCGCGAGAGCGGCGCGGCGTGGACGATGCTGCGCAATCACCTGTACATGAACGGTCTGGTTGCGCAGGCCGTCCGGATGGTGGCCGATGGCCGGGCCGTGCTTCAGCCGGACGAGCAGCCGGCTGCATACGTCACCCGCGAGGACTGCGCTGCCGCTGCTGCGGCCGTGCTCGCTACGCGCGGTCACGAGAACAGGATCTACGAGATCACCGGGCCCGACCTGGTGACCCGGCGCGACCTTGCACGCATGGCCGCGGAGCTGTCGGGGAAGGCGATCGAAGAAGTCCGCGGGCCTGGCGGCGTGTCGCAGGTGGCGCCTGTCATGGCCGGCTTCGCCGCATTCACGGCGAAGTCGACGGCCGTGCGCGACCTCACCGGACGTCCGGCCACCAGCCTGCGTCAGTTGCTGGAGCAGAACCGCGCGCAACTGACCGCCGCCGCCACACGCTAGCGCAGGCTGGCGGGCGACCGGGCGGGCCGCACCGCCGCGCGGCGGGATCCTGGACGGCGCGCCTTCTTACTGTGAGTTCCCCCGCGCGGCCGCGGAGAATTCCCCGTACGGCGTGCGGCGACTTCCCGGCGCCTGACGGCATTCCCTCGAAAAATGCGCGACGCACGCCCGGCACTGCGCTTGCCCTCTACCGCAGTGCATGTCCTGCCACGTCGTCCACGAGCGGCAGCCGGCCGAACGCCGGATGCTGCGACTGCGCGCCCGTCCGCTGCGCATCGCGCTCGTGGGCAACCCGAACGTCGGCAAGAGCGTTCTCTTCGGTGCACTCACCGGGCGGTACGCCACGGTGTCGAACTATCCGGGGACCACCGTCTCGGTGACACGTGGGCGTGCGATGGTCGGCGCCGAGGTCTGCGACGTGGTCGATACGCCCGGGGTGAATGCGCTCGGCGGCGCCGTCAGCGAGGACGAGCGCATCACACGGGCGGTGCTCGAGCGTGGCGAGGCCGACCTCGTGATCCAGGTGGCCGACGCCCGGAACATCCGGCGCGCGCTGGCGCTCACGGCCGAGCTCGCGGCCTGGCGCCGGCCGGCGATCCTCGTGCTCAACATGGTGGACGAGGCCCTCGCACGAGGCATCGCGGTGAACGCAGCGGCGCTGTCGGCCGACCTCGGCGTCCCGGTGGTCGAGGTGGTTGCCATCGAGGGGCGTGGGCTGCAGGCACTGCGCGACGCGCTGCCGAGGGCAGTGCCTTTCGTGGTACCTCGACTGCGTGACGCGGCCGCACGGGCGGCGTGGGCGCACGCCGTCGCCGGGCGCGTGCGGAGCGTCAGTGCCCTGTCGCTCGGGCGCGCCCAGGAGGCGCTGTCGCGTGCCACTCGCCACCCGCTGACGGGCATCCCGATCCTCGCGGCGGTGCTGTACGCGATGTACCTCTTCGTGGGCGTGTTCGGAGCACAGACGCTGGTCGGGCTGCTCGAGGAGGAGGTCTTCGGCCGCGGCATCAATCCGGCCGCGACGTGGCTGGTGGACCGCGCCGTGCCGTTCGCCTTCGTGCACGATCTGCTCGTCGGCGAGTACGGGTTGGTGACCATGGGCCTGACCTATGCGGTCGCCATCGTCCTGCCGGTGGTCACCACCTTCTTCCTGCTCTTCGGCTTCCTGGAGGACAGCGGCTACATCCCGAGGCTTGCGGTGTTCAGCGACCGCATCTTCCGCGCGATGGGGCTGAACGGCAAGGCCGTGCTGCCCATGGTGCTCGGGCTCGGCTGCGACACGATGGCGACGATGACGACCCGGATCCTGGCTACGCCCAAGGAGCGGCTCATCGCGATCCTGCTGCTCGCGCTCGGCATCCCCTGTTCGGCGCAGCTGGCCACGATCCTCGGCATCCTCGGCGGCGTGTCCTTTGCGGCCCTGCTGACGCTGTTCGGCGTCGTGCTCGCGCAGATGTTCCTCGTCGGCTGGCTGGCAGGCCGGCTGCTGCCCGGTGAGCGTTCCGTGTTCATCATGGAGCTGCCGCCGATCCGCCTGCCGCGCCTGCGCAACCTGCTCACCAAGACGCGGATGCGCGTGTGGTGGTACCTGGGAGAGGCGGTGCCGCTGTTCCTGGTGGGGACGGCGCTGCTGTTCGTGCTCGACCGGTTCGGGTTGCTTGCCGGCCTGGCGGCCGCCGGTCGTCCGGTCGTCACCGGACTGCTCGGCCTGCCCGCCGACACCGCCCAGATCCTGCTCATGGGTTTCCTGCGCCGCGATTACGGCGCGGCCGGCCTGTTCCACCTCGCTCACGAGGGACGGCTCACCGGCGTGCAGGCCGTGGTGGCCCTGACGGTGATGACGCTGTTCATCCCGTGCGTGGCCAACTTCCTGATGATCGTGAAGGAGCGCGGGCTGCGGACGGCCGCCGTGCTCCTGGCGGTGATCACACCCATTGCCGTGTTCACCGGAGCGGGGCTCAACCATGTCCTCCATGCGCTTGGTGTCCGCTTCTGACGGCGGGCGCGCGCTGTCGTCGCTGCCAGCGGGTGCGACCGGCGTCGTGCAGCGGGTGCTGCACCCGCATCGGGACAGCAGCGTGCGGTTGCTCGCCCTGGGCGTTACGCCGGGCGCGGCGATCGCCGTGCTGCAGACCTTTCCCGGGATCGTGTTCCGGTGCGACCAGACCGAACTGGCGGTCGAGCGTCTGGTCGCGGACTCGATCCTGGTGACCGTGCCGGAGGGATAGGAGTCATGGCCTCACCGCTACGCCTCGTGTTCTGGGAAACCACCAAGGCCTGCAATCTCACCTGCAGGCACTGCCGCGCCGTCCCGCAGCGTGCGGTCGGACCGGACGAGCTCACGACGAGCGAGGCGTTCGACCTGATCGACGCAATCGGGAAGGTGGCCCGGCCCGTGATGGTGCTCTCGGGCGGCGAGCCGCTGTTCCGGCCAGACATCTTCGACATTGCCGAGTACGGCGTCCAGAGTGGCTTCCGCATGGCGCTGGCGACCAACGGCACGCTGGTCGACGCGCGCTACGCCGCCCGGATCGCCGACGTGGGCATTTCGCGCGTGGCGGTCAGCCTCGATGGGGCCGTGGCCGACACCCACGACCGGTTCCGCAACATGCCCGGCTCGCACGCACGGGCGCTGCGCGGCATCCGCCTGCTGCGGGACGAGGGCGTGTCGGTGCAGATCAACTCCACCATCGCCCGTCACAACGTCGGGGAGCTGCCGCGCCTGCTCGACCTGGCGCTCTCGCTCGGCGCCGACGCGCTGCACCTGTTCATGCTCGTGCCCGTCGGGTGCGGGCTCGAGATCGCGCCGGCCCAGATGCTGCCCGCTGACGAGTACGAACGCGTGCTGCACTGGTTCGACGATCAGGCCAGGACCTGCCCGATCGACCTGAAGGCCACCTGCGCGCCGCACTACTACCGCATCCGCGCGCAGCGCCTCGAGGAGGCGCGGCGTCGCGGCGACCACAGCGAATCGTTCATCGCACCCGGCACGCGCGCCAAGGCCGCCCCCTCGCTCCTGCACGGGAGCGGCGGACATGGGCAGCACCTGTCGGCCATGACGCGTGGCTGCCTGGCGGGCACGGCCGTCTGCTTCGTGTCCAACGTGGGCCGCGTGTATCCGTGCGGGTACCTGCCGGTGGCGGCGGGTGACGCGCGCACGCAGCGTTTCGCGGACATCTGGAACGGCTCGCCCGTCTTCGCCACGCTGCGCAACCCGGCAGCCTACGAAGGCAAGTGCGGCGTGTGCCGGTACGAGGGCATCTGCGGCGGGTGCCGCGCCCGCGCGTTCGCCGACACCGGCAACTACATGTCCGAGGAGCCGTTCTGCCTGTACCAGCCGGCGTTGGAACACGCGCCGGACCTGGGCGAGGCTGCCGCGGGGCCCACGGCCGCGGCAACGCCGTCACGGCCCCGGACGATTCGCCTCCAGCAGGCCTGAGCGCTCGCGCGCAGCGGGCGGCCGCGTGCCACCGCACCGTCTTTTCGTCGGTAGCGACGGGATCCTGTCGCCACCGACGCCGCCGATCCGGCGCGGCGCGAGGCTCCCGCTGCAGCACGTGTGCGCAACCCGAAGCGTGACAGGCCCTTGCGCGCCTCGGCTCGGAGACTCGTGGACGGCGCAGGATGTGCTCGTCTTCAGAGTGGCGTCGACCGAGCTGGTCCGGGCCGCGGAACCCACCGCGTGCTGTCATGCGCCGGATGAAGGTGGTCGATGCGGCAGCGCTGCCGCGATTGGCCATCTTCACCGACGCAGGGACAGCCGCACCGTCCCCGGGCCGGGCCCGGCTGCACCGGACATCCCGTCCGGCCCGCAGCCGCATGCCGGCCGACGCCGTACGTCCTCACATCATTCATGACGCTGAAGGAGGGCACCGGCGGGAAGGAAGGCATGTCATGACAACGAACACACCCACCAGGGTCGAGAAGGCCGTGACGCCGGCGACTGCGTGGGAGGGGGCGTTCGGCTTCCCCCTGTTCCATCGCCTGAGCCGCGAACTCGACGCCATGTTCGATCGGTTCGGGATGGAACGGCCGATGTTCGCGGAGCTGCCGAAACCGTGGACGCCTGACGTCGAGGTGGTCACCAAGGACAACATGCTCAAGGTGAAGATCGACCTGCCAGGCCTCAAGAAGGAGGAGGTCACCGTCGAGATGCTCGAGAACAACCTGATTGTGCGTGGCGAGCGCAAACAGGAGAAGGAGGAGAAGAAGGAAGGCTTCTTCAGGACCGAGCGGACCTACGGCAGCTTCTATCGCAGCCTGCCGCTGCCCGAAGGCGTGAACCCCGAACTCGCCAAGGCCGCGATGCACGACGGCGTGCTCGAGATCACGATGCCGATGGTGAAGGTCGCTGAGAAGACCCGCAAGCTCGAGATCACCACCGCCGAACCGGTGACCGCGGGCAAGGCGGCGTAGTCACACGCGTGCGGTGGGCCCCGACGTGCCGCCAGGCGCGAGGCACTGTCCCCGCGTCCGCGCCAGACACTCGGAGCCCATCGCCGAGTCGGCAGTCGACAATCGATACCCGTCCAACGACCCGCCTGCGAACTGCCCGCCGCCCACACGCCAAACGGTGACCGTTCACACTGCGCAACGCCGCGTCGCTGGCGCGAGTGGCCGCGCCTCGCTCCGCGCCCGGCGCCGGGAGCGTGGAGCCCAGAGTCTGTCGCCCCAAAGGCCTGGCACACAGAGCCTGACACACAGAGCTCGGCGCCCGGAGCCTGGGGCCAAACGTCGTCGGCGGGTCTTCGGGATTCCGTCACCGCGCGGGGCGGCCCCGCCGGCAGGACCGAGCGGTGCCGGTAACCCGTGACAACTTGTGAAACATCTGAACGAGCGATCGGAATGTCGAACAAAGTGACCCATCGGAGCGCCAGCCCGGGTGGCACCACGGTTGCTCGAAGCACTCGCGTATCACGCTCGCATGCCCGGCGAGCACGGCTCACACGCCGTTTGGCGTCTCCCGCTCCGGAGGTGTCCATTGTTCGCGTCGTTCACTCACGATACGCCGGGCGCCGGTGAACTCTCCCGCCGCGACTTCGTCCGGTTCTGCACGATGGCTGCGGCGGCCGTCGGCCTCGGTCCGCTCGCGGCCGAGCGCTTCGTGCAGGCCGCGGAGCGGGGCGCGAAGCCCTCCGTGATCTGGCTGCACTTCCAGGAGTGCACCGGCTGCACCGAGTCGCTCCTGCGCACCTCACACCCCGCGGTCGACGACCTCATCCTCGATCTCATCTCCCTCGACTATCACGAGACGCTGTTTGCCGCAGCCGGCCACCAGGCGGAAGCCGCCCTGAAGCAGGCCATGGAGAAGAACGCCGGCAAGTACGTCTGCATCGTCGAGGGCGCCATCCCGACGAAGGAGAACGGCATCTACTGCAAGATCGCCGGGCGCACGGCGGTGGAGATGCTGACCGACGTGGCGGGGAAGGCCGGTGCGGTCATCGCAATCGGATCGTGCGCGTCGTGGGGCGGTGTGCCTTCAGCCGCGCCGAATCCGACGGGCGCCTCGCCGGCGCGCGAGATCCTCCCGGGCAAGACCGTCGTCAACATCCCCGGCTGTCCCGCGAACCCCTACAACCTGCTCGGCACCGTCCTTCAGTACGCCACCTTCGGCACCCTCCCGGCGCTCGACGACGAGGGGCGGCCGATGTTCGCTTACGGCCGCACCGTGCACGAGCACTGTCCGCGCCGCGCGCACTTCGACGCGGGCCGCTTTGCTGAGAAGTACGGGGACGAAGGGCACCGCCAGGGCTGGTGCCTCTACAAACTCGGGTGCAAGGGGCCGGCGACGCACGCCAACTGCTCGGTCCAGCACTTCGGCGAGGTGGTGGACGCGTGGCCGATCGGTCTCGGCCACCCCTGCTTCGGGTGCACCGAGAAGAACATCGGCTTCACGATGCCCCTGCACCAGACGGTACAGATCTACCGGCCGTCCGGGCCCGACACCTATCCGCCCATCAACGCCCCGCAGGGACGCATCAGCCCCGTTGCCACGGGCGTGGCCGGCGCGGTGATCGGCGCGCTGGCCGGCGCCGGATACGTCGCCTCCAGGAAGCTCGGTGCGAGCGGCCAGGGCGAGCCACCGGACCCGCGGCCGACAGCGGGGGTGTAGCCATGGGCATCACGCGACGCCGGGCACTTCAGACCATGCTCGTCGGCGGCGCGACCGCGGCCGGCGCGACGCTGGGCCGGGACACCGCGTCCGCGGCGACGCTGCCGGTCCCGCGAGAGGACGCGGTGGGCCTGCTCTACGACACGACCCTCTGCATCGGCTGCAAGGCGTGCGTCGTGGCCTGCCAGGACGCCAACGGCCTCCCGCGGGACACGAGCGGCATCGACGACAAATACAACGCACCGCTGGCGCTGAGCGCCAGGGCAAAGAACGTCATCAAGCTGTACAAGGGCGGAAACGAGGCCACCACCTCCTTCATGAAGGCGCAGTGCATGCACTGCGTCGACCCCGCCTGCGTGAGCGCCTGCATGATCGGTGCGCTGCGCAAGGGCGACAAGGGCATCGTCAGCTACAACGTGGACTACTGCGTGGGCTGCCGCTACTGCGAGATTGCGTGCCCGTTCAACGTCCCGAAGTTCGAGTGGACGAAGGTGGCGCCGCAGATCGTGAAGTGCGAGCTGTGCCGGCACAGGCTCGCGGAGGGCCGCGAACCCGCCTGCACGGAGGTGTGTCCCCGTCATGCCGTGATCTACGGGAAGCGGTCCGACCTCCTGCAGGAAGCGAAGCGCAGGCTGGCCACCGAGCCCGGCAAGTACGTGCAGCACGTCTACGGCGAAACGGAAGCCGGCGGCACGCAGTGCCTCTACATCTCCCATGTGCCGTTCGATCGGCTCGGCCTGCCGGCGTTGCCGGACCGTCCCGCGCCGCAGCTCGCGCGGTCGATCCAGCACACCGTCTACAAAGGGTTCGTCGCGCCGGTCGCCCTCTACGGCGTGCTGGCAGCCGTGATGCTGCGCAACCGTCGCCGCACCGAGAAGCCGGAGGCCTGACCATGAGTGCTCATGCACATGCGGAGCCTGTCGGCGGCCAGATGATGACGCCGTCGATGCGGGTGCTCTTCGGCCTCTTCGGCCTCGGCGTGCTGGCGATCGGCTGGCGGCTCGTCGCCGGGCTCGGCGCGACGACCGCGATGAACGACGGCTATCCGTTCGGCCTCTGGATCGCGTTCGACGTGGTCACCGGGACAGCGCTGGCCTGTGGCGGGTACGCGGTCGCGATCCTCGTCTACGTCCTCAACAAGGGGCAGTACTCGCCGCTCGTGCGGCCGGCGCTGCTGACGAGCGCACTCGGCTACAGCCTCGCGGGCCTCGGCGTCGCCCTCGACGTGGGGCGATGGTGGGGGCTCTGGAAGGTGCCCATCTACTTCTGGCGGTGGAACTTCAACTCGGCCCTGCTCGAGATCGCGCTCTGCATCATGGCCTACGTGGTCGTGTTGTGGATCGAGATGGCGCCGTTCTTCCTGGAGAAGTTCAGGGACGGCGACAACCTGGCACTGCGCCGCCTGGCGCACCGCGCGCTGCCCGTGCTCGAGCGGGCCGCCGTCTGGATCGTGGCGCTGGGGCTGCTGCTGCCGACGATGCACCAGTCGTCGCTGGGGACGCTGATGCTGCTGGCCGACTCGCGCCTGCACGAGCTGTGGCGCACGCCGCTGGTGCCGCTCTTCTTCCTGCTCACGTGCGTGTCGATGGGCTACGCCGTGGTGGTGTTCGAATCGGCGTTCTCGAGCGTCGCCTTCCGGCGTCGCCCGGAGACGGAGATGCTGGCCAGCCTTGCGGGTGTCATCGTGCCGCTGCAGGTGATCGTGGTGGCGCTGCGCCTGGGCGACATGGCCGCCCGGGGCGTGCTGGGGCAGCTCCTGGCGTTCGACACGCGGGCGACGCTCGCGCTGATCGAGATGCTGCTGTTCCTGGCGCCGGTCGTGATGCTGGCATCGCCCGGCAGCCGCCGGAGCCTGGGTCACCTGGTTCGAGCGGCGATGGCGATGATGGCCGCTGGTGCGCTCTACCGCATCGACATGTTCCTGGTGGCGTTCAACCCGGGTGCCCACTGGTCGTACTTCCCGAGCGTGCCCGAGATCGCGGTGACCGTGGGGCTCGTGTCGGCCGAGATCATCGCCTACGTCTTCATCGTTCGGAACTTCCCGATTCTCTCCGGCGGCCGGTCGGCCGCGCCTGAAAGGCAGGCTGCGTAATGAGTACGCACATCACCGTCGACCCGATCACCCGCATCGAAGGGCACCTGCGCATCGACGTCGAGGTGGACGGCGGCGTGGTGAAGAAGGCCTGGTCGTCCGGGCAGATGTTCCGGGGCATCGAGCGGATCCTCCAGGGCCGCGATCCGCGGGATGCCTGGCTCTTCACCCAGCGTTTCTGCGGTGTGTGCACGACGGTGCACGCCATCGCGTCGGTCCGCGCCGTCGAGAACGCGCTGAAGCTCGAGATTCCGAAGAACGCGCAGTACATCCGCAACCTGATCATCGCCGCGCATGCGATGCACGACCACATCGTGCACTTCTACCAGCTGTCCGCCCTCGACTGGGTGGACGTCACCTCCGCGCTGAAGGCCGACCCGGCAAAGACCGCCGCCCTTGCGGCGAGCATCTCCGACTGGCCGGGCAACAGCCGGCAGCAGTTCGAGCAGGTGAAGGGCCGCCTGGTGAAGTTCGTGGAAGGCGGGCAGCTGGGCATCTTCACCAACGGCTACTGGGGCCACCCGGCGATGAAGCTCTCGCCGGAGGTGAACCTGCTGGCAGTGTCGCACTACCTGCAGGCGCTCGACTACCAGCGGAAGGTGAACCAGGTGGTCGCGATCCTGGGGAGCAAGACGCCGAACATCCAGAACCTGGCAGTCGGCGGCGTGGCCAACGCGATCAACCTGGACAACGAAGCCACCCTGAACATGTCGAAGCTGTATCAGGTGAAGAGCCTGCTCGATTCGGTGCAGCAGTTCATCGAGCAGGTCTACTTCGTGGACGTGTGCGCGATCGGCGCCATGTATGCGGACTGGCTGAAGCACGGCGCGGGGGTCACCAACTACCTGTCCGTGCCCGACCTCCCGCTGGACACGAAGGGGACGCAGTTCGACTTCCCCGGCGGGACCATCTTCGATGCGGACCTGTCGAAGGTGACGCCGATCAGCTCGTTCGACGATCCCTACTTCCAGAAGAACGTCTCGGAGTCGATTGCGCACGCGTGGTACGACGGCGACTGGCAGAAGCACCCCTACGAGGAGGACACCGTCCCGCAGTACACGGACTACGACGCGAACAGGAAGTACTCGTGGATCAAGGCGCCGCGCTTCGACGGCAAGGTGATGCAGGTGGGTCCGCTCGCGCAGGTCCTCGTGGGATTCGCGCAGGGGCACGAGCCGACGAAGCGCTGGGCCGCGAAGACGCTGGAGACGGCCGGAAAGGTGGCGGGCACCACGCTCACGCCCGCCGTGCTGCACTCGACGCTCGGCCGGCACGCGGCGCGCATGATCCGCTGCGCGGTCATTGCCGAACTCGCGGGCAAGCACTGGCAGCTGCTCGCGGAGAACATCGGCAAGGGCGACGTCGACATCTTCAACGAGCCGGTGTTCCCGAAAGGGGAACAGCAGGGCTTCGGGTTCCACGAAGCCCCGCGCGGCACGCTGTCGCACTGGGTCGTGATCGAGGACGGCGTCATCAGGAACTACCAGGCGGTCGTCCCATCCACGTGGAACGCCGGCCCGCGCGACGGACGGGACCAGGCGGGTCCCTACGAGGCCTCGCTCGTCGGCAACCCGGTGGCCGACCCGGAGCTGCCGCTGGAGGTGCTGCGCACGGTGCACTCGTTCGACCCGTGTATCGCCTGCGCCATTCACACGCTCGATGTCGACGGGCACGAGATCGCGCGCGTGAGAGCGCTGTGAGCGTTCGGGCGTTCCGGGTGCGGCACTCCCTCCCGCCGCTCCCGGGGCGTCCGGACCGCAGCGTCACACCGGAGGGTCACGCATCAGAGTGCAGCCGCGCATCTCAAACAAAAGCTGCAATTCGCACGTCGCAATTGGCAATTCGCAATTTCCCAGGATCCTCTCCATGCCCCACACCTACGTGCTCGGTCTTGGCAACGTGCTCATGGGAGACGACGGGTTCGGGCCGGCGGTCGTGCGCGCGTTCAGCGCACGCTACGAGGTCGCTCCGGGGGTCGAGGTGATCGATCTCGGCACGCCCGGTCTCGACCTGACGCCCTGGATCGCCGATGCCTTCCACGTGGTCATCGTCGACACCGTGAAGGCGGCGGGGGAGCCGGGAGCGCTGCGGCTCTACAGCAAGGCTGACCTCATGAAGAGCGCGCCGTTCGCCCGCACGGGCCCGCACGACCCCGGAGTCAAGGAGTGCGTGTTCACGCTCGAGTTCGCTGGGCGCGCGCCGGAGCACATCACGGTGGTCGGCGCGGTGCCGGACCACGTGGGCATGGGCATCGCCCTGAGCACCACCCTCGAGGCCGCCGTGCCGCGTGCGGCCGACGCGATTGCGGCGGCACTGCGGGCGCACGGCGACGAGGTCCGCTCCCGCGCGCCGCAGACGGTCGTCGACGCCGCGCCCTGGTTTGTCCCGGTCACGCGAGGTGTGGAGGGGCGGCCATCCGCCTGACGCGGCTCGAGCCGGTGCCGATGCTCCTGTCGACCAGGCTCACGGACAACTCCCGGAAAATGAGAGACGCACGTCTGCCGCTGCGAGGCGCCGCTCGGCAGCATGACGTGCCGGTTCTGCACCACCGTGGTCGGGGCAGTCGTCTGGCCGCCGCGCGAATTCCCCCAGCGCCGTGAAGCCTGCCGCGGTACCGGCGCCGGAAATCCGGCGCGCCGCACGGAATCCTTCAGAAAACGTCTCGATTCGTCGTGGCAGACTATTTGCCCTGTCCCCGGGCAGTCATGGCGGCACTGTTGGAGGGGCGGCGGATTCACATCCGCGGGACGGTGCAGGGCGTGGGCTTCCGGCCGTGGGTCTACCGCACGGCCGTCACCGCCGGCGTGTCGGGCCGTGTCCGCAACGACTCCGCCGGCGTCACCATCGACGCGTTCGGCGACGCGGCGGCCCTTGATCGCTTCGAGTCGCTCCTGCACGCCTCGCCGCCCCCGGCCGCCCGGATCGAGTACTACGACCGCGCACGCATCGCGCTCGAGCGGACGGACGCGTTCGTCATCGAGGAGAGCGAGACCGCGGCCGAACGCCGTGTCTCGATCCCGCCGGATCTCGCCACCTGCGACGAGTGCGCCGCCGACATCCTCGACCCGGCCAACCGCCGCTATCGGTACCCGTTCACCAACTGCACGAACTGCGGGCCGCGGTTCACCATCGCCACCGACGTACCCTACGACCGCCCCGCCACGACGATGGCGCCGTTTGCGATGTGCGATGCGTGCCGCCGCGAATACCACGACGTGCGGGACCGGCGATTCCACGCCCAGCCGATTGCCTGCCCGGCATGCGGACCCCGCGTGGATGTGGTATGGCTCGACCCGGCAGCGCCGCTGGCCGACAGCGGCGATGTGGCCCCGGCATACGCACCTCACGCGCCACGCGCCGGAGACGATGCGGTGAGGGTGGCGGCAAGGGCGCTCCGCGCCGGGCTCATCGTCGCCGTCAAGGGAATCGGCGGCTTCCACCTGGCCTGCGATGCCACGTCGGAAACAGCGGTGGCGCGCCTGCGCGCGCGCAAGCACCGCGAGGAGAAGCCGCTCGCGGTCATGGTGGCGTCGCTCGACGACGCGGCCGTGTACGGCCTGATCGGGCCCGTCCAGCGCGCGCTGCTCGCCTCGCCCGAGCGGCCGATCGTTCTGGTGGACCGCCGCGCGGACGCGGACCTGCCGCTGGCACCGTCCGTCACGCCGCGCAACCGGCAGGTCGGGTTGATGCTGCCCTACGCGCCGCTGCACCACCTGCTGCTGCGCGACGTCGGCGGACCGCTGGTGATGACGTCGGGCAACCGCTCGGACGAACCGATCGCGTTCACCAACGATGAGGCGATCCGGCGCCTGGCCGGCATCGCGGACCTTGCGCTCGTGCACGACCGCGACATCCGGACACGCTGCGACGATTCGGTCGCAGCCGTCGTCGCGGGCGGCCCGCTGCTGATCCGGCGTTCGCGCGGGTACGTGCCGCGTGCGGTCCGGCTCGCGGCGCCCGTGCACACGCCGGTCCTCGGCACCGGCGCGCTGCTGAAGAACACGTTCTGTCTCGCGTCGGGCGCCGAGGCCTTCCTCGGGCCGCACATCGGCGACCTCGAGAACCTGGAAACCTACCGGTCGCTCGAGTCGTCGGTGGCGCGCCTGTCGCGCTTCCTCGACATCACCCCGGAACTGGTGGCCTGCGACCTGCACCCCGACTACCTCTCGACGATGTTCGCCGAGCAGCAGCGGCTGCCGCTCGTTCGTGTGCAGCACCATCACGCCCACATCGTGTCGGCCATGGCGGAGCACGGGCTGGCAGGGCCGGTGATCGGGGTCGCCTACGACGGCACCGGCTTCGGCACCGACGGCACGAGCTGGGGCGGGGAAGTGCTGCTCGCCACGCCAGCTCGCTTCGAGCGTCTCGCCACCTTCCGTCCACTCGCCCTGCTCGGCGGCGACGCGGCCGTGCGCGAACCCTGGCGCGCGGCCATGGCCCTGCTGCTCGACGCGTGGGACGGCGCGCTGCCGCCCGACGCCGAGGCGCTGCTGCGGCACGTCGACGCTCGCGCGCGCCAGGCGGTGGAGACGCTCCTGCGGCAGCACGTCCATGTGGCGCAGGCGCGGGGCGTGGGGCGCTATTTCGACGCGTTCGCCGCGCTCTTCCTTCAGCGGACCCGTGCCGCCTTCGAGGGCCAGCTGGCGCTCGAGTGGAACCAGGCCGTGGCTCCGGATCGACACGGCACCTACCCGTTCGACCTGGATCTGGCGCGCGACCCGCTCGAAATCGACCTGCGTCCGACCGTCCGCGCCGCCGTGGCGGATGCGGCACGCGGGTGCGGCGTGGCCGTCATCGCCGCCCGGTTCCACGACACGCTGGCCCGCGCCACCAGTGCCGTCGTGTACCGCGCGCGTCGCCGGTGCGGTGCGCTCCCGGTGGTGCTGAGCGGGGGCTGTTTCGTGAACGCGCGGCTGGCCGAGTCGGTGCTGGCCGGGCTCGACGGCGTGGATGTCCGCCTGCACCGCGACGTGCCGCCCGGTGACGGCGGCATCGCCCTCGGGCAGGCCGTGATTGCGTCGGCCTGCACGGCGTAGGCTCGCGTCTGGAGCGTGCAACATGTGCTTGGGTGTCCCGGGACGGGTGATCGAGGTCAGCGACCTCACGGCGACGGTGGACTTCTGGGGCGTGAAGCGGCGCGTGCGGCTCGACCTCGTGGACGAGCCGGTCCAGCCGGGCGACTACGTGCTGAACCACGTGGGCTTCGCGATCCGCCGCATCCCGCCCGAGGACGTGCAGACGACGCTCGACCTGTACGAGCAGCTCCTGCGCGAGAACACCGGGCAGGGGCCTGAAGACCTGATGGCGGCCGACGTGCGCGGCGAGATCCAGGCAGGCCAGTCATGAGCGCCCTCGAGTTCCGCGATCCGGGACGCGCCCGCGCCCTCTCCGCCGCGCTCGCCCGCACCGTCGACGCCATCGGCCATCGTCCCGTGTCGGTGATGCACGTGTGCGGGAGCCACGAGCAGGCGATTGCCCGCTTCGGGCTGCGCGCGACGCTGCCGCGCGACCTGAACGTGATCATGGGGCCCGGTTGCCCGGTGTGCATCACCGACATGCCGGAGATCGACGAGGCGGTGGCGCTCGCCCTGCAGGGCGTGCGCGTCGCGACCTACGGCGACATGGTGCGCGTGCCGGGGTCTGCCGGTTCGCTGGCCGACGCCAGGGCCGCCGGGGCCCGCGTGGACGTGGTGTACAGCGTCGCGCAGGCAGCGGATCTGGCGCGATCGACCACCGAGGAGGTCGTGTTCTTCGGCACCGGCTTCGAGACGACCGCGGTCGCGACCGCGGCGGTGTTGCTGGCCGACCCGCCCCCGAACTTCTCCGTGCTCTCGGCGCACAAGTTCATCCCGCCGGTGATGGAGATCGTGGCCGAGATGCCGGGCAGCCGCGTCGAAGGGTTCCTCGCCGCCGGACACGCGGCGACGATCACCGGGTGGGGGATCTTCGAGCCGTTCGTGGCGCGCCACCGGATTCCGGTGGTCGTCGCCGGGTTCGAGCCGCTCGACATCCTCGCGGCGCTGCTGCGTCTCGCGGAGCTGATCCACGAGGGCCGCGCCGAAGTGGCCAACATGTTCCCGCGCTGCGTCACCCGCGAGGGCAACCGCAATGCCCAGCAGCAGCTGTGGGAGGTGTTCCGGCCAATCGGCGGACGCTGGCGCGGCATCGCGCACATTCCGAACGGCAACCTGCGGCTGCGCGACGAGCACGCCCGGTACGACGCACGCCGGCGGTTCACCATCGACGTGGCGTCCCTGTGGCACCGGGCGCCGTCCTCGCTCGTGCGTCAGTGCATCTGCGGCAACATCATGGCCGGCATCGCGTCCCCAACCGACTGCCCGCTGTTCGGGCGCGAGTGCGTGCCCGACGCCCCGGTCGGCGCCTGCATGGTCAGCAGCGAGGGCACCTGCAAGATCTGGCACCAGTACGGCGGCGTGCCGGACCTTCGGCCGTCCGCAAGCGAGGCGTGCCTGCGGTGCGCGCCCCAGACTCCGAGTGGGACCCCGAGTGGAGGTGTCGCATGAGCACGGTGATGCCAGCCGACGACCGCATTCTGATGAAGCACGGCGCCGGCGGCCGGGCCATGCGCCGCCTGATCGAAGAGACCTTCCACGATGCGTTCATCGGCGACCCGGAGGTGCCGGCCGGCATCATCGGCCTCGACGCCATGGACGATGGTGCGGCGGTCAGGGTCGGCGACCGATGGCTCGTGCTGAGCACGGATTCTCACGTCATCGCGCCCCCCTTCTTTCCGGGAGGCGACATCGGCCGCCTCGCGATCTGCGGCACGGTGAACGACCTGGCGATGATGGGAGCGACCGAGGTGCTCGGCCTCACCTGCGCGGTCGTGATCGAGGAGGGGTTCCCCAGGACGGATCTCGAACGGATCCTGGCGTCGATGAACCAGGCGTGCCGCGAGGCGCACGCGCGCGTCATCACGGGCGATACGAAGGTCATGGGCCGCGGCGAAATCGACCGCATCGTGATCAACACGACCGGCATTGCGCTCACGCCGACCCTCATCCGCGACAACGGCCTGGGCGTCGGCGACCGCATCATCGTCACCGGCACGATCGGCGATCACGGCATGGCGGTGATGGCCACGCGGCACGGGCTGGCCATCGAGGCGCCGCTGGTGTCGGACGTCGCGCCCCTCAACGGGCTCATACGGACGGCCATCGCGCGCGATCCGCGGGCGATCACGGCGATGAAGGATCCGACGCGCGGCGGCGTGGCCAGCGCGCTGCACGAACTGGCCGCGAAGAGCCGGGTGGCCATCGTGCTCGACGAGGCGGCTCTGCCCGTGCGGGACGCCACCCGGGGCGTGGCCGAACTGGTGGGCATCGACCCACTGCTGGTCGCCAACGAGGGCAAGGCCCTGCTCGGGGTCAAGGCGGCCTTCGCCGATGCGGTGCTCGCCTCCCTGCGATCGCACCCGCTCGGTGCCGACGCCGCCATCATCGGCACCTGCACGGACGACCGGTCGGGGCAGGTGATCCTGGACACCGGCTTCGGACGCCGGTTCATCGCGGAGCCCGAAGGGGAACTGCTCCCACGCATATGCTGACCACCCGACGCCCCCTCCGTGTCGCGGTCCTGTGTTCGCGCCGGGCGCCTGGCCTGCTGCACCTGCTCCGGCAGGACCCGCACCATGGCCGGTCGTACCGGATCGTCTGCGCGATCACGAGCGAGCCGGAGTGTGCCGAGGCCGCCGCGATCGAGGCCGCGGGTGTGCCGCTCGTCGGTCATCCGATCGCGGCGTTCTACCGCGCCCGCGGCTCGGCGTCGGTGTACCGCGACATCGCAGCGCGCCAGGCCTACGACCGCGAGACCGCGGCCATGCTCGAGCGTTTCAGGCCCGATCTCGTGCTGCTCGACGGTTACCTCTACCTCCTGACGCCTCCGATGCTGGAGGCCTACAGGAACCGGCTGATCAACCTGCACTTCAGCGACCTCCTGATCCGTCGCGCGGACGGCAGTCCGGCGTATGCGGGGCTGCGCGCCGTGCGCGACGCGATCCGGGACGGGCAGACGGAGACCTGTGCCACGGTGCACCTGGTCACCGAGGAACCCGACGCCGGCCCGCTCATCGCGCGCACGTCGCCGTTCCCCGTGTCGCCGCTGGTCGCCAGGGCGCTCGAATGGAACGCGACCGACATGTTCAAGGCCTACGTGTTCGCCCACCAGGAGTGGATGATCCACGCGGCGTCGGGGCCGCTGCTGTCGGCGGCTCTCGACCTGGTCGCTTCCGGCCTGGTGGATCTCGATACGCTGGCACGTGCCACCGACCCGATGCATCCGTGGCTGGTGGATAGCCGGGGACGGCTGATGCCGCCGGCGTCGCTGCACATCTGCGAACGCCTCTGGGGCTACCAGCGGGCGGGATCAGGCGAAGGGGGCAGGGGAGCGGCCTTCATCCAATGAGCGATCAGCCGTCAGCAATCGGCCATGCCGTGGTGACCATCCGGACCGAGCGGAACGACGCGGTCGGCCTCATCACGATCGACCGCGCTTCGCGGTTCAACGCGATGGACGTGGCGACGGCGCAGGACTTCCGGCGCGCGGCGCTGGCATTCGCGCGCGACCCGGAGGTGCGCGTGGTCGTCCTGCGAGGCCTTCCCGGCATGTTCTGCAGCGGCGCGGACCTGAAGTTCATTCGCGACGGCGGCAACGCGTCCGACCTGCGCTACCTGACGAACGCCCCCGGGTCGACGGGGTCGGCGGCCGTGCCCTACGGCGACGTCTTCAAGCAGATCCTCGAGTACATCCACAGCGCCATCTCCGAGATCCGCCGGGCATCGAAGCCCTTCGTCTCCGCGGTGGACGGCATGGCCGCTGCCGGCGGGCTCGGCATCGCCATGGCCTGCGACATCGTCGTGGCCTCCGAGCGTGCCTCGTTCGAGTGGGCCTACTCGAAGACGGCGCTGACGGGCGCCGAGAGCACCACCTTCATGCTGCCTCGGTTGATCGGTCTGCGGCGGTCGCTCGAGCTGCTGCTGCTCAACCCGCGGCTCGATGCCTGGCGGGCCAGGGATTACGGGCTGGTGACGGCAGTCCTGCCGGTCGAGTCGTTCGACGAGGGCGTGATGGCCATGGCGCAGCAGCTGGCGCAGGGCCCTGCGCGGGCGTTCGCCGTGGCGAAGGAACTCATGAACCAGGCGTCTGGCATGGACCGCCTGGACGAACACCTGGACCGTGAACTGGATCACCTGGCCCGCGCCGCGAACGGACCCGGGTTCGCCGAGGGTCTGCGAGCCTTCTTCGAAAAACGGCCGCCGGCCTTCGTCGAGGCGGGCGAGCGCGAACAGCGCGGTCCGGCCATGGCCGGCAGCCGCGCGTCCGGTCGTGTGGTGGAAGGGTGACGCTGACGAGGCCCGCGATGCACGAATACTCGATTGTCCAGGCGATGTTCGATCAGATCGAGGCGCGCGCCCGCGAGTGTCGGGCCCTGTCGGTCAGGCGGGTGCTCGTGCGCATCGGCCGCTCGGCGGGGGTGGACGTCCCCCTGCTGAAGACCGCCTACGACAACTTCCGCGTGCGGACGATCTGCGAAGGGGCGCCGCTCGACGTGGAGGAGATCCCTGAGCGCTGGACCTGTCCGTCCGGGCACGGGGATCTCGTGCCGGGGCGAAAGCTGGTCTGTGAGGTCTGCGGCCGCCCGGGACGGCTGGCTGCAGGAGACGAAATCGTGCTGGAGAGGCTCGAACTGGAGGTGCCGTGATGTGCGATTCCTGTGGTTGCGGTGACAGCGACATCGTGCCGGTGGCGGTGCACGAGCGCATCCTCGCGAACAACGATCGGGCGGCGCGGCACAATCGCGAGCACTTCCACGACCATCACGTCACGGCGATCAACCTGATGGGATCACCTGGCTCGGGGAAGACCGCCGTGCTCGAGGCGACCGCCCGCGTGCTCGGTCCGTCGAAGAAGCTGGGCGTGCTTGTCGGGGACCTCGCGACGGACAACGACGCACGCCGCGTGCGCGCGGCCGGTATCGTGGCCGAGGCGATCACCACCGGGTCGGCGTGCCACCTCGATGCCGACATGGTGCACAAGGGCCTGCATCACCTGCCCTGGCGCGATCTCAACATCCTGTTCATCGAGAACGTCGGCAACCTGGTGTGCCCGGCGGTCTACGATCTCGGGCAGGATGTCAATGTCGTGGCACTGTCGGTGACCGAAGGCGAGGACAAGCCGCTCAAGTACCCGACGATGTTCCGCAAGGCCGATCTCGTGCTGATCACGAAGATCGACCTGCTCCCGGCGCTCGGCAACGTCAGCCTCGAGCGCATCGAGGAGAACCTCGCCCTGGTGATGCCGAAGCCGACGGTGATCCCGGTGTCGGCGACGACCGGCGCGGGCATTCCGCAGTGGGTGCGCTGGCTCGAGGGAGTGGGGCATCCGCACGGTGCGCGCTGTGCCGCGCACGTGGGGGTGCACGGGGGCTAGCTTACTCGTACTCCACCCTGGTGATCGTCCCCCGCCAGTACGGCTGCGGCCCGTCCGGCATCACCCACTCCACCTCCGCCGGGCTCATGATGCGCACCCCGCGCTGGGTGTCATAGCCCAGCGCCCGCACGCGCCACGGCGTCGGCACGAACCGGCCGTTCTCTTCGCGGAAGCGGTCGGGGCTGTACACCTCGACCACGTCGCCGTCCGCGTTGAAGGTGAATGTCAGCGACACCGTCGTGCCCCTGTCGCTCAGGGTGGCCGTCGCCGAGCGGTCGTCCACCGGCGCCCACGTGACACCGTTGCCCGGCAGGAGCGACGTGGGGAACCACACCGACTCCGCCAGATAGCGCATCAGGGCACCGGCGTTCAGCTCCGGCGTACCCGACTGGTTCACGATGGGACACACGCCGAGCATCGATGCCCGCATGCCGGCGACACCGCCCACGTAGCTGTCGCGCACGAACACCGGCAGCAGCGGCGCGGCGCTGATGCGTGCGTCCCACACGAACCCGGCGGGGCGGCCCGAGAACAGCTGCGTCGCGGTGAAGGGCACCCACGAGCCGTTGAGCAGGAACTGTCCCTCCTGTGCAAGGCGGGCGAAGCGGATGTGCCGCTGGCCCTCGGGCAGGGCGCGCCTGAAGTACCGGGCCACCGGATCGGGCAGCGTGGACACCCGGTCGCGCGTGAACGTCTCGAGCATGACGTGCCCGTGCGCCTCGATGCGCTGGGCGAGCCGCGAGGAGTCCCGCCGCCACAGCAGGTATCCGCCGGCGGCCACCGCAACGATCAGGCCGGCGGTAAGGGCGAACGCGCGCTTCACGGCGTGCCCGCCCGCGGCAGCCCTTCGCCGGGAGCGGCTCCCGCCGGTGCCAGCAGAGGCTGCCGAGGCGCGCCGACGCGAATCCGCGCGTCCACGATGCGGCAGCCGTTGCCTGGCGGCAGGGCGATCACCGGGTTGAGATCGAGCTCGGCGATCTCCGGCACCTCTTCGGCGAGCCGCGCGATGCGCAGCAGCAGTTCGCGGAGCGCGGCCAGATCCACCGGCGGATGGCCGCGGTAGCCTTCGAGCAGCTTGTAGCCGCGGATGCCGCGGAGCAGCTCGTCGGCATCCCGATCGGTCAGCGGCGCGATCCGGAAGCGGACGTCACCCAGTACCTCGACGTGGATCCCGCCGAGCCCGAAGGCGACGAGCGGACCAAACAGCGGGTCCTCCGTGATGCCCACCATCGTCTCCACGCCACCGCTGATCATCGGCTGGATGACGACGCCCTCGCCTTCGGCGACGTCCGTCGCGCCTTGCTGCTCGGCGATCGCCGTCAGGTCGCGGAACGCCGCACGCACCGCCCGTTCCGTGGCGAGCCCCACCTGCACTGCCCCCACGTCGCTCTTGTGCAGCAGGCGCCGGGCCTGCAGCTTGGCGACCACCGGGTAGCCGAACACCGCGGCGAGAGCCGCGGCCTCGTCCGCGCTGCGCGCCATCACCGTCGGCAGCAGGGGCAGTCCGAAGGCGTTCAGCACGCGCCTGGCTTCCTCCGGCGTCAGCCAGTCGGCGCCGCGCCCCTCCGCGACCGCGCGGCACAGATCGCGCGCCTCCTCGGCACGGATGTCGTCGAAGCTCCAGAACAGCGCCGGGGGCTGTGCACGCCACGCCGCATAGGCCGCGATCTTGCCGAGGGCACGTGCGGCATCCTCCGGGAAGCTGTAGGCCGGCACCGTCTCGCGCACGGTTGGCGGCACCGCTGCGTCTGCGGATTCGGACGTCTGTCCTGGACGCGTGTACTCGATGGCCAGCGGCGCGGGCACTCCAGGCTCCGCGAGCACGCAGGCCAGGACCGGCTTGCCGGTCGCACCGGCCGCGCGCCCGGCCGCAACGGCGTCGCGGATGGCGCGCAGGGTGTCCGGCGCCTGGCGGCGATCGACGGGCGTGAAGATCACCAGCACCGCGTCCACCTCTGGAGCCGCCAGCGCGGTCTCGATCACGCGCCGGTACTGGTCGGGGCCCGCGGACGCGATCATGTCGATTGGGTTCGCAACGCTCGCCTCGGCCGGGAGCAATGCCCGCAGCTGCTCGCGGGTGACGTCGGCGAACTCGACCACGTCGAGCCCGGCGGCGACGCACGTGTCCGCCGCGAGGATGCCGGGGCCCCCGGCGTTCGTGACAATCGCCACCCGCTTGCCCGCGGGCAGCGGCTGCGCATCGAGGCAGGCCGCGATGTCGAACATCTCGTGGATCGTCTCCGCCCGGATGACACCCGACTGCTCGAACAGGGCGTCGACGGCGACATCGCTCGCCGCCAGCGCGGCGGTGTGGCTGCCGGCGGCACGCGACCCGGCCCGCGTGCGCCCGGCCTTGACGGCGACGATCGGCTTGGACCGCGCGATGCGCCGGGCGAGGCGCGCGAAGCGCCGCGGATTGCCGAACGACTCCAGGTACAGCAGCATCACCGACGTGTCCGGGTCGTGCTCCCAGAACTGGAGCAGGTCGTTGCCCGAGACATCGGCCTTGTTGCCGACGCTGACGAAACTCGACAGCCCCACCTGCCGTGCCGTCGCCAGCTCGATGACCGCGATGCCGAGCGCGCCACTCTGGGACAGCAGCGAGACACGGCCCGCCGTCGGCATGATCGGCGAGAACGAGGCGTTCAGGCGAACACCCGCCGCCGCGTTCAGCACGCCCATGCAGTTCGGGCCGACCATGCGCATGCCGTGATGCCGCACGCGCTCCACCAGGGTTCGCTGCAGCACGCGGCCGTCGGTCCCGGCTTCGGCGAAGCCCGCGCTGATGACGACGAGCGACTTGACGCCCGCTGCCGCGCAGTCGTCCACCACCTCGAGGACCCGTGCCGCCGGCACGGCAATGACCGCGAGGTCGGTGCCGCGGGGCAGCTCGCGTGCGGATCGGTAGCTCGCCACGCCGTCGATGTCGGCGGCGCTCGCGTTCACCGGATGGACCGCGCCCTTGAAGCCGCTGCTCCTCACGGCGTCGAACACGCGCCGTCCGATGCTGGCCGGGTCGCGCGACGCGCCGATCACGGCAACGGCCGACGGCCGCAGCAGCGGCACGAGCGACGCCGCCGTGGCCGCCCGATCGCGCTCTTCCGCACGGCGCAGGCCATCGGCCGACAGCGTCAGCGCCAGCTGCACGTCCACGACGTCGGCCGTCGCCTTCGACCTGATCTCGAACCCCGAGTCGCGGAACACTTCGAGCATCGCGTAGTTGTCGCCGAACGTGCTCGCCTGGAACCGCTCGAATCCCTGGTGCGCCGCCAGCGCGGCCAGCCGCTCGAGAAGGATGGTGGCGAGGCCCCGCCCGTGAAAGCTGTCGTCCACGGCGAAGGCGACTTCCGCCACGCGCCGGTTCATGGCCATGTAGGACGCGATCGCGACGGGACGCACGTCGTCCGACTTGACGCGGTGCACGAGCAGCGTGAGGCCTTTCGACGGGTCGGTCGAGTCCGCCATGCGCTCGATCAGGGCCGTGGACGGCTCGGACGACGTGAAGAACCGCTTGCGGCGGGACTCCGGCGACAGGTCGTGGAAGAAGCGCCGGATGGCCTCGTGATCCTCCGCCGTCGACAGGCGGACGGACGCCGCGGTGCCGTCGCGCAGGAGCAGGCGCGGGCTGTCGAGCTGATCGGCAGCCGGTGACGGGGGCGTGACTTCGCGCACGTCAGGCCCGCGTGGTGGTGCTCAACGCATCGGGGTGCACGAACTCGTGCTCCGGGTGCCGGACGGTCAGCACCGGGCACGGCGCCGTCCGGACGATGCGTTCGGCGACGCTGCCCATCAGCAGGTGCGCCACCGCGCCCCGGCCGTGCGTGCCGACGATGATGAGGTCGATCGATGTGTCCTTGGCGTACTGCACGACCGCCGCGGCCGTCGAGGCGGACGTGAGCACGACCTTCTGCACGGCCGGTTCACCCGCGGCCGGCACGCCGATCAGGTTGTCCAGGGAGGTGTGCGCCGCCTGCTCGACGTCCTTCTGCAGCTCAGGGAGCACGGCGACGTAGGCGTCGCCACCCAGCCGCACGTACACGTCGTCGGCCACGTGCAGGACGTGCAGCGTGGCGTCGAAGGTGCGGGCCAGTTCGCGGCCATACGCCAGGGCGGCATCGGAGGCCTCGCCGAAATCGGTCGCCACGAGGATGTTCTTGAGCGCGATCATGACCGAACCTCACCTTTTCCCGGCCCGCCGCCGGTGACGGACCGCGCCAGCCCGCGAGCCGGCGGGCTGGGCACCGTCGGCGCGGGGCGCTTCGCCGTACCGAACAGGGAGCACGCGATGTGCCAGCCGAACTGGCGCAGATCCCGGCCTGTTCGGCCGGATGCCGACCCCCCGTGCCGGAATGTCGGCGCCTGCCGGGAGGCACGCGCACGACGGGGAAGGCGGTCAGCAGCCGCACCGCGCTCAGCGCTGGAGCGCAAGTGGCTCGGGTCCACCACTCGCCGAGACGGGGCTGACGGGCAGGCGAATCTCGAACGTCGCACCGCGGTCGAGCCCCTCGCTGCGGGCCTCGATCCGCCCCCCGTGCAGTTCCACCAGCGTGCGTGCCACGGCCAGGCCGAGGCCGAGGCCGCCGAACCGTCGCGTCGTGCCAGCCTCGGCCTGCCAGAACGCGTCGAAGACCCTCGGCAGGACTGCCGGGTCGATGCCAATGCCGGAGTCGATCACGCGAATCACGAGCGTGGGATCCTCGTGCCGGGCCGTCACCGTCACCCGTCCCCCAGGCGGCGTGAACTTGACCGCGTTGTTCACCAGGTTCCACACCACCTGCTGGAGCCGCGCGCCGTCGGCCCACAGGGCAGGCAGCGCGTCGCCGATGTCCACCGTGAGCGCGATCTGCTTGGCGTCGGCCGCGGGCTGCGCGGCCATCGCGGCTGCGTGGATGATCTGCGCGCAGGCCACGTGATCGCGATCGAGCTGCAACTGGCCTCGCGTGGTGCGGGCGACGTCGAGCAGGTCGCCGACGATCCGCTCGATGACCGCGCTGTTCCGGTCGATCACCGCCACGTGCCTGGTCATGTCCTGCTCGCCCGCAGCGAGCGGCAGCATGTGCAGCCGGCCGCGGATCACGTTCAGCGGGGTGCGCAGTTCGTGCGAGAGCGTCGCCAGGAACTCGTCCTTCACGCGATTGGCCTCTGCCAGTTCGTCGACATGCTCCTGGAGCCGCGCTTCGAGGCGGACACGCTCCGTGATGTTCATCAGCACGCCGCAGGCGCTCACGGCGCGCCCCTCCACGTCGGTCTTGATGCGGCCACGGTCCTCGAGCCAGATCGTCTGCCCGCTATCGGGCCGGACGAACGGAAGCTGGATGCGCCACGACTCGGGCGTGCGGTCGCGCCCGCACGGGTGCAGGGCCGGGCCTGCGCCGGCCTGCTGCAGGAGGTCGCCATTGTCGGTGCCGAGGATCAGCGTGGCGGCGGAGGACAGAGTCAGGCGATCGGAGGCCGCCTCCCAATCCCACGCGACCATCTCCGCTGCGTCCAGCGCGAGCTGCAGCCGTTCCTGGGCGGCTGCCAGCGCATCCTGCGTCCGGCGCAGTGCCAAGGCCTGCCGGCGCTCGTCGGTGACCTCGCGAGCGAGGACGACGATCCCGTCCGGCAGCGGGTAGATGTGGTTCTCGAACCACTGGTCGAACGGGGCGTAATAGTGGTCGCTGTGCACCGATTGCCCCGTTGCCGCGACGTCGTGCAGCTCACGGTAGTACTGGTTGCCGACCGCCTCGGGAAACAGCTCCCAGATGGATCGCCCGAGCAGCGCCTCGCGGGGCCGGCCGAGCATGCGTTCCGCTGCGGCATTCACGTACGTGTACCGCCACTCCCGGTCGTAGGCCGCGATGTGATAGTCGAGCAGGTCGGCGATCTGCGTCAGACGTGCGTGGGCGGCGGGCATGCGAACGGCAGGATGGCAGCAGAACGGCCGTGGTCGCAAGCTCGACCGGCAGGCGGACGCGGCGGCGTCTTCGCGTCGCGCCGCGAGCCCGGCGCGCCGCCAGATGGCGGGTCCGGCGGGTTACGAGGCGGCGAGCGCCTCGAGCGTGTCGGGGTCCAGCACGACGAAGCCATCCGGTTCGGTCCGGACGATGCCGTCCTTGCCCCAGCGGCTCATGATGCGGATGCAGGTTTCGATGGTGGTGCCGGTCATGTCGGCCAGGTCCTGCCGCGACAGCGGGAGGGCGACGAACGTCCCCTCGTCGCGGAGCACGCCGATGTCGTGCGCGAGCTTGAGGAAGAGGCGGGCGAACCGCGCCTCGACGCGGCCCCCGGAGAGCTCGGCGAGCCGCTTGGTGAGTTCGATGAGCCGCAGCGTCAGCCCGGTGAGAATGCCGCGGACGAGGGTGGGGTGGCGCTCCAGCAGCGCGAAGAACGCCGCGCGCGGGATCAGGATGCAGGTGGTGTCCTCCATCGCGATCGCGGACGCCGGGAAGGGGCGCGCTTCGTAGACGGCGACGGCGCCAAGCGGCTCGCCGGCGCCGAACACCTCGAGGATCAGCTCCTTGCCGCTCGGCAGCATCTTGGCCACCTTCACGCGGCCGGAGGCCAACGAGTAGAAGAAGTCCGATGGCTCCGCCTCGGCGAAGACGAGCTCGCCCCTGGCGTAGGCGCGCAGCCGGCTCACCTCGGCCACGCGCTGGCGATCCTCCGGGGACAGTCGGCGGAAGCTGGGTGTCTCCCGGAGGATCTGCTCGATGGGTGTCATGCGACATGAGGCGCGGAGCGGCCCTTTACGACCGGTGCCGCCGCGCGCACGTAGGAGTATCCCTTCGAAAGGCCGACGATGAACAGCACGAGCGCAACGGTGCCGGCGGCGAAGATGGTGTCGCCGATGACGCGCATCCACCTCAGCTGCCGGATGACGTCGCCGCCGAGGAACTCCGCGCTGCGCGCGTACCAGTAGCCGTGCTCGACCGATGCCCACGTCTGCATCAGGCCGACGGGCAGCAGGCTGAAGGTGACCATGGCGAACAGGCCGACGTTGATGCTCCAGAACGCGAAGCGGACCATGCCCTCCTTCCAGACGCGGTCCGGGTGCATCGCGCGCAGGCAGAAGAGGGTCAGGCCCATGCCCAGCATCCCGTAGACGCCGAAGAGCGCCGCGTGTCCGTGCACGGGTGTCGTGTTCAGGCCCTGCATGTAGTAGAGCGCCACCGGCGGGTTGATCATGAACCCGAACAGCCCGGCCCCGACGAGGTTCCAGAACGCCACCGCGACGAAGAAGTAGATCGGCCAGCGGTACTTCTGCACCCACGGCGCCGACCGGGACAGCTGCAGGTTCTCCCACGCCTCGTAGCCCACGAACAGCAGTGGCACGACCTCGAGGGCGCTGAACACCGAGCCCAGCGCCAGCACGAAGGTCGGCGTGCCGGCGAAGTAGAGATGATGCAGGGTGCCGATGATGCCGCCTGCGAGGAAGATCGTCCCGGCCAGCACCGTGGCCTCGCCCGCCGTGCGGAGGTTGACCAGGCCGAGACGCGCGAAGAGGAACGCGATCACGACCGTCGCGAACACCTCGAAGAACCCCTCGACCCACAGGTGCACGACCCACCACCGCCAGTACTCGGCCACGGCGAGATTCGTGTGCCGTCCGTATCCGAGCGCCGCGCCGTAGAAGCCGGCGATCGCCACGGTGGCGACGAGCAGCAGCGTCAGGATCGGCTTCTCCTCGCCCCCGCGCCTCAGGGCGGGCACGATGCCACGGGCCATGAGGACGAGCCAGAGGAGCAGCCCCGTGAGGAGCGCGAGCTGCCAGGCCCTGCCAGGATCGATGTACTCGTACCCGCTGTGGCCGAACCAGAACCAGAGCGAGTCCGGCAGCATCTGCTTGATGCTCAACCACTGTCCGGCCATCGATCCCGCGACGACCACCAGCAGCGCGCCGAAGAGCACGTTCACGCCCGCACGCTGCCACGCCGGCTCACGGCCGGCGACCGCCGGGGCGATGTAGAGGCCGGCACCCAGCCATGCGGTGGCAATCCAGAACAGGCCGAGCTGCACGTGCCACGTGCGCACGACGGCGTACGGGAGGATGCCGTCGATGGGCAGTCCGTAGAAGCCGTCGCCCTCCACGCCGTAGTGGGCGGCGACCACCCCCATGCCCATCTGCGCGAGGATGAGCGCGGCCACCACCCAGAAGTACTTGACCAGCGCGCGCTGCGACGGGGTGGACCGGGCCCCGAGCAGCGGGTCGTCGGCTGGAGCCGGCATCTCGGGGGGGTGGGGCTTGCGTGCCGCATACCACGAGGCCATCAGGCCGATGCCGCCGAGCAGCATGATGATGCTCACGCCGGTCCAGACGATCGCTTCACCGGTCGGGCGGTTCGCGACCAGGTCCTCGTGCGGCCAGTTGCTGGTGTACGTGACGTCGTCGCCAGGGCGGTTCGTCGACGCGGCCCAGGACGTCCAGAAGAAGAAGGCGGCCAGCTGGCGCGCGCGGCTGGTGTCGACGAGTGTGCCGGGCGGAATGGCGTACTCGGCGCGGCCGTCGCGGAAGAGGGCGGTGTAGTAGTCGGTATTGGCCGCGATGGCTCGCGCACGGGCGTCGGAGATGGTGAGCCGCCCGGTGGCCGGATCGTACCGATTGGTTCGCGATGCGCTTACGAGCCGCTGCCGCAGCCCGGCCTGTGCCTCGGGCGACAGCTGCGCAAACGGCTGGTTGTGTTCCTGCGTGCTCCAGTCGTCCAGCACCAGCACTGACTCGCGATGCAGCCAGTCGGCGGTCCAGTCGGGAGCGACGTAGCTGCCGTGTCCCCAGATCGATCCCTGTTCCATGCCGCCCATCGACTGCCAGACGTTCTGGCCCGCCTGGATGTCGGTGCCCGTGAGCACCAGGACGCCGGACTCCGTGCGAACCTCCGACGGGATGGGCGGGGCGGACTGATAGATCCGCACGCCGGCCCAGCCGAGCACGGTGAACGAGACCAGGATGACCGCGACAAACGCGATCCACTTCGTTTTCATGCGCCTTCCTCCGGATGACGTGATGTCTGGAGCAGTCTCCCGCCAGCCGTGCGCGCGCGGTATGACGTCCGTCATACCCGGGCCACGCCGGACGGTGCGACGCTGGGCCATCGAAGTGCGGTCAGCCTGAGGGCGGGAGGGCACGTATGGAGTGGCGAGGCGACGAGACACTGGGCGCCATCGTGGGCGCGGACTACCGGGCGGCGGCGGTGCTCCAGTCGCACGGGCTCGACTTCTGCCGCGGCGCGCGCCGCACGCTCGACGAGGCCTGCCGGCACGCCGGAATCGACCCACGCATCGTGCACGCCGCGCTGGACAGCCTGGGGCAGGCGGACGAGCGTCGTGAGGTGCCTGACGCCTCGTGGCCCGCCGACGCGCTGGCCGACTACATCGTCCGCACGCATCACACGTTCGTGCGGCGGCAGCTCGTCGAGATCGCGGCGCACCTGGACCGCCTGCTGGCCGCGCACGCCGGGCGCCATCCCGAGCTGGGGGTTGTGCGGGAGCACTTCGCGGCGGTTGGCGACGAGCTGCGCCTGCACCTGCGCAAGGAGGAGGAAATCCTGTTCCCGTACATCCGCGCCCTCGCCCGCAGCGCATCACGGCAGGAAGCGCCCCCGCCGGATATCTTCGGCACGGTCGCCAACCCGATCCGCATGATGGAAGAGGAACACCGGGGCGCGGGCAACGAGCTGGAGGTGCTCAGGGCGCTGACCGCCAACTTCCGGGTGCCGGACGACGGCTGCGCCACCTATCGGGCGTGCTACCAGGCGCTCGAAGCGTTCGATCGCGACCTGCGGACCCACATCCATCTCGAGAACAACGTCCTGTTCCCGCAGGCGGTGGCGCTCGAACGAGAGGTCGGGGAGCTGTGGCGCGGGGCGAGGGGCTGATGCCGGATGGCCATCCCGCCACGGGCGTGGCGGGATGGTTGCGGCGGAGAGAACGTGTCGTGGAGCGGGCTACTTGGTGATCACGCCGCAGGCGATGCGATCGCCGGCCGCGCCCGCCGGGTCGGTGACCATGTCGTCGGGACCGGCGTGAATCACCAGGGCGGTGCCGCCGTTGGCGAACACGGAGTTCGGCTCCGCGCCCATGGTGATGCCGTTGGCCATGACCATGGCCTTCGACGACCCGTCGGCGGCGACCGTGAAGTTCTGCATGTCGCCGGCGTGCGGGCCCTCCGGACTCTTCAGCCCATGCTTCTTGCCGGCCGGGTTGAAGTGGCCGCCGGCGGACGTGAAGGCCGGCCCCTCGCACTTCGCCGTGCCATGAATGTGAATGGCGTGCTCGCCGGGCTTCAGGCCCTTGACGTCGAGCTGGATGTGCACCATGCCACCGGCCGCCGTCAGCGTGGCCGTGCCCACCGGTTTGCCCTGGCCATCCTTCAACTCCACCTTGGTCGGGCCCTGCGCCGACAGGCTGGCCGCCAGCATCACGGCGCCCAGAGCCATGCCGGTCATGAGTCCGCGGAATCCCTGCTTCATCTCGAACCTCCTCGTTGGCAGCACACCTCGCGTCAACGCTCTAGTCTAACCCGCGCAGGCCGGGGGGCACTGCCGGGTTGCCGGCAGGCAACCGGGCACCCGCTTTGCCTAGTCCGTCCACACACGGAGCCACATCATGCTTGACCGTCAGAAAGTCGAGGCGATCCTCGGCCGGCGTTTTCCCGGGGCCACCCGCGACCAGGTGGCGACCGCCGCGAACGCGATCATGGGGCTGTCGGACGAGTGGGAGGAGGTGCTGCACGACCACGGGTCGGGCTACCACGTGGCGCCCGACTGCGGAACGTTATGCTCGCTGCCGCACGACGCAGGTGACCAGACGGAGTTCCGTCTCTTCCGGCGGCGCGAGCACTGAGCCCCCTGCCCGGCGAAGGGCCGAGGTGGAGGCACACCCTCACTCTGGGCGGCGGGCGAGAGCGAGGTGGTGCGCACTCGCCGCGGGCTGGGCGCCTGAACACCGGCACCCACGCCTGGCCCGTACCCGCCTCGGTCAGTTCGCGACGCCGGCCTTGCGCTGCGCATCGGCGATCATCGTGCGGACAGTCGCGGCGTTCGCGTACTGCGGATGATTCGCCAGCAGCGTCTGCCAGGCCGTGACGGCGCCGTGGTAGTCGCGCTTGCCCTCCGACTTCACGATTCCCATGTTGTAGAGCGTCTGCGCGTGTGTCGGTTCGATCGCGAGCGACACCGCATACTGAGCGAGCGCCGCGTCCGTACGGCCTGTGTACCAGAGCGCCGTGCCGAGGTCGGTGCTGATGTTCGCATCGCCACCGTTGGCGGCCATGGCCTGCTGGTAGAAGCCAATCGACTCCTCGAATCGTTTCGCGTCGTACAGCATGTTGCCGGCGCTGACGGCGGCCTGCGCGTTCTTCGGATCGCGCGTGAGGATGTCGCGGTAGGTCTTCAGCGCCACCTCGTCCACCACGTGCGCGTCCGGCGCAGCGGCCGCTGCGGCCGGCCCGGCACCGGCAGCCGGAGTGGGGGCCGCCGCAGACTGCGTGGCGGTCGACAGGACGTACCCGCCAAGGGCGCCGACCAGCACCATGGCGACGGCATACACGATCCAGGTGTACTGCGGTTCTTCCTCGAAGCTTTTCTCACGGCGCACGGTGCGGCGGCTCATGGTTCGCTCCTCGTGTCGACAGGGTGCTTCGGTGTCGGCCTGAAAGACGGCGCGAGGGCCGGTGCGCATGCGCGCACCGGCGAGCGAACTCAGAGGACGAACACCCGGTGCAGGACGGAGAGGTCCAGCGTACGGACCCAGTGCGGCGAGGTGATGTGCGCGCCCCTCTCGTTGCGGGAGCGCGCGAGGGGCATGGTGTCCACCAGCGACGCGGAGACCGCGTCGGCGGGTAGCGGCGCGGCATGGGGCAGGGGAGCCTGGCCGACCGGTTGCGGCGCTGGCAGGGCGCAGCACACCAGCATCTGCTGGTCGCACGCATCATGCACCACGCAGTCGATCGACTCCGTGGTGAAGCCAGCGTTGCAGTGATTCTGCGTCCGCTGGCAGAGCGCCGTCCGCTCGACCGGCGTCCATCCTGCCGCCGAGCACGCGACGATCACCATGAGCATGAGGCTCGTGACCGGTCTCGCGCGCGCGCTGATGGACAACATGCCCGTCTCGAGAGCATCGGGCGTGCCAGTGCGAAACCGGCCGGATCTTCAACAGTTGTCCGTCACGCGAGCGGTGACGGCGCGGAATCTTCCCGGTCGGTGGGCGGATTTCCGGCGCGGCCTAGACCGCGGCGGGCAGCACGATTTCGACGACCGTGCCGCCGGCGGCCGGCGTGTTGATGTCGATTCGTCCGCCGTGCGCCTCGACGATGCGGCGTGCGATGGGCAGCCCGAGGCCGGTGCCCCGATGTTTGGTGGTGAAGAACGGCTCGAACACCTTCTCCCTGACCTCGGGTGCCATGCCCGGACCTTCGTCCGCGACGGCGACCGCCCACTGCCCGTCGACCCGCGTCACCGAGATGGCGATGCGCCCCGTGCCTCCCATGGCCTGGGCCGCGTTCATCAGCACGTTCGTGAAGACCAGCTGCAGCTGCTCGGCGTCGCCGCGGGCCACCGCTTCGGTCGTCGGATGCGCAACATCGAGGTGCGCGAAGGTCGGATCCCGGTGCAGCAGGTCCAGCGTGTTGCGGAGCAGCCGGGAGAGTTCGACCGGCTCCGGCCGCACTTGCCGGGGCCGCGCAAAGACGAGCAGGTCGTGCACGATCCCGTTCAGCGAGTCGAGGCGGGCGATGATGTCGCCGACGACCGGCTTGTCGCGCGACTCCGCCGGCATGCGTGACGAAATGACCTGCAGCGCGCCGCGGATGCCCGCGATGGGGTTCTTCACCTCGTGCGCGACGACGGCTGCCATCTGCCCGAGCCGGGCGAGCGCCTCCTGCTCGCGCAGCCGTTCCTCCGAGTCCTTCCGTGCGGTGATCTCGTAGCGCAGCGCCATGTACTGATACGGCTTCCCGCGGTCGTCGAGGAACGGCACGATCGTCGTATCGACCCAGTAGAGGCTGCCGTCCTTGGCCCGGTTGCGAATCTCGCCGCGCCAGATGCGTCCGTTGGCGATCGTCACCCAGAGCTCGCGGATGAACTCCTTCGGGTGATAGCCGGAGTTCAGGATGCGGTGGTCCTTGCCGAGCAGCTCGTCGCGCGAGTACCTGGAGATCTCGCAGAACTTGTCGTTCACGTACGTGATGCGGCCGCGTGTGTCGGTGGTGGCGACGATGGCCGACTGGTCGATCGCAAAGTTGACGTCGGCCAGGTCCTTCGTGCGGGCACGCAGGTCGAGCCAGGTCCGCCGGAACCGCGAGAGCACCACCGCGGTCGTCCACACGAGCCCCAGCGCGATAGCGCGGCTTGCCAGCACGTACTGCGCCGGGACGCCGCTCTTGCCCGTCAGTCCCCCGGCCACGGTCAGGGCCGATACGACCAGCGCGGCCACCAGCTGAAAGCGGGGAGGGCCGGCAAAGGTTCCCACGAGCAGCGGCACCGCATAGAGCGACGCGATGCCGTAGCCAAGCGGCGTGGCGAGGTCGATGAGAAAGATGACGGCGGTGAGGATGGCCGCCGAGATCGTGGCCGCATTCAGCAGCGGCCTGGGAGGCGAGGAAGGCGAGGTGGTCACGCGCGGTCCATCTGGAGCGCCTTTTGAATCGTCAATTGGCGGACGCGCCATGCTAGCTCAAATTTCGGCCACAATTCCCAGCATTACGACGCCATCGGCGCCGCTCCCCATGGGGGAATTCCCCCACGCCCGGAAGAAATCCACGACGCGCGTGCTCGTGGTGGACGACGAACCGCTCGTGCGGTGGTCCATCGCAGAAACGCTGCGCGGACACGGCTGCTCCATCGTCGAAGCAGGTGACGCCGAGGGGGCGCTCGCGGCCGTCCTGGACGACGCCGCGCCTCCCGACGCCGTGCTGCTCGACCTGAAGCTGCCGGACAGCGACGACCTGACCCTGCTCGCGGCCGTCCGGAAGTACCGGCCCTGGACGCCGGTGATCCTGATGACTGCGTTCGGCACGCCGGAAGTGCTCGACGAAGCGCGCCGCCTCGGTGCGTTCACCGTTCTGGACAAGCCGTTCGACGTCGATGCGCTCGAGGCGCTGGTCGAACGGGCCATCGGTGCGCCGCTCCCCAGCTAGACCGCGGCGTATCGGTCCGCGGCGCCTTGGAAGGCGCCGCGCATCGCCGGGGCAGCGCGGCTGACCGACGATGGCCGTCCGCCTCGGCCGGCAGGTCGCCGGCGCGCGTCGCCCGCCCCCTGCTGGCTCCTGCCCCCGACCCCCGCCGGTCGATATACTAGGACCGGCATGCCCGCGCCTACCATCCTTGTTGTTGACGACGAGCCACTGATCCGCTGGTCCCTGAAGGATCGGCTCACCGACGAAGGCTACAAGGTCGTCGAAGCCGAAACGGCCGCCTCCGCGATGGCCAGGGCCGAAGAGGGCGTGGACCTGGTGCTGCTGGACTACAAGCTCCCGGACGGCGACGGGCTCACCGTGCTCAAGCGCATCAAGGAGCGGGACGCGGACACCCTCGTGATCCTGCTGACCGCGTTCTCGAGCATCGAGACCGCCGTGGAGGCGATGAAGCACGGCGCCTACCATTTCGCCAACAAGCCGTTCAACCTCGACGAGATCGTCCTGCTGGTGGACAAGGCGCTCGAGACGACCCGGCTGCGGCGAGAGGTCCGGACGCTGCGGGCGAACCAGGCGCAGCCCTACAGCTTCGACCGCATCGTGGGAGGGAGTGCCGCCCTGGTCAGCATCAAACAGTTGATGCGCAAGGTGGCGTCGAGCCCGGCGTCCACGGTGCTCCTGAACGGCGAGAGCGGCACCGGCAAGGATCTGGCCGCCAAGGTGATCCACTACAACAGCGAACGGGCGCAGAAGCCGTTCATGAACATCACGTGCTCGGCGCTGCCCGAGGCGCTGCTCGAAAGCGAGCTGTTCGGCCACGAGCGCGGGGCGTTCACCGGTGCAGACCGGCAGAAGCGGGGCCTGCTGGAGACGGCCGACGGCGGTACGGTCTTCCTGGACGAAATCGGGGAGATGGTGCCGGGGCTGCAGGCGAAGCTGCTGCGATTCCTGGAGGAGAAGACCTTCAAGCGGGTCGGCGGCGCCGTGGACATCCACGTGGACGTGCGGGTCATCGCCGCCACGAACCGCAAGCTGGACGAGGAGGTCCGCGCAGGGCGGTTCCGGGAGGACCTCTTCTACCGGCTCAATGTGCTGCCGATCGTGCTCCCGCCGCTTCGCGACCGCGCCGACGACATCCCGGTGCTCGTGGCCTTCTACATCGACTCGTACAACACCGAGTTCAAGAAACGCGTGCGGGGGGTCTCGCCAGAGGCCATGAAGCGCCTTCAGACCTACGGCTGGCCGGGTAACATCCGCGAGCTGCGCAACACGGTGGAACGCGCGATGCTGCTCGCCGACGGCGATGTGCTGCAGTCCGACGACTTCACGATCGGCGCGGGGGCCGCCGTGAGGCTGGGCGACCGTGTCGAACTGCCGGCTGGCGGCATCGATCTGGAACAGCTCGAGCGCTCGCTGGTGGTGCAGGCGCTCGATCGGACCCAGTGGAACCAGACGAGGGCCGCCGCGCTCCTGGGCCTCAATCGCGACCAGATCCGCTACCGAATCGAGAAGTTTCACCTCGAGAAGGCGAGCAGCCACTGAGTCGCGCGGACGCGGGTGCGAGATTGCCCGCCAGGCGGCGCGGGGCGCGGGCGACGGCGGCGCCGTGCGAACGGGCCCGGCGCCAGGGCCGTCCGCGGTCGCCTGACCCCTCGCGTCCGAGCGCGCGGGTCGGACTGCCAGACGCCGACACTGCGGGCTTCCCCGCAGTCGTGCGGAATAATCCGCGGCCCGCTCGGCCTGCCAGCCCCCCGACACCCGCCGAAAATTCGGAAATACACCGGGAAACCGGCAGCCGCCTCTGGCATGTGCGTTGCGGTATCGGCTGGCGTCTTCATAAGCCAGCGGTTTCCAGGAGTGCAACTCATGGTGTCCAGAGAACGGGTTCAGGGCGTGCTCGACCGGGTTCGCCCGTTCCTCCAGGCGGACGGCGGCGACATCGAGCTGCTCGCCGTCACCGGGAATTCGGCCGATGTGCGCCTCACGGGCATGTGTGCGGGATGCCCGAGCGCGCACATGACGCTGCATGTCGGGGTCGAGGCCGCCATCCGCGAGGAGATTCCGGAGTTCGAGACGCTTCGTCTCGTGTAGGGGCACGTATGACCACACAACAGATTTCCATGGAGTCGGTGGTCGTCGGCCGCAGCGCGCGCATGCGTGCGGTGTTCGAGTTTCTCCGGGTGATCGGCAACAGCGACAGCACCGTCCTGGTCACCGGTGAGAGCGGGACGGGCAAGGAAGTCACCGCGACGCTGATCCACCAGAACAGCCGGCGCCGGCACCACCCCTTCGTGGCCGTGAGCTGCGCCCTGTTCTCGGAAACCCTGATCGAGTCGGAGCTGTTCGGCCACGAGCGCGGGGCCTTCACGGGAGCCATCAAGGATCGGCCGGGACGGTTCGAACTCGCCGAGGGCGGCACGATTTTCCTCGACGACATCGACGACGTGCCGCTGTCGATGCAGGTGAAGCTGCTGCGCGTGCTGCAGAACCGCACGATCGAGCGGCTGGGCGGCACGAGGACCGTGCCCGTGAACGTCCGGATCATCGCGGGGAGCAAGCGCGACCTGAAACAGCTGGTGGCGGAAGGGAAGTTCCGCGAGGACCTCTACTATCGCCTGAACGTCCTGCCTCTGACGCTGCCCCCGCTTCGGGAGCGGCGCGAGGACGTTCCGGTCTTGATGGAGCACTTCCTGAACCGGTACTTCAAGCGCCGCAACGAGGACATGCCCGCCATCTCCGACGCGGTGAGGCAGGCGTTCATGCGCTACTCCTGGCCCGGCAACGTCCGCGAACTGGAGAATGCCTGCGAGCGCATCGCGCAGACGTGCTCGTGCGGCACGGTGCGCATCGGCTGCATGTCGGCCAGCATCCTGTTCCGCGCCGGCGCCCAGCCGGCCGAAGTGGCGCCACCGGTGACACCCACCACCGATACGACCGCGCCGATCTCGCTGGACGACCGCCTGCGCGAGGTGGAGGCGAACCTGATCGGATGGGCGCTCAAGGTGAGCGGCGGCAACAAGTCGCGCGCCGCGGAACTGCTGCAGATCAAGCGCTCCACCCTGGGCGACCGGATCAACCGTTGCGGCCTGGGCGCCCTTGAAAAGCCCGAGGCGCAGCCCCCCGCTGCGGTGGTGCAGACCGCATGACCGTTGCGGCCCACCACGGCACGACGGAGTCGCCCGCGCGCCGGGTGCTCGTCGTGGACGACGAACTGCTGATTCGCTGGTCGCTGTGCGAGACGCTCAGCGACCGCGGATACGTCGTGCTGGAAGCCGCCGACGGGAAGGCGGCCGTTCGAGCCCTCACTGACAGCGGGGTGCTGCCGGACGTCGTGCTGCTCGACTACCGACTGCCGGATTCCGACGATCTCACCCTGCTCTCGCGCATCGTCAGTCTGGTGCCCGACGGACACGTGATCCTGATGACGGCCTACGGGACGCCGGAGGTCGCGCAGGCCGCGCTCGATCGGGGTGCGTTCAAGGTGCTGCACAAGCCGTTCGAGATGCAGGAAATCACCGCGCTCGTCGGACGGCTCGCCGACCAGAGCCCCGCCTGATGCCCGCGGGCCCGAGCCCGCGGGTTTTTTCTCAGTCCCACTCCGAAATTCCCCGCGTTCCCGGCCCGCTGCCGAGCGACACCGCGCCAGCTCCTCGAAAAAGCGAGCATTTCTTGCGATCTGTACACGGCTCAACCGCGGCACGCCGCTTGCCCCATGCAGCCGCGGAGGACGCAGTTCCGTGATGGCCATCGACCGCATCCTGGTTCCACACGACCTCGGCGAGACATCCGCCGCGGCGGCTGCCTACGCGGTGGCGCTGGCCAGGACGTTCGGGGCGGACCTGCACTTCCTGCACGTGGGCGACGCGGTCCCGATGAACACGGCGCTCGGATTCCCTCTAGGGCTGGAGGGGACGTCCGAGGCCGGGGACGAGTGCCTGCGTGCCGTCGTGACGCCGGCCGAGCAGGCCGTGCTCGCCCCGCGCTTCATCGTGCGCCAGGGGCAGCCGGCTGCCGAGATCGTCGCCTACGCCAGCCAGGCGCAGTGCGATTTGATCGTGATGGGCACGCACGGCCGCGGCGGCATCGAGCACGTGGTCATGGGCAGCGTGGCGGAGAAGGTCGTCCGGACCGCCTCGTGCCCCGTGCTCACGGTGCGCACGAGGCCGCAGCCGTACGCGGTACCGGTGACGGTATCCGAACCGGCGGGTGCGACGGCGTAACCAGGCAGGTTCACGGGCCCGCCGGTCGGGCCCGCGCGGTTCGTCGGAGGAGGGAGGCAGTCATCATGTTCGACGTATTCACAGCAGGACCCCGGCAGCAACGGCGGCTCGCACCGCTGGTCATCTCGGTGGTCGGTCACATCGTCGCGGTCATCCTGCTCATCGTCCTGCCGCTGATGTATGCGACGAACTCGCTGCCCGAAGTGCCGGACATGATGGCCTTCGTCGCCTCGATGCCGGTCACGGCGCCGCCTCCGCCCCCGCCTCCGCCGCCCCCGGCTGGTCCGAAGCCGGCGGAAGCCAAGACCCCGCCGAAGGAACTCCCGGCCAACGCGTTTGCCGCGCCGATCGAGGCCCCGTCGGATATCAAGCCGGAACCGCCTGCCCTGGCTTCGGCCGGGGCTGAGGGAGGTGTCGAAGGTGGCGTCGTCGGCGGAGTCGCCGGTGGCATCGTAGGCGGCCTCGTGGCGGCCCCGCCGCCGCCTCCGCCCCCGCCGCCGCCGCCCGCTCCGCCGAAGGGGCCGGTGCGCATCGGCGGCAACATCCAGGCGCCGGCGCTGGTGAAGCGGGTGGAGCCGACCTATCCCGAAATCGCCGTCGTGGCGAAGGTCACCGGACTGGTGATCCTCGAGGCGGTCGTCGGCGTGGACGGATCCGTGGAGTCGGTGCGGGTGCTCCGCTCGGTGAAGTTCCTCGACCAGGCCGCGATCGATGCCGTCAAGCAGTGGCGCTACTCGCCGCTGGTGCTGAACGGTGTCCCGACGCCGTTCGTGCTGTCGGTGACGCTGAACTTCAGCGTGAAGGAAGGCTGAGGACCTGCGGCGATGGCCGACCTGCTCTTCGTCGTCGCGCTCGTGGCTCCGCCAGTCGTCGTGCTCGTGAGCTTTGCCCTGCTGATGCTCCCGACCCGCCAGGGGCAGCGGGAACTGCGCCAGTCACGGATCCCGGCGCACTGACAGGCGCGTCGGCGGTTCCTCCCCCGCCGACGCAGGGAGCCCCACCAGCCGGGGCTCCCCTTTCTCTTCAGCTGCGTGCCTCGTGGTGCCAGCGCCGTGCACGGAAGGCGGGCTCGTGGCGTACGGGTGCCGGGTCCGCACGACGCGCGCGGCGCCCCGGTCGCCCGCCGTTCCCGCCTGCTGCGGCCGGACGCGGGGCGAAGAGGCAGACCCCCGGGCTGTTCCCGAGCAGCAGCACCCCGCCCACGTAGTAGCACAGCGCCGTGATCGAAAACGGCATCCAGAAGGAATCCAGCACCACGTAGACGGACACCGCGATCGCGACCAGCGAACCGAGGTCCCAGGCGGCTGCCGACCACCGCTGTCGCGCATCGGCGAGCACTCGACCGCCCGTGAACGGGAAGCCGGTTTCCACGAGTGTCAGGCGGAGCCGCGACGAGGCCGGGTCGGCGGTTGCTGCAGGCTGGCTGACAGTCGGGGATGCGCCGGGGGGCGCTGCCGCCGTGGGCGAATCCGGACGTGCCGGAGCCGCGGGCGTGTCTGGCGGTCCCGGCGGATCGGCGGGATCGGGGAAACGCTCGAGGAACTCGCGGACGGTCTCGGAAGGGTCCAGACCGACCGACTGTGCGTACGCACGCATGAAGGAGCGGCGGAAGATCCCGCTCGGCCACTGCGTGGCGTCATCGCGTTCGAGCGCCTCGAACAGCGACGCCTTGATTTTCGTTCGTTCGGCGATCTCGGCCAGCGTGATGCGCCGGCCTTCGCGGGCGCGCCTCAGTCGCGCGCCGAAGGTGTCGGTCATGAGCGATCGTCAGCCTGATGCTGCATCAGCCACTGACGGCTGACGCTCACGTTGTCAAGGTAGCTGGGCGTGGCGTTGCGACGCCGGCCGCGGAGCAGGAACGCGGCGGCCGCCGCCGTGAAACAGATCATCGAGACGACGACAATGACGCTGACCATGGCGGGCCACTCTCCCTCGCGCCGTGAGCGATGTTGCGTCGCTCAGCGTAGCGGCTCGCTGCGTCAGCTTCAACGTCAGCCGTTGGAGCGGCGCCGTGCCTCGCCGCATACCCCCGTGCCAGGCGGACGTCCCGCTGGTGGCACACGCGCGGGCGCAGCGGACGCGCCTGCACGTGCCGCGCACCCGCGCGCCGTCGCCTTCGTCTTGTTGCTGCTGTCGTCTTTCGTGAGTGGCAACCGCGAGGGCGCGGTCGGACGTACCGGCCGCGCCCTCGCAGGCGTGTCTTACTGGGTGCAGGAGGACGAGATCATCCGCACCGAGCTCACCTGGATGCGCTGTCCGCCAGACGCCGACGCCATGGAGCCTGCGCCGGCAGTCGCCGAAGGACTGCCCGCCGTGCTGCCGGTCGAACCGCCAGCCGTCGTGTTGCCCGTGCTGGTGCCGCCCGACGAACTCCCCGTCGTGCTGCCGCCAGTCGAGCTCCCGGTGGTGCTGCCGCCTGCCGCGCCGCTCGTGGTGCCGGCGCCGCTCCCGCTGCCCGGCATGCTCCCGCCGGATGTGGAGGCGATCATGCCGGTGACCTCGACCTGGTGACCGTTGTGCTGCGAGAGTTCGGAGTCGCGTCCTTCGAGGATGTAGGTGCTGCCGCCCGCGGCCATGCTGCCCGCCGCTCCGGTGCTGCTCGTGCCGCTGGTCGACCCAGACGTGGTGCTTCCGGCGCCACTCGTGGTGCTGCCGGCGCCACTGGTCGTGCCGCCCGCCCCTGTCGTCGTGGAGCCGGTCGACCCGCTCGCTCCGCTGGTGGAGCCAGCACCAGAGGCGCCGCTGCCGGAGTAGGAGCCAGAGCCGCTCATGCGTGCGTTGGTCAGCATGAACTGACCACCGCTGCGAGAGGCGCTGGATGCGCTACCCGACGTGCCCGTGGCGCCGCTCGTACCCGTCGCGCCGGACATGCTGCCGCCACCCCCGCGCAGGCATCCCGTCACCGTGACCGTGCGGCTGCCCTGACTACCCGACGTCGTCTGTCCGCTCGATGAGCCCGCCTGCGCCGACATGCTTGCCGCACAGCCGAGCGCGATCGCGAACGTTGCGCCTGTCCATACCTTCTTCATCTGATGCCCTCCCTTGGCCAATGTGGTGAGGAGTGCAATGAGGACGCCACACGCGCAGCGGTGCGGAACCACATACTCACGCGCTGATCGTGCGTCATTCACCGTGACGATCCTGCGCAGTGTGTCGCGCAACGCAACTGGGCAGGGCGATCGCGCCGCCGGGCTCGCGTCCTTGCGCGTGAATGGCAGAGATGATGCTAAGTTGATCGCCATGGACGCGTTCCTGACATCCGAAGGCCTGCTCGCGCTGCTCACTCTGACGTTCCTCGAGATCGTGCTCGGGGTAGACAACGTCATCTTCATTTCGATCCTGTCCGGCAAACTGCCCGCGTCGCAGCAGCTGAAGGCGCGACGCACCGGCCTGCTCGCCGCCATGCTCATGCGCGTCGCGCTGCTGATGTCGATCGCCTGGATCGTGCGGCTCACCAGGCCGCTCTTTTCGGTCGCGGGATACGACCTGTCGGGGCGCGACCTCATCCTGCTGGGAGGCGGACTCTTCCTGCTCGCGAAGGCCACCATCGAGATCCACGACAAGCTCGAAGGCAGCGAGGGCCACGGCTCCGCACGTGTCGCCCCGTCGTTCGGTGCAGTCATCGTCCAAATCATGCTGCTCGACATCGTGTTCTCGCTCGACTCCGTCATTACGGCGGTCGGGATGGCGGACGACATCTCCATCATGGTGACGGCCGTGATTGTCTCGGTGGCGATCATGATGTTCGCCGCGGAGCCGATCAGCGCGTTCGTCAACCGTCACCCCACCGTGAAGGTGCTCGCCCTGTCCTTCCTGCTGCTCATCGGCATGTCGCTGGTAGGCGAAGGACTGGGGATGCACATTCCCAAGGGGTACATCTACTTCGCAATGGGCTTCTCGGTGTTCGTGGAGATGGTCAACCTGCGCGTGCGCGGCAAGGCGGAACCGGTGAAGCTCCACCAGCCCTACGTGCCCGAGCGGGGGTAGCCGGTCCGCCTCAGCAGCGCGTCGAGGTAGGGCCAGACGTGCTCGGCCATCACGCGTGCCCCGGCGGCGTTCGGGTGAACGCGATCGGGGAGCATGAGGGCGGGGTCGCCAAACACGCGCATCATCATGAACGGCACCAGCGGCACGTCGTAGCGCCGCGCCAGGGTGACATACACCTGATGGAAGGCGACACTGTAGTTCCAGCCGTTCACCGGTAGCGCCTCCATTCCACACAACAGCACGGCGATGTCTCTCGCCTGTGCCGCCTCGATGATGCGCGCGAGATTCCGCTCGAGGTCGTCCACGGCCATGCCCCGCAGGCCGTCGTTGGCGCCGAGCGCGACGATGAGGATGCGGACGTTCCCGTCGAGCGCCTGCTGGAGGCGCTGCAGCCCCCTCGCCGAGGTGTCGCCCGACACCCCGGCATTGCGCACCGCGAGTCGATAGCCAGCCCCGTCGAGCTTCTGCTGCAGCACCGCTGGAAACGCGCGGTCTTCGCCGATGCCGTAACCCGAGGTCAGGCTGTCGCCCAGCGCGACGATGCGGGGGCGGGCGGCTGGCGGGGACGACGCCGCGAGGCCGGCAAGAATCGCGAGCGTGAGCGTGTGGATCAGGTGTACCTGCATGCCGGCAGATCCTTCAAAGCGGCGACCAGATCGCTGCTGCAGGAACCGCACTTGCACCGCGGGCAGGATGGAGGGACCAATGGTGCGTGTGGTGTGCGGAATGCTGGGGGCGTTCACGCTGTCCGCCGTGGTGCACGGTCAGGCTGGCGGTGCGACACAGCCGGAGGCCAGGACGACCTACACGGGCTGCGTGGAACGTGCCGAGCAGTTGATGACCGGAGGGGCGAACACGCTCGGCACGAGCCTCGACGCCATGAGCTTCGTGCTGATGCGTGCGGAGGAAGTCACGCCGGGCGCGGTGGGTACGGCTGGCAGCCGTGGCGACGGGCAGCAACCGGGGCCGCGCGCTGATGCTTCAACCGGCCCTGGGGCGACTGCGCCGTCCACCGCGGCTTCGCCCCAGTCACCGGTCGGGCCGATCGTCAGGCTGGACGGCGACGACAGCCTGTTGAATCCCCACGTCGGGCATGAAGTGGAGGTGACCGGCGCGATTCGAGGTGACGCCGCTCCGTCCACCCCGCGGCCCGCCGGGCCGTCGCTGGCGACCGCGCCGACGCTGCGTGTGCAGTCCATCCGGATGATCGGCGAGACCTGCCCTCGCGGGCGCTGAGTGGGGCGGGCGTGGCCGGGCGTGGCGTGGCGCGATCGGGGGCGTCAGTGCCCGGTGTGGCCGAAGCCTCCGTCCGCGCGTGGCGTCTCCGGCAGCGTGTCGGACTGCGCCCAGATCACGTGCTCGACCGGTGCCACGATCATCTGGGCGATGCGCATGCCCGGCTCGATGGCGAACGGGCGCGTGCCGAGGTTGATCAGCAGCACCTTCACTTCGCCGCGATAGTCGGAGTCGATCGTGCCGGGCGCATTGAGGACGGTGACGCCGTGGCGGGCCGCCAGGCCCGAACGCGGGCGGATCTGTGCCTCGAAACCCGCAGGCAGCGCGATCGCGAAGCCGCAGGAAACGAGCTGGAAGGTGCCCGGCTCGAGTACGAGCGGTGCGGCGAGCGACGCGGACAGGTCCATGCCTGCGGCCCCTGCCGTGGCGTAGGCGGGTAGCGCGACGTCGGGCCTGAGCGGCTGGATGGGGACGATGAGCGGCGGCACGTGCCGATGGTAGCAGAGCGGCTCCGCCTCGAAGCCACAGTCGCGTCGAACAGGGAGGGCGGCTCCAACCCAGAGGGCGCATCAAACGATGAGGGCGCCTCAAACGAAAAGGGCGGGCCGGAGAGGTCTCCGCCCGCCCTTCGCGTGAATCAGGACCGGCACGCACGCGCGCCGGTCCGTCAGCGTGTTACCACTTGATGTCGGCGCCGATGCGGATGATCCGGGCCTGCAGGATCACCGACGGACGGCTGTAGGCCGCCGCGCCGTACTGCAGCGTCTGGACGTCGGTCCAGTCGTTGGAGTTCAGCGCGTTGAACAGATCGAGCTTCGGGTTGATCCGGAACCGGCCGAGCGTGAAGTTCTGGCCCACCGAGAAGTCGAACTGGTTGAGGCGCGGCGCCTGACGCGTGCTCGGCGCCTCGAGGAGCAGCTGCAGCTGTGCCTGCGTCATGTTCGGGATGATGCGCTGGCCGATCGTGCACTTCGACGGGTCGGGACAGGTGGCCGCCGTCCAGTTCGTGGTCGGCGTGACCTGCAGGAACGTCGAGCGGCCGTTCGGCACGTCGAAGCCCGTGCCCGCGGTGAACGGACCGTAAGGCAGCGGCGTGGTGCCGAGGAATGCGCCAGCCAGACCCTGATACGAGGCACTGAGCGTGAGGCCGTACCACGGCAGCGGGTACGTGCCGGCCAGCTTCAGGTTCGTAATCCAGGGGATGTTGTTCTGGCTGCCGTCGCAGTACGTCAGGATGTTCGGGTCGTTCTTCGCTGCGCTGCACGAGTTGGTGATCGTGCGCTCCGTGGAGGTGCCGCCGAAGAGACGGGCGCCGCGCGGGAGCCGGGCGTTGAAGGTGAACTCGAAGCTGTTGTACGTCTGCTTGAAGTCGGGGTCGTTCGCGTCAAGCAGGTCGTTGGCGGCCGCCTTCGACGCCGCGAGGTTGTAGGCCGTCACCGTTCCGCCCGTGAGCGGGTTGAACACCGGCACCGCCGTGTAGTCGGTGGCCGACAGGGCGACGTTGTTGCGCACGATCAGGTCGCCGAACCCGGTGTGGAAGTACTCGGCGGTGACGCCGAAGCCGGAGAACAGCTCGTGCGTGACGCCGATGTTGCTGGCGATGGAGTACGGCCGCTGCAGGTTCGGGTCGAACCGGGCCAGCGAGCGCACGCCGAAGTTGGCCGGCAGGGTCGAGAAGTCGATCTCGCACCCGGCGGAGCGGAACGCGCAGCCGCGGTCGCCCTGGGCGATGTCGTCGCCGTTCAGGTCGACCCACGGCAGGTTGCGCGTCGTGAGCGCCGTCGGGCTGTAGAGGCGCGCGAACCCGGCGGTCTGGGCGGTCATGAAGCGGTTGATGCCGCCGCGGATGGCCGTCTTGCCGTTGCCGAACACGTCGTACACGGCCGAGAACCTGGGCGAGATGTCCTTCCACACCGGCAGCACCGTGTCGCCGTACGCGGGCGACGAGGCGAAGCGCCCCACCTGGGCCGCCTGGCCCACGATCCGCTGGCGCAGGTAGTCGAAGCGGATGCCGGCGTTCAGGGTGAGGCGGTTCAGGCGCCAGGAGTCCTGGGCGAAGATGCCGAGGTTGGCATCGAGGTTCTCCTGCACTTCGAGCGGCGTGTTGAGCACCGTCACCTGGACTGGCTGGAGGTTGTTGTAGACCTGGTACAGATCGCCGTTCGCGTTGTTGTAGCGGCGATACGGACCCCACGAGTCGTACACGCCCACCTTCACGCTGTGCGTGCCGGTGACGTAGGACATCGAGGCCGACAGGTTGTAGCGGTCCGGGTAGTTGCCCAGCTGCGCGCTCGGCGCGTTCCACAGGTAGCCGAGGCTCTGGTCGCTCTTGCGCACGTTGCGGAACCATTCCGGCGAGTTGCGCTCGGCGAAGATGCCGGCCTGGTACAGGTTGTCGTAGCGCTCGCGGTTGAAGGAGAAGCCGCCTTCGAGGAGCAGGCGCGGGGTGAGCGTCGAGGTCCACTTGGCCGAGCCGGTGGCGAAGGTCGGCGTGTTCCAGAGCACCGAGGCGGTCGTCGGGTCGGTCAGCGAGCCCATGGCGTGGCCACGGAGCCGCATCGCGCGGTCGTTGTACACCGCCAGCTTGTTGCGCGGCGACACCTGCCACGTGAGGCGCGCAATCGGGTTGTCCATCTTCTCGTCCGAGATGCCCTGCTCGCAGCTCACGACCTTCTGGGCGCACTGCTGGAAGCCCTGTGGGAACGGCACGCCCGCCGGGGTCACGAACGTGTTTGCGATCGGCTTGTCGTAGCGCGCCTTGCGGAACGCACCGTAGAACCAGAGCTTGTCCTTCATCAGCGGACCGCCCTGCTCGATGTTCCACTCGTAGAAGTTGGAGATCCGGTCGACGCCCGTGACTCCCTGGGAGGTGAGGCGATTGGTGAGGTTGTCGCCCTGCCACGAGGACGGCGACTTGGCGCCCTTGAAGCTGCCGGTGAACCGGTTGCCGCCGTCCTTGGGGACCAGGTTCATCGTGAGGCCGCCGGCGATGGTCTCGGCGTTGCCGCCCGCCGTCTGGTACACGGCCTCCTGGATCATCGCTTCGTTGTGGTAGGCCTGCACCGCGCCGTCGCCCATGAGGCCGTTGGTGACCAGGCCGTCCACCATGACCATCGTGCCCGAGGCGCCGACGCCGTGGACCGAGAAGTAGGTCTGCTGCATGGCGCGGCTGCCGCCGACGTCCGGCGAACTCAGCGCGACGCCCACGACCATCTGGCCGAGGCTCTGAATCGTGCGGGCGGTGGGAATGGCGTCGAGGACGTCGCGGTTCAGCACCTGGGCCTTGACGTTGGTCTGGACGTCCACCACGGGCGAGGCGCCCGAGACGGTGATGCTCTCTTCGAGAGCACCGACGCGCATCTCGAGGTTCACCTGGGCGGTGAAGTTGGCGGGCAGTTCGAGCCCTTCACGGCGTGCCGTGTTGAAGCCTTCGAGCTGCGCGGTCACGGTGTACACGCCCGGGCGCAGGTCCACGATGCGGTAGGCCCCCTCTCCGTCCGAGATGACGGAACGGGTCTTCTCGATCAGCACGTCGCTTGCGACCTCCACGGTCACACCGGGGAGCACGGCGCCTGACGTATCCCTCACCACGCCAGCGATGGCGCTCTGGGCGTGAGCGCTGGCGGGCAGCCAGAGCAGGCACGCGAGGGCGGTCAGTCCGGCGAGCACGAATTTCCGAATCATCCAGTTGCCTCCAGTCGCCTCGGCAGACGCCGGGCGCGACTGAAAAGGTTACTGGGACCGCCTGAGGCAGAACATAAGGAAACCATAGCCAAGACCTGCCTCAGCGGAATCTTCCGTGTCAAAGTCCGGAACTTTGGATTCCATAAATTTTCCCGAAATTCTTATGTGGACTTCATTGACCGCGCCTGTTACCACGCGTAGCCTCTTGCGCACTCCCGACACGTTGTTCGGGTGGCGCTTCAGCGGCGGGCCAGTGACGCCTTCATTCCAGGAAAGTCCGGCGGCAGTAATTCGTTCAGACGGCGAGTGAACCCAAGGAGGCAGGGATGATTTCGAAAGGATGGCGGGTAGGGCTGCTCCTGCTCGCAGGCATCGTGGCGGTGCCCGCGGCGGCACGGGCGCAGAGCGCGATAACGGGGGTCGTCAGGGACACCTCGGGAGCGGTGCTCCCCGGCGTAACGGTCGAGGCGGCCAGCCCAGCACTGATTGAGAAGACCCGCTCGGTGGTGAGCGACGGCGAAGGGCGCTATCAGATTGTCGACCTCCGCCCGGGCCTCTACACGGTTACCGCCCAGCTCGAGGGTTTCAACACCTTCCGTCGCGAGGGGCTCGAACTGCCGTCCAACTTCACGGCCACCGTGAACGTCGAGATGCGCGTCGGCGCGCTCGAGGAAAGCATCACGGTCTCGGGGGCCGCGCCTGTGGTGGACACCTCCTCCGCGGTGCAGCAGCAGGTGCTCAACCGCGCGGTGCTCGACGCCGTGCCCACCGGACGCTCGGTTCCCACGCTTGGCGCGATGCTCACCGGCGCCCGCCTGGCGCTGCCGGACGTCGGCGGCACCTCGGGCATGCAGAACCGCGACCTCACGGTTCACGGGTCCGACGGTCGTGACACCACCTTCATGGTGGACGGCATGATCCTCAACGGCCTCGAGGGTGACGGGTCGGTCCAGAGCTACTTCAACGACCTCATGTTCGAGGAGGTGAGCTACCAGACCAGCGCCATCAACGCCGAGACCTCCGCCGGCGGGGTCCGCGCCAATATGATTCCCAAGGACGGCGGCAACCAGTTCCGGGGCACCACGTTCTTCTCGGCGGGCAACGAGAACTTCCAGTCCGACAACACGAAGGACGCGCTTGCCCAGGGGCTGCGTGCGCCCGACGCGTTGAACAAGGTGTGGGACATCAATGTCGCGGTGGGTGGCCCCATCAGGAAGGACCGCCTCTGGTTCTTCAGCTCAGGGCGCGACTGGGGCGTTTACCAGTACATCGCGAACAGCTTCTACCGCTACGGCGACCGGGCCGGTGAGCAGACGATCGACGACGCCCGGATCTCGAGCGCCGTGGGGCGCCTCACGGGCCGCATCGGCGAGAAGCACAAGGTGGCGGGTTATCTCGACCGCATCCGCAAGTTCCGCGGCCACGAGAACTCCGCGCCTGCCGGGTACGCGATCGCCGGTGAAGCCACCGACATCCGCGCGCCCAAGCAGTACTACACCAGCGAGATCAAGTACACGGGCACGCTGTCGAGCCGCCTGCTGCTCGAAGCCGGCTTCGCCATCAACAACGAGAGCTACGACCTGACCCCGCTCGACCTCGACTCGGTGCCGCCGCTCGAGCAGGGGGGCCGGACGCCCACCAACGCGCTCTACATCCCCAAGCGCGACGTGGTGCTGCAGACGGCCTTCGACCAATACGACGGGGGCGTCTACTACCGCGAGCCGATTCGCAAGACGTTCGTAACGTCCGCGTCCTACGTCACGGGCTCGCACAACATCAAGGTCGGCATGCAGTACGGCTTCGGCTACTTCTGGCGCCAGCGGCGCATGGCCGCCGACCTCGTCCAGTTGTACCGGTCCGGCGTCCCGGCCCAGGTGATCATCTACAACACGCCGCAGAGCAGCCAGAGCAACATGGACATGGACCGCGGCATCTTCGTCCAGGATTCGTGGACGCTGGGCCGCGTCACGCTCAACCCCGGCGTGCGGTTCGAGAGCTTCACCGGATCGATCGAAGGGCTGTCGGTCGGCGCCGGCCGCTTCGTGCCGGAGCGCCGGTTCCAGGACGTGCCCGACGTCCCGAACTGGGACACGGTGGCTCCGCGCCTCGGGTTCGCGTGGGACGTGCTGGGTGACGGCAAGACCGCCGTCAAGGCCGGCTGGGGCAAGTACGTGCGCGCCTACGGCAGCGGCTTCCAGGACACCTACGATCCGAACATCTTCACGTCGGCGACGCTCGCCTGGACCGACCTGAACAACGACAACATCGCGCAGGGGCGGCTCGACTACCTGGCCGACGGGACGCGCGCCCCGGCGTGCGTCTACCGCACGGCCGGATGCGAGATCGATTTCTCGAACCTCGCCGCGAACTTCGGCACCCGACGCAACCAGGTGTTCGATCCGAACATCAAGCGGCCCTTCCAGTACGAGATGAACGTGAGCGTGCAGCGGGAACTGATTCCCGGCACCTCCGTCACCTTCGCGTACCGCCGTCGCGATTACCGGAACCTGATCTGGTCGGACAACACGGCCATCGACCCCTCCGACTACACCAAGTACACGGTCCAGAACCCGTACGACACCAGCAAGACCGTGGACATCTACAACCTCAACCCAGCCAAGGCGACGGCGCTCGCCCTGCTGGATCAGAACTCGGAGAACCGCCGGTATTACAACGGGTACGACCTCAACTTCCAGACCCGCATCAAGGGTGTGAACCTGTTCGGTGGCTACAGCGCCGGCCACACCCTGCAGCGGACCTGCCAGACCGAGGATCCGAACAACGCGGTCTACTGCGACCACAGCCAGTACGACATCCCGATGTACGGGCAGTTCAAGCTGAATGGGTCGGTGAACCTGCCGTGGAAGCTCCAGTTCGCGATGACCTTCCAGAGCTACAACGGTGACGCCCGCAACGGCGCCAATGATGGCTCGATCCCGGCCACCAGCATGGTCGATCCGTCGCTCCGCGTGATCTGGAACGTGGACCGCCCGACGTTCCTCGCGGCCACCCGCGCGGCCGGGTACAACAACGGGCAGGGCGTGGCCCTCACCCAGTCGTCGGTCAACGTCCAGTTGATCGAGCCGGGGTCCCGCTTCCTCGATCGGCACAACCAGGCCGACATCCGCCTGAAGCGGCTGTTCACCTTCGGGCGCATCCAGCTGGAAGGGCAGTTCGACGCCTACAACGCCTTCAACTCGGGCGTCATCCTGTCGCGCGTGCAGACCTTCGGCGGCCGGCTGTTCGAGCCGGCGACGATCCTGCAGGGGCGGCTGATCCGCCTGGGCCTGCAGATGCGGTGGTAGTCAGGCGTGCGACGCCCTGAGCGTCGCGCTGGTGCAGAACGAGGCGGGCGGGAGTCCACGTGCTCCCGCCCGTTTTTTTTGGCGCGGCTGTGCGACGCGGTGAGGGCCGCCGCGGGCGTGGGTGTGGGTCAGAGAGGACGTCCGAGCCGGCCGTGCAGGGCGTCGCGATAGCCGCGGCTCAGCGTGAGACGCGTACCGTTGCGCAGCAGCACCATGTACTCGCCGTTGAACGAGGACTGCATCTCCAGGATGCGGTCGACGTTCACGATGGTGGAGCGGTGGATCCGGACGAACTGCGTCGGCTCGAGCTGCGACTCGAGATGGCCCATCGTGTCGCGAATCAGGTACTCCTGCGTGCCCGCGTGCATGCGCACGTAGTTGCCGGCCGCTTCGCACCAGTCGATGTCGGCGGTGCGCACGAAGTGGATGCGCCCGCCGGACTTGATCATCAGGCGGTTCCGCCGCTGACCGACTCCCGCATCACGTGAGATCGCCGGCGCATCGGCGGGCCCAGCCTGGTGCCGCTGACGGCGCCGGGCGAGGTGCTCGCGCGCGTGCTCGACGGCCGCCCGGAACCGCGCGGCGCTGAAGGGCTTCAACAGGTAGTCCAGCGCATGCACTTCGAAGGCATTGAGCGCGTACTGATCGTGCGCGGTGACGAACACGACGGCCGGATCGCCGTGGGTGCGGATGGTCCGCGCCAGATCCAGGCCGGTCACCTCGGGCATCTGGATGTCAAGAAACAGGAGGTCGAGCCGCTCCTGCTCGATCGCCGCGCGGGCCTCCTCGCCGGTCGCGCATTCGCGCACCACCTCGATGTCGGCCTCGTCGCGCAGCAGCGCGATCACCCGCGCCCGGGCGATCGGCTCGTCGTCTGCCACCAGCGTGCGGATTCTCTGGTTCATGCGGCTCCGACCCGGACCGGCTCCGCGGCCCTGTCCACGATGAAGGGGATGGTCACCGTGACGCAGAAGCCGCCGTCGTTCGTGAAGACGAAGGCGTGGTCCGAGCGGTACAGGCGCTCGAGCCGTGTCCGCGTGTTCGTCAGCCCGACGCCGGTATTCAGCAGCGTCAGGTAGTGCGCCGCCACGCCGTCCCCGCTGTCCCTGATGGCGAGGCTCAGTCGCTCGCCCTCGCGCCGTGCCTCGATGTCGATGCGTCCGGGCCTGGTGTGCGGGGCGATGCCGTGGCGCACGGCATTTTCGACGAGCGGTTGCAGCAGAAAGTTCGGCACCAGCGCGGAGAGAGTGTCGGGATCGATGCGCATGGTCACCGTCAGGCGCGCACCGAAGCGGACCTGCTCGATGTCGAGATACTTCTGGAGCATCTCCAACTCGTCCTTGAGCGGCACCTCCTGTACGTGCGCCGACCGCAGCGAGATGCGCAGCAGGTCGCCCAGGCCGTCCATCATCCGGTCGGCCGCCTCCACGTCGGTCCGCATCAGCCCCGAGATCGCGTTCAGCGTGTTGAAGAGGAAGTGGGGCTGCAACTGCCGCTGCAGCGACTGCAGCTGCGCCTCCAGGAGGCGGGTCTCGAGCTGCGCGGCGTCGATCGCGCGCCGTTCCGACTCGCGGCGATAGGCAAGGGCGTGCGCGAGGCCCACCAGGAAGAGGTAGGTCATCAGGGTCCAGTCGAGCTGCGTCAGGTACTCGACCTGCGCCGCAAACCACCAGCCGCGCCGCGGGCTCTGCTGCTGCATGAGCAGCATGCGCGTCCCTAGCATGGCGGCGCCGTGCACCACCGAGTACAGCAGCGCGCCGCCGGCATGCACCAGCACCGGCAGCAGCACGCGCCCGCGCCCGAATTGCACGCGCATCGCACCGCTCATGATCGCCGGCGCAAGCAGCGCCGGCACGTACCAGTAGACCAGGTTCAGCGCGAGCAGCTTCAGGATGTGCAGCGCCTGGTCCTCCACCCGGTCGCCGGACACCGCTGAGAGCAAGTACGACTGCACGCTCGACGACAGGCCGAACGCGGTGGCGATGCTGAAGAGGAGCGCGGGCGACAGGCGGCTGCGCGAGCCCATGCCAAGCACTATCCGCGCGCTGCGGGCCAGCGGTCAAGCGCTCGCGGCCCCGCAACCGTGTTCCGCCGCCCGTTCGTCACGCCAGTGCTGTCGTTCGTCCCATCGAACCGCGTTCCGCGCCGGCCGCAGAGGCCGTTGCGGCGCCTTGTGCGCTGCGTCTGGCGTCACGCTCTTCACGTGAACTCCGCGGTTCACGTCACGGCCCACGCTGTTCGTCACTCGCGCGTTGCGAGCCCGCCTGCGTGCGCCGCAGCATGCGCGGCGGAGGGCTCCCATGATCACTGCCGCGCTCACGATGCTGCTCGCCTCACTGGCCGCCGCACCGACGATTGCCGACACGATGCGGCCCCGGGTGCAACTGGTGCTGTTCACCGCCCGTGATGTGGCGCTCGACGCCAGGGAGGCCAGTGAGATTGCCTCGCTCGTCCGCGACATCTGGAAGCCGTACGCGGACCTGACAGTGGTCACCCGGCACGACACGTGGAGGCCGATGGTCCAGGACGAAATTCACGTGTTCATCACGAACCGTTCGCTGGCCGGCACCGACAACGCCGGGCTCGGGTGGATCGACTTCGTCGACGGGGAGCCGCAGCGGCGAATCTTCGTCTCGATGCCAGGGGTTCGGACCCTGCTGGACGGCGCTGCCTGGCGGGGCCAGCGACTCCAGGCCTGGCCGCCGCTGGTCACGCGCCTGTTCGTCCGGCGTGCCGTGGCGCGGGCCATCGCCCACGAAGTGGGCCACTACCTGCTTCGCACCAGGCACCATGCGGCCACGGGCCTGATGCGGCCGGTCGTGAACTCGACGCAGGTGCTCGACACAGTGCCCGCCGACACGCGGCTGGCGCCCGACGACGTGATGAGGCTCATCGAGATGAGCCCGCTGTCCGCCGCCGTGGCTGGCGGCGCCGACGGCGGCGGCCTCCAGTGAAGGGCGAGGCCGCGCGCCTTCAGTCGTCCTTCTTCGTACCCGGAAGCAGCGGCAGCACCGCATCGTCGCCGCCGCGGAGCAGTCCGGTCTTCATGTAGGTCAGGAGCTTGTCGCGGGTGTCGGCAATGTCCAGGTTCCGCATCGTGAGCTGACCGATGCGGTCCTGCGGCGTGAACGCCGACTCGCCCTTTTCCATCGTCAGCCGTTCGGGCTTGTAGGTCAGGTTGGGGCTCGTGGTGTCCAGGATCGAGTAGTCGTTGCCGCGCCGCAGTTCCACCGTCACCTCGCCGGTGACGGCACGCGCCACCCACCGCTGCGCCGTCTCGCGGAGCATCATGGCCTGGGGGTCGTACCACCGGCCCTGGTAGAGGAGCCGGCCCAGTCGGCGTCCCATGTCGCGATACTGCTCGATCGTGTCCTCGTTGTGGATGCCGGTGATCAGGCGCTCGTAGCCGATGTAGAGCAGCGCCATCCCCGGCGCCTCGTAGATGCCGCGGCTCTTCGCCTCGATGATCCGGTTCTCGATCTGGTCGCTCATGCCGAGGCCGTGTCGTCCGCCGATGGCGTTCGCCTCCAGCATCAACTGGACGGCATCGTCATAGCTCCGTCCGTTCAGAGCGACCGGCTGTCCCTCCTCGAAGCGGATGGTCACCGTCTCCGCGGCGATCCGGACGTCGTCTTTCCAGAACGCCACGCCCATGATCGGCGCGACGATCGTCATGCCCTTGTTCAGGAACTCGAGGTCCTTGGCTTCGTGCGTGGCGCCGAGGATGTTCGAGTCGGTCGAGTACGCCTTCTCCACGCTCATGCGGTAGGCAAGCCCTGCCTTCTGCATGTACTCGGACATCTCGCGGCGTCCGCCGAGTTCGTCGATGAACTGCTGGTCGAGCCATGGCTTGTAGATGCGCAGGCCCGGGTTGGCGAGCAGTCCGTAGCGGTAGAACCGCTCGATGTCGTTGCCCTTGAACGTGCTGCCGTCTCCCCACACGTGCACGTCGTCTTCCTTCATGGCGACGACGAGCATGGTGCCGGTGACGGCGCGGCCGATCGGCGTCGTGTTGAAGTAGGCGACACCCGCGGTCGAGATGTGGAAGGCCCCGCACTGGAGGGCGGCGAGGCCCTCGGCAACGAGCTGCTGCCGGCAGTCGATGAGCCGCGCCTTCTCGGCGCCGTACTGCAGCGCGCGTCGCGGGATGTCTTCGTAGTCCGGTTCGTCGGGTTGTCCGAGGTTCGCGGTGTATGCGTAGGGAACTGCGCCCTTGCCTCGCATCCAGTGCAGTGCCGCACTGGTATCGAGGCCTCCGGAGAACGCAATGCCAACTTTGTCGCCTTTGGGAACACGCTGAAGGATGATGGCCATCGCTCGATATACTACCCGGCTGTGGCATCTCGCCGGTATCGCGCCCTGCACGCCGCCCTGCGCCTCGCGTGCATGCTCGTGTTCGCCACGAGCGCAGCACCTGCGGCCGCCCAGACGACGTTCGTCGTGACCTCCGATGCGGACCTGCGCGCCGCGCTGGCGACGCTTGGCGGCGGCGACCGCATCGTCTTCGGGAGCAACGTCTCGCTGACGCAGGACCTGCCGGGCATCTCGTCCACCGACGTGGTGATCGACGGCAACGGGTTCACGCTGTCGGGGGCGGGCCAGTACCGAGGCTTCGTCGTCGGCGCGGTGAGCGACGGCGCGTACGACCCGGCGAGTGTCACGATCCGGAACCTGACGATCCGCGACACCCTCGCTCGCGGCGGAGACGGCGGCGACGGGGTCACGGGCGGCGGCGGCGGGGCCGGCCTTGGCGGTGCGATCTTCGTGATGGATCAGGCGACGGTCACCGTGAGCAACGTCAGCGTGCTGTCGAGCCGTGCCAGGGGCGGTGACGGCGGCGACGCCGTCGCCGGTGCGCTGACGGCGGGCGGCGGCGGGGGCCTGGGTGGAGACGGGGGAACCGGCGGCGCGGGCGGCGGCGGGGGTGGCGGTGCCGGCCGCGCGGCCCGAGGCGGAGCCACCGACGCGCCCGGCCAGGACGGAATCCTCGCCTACTCCTCATCCGGTGGCGCCGCAGGGAGTGCGTCGGGCGGCAATGCGGCCGGCGGGGGTGCCGGAGGCGACAGTTCGCGCAATTCGGCCGGCGGCGGGGGAGGGGACCTCGGCGACAACGAGGCCGGGTTCACAGGCGGCGCCGGCGGGTTCGGCGGGGGTGGCGGAGGTGCGGGCCTGGTCACCGATCCGGATCGAGCAGGCGGTAACGGCGGATTCGGCGGCGGCGGCGGCGGCGGGCCTGCCGGCGATGGTGGGTTCGGCGGCGGCGCCGGCGGCGGCGCCTCGGTGAGCAACGCCGGCGGGTTTGGCGGCGGCTCGGCGGCCCAGAGCCTCGGCGGAGGTGGCGGCGCAGGCATGGGCGGCGCCGTGTTCGTCCAGGGCGGCGGCAGCTTCGTGGTTGCGGGTGCCTTCTCCGTGAACGGCAGCGCGGTGGCGGGCGGCGCCGGCGGTGCGGGCGCGGCGGGCGGGTCGGCCTTCGGCGCCGGGCTCTTCCTCGAGGGGTCTGGCGATCTCGAGTTCACGCCGGCGGCGGGCCAGACGGTCGTCATCGCCGACGGCATTGCCGACGTGCAGGGTGTCGGCGGCAGCAGCGGCGCCTGGAACCTGCGCCAGAACGGATCGGGGCAGACGATTCTCCGCGGGGACAACCGGTACTCCGGCGACACCTTCGTGTTGAACGGCACGCTCACCGCGGAACATGCCAACGCCTTTGGGGCCGCCACCAGCAGCGTGTACATCCGGAACGCCACCCTCGATCTCGCGGCCTCCGGCACGTACGCGCAGACGGCCAGTCTCTGGGACGCGGCCACCATCCGGGTGGCGCCGGGCCGGACCGCGACATGGGCCGGGCAGGTGGTCGACACCGACAACCCCGCGGCGCTGCTCGTGCGCGGCGGCGGCACTCTGTCGCTGACAGCCGCCAACACCTTCTCGGGCGGCGTCACCGTCGTCGACGGCAGCACGCTGGCCGTGAACGGCGACGCCGCGCTCGGGGGCCCGAGTTCCTTCACCGGCTTGCTCGGCAACATCACGCTCGGCAATGCGGCTTCGAACGGCACGCTGCTGCTCACCTCGGGGTTCACGTCAGGACGAGGCGTGGCGCTGGGCGGGAGCGGCGGCGGCATCGGCGTCGCGGCCGGCAACTCCGCGGTGTGGTCCGGCGTCATCAGCGGCGCGGGCGCCTTCACGAAGAGCAGCGGCGGCACGCTGACGCTGACCGGCGCGAATACCTACGCGGGCGCGACGACCGTCGACGGCGGCACGCTGCGCGCCGGCACTGCGGGGGTATTCGGCTCGAGCGGCGTCATGCGCGTCAACGGCGGCGGAACGCTGGACCTCAACGGCTTCGACAGCACCTTCAACACGATCGCCGGGGACGGCAACGTGGCGCTCGGCAGCGCGACGCTGACGACCAACGAGGGCGGCACGGCGTCGCTGAACGGCATCATCAGCGGCAGCGGCCGGCTCGTGAAGAACGGCACGGGCACGCTGACGCTCGGGGGCGCGAACACCTACGGAGGCGGCACGCTCGTCAACGGCGGCACCCTGGCCGGGACGACGACGAGCCTGCAGGGCGCGATCGTCAACAACGCGTCGGTCGTGTTCAATCAGGCCTCGAGCGGCACGTATGCCGGCGCGATGAGCGGCAGCGGCACCCTCGTCAAGTCCGGCACGGGGACGGTGACGTTGGCGGGCGCCAACACGTACTCGGGAGGGACGGTGGTGAATGGCGGCGTGCTGGCCGGCACGACATCCAGCCTGCGCGGCGCCATCACGACGAACGCCGGCGCTCAGACGCGCTTCGACGTGGCCTCCGACGCCGCGCTGCAGGCGACACTTGCCGGCACCGGCAGCGTCGTCAAGGCGGGCGCGGGCCGCCTGGCAGTGAGCGGTGCGAACCCGATGACCGGCGTGCTCGCGGTGGAGCAGGGGGGGCTGTCGCTCACGGGCTCGCTTGGGGGCGCGGTGCGCCTCAGTACCGGCACGAACCTCGCGTTGAACGGTACGGTTGGCGGCGCCGTCACTGTCGACCAGGGCGCCACCTTCACCGGTTCCGGCGCAATCGGCGGGCTGAACCTCGCCGGCACCTGGACGGTGCCGACGCTGGCGTCTGCGGCCATATCGCCGGTGGCCCCGCTGGCTCCGCTCGCCGCGACCGCGCCGGCGTCCGTGTCGCTGCTGGCGTCGGATCCCACGCTACTCACCGTCAACGGTGATCTCGTCACCACACCGGGTTCGACCGTGAATATCGAGGCCACCCCAGGGCCGAAGGCGCCGGTGCAGGTGAACGGGTCAGCTTCGTTCTCCGGGACGCAGTTCAACGTGGCGGTGAACGATTCCAGCAACCGGCGGCTCACCTCGTACGCGCTCGTGTCCGCGAGTCAGGTCTCCCTCGCCAACTCGGTCGCCACCACCACGCGCCCGAACCTCGTGCCCTCGCTGTTCGTCGACCCCGGGGTGCTCCGGGTGTCCATCCTCGACCTGGCCATCCCGCTGGCCGGTGTCGGCACCAGCGACAACGGTCGCGCCGTCGGCGGGGCGCTCGACCGCCTCAAGCCCGGCATCGGCGAACTGGGACTGATCATCCGGAACCTCGCAGGCCTGCCGGACCCGGAACTGGCGGCCGCGTTCGAACAGCTCGCCGGCCAGGTGAACGTCACCGACGTCAAGATGGCCATCATCGACAGCGAAGCCATCACCGATCTCATCCGGTCGGAGGTGTCGGCCAGTGCCGACGATGACGACCCGCGGTATCTGTCGCGGGCGACCCGGCCGCGGTGGTGGGCGAACGTGGTGGGTCAGCGCGCCCGGTATCGTCGGCGGACGAACCTGTTCGGAGCGCTCGTCAACGCGGCGGGCGCCGCCGGTGGCTTCGATGTCAAGCGCACCGACCGCTTCACGTTCGGAGTCGGCGGTTCGCTCTCTCAGGGCGGATTGTCCCTGCAGGGGCTCGACGAAGCGAGCGACATGATCGCTCCACGCGGCTTCGGGTATGCAGGCGTCCGCCTCGGTACGTTCCGCGTACAGGGCGGCGGCAGCGCGGCGTGGACGAGCGGCAGTTCGGAACGGCAGATCCGCGTGGCCGCATCGCGCGCCGAGGGCCAACCGGCCGGCAGCGCGTTCGATCGAACCGCGCAGTCCGATCAGGAGGGCACGGCCCGGGATGCATGGACCGAGTTCCAGGACTCGCTCAACGTCAAGTCGTGGCGCACCGAAGGCAAGGTAGGGTGGCGGCGCGCCCGCTTCACACGCAAGGCCTTCGCGGAATCCGGCGCGGGGCCGCTGTCGCTGGTCGGCACCGACGACACGCTCACGTCCACCGAAGCCGACGTGCTCGTCCGCGTGTGGCGACGCGAGGGGGCGTATCGTCCGCACTTCCTCTTCAGCTTCCGCCGTCAGCTCGGCGACGACGTGAACATGCGAGAGGTCCAGTTCGGCGACACCACGAACGGCCGCTTCACCGTGACCGGCCTGCCGCTGGCGCAGAACACCGTGCTGAGCCGCACCGGGCTCACCGTCCGGACCGGGAGCGGGCTGGAATACACCCTGCAGTACGAGTTCAGGATTGCGGAGTCGGAGCAGCGCCACACCGCCGATTTCCGGATCCGGTTCCGCTGAGCACACGTCCCTGGAGAATTGCGCCGATGTCGAACACCATCAGCCAGTCACTCTTGCCGGAGTTCGATCACGAGATGGCGGTCACGCGCAAGGTGCTGACGCGCGTGCCGGAGGACCGTCTTGATTTCCGGCCCCACCCCAAATCGATGACCATGGCCCGCCTCGCGGGCCACGTGGCCGAACTGCCCCTCTGGGCGGTGATGACCCTGGGGCAGGATGAACTCGAGATGCGACCCGGCGGGGTCGCCTCGTTCGAGGCGTTCACGTACGGCACGCAGGCCTCGGCGCTGTCCCTCTTCGACGACAACGTCGCCAGGGGGCGCGCGCTTCTTGCGTCGACCGACGACGAGGCGATGATGCGGCCGTGGACGTTGAAGGACAACGGCCGCGTGGTGCTGGTGATGCCGAAGGTGGCGGTGATTCGCAGCTTCGTGATGAACCACATCGTCCATCACCGTGCGCAACTCGGTGTCTACCTTCGCATGACCGACGTGCCCGTGCCCTCCATCTACGGGCCGTCAGCCGACGAGCAGTAGCGCGCGCGGGCGGCCCACGGGCCGCACGTGCGACGGGTCATGCCGCGTGCGTACGGCGAAGCTTGGCCACCGCGCGCGTCTCGATCTGACGAACCCGCTCGCGCGACAGTCCCAGGCGCCGCCCCACCTCCGCGAGCGTGTACTCCCGGTCCACGGAGAGGCCGAAACGCAGCCGCAGCACCTCCTGCTCGCGCTCGGTCAGCGGCGCCAGCGCATCTTCGATGCGCAGGGCCATCTCCCGGGTGATCGTTTCATCCTCCGGCGAGGGCACCGAACGGTCGCGGATGAACGAGCCGATGGCCTGCTCCTCGCTGTCGCCCGTGGGCTGATCGAGCGAGTAGGGCTGCCGGGCCGCCTCGAGGAGCAGCCGCACCTTGTCCACGGGCATGCCAAGGCGCGCACCCAGGTCTGCCTCCGACGGTTCCCGGCCGTGCTGTTCGCGAAGGGCCCGGCGGGTGCGTTCCAGCTTGCCGATGGCCTCCACCGCATGGACCGGAAGGCGGATGGTGCGTCCGAAGTCCGCCACGCCCCGCGACACGGACTGCCGGATCCACCACGTGGCGTACGTCGAGAAGCGCAGGCCCCGTGCGGGCTGGAAGCGATCGACCGCCTTCATCAGGCCGATGTTGCCCTCCTGGATCAGGTCGAGCAGGGAGAGTCCGCGATTCGAGTAGCGTTTCGCGATCGAGACGACGAGGCGCAGGTTGGCTTCGATCAACTGCTGCTTCGCGGCGCGCAGGGCACCGTCCGCCTCCTGCACGGCCTTCAGCCGCTCCTGGAACACCTCCGGCGGCAGCCCGGTCCTGCGGGCGAACTCGGACCGTGCGGCGCCGTTCGCGCTGACGTCCACCTCCACGCTGGACAGTCGCGCCACGATCTCGTCAATCACCGATGGGCGGATCGGCTGGCGCGCCAGTGCGCCCGCCATCAACTCGCGCGCACGCACGGCGCGGCGTTCGCGCGGATCGTGGGCGGACGGGTCTGCCGGCGCCGAGAGGCACGACCAGCCCCGCAGCCGGTCGGCGCGGGCGATCGCCCGCAGCACCGGCTCCACGCGCGAGGCCTCGAGTTCGCCTCCGTCTGGCAGCAGCACCAGTTCGGCCGCCGGTGCCTGGCCGGATCGCACGAGCGTTGCGAGTTCGGTCAGGGTATGGATGGCGCAGGGCATGCCCGCCAGCGCCGCGACCAGCTGCGCGCGCGACGCATCGATGCGCCGACCCAGCTCGGCCTCGCTGGCAGCGGTGAGGAGCGGGCGCCGGCCGACCTCGCGCAGGTACTTGCGGACGAGATCGCCGCCGTCGTCCGGCCTGCCAGCATCCGCCTCTTCGGCGTCGTCGTCCCCCTCCTCGTCCTGCCGCTCGTCGTCGTCGAGGTCGAGCGCCTGCGCCTCGGCCGCTTCGGGTTCCTCGTCCGCGATGAGGCGTCCGGGCGGCATATCGGGCTCCTCGTCCGTGGCGGGCGAATCCTCGCTGCCGGGCGTGAGGCCGTACGACCGGGCCCGCCGGCGCCAATCGAGCACGCGCACCTGGGACGGGGCGTCGTCCCAGTCGACGAGCGGCGTGGTTGAGGGCGGCTGTGGAGGTGATGAACGTTTCCGGGGCACGAACGGTCGTCTTTGCAAGCACGACACCAGCCGACGGGCCCCGGCAGCGCGGCCATTGATTCGTGCGTGCCTCCTGCGGGAACATGTGCGGCGCGCCGGACGCGGACCGCCGGCTGAGGAGCGACCATGAACGTGGATGAGAGCGGACGACCGGCTGGAACGGCACTGACACGGCGCAGCCTGCTGCTGTCGCTTCCGGCCCTGGCGGCCGCGCGATCGATGCTCAACGCGCAGGGGACGGCGGCCACGCTGAGGGTGCGTGCCTTCAATCACATGACGATCAACGTCGCCGACCCGCGGCGCTCGATCGAGTTCTACCAGGGGCTCTTCGGCATGCCGATCCATGCGCGCCAGGGTGCAGGGACGACACTGCTCCGCGTGGGCGCCGGGCCGCAGTTTGTCGCCATCAGCGGCCTTGGTGCGAACGGGACGCCCGGCATCAACCACTACTGCGTCACGGTCGACGACTTCGCCGTCGATCGCGTGCTCAAGGTCCTGGCCGACCAGGGCGTCACCCGGGCGGACGGGCAGGGTGGCGGGCTGAGCGGCGGCCCCAATGCGGTGCGCGTGCGGATGCGCGGGCCGGAGTCCGGGGGCGCGTCCGGCGGTACCCCCGAGATCTACGTAGGCGATCCAGACGGCATCGTGGTGCAGCTCCAGGACCCGCGCTACTGCGGCGGAGGCGGGGTGCTCGGTGATGCCTGCACGCCGGAGCCGTCGCCGCAGAAGGGGCTCATCGCTCTGAGGGGCTACAGCCACTTCACCGTCTTCTCGACCGACGGCGCCCGGTCCAATGCCTGGTTCCGGAAGATCTTCGGCAGCTCGATCCGCTCTTACCAGGGGCCGACCTCGCCGACGCTGGCGATCGGGGACGGTGTCGAGTTCCTGATGTTCACCGGCGGAGGCGGCGGCGGGAGAGCGGGCGGACCGCCGGCGCCGCCGCGCCCGGCGAGCATCAACCACGTCTGCTTCAACATGGCCAACTTCAAGCCGGACGCCGTGATCAAGACGCTGGAAAGCTTCGGGATCAAACCGCGCGAATCGCAGACCGGCGCCGTGCCGCCGATGCGGCACTACATCAGCATGCGGATGGCGAACCGGGGCGGGGCACCCGAGGGGACCCCCGAGCTGTACTTCACCGACCCCGACGGAATCCTGGTCCAGTTGCAGGACGTGTCGTACTGCGGCGGCGGCGGCGTCCTCGGCGACGCCTGCCCTCCTGTGGCCTGAGCGCGTCCGTGCGCGCGGGGGGCCGTCCACGGGCCCCCGCGCTGGACGCCACTGCGATGTCGCAGTCGCTCCTGCAACTGACCGACGCCACCGTCATCAAGGGGGGCGCCCGCGTACTCGATCGCCTGAGCCTCACCATCCGCGCTGGCGAACACACCGCCATTCTCGGCCCGAACGGCGCGGGCAAGACCACGTTGCTGAACCTGCTGACCCTCGAGGACCGTCCGTTGGCCGAACCGGGTGCCCCGCCCGCGGTACGGGTCTTCGGCGAGGCGCGCTGGCACGTGTTCGAACTCCGTACGAAGCTCGGCATCGTGTCGGCCAACCTGCACCAGCGATTCGTGGCGGGACACAGCGCCGGGCGCATCTCGGGCGAGGATGCGGTGGTGTCCGGCTTCGTGGCAACGCAGGGCGTCCTGCTCTACACGGAGGTTACCGACGCGATGCGCGAACGGGCGCGTGTGGCGCTGGACCGCGTCGGTGCGGCCCACCTGGCGGACAAACGGGTGGACGAGATGTCGACCGGCGAGGCGCGCCGCGTGCTCATCGCCCGGGCCCTCGTCACCGAACCGCTCGCGCTCGTGCTCGACGAGCCGACCACCGGGCTCGACGTCGTGGCACGGCACCGGTTCCTCGAGAGTGTCCGGGCAATCGCGCGGCAGGGCACGACGGTCGTGCTCATCACGCACCACGTCGAGGAGATCATCCCCGAGGTGCGTCAGGTGGTGCTCCTCGATCGCGGTCGCGCGGCGGCGATCGGCACGCCGGCCGAGATGCTGTCGTCCGCCCGGCTGTCGGCCCTGTTCGGCGCGCCGGTTCACGTGCAGGAGGCGGACGGCTTCTTCTGGACGCGGGCGTAGCCGCCGTCGTCAGGAGGCGCTGAACGCCGCCAGGAGGACCGGCAGCAACTCGTGCATGTGGCTCAGGCGCGGGCGGGTCGGTGCGAGCCCGCGCGTCATGCCACGCGCCACGAGCGCATCGATCACCGCCGGCCGGTTCGTGATCACGTGTACCGGCACGTCCCAGGGGGCACCCTGTCCGGTGACGACCGCCGGCGGCTGATGGTCGCCGATCAGGATCATCACGTAGTCGCGCCCCGCCCGCCGTTGCACGTATCCCGCGAAGGTTTCGAGCGCGTATGCCACCGAGTTGACGTAGGCGGGGCGCAGATCGAACCAGTCGGGCTCGGACTCGTAGGAGGCGACGAGATCGTCGGCGTCGAACGGGGTGCTGGTCAGCATCCGTCCCCAGTCCGGCTGGTACGGCGGCAGCGGCGTGAACGGGGTATGCGTGCTCACGGTGGGGAAGAACACGAAGAGCGGCGCGCGTGCCGACTGGGAGACTTCCTGCTCGTCGAGTCGGGCGAGCGTGAACTGATCGGGCATGTCCCACCAGCCGAACGATGGGCCGGGATAGGCCAGTCGCGGACCGTTGTAGCTGTCCTGGAATCCGTAGAACGCCCCTTCTGGCCACGGATACCACAGCCCTGGCATCAGCGCGAGCGTCCTGTATCCGCGCCTGGCGAACGTGGTCACGATCGTGTCCCGCTGCTGCGTCATGAGCAGCGCGTTGAGGTCCGGGTTGTTGATCTGCAGGCCGGACATCAGCGAGATGTGCGCGAACCACGACGAACCCCCGAAGGTCGGCGATTCGACGAACGCCGACGCGACATCCCGTCCGCTCTCCTGGATGGCACGCGCCAGCGCGTCGCGCGCCGGCTGCAGTCGGGCGGCGAAATCGGGCCGGTCGTAGGTGATCGCGCCGTAGGACTCGATGAAGAACAGGAACACGTCCGCGCCTGCCACCGCCGAGAGTGTGGCGTCCATCGGCGGGCTGGGGAGCAGCGTCTGGGCGCGGAACAGCGCCTGCAGGGTGAGCCGGGCCTGCCGGGCGTACACCTGCGTGACAGGCGTCGGCACCACCTGGCGCTTCTCGCCCCAGTAATCGAGGCCGAAGCCGCCGGCGGTCTGCAGGGCGAAGACGAGCAGGACGAGCCCTGACGCCCCACCCAGCAAGCCGCGCCCGCGGCGGGTGGCGAGCGACGCGAACAGCTCCCGGAATGCCCAGCGGTACGCGGCGTATGCGGCTCCGAGGACGAGCACGGCCCCGGTCGCGGCGGTCAGCGTCAGGAGGACCGCGCGCCTCGAGGCACCGAGGAACATCGCCGCGACGTCCGGAAGGAAGCGCAGATCCCAGTAGAAGTTCAGTTCGCGGCCCCAGAGTGCGGGCGCCGTCACGTCGATGTACCGTCCGAGCGTCAGGACCATCCAGAGGAGCGCAAGCGTCCGGAGGACTGCCGTGGGCCTGGCCGACAGCCGTCCGCGCGCCGCCGCCCACGCGGCGAGGAGCGTCGCCGCCGCGAGTTCGACGGACACGCCGCCGGACCAGCCGACGGCCGGCGTGGGCCAGACGTTGACGAAGGTGAGCGAGACGTTCAGCAGCAGCAGGGCCGCTGTCGTTCGGACGAGGCGCCGCGCGTCAGGCACCGGACCGCCGCAGCCAGAGCACGTCCACGAGGAACGAGTACGACAGGAGCGCCAGCGTGCCGGCGCCGATGAGCACGTCGAGCACGGCAGGGAAGGCAGGGGCGACGATGGCGCTCAGGCCCACGATCTGCACCACGCACACCGCCTTGCGGCGCTGGCTTGGCGGGAGCGGGGCGTTCATCCAGGGCCACACCCAGCCGGCCGCCACGAACCCGTAGCGCATCAGGCCCGCCAGGACGATCCACGCGCCGGCCGACCCGTGCTGCCACGCCAGCAGCGCCAGCACCAGAATCAGCAGCGCGTCGGTCTCCATGTCGAAACGCGCGCCGAACGCACTGGCCATGCCCGACCGGCGCGCGAGCCAGCCGTCGACGCCGTCGAGGGCGGTGACCACGAGGGCCAGCGCGGTGGCCACGACCGCGGATGCGGGGCTGGCTGCTTCTCCGAGCAGCGCGGCGACCATCGAGACCAGCATGAGGCGCAGGCTCGTGACCGCGTTGGCAGGACCGAACGAATCGAAGGGGTGCTGGTCGCGCAGGTGGCCGAGTGCGAAGGCTCCGGCCGCTGCGAACACGAGCGAGGCGCGGGCGCGGAACGCCGGCGCCGGGCCTACGAGCGGCAGGACGACCGCGGCGAGCAGGCCGGTCAGGGCCGTCCCGACGACGAGCAGGAACAGGACGCGGTCGCGCAGCGGGGCGCGCGGGAGTTGCCAGGACATCACGGACATCACGAGACGACGATCCTCCGGATTGTATCGCGTGCGCGAAAAGCCCAGAATGTAGCGTGCCGTTTCTCGACGCCCGCGCGTTCTGGGTGGCATCACCCGGACACGGCGAACTGCGCAGCTGCGCTCTCCCCGTTCGCACCCCCTCAGATGTTCTGGTCCGCACCCTGTTCACCGGGATCAGCCGGGGCACGGAATCGCTCGTCTTCACGGGGCAGATCCCCAGGGCCGAGTGGCGCCGCATGCGCGCGCCGCACCAGGAAGGTGAGTTTCCGGCGCCGGTGAAGTACGGCTACTGCAACGTGGGCGAGGTGATGGAGGGGCCCGACGAGCTGCGCGGCCGCACGGTGTTCACGCTCTACCCGCACCAGACGCACTTCGTCGTGCCGGCGTCCGCGGTACACGTGCTGCCGGAGGGCGTGCCGGCGGGACGCGCGGTCCTCGCCGCCAACATGGAGACGGCGCTGAACGGGGTGTGGGACGGCAGCATCCATCCGGGCGATCGCGTCGTGGTTGTGGGCGGCGGCACCATCGGGTCGCTGGTTGCCTGGCTGGCAGGGCAGATCCCCGGCACCGAGGTCTGCCTGGTGGACGTCAACCCCGCCAGGGCACGGGTCGCGGAGGCCTTCGGCATCTCGTTCGCCCTGGCCGCGGACGCACCAGCGGACGTGGACGTCGTGATGCACGCGAGTGGTGCGCCGGAAGGACTTGCCCTCGCCCTGCAGCTCGCCGGCTTCGAGTCCACGGTCGTCGAAATGAGCTGGTACGGCACCCGGCAGGTGGCGCTCGCGCTCGGCGAAGCCTTCCACGCCGAGCGGCTCACGATCCGCTCGTCGCAGGTGGGCCACGTCGCCGCCGCGCAGCGTGCCCGATGGGACTACCGCCGGCGCATGCAGTTGGCGCTGTCGCTGCTGCGGGCACCCGTGCTCGATGTGCTCATCAGCGGCGAAAGTGCCTTCTGCGACCTGCCGGTTCTGATCGAACAGATCGCCTCCGGGTCGGTGGACGCGCTCTGCCACCGCATCCGGTACTGACATAATCTCCGGTCCTGGAGCGGCTCTCATGTACAGCGTCTCGGTGCGCGACCACTTCATGATCGCGCACAGCTTCACCGGGGCCGTGTTCGGCCCCGCCCAGCGCCTGCACGGCGCGACCTACGTCGTGGATGTCGAATTCCGGCGGCCCGAACTCGACGCCGATGGGATCGTCGTGGACATCGGGCGGGCGCTCGACACGCTGCATTCCATCCTGGGCGGCCTGAACTTCCGCAATCTCGATGAGGAGCCGGCGTTCGCCGGCAGGAACACCACGACGGAGTTCCTCGCGCGCGTCATCTTCGACCGCGTCGTCACCGCCATCCGCGACGGCTCCCTTGGGAGCGAAGCCAGGGGCATCGCCAGCGTCCGCGTCGCACTGCACGAGTCGCACGTCGCGTGGGCCGCGTTCGAGGGGGCCGTGCCGGCGTGAAGGCCCGCCGGACCGTGCACGTCGTCGTGCCCGGCGACATCGACACGCGGACCGGCGGGTACGAGTACGACCGCCGCATCATCTCGGGCCTGCTCGCGCGCGGCTGGCATGTCCCGCTCATCTCGCTCCCGGGCGCCTACCCGTTTCCCGCTGCGGCCGATCGCGCGGCCGCGTCCGAGCGCCTGGCCGCCGTGCCTGACGATGCGGTGGTGCTGCTCGACGGACTCGCGCTCGGCGTGCTCCCCGCGGAAGTGGCACGGGAACAACACCGGGTGCGATGCATCGGCCTCGTGCATCACCCGCTCTGGGCGGAAACCGGCCTCGAGCCCGGGCAGGTGGAGACGCTGCGCGCCAGCGAACAGCGCGCGCTCGAGTGCGTGCGCGGCGTCATCGTGACCTCGCCGCGGACGGTTGCGCCGGTCGCGGCGCTGGGGGTGGCGCGGGAGGTCATCGAGGTGGTCGAGCCGGGCACCGAGCCCGCCCTGCCGGCCGCCGGCTCAGGCGGACCCGGGCTCCGCGCGATGCTCTGCGTCGCGTCAATCGTGCCGCGCAAGGGACACGACACGCTCGTCGAGGCACTGGCGCAGCTGAGGGATGTGCCGTGGCACCTGACGTGCGTCGGCAGCCTCGAGCGCGACGCCGCGTGGGCGGCGCGCGTGCAGCAGCAGGTGCGTGACGCGGGCCTCGCCGGTCGCGTGACCTTCGCGGGTGAACTTGCGGGTGAGGCGCTCGAAGCGGCGTACCAGGGGGCCGACCTCTTCGTGCTCCCGACGCGCTACGAAGGGTTCGGCATGGCCGTCGCGGAGGCCCTGGCCCGCGGGATTCCCGTGGTGAGCACCGACACCGGCGGCATCGTCGACCTCGTGGGCGATCGGGCCGGCGTCGTCATCCCGTCCGACAACGTGCCGTCGCTGGCGGGCGAACTCCGCCGGCTGCTGACCGATGCCGGTGACTTCGCCCGGGTGCGGCGGGGCGCACACGCGGCGCGCGCCAGGCTCGCGACGTGGGAGGAGGCATCCGCCCGCATGGAGCAGGCGCTGCTGCGCCTGGCCGGGGCATGAGCGGTTTCAGCGCGGCGTGGCTGGCGCTGCGGGAACCGGCAGATCTCGCCGCGCGGTCCGACGTGGTGACGCAAGCCGTGGTCAGCGCCCTGGCGGACGTGCCGCATGCACGGCTGGTGGATCTCGGAAGTGGGGCGGGGTCCAACGTCCGCTTCCTGTCCGCGCGCCTGCACGGCTCCCACGAGTGGCTGCTGGTGGATGACGATGCCGCGCTCCTTCAGATCGCCGCACGCTCCTCGACGGCAGCCGTGTCCACGCGCGTGCACGACCTGCGACACCTGGACCCTTCGCTCGTCGTTGGACGCCACCTGGTGACGGCATCGGCGCTGCTCGACCTGGTGTCCGGCGCGTGGCTCGACGACCTGGTGCGGCAGTGTCGCCAGGCTGCCGCGCAGGTGCTGTTCGCCCTGAACTACGATGGCCGGCTGTCGTGCACGCCGGCGGACCCGCACGACGACTTCGTGCGCGACGCGGTCAACCGACACCAGCGGGGTGACAAGGGATTCGGCCCCGCACTGGGTCCCTCGGCCGGCGTCGAGGCGGCACGCCGCCTCGAGGCGGCGGGTTACAGGGTCGTGCGCGAGCGCAGCGACTGGACGCTGGATGGCAGGCAGGCCGAACTGCAGCGGCAGCTGATTGCGGGATGGGCGTTGGCCGCGACTGAAATCGCTCCGGCCGACGCGGGCGAGATCGACGCGTGGCGGCAGCGCCGGCTGGCCCTGGTCGCACGTGGGACATCGATCGTCACCGTCGGGCACGACGACGTCGCCGGTGTGCTGCGGCCCTAGATCATCCGGATGACCGGGGGCAGGGCCTCGCTGCCGTCTTCAGGGCCGTCTCCACGTACCCGCAGGTCGCAGTCGAAGAACACGTCCCCGCCCATGCGGAAGACCCGGTACCGGGGCCGACGGCAGTCGCTCAGGGTGGGGCGGCCCGGAAGGCGGATGGCAGGCCGTCCGCTGCCGATGATGAGCGGCGCGATGGCCACCTGCAGCCGGTCGAGCAGGTCGGCTTCGAGGAACAGCGAAACGGTGACGCCTCCGCCCTCGACGAAGATCCGGGTGCAGCCGCGCTCGCGCAGCATCCGCACGACCGCGGCGAGGTCCAGACCGCCGTTGGCTTCGGGCACCGTGATGATGGGCGCGCGGCCGACGTGGGTTTCCCCCGGCTGACGGTTCCGATCGGTCGTCACGTAGATCGTGTCCGCGGTCGTGTCCTCGAAGATTCGGAACGTCTGGCCGAGGCGCCGGGAGGCGTCGAGCACCACGCGCAGGGGATGCGGCCCGGCGACCTTGCGGGTCGTGAGCTGCGGGTCGTCGGCGGCGACGGTGCCAGGGCCCACGATCACCGCATCACACAGCGCCCGCATCCGGTGCAGGTGCAGGATGTTCTCCTCGCCCGTGACGAACTGCGAGTCGCCCGCGGCGGTGGCAATGAAGCCGTCGAGGCTCTGGCCCAGGTGTCCGATGGTCGTCGGGCGGGAGGCCGTGGCGCTCGCCGTCGGCAGGTACAAGTCGAGCAGGGCGCGGCGCGGGTCGGACGCGGGAATCCGTGGCTCCCATCCGGAGGCTGCGCGCCAGGCGAGCACGGCGTTCGCATCGGCGGCGTGTACCGGGACCAGGTCGCCTTCGGGATCGAGCGCGAACGCCTGCGTGCCGCCCGATCGCTCGGCCCCGTCGGCCGCGCGCGCGGCGGCCATGACCAGTGTCCACGCGGCGTCGAGGTCCGTGCGGGAAGAGGCGGGGAACACCGGCATGCTGTGTCCCGATTATAGACTTGAGCGCAGATGAGCACCGGCGTCGGCACCTACTACGAGCGGCTCGGCCGGTGGAACAGCGTCGCGCGGACCCTCGGCTACGGCGGCGGCCGTGCGACGCTGACGGTGCACCGCGCGCTCGCGGATCCGCAGGCCGGCGGCCGCGCCACGCACACACGGCTGCACGACGTGCTGCGCGCGCACCTCGTGGTGCGAGCCATGCCGACGGTGCTCGACGCGGGCTGCGGCCTCGGCGGCACCATGCTCGATCTCGCCTCCGCCCTCGGAGCGACCTGCACGGGTCTCACGCTGAGCCCCTCGCAGGCCGCCACGGCCCACGCGGCGGCCCGATCGCGCGGCCTGGCGGACCGCGTGGGCGCGCACGTGCGCAGTTACGACGAACCGCCACCGGGCCCGTACGACGTGGTGGTTGCCATCGAGTCGCTCGCCCACAGCGCCGATCCCGCCCACTCCGTGCGCTGCCTCGCGTCCGTCCTCGCCCCTGGCGGCGTGCTGGCGGTCGTCGACGATATGCCCCTCGTGGACGACGCAGACCCGGACCTGGCGTGGTTCAAGCGGGGCTGGCGGTGTCCGGTACTCATGTCGGCGGCTGCCTATCGGCAGGTCCTGGCGGCGGCCGGACTCTCCCTGGAACACGACGTGGACCTGACGCCGGCATGCCGGCCGCGCACCCAGCGGCGGCTGGCGCTGCTGACGAGGCTGAACCGCGCCGCGCACGCTGTCGTGCCCGGTGCCGGCTGGCGGGCCGTCATGGACTCGCACATGGGCGGGCTGGCGCTCGAGCGCCTCATTCGCCGCGGCGCCTCGGAATACCGGCTCCTCGTCGCGCGGCGTCCCGCCGTTCAGGTATCCTGAAGGGTCGCCGACCCATCATGAGACATCAGCTCGACCGCATCCTGCCGCTCTACGGTGAACTCGTCGTTCGCGTGGCCCTGAACCTCCAGCCCGGCCAGCGGCTGCTCATCATCGGGCCCCTGGCCAACGGAGGCGCCTCGCTCGAGGCGGCGCCCCTGGTGCGCTGTGTCGCGGAGAGCGCCTATCGCGCCGGCGCCGCGTACGTCGAAACGCTGTGGGGAGACGAAGGGCTCCAGCTTGCGCGCTTCCGTCATGCCCCGCGCGACTCGTTCGGGCAGTTCTCGTCCTGGTTTCCGGAGGTGCTGGCCGCGCACGCCCGCGCCGGACATGCCGTGCTGTCCATCTACGCCAACGACCCCGACCTCCTGAAGGATCAGCCGACCGACCTGCTCGGCGCGGTGCAGAAAACCCTCTCCCAGGTGATGCGGCCGTTCCGCGAGCACATCTCGAAGAATGGCACCAACTGGTCGGTGATCGCCGCGGCGTCGACGGGATGGGCAGACCGCGTGTTCGCGCACCTCGCGCCCGAGGTGCGCGTCGGCGCCCTGTGGGATGCCATCGCGCGGCTGATTCGGCTCGACCAGCCCGATCCGATCGCCGCATGGGAGCGCCACCTGGCCGACCTGGCGCGGCGGCGGGACTTCCTGAATGCGCGCCGCTACCGCGCGTTGAAGTACAGCGGGCCCGGCACGGCGTTGACGCTGGGCCTGGCGCCCGGGCACGAGTGGGTGAGCGGCCGGTCCACGTCGCAGGGTGGCACGGTATTCACGCCGAACCTTCCCACCGAGGAAGTGTTCACCATGCCGCATTGCGAGGAAGTGGACGGCACCGTCCGCTCCACCAAGCCGCTCAGTCATGCCGGAACGCTGATCGACGGCTTCAGCATGACGTTCGAGCGCGGTCGCGTGGTGGCCTGCCGTGCGGACCGGGGTGAGGCGGTGCTGCGCCAGCTGCTCGACACCGACCCCGGCGCCTCGCGCCTCGGCGAGGTGGCGCTCGTGCCGCACAGTTCGCCCGTCGCCCAGTCCGGCGTGCTCTTCTTCAACACCCTGTTCGACGAGAACGCGGCCAGCCATGTCGCGCTCGGCTCCGCGTACCGGTTCAACGTGCAGGGCGGCGAGACAATGACCGATGAACAGTTCGAAGCGGCCGGCGGCAACCGGAGCGGAACGCACGTGGACTTCATGATCGGCTCGGCCGACCTCGACGTCGACGGCGTACTCGCAGACGGGTCGATCGAGCCGCTGATGCGCAAGGGCGAGTGGGCTGTCGCCCTCCCGCGCTGATTCCGCGCAAGCCCGCAAGGAGCATGATGCATCCCTGGCACGACTGCTATCTCGACGAGCGTTCGGTCGAACGTTCGTTTCCCGTGATCGTCGAGGTCCCGAAAGGCTCGAAGAACAAGTACGAACTCGACAAGGAGACCGGCCTCCTGCGGCTCGACCGCGTGCTGTTCAGCGCCGTGTACTACCCCGCGAACTACGGCTTCATCCCGCGCACTTTCTGCGACGACGGCGATCCGCTCGACGCGCTCGTCCTCGGGCAGGAACCGCTGCACCCGCTGTCGCTGGTCGAGGCGCGCGCCATCGGTGTGATGCGCATGCGCGACGAGAAGGGGCTGGACGACAAGATCATCGCGGTCAGCATCAAGGACCCGGCATTCGTCGATTACACCGATCACCGCCAGCTGCCGCAGCACCTGCTCCGCGAAATGACGCGCTTCTTCGAGGACTACAAGATCCTCGAGCACAAGCAGGTGATGGTCGAGGACATCCTCGGCCCGGTCGACGCGCTCAAGTACATCCGCGAAGCCATCGACCTCTACCAGCAGCTGCGCCGCGGCGAACTCAAGTCCAAGTAGCCCCGCTCCCGTTCACTCGTGCGCCTCGGTGGTCGAGGTGCACGGGTTCTCTCCCGCCGCGCGTCCCGCGTCCATCTGCACGCCCCCGGACGGTGTCCATACTGCCCGACTCGCGTCACTGCCGTCGGTCGGTGTGACCGCCAGCTCGATGCGTTGATAACCCTTGTTCCTCAGCTGCAGCAACACACGATTCGCGATCGTGTCCGACTCGCTGCCGTGCTCGACGCACAGGAACGCACGGAAGGTGTCGCCCTCCCTCGTCGCGCCCGCCAGGTCGAACGCGCCCACGTCCTCGGACACCGTCGCGACGATGTCGGTGACCGGAGGGGAACAGGCCCCGGCCACGGTTGTGAGCGAGGCGAACGCGGCGGCCGGGAAGAGCCGACGGAGTGGCGTGATCGTGTTCATGCCCAGAGCCCGATCAGGATCCGTGCCGCGCCGCTCCGGATGACCCGGCGCCAGGTCTCGAGGAGCCCGACTGCCGAACGGCGCACGGCTTGCGAGAAGCCTGTCCGGGTTCATGAAGCCCGACAGGAGGAGACATGGCAGACAAGACAGGGAACGAGCGGGTGGAAGGCACGCGGCCGGAAAGCGCGTACGAGGGGCGCACGCCTCCTGAGCCTGCACCCACCAACACGTCGAAGCTTGGTACGCGCGCGACCGGGGGAGTGCCGAGCTCGGCGGCTCGGGGAACCGGACCGCAGGCCGACCCGGCAACGGAGGAGCAGGGCCGGGAGGCTGGTGGCGCGCCCAGCGAACGAGATCAGGATGAGCAGGCCGAACTGGAAGATCGGCCGAGGCGGGGATTCGCGGGCTGATCGGCGTCAGCGGATCAGCGTGAACTTCGCCTGGCCGGTGACCGCACTGGCGAGCCCGATGAGCGAGCCGCCGCGCGGACGGGCCTGGGCGGTGATCCGCACGTAGTAGTCGCGCCCCGGATCGAGCCTCGCGGTGCGCACGATGGGCAGGCGCGTCAGCGTCGTCAGCCACTGCCGGGCGATGGCGTCGTCTTCGGTGACCGTGGACTCGTCGGTGCGACCATCGACGACGCGGGACAGCGCGTGACGACGGGTGAGGTTGTCGAACTGGTCGCTCAGGCTGACGGTTGACGTAGCCACGGTCCGGTCGACCCAGCCGGGCACCAGCATCCGGAGCTCGATGGTGTAGGTGAAGGTCGTGCGGAGCCCGCTGGCGATTGCCCGGCGTACTTCCTCGTTGTAGGCGTCGGTCAACTCGACGGACACCACGACCGAGTCGTCGGCCTTGATTGGCACGATCCGCAGCGCTTCCGCCGCGCGCCCGATCGCTCCACTGAAGAGCACCGCAATCACCAAGAGTCCGATTCGTCGCATCATCTCGAACGCTCCGCGCGACCGGCCTTCCGTGTCGCGCACATCCTAGTACGATTCGGCTACGGCCGGATCGTCAAACCCATGGTCGCCCGCCAGAAGGACAGCCGCGCGGGCCGGCCCAGCGTCTCGGCCGGGGTGCCGACCGGCGCCCTCAGGGTGCGGAAGTACCGCAGTTCCCAGTTCAGGCCCACCGTGTCGGACAACATGCCCGTGACGCCTCCACCCAGGTCGAGCACCGACACGGCCTTCGACAGCGGCAGCACCTCGAGCGCATCGTCGAAAGTGACCTGCGCCATGCCGGCGCCTGCGACGAAATACGGGCGCAGCGTGTAACGCGCGATGCTCCGGGGCACCCCGATGATCAGGTTCCCCGTGAACGTGGTCACCCGGCTCGACAGGATCAGGTTGCGATCCCGCGGTCCGCCGTCGCCGTTGAAATACCCCGGCGTTCGGCCGACGTCAACCTCGACCCCGAAGATATTGCCCTCCAGGGCCGCGCTGCCCCCGAACGCCAGCTTGCGGCTGCCCGCCGCAAAATCCCAGTCCACGAACGTCGTGTCGCCGCCGAAGGTCAGGCCCGCAAACGGCTTGATCTGCCAGTCGGCGTGGGCCTCGGCCGGCCGGCACACGAGTGCGGCGACGACCACGGCCAGCCGAAATCCCCGACGCACCGGCTACCGCGTGAACAGCGCGAGGAACACGCGCGCGAACGGCGATGTGCCGATGTCGCCCCGGTCGAGGCCGAACGAGCGGACCAGCCCCGTGCTGTTCGCGAACAGCACCAGCGTGACGCCGCGGGCGGGCAGCGTGATCACCATCGACGATGAGCCCTGATCGCCCCCCGATCCGAACTGCCAGACCACCGGTTCGCCCGCGTAGTTCTGCACGAACCAGCCCACGGCGTGCGGCAGCGCCTTGCCCGCCGCGTCCACCGGGGCGCGCCACGCCGACGCCAGCGTCTCCGGGCGGACGAGCACGCCGGTGCGGAGCGCGAGGTCGAACTGGGCGTAGTCGCGCGCCGTGGTCACGATCCCGTGCGAGGGCGTCAGCGACTGGAACGGCGGCTGCGTGACGGAGGCGCGGCGCTGCGCGTCGACCGCATAGACCGTGGCGAGGCGAGCGAGCGCGCCCGAGTACTGGGCCCGTTCCTCGTCGGAGGGGATCCCCTCGGCCGGCGGCGCCAGGGCCATGATGTCCAGTCCGGGCACCGACGAGGTCATGGCGAGGCGGTTCATCAGGTTCGCCACGTTCTCGCGATACGAATCGCCCGTGCAGGCGCGCAGCGGCGAGGCGATCGGATCGATCCGATCGCTGTTGTACGAGAAGGCCGCGGCGGTCGGGGCGCCGGTCGTGTGGGTGAGCAGCTGATGCAGCGTGGCGCCCGGGTCGGTCGCATCGCGCCGGAACTGGCCGATCGGGCTGTCGAGCGACAGGCGGCCTTCCTCGACGCACCGGAGCACGAGGGCCGCAGTGATCGTCTGGGTGAGATCGTCGATGAGGACCGGTGTGTCGGCGCGCATCGGCACGGCACGCTCGACGTCCTGGAGACCGAAGCCGCGCTCCCAGACCACGTCGGTCCGCCCGACGATGACCGCCGCCAGCCCAGGTATGCCGGTCTGCACGCGCAGCGATTCCAGGTAATCCCCGAAGCGCGCATAGACCAGGTCCTGCGCCTGCAGCGGCGCGTGCACCACCAGCAGGGCTCCGGCAACGGCGGCGAGGAGGAGGCGACGCATAAGGATCCTGGAAACAGCCCAGATCATACCCGGCTCGACGGATCATTTCACGGCTTCATTTCGCCGCCTCGAGATCTATCGACCGATGGGGCCCCCTGCCGCACGACTCCGCACCGGTGCGCGGCGGTGTGCCCTCAATGGCGATGGCGATGAGGCTCGACGGCGACGACGATGGGGCTCCGCGGCGACGGCGATGTGGCTCGACGGCGCGACCGCCTCACGGAACGCCCGGCTGGCGTCGGCGACCCGCAGCGTCTGTTCAGGTTGCAACAGCGAGCAGAAAAGGCGAAGAATCCATCGCCATGACGACGACTGTTCCCGAGGGCGCCACCCTCCTCGCCCGGGTGGACCGCTGATGCTCGACTCCGCGATTCGCGCCTCGATGCAGAAACTGTTCGAGGGAGTGCAGATCATCGGATTCGACTGGACGTATCTCTACGTCAACGAGACCGCCGAACGCCACGCACGCCGCCCGGCCGGCGAACTGCTCGGGCGCCGCATGACCGAGTGTTATCCGGGCATCGACCGCACCCCGCTGTTCGCGGTCCTGAGACGCGTGATGCACTCGCGCCGGACCGAGCAGTTCGTCAACGAATTCGTCTACCCCGACGGCTCCCAGGGCTGGTTCGACCTGCTGATCGAACCCGTGCCGGACGGCGTCTGCGTGTTGTCGCTGGACATCAGCGACAAGCAGAAGGCGCAGTCGCAGCTGCGCCAGGCCCAGCGCATGGAGGCGGTCGGCCGGCTGGCGGGCGGAATCGCGCACGACTTCAACAACGTGCTCACCGCGATGATGGGCTACTGCGATCTGGTCCTGTCCCGGGTAGGCGACGACGAGGGGCTGGTCGCGGACCTGCTCGAGATCAGGCGGGCCGGTGAGCGGGCGACGCGCCTGACGCGGCAGCTGCTCGCCTTCAGCCGCAAGCAGGCCGCGGTGCCCCAGGTGGTGGACCTGAACACCGTGGTGCTGGATCTCAATGCGATGCTGTCGCGCCTGCTCGGTGACGACCTGCGGCTGCTGGTCGACACCCCGCCCGATCTCTGGCACACCGTCGCCGATCCCGGCCAGCTCGAACAGGTGCTGATGAACCTCGTGGTCAACGCGCGCGACGCGATGCCGCGGGGAGGGGCAGTCAAGGTGCGCACCACGAACCAGACCCTCGACGAGGTGTTCGCCCGCCAACATCCTGGCTCGTCGCCCGGCGACTACGTGGCCCTCATCGTGGAGGACACGGGGCAGGGGATGACGCCCGACGTCCTGGCACACGCCTTCGAGCCGTTCTTCACCACCAAGGGGGCGGGCAAAGGCACCGGGCTCGGGCTGCCCACGGTGTACGGCATCGTGAAGCAGAGTGGCGGCTACATCGATATCGAGAGCGAGCCGGGCGTCGGCACCCGGGTGTCCGTGTACCTGCCGCGGGTGGATGCGCCGCTCACGGAAACGGCGCCGCGGACGGACGTGTCGTCGGTCGATGGCGGCGAGTGCGTGCTCGTCGTGGAAGACGATGAGGGCATGCGCGATTTGCTGCGCAAGATGCTGACTCCGCACGGCTACGCCGTGCTGGCGGCTGACGATGTCTGGGATGCGCTCGCGCTCGCCCGCAGCCGTGCGGGCGGCATCGACCTGCTGCTCACCGACATCGTGATGCCCGAGATGAACGGGCCCGAACTCGCCCAGCACATCGTCGGCATGCACCCGCACATGCGCGTGCTGTACATCTCAGGGTTTCCGCAGGCCGCGGCCCTGGGGGCGTCGGCCATGAACCCGCGGGTGAACTTCCTGCCGAAGCCGTTCACGCCGATCGTCCTCCTGGCAGCCGTCCGCGAAGCGCTCGACCGCCCGGTCGGCGATCCGACGTTTCGGTAGGCTCCTGTCGCTGGCGGGCACAAAAGTGTCCGCGGGTGATCGCCTCGTGGAGCCGCCACTTCTGCCGGAATTGGCCGGATTCCGACAGTTGTGGCGTTCGGCCCATCAAGCCCATCCGGTACGTCGGTTGCTCCGTGCGGGTGACGTGTTCCGCGACTGACCGCGGGCGCCAACCGGGAATCGCATGGACAAGCACGAACTGCAGGTCGCCATCGAGGAACTGCACGCGCACTACAAGGGCCTCACCGAAGGCGAGGTCGCCACGTACATCCCCGAACTGGGCAGGGCGGATCCCGAGCAGTTCGGTATCGCGCTGACGAGCGCGGACGGCCGGACGTTCTCGACGGGCGACTGCGATGCCGAGTTCACGATCCAGTCGATTTCGAAGCCGTTCACCTTCGGCATGGCCGTCGAGGAGTTCGGGCACGAGCGGGTGTCGCGACACGTGGGGGTCGAGCCGAGCGGCGACGCGTTCAACGCCATCGAGCTGCAGAACGGCACCAACCGGCCGTTCAATCCGATGGTCAACTCCGGCGCCATCACGGTGACCGCCCTGCTGCACTCGCGGTACGGAGAGCACGCCATCGACGCCATCGTCGATCGGCTGAGCGCCGCCGCGGGCCGGCGGCTGTCCCTCGACCAGGGCGTCTACGACTCCGAGCGCCGCACGGGCCACCGCAACCGGGCGATCGCGCACCTGCTCCTGAACTTCGGCCTCGTGCACGACGAGGCCGAGGCTGCCCTGGATACGTACTTCAAGCAGTGCGCGATCCTCGTTTCGTGCCGCGACCTCTCGGTGATGGCCGCCACCCTTGCCAACATGGGCACCAACCCGGTGACCGACACGCCGGTCTTCGATCTGCGGTCGGTCCGCAGCATGCTCGCCATCATGTTCACCTGCGGCATGTACGACTACTCGGGGGAGTGGGCGTACCGCGTCGGCGTGCCGGCCAAGAGCGGCGTCGCCGGCGGCGTGCTGGCCGTGGTGAACCGCCAGCTGGGCATCGCGACGTATTCGCCGCGGCTCGACGCGCGCGGCAACAGCCGCCGCGGCATCGAAGCCTGCGCGGAACTGGCCTCCCGCTTCGGGCTCCACGCATTCGACTGCCTCAACGTCGGGTCGAGCTACCTCACGGCGATGCTCTAGCGCGACGCGCCGACCTCGTCCGCTCACGTCGTGCGTTGTCCCGCGGGGCAGCGTCCGCCGGGCACGGGCGGCGCGTGGCGCCACGAGGCGGCACGGCCGGTTGTAGACCCGGGCGGGAGGCCGGCCTGCCGCTTCGCCGGCCGGGCGGTCCGGCCTGCAGACGTCTGCCACGGCGCAGCGGCGTGATACGCTCTCGCGGCCATGCTGATCCTGCTCACGCTGACCGCGCTCGTGCTGCTCCCGGCCACCCCGCTTCAGGCCCAGGAGCCGCCGTCGCGGGAGCCGACAGCCATGACCGAGGCTGCCGAGGCGGCGATCCGGGCCGGCGTCGACCTGCACGACAAGGGTGAGTTCGACGCGGCCATTGCCAAGTACCGGGAAGTGCTGGCGTCGAGCCCGGGCAACGTCGTGGCGCTCTTCGAGCTGGCCTATTCGCAGCTCGCCAGGCGGGAGTTCGACCAGGCGCTCGACACGGCACGCACCGGCGCGGCCTACCGCTCGGATCTGCTGCCGATGTTCTACGACGTCATGGCGTCCGCATTCGATTCCAAGGGGCAGCCGCAGCAGGCGATCGAGGCCTACCGCCAGGGCCTGGCGCTGGCGCCCGAGGCGTCGCAGCTGTACTTCAACATGGCGGTCACGTATCGGGAGAGCCTCCACGACCAGGAGCAGGCCCGCCTCGCGCTCCAGAAGGCTGCCTCGCTCGCGCCCCTGCATCCCGGCGCCCAGCTCCTCCTCGGTCAGGTGTACCAGTCGAGCGGGTACACCACGCCCGCATGGCTGGCCCTCTCCACGTTCCTCATCATCGAACCCGGCGGGCCGCAGGGCCTTCAGGGCTACGGGCTGTGGCGCGCCATCCTGAAGGGAACCGTGGATCCGCTGCCGGAAGAGGTGCAGCGCGATGCGGCGATGCAGTCCGCGTCCTCCCGCGCGTCGGCCAAGACCGACGAGGGCGACTTTGCCGCCACCGAGCGCCAGCTCGCACCGAGCTACAAGCAGATGCTGCAGAAGATGGACGAGGGGACGACCGAGATCGCCGCGCTCGTCGGCCAGGTGAACGCGGTCCTGGCCACACTGCCGGCGCAGCCTGCGGGGCCGGCCGCCGGGTCGTTCGTCAACCGGCACTATGTCCCCTTCTTCGTCGCGCTTCGGCAGACGCAGTACGTGGAACCCTTCGTCTACTGGGCGAGCCAGCGTGCACCCGTGCCCGGCGTGCGCGAGTGGATATCGGCAAACGAAACGCGCGTTCGTGAGTTCCTCGACTGGGCCTCGGCCTACACCTGGCCCCGACCCTGACATGCCAGATCAGGTCCTGCCATGCCCACGCCGCTGACCCCGACACTCGAGATTCGCGATGGCCTGCCCGAGGCCTACCCGGAGCTGTTCCGCGCGCCCGTCCTCGACGTGCTGGAGGAGCTCGCGCACTTCGACGACGACCGGCGCGCCCTGATGGGGTCGCGCCTGGCCCGGCGCGCGGCGCGCGCACGCGATCGACAACACCCGACCTTCCTCGACCCTGACGCCCTCGTGGGCCGGAGAACGATGCGCGTGCGCGACGCCCGCGCCGGCGCTTTTCACGGGGCGGCGATTCCCGACGACCTGCAGCGCCAGTGGATCCAGGGCACGGGCCCTGCCGCCAAGCGCGACGCACGCCTCGAACGCAGCATCCGCAACGTGGCGTACGCGCTCCTGTCGGGTGCAGACGGCTGGATGTTCGACGGAGAGGATGCCCTCGGCCAGCTCTCCACGATGTCGCTCGACAACCAGCGCAACCTGATGCTCGCAATCCGGCGCGACGCGGTGTTCCTGCAGGTGGCGGAGCAGGTGGCAGCCGAGATGAACGCGTGGGCCGAGGGGTTCCTCGGCCGGCGCATCATCGGCGACTGGCGACAGCAGCTCGACTTCACGACCGTGATCTTCCGCGCGCGCGGCCTGCACCTCGACGATCGGCATATCCGGCGCCGTGACGGGCACGGCTTCTCCGCCTCGATCGTCGACGCGACCCTGTTCATCGCGGCCAACGCGCAGCGCCTGCTCGGCAACGGGCGATCGCTGGTGCTGTACCTCCCCAAGATCCAGACAGCCGAGGAAGCGGCCCTGTGGGGCGACATTCTCGCCGCGCTCGAACGCGCGCTCGCCCTCCCCGAGGCGTCCATCCGGACCTACGTGCTGGTGGAGCAGCTCGAAGCCTGTTTCCAGCTCATGGAGATCCGGGCGGCGCTCGGCCCGCGCTTCGTCGGGTTCAACACGGGCCGGTGGGACTACATCAACAGCGTCGCCGATGCGCTCGCGTGGGACCCCTGGTTCGTGAACCCCAACATCGACGCCGTGACGATGACCTATGGCTACATGCGTGCCTACGAGGAGCGCGTGCGCCGAGCGGTGAACACGCCGGACCTCGATGGCCGCTGCGCGCTGTGGCAGGGAGGCATGGAGCCCAACATTCCGGTCGGCTCGCCAGCCGGCGTGGACGCCAGCATGAAGCGCGCGGTCGCCGGCGCCGAGCGGGAGCAGCGCGAGGGCGCAAGCGGCAAGTGGGTTGCGCACTGGAAGATGGTGCACATCGTCCGCCCCGTGTGGGAGCGGGTCGGCGCCGCGAACCAGGCCGGACGCGCCTGTCCCCCGCTCGAATACACCGAGGGTGACGTGCGTGCGCTCATCGCGCTCGAGGCGGCGCCGCGGACCGTGCGCGGCGCCCGCGACCTGATCAGCGTCGCGCTGCAGTACGGGAATGCCTTCGAGCAGGGCATGCAGGCCGCCGCACTGAAGCCCGCCGACTTCTTCGGCAACGACGATGTCCTCTATTTGATGGAGGACATGGCGACGGGGGAGATTCGCCTGAGCATCCTCTGGGAGTGGCTGCACAAGTACGCCAACCTGACCGACGACGACCCGGAGACCGGCATCCGGGCCGGGGACCGGTTCACCCCGGAGCTGTTCACCCGCTTGCTTGAGGAGGAATACCGCAAGCTGCAGCAGGCCGACAACCGTGACGTCCACGACGACTCCAAGGGGACCACGCTGCCGGTGGCTCGCGCGATCGTCGAGACCTACGTGCTGGATCCGGTCAAGCTGCCCTGGTACATCGACCTGCTGAACCTGACCCTGGGGGTGCACGCGCTCGACGAGGCGCAGCACCGGATTGCGATGCTGCGCCAGGTCTTCGAGGTGCACGGTGAGCGGCTCACCGAGAACCTCGATTTCGACCTGTCCGCGCGGCGTGAATGAAGTGCCGGGGCCTCAGCGCCCGGCGGGCGCGGGAGCGCGGCGCCAGGCGAAGTAGATCTCGCCGGGCCATCCCGGCAACAGGGCGCCGAAGGCGAGGTTGAGGCGCAGCCACCACCGCTGTCCCTCGAACGGCAGCCCGTGTCTGCGCACGGCGAAGGCCCCGCTCCGCCAGAGTGGGGAGAGGCCGGCCTGTCGCGCCATGCGATCGAGCCGCCCCGGTGACAGCACGCTCACGTGCCCGAGTGGCTTCGCGGATCCGCGGAGCCGTGGCTCCCACAGGGCCGCCAGGCCGTCCGGCAGGACCGGCCCGCCCCCGATCAGGAGGCCTCCGGGGGCAAGCAGCGCGACCATGCGGGCCACGGCGGCTTCGGGGTCCCCGAGGTGCTCGAGGACATGGCACGCGATGACCACGTCGTACTGGCGTGCCTGGAGCGCCGGCGTGCTGTCGTCGCGATCGACGTCGACGTGCACGATGGACGTATAGCCGACCCTCGCGAGCTCGTCGTGGCGCGGCACCGCGTCGAAGGCATCCCAGCAGCTCCACCAGCACGGCGTGTCCGGCGTGAGCACGTGCCTGGCAAACGCGAGCTGCTGGCCATGGTCCACGCCAACCTCGGCGATCCGCAGCGGGCGCTGCGCTTCACGCGATGCCGCGCGCAGCAACTCATGCATGAACCAGTACCGAAGGAGCCTGAACGAGTAGCGGGCTCCAGGGGCGATTGTGGTATTCGGGAGGCCGAGTGCGGCCGCCCGCGTCAGACCGCGCGGGTCCCAGTTGAGGGTGTCGAACCGGCCCAGCGACACGGGCAGCTGGGCGGCGTGCGAAGCGTCCTGCATCTCAGCCGTTCGACCTGGATTGTAACAGGACGATCAGGCCCACTGGGGCTGGAGGAGGCGCAGCAGGACGTCGTGATCCGCCGGTTTCACGAGGTGGTGCGTGAACCCGGCGTCGAGGCTCCGTTGGCGATCGTCGGGCTGGCCGTAGCCGGTGACCGCGATGAGCACGGGCGTGGGGTCGGGCCGCTTCTCGCGGATCCGCCGTGCGAGTTCGAAGCCGTCCATCACCGGCAGGCCGATGTCGAGCACGGCGGCACCGGCATCGAAGGTATCGAGCAGGGCCAGCGCTTCGGGGCCGTCGCCGGCGGTCAGGACCTCGTGCCCGTGCAGGCGCAGCAGCGTGGCGAGCATCTCCGCGGCATCGCGGTTGTCGTCGACGATCAGCACGCGTGCGGCCAGTGGCGCCGTGGCGGGCTGCGCGGTCGGCGGTCGGTCGGGCTCACTGCTCGCCGCAGACGCGGGCAGGTGCACGGAGAACGTGCTGCCCAGTCCGGGCCCCTCGCTCTGCGCCTCGATGCGGCCTCCGTGCAGCGTCACCAGGCTGCGGGCGATGGCCAGCCCGAGGCCAAGCCCTCCCTCGCGGCGATCCAGGGTGCGCGGCCCCTGGACGAAGAAGTCGAACAGGTGCGGCGCCAGTGCCTGGGGGATGCCCCGTCCCGTGTCCGACACGTGGACGGCGACCTCCGCTCCCTCGGCCCGGGCGGTCACGCGGATGGTGCCGCCTTCGGGCGTGTACACGGCGGCGTTCGTCAGGAGGTTGCCGAACACCTGGGCGAGTCGCACCGCGTCGCCCCGCACCCGGAGCCCGGGCGGCACATCCACCTGCAGCGTGTGGCGCCGCTCCTCGAGCAGCGGCGAGGCCATGTCGGTGGCGTGCGTCACCACGTCGGCCACCACCACATCGGCGCGCTGGATCTCGAGCGTCCCCCGGGTGATCCGCGAGACATCGAGCAGGTCGTCGACCAGGCGCGACATGTGCACGAACTGCCGCTGCATTACCGCGTGTTCGCGCGACCATGCCACGCCTTTCAGCTTGAGCAGGGCCAGGGCCGTGCCGATTGGTGCGAGCGGGTTGCGCAGTTCGTGTCCCACCATGGCGAGGAACTGGTCCTTGGCGCGGCTCGCCTGCTCGGCCTCGGCGCGCGCCGCTTCGGCTTGTGCCAGGTTGCGATCGCGCTCGTCGCTCCGCGACCGCAGGAGGGCCGCCGCCGCCTCGAGTGACCGGCCGAGGCTGGTGACCTCGCTCACGAGGGAGCCGGCCGCCACCACCGGCTCGCCGCGCGCAAGCGCTCCCGCCGACCGCGCGGCGCCGGCGATGTCCGACGCGATACGTCCCGCAAGCCAGTACGCGCCGGCCGTACTGACCAGGAGCACGAGGAGCCCGACGCCGACCAGCGTGAACATCGAACGGCGCAGCGGTCCGTCCATGACGGCCACCGGGACGACCACCGCCGACACCCAGTTCGAGAAGGCCGAGTGGCTGAAGGCGACGTAGACCTGCTCGCCCTCGAGGGACGTGTCGCGGTAGAAGGCCGCGTCGGCCGCACCCGTCCGCGTCTTGAACGAATCGGTTGCCGGGCGTCCGACGAAGCGTTCGGGGCTGCGCGTGCGCGCAACCACCGTGCCCTCGGCGTCGACGACGACACGCGTCCATTCGTTGGGGAACGGCGCGACGCGCGCGAGCAGATCGCTCACGGTGTCGGACGGGATCACGGCGCTCAGGATGTAGCGCAAGGTCTCGCCGTCCCGCACGGGCACGCGCACAGCAAAGCCCAAAGTGCCCCTCGGGCCGCGGCGGAGCGGGGCGACGGTAGGGGCGCGGGTCTGAACGGCGAGCGCGACGCTGGGCATGTCGACGGCAGCGCCGGGATCCTCGCCGGGAGGCACGGCCGTGTTCACGAGGACGCGGCCGTCGGGTGCCAGCAGGCGGATGCCTTTCCAGCCTGGCTGCGTGCGCACGGCCTCGCGCGCCTGCACCTCGAAGGCGGGGAGGTCGCCCGTGACGAGCGCGCGGCCCACGGCCAGGGTCTGCAGCGCTCGCACGCTCGCATTCATCTCGGCATCGAGCGCCGTCGACTGCTGGCGCGCCGAGTCGAGGAGCGTGCGTTCAATGGTGCTGCGACTGTCGTGCACGAGCCGCTGCACGAGCACGCCGCTGACGAACAGGAACGGGAGCATCGAGCCGGCGATCAGCAGGACCAGCGACGAACGGAGCGACACCTGCCGGCGCAACGCAGCGGACATCAAGCGTCTTTACGATACCCGGCGGCGACGCTGGTCGACAACGCACACCGCGCGGAATCCGGATGCGGCTCAGCCGTTCAAGCGCGACGATGTGTGGGGCGGGCGTGACTCCGGCCACGGGAACGTGACGGTCCGCCACCGAGCCGCCCGCACAGCCGACCCGCCGACGCGCACACGGGGAGCGTGCGTGTCAGGGCGGCGTGCTGCGTGGGTATCACGTCGGCTTGATGAAGGTGCCGCTGCGCAGTTCCTCGAATGCCACGCGCAGCTCGGCATCACTGTTCATCACGATGGGGCCGTACCAGGCGACCGGCTCTTCGAGCGGGCGTCCTGACACGAGAAGGAACCGGATGCCTTCGTCGCCTGCCTGGACGACGATCTCGTCGCCGCGATCGAACAGCACCAGCGAATGGTTGGTGGCGTCGTAGGTGACGTCATCGCTGCCGTCGGTGGCTTCCGTGCGGACCGGTCGCGGCTGCGACGCATCCCTGAACGTGCCGGTGCCTGCGAACACATACGCGAACGCGTGGCGCGTGACGTCCACCTCGATACGCTTGCGCCGACCCGGAGGGACGGAGATGTCCACGTAGCGGGGATCGGCCGCGACGCCTTCCACCGGACCGGTCTGCCCCCAGAACTCCCCGCAGATGACGCGTGCGCTGCTGCCGTCATCGTCGGTGATCGTCGGGATGTCGGGCGCCGCGATGTCCTGATAGCGCGGGGTGGTCATCTTCAGGGCCGCGGGCAGGTTCGCCCACAGCTGGAAGCCGTGCATACGCCCGGCGGCGTCGCCACGCGGCATCTCCTGGTGCATGATCCCGCGGCCCGCCGTCATCCACTGCACGTCACCGGCGCCGAGGGTGCCGCGGTTGCCGAGGCTGTCGCCGTGCTCGACCGTGCCGGCCAGGACGTAGGTGATCGTCTCGATGCCGCGGTGGGGGTGCCAGGGGAACCCGGCCAGGTAGTCCTGCGGGCGCTCGTTGCGGAAGTCGTCGAAGAGCAGGAAGGGGTCGAACTCGGCGGTGTTGCCGAAGCCGAAGCCTCGTCGCAACCGGACGCCGGCACCTTCGATGGCGGGCCTGGCCTGGATCAGCTGCTTGACGGGACGAATCGACATGGCGCCTCCCTTTCCTCCAGTGTAGGAGATCAGCGGGGGGAATCCGGGCGCGGAGGACACGGCTCGCCGCCTGAGCCTGGGGATGGGTCGGGTGGGTTGGATGGGTCGAATAGGTTAGATGGGTCGGGTGGGTTGGATGGGTCGGGTGGGTTGGATGGGTCGGGTGGGTTGGATGGGTCGGGTAGGTTGGATAGGTTGGATGGGTCCGCCGCAATGGCGGGTTGGCGGGCCTGGCGGGCCTGGAGCTCACCCATTAACCACGACGGTATATGGATTTTGATAGGTATTTCGGGCCGCCCTCTGGCGCGCGGGTTGATACCATGTTTACGTGCTTGGCGCAGTTGGCGCCGTAGTGGAGTCAGCACCGCGTGTGCGGTGCGCCTAGGAGGAAACCCCATGGTTGGAATCAAGGGAGTGCTTGCGGCGGGTGCCGTGCTGGCGCTTGCCACGCCCGCACTGGCGCAGCAGGCCCCCGCAAAGCAGGTGACGTTCAACAAGGACGTCTCGCCGATTCTGCAGGCCAAGTGTCAGAACTGCCATGAGCCCGGCTCGATCGGGCCCATGTCGCTGGTCACCTACCAGGACGCGCGCCCCTGGGCCCGCTCGATCAAGAACCGCGTGTCCACGCGGCAGATGCCGCCGTGGCACATCGACCGTTCGGTCGGCGTGACCAAGTTCAAGAACGACATGTCGCTCAGCGACGAGCAGATCGCGACCATCGTGGCGTGGGTCGACGGTGGCGCCCTCGAGGGCAACCCGGCCGACTTCAAGCCGAAGGCGGTGGCGAAGGACCTGTTCTGGCAGGGTGAGCGCGATGGCTTCGGCGCGCCGGACCTGGTCGTGACCGCCCCGATGCAGACGATGCCCGCCGTGCACCAGGACGTGTGGTGGCGCCCGGTCAGCG
>CAYLTD010000010.1:0-136956 GCA_964386715.1 uncultured Bifidobacterium sp.
TGATGCGCAACCTCGTCAAGCGCGCCATCCGCGGCACTGGTCAGGCGACCACCTAGCCCGTTTGACTGTCCGAGTGGCACGGGCTGCGACCGCCGCCCTGGCGATCGCAGCCTTGTCCCTCCTTACTGCCGCCTGCCAGTCCAGGCCGCAGGCGCCGCCCAGGAAGGATACGATCTGGCGGCCGGTCGGCACCTGGAGCGGCAAGGGGCCACTGCAGAGCGAGTCGTGGCCCGGCGACACGGGCGCCATGCGCATCACCTGGCGCACGTCCCGGTCCGACGCGGACGGCACGTTCACGCTGACGATTCACAGCGCGATCAGCGGCCGGCCGATTCAGACAGTGGTGGAGCACGCGGGCGACGGAGACGGGGTCGCCTATTTCGCCGACGACCCGCGGGTGTACTTCGCGGTCGTCGATGCGCAGCATCTCGATTGGACGTTCACGATTGATGAGCCGGTGGATGTCATCCTCACGCCGAAGTGACAGAGCCCGGGAGGACCGAAGGAATGGCCAATAAGCTTGTCGGACAGAACTACCAGACGCCGGACCTGGTGGCGAAGGTCACCGGGCGCGCGAAGTACGTCGAGGACTACAAGGCGGACGGCATGCTCCACGCGCGCCTGCTGGTCAGCCCCCTGCCGCACGCGCGCGCGCGCAATATCGACGTGAGCCGTGCCCTGGCGCTGCCGGGCGTAAAGGCGGTCCTGCTGCCGGACGAGATCCCGGCCCCGGCCGACACGGTGACCGACCTCGGTGCCGTCATCAAGGCGGACCTGCGCGGCGAGAAGGCGCTGTCGGCCGAGCCGGTGTATCAGGGCGAACCGGTGGTTGCGGTGGCCGCCGTGGACGAACTCACCGCAATCGAGGCCATCGAGCTCATCGAGATCGACTGGGAGCCGCTGCCGTTCAATGTCGACCCGATCGACTCGCTTCGCCCGGGCCGTCCGGTGGCGCGCACCGAGGGCAACGTGTGGATGCGCAAGCCGGCCGAGGCCGGCCAGCAACCCGGCCCGCCGGACGTCGTCATGCTGAAGTGGGAAGAGCAGGACTTCGCCGAGTACGAGCAGGGCAAGCTGCCCATGGGCAAGCCGGCCGACGAGTGGTCGTACGGCGACGTCGAAGGCAACTTCAAGAAGGCGGCGCTCGTCCTCGACGAGACCTTCTCCACCTCGAACAACGCGCACCAGGCACTCGAGCCCCGCAGCACGCTGGCCTACTGGCAGAACGGCAAGCTGTTCGTGCACTGCTCGACGCAGAGCACGGTGCAGACGGTGGCGTCGCTGGCCCGGTGGCTCCACATGGAGATCCCGGACATCGTCGTCGTCAGCGAGTATACGGGCGGCGGCTTCGGCAGCAAGGTCACCGGGACGCTGCAGTCGATCATTCCGGCGCTGCTGTCGAAGAAGGCCAACGCGCCGGTAATGATGCACGTGAGCCGCGAGGACGAGCACTTCATCGGCGGCTACCGGCCGGCCGTGCACGGGCGCGTCAAGGCGGGCTTCGACAAGAGCGGCAAGCTGCTCGCGGTCGACATGTTCGTCATCTGCGAGAACGGGCCGTTCGAGCAGCAGGGTGACACCGGCCAGACCGGCCGCATCGCCTCCCTGATGTACCAGCCGGAGGCCATGCGGTGGCGCGGCGTGCCCGTGCTCACCAATACGCCGCCGCGTCGGGCGCAGAGCCAGCCGGGCGGCATGCAGGGCATCACCATCATGGAGCCGCTGCTCGCGAAGGCGGCCCGCAAGCTCGGCATCGATCAGGTGGAACTTCGGCGGATCAACGCACCGATCGGCAAGGCGAAACTCGGTCCGGCCAACGCGCGCGGACAGCGACCCTACGCGACGAGCGCGTTCGTGCAGGAGGCGCTCGACAAGGGGCGCGAGATGTTCCGCTGGGAGGATCGGAAGGCACGCAGCGGCAAGCTCGAAGGCACCAAGGTACGCGGTGTCGGCGTGGCCGTGAGCACCTTCGTCGCAGGCTCCACGGGCTTCGACGGCCTCTTCGTGATCCGTCCCGACGGGTTCATGCACATCTACACGGGCGTCGGTAACCTCGGCACCGAGTCGTACAGCGACACGATGCGCGTGGCGGCCGAGATGATGGGCGTGCCGTGGGAGAAGGTGATCCTGAACTGGGGCAATACGGCCAACAACCTCCCGTGGTCCTGCGTGTCGGGTGGCAGCCAGACCATTCATGCGCATACGCGCGCGGCGCACGCGGCCGCGAGCGACGCCATCAAGAAGTGCCAGGAGATCGCAGCGAAGGCGCTCGGCGGCCGGCCTGAGGACTACGTGCTCGAGAACGAGCGCGTGCACCGGAAGGGCGGCGGGGCCGGGATGACGCTCGCGCAGGTGGCGCAGAAGGCCATCGAGATGGGCGGGAGGTTCGACGGCCACGAAGTGCCGGAGGACATCAACGCGTTCACCAAGCGCTCGGCCGCCAACCTCGTGGGACAGGGCCTGATGGGTGTCGGCCGCGACAGCTACAAGCGGGACGGGGGATCGTTCTCGTACGTGGCGTCGTTCGCCGAGGTCGAGGTCGACAAGGAAACGGGCAAGTACGAGCTGGTGGACTTCCTTGCCGTGGCCGACGTCGGCACGGTGATCCACCCGCGCGCGCTCGGCGGCCAGGTGCTCGGCCGCTCCATGCTGGGCATGGGCCACGCCCTGGCGCAGAAGACCGTCTACGATCAGCACTACGGCGTGCCGCTGGCCCGACGCATGTATCAGAACCGTCCGCCGACGATTCTCGACGTGCCGGTGAACATGCAGTGGGCCGCGCTGGACATTCCCGATCCGGAGACGCCCGTCGGAGCGCGTGGCATCGGTGAGCCGCCTGTGGGCGCGGGGTGCTGCGCGATCCTGAACGCCATCTCGGATGCCCTCGGTGACGACATCTTCAGGCGCGCCCCCGTGAATCTCGACACCATCCTGACGTCGCTCGAGAACGGACGTCCGGTACAGGAGGCGCTCACCGCGCACATCTGAGCGCTCGACTCCTCGCCGCCGCGCACGGCGGCAGTCGCCTGGCGCCGGTCGTCGGTTCCGACGCCTCCGGCGTCGGGCTCGGGCATCAGGTCTTCGGCTTGGACAGACAGGAAAGGCGGCTGCGGGTCATCCCGGAGCCGCCTTTCCTGTTTCGAGCCGAGCCTGACGCGTTCAGGCCGGCTCCGAAGGCCGCCCCGGCCTCCGCCTCCTGAACCAATGCCGCGCTATCGACCTCGCGCGGGTGGCGGGCCCTCGACCCACTCCGGCCTGGCGGGCGGAGCGATCGGCAGCGGCCTTCCGTGCTCGTAGCGCCGCCACGTTCCCAGCACGACGTCAGCCATCAGGTCGAGGAAAGCGGGGTCGTCGTTCACGGCCTCGGCGCGCACCATCGGCAGGCCGAGCGACGAGCACACGTGCGCGGCCTCCTCGTCGAGGTCGTAGAGCACCTCGATGTGGTCGCACACGAAGCCGATGGGGCACAGCACCACCGCTTCGAGGCCGCGTGCGTGTTGGTCGCGGAGGTAGTCGCACACATCCGGGCCCAGCCACGGGTCTTCGGGCCGGCCGCTGCGGCTCTGGTACACGAGCGCCCAATCGGCCCAGCCAAGGCGGGCGGCGACGGCCGCCGACGACTGCTGCAGCTGCAGCTGGTAGCGGGCGGCGCCGGTCATCGAGGCCGGAATGCTGTGCGCCGTGAAGACGAGGCGGGCGCGGTCGCGCGCCGTCGACGGCAGCCGGTCGAGCGCGGCGCGCACATGGCGCGCGTTGGCATCCACGAATCCCGCGTGTGTGTGCCAGTCCTCGACGAAGGTCACCTCGACGTCCCGCACGCCTGCCTGCACCGCCTCCGCCCGCGCGTCGAACACGTTCTGTTTGTACTGTGTGCAGCTCGAATAGGACCGCTGGGCAGCGCAGATGAAGCCGATGGCGCGCCGGATGCCCGCATCCGCCATCTGACGGATCGTGTCCGGCAGGAGCGGGTGCCAGTTGCGCATGCCGACGAACACCGGCACGTCACCCAGTCCCGCGGCGGCGAGCCGCGCGCGCAGGCCGTCGGCCTGCTTCATGGTGATCTCGGTGAGGGGAGACACGCCGCCGAAGTGCTCGTAGTGGCCGACGACTTCTTCGATCCGCTCCTGCGGGATGCGGCGGCCGCGCAGGACGTTGGCAAGAAAGGGACGGATGTCGGCGGGCCCCTGGGGCCCGCCGAACGATACGACCAGGACTGCGTCGAAGGGGCGCGTTGTGCTCATTCAGGGAAGGACGACTGAGTCGATCACGTGGATGACACCGTTGCTGCAGACGATGTCGGCGGTCGTCACGGTGGCGTTGCCGACCTTGACCGTGCCGCCGTCAGCCTTGATGGCGAGGTTCTGGCCGTTCACGGTCTTCGCGGCCGTCAGCTTGGCGGCCTGTGCCGCGCGCACGTCGCCCGCCACCACATGGTAGGTCAGGATGGCGGTGAGCTTGTCCTTGTTTTCCGGCTTGAGCAGCGACTCGACCGTTCCTGCCGGCAGCTTCGCGAAGGCCGCGTCCGTGGGCGCGAAGACGGTGAACGGGCCCTGGCCCTTCAGCGTCTCGACGAGGCCCGCTGCCTGCAGCGCAGCGGCCAGGGTCTTGAAGCTGCCCGCGGCCAGTGCGGTTTCGACGATGTCCTTGGACGCGTTCTCGGGGGCCTCGGCGTGCAGCGCCGTGCCTGACGCCCTGACGCTCGGCGTGCTGGTGATGAGGGCTGCCGCCAGCACCGAGTACACCATCTGCTTCGTGATTCGTTCCTTGCTCATGGTCTCTCTCCTGTAGGAGGCCGGAGGGGACTATCCCCACCGGGGCCCGCCAGCCGAAGGGGGATCCGGCCGGTCGGGCCCGTCACGTGTCCGCGTGTGTGGTCATCTGGTAGGACGGAGCGACGTGGCGGGCAGGTCCCTTCGTGTGAAAATAGTTTTCCTGTAGTGATAACTCGAAGGAATGTGCACCATGCCCGTGAAAACGGAACGACCGCGATGACCCGGAACGTCGATACGGATGGGCTGTCCGACTACGAGATCGGCACGAAGCTTCGCGCGCTGCGGCTCAGGAAGAAGCTGGGGCTCGTCGAACTCGCCTCGCATACCGGGCTGTCGCCCGGCATGTTGTCGAAGCTCGAGCGCGGACGTCTGGTGCCGACGCTGCCGACGCTGCTTCGCATCGCCACGGTGTTCTCCGTGGATCTCGATTACTTCTTCGCGGAGCGACGCAAGCGCCGTGCGTTCGCGATCGTGCGCCGCGGCGATCGCCAGCGCTTTCCCGACACGCCCGGCGCGGGCACGCCTGCCTACACCTTCGAGAGCCTCAACTTTCCGGTGAACGAGCCCCGATGCATGGGCTACCTGGCCGAGTTCTCGGCCACGCCGTCGACCGTGCACGAACATGCCGGCGTGGAGATGATCTACGTGCTCGCCGGCAGGCTGGTGATCGCGTTCGATGGCCACGAGCACGTGCTCGCGCGGGGGGATGCCATCTACTTCGATGCCGGTGTCCCGCATTCGTACCATCGCGAGGGGGCCGCGACGTGTTCCGCGCTCGTCTTTGCGGTCCCTTGATTCCGGCCGTGCGACTGGCGGGCTACACTGGCGCTGGCCTGTCGCGGAGGTGTTCATGTCTCGCCGATTCCGGATCGTTCCCGCCGCCGTCGTCCTGCTGGTTCTGCCCCTGCTGCCCGGGGCCCTCGGCGAGGTCGTGCATGCCGCGCGCGCCTCGCAGGCGGCCGACGCAGACGCCCACAAGGCATGGATGAACGACGCCTCGGATGCGCAGGAGGACTACCGGTTTGCGGTCGCCGAGAAAGACGCGAAGGCCGCCGCGGAGGCGCTGGTCAAGCTCGAGGACTTGATGGGCAGGACCGAAGGGTACTGGGCCGCGAAGCGATCGGCCGACGGTGTCCGCCTGTCGAAGGACGCGCGCGCCCAGGCGGCCGCGGCGGCGAGCGCGGTGAAGGCAGGCAGGATGGCCGACGCGGGAGCCTCGTTCGACAAGCTCGGGACCACGTGCAACACCTGCCATGAGTTGCACCTCGAGAAGAAGTAGTCAGAAGTCCTCGTCGCAAGTCGTCAGTCCCCAGTCACGGCTCGGGCGTCGTCCCCGCCCCTCGAGCCACGCACTCGACTCTTGCCTCCCGAATCATCGTCTTCGCTGCTGGCTCCCGACGCGAGAGCAGTTTTCGGTGGCGTCGTTCGTTCGCCGGACGCTACTATCGGGTGTTGGAGATGTCACGATGACCGACGACGGCAGTAGGGTGTCGCGAACGTACGGTTCGTGCAGCCTGTCCCGCTGAGCGCCTTGCCGGCCGCAGGCCTGTGCGCCTGACGGCCGGTGAATCCGTCGCCCGCCAGTTCCCCCGCGTTCGCGCTCCCCCAAAGAATCCACGGTCCGATGTCGATGCCAGAGCGGGGGAGCCATGTACGAAACCCTCATTGAACAGATTCGCGAGGCGCTGGGGCAGCGCGGTCGCTCGATGGACGTGCGCGCGATCCCGTCCCTCGTCGCACCCCTGCATCCCTCCGACCTTGCGTTCGTCCTCGACGAACTCACGCTGCCCGAGGCGGAGCGCGTCTTCGCGCTGCTCGACGACGAGCGGGCCGCCGAGGCGCTGGCGGAAGTTGCACCTGCGACCCGGCGCCACCTCGTGGCCACGTCGCCGCCTTCGCACGTGGCGGCGCAGTTCGGGCACATGTCCATGGACGATGTTGCCGACGTCGTGTCGGACGTGGGAGAGGAGGCGCAGGAGGCGCTGGCGCTGCTCCCCGGCGGCAGCGCACAGGACGTCGCGCAGCTGCTGCAGTATCCGGAGGCGACGGCCGGCCGGCTGATGACGTCGCGTTTTGCTGCCGTGCGGCCGGGCGTCACGGTCGCGTGGGTACTGGACTACCTGCGGGTCGCGGCGACGTCGGTGGAGACGGTGACCACTGTGTACGTCGTCGACCAGGCGCTCCGCCTGGTCGGGGTCTGCAGCATCCGGGAGCTTCTGCTCGCCCGCATGCACGAGGCGGTGGAGGCGATCATGACGACCGAGGTCGTCACGGTGACGCCGCACACCGCCCAGAAGGAGGTGGCCGCGCTGATTCGGCGGTACGACCTGCTGGCCGTGCCCGTCGTGGCCGCCGATCGCCGCGTGCTGGGCATCGTCACGGTGGACGACGTCCTCGATGTGCTGACGGAGGAGTTCAACGAGGAGATCGCAGGGCTCGTCGGCGCCGATGCCGCGGAAATGGATCGGCGGACGCCCGCGCAGGTGGCCTGGCTGCGGCTGCCCTGGCTACTCGGCACGATGGGCATCGAGCTGATGGCGGGCGGCATCATCGCGCGGTTCGGCCACGTGCTGCAGGAGGTGATCCTGCTCGCGTCGTTCATGCCGGTCATCTCGGCGGTGTCGGGCAATGTCGGTCTGCAGGCGGCGGCGATCGTCGTACGAGGACTGGATACGGGCCACGTGTCACTGTCGAACTGGGCGAACGCCGTCAGGCGGGAACTGATGACCGCGCTCACGATTGCGCTCGTTGCGGGGTTGCTTCTCTCCGTCGTGGCGATGGTGTGGTCGGGGCAGGTGCCGTTCGGCCTGGTGGTGGGCGCGTCGATGACCTGCGCCATCGTGACGGCGGGGCTGATGGGCACGCTGATCCCGATGTTGTCGAAGCGCGCGGGCTTCGACCCGGCGACGACGGCCGGCCCGTTCGAGACCGCCTTCCAGGACGTGATTGGGTTCACCGTGTTCCTCTGGATGGCGCAGCAACTGGCTGGCTGGCTTCGGTAGGATGCGGGCGGCCGTCACCGCCGCGTCTGTGTCTGCATGCGTCAATCTGCTAACCTGCGAGCGATGCGACACGCTCGTGTGGTCTGGTGGCTCCTCGCCGCGGCACTCGCCGTCGGATGGTGGGACGGCGCGCCGCCGTTTGCGGTTCGCGCGGGTGCCGCCGGTGCGGCGCAGGGCGGCCGAACGTCCGTGGCCATCGACGGCTACGACCTCGCGGGCGACGAGGCAATCGGCGGACATACCCTCGAGCGGCACGTGGGCAGGAGCGATGCCGAGCTGGCCGAACGGCTGCGACGTGAGCCGCAGATCTCCGCGGTCTCGACCTATCCCGACCAGGCAACCGCCGCTCGCGTGGTGGCGCTGGCGCTCGAGGCCAACCGCGGACGCGTGTCCGCCTGGGCGAGCCGCGGCGGACCACGGCCGAACCTCGTCGTCACCTACGACTCGCGGGCCGGGCCGATCGGCCGCTCGCTGCGCAGGGGCCAGCGGACGGCCGACGCCTGCCGCCGGGCGCGGGTGGTCCTGCGGTGGCACGATCGACGTGGCCGCTGGTACGTGCTGACGTCCTATCCGGAGGCAGGTCGATGACCCGTCCAGCCCGTTCAGGGCTCGTCCCCGACCGCTACCCGCACCTCCAGCAGTTCGCGGGTGGCTACCTGCACGAGGATTACGTGCCGGAACACGGGACGGCGGAGGCCGCCCGCGATGCGTACCTGCGCGACGCCTCGCGGGACGAACGCGAGGCATTCGCACGCGAAGCCACCGCGTTCCTGGCCGCGGCGGGCGAGGTCTCGTGGGCGGACGCGCGGGCCGCGTTTGCGCGGTTGGGCGGCGCCTGGTCGCCCCGCTCGCGAGCGGCGCTCGCCGCTGTCCTCGCCGTGCCGGCCGAGCCTGGCGGGGGACGCGCACCTGCCGGCCGGCGTCGGAGATCATGATGCCTTTCGCGCGAGTCCTGGTGCGGGCGTGCTGCCTGCTCGGGCTGGTGCTGTACCTCGGGCCGGGACACGCCACGGCCGCCGGCACGAAGGTCAGCGGGACGGTTGCCGGGAGCGATCAGGGGTTTCTGCCTGATGCTGCCGTGGTGATCGACGGCAGCCCACGGCGCGAAACCAGAACGGATGCCGACGGACGCTTCACGTTCAGCGACGTCGCGCCAGGCCGGTACCGAATCATCGTGAGCGCCGACGGATACCTGCCGATCGATCGGCCGATGGAGGTCGGCACTGCGCCGGTCTCCCTCGACGTGGTGCTCCTGCGCCTGCCGGGCCTCTGACCGGCAGCTGGGTCTGTCCATCGTGTCCTATCCCGATCTCCGAACGTTCCTCGCGCGCCTGGAGCGCGACAACGACGTCGTCTACGTCGATGCCCTCGTTGATCCGGTGCTCGAAGCCGCCGAGATCCATCGCCGCGTCATCGCCGCCAACGGTCCGGCGCTGGTGTTCCGCAACATCAAGGGCGCGTCGTTTCCGCTGGTGACCAACCTGTTCGGCACCGCCCGGCGGGCGGAGCTGGCCTTCGGTGAACGGCCGCTGCGGCTGATCCGGCGGCTCGTGCACCTGGCCGAGACCATCCTGCCGCCGACGCCCGCCAAGATCTGGGGGGCTCGTGATGTCGGCCTGGAACTGCTGAAAGTGGGGCTGAAGCGGGGCACCGGAGGCCCGGTGACCGAGGTCGTCACCGACGATGTGCGGCTCGACACGCTGCCGGCGATGACGTTGTGGCCGGAGGACGGCGGCCCGTTCGTCACCCTGCCGCTCGTCTATACACAGCACCCCGAGAAGGCCGGACACAACCTCGGCATGTACCGGATGCACATCCACGACGAGCGCACCACCGGCATGCACTGGCAGATCGGCAAGGGCGGCGGATTCCACTACCAGCTGGCCGAGGCGAAGGACCGGCCGCTGCCCGTGACCGTGTTCCTGGGCGGTCCGCCGGCCCTCATCCTCGCGGCCATTGCGCCGCTGCCAGAGAACCTCCCCGAACTGATGCTGGCCTCGCTGATCGCGGGGGAGCGGTTGAAGCTGGCCGAGGGGCCGTGGCCCCACCCGCTGGTCGCCAGCGCGGAGTTCGCGCTGATCGGCGAGGTGGCGCCGCACGTGCGCAGGCCCGAGGGGCCCTTCGGCGACCACTACGGCTACTACTCCCTGCAGCACCCCTATCCGGTGTTCACGGTGAAGCAGATCGCACGACGCCGCGACGCCATGTTCCCGGCCACCGTCGTCGGCAAGCCGCGACAGGAGGACTTCTTCATCGGCGATCTGCTGCAGGACCTGCTGTCGCCGCTCTTTCCGCTGGTGATGCCGGCAGTGAAGCAGCTGTGGTCGTATGGCGAAACGGGTTACCACTCGCTGGCCGGCGCCGTCGTGAAGCAACGCTACGCGCGTGAGGCCATGGCCAGCGCGTTCCGGATTCTCGGCGAGGGACAGCTGTCGCTGCAGAAGTTCCTGCTGCTGACGGATCGGGACGTCGACCTGCGCGACTTCCGTCGGACGCTCGAGCACGTGCTCTGCCGCACGCACCCGGAAACCGATCTGTACGTCTTCGCCAACCTCTCGATGGACACGCTGGACTACAGCGGACCCGAGGTGAACAGGGGCTCCAAGGGTGTCTGGCTTGGCCTCGGCGACCCCGTGCGCGACCTGCCACGCCAGTTCCATGCGACGGAGCTGCCTCAGGGCGTGACCGAGGTGCGGGTCTACTGTGGCGGCTGCCTCGTGGTGGGCGGCCCGCGGTATGCCGACGAGCCGCAGGCCGTGGCGCGCATCGCCTCGCACCCGGCGTTCGCGGGCTGGCAGCTGGTGGTGGTCACCGACGAGCCGTACCGCGCGGCCCGCAGCGACATGAACTTCCTGTGGACCACGTTCACCCGTTTCGAGCCGGCGGCGGACATCTACGCCGCGGGCGTGCGGGTGGTGCGCAATCATCTGTCGTACAGCGCGCCGGTGTTCATCGATGCGCGGATGAAGCCGTGGTATCCGAAGGAAGTCAGCGGCCGGCCGGATGTGGCCGTGACCGTGTCGCGCCGCTGGCGCGAGTACTTCCCGGGGCGCCAGGTCGAGATGGGCGACTCGGAGCGCGGGCACCTGGACTGAGGGAGAGGCGGGTGGGTCGGGAAGGGCGGGTAGGTCGGGAGGGTCGGGAACGGCGGGTAGGTCGGGAAGGGTGGGAGGGGCGGGAAGGTCAGGTGGGGCAGGTGGGGCAGGTGGGGCAGGTGGGCGGGTCGGGCAAGAGTACGTAGGGCGGGCCTTCCGGGCTCGTCGTGGCCGCGCGTTCGTCGACCGCTCTTCCGGGCGACACCTCCCTCGTTGCGGTCGGACCGTTCGAGCCGTTCCCCGGTCCGGCCGGCCCGAGTCTCGATCCGCGCGGGACGCATGCCGAGCCGGTCGTGCGTTCGCGCTCGCTCCCGTGCCGACTTCGATTACAGTAGGGCCTCGAAACGCCCGCGTCGTGCGAACGCGCACGCGGGCACGCGCACAAGGGGGCCGCTGGGACATGTCGCACGACTCGTCAGGGCGCTGGTCGCGCCGTGAAGCGCTTGGGATGCTGGGCATGAGCGTCGCTGGCACGCTCATGCGACCAACTGTGGGCTGGTCGGCTGAGCCCACCTTCCCGCCTGGCGCCGTCATCCGCACGGTCCTCAAGGACCATGCGCCCGGCGACCTCGCCGGCGGCGCGACGCTCTTCCACGAGCACATGTCCTTCGCCGACAACTTCATGACGCGCTGGACCGGGTATGCAGCCGACACGCGCCGCGAACACGCGCTGCCCGGCGCGTCGGCGCCCGCGCCGGCTGCCCGTCCCGCCGCGCCGCCGCCTCCGCCTCCGACCACGCCCTCGGGCAAGTACTTCATGCAGGACCTCGACTACATCGTCGAGGAGATGCGGACCGCCAAGGCGGACGGCGTCGCGTGCATCGTCGACGGGGGCCATGCCGACATGGGACGCGATCTGTCGTTCCTCCGGCAGGCGTCCGAGCGCTCGGGCCTGCCCATCGTGGCCGGGGGCGGCTTCTACGCGCAGCCGTTCTATCCGCGCGAGATCGCCACGATGAGCGAGGAGCAGGTGTTCCAGGCGCTCGTGAAACAGGCGGAAACCGAGCCGATCGGCTGCTTCGGCGAGATCGGCTCGTGGGACTACATGACGCGCGACGAGCGCAAGGTGTTCCGCGCCGTGGGTCGCGCGAGCGTGGCCACCAACCTGCCGATCTTCACGCATACAGGCATACCCGGGAAGTCCGCTCTCGAGCAGCTGGACCTGCTCGAAGATGTCGGGGTGGACCCCAGGCGCGTCGTCATCGGTCACCTGGGCAATTTGACGGATCCGAACGTCGAAGTACACCGCACGATCTGCCGTCGCGGCGCGTTCGTGGGGTTCGATCGCCAGGGCGCCGCGGGCGACACGCAGCAGGTGCCGCTGGTGCTGAAGTTGCTCGACGCCGGGTTCGCCGATCACCTGTTGTTCGCGTCGGACCTCTCGGGCATCACGCAGACCAGGCAGGGGGGAGGGCCGGGGTATGCGCGGGCGCTGACGGTGTTCGTGCCCAAGCTGCGCGAGGCCGGGGCCAACGACGCCGTGCTCAAGCAGATCATGCAGGACAACCCGCGCCGGTTCCTGGCATTCGTGCCAAAGAAAGCGCGGCCGAAGTAGCGGGCTGGCAGCCGGGACATCGGCGCCGCGGGCGGCACGACCGACCGCGGGCACACTCGAAGAGGAGCGACGCATGACCACATCGAGCCTGCGGATCGTCGGAGCATGGGTGCTGACACTCGCCGCCCTCGGGGCGGGCGAGCGCTGGTTTGCGTATGCGGCGCAGGGCCAGGCCGGCGAACGCGTGCAGGCGCCCGCCTTTGAGGTGGACCCGATGTGGCCCAAGCCCCTGCCGAACCACTGGATCCTCGGATCGGCCATCGGAGTGTGGGTGGATACGCAGGACCACATCTGGATCATCCACCGCGGCGCCTCGACGCTCGACCCGAACGAGAACGCGCTGGGCGGCAGGCTGTCGAAGAACTGCTGCGCGGCGGCGCCGCCCGTCCTCGAGTTCGACCAGGCCGGCAACCTCGTGCAGTCGTGGGGTGGGCCGGGCCAGGGTTATGAGTGGCCCGACAGCAACCACGGCATCTTCGTCGAACGCAACGGCACCGTCTGGATCGCGGGCAATGGCGCGCAGGACGGCCAGGTGCTGAAGTTCACGCGCGACGGCAAGTTCATCAAGCAGTTCGGATTCGGCTGGGCGAACGCCAGCAGCACTGACACGTGGGCCTTCCGCCAGCCTGCCAAGATCTTCGTGGACGAGCCGAACAAGGAGGCCTACATCGCCGACGGCTACGGTAATCACCGTGTCGTCGTGCTCGACACGGAGACCGGCGCCTTCAAGCGCTTCTGGGGCGCCTACGGCAACAAGCCGGACGATGCGAACACCGGGCGGTATCGGCCGGACGCGTCGCCCGCGCAGCAGTTCCGCAACCCCGTGCACTGCGCGGACGTATCGGTGGATCGCCTCGTGTACGTGTGTGACCGCGTGAACGATCGGCTGCAGGTGTTTCGCACGGATGGTACCTTCGTGAAGGAAGCGTTCTTCGAGAAGGAGACGCTCGGCAGCGGGTCGGTGTGGGACATCGCGTTTTCGAAAGACCCGCAGCAGAAGTACCTGTTCCTGGCCGACGGCATGAACCAGCGCATCTACGTCGTGGAGCGGCAGTCGCTCCAGGTGGTCACGAGCTTCGGCGACGGCGGTCGGCAGCCGGGCCAGTTCTTCGGCGTGCACAGCATCGCCATCGACTCGAAGGGGAACCTGTACACCACGGAAACGTGGGAGGGTAAGCGCCTGCAGAAGTTCGCCTACAAGGGCATGGCGCAGGTCACCCGCGGATACCAGGGCACCGTCTGGCCGCGCGCGTCGCGCTGACCTCCGGCCCGACACGCGTCACGCACGCGGGGGTGCGTGCTCGTCCGGCACGGCGTCCACGTAGCTGGTCACCAGGGCCAGGGCCGTCACCACGATGATCGGTCCGAGCACGATGCCGAGCAGGCCGAACACGCTGAGGCCTCCGAGCAGGCTGACGAACACCACGAGCCCGTTCATGTGCACGCGCTCGCTCAGCAGCAGCGGCCTGACGATGTTGTCCACCAGGCTGATGACACCGATCCCGAGGCCTGCCAGCAGCAGACCCTTGCTGATGGCGCCGCTCGCCGCCAGCAGGATGGCCGCTGGCAGGTAGACGATGCCGGCGCCCAGCGGCAAGAGGCAGGCGAAGCCCATGACGACGCCCCAGAAGATGGGCGCGGGCAGTCCTACCAGCGCGAAGGCAATGCCGCCGAGCAGCCCCTGCAGCGTGGCGACGATGGCGGAGGCGGTCACCCCGGCGGTGATGAGGTCGGCCGTGCGGACGATGAACGCTTCCCGCTCCGCGGCGCGCATGGGCAGCAGGCGCCGGATGCCGCGCATGATCGCGTTTGCATCGCGCAGCAGGAAGAACGTGGTGAAGAGCGCCAGGACGAGGTCCACGAAGAACACGACGACATTGGCCAGCAGCGCTCCGGACTGCGCGACGAGGAATGCGGCCGCGCGGCGCACCGTGTCGTCGGCCACGGTGGCCAGGTCGGCGTCGGCGAGGAAGGGGACCCGGGCCACCACACGCGCCCACCCGTGCTGGAACTCCGTGACGCGTCCGCTGGCGATCGCCGCCTGCAGCGAACCGCCGATGGCCACCATCTCCTGCGCGAATGCCACCGTGACGTAGACGGCGGGCGCGATCAGCACCACGGCCGTGGTCAGCGTCGTGACCGCAGCCGCCCGGGAGGCGCCGAGGCGGCCGGTGAGCCGCGCATGCGCGGGGTAGACGAGCACAGCGAGCACGCATCCCCACCCGAGCGGGACCAGGAACGGGCGGACCACGAGAAACAGCAGGTAGGCGAGAAGAGCCAGGCTGCCCCAGGCGAGGGCCGACGCAACCTGCGGGCGGCGGGGACCGGTCACCGTCATATTGTCCTGCAGGTCGAGCTGAAGAGACCCTGTCGAGGTCGGAGATGCCCGCGGGCGTGCCGGCGGCGGGCGAGGGTCGTGCAGGCGCAGTAGAGTATGGAGACCGGCCATGGCGGGTCGGTCGCAAAAGGAGCAGGGATGACGAACGTGGTGAAGCGGGTCGTGGGAGCGGTGCTGGTGGCAGGACTGGCGACCGTCGCGGGCACGGGGCGCCTGGCGGCGCAGGACAAGCCGGTGACCGCGGCCGACGCGTGGGTCGCGCTGCCCGACGGTGGGGCCGAGGGCGCCGTTGTCGTCGCCAATGTCACCAACCCCGGGATGTATGCCATTTATCTCGTCTCGGGCGAGACGGACGTGGCCGGGAAGGTGGAGTTCCGCGACGCCAAGAAGGGCAACGCCCCGCAGGAAGACGTGACGGTGGAGGCCTACGGAACGACCTACATGGACCCGAAGGGCACCTACATCTTCCTGAGCGGGCTGAAGCGTCCGCTGAAGGAAGGAGAGACGGTCAACATCACGCTCAAGACCGAACTCGGCCTGCCGGTCGCCGTGTCCGCCGTGGTGAAGAAGCCCTGAACCCGTGCGCGGGGCGCGCCGAGCCCTATCGGCCGGCGCGCTCCTTCGCGAGCTGATCGAGGTAGGTCTTCTCCAGCTGTCGGACCGCGTTCCTGAAGCCCTCGGGATCGACGAACCGGTTCGGGTCGTACGGCGCGCCTGGCGTGTGCTTCTCGTGGAGCCGGAACTGCGAGGCGTGCGACGCAAGGAAGACGTCGATCTGCATGTCCTTCTGCTTCAGGAACGTCCGCGCGTAGTCGTCGCCGATGCCGGGGTACTTCGGCATCCCGCTCACCTTCGCGCCCGGATTGATCGAGCCCATGTTGGCGATGATCACCCGGTAGTCGCGACCGTTCTCCCGCACCGTCAGCGTGAAGCTCGTCGCCCCCTTGCTGTGGCCGGGATGATGGTGCGCCGTCAGCGTCGTGCCGCCGAGGGCGATCGTCTGCCCGTCGGTGAACGTGCCGTCCACCTTCACGGGTTCGAAGTGCATCTCGGTGCGTCCACCCCACAGGAAGTCGGTCGTGCCGCCCGACTCGAACAGCTCCGGGTCCGCGGCGTTGACGAGCAGGCGCGCGCCGGTCATGCGCTTGAGCGCGGCGAGCCCGGCGGTGTGATCGTAGTGCCCGTGCGTGGCGGTGAGGATCTTCACGTCCGAGAGCTTGAAGCCGAGCTGCTCGACGCCGGCCTTGATCTGGTTCGCGGTGTCGCCGATGCCGGTGTTGATCAGGATGTGGCCAGCGGGCGTCGTGATCAAATACGTCGAGAGGTCGTAGCTGCCAACCCAGTACACGTTGCCGATGATCCGGAACGGCGGGTAGGGTCGGGTCCAGTCCTCCTGGGCCGCCGCGGGACGCGGCACGAGCATCAGGGACACGGCGAGAAGCATGGCGACGGCAACGGAACCAACGCGGGTGAGCAGCATCCAGACACGATACCGCAAGGCGGTCCCCCGGAGCTTTTCACCTGATCCACCACGTCGTGTCGCGTGAGCGCGTCATCGTGTCCTCGGCGCGCGGGAGCGCTCACGGTGTCGGTGCGCAGATTCCGCCCAACAGTCGAGCTGAGGATCCGGAACCCCCTCGCTATGATGGAACGCGCGTCGAACGGATCCGCACAAAAGGGGAGTGGCCGGGTGGACACGACAGGTCGCACGGACACGCCGGGGGTTCTGCCCGCCACGGCGATGCCCGTCATGCACGAAATCGCCGACGTCCTGCCCGGCGCCGTCTACATCTTCGATCTCGATCGGCGCTCCAGCACGTTCGTGAACGCGCAGGCGGGCCAGTTCCTCGGTTACGCCGCGGCGGAGGTGATCGCGCGCGGTCCATCACTGCTCGCCGAGGTCCTGCACCCGGATGATCTGCCCGGTGTCGCGGCGCATTTCGAGCGTGCCCGCGCCCTCAGGGACGGCGAGCCGCTCGAGGTCGAGTACCGGATGCGGCACCGCGACGGCGGCTGGCGATGGTTCCTGAGCCGCGACGTGCCGTACCGCCGTGGCGCCGACGGCCGCGTGGCGCAGCTGCTCGGCATCGCCACGGACATCACGACGCGCCGCCTCGCGGAGCAGCGCCTCGCGGTGCAGCACGGCGTCGCGTCCGTGCTGGCCACCGCGACGTCGCTCGACGACGCGGCACCCCAGATCCTCGCTTCTGTCGGTGGCGCCACCGGATGGCGCACGGGCGGGTTGTGGGCGGTCGACCGCGCACGCGGCGTGCTCGCCTGCGTGGATACCTGGCACCATCCACGGTTTCCGCCGGCATTTGCCCTCGCCTCGCGCGCGTACACCTTCGCCCGGGGGCAGGGGCTGCCCGGCCGCGTGTGGGAGAGCGGCGTCGCGGCCTGGGTGGACGACGTGCAGGGGGACGCGAATTTCCCCCGCGCGGAGGCGGCCCGGGCGGCAGGCCTTGGCGCCGCCTTCGCCTTTCCGGTGCACGCGGGTTCCGAGGTCGTCGCCGTGCTCGACTTCTTCGCCACCGACGCTCGCGAACCGGACCAGTCGGTGCTCACGCTGCTGGAGACGGTGGCGCTGCAGATTGGGCAGTTCGCGGATCGGCGCGCACGGGAGGCCGAGGCAGACGACCGCAGTGCCCGTCTCGCGTTGCTGGCCCGCATCGGCCAGCAGCTCGTCCTGCGCGACACCAGCGACCGGTCGGTTCTCGAGAGCGTGTTCGGCGAACTCGCGCAGGCGCTCGATTTCGAGCTGTTCTTCCACTACCAGGCCACCGACACGCCGGGCCTGCTGGTGCTGGCGGCGTCGGGAGGCCTGTCTGAAGCGGAGCGCGCCGCGTCGGCGGCGCTGGTGCGTGGTGACCTGCTCTGCGGGCTCGTCGCGGAGCGGGAGGCCCCGCTCATCATCGAAGGTGTGGCGGCATCGGCGTACGCTGCGCGGGCCAACGCCTGCGCGCGCGGCCTCCGCTGCTACGTGGGCCTGCCGCTGTTCGCGCAGGGCCTGCTGCTCGGCACCGTCGCGTTCGCGACGCGCCAACGTGACTGCCTGCGCGAGGGCGACCTGCAGTTGATGCAGACCGTGTGCGATCTGGCAGCCGTGCAGCTCGCGCGCGGCCGCTCGGACCGGCTGTTCCGGGACCGTGATACGTACCTGCGGCTGTCCATGGACGCCGCCTGCGCCATCGCCTTCGACTGGGACGTGCCGGGCGACCGGGTGCGGCGGCTGCAGAGCCTCGAGCCGGCCCTGCCGGGTACGGCGGACGGTGCGGACACGATTGCGGACGTCATGGACGCCGTACATCCGCTCGACCGCGCGCTGTTCCGGGCCAACGTGGAGCGCGCACTGCAATCCACCGACTCCGCGTACTACTCGGAGTTCCGCGTCATACGGCCGGACGGCGCCGTCCGGTGGCTGCAGGACAACGGCCGGGTCGAACGGGACCGGAATGGAAGCCCGCTGCGGCTGGTCGGCATTTCCCACGACATCACCGAGCGGAAGCAGGCGCTCGATCGGCTGCACGAGCGGCAGCAGCAGCTCGCGATGGCCCTCGAGGCGGGGCAGCTCGGTTTCTGGGACTGGAACGTGCAGACCGGTGCCGTGAGCTTCGGTGGACGGTGGGCGGAACTTCTCGGTTACGGCCTCGACGAGATCGAGCCGCACGTCGGCGCGTGGGAGCGGCTGCGGCACCCAGACGAGCGCGCGCGCGTCGCCCGGGCGATGGACGACCATCTCGCCGGCCGCACCGGATTCTATGAATGCGAACACCGCCTGCGGCACAAGGATGGGTCGTGGCGGTGGGTCCTCGACCGCGGCCAGGTGGTCGATCGTTCCTCTGACGGCACCCCGCTGCGCGCCCTGGGCACGCTGGCGGACATCACCACGCGCAAGCAGGCCGAGGCCGCCCTCCACGCGAAGACGCAGCAGCTGGAGGCGCTGCTCACCAGCGCACCGATCGGCGTGGCCTACTTCGACCGCGACCACCGGTACGTGCAAATCAACCAGGTGCTGGCCGAGATCAACGGCGTGCCCCTCGAGCACCACATCGGACGACGCATCGAGGACGTCCTGCCCGTGAACGCGCGCGTCGTGGGGCCACTGCTCGACCGTGTCGTCGCGACGGGCGAGACGGTGGCCAACTTCGCATTCACCGGCGAGACACCGCGTGCGCCCGGCATCGAGCGGCACTGGCTGTGCGGCTTCTACCCCGTGCGGGACAGCGCGGGCGGTGTGGAGATGGTCGGGGTCTGGGTTGCCGAGATCACCGAGATGAAGCGGGCGGAGCAGGCGCTGCGCCAGGCCGACCGGCAGAAGGACGAGTTCCTGGCGATGCTTGCGCACGAACTGCGCAACCCGCTCGCCCCGATCCGGACCTCGGTGGGCGTGCTGCGGACGCGGGGCGACGACCCGGTGATCACGCGCTGCCGCGACGTCATCGACCGGCAGGCGGCCCAGATGGCCCGCCTGCTCGACGACCTGCTCGACGTCTCCCGCCTGTCGCGCGGCCGGCTGTCGCTGGTGCGCTCGCCTCTGCGACTGCGCGAGGTGCTCGAAGCCGCGGTCGAGACGAGCCGGCCCGTCCTCGACCAGCACCGGCACGAACTGGTGCTCGACCTGCCGCACGACGACCTGCTGCTCGACGGTGACGGGGCGAGGCTGACGCAGGTGTTCGCCAACCTGCTGAACAACGCGGCGAAGTACAGCCACGCGGGCGGCACGGTGACGCTGCGCGTCACCACGGCGGGGCAGGAGGCCGTCGTGCGCGTCCGCGATCAGGGGATCGGCATTGCCCCCGAGATGCTCGATCGCGTATTCGAGCTCTTCGCCCAGGGGCCGGAGGCGCGTGCGCATGCACCGGGCGGGCTGGGCATCGGCCTGTCGCTGGCCCGGCGTCTCGTCGAGATGCACGGCGGCCGGATTTCCGCATCGAGCGCGGGGCCCGGCTGCGGCAGCGAGTTCACCGTCACCCTGCCGATCGGCCGGATGCCCACGGAGGCTGCTCCCGACATCCTCCTGCCCGAGGGCGCTCCGCCAGCCGGCCGGCGCGTCATCGTCGCCGACGACAACGTGGACGCGGCCGAGACGATCGCATTGCTGCTCGAGGCGTGCGGCTGCGAGGTGCGCACGGTCTTCGACGGGGAGTCGGCCGTAGCGGAGGCGTCACGCTTCCGGCCCGACGTGGTGTTCCTCGATCTCGGCATGCCGGGCGTGGACGGGTACGAGGCCTGCCGGCGCATACGGCAGGAGGCCGGCAGCGCGCCGCGCCTGATCGTGGCCCTCAGCGGCTGGGGCCAGCAGGACGACCGCACGCGCAGCGCGGAAGCCGGCTTCGATCGCCACCTGACGAAACCGGCGGATCCGGCTATGCTGATTGCCATCGTCCGGGAGGCCCCACCGGCCCCGACCTGATCGCCTATGCCGACCTTCACGCGCGTCCTCTGCCCGATCGACTTCTCCGAGAGTTCCGCGCGCGCCATCCGGTACGCGGACGCCATCGCCGGATGGTATGGTGCCACGCTGTGCGTGCAGCACGTCTACGTGCCGCTCGTCGTGCCGGTGCCGGGCCTGCCAGAGGCCGTCGAGGTCCTCGACGATGACACGCGGGAGCGGCTGGGCGAGCAGGCTCGCGCCTTCGTCGCGGACCTCGGCTGCACGCCGACCACCATCGTCGTCGACAGCGGGCGGCCCGACGAGGAAATCCTGGCGCGGGCCGCGCGGCGCGATGCGGATCTCGTCGTCATGGGCACGCACGGCGAGAGCGGGTTCAGGCACCTGCTGCTCGGGTCGGTCACCGAGAAGGTGCTGCGTCAGCTGGCGTGCCCCGTGCTGACCGTGCCCCCGCACGTCGAGGTGCCGTCGCGCGGGGTGCCATTCCTGCGGATCGTGGTCGGCGTGGATTTCAGCGACTGGTCGGCGTCCGCGCTTGCGCTGGCCCTGTCGCTGGCCGCGCCGGTGCAGGCGACCGTCATTGCCGTGCACACGGTGGAGTGGCCCTGGCCTGAACCGCCCGCACCGTCGTTCGACGAGCTGCCGGCCGCCCAGGCGCAGGCCCTCCAGGAGTACCGCCGCTACGTCACCGACCGCGCCAGCCACCGGCTGGAGGCCCTGCTGGCCGACCGCACGCCGGCGGCCGTACGCGTGGAGACCGTCATCGCGCACGGCAAGCCCCACGTGGAACTGCTGCGGGTGGCGGAGGAGCGCGGCGCGGACCTCGTGGCGCTCGGTGTCCATGGGCGCGGGACGATCGATCAGGCCGTGTTCGGATCGACGACCAATCACGTGGTGCGCCACGCGCGCTGTCCCGTGTTGACGGTCCGCGGCTGAGCCCGCGACAATCGCGTGTGCACACCATCATCGGAGGATTGCGAGTGACCCGCCTGACTGCCGCCGTTGCCCTGTCGATGGTCCTGTCCGCCGTTCCCGCCGCGCTCGCGCAGGGCACCTTCCGGCTCACGAGCCCCGACGTCGCGGAGGGCGCGCCGATCAAGGCCGAACAGGTATTCAACGGATTCGGCTGCAGCGGGGGCAACGTGTCGCCCGCCCTCAACTGGACCGGGGCGCCCGCCGGGACGAAGAGCTTCGCGCTGATCGTGCACGACCCCGACGCACCGACCGGCGTCGGCGGGTTCACGCACTGGATCGTGTACAACATCCCGGCAACGGCGACCGGCTTCCAGAAGGGGTCGGTTCCGGCGGGCGCGGTGCAGGCGCCCACCTCGTTCGGCGCGCAGGGCTGGGGCGGCCCGTGCCCGCCGGCGGGCGACAAGCCACACCGCTACGTGTTCACGCTGTACGCGCTGAATGCCGAGACGCTGACGCTGCCGCCAACCCCGACGCAGGCGCTGGCCGGGTTCACGATCAACGGCGCCAAGGTGGCGACGGCCACGCTGACGGCGCAGTACGGGCGTTAGCCGCTGACGTGGGTGGGCCTGCTCGATGCAGCCCGCCACGTGCTCTCCCTGCCACGGTCGCCCGCGCCGGCTCACCAGTGCCGGCCCTGAACGACTGCTCATCTCCCCATTCCGGCCATTCGCCGGGATCCGGTTGGGTTCACACCCGGTTCGTGGGACGCTCTCGCCCACAAGGTGCGTGTGATGCTGCAGGCAGTCAACCTCACGAAACGGTACGACAGTCACGTGGCGCTCGACGGGTTGAACCTGGACGTGCGTCCTGGCGAAATCTTCTGCCTGCTCGGCGCGAACGGGGCGGGGAAGACCACCACCATCAACCTGTTCCTGAACTTCGTCCAGCCGTCGTCGGGTCGCGCGCTGGTGAACGGGATGGAGGTGACGACGGCGCCGCTCGAGACCAAGAAGTACCTCGCCTACATCCCCGAGACCGTGATGCTCTACCGAAACCTCACTGGCCTCGAGAACCTGGAGTACTTCAGCGCGCTGGCCGGCCGTGTGGATTACACCACAGAGCAGCTGCGCGGATTCTTCGCGCGCGTCGGCCTGCAGGCCGACGCGGCCGATCGGCGCGTCGCCACCTATTCCAAGGGGATGCGCCAGAAGGTCGGCATCGCCATCGCGATTGCGAAGGACGCGCGCGCACTGCTGCTCGACGAGCCGACCTCGGGGCTCGACCCCAAGGCTTCGAACGAGTTCTCGGTCCTGCTGGGGCAACTGAGCGCCGACGGTGTCGCGATCCTGATGGCCACGCACGACCTGTTCCGGGCGAAGGAGTCGGGCACGCGGGTCGGCATCATGAAGCACGGCCGCCTGGTGGCCATGCTCAACACGGGCGACGTGGGGCACGCGGACCTGGAGCGGCTCTACCTGGAACACATGCACGACTGAGGAGGGGCGATGACGGGCCTGATTGCGCGCAAGGAATTCCGCGACCTGGTTCGTGACGGCCGCTTTCGCGTGCTCGCCCTGTTGGTGATGGGCATCGCGGTGCTGGCCCTGGGCGCGGGGTGGCGCCACCACCGAGAAGTAGAGCGGCAGCACACCCGCGCGCGGGAAGCCACCCGTGCCCAGTGGCTCGAACAGGGACGCAAGAACCCGCACGCGGCCGCGCACTACGGCGTCTACGCGTTCAAGCCCAAGACCACGCTGTCGCTGGTGGACACGGGGGTCGAGCCCTACGTCGGGGTGGCGGCCTGGCTCGAAGCGCACCGGCAGAACGAGTTCAAGTACCGGCCGGCGCAGGACCGAACCTCGGTTCAGCGGTTCGGCGAACTGACGGCCGCCCAGGGCCTGCTCCTCCTGATGCCGCTGTTCATCGTGCTGGTCAGCTTCGGCGCGTTCTCGGGCGAGCGCGAGCAGGGCACCCTCCGCGCGGTGCTCAGCCTTGGCGTGCGCATGCGCGACCTGGCTGCCGGCAAGGTCCTCGGTGCCGGCGCCGCGCTCGCCCTCGTCGGCGTACCAGCCGCCTCGCTTGCGGTGGTCGGCCTGCTCCTGGCATCCGGCCCCGGCGGGCTGTGGGCCGACCTGCCGCGTGCCGCGCTGATGTCGCTCGCCTTCGCCGTGTATTTCACGGTGTTCTTCGCCGTCTCGCTCGCGGCCTCGGCCCGGCTGCGATCGTCGCGCATCGCCTTGATCGTGCTGCTCGCCTTCTGGTTCCTCAACAGCCTGGTCGTGCCGCGGGTCGCGGCGGACGTGGCCGCAGCCCTCCATCCGACGCCAACGAGCGTCGAATTCCAGCGGGCCATGCAGGCCGACCTCGACGATCGCGCCGAGCTCGAGCGCCGCCTCGATGAGCGCCGCCGCGCGCTCATGGTGCAGCACGGCGTCAGCACGGCGTCAGCGCTGCCGGTCAACTTCCGCGGCATTTCCCTGCAGGAAGGGGAGCGTCACGGCAACGAGGTGTTCGACCGCCATTACGGGGGGCTGTTTCGCCAGTTCGAGCGGCAGGAGTCGGCCGCGCGCGTGGCGGGCGTGCTGGCGCCCTTCGTCCCGGTGCGTGCGATCGCGATGGCGCTCGCCGGAACGGACGTGGCGCACCACCGGGACTTCGTGACCGCGGCCGAGCAGTACAGGCGCCGGCTGCAGGACGTGATGAACGAGGACATCACGCTCAATTCGCGCGACGGCGTCGTCTACGAGGCCGATGCGTCTCTCTGGGCGCGCGTGCCCCCGTTCGACTATCAGGCGCCGGCGGTGAGAGCGGTCCTGGCCGCGCACGCCTGGGACCTTGCGCTGCTCGCCCTCTGGGCGCTCGCCAGCGTCACGGCCGCCGCACGCGCGATCGTCACGATGCCGGTCGACTGAGATGCCGCTGCGCACGATCATCCGACACGAGTGGCGCCTGCTCGTGGCCGAACGCACCGCGCCGATCCTGGGCCTCGTGCTCGCGCTCGCCATCGGCGGCGGGCTGCTCAACGGGGTGCAATGGCACAGGATGCACACCCGCGCCATCGACGAGGCCGGCCGGGAAGAACAGGCACGGCACGCGGCGGCCGATGAAGCGCTCGCCCGGGCGGCCGCAACGGGTCGGACGCTGTCAGCGTTTGCCGACCCCGGCAATCCCGACGCGGCCGGCCGGCGGCAGGCCGCCCGCTATGCAGTGCTCCCGGCCCTGCCGCACAGCGCTCTCGCGGTCGGCCAGGCCGACCTGCTGCCGTCGTACTACCGCGTATCAAGCGAGGCGCGGGAGGTCGTGCTGGCCTCCGCCGATACCGAAAACCCCCTCCGCCTGCTCACCGGTCGATTCGACGTGGCCTTCGTCGTCATCTACCTCGTGCCCCTGCTGACCGTTGCGCTGGCCCACAACCTGCTCTCGTCGGAGCAGGAGCAGGGCACACTGGCGCTCGCCCTCTCACAACCGGTCCGGCTGCGCGACCTGCTTGCCGGCAAGGTCGCTGTTCGCCTCGCGATCGTCGTGTCGGTGGTGGTGGCCTCTGCCGCCCTCGGCTGCCTGGCGGCCGGCGTCCCGATCACCGGCACCGACGATTCCCTGCGCTTCGCGCTCTGGGCCGCCGTCGTGTGCGCCTACGCCACGTTCTGGCTGGCCGTCGCGGTGGCGGTCGCGTCGCTCGGCCTGCCGTCCGCGACCAACGCGATGGTGCTGAGCGGACTCTGGCTGGCGCTGACGGTGCTGGTGCCATCCGCAATCAACCTCACCGTGATGACGGCCTATCCCGTGCCCTCGCGCGTGGAACTCGTCCAGGCCATGCGCGACGCGGCCCAGGCGGCGACGGCCGAGGGTGCGCGCCTGCTCGGACAGTACTACCAGGACCACCCGGAGTTCGCGGCGGACACGACCGACGCGGCGGTCACCGACTTCAACGTCGTCAGGCTCGCCGTCGAGGATCGGACGGAGGCGCTCGTCCGGCCCGTCGCCGCGCGATTCGACGAGCAGCTCACGCGCCAGCAGGCGCTGGTGGAGCGCGTACGCTACCTGTCGCCGGCGATCCTCGTCCAGGAGGCGCTGAGCGACCTGGCCGGCACGGGCGCCCAGCGGCATCGGCGGTTCGTCGCACAGGTGCTGGCGTTCCATGACCAGTGGCGGCAATTCTTCGCGCAGCTCGTGGTTGCCAAATCGAGGCTGTCGTCTTACGAAACAGTTCCGCGCTTTGCGCTGGTCGACGAGCCGGTCGGTGAGGTGACGGCTCGCGTGGGGTGGGCGATCGGTGTCCTGTTCGCGATCGCGGCGGCGCTCGCGGTCCTCGCGGGAGTCGGCTTTCGCCGCTGGCAGGTCGTGGGACGCTAGTGCGGAGCTTCGTCGTGTGGGTGGCTGGCCTCGTGCTGCAAGCGGCCGCGGTGCCCGGGCAAGCCGCGGGCGGTGCGGGCTGAACGCCGCCTACAGTTTCAGCAGCCGCTCCCGCAGCACGCGCGACTGCATGCGGCTCACCTGCAGCCTCTGGCCGTTGGCGAGCTGGGCCACGTGCGTGCCGCCGGGCATCACGTGTACCTTCACCAGGTGCTCGACGTTGGCGAGCGTGCCGCGGCCGAGGCGGATGAACCGCTGTGGGTCGAGCCGCGACTCCAGATCCTTCAGCCTGTGGGTGAGCGTGTGGCGCTCGCCCTTCACCGTCGTCAGGTAGAGCAGTTCACCCTCGGCCACGATCGACGTGAGCGAGGACACGGGCACGAAGACGATTTCGTCCCGCCGCCGGACGGGGATCCGCTCGAGCAGCGGTGCAGGCACCGACGCGTCGTAGGTCGCGAGCGCCTCGCGCACGCGGCCGCCCTGCTCGGCCACGATCTCGGCGTGCTCGATCCGTTCCTGGGCGCGGTTCAGCGTCTCGCGCAGGCGGGCCTTCTCGACCGGCTTCAGCAGGTAGTCCACCGCGTTCAGTTCGAATGCGCGCACGGCGTACTCGTCGAACGCCGTGACGAAGGCCACGAGCGGCAGCGCCCCCTTCTTCAGCACCCGCACCACGCCGAGGCCGTCGAGCTCCGGCATCTGCAGGTCGAGCAGCGCGAGGTCGGGCCGCTCGCGCTCGATGGCGGCCACGGCCTCCGTGCCGGACTCCGCCTCCGCCACGATCACCACATCGTCGAACCCGCGGAGGAGCGCCCCGAGGAACGACCGCGCCGGCCGCTCGTCGTCGGCGATCACGACGCGAAGCCGGGCGGTCATGAGGCCGTACCCAGGGCCGCCTCGCGCATGTCGGACGCCTCGGCGGGAATGGTGAGCACGGCCGTCGTGCCCACCCCTGGCGCGCTGCGCACGGCCAGTCCGGCGCGCTCCCCGTACTGGACGGCCAGGCGCTTCTCGATGTTGCGGAGGCCCACGCCCGCGTCGCGGCCCCGCCGCAGGTCGGCCTCGCTGGCGCCGGCGCCGGTGTCGCGCACGGTGAGTACCAGCGCCGGACCCGCACCGCTGTCCTCGAGGCGCGCCTCCACGAGGAGATCGCCACCGCGACGTTCCGGGGCGATGCCGTGCTTGACGGCGTTCTCCACCAGCGGCTGGAGCAGGAGCGTCGGGATGCGCAGGTGACGCAGCGCCTCGGGCACGCGGATGCTGACGCGCAGCCGCTCCTCGAAGCGGGCGCGTTCGATGTCCAGATACGCCTCGACCAGGTCCAGCTCACGGCCCAGCGTGGTCGCATCCCCTTCGGAGCGGAGCACGCCGCGCAGGAGCGAGGTGAGGCGCATCAGCGTGTCGAGCGCGCGCGGCGGGGCCGTCTGAATCAGGTAGCCGATCGTGGTGAGGGCGTTGAACAGGAAGTGCGGGTTGATCTGGGAACGGAGCGCCCGCAGCTCCGCCTGCGTGGCGAGCGTGGCCATCTCCTGCTCGCGGATCTGGCGGTCGTAGCGTTCGCGGGTGATCCGGATGGCGTCGACACGGCGGCCGGCCAGTGCTGCGACGGCGTCGAGGAAGGCGCGGTCGTCGGACAGCAGCCGGCGCCCGCCCGTGAGCCCCTGCACGGCGACGCGGAACCGGGGCGCCTCGGCGACCGGCACGTCGAGCATCGCGTTGTTCGGGTTGCCACGGTCGTGCGCGGGCGCGGGACGCACGGGCGGACCGGCGGCCTCGAACCACTGCACGTCGCTCGCGGCGAGCGCCGGGCCGAGTCGGCGACACAACTCGTCGAGCACGCCGGGTATCGTGTCCTGCGCCGCAAGAGCCGACGCCATCCCGGCTCGCAGTTCACCGTAGTCGGGTCGCCGCAGGACGACCGTATCGACGAACCACGCACTGAGGCGATGGAACGTCGGGTAGAGCAGCGCCGTGGCCACCCACAACGCCGCGAGCAGGCCTACCGAGCCCGATCCCCGGAACGGGTCGGCCAGGGCAGCGTCGGCGCCGCCAAGGGCGACCAGCGACAGGAACGTGGCCGACACGATCATGAGCAGCGTGAGCGCGCGCTTCAGGAACAGGTCGGCGAAGGCAAACGGGAAATCCTGGTAGAGGATCGCGAGCGCAAGCGGCAGCGACGCATGATGGCCGAGCAGCTCGACGGGCCAGGACGCCGCGCTCTGGTGAAACTGGCTCAGGTGCAACGCGGAGACGGCAAAGATCGACAGCGCCGCGGCCCACAGCGCACGCCGCGCGCGCTCCTGCCCCCGGGTGGCGAACGCCAGCGGGACGACGAGTGCCACGAAGGCGTAGGTGAGAAGCTGCATGCCGAGCGGGTTCGGCAGCGGCCCCCCGGTTGCGAGCGCGGCCCCGTGCAGCAGGGCCGCAATCGCGCTCATGGCGTAGGCCACGCAGACGATGGCCACCGACATCCCGCCACCCACGTGGCCGCGGTCCCGCCGCAGGACGGAATGCACGACCACGGCGGGCAGCAGGCCGAGCGCGCTGAAGCCCACCGCCGTCAACAGCGGGAACGGCCCGGCCATCCCGATCTTCAGCAGCTCGTAGGTGGGCAGCGCGCACAGGTTCCAGACGAGGCCGAGCAGCGCCGTCGCCAGCAGCAGCGGGTCGATGCCCGCGCCGCCGGTACCCCGGCCGGTGCGGACCACCATCGCCAGCAGCATCGCGTAGAGCGCGATGCCGGTGCCGAGGCCAATGAGGTTGAGGAGTTCACCCATGCGTGCTGCTGGAACTCTAGGCAACGCCGACCCGCGAGCCACGGGAAAGCCACCCACCGGTCGCCGGGAGCCGGTGAGTGGTCGCCTGCAGGCGGTGACCTGCGTGAGTCGATCCTAGCCTGCCCGCCGTCGCCGTGTCGCCGGGCGGCATGCGCGGCGCGGCTGGCCGGCCCCGTTCGACGCGCGGGCCGACCGTGCCCTGCCAGTGCAGGCATGTCAGGCGCCCGTGCGCGGCGGTGTCGCGGCGATGCGGCCGTTCGGTCGCGGCGATGGGGCCGTTCGGTCGCGGTGATGGGGCCGTTCGGTCGCGGTGATGGGCGAGGCAGTCGCCCAGGGCGGGCGGGAGGTGCGTGACCGTAAGGCCCGTCGGGGCCGGCCGAGGCCGTCGGGGGTGTTCCGCTCGCCGCCGTTGCCGCACCACTCACCGGGGCCGAACGACCGTTCATTGGAGACTCGCGGACGGCCGGCGGCGGCCCCGGTAACGTCCCGCGCATGAGATACCTGCATCTTGCGTTTGCAGCGCTGTGCTGCTCGTGCCTGCTGGCTGGCCCGGCGTTCGCCCAGGGCACGTCGGTCACCGGCACATTGAAGAACGGCCTGAGCGGCGACCCGGTTGCCGGAGCCACGGTCATCATCGAGGAACTCGGCCGCGAGGTCCGGACCGACAGCGCCGGCCGGTTCACCCTGTCCAACATCGCGCCCGGCCCGTACCACGTGCTGGTGCGGGCCAACGGCTTCATGCCCCGCCGCTCGGAGGTGACGGTGGCGGCGTCGGAACTGACCCTCGATCTGTCCGTCGATCCCGAGCAGCACTACTCGGAGGTGGTGTCGGTCAGCCCGAGCACGCGCAACCAGTTCGAGTCCTACCAGCCGACGACGGTCCTGGCGGGGCAGGAACTCGAGAAGGAGCGCCTCGGCACGCTGGGCGAGACGCTCCAGTACCAGCCCGGCATCGCGTCGCGAAGCCTCGGGCCCGGGCCGTCGCGCCCGGTGATTCGCGGCCTCGACGGCGACCGCGTGCTCATCCTGCAGAACGGGCAGCGCATGGGCGATCTGTCGAGCCAGTCGGGCGACCACGGGGTGACGACCAACCCAGCGGCCGCGACGCGCATCGAGGTGGTGCGTGGGCCCGCCACGCTGCTCTACGGCGCGAACGCGATCGGCGGCCTCGTGAACGTGATCAGCGACGACATCCCGCGCGAGGCGGTGAGCGGCGTCCACGGGTCGATGTCGCTCGACGCGGGCTCGGCGGCGAGCGAAGGGGCAGGCGCCGGCAACATCACCATCGGCAACGGCGAGCTCGCGCTGAACCTGAACGGCAGCGGGCGGCGTGCGGGCAGCTATGGCACGCCGGACGGCGAGATCCCGAACTCGTTCGCGCGGTCGGGGTTCGGCGGCGCGGGGTTGTCGTGGACCGGGCAGAACGGGTTCTTCGGCGGCAGCTTTTCGGTGGACCGCACGGTGTACGGCGTCCCGCTCATCGAGGACGGCACCACGAGCCTCGATCCGCGCCGCACGAACGTGAACCTGCGCGGCGAGCGCCGCAACCTGAACGGCTTTTTCACCTCGGTGCGCGGTTCGTTCGGCGTGCGCCGCTATCGCCACGACGAACGCGAAGGCGAGGACGAGATCGCGTCGCAGTTCACCAACAACCAGCTGGAGTTCGACATCCTCGGCAACCATCGTCCCGTCGGGAAGCTGAAGGGGTCGGTGGGCGCCTGGGCGCTCGGCCGCTCGTTCAAGGTGGAGGGCGAAGAGGCGCTCTCGCCGCCGGTGGACCAGCGGACGTTCGCCGGGTTCTTCTACGAGGAATACACGGTCGACCCGCACGTGTCGCTGCAGTTCGGCGGCCGCGTCGAGCGGTCGTCGTTCACGCCGGACAGCGACGACCCGGCGCGCGACTTCACGAACTTCTCGGGCTCGGTGGGCCTGCTCGTGCACCCGTCGGAGTCGACGACGGTGGCGGTGAACCTCGCGCGCGCGGTGCGCAACCCGGCGCTCGAGGAGCTGTACTTCCGAGGGCCGCACGCCGGCACGTTCGCGTACGAGACCGGCAATCCCGACCTGCAGTCGGAGCGGGCGTTCGGCGTGGACCTGTCGTTGCGGTGGCGCGGGAGCCGGGCGTCGGGCGAGGTCACCTACTTCCTGAACAACATCGACAACTTCATCTTCCGGGAGTACACGGGAGCGATTGAGGAGGAACTGCCCGAGACGTTCTTCACGGCGGGCGATGCGCGGCTGCAGGGCATCGAGTCGCACGTGGACGTGTCGCTGACCAAGACGCTGTCGGTCGAGGGCGGGCTCGATTACGTGCACGGCGAACTGCTGGCGGTGGACCGTCCGATGCCGCGGGTGCCGCCGCTGCGCGGCCGACTGGGGGCCCGGTACCAGAAGAATGCGTTCACGGGTGGGGCCGACCTGGTGATCAACGCGCGGCAGTCGCGGACGTTCGCGTTCGACACGCCGGGCGGGGTGATTGGCGAGCTGCCGACGCCGGGCTCGGAACTGCTGCGGCTGTTCGCGTCCTACTCGTTCCAGACCCCGACGACGGTGAGCACGCTGACGCTGCGGGTGGACAACCTGACGAACCAGCTGTACCGGGCGCACCTGAACTATCTCAAGGACCTGATTCCGGAGATGGGGCGTAACGTGAAGCTGCTGTACACGGTCCGGTTCTAGACCTCTCGTGAAGGGCGCTGGTGCGGCTGTGCCGTGCCGGCGCCCTGCCGGTACCTGCCTTCCTCGCTTCCCCTCTCGTCGTCCTCCCAATCTGTCTCACTCTGTCCTGTGGCTCGAACATCGGTCCCACCGTCCAGCACCGGAGAGTCGCGTGCCGGCGTGGTCGGTAGAACGGGCGGGACGAAGGGAGCCTTCCGGCCCTCACGATCCATCACGGCGGCCGACAATTCCCGACGCCATTCTGAACCAGCAGCCCAACATCCAAGTGGAGCCGACGCGCTTGGTTGTCTGTGCGATGATGTCGCCGCAGCGCGCGGCTCATTTGGCCCGGTTTGGCGGACTTGCGGTAGTGCGGTGGCATCGACGGCCAGGCCTGAGCCGAGAGAGCACCATGCTCACTCGTGCGGTGCTGGGAGCGACAGCCTTGTCGGTTAGCTCAGCGGTTGCAGCTCGAAGGGGACGCCCATGGACGCGGCTCAGTTGAAGTCGTTTGGCGCACGATACACCGCCGCCTGGTGCAGCCAGAATGCGGCAAGCGTCGCGGCGTTCTTTGCGGAAACCGGCTCACTCCAGATCAACACCGGAGCCCCGTCTGTGGGACGCACGGCGATCACCGCGGCGGCTCAGGGCTTCATGACCGCCTTCCCGGACATGGTCGTGACGATGGACGGAGCGGAACTCCAGGGCGACCGCGCAGTCTATCGCTGGACCCTGACTGGAACCAATAGTGGCCCAGGAGGCTCCGGCAAGCCTGTGCGCATCAGCGGACGCGAGGAGTGGCGGCTGGGCCCGGATGGTCTCATCGCGGAGTCCAAGGGGCATTTCGACGAGGCCGACTACAAGCGCCAGTTGAGCGCCGAGACATCGGTAGAGTGACGACGCCGCCGACCATGTTGGCGACTGTCTTTGCAAATGCGTTGGTCACTCGAAGCGCTCTGCCAAGTCGAGACTCATCGCATCAGGTTCGCGTCGCATCGCCGATCCAAGGTGAGGCAAGCCAATGAATCTGGAGGTTACACGCGCACCACGGGAAGAGTCGCCGGTGCTGGAGCAGTTACTCGAACTCTACGCCTACGAGCTCAGTGACATCGCCGATCTTGCGATTGGGCCAGATGGCCGGTTTGGCTGCGGAGCACTGCCCCGGTATTGGACCGAACCGGATCGCGTTCCGTACTTGGTTCGTATCGACCGCGAGCTGGCTGGGTTCGTGCTTGTGCAGCAAGGATCGCTGGTCACTGGAGACCCCGAGGTGTGGGATGTCGCGGAGTTCTTCGTACTCAAGCGACACCGGCAGCGTGGCATCGGAGTGCGGGTCGCGCACGAGGTCTGGCGCCGGCACTGCGGGGCGTGGGAGGTGCGCGTGATGCAGCGCAACACGTCGGCACTCGCGTTCTGGCGCCGGGCAGTCGAGGCGTTCGAGGGATCGCCGGCCGAATCCGAGCTGGTTCGCGCAGGCGAAAAGGTGTGGCACCTGTTTCGTGTGTCGTCGGCGCAGCTGCCGAATTAGCTGCCTGAAGAGCACTGCAGGCGGCCTCCTCCTCGCCACGCGTGAGGGCGCCGCGGTGGGCTGCATCGCGCTCCACGAGGCGGGCTGGCCTCGGGCGGAGATCAAGCGCCTCTTCGTGCGCCCGGAGGCTCGCGGCCTTGGCGTCGGCCGCGCCCTCGTCTCCGCAGTCCTCGCCGAGGCCGTCCGCATCGGGGAACGCCGAGGTCGTGCTCGACACCCTTCCGACGATGGCGGAGGCTTGAGGCTTGTACACGGAGTTCGGCTTCCGCGACATCCCTCCCTATCGCGACAACCCGGTTGACGGCGCACGCTTCCTGTCGAAATCCCTGGGTGAACCGTGACCTCCGATTGCAGGCGACGACGTGCTGGGGCATGCTGGGTGCGATGCGGCGGATCTCGACCAGCCGAGGCGTCCGCAGGCCGCGCCGGCACCGCCACCCGATGGCTGGCCGACTGACCGTGCCATGACGCTCGCACCCGGCACCCGTATCGGTCCCTACGACGTGGTCGCGCGGCTCGGAGCCGGCGGCATGGGGGAGGTCTATCGCGCGACGGATTCGCGGCTTGGACGCCAGGTGGCCGTCAAGATCCTCCTGCAGGCTGCCCACGCAGGTCCCGATGCGGTCGAGCGGTTCGAGCGCGAGGCGCGGCTGCTCGCGTCCATCAACCATCCGAACATCGCCACGCTCTACGGCGTCGAAACACACGGCGGGCTGCCCGTGATCGTGATGGAACTGGCAGGCGGGCCGTCGCTCGAGGATCTCATCGCCCAGGGCCCGCTCGAACTCGCCACGACGGCCCGAATCGCCTGCCAGATTGCCGATGGCCTCGCCAGCGCGCACGCGCGTGGGATCGTCCATCGCGACCTCAAGCCCTCGAACGTGCGCATGACCCCCGACGACCGCGTGAAGATCCTCGACTTCGGGCTCGCCAAGGGGCTCACACCCGCTGCGAATGCCCGGACCGGTGATGGGACGCCAGCGGACGCGGCCGCGACAATCGTGGGCACACGAGTGGGCACCATCCTGGGGACGCCGGCTTACATGTCGCCCGAGCAGGCGGTGGGAGCGCCGGTGGATGCGCGGTCCGACGTGTGGGCGTTCGGCGCCGTCCTGTTCGAAATGCTCAGCGGGCGCCGGGCCTTTGCCGGCGCGACGACGGCGGAGGTGATCGGATCGGTGCTGCGCGGTGCAGTGGCGTGGGAGGCGCTGCCGGCCAGCGTTCCGCGCGAGGTCCGCGCCCTCATCGAGCAATGCCTCGCACGCGAGCCCGGCCGCCGCATGAGCGACCTGGGGCAGGTGCGCGACCTGCTCCAACCGCTGGTGAGTCGTGCGGCGTCCCGGGTGTCCGCCAGTGCAACCGCCACCAAATCTATCGTCGTGCTGCCGTTCGCCAACCTGAGCCCCGACCCTGACAGCGAGTATTTCAGCGACGGGCTCACCGACGAGATCATCACCGACCTGTCGCGGGTGCGGGCGCTGCGCGTGATCTCGCGTTCCTCGGCGATGCGCCTGAAAGGCGGCGAGCGCGACCTGGCGACCATCGGCCGGGACCTCGCGTGCCAGTACGCCCTGGAAGGCAGCGTGCGGCGGGCCTCGAACAGCCTGCGGATCACCGCGAGGCTCGTGGACCTGGCCGAGGACACGCAGCTCTGGGCCGAGAAATACGGCGGGTCGCTCGACGATGTGTTCGACATCCAGGAACGGGTGTCACGGTCCATCGTGGATGCGCTCGAGATCAGGCTGACGCCCCAGGAGGCGGCACAGATGGGCGAGCGGCCGATCACCGACGTGCACGCGCAGGAGTGCTACCTGCGCGCCCGCGGGGAGATCTGGAGCTTCCTGCCCGGCAGCCTGGAGCGCGCGATCAGTCACCTCGAGACCGCGCTGCGACTCGTCGGCGAGAACGCGCTCATCTACCAGGGGTTGGGCGAAGCCTACTTCCAGTCCGTGAACATCGGGACCGTGATCGGCCGGGAAGAGGAGTACATCCGGCAGACCGAGTGGTGCGCCGACCGGATCTTCGCGTTCGAGCCCGACTCGCCGCGCGGGCATCTGGTGCGCGCCAACGCCCAGCTCGCGCGAGGGGACGTACACGCCTGCGCCCTCAGCCTTCGGCGCGTCCTCCAGGTCTTCCCGAACGAGGTGTCGGCGCTGATGCTGTACGTTCACGTGCTCGGATGGCTGGCCGGCAGGCCGGACGCGGCGGCGCCGCTGGCGGCCCGCGTGGTGTCGGTCGACCCGCTGAACGCCGCCAGCCTCCTCGTGTCCGCGATGGTGCCGCTGTTTGCCGGCCGCTTTGCGGAAGCGGTGGAGCTTGCGCGCCGCATGTTCGCGCTCGATCCCGTCACCCCGGTCTGGCGTGCGAACTATGCGATGGCGCTGTTGTACAACCAGCAGATCGACGAAGCGGAGTCGCTCACCGCTGGTGTGACGGCGCACCCGGACTCGGACGTCGGCACGTGGCAGATCGGGCTGCAGCGCGCCGCCTGGAGGCGTGACCGCGCGGAGGTCCTGCGGCTCGCGGGCGGACCGCACCGGCAGACAGCCGCGTGGGACGCCGAGGTGCCCTGGATTCTCGCGAGCGCCCACGCAGCGGTCGGGGCCCGGGACGAGGCGCTGCACTGGCTCGATCGCGCGATCGACGGCGGGATGATCAACTACCCCTTCCTCGCCGAGCACGATCGGCTGCTGGATCCGATCCGGGAGGACGCGCGGTTCGCCGTCGTGCTGGCCCGAGCCAGGAGAGAGTGGGAGTCGTTCGAGGCGTGACGGCGGCGCGGCAGCCGCCGTGAGCCACGAGAGGAGCGCCGTGCGATGGCAACGATCTGGAATCCGGGGGCGCGTGAAGCACTCGTGGCGCGCGTCGCGCAACTGAACGCCGAGAGTCGGCCGCGATGGGGCTCGATGAACTGCCGCAGGATGCTCGCGCACCTGAGTGATGCCCTCCGCATGCCGCTCGGCGAAATCGCCATCGAGCCGCGGCGCACGCCGCTGCGGTTCGCGCCGCTCCGGTACATCGTGATTCACCTTCTGCCGTTCCCGAAGGGCGCGCCGACCGCGCCCGAACTGCTCGCGCGAGAGGCGGAGAGCGTTGACGCCGAGGCCGCGGAACTGCGGCGGCTGCTCGGCCGCCTCGTGGCGCGCAGCGGGGAGCAGGCCTGGCCCGGGCACCCTCTGTTCGGCAGGATGAGCCGGAGCGACTGGGGTGCCCTGATCCACAAGCACATGGATCACCACCTGAGGCAGTTTGGCGTCTAGCCGGGGCGTGTGGCCAACCAGGCCAGGGCTGCAGGTACGGTAGAGTGCACGGCCAGCGGCAACCATCGCCGCAGCATTTCGCTCGGCCCCGTACGCGAGGACGGGCATGAAAGGACGTCCCGGTGTCACTGCTCTCCAAACCTGCGCTTCGCCGGAACGTGCAGGCCGCTGCCCGCCGCGTCACCATCCTGGGCAGCGTCATCTGCATGGCCACGGCCCTGCTCATGCTCGGCGTGCGGGTCATCGGCGCTGACCTGCCGGGATTCGGGCTGTGGACGAAGGCTGAACTGTCGCGGCGCGCCGAGGCGCTCTCGAAGAAGGTGGGGGCGGATCACTCCGCCCGCGAAACGCTCGCCGATTACGGCGACCACCGCTTTCGCCTCCTGTATCGCGACGCGGACGGTGTCCCCGAGCAGCACGATCGCATCGTCGACGTCGTGATCGTGCAGAGCGGGGAAGGGGCGCTGCTCGTCGGCGGCACGATGGTGAACCCGAAGGCCGGCGCCGGGGCGGGTGAGTACCTGGGCACCGGCATCAGCGGCGCGGAACGACGACCGCTTGGTCCGGGCGACATCGTGCACATCCCGGCCGGCATCCCGCACAGCTTCCTCGTCCCACCGGGCAAGCACATCACCTACGTCCTCGTGAAGTTCCCGGCGAGCGACCCCGCACGCGCTGCCGCGCGGGATTGACTCGCGACCAGGGCGCCGCCTCGGATTACAGCGAGCGCTGGGCACAGGATGCCGAGCGCTGGAACGGCACCTGGGCGCGCGTGCTCAACGCGCGCCGCACGCTGCTCGGCCTGGCGCCGATCGCGGACGCACGGAGTTACGTCCTCACGCCGCGCCCGTGGCTTGCGGCCGACCAGGTCCTCGCGCCGTGGCCCGACCTCACGGACGAGGCCGTGTTCCAGACCGGCGCCTGGATCCTGCCCGACGTGCGACCGCTCCCACCCGAGGTGGACACATTCCTCGACGCCGGCGACCCGCCGATCTACTTCGGCTTCGGCAGCATCCGGGCACCTGAGGGACTCAGCCGCGCGGTGACCGAGGCCGCGCGCGCGCTCGGGCGGCGTGCCATCGTCGCGCGCGGGTGGGCAGACCTCGCGCCGATCGACGACGGGCGCGACTGTCTCGCGATCGGCGAGGTGAACCAGCAGGCGCTGTTCCAGCGGGTCGCCGCTGTCGTGCATCACGGCGGCGCAGGCACCACGACCGCGGCGGCGCGCGCGGGCACGCCGCAGGTCGTGATCCCCCAGCTGTACGACCAGCACTACTGGGCGGGCCGGGTCGCGCAGCTCGGTATCGGCACGGCGCACGCGCCGGGCTCGCCGACTGCCGGGTCGCTGGCGACCGCGCTCGGACGGAGCCTCGCGCCCGACGTGGCGGACCGCGCCAGCCGCCTCGCGGCCAGCGTGCGAAACGACGGCGCGCACGTCGCCGCACGCCGGCTCGCGACCCTCCGGCCATAACGCGATCCGCGATCCGCACGCTCGCTGCTTACACACCGCTGAACCTGCGCGACGAGGATCCCGTCTGTTACGGGGGGCGGGCCTTCGTCGCCGCGTGCCGCGGCAGCCGACGCAGGGGAGTTGACAGCATGCGCGTGGACCATCGTTCCGGACGGCTCGCTGGAGCCCTGTACCTCGTCGTGGTACTCACGGGCATCTTCACGCTGGCCTACGTCCCGACGCAGATTCCGGTGTACGGCGACCCGGCCGTCGCGCTCGACAACATCCGCGCGTCGGCGCCGCTTTACCGTATGGGGATCGCGGCGTTCCTCGTCATGCAGGTGAGCTTCCTGCTGCTGCCGCTCGCACTGTTCCCGCTGCTGCGGCCCGCCGGACCCGCCGCGGCCACGATGATGGTGGCCTTCGTGGCGGTCAGCGTGCCGGTGGCCCTGGTCAGCCTGTCCGGTCGGCTCGAGGCGCTGGCGCTGGCCACGGATGCCCAGCATGCGGCCCGCCTCCAGCCGGAACGGCTGCACGCCGCCCTCCAGGCCGCACTGGCCGGCTACCAGCACCGGCTGCTCATCACACGCCTCTTCTGGGGCCTGTGGCTGCTGCCGCTCGGCTACCTCATCCTGCGAGCGGGGCTGCTCCCCGGCGTGCTCGGCGGGCTTCTCGTCCTCGGCGGCTTCGGCTACATCGTCGATGTCTTCGGAGAACTGCTGGTGCCCGGGTACGCGGACGGCATGCTTGCGCGTTTCGCGACGCGGCCGGCGTCCGTCGGCGAGATCGGCACGTGCCTCTGGCTGCTCGTGGCCGGTGCCCGATCGCCGCGCCGCGTCCGAACACGCGGGCCCGACGGCGGGCGGGCCGCGCGAACCCCAGGCGCCGCTCGGAGGAACGATGTCCAAGCTGGTTGACGTGCCGGTCGACACCAGGGTGAAGCTGGCCGCCCTCTGGACGTCGACGATGTTCTGCTACATCTACTGCGATTACTTCGAGCTGTACGTGCCGGGCAAGCTCGACGAGATGCTGCGCGGCGCGATGGGACCGCTCGGCGCCATCAGCCAGGGCATCCTGGTGGGCACCTCGCTGCTGATGGCCGTGCCGAGCCTGATGATCGCGCTCTCGGTCTTCCTGCCGGCCCGCGTCAACCGGACCCTCAACATCACGATTGGCGCGTTCTATGCGATGCTGCTCGCGTTGCTGGCCTACACGTCGAACTGGTACTTCTACAAGTTCTTCGCGGGCGTCGAGGCGGTCCTGGCTGTCCTCGTGGTGAGCTGTGCCTGGGCCTGGCCCGCAGTGAAGGGAGATGCGTCATGTGCACACGTCGTGTCGTCACGGCTGCCATGATCGCGTTCCTGGGTATGGTTGGTCCGGCGGCGGGGCAGTCTCGCGCGCTGCCCTCCAGGCTGGACGCGCCGGCCGGGCAGTCCGGCGTCTCGCGCACCGACGGCGGTGGCGCCCTCGCGGCGTCCCTGCCGGATCCACGGGTCGTGTCGATGATCGACCGCGAGGCTGCGGCCATGCCAGCGGCGCCGCCATTGGCTGCGCGCGTGGGTGTCGTCGGGCCGCAGCAGTCAACGCCGAGCCGGAGCTGGATCCGGCGTCATCCGGTGCTGTTCGGGGCCCTGCTCGGCGGGGCCGCCGGAGCGGTGTCGTCGGCCGGTCGCTGGACTGAACTCTACTGCGCGTCAGGCGGCGACGAGGACTGCCTGTTCCACGGCGGGTCCGGCGTGCTCTTCGGCGCCGGCGTGGGTGCCGGCGTGGGCGCGCTCGTCGGAGCGCTGGTCGGTCGGTAGGGCGGTTCGCGTCGCCCGGTGCCACAACCCGGGCGACGCTCCGGCTCCTGAGCGGCGCGCCGCGGGTCAGTCGCGGTGACGGTGCTGAGGCACCCGCGTCCAGTCGACGCGCGACACGGGCGCATCGGAGAAGATTGCGGGGAAGAAGTACTGCTTGAGCGACTCGTGGTACGCCGCCACGGAGTCGAGGTACGCGAGGTAGGCCGGCAGGTCGGTCCGCGCGACGCGCGTGAGCAGGTTGTGGAAGGCGGCGGGCGGGAAGAGCAGCGACCATCGAGCGGTCCACCGGTCGCGCGCTTCGAGTTGCGCGCGGTAGGCCGCCGCGGCATCTCGCGCCATCTCGTCGCCGCGCTGCTGCATCGCGTAGTACCACGCGTTCGAGTAGCGGTCTTCAGGCACCGGCGCGCCCCGCCATTGGGGATACTGCTCGTAGAACGCGTGCATCACCTGCGGGAGCGGCTCGTCCCACGCGCCGTGATACCCCTGGCGCTGGAGCACGGTCAACTCCAGCGCCTCGGTGGTCGGGAACTTCAGGCTCGCGGCGACAGACAGCATCGCGGGACCGAGCGCCGTCCACACCACCCAGACGCCGAGCAGGGCGAGGATGTTCACGTCCGACGAGCGACCGAACCGTCCCACGACCATGGCCGCGAGCGTCCACGCCGCCACGTACGCGCCCGTGGAAACCGCCACGAAGGACCAGTGGCCGTCAAGGGGAAGGGCGAACCACATTGTCGCCAGGCCCTGCAGCAGGAGCAGCGGCAGCCAGACTACGAGTGCGCGCAGCACATACTTCGTGGCGAGCACCCGCCGCGCCGAAACCGGCATGGACTGCACCAGGGGCCACGTGCCCGCCTCGACCTCCGCGGAACGAACGTTGAATGTGACGGCGATCACGAGCAGCGGCGCGAGCACCACCAGCACGAATGCAAGGTCGAACCGCCCGAACGAGGCCAGCAGCGGGTTGGCGAGGTCCGCATCGTAGAGCTGTCCCTGGAGTGCGAGGATGCGCACCTTGAGGTTGAACGCCTGGAGGTCACGCTGCCCGATCGCCACGGGCGCCCAGGCCGCCGGCTCGCGCACGGTGTGGAAGAACAGGTAGTAGAGCTGATCGCCGGCATTCGCCGTGGGCGGCAGCGGCGCGAGGATGCGCTGGTGCTCCTCCTGCTGCAGGCGCGGGCTTGCCTCGAGGGCCTGCCGCTGGCGTGCGATCACCGTGTCGCCATGCCACAGGCCGAGCACACCGCAGACGAGCAGCGCGAGGAGGCCGGCCGGTACGGCCGCACCCCGGAGCAGCATGGCGAGTTCGAGTCGAAGGAGCGTGCGCACCGCGTCACCCGAGCCGTGCCGCGCGGGCCGTCCACGCGAAGGCCGCCATCAGAAGCAGGGAGGCGATGAGCGCGGCCGTGAGCGCGACCGCCTGTGAGCGCAGGGCCTGCGCTACGCGTGGCGGCCGGAACTCGAAGGTCGGCAGCCGGTGGAAGAACGATGCGTCGATCCGCTGCCGCGAGGGCGCGCCGTTCACCTGTGCGTACCGGTCGCGCGCCGTGTCGACCTCGTTGATGTGCAGATCGTTCAGCGCCTGGATCAGGCGGTAGCGGAAAGCCTCGGCCTGCTCCTCGAACTCGAGCTGGTGCGCCATGTCGGAGCCTGCGAGCGCGGCCGACACCGAACGGATCGCTAGGTACGGGCTGACGATGGCGCCGGCGTTCACGAGGCGCGCCTGGTTCCGGTAGGCGTCGAGGAGACGCGCGCGATGCTCGGCGTAGGCGTTGGAGGTGAGCTGCTCCGCGCGCTGCATCACCAGGCCGCCGTAGTTGAACGGCAGGTCCTCGACGCGCGAGACGCCGTGCTGCCGCAGCGTCTCCTCGCGCAGGCGCGCGAACATCGGGTCGTCCGGGTTGTGGCTGTCGCCCAGTTCGCGGACGCGCGCCTCGACCTCGGCATCGAACGCCGCGCGCGCGGGAATCGGGTAGGCCGCATCGGCGATGGCCGGCAGCAGGCGCGGCACCACCACCCACAACACGAACCAGAGGCTCACGACGACGGTCAGGGCGCCGCGCGACGTGCGGTGCCGCGCGGACACCAGCACGCCGGCCGCGGCGCAGAGCGCCAGGAAGGCCGCGTGCGCGACCCCCAGGAGGATGGCGCGCGCGAGCGTGTCGGCGGTCCAGCCCGCACCTGCCGTGCGTGACAACCACGCGCACGCCACGATCACGCCCGGCAGCGCAACGGTCGACACGACTGCCAGGACGCCCGCAAGTTTGCCTGCGAGTACGGTGCGCCAGGACAGCCCCTGGCAGGCGAGCAGCGCCAGCGTGCCGGACTCTCGTTCGCGCGTCACCGAGACGGCGGCGATGGCCAGCACGAAGAGCGGCAGGAATACCTGCAGCACCGTCGCGAGCGTCAGCTCGCCGAAGCGGCTGCTGCCGCCCTGGGAGGCGCTGCTGAAGTTCGCGGTGTTCTGGCGGTGCGCCTCGAGGAAGAGCGACGTGCCCGCGTAGCTCTCGATGCCGCTGTCGAAGAACCCGAGGGGCGCGCGCGGGCGGAACACGAGATAGCCGTAGTGCGACACGCGGTGCGGGTGCCGGTCCGGCTGGTCGGCGAACTGCTGGCCGACCATCGCCTGGTACCGCTGCCGCTGTTCCTGGTCCGCCACGAACCGGGCCGCGCCCACCACGGCAGCCCCGGCCGCGAGCAGCGCGAACACGACGCCGAGCGCCACGACGGCACGGCTGCGCCACGCGTCGCGCAGTTCGTGCCGCGCGATGCGTGCGACGTGCGAGAGCCGGGACGGGGCTGCAGCCGGCATGGCGCTACCGACGGCTGGTGAACGTCAGCGCCACCGACACCGTGCGCGGCTGGCCGGGGAAGTTGCCGACGCGGGCCGCGAACAGGCTGCTCGACGCGTAGCGGACGTCGAAGAGGTTTTCACACCGCAGCAGGAGCCGGGCGTACGGTGTCAGCTGCTGGAAGTACTGCATGTCGGCAACGGTGTACGACGGTGCGGCAATGTTGGCGAACGGCTCGAGACGATCCCCGACGTACTGGACCGACCCGCTGAGCGCGGCGCCCTTCGGCAGGTCCACGCGGGTGAAGAGCCCCGTGGTGTGCGGGGCGGCGTTCGGCATCGGCTTGCCGATGAGCGACGCCGTCGGGTCGTCGGTAATCTCGGAGTCGAGGTACGCGTAGTTGAATGCGAGGTTCCAGCGGGGCAGGATGGTGCCGGCGAGGTCGATCTCCACGCCGCGGTTCCGGATCTCGCCCACGGAGAGCACGGCGTTCACGTTGTTGCCGGTGGGCCCGAAGTTCGGGTCGGGCCGGAGCACGTTGCGTTTCGCGATGGCGTAGAACGCCCCGGTCAGCTGGAGCCGGCCGCTGAGCCACTCGCTCTTCGCGCCCGCCTCGAACTGGCGCGACCGTTCGGGGTTGTGCGGGCCGTTGGCGGTCGGCGTCTGCGTGAGCACCGGCGCTCGCGTGAACCCGTTGGCCGTGGTGGAGTAGAGCGAGATGTTCGGCGTCGGCTTGAAGACGAGGCCCACGCGGCCGGTGGCGGCGGTCTGGTCGGCCTCGAGGTCGCGTCCGGCACTGAAGCCGGAGTCGTCGTACCCGTCCACGCGCCCGCCGAGGAGCACGTTGAACCGCGCCCCGAGCTTCAGCAGGTCCTGCCCGTAAACGCCCATGCGGCGGGTGGTGGCGGTGTCGGTGGCGAACCGGTCCGGCGTCAGGCCGTAGCTCGCGACGTTCGCACGGCCGTACACGGGCGACACGAGCGCGATCGGCTGGACCGGCCCGCCCGCGCTCGCCTGGCGCGCAGTGGCGGAGCGGAAGAGGAAGTCCTGGGAGACCAGTTCGGTGCCGACGGTCAGGTCGTGGCGGATCGCCCCGGTGCGCAACGGCGCCATCAGGTTGGCGTTCCAGCTCCAGTCGTCGTTCGTGCGGAACTGGTCGCGGAACTCGCGCTGCATCAGCGCGCCGCCGCCGGTGATGCCGCGCGGCTCGTGATAGTTCTCGGCCCGCTCGGACGAGAGCCAGCGGAAGGTCGAGTCGAGCCGGGTGCCCGACCCGAACTGGCGGTCGAGCCGCACCTGCGCGACGTGCGCCCGCAGGTCCGTGAAGTCGCCCGGCTCGGTGACGGTCCAGCGGTAATCGGCGAGGAACCGGCCGGCTGCGTCCACCGGCACGCCGCGCAGCCGGTGGGCGGCGTTGCGCTGGTCGATGTACTCGTACTCGAGCCCGATCGAGGTGCGCTGGGACGGCCGCCAGGTGAGGTTGCCGACGGCGTGTGCGTTCCGGGTGTTGCCGTTCGTCCGGAACGAGTCGCGATCCTCGAAGTACACCGCGCCGCGCGCGAGGAGCGTACGCGCCGCGTTGATCGGGCCGGTGGCCTCCGCCTCGAACAGCGCCTGCGAGAACTGGCCCGTCCCGACCATCGCGCGGCTCTCGAACCGCTCCTTCGGCTTCTTGGTGACGTAGTTGATGATGCCGCCCGGTTCGGCGGATCCGAACAGGACCGAGGCCGGCCCCTTCAGCACCTCCACGCGTTCGAGGTTCGACAGGCGGAACTGGCTCGTGCTGAAGCCCGAGTTGTTCACGTCCCCTTCGAGGCTGCCGTACGGATTGCCTTTGGTGCCGTTCACGAGCACCTCGCGCTGTGTGAATCCGCGCACGACCGTGGAACTGTATGGACTGTCGGCCACACCGCTCATGAACTTGTAGAGGTCCTTCGTGTCGAGCGCGCCGATGTCCTCGATGAGCCGGGCGGGCAGGACGACGATCGCTTGAGGGATGTCCATCAGGGCCGCGGACGTGCGGGCCGCGGATGCCGTCGTGTCGACGTAGTCGCTGAGGCGTCCGACCACCGTGAGTCCCTCCGTCACCGAGATCTGCCGCGGCAGGGTGAAGTCGAGCGTCACGGGCTGAGCGGGTGTCACCTCCACGGCACGTGACAGCGGCGCGTAGCCGTCGCGCGTCACCAGCACGGTCCGTTCGCCGGTCGCCACGCCGTCGAAGGCGAACCGGCCGTCCACTGCGGTGGTCACCTCGCCGGCGGCGCCGGTGACGGTGACGAGCGCGCCCGCAATCGGCGACTGCGTCTGTTCGTCGATCACGCGACCGGTGACGCGGCCGCCGGGCTGGGCGAGGACTGGAGCCGCGAGGGTCAGGCACACAATGGCAATCAGGCTGGCAGACAGGCGCATGCTGCCACGATGCGACGGCTGGGCTGCGCCTGCCGCGGTCTTTTCAACCAGCGGTCGCTCTGCCGCCGCGTGTGGTCGCCGGCCGGTCGTGAGTGGCGCTCGTGTGGCGGGCCTGTGGGTGGTGCCTGCCGTGAATACGACGACACGCTGTCGTTCGACCCCACGGTCGCGTTACACTCTCGCCACACGACGGGGCCGGCGGCCCCCGGGGGTGAACGAGTGGGAAAGGCGCAGCGGCAGAACAGTGGGAAGAAGAAGCGCGGTGGCTCCGGCATCCTGGGCTGGGTGATCGGCATTGCCGTGCTGGGCGCCATCGGCTTCGGCCTGTCGCAGATGTCGAGTGTCGCATTCGACGAAGACGACATCCGCGTGGTCAACTTCGAGGTGCTGAACTCGGCACAGAAGCAGCGGGCGCTGCAGCAGGCCAACGCCGCTCGCTGCACGTGCGGCTGCGGCCTCGGGCTGGCGCAGTGCGTGGCCACGGACCCGAACTGCCCGATCCGCGAAGGGAACATCGAGCGCATCAAGGGCATGGTGCGGCAGGCCCAGGCAGAATCGAACGACTGAGACGGCGAGGCGTGCGGTACGCAGTCGTTCCGAGGGACCGAGGCTGGCGACTTCCGACTGCCGACTGCCGACTGCCGACTGCCGACTGCCGACTGCCGACTTACCACTGACCACTGACCACTGACCACTGACGACTGACCACTGCCGGCTGATCACTGACGACTGACGACTTCCCGTTCAAGTCCCCCGTCCCACCGCCGATTACCCCGGCGTGTGGAGCCGGACCTTCGCAGAACTGCTCGACGATGCGCTGACAACGCCGCCAGTTGACGCCGGCGCGAGCCATCGTCCAGCGCAGCCCTTCGCGACGCGGCCGCATCCGCTGCTCTTCTTCACCCTGCCAAAAGCTGCAGACCCCGAGGTCCGCTTCCCGCCGACGACGTTCGGACCGGTCGGGCCGTCGTTGCCCTGGAGCTCAGGTCCGATTGGGGAGGAGCCGCGCGCGGATTCGCCGGCGCTGGCTGCAGCGGAACCGGCACGACATCCCGGAGTACCGCCCGGCGTCGAGGAGGTGCGTCCGGTCCGCCCGCTGAGCCCGGCTCAGCGGCACGCCCTCGACGGCCTGCTCGCCTGCGGCGCCGAGCTGACGGTCCACTTCACCGCGGCGGACCTCCGGCGGGAGTACCGCCGCCTGGCTCGCCGGGTACACCCCGACCGCCACCGCGACGCCACCGATGCGGAACGTGAGCGGTTGTCGCGCCAGTTCGCCGCCGCTACGGACCACTACCGCAGCCTCCTCGCGTCGCTCGAGCCGCGCAACTGATCGCGTACCGGCCGCACACTGCGGCTATGCTGGGCAGGCCGCCACGCCGCACCCTTCCGGCGCGCGGCCAGGAGCGCGGAATGTTCGGCACCCAGTCCGATCCGGAAACACCCCTTCGTATCCCCGATGCGTCCGCCGAGCCGACCGAGCAGCGCATCGTCGGGACCGATCCGGCAACGGTCGTACCCGCCGTCGTCATTGCGTTGACGATCATGCTGCTCGGGTACGTATCGCCCACCAGCGTGACGCTTGCCCTGCCCGTCCTGCTGCCGTGGGGCCTGCTGGCATGGGCGTTCACGCGCCGCACCGAGGGTGATCCGGCTGCCGTGCGGTCGGTCTCACGGCTGCTGTTGATCGGCACCGGGCTGCCGGCGACACTGCTTGCGCTGTCTGCGTGGTTCCGCGCGCCGCTGCACGAGCCGCTGGCCGGCGTCGTCATCGCCGCCGCCGTGCTCGGAGCGCTGTTGGCGGCATCGCTCCTGGTTGCCGTGCCGGCCCTTCGCGCCTGGCCGTATCTGTGGCTGGCGGTCCTGGCGTCGGCGATCTACGGCTACGGTGGCGGCGTCGCGGGGAACATCGTGTTCGACGGTTCGGAGCCGCAGCTCGTTCGGGCACCCGTCGTGGACAAGTGGGTCTCGAATCCGGTGCGGACGGGGCGGAACCGCAACACCGGCGAAGGCCCAAACCTCTACGTGCAGATCGAAGGCTATGGCGCGACCCGCGTGAACGACGAGGTCTACTCGTACAGCAAGGTTGGCCAGCCGGGATGCGTGCACGTGCGCAACGGCGCGCTGGGCATCGAGTGGTTCTCCATCGAGCGGTGTCCGCCGACGCCCCGCACACGATGACAACCGCCCGGGTCGCCCGGAAGCAGGGGCGGCTGCGCGCATGCGTCACGCGCGGGCGCCTGGTCGGCCGTGCAGGCGTGGCTGCGGCTCTGGCCGCCGGCCTCCTGCTTGCCGGGGCGGTAGATGCGCAGGGCGGGGCCGCGCCGGTTGCCCAGGCTGGGCAGGGAGGGCGCACAAACCAGGCGCCGCCGCGCGGGCAGGCAGGCACGGCGACTGCGCCACTGGCGCCGCTTGGGCCGGCGCTCATCCAGGGCGCACAGGCGCTGCCCCAGCTGCGCAGCCTGCTCGTGCAGTGGCGCGGCACGCTCATCGCCGAGCACTACGCGCGCGGCGTCCGTCCCGGAGCGCTCGCCAACGTCAAGTCTGCCTCGAAAAGCGTCATCGCGGCGCTCGTGGGCATTGCCCTCGACCGCCGCCTGATTCCCGACGTCCGAACGCCCATCGCCACCTGGTTCCCTGAACTGCGACGCGACGGGGATCCGCGCAAGCAGCAGATCACGGTGGAGGACCTGCTGACCATGCGGCCCGGACTCGAGTCGACGAGCGGCCGCAACTACGGGCGATGGGTGCAAAGCCCGAACTGGGTGCGGTTCGCGCTGACACGGCCGATGGTGGCCGACCCTGGCGACGAGATGCAGTACAGCACCGGCAGCAGCCACCTGTTGTCCGCGATCCTCACCAGGGTGAGCGGAACCAGCACCTGGCAACTCGCCAACGAGTCGCTGGCGCGACCGCTCGGGTTCTCGCTCGCGCGCTGGCCGCAGGATCCGCAAGGCATCTACTTCGGCGGAAACGAGATGCTGTTCACGCCGCGCCAGATGGTCCGCCTGGGCGACCTGTACCTGCACCGCGGCCGCATCGACGCGCGCCAGATCGTGCCGTCGGCCTGGGTCGACACGTCGTGCGTGCCGCGCACCGCCTCCGTGTACGACGGAGACCGCAAGTACGGCTACGGCTGGTGGATCCAGGAGTTCGACGGGGGCACCGCGTGCTTCGCCTGGGGCTACGGCGGCCAGTACGTGATGGTCTTCCGCGACCTCGACCTCGTCGTTGTCGCCACGTCGTCCACCGCGGTGAGTGACGAGCGGCGCGGCCACCGGCGCGAGCTGTTCGACCTGATCGAGCGCGAGATTCTCGCACCGGTGAAGGCGGCATCGGCCGCGCGCTGACCCGTCCCGCCCGGCCTAGCAAAAAACCGGCTCGGAATCGAGCTGAGACCGTGGATGCCTCGTCGCTATACTCCAGCAGGAGACATGCCCGCGTCCTCGCCGCCGCCCTTTGCCGGGCTCGACATCCGCATCGACCCATGGGCGGTCGAGTACGGCCCCGAAACCCCCACGCAGTTCCAGGCCGACGATGAGGTGGCCGACATCGACGTGGCGGTCGAGTGCGACGCCACCGGCTGGGCGCCCGTGCGACCGGCCTTTTCCGGCCCGGTGCCAGCCCTCGCGATCGTGGACGGCGTTCGCCGCATGGAAGCGCGGCTCGTCATCACGGTCGACGGCCGGCTGGCGCACGGCGCGCTCGGCGCCTACGCGGTCGGCGCGGTGAACTGCCGCGACGGGCGCGCCGTGTTCGGCGACGAGCAGCGCGGGCGGCTGCTGATCTTCGGGGGCGGGGCGATGCCGCCGGGCGCGCTGGAGGTGTCGCCCGGCTTCGTCTACGAACCGCGCAGCGCGGCCGAGGACGACGCGGATGCGCCGCTGCGCGGCCTGCACCATGAGATGCGCGTCGCCGAGGAACGCTTCGCGCGATCGCTCGCCGTGGACCCCGAGGTTCTCGTGATCGCCGACGGTCCGCTCAACATCAGCGAGAGCACGCCAGGCCGGGTCGTCGGGTTCGTGAAGCGTCTCTTCAAGCTCTATCTCGGGCCCGAACAGCTGCCCGTGCTGCGCGCGCTCGACCCCGGCACGCGCACGCCCGTCTTCCTGATCCGCAGCGCCGGACGTTTTGCGCGCTACTCCTGGTTCGTGCGGCTGGCGCCACGACTGGCGGTCGAGTCGGACCTCACCGGCCTCGTGCGCCTGGAAGTGGCGGAAGGGGTCGGGCGTGAGGAGGCGCTTCGCCTGGCGGACCTCACGGCGGCCGTGACGCCGCGGTTCGTACCGTCGCGCAGCCGCGACCCACGGGCGCCGCAGAACCTGGTGCCCATCGGCGCGCTGGAGCAGCACCTGCGCCGCGGGCTCGGCGACGCACGCCTCATTCACCGCCGCCTGGCGTCGCTGCTGGCGCGGGAGTTCTCACATGCCTGACAGCCCGTCTTCTTCCGTCGGCCTGGTGCTCGGGTCGCAGGACGCGACGCCGCTCGACTTCTGGGTGGGCGTGCGCGAGGGCGAGCGCCTGCAGCTCGACGATCTCGTCGTGGTCCACTCCTCGCTGGCCGGAGGCGACACGGTCACCTTCTACGGCATCGTCGATGTCGTGCGCAAGCGGTTCGAGGGCAGCCAGTTCGACACCGATGCCTTTCGCGTCGCCGAGGGCACGCTCCCGGCCGACGTGTCCTATGCCGCCCACGTCCAGGTGACGCGCGTCGAACCGGAGTACTTCGTGCCGCCGACGCCCGGCGACACGGTGCAGGTGGTGCACGACGAGGAGTTCCGCCGTGCGCTCTACTTCGATCGGATGGAGCGGAGCGTGGCCATCGGGCTCACGCGGACGGGCGAGCCGGTGCACGCCAACCTCGAGTTCCTCGACGGCACCCGCGGGGCGCACGCGTCGATCAGCGGCGTGTCCGGCGTGGCGACCAAGACCTCGTACGCGAGCTTCATCCTGTACTCGCTGTTCCACTCAGGCGCCCTGGGCCTCGATGCGGCCAACGCGCGTGCGCTGATCTTCAACGTCAAGGGCGAGGACCTGCTCTGGCTCGACAAGCCCAACGCCCGCCTCACCCCGGACACGCGCGCCGAGTACGAGCGGCTCGGCCTGCCCGCGGGTCCGTTCCAGAGCGTGGCGTTCTTCGCGCCCGCCCGGAAGGGCAGCGTCACGCCGATGCCAGACACCGGCAGCCGGCAGGAGGGTGTGCGGCCCTACGTGTGGACGATGCGGGAGTTCTGCCGGGAGCGGCTGCTGCGGTTCGTCTTCGTGGACGGGGAGGATGCGCGCGCGCAGATTCACCTGGTGATTACGCGGGTCGAGCAGGCGCTGGAACGCGCCGCGCGCGAGGGCGACGGCTCGACGGCGGCGGTCAACGTGGACGGCACGGTGCTGCAGACCTTCGGCGATCTCGTGGAACTGCTCGACGGCCCCGTGCTCGACGTGATGATGCGGGGGGCGCCGGTGGCCGAAGGCACCAAGGATGCGTTCCGGCGACGCCTGCATGCCGCGTCCGAGCGGATGGGCCACCTCGTCAGCGGCCACTCGGAGGCGCGCGGCCGCACGATCGACTGGTCGGCCCAGCAGGTGACCGTGGTCGACATCCACGCGCTGCACGCGTCGGCGCAGCTCTTCGTGGTCGGGGTGCTGCTGAAGCGCATGATGGACCAGAAGGAGCAGCAGGGCGGATCGCGCCCGCTCGTGTTCGTCGTGCTCGACGAGCTGAACAAGTACGCGCCGCGCGAGGGCTGGAGTCCACTGCACGGCGTGCTGCTGGACATCGCCGAGCGCGGGCGGTCGCTGGGTGTGTCCCTGTTCGGCGCGCAACAGACCGCGTCGGAGGTGGAACGCCGGATCGTGGGCAACGCCGCGCTGAAGGTGGTGGGCCGTCTCGACGCCGCGGAGTCGGAACGCAGCGAGTACGGGTTCCTGACGAGTGTCGGGCGGGTGCGCGCCACGCTGCTGCGGCCCGGATCGATGATCGTCGCGCAGCCCGAGATCCCGATGGCGATTCTCCTGCGCTTCCCGTTTCCCGCCTGGGCCACTCGCGCCAGCGAGGTTGCTGCCGAGGCCGCCGGGCCCGACCCGTTCGCACGCATGGCGCTGTGAGCATGCGCATCGTCCACACCTCGGACTGGCACGCCGGACGAATCTGGAAGGGCCGGAGCCGGCTCGACGAACTGGCCGTGGTGCTCGACCACCTGGCGGGCTTCATCGAGCGGGAGGCGATCGATCTCGTCCTGATGTCGGGCGATGTCTTCGACAGCACATCCCCGCCCCCCGACGCGGAACGCGTGGTCACCGAGTTCTTCAAGCGGCTCGGCCGCCTGCGCGTGCCGTCGGTGGTCATCGCCGGCAACCACGACAGTCCCGCTCGCCTCGAGGCGTGGGGCCTGCTCGCGGAACTGGTTGGCGTGCACGTGCGGGGGCTGCCGCGTCCGCGCTCGGGCGGCGGGCTCGTCGAACTCGCTGCCCGCAACGGCGAGGCGGCGTGCATCGCCGCGGTACCCTTCGCACCGGCGGGACGCATCGTCGAGGCGCTGACGCTGGCTCACGACGAGACGCTCGCGCGGCAGCAGTATGCGGACGCCGTGCAGCGGATTCTGTCGCACCTCGCCGGCGGGTTCCGGAGGGACGCCGTCAATCTCGTGGTGGCGCATTCGCACGTGGCCGGCGCGAGGCCGTCGCAGTCCGAACGTGTCGTCACGCTCGGGGACGACTGGGCCGCGACGCCCCAAGCGATGCCGTCCACCGCGCAGTACGTGGCGCTCGGGCACATCCACCGGCCGCAGCGGGTGGAGGCCGCGGGCCCCCACACGGAGTACGCGGGCTCACCCATGCAACTCGACTTCGGCGAAGTCGAGGAACACAAGACCTTCGCCGTCGTCGACGTGGCGCCGGGCAGGCCGCCGCGCGTGGAGCACGTGGCCTACGAGGGGGCCCGCGTGCTGGGCGACTGGAGCGGGACCCTCCCGGAACTCGAGGCGGCGGTCGACACCCTGCGCACTGTCGGCTTCCTGCGCACCCGCATCAGCCTGGACAGGCCGACTCCGGACCTCAATCGCCGCGTGCGTCAGCTGCTGCCGAACGTCGTCGTGGTGGACGCCGTGCTGCCGGACGCGGAGCCTGCGAGCGGAGTGGACGCAGCCACCGCGGCCGCGGCCGCAGCTCCGGTAGAGCGATTTCGGGCCTTCTACCAGCGCCGGCACCAGATCGAGCCGACCGCCGACACCCTGGCGCTGTTCAACGCGCTGTACGCCGAGGCGGCTCAGGCCGAGTGACATGAAGCCGCTGCGCCTCGAGGCCGAGGGCTTCACCTGCTACCGCGAGCGCCAGGAGCCGCTCGAGTTCGACGGGCTGTCGCTGTTCGCGATTGCCGGTCCGACGGGCGCGGGCAAGTCGAGCATCCTCGACGCGATGTTGTTCGCGCTGTACGGCGTCGTTCCACGCCTGGGCAAGCAGCAGGTGGTTGAACTCATCGCGCAGGGCCGCGATGCGATGGCGGTGGTCTTCGATTTCCGGGTGCGCGGGTCGGAGTACCGGGTCGCGAGGCGCGTGAAGCGGCGCGCCACCGGCACGCTGCAGAGCGTGGCGCAGCTCGAGCTGCTCACGGCACCCCCGCGGCCGATCGCCGACGGTGTGACCGCCGTAAATGCCGAGATCAGGACGCTGCTGGGTCTCGACTTCGACGCTTTCACGCAGACGGTGATCCTGCCGCAGGGTGAGTTCGCGAAGTTCCTCAAGGCGGAGCGAAAGGACCAGCGCGCAATGCTCCAGCACCTGCTGCGCCACGACATCTACCAGCGTATGCGCGACGAGGCGGAGCGCCGGCGTGCGGCGCTCGACGGCGAACTGCGGGACGTGGGCGGACAGCTGCAGGCCTGCAGCCACGCCACCACCGAGGCGCTGCACGGCCTCGAGGCCGCGCTCGAGGAGGCGCGGCGCCACGCAGCGGCAGTGGCGGCCAGCCGGAGTGCGCTCGACGCCATCGTGCGCGAGTTGCGGGAGCTGCGGCAGGCCACCGAGGACGTGCATCGGCTCCGTCACGAGCGCGCCATGCTCGACGGGCAAAGCGAGGCAGTTGCAGCCGCACGCGCGGAACTGGCGGCGGCGCGACGCGCGGCGGAGATCGTGCCCCGCCTCGATGCGCACGAGATGGCGACAGCTGCCGTCGCTCGTGCGGCGCACGAGCACGACGCGGCTCGCGAGGCCGACACCGGCGCCCAGGAGGGGCTCGGCCACGCCGTGTCGGCGGCGGCGCAGGCGGCACAGGACGCCCGGCGGGCGGGCGACCTGCAGGCGCGGATCCGGGCGATCGACGAGATCGCCGGCGACCTGGAACGGCGCCGGGTCGTGTCCGCGGCGCACGTCCGGTTCTCGGGCGCCGCACCAGGCCTGGAGCGCGGGGCGGCGGCTGCAGCGGAGGCGGCGCGGGCCGCCGGCGAGTCCGCCTCCCTGGCGCAGGAGGAACTGCGGCAGGCGCGCGCGGCCCTCGATGCCAGCGGGTTCGATGCCGCGGAGTACCGCCGGATCGAGGATGCCTGGCCCGACGTGCTGCAGGCGCGGACGCTTGACGTGGAACGCACCCGGCTGGGCGACCGGCTCGCCCGGGCGGAGCAGGCGAGCGCCAGCGCCGCGCAGGTACTCGCACGTGCGCAGCGCGCCGTAGCTGGCGCGGAACGCAAGGTGGCTCAGGCGTCGGCGGCAGCGGATGCGGCGCGCCAGGCGCTCGAGGCAGCCAGGGCCCAGCACCAGGCCGCGAGCCTGCGCGAGCACCTGCACGTAGGCGAGCGGTGCCCGGTGTGCCTGCAGGATGTGGTGCTGCTGCCGCCCGCCGGCGTCGTGCCAGAACTGGCGACCCTCTCAGCCGTTGCCGACGCGGCTCGTGGCAGGTCGGACGCGGCCGTCGCCGCTTGCGAGGAGGCGCGGCAGCAGGCAACGGCCGCGGCCGTCCGTGCAGAGGGCGCACGCGAGGCGCGCGACGACGCCGCGCGCATGGCGCACGAGAGTGACGCGCGCTGGAGTCTTCTTGTCGCACAGCTGGTGCAGACACTCGCGGGTGCCGAGGCCGGGGCTTTCAGTCCCGGCGTCCTTGGTGACGTGGAAGCCAGGCGCGCTGCACTGCGTGCCGCACGGTCCGCGCACGACGATGCACAACGGCGCGTGCAGCGTGCGGAGGCCGCCGTGAACAGCGCCGACCTGCGGGCGCTGCAGGCTCAACACGAAGCCCGCGACGCGGCGCGCGCCGCAGAACAATGCCTCGCCGAGCTGCGGCAGGCCGGTGACGAACTCGCCGACATCGCGCGCCGGGTGGCTGCCGTGTCCTCGCATGACGACCCGGCCGTCGAACGGCGCGGCCTGGCCGAGCAGGTGCGCCAGCTCGAGGAGGCAAGTCGTACCGCCGAGGCGGCGCTGGCAACCGCGCGGGCGCAGGCGGCCGCCGCCGCGGAGGCGCTCCAGCGCACGGCGACGATGGTGGAACGCGCGCGCGAGGCGGCCGCCGCGGCGCAGGACCTGCTCGACCGCGTGATCGCGGACGCCGGGTTCGGGAGTGTCGGCGAGGTTCGGGAGGCGGTCCGTGATTCGGCGCGGCAGGCGGCCATCGAGGCCGAAGTAGCCGGGCACGAGCGTCGACAGGCTGCCGTGCTGCATCGCCTCCTCGAACTCGAGCCGCGGGTCGCCGGACGCGAGGTGTCCGTCGAGGCGCTCGAGGCGGAGGAGGCCCGTTTTGCGACGGCCGTCCAGGCGGCGCGGGAAGCCGACCTGGCCGCCGCGCGCCTCGAGGGCGATCGGGTCCGTCTGGCAGCGGACGTGGAGCGCCGCACCGGGTTGGCGGCGCGGCAACAGGCCCTGGCGGCGCGCTGCGCCCTGCACGCCGACATGGCGGCGGACCTGCGCGGCGACGCCTTCCAGGAGTTCCTGCTCGAGGAAGCGTTCAGGGCGCTCGTCGCCGGTGCGTCGCTGCGCATGCGGCGCATGACCAACCGGTACACGCTCGAATGGCGGGACGGCGCCTTCTTCGTGGTGGATCACGACAACGCCGGCGAGCGCCGCCGCGCGGAGACGCTCAGTGGGGGCGAGACGTTCATGGCGTCGCTGTGTCTCGCCCTCCAGCTCAGTGACGAGGTACTGCGCACCTCGGGCGCCCTGCAGATGGACAGCCTCTTCATCGACGAAGGCTTCGGCACGCTCGACGCGGACACCCTGAACGAGGTGACCGAGGCGATGGAGGCACTGCGCGAGGACGGCGGCCGCATGATTGGCGTGATCAGCCACAGGCCCGAATTGACCGAGCGGCTGCCGGGCTGTATCCGCGTGCTGAAGGGCGCCGGCGAGTCGCGCTGGATTCGCGAACGGACCGGGTAACGCCCGCGCGCGAACTCCCGGGCCCCGGTACAATCGGCCCAGGAGGCGTCGCCCGTCGATGGGGTACCTCGATTCGCGTGTGCTCGACGTCGTGCAGTGGGTCTGCCGGCGCTTCCAGCTGCTGACCGGACGCACGAACGTGTGGCTGGCCGTCCAGCTCACGAACCTCAGCGTGGCGATCTACTTCACGTGGGCGCTCATGGTGTACGTCGTGAGCGGCGATCTCGCCCTGCGAATCTTCCTCACGCTGTTTCTTGGCGGCGTCGTCTTCGTCCTGTCCCGAACCATCTTCCGCGAGTCGGTGGAGGCGGCCGAGGCCGAGTCCTACCGGCGCGTGTCGCGCGGCCTGATGAACCCGCGCCGCGTACGCGATGCGCAGCTGCGCGTCGCCTTTCTCTCCTTCAGCGCCATCCTCGTCCCTCCGCTGCTGTTCGCGAACCGCGTGCTGCAGACCGCCATTCCGTTGCTGACCGCCTCGCTGCTCGTGATCACGACGGTGCTGCTGTACGTGCTCGCCTGCGATCCGCTGCCGCCGGCGGCGGGAAAGGTGCGCGAGTGGGCGCGTGGCATGGGCCGGCTCGCGCCGGTTCGCGACGAGTCCTGAAGACGCTTCCGGACCACACGCCCTGTGCGGCGACGCGGTCGAGTGGCCGGTTACGGGTGCACACGCCTTTGGGCGCGTGGTCACCGCGAGGCCCCGGGCGCGATGCCCGGGACCTCGACGCACATCACACCGCGCGCCGTGATTACCGCAGCGTCAGGCGAAGCTGGCAGAACCGTACGTCCGCGACGTTGACGCGCCCGTCGCGGTTCGGATCGTACGGATCGGTCGGCCCGGTCGCGGGCTGGTTGTTGCGCGTGCGCAGCAGCGCGAGGTCGGTGCTGTTCACCGAACCGTTGCCGTCCACGTCGCACGCGATGGGGGCGATCACGCCCTCGACGGTCAGCGTTGCCTGCGCGGTCTTGCCCGCGTAGGTGGCGGTGACGGTTTGTACGCCCGACACCGTCCCCATGCACGTGCTGCCGGCGCACGAGCCGTCCGGCGCGATCTGCAGCGTCGCTTCCGCCGACACGTCGCCGAGGCTGTTGTCGAAGGCATCGAAGGCCGCGACGGCATACGCCTGCGACCCGCCGACCGCGATCGACGCGGACGCCGGCGACAACGCGATGCGCTGCACGGCGCCAGGCACCCAGGTCGTCGACGCTTCAACCGCGGCGAGGGGACTCACCGTGGCACTGACCGTGTCGGTGCCGAGCAGCGTGCCGCCGTACGCGAACGCAGCGTCCCCATTGGCGTCGGTCTTGACGCTGGCGAACTTTCCCGCATTCGGTCCAGTGGTCACCTGGAACAACACCGGCATGTCCGACACGGGAGCGCCGCTTGCGCCGGTCACCCTTGCGGTGACGATGTGCGTGCTGCCCACGGGTGTCGTCGCCGACGGCGGGGTCAGCGCAATCGCCCCGGGCGCGGGCGGGGTGGCCGCGGCTGGACCGACGGCCACGATGGTGCTGACCGGAGCGCCGCTGCTGTCGCTGATGAAGATCGGCGCCGGCAGCAGCGTGTTGCCGAAGTTGGCATCACCGGCGAAGGGCGCGAAGACCGCCACGTCGAACAGTACCGTGATCGCCTGGTTCGGCTCGACGGTGAACAGTCCAGTCGTCAGCGGCACGCTCTGCACGCCGCCGCCCGGCGTGAACTGCGCCACGTCGAGGCCGCTGGCCAGGAGTGCCGTGGACGGGAAGAAGCGGGCGAGCGAGATGTTGGACGGATTCGGAAACGTGCTCCGGATCGCGCCCGCATCGTCGGCCGACAGAAGGGCCTGGCCGGGCGTCTGCGGCAGCCTGCCGTTCAGCGTGGTGGTGAACGCGGTCGTGTCGAACACGTAGACCCCGCCGCGCCCCACGCCGCCGTTCAGCCCAATCGACCCGGAGAGCACGGCATTGACGCGGATGGTCTGCGCCTGCGCACCGAGGTTGACGAAGGTGCGATAGGCGATGCCTCGTCCCGAGCCCTGGCTGAGGGAGTTGGTATCTGCGTAGGCTCCGGCGCTCAGCCCGTTCTGAATCAGGCGCCCGCGGCCGTGGACGTGTGCGGAGCCCAACTGGAAGATGTACGCGGAAGTCAGCGCCGGACCTGCGTTGCCGACACGCGTGAAGTCGCGCGTGCCCTCCGTGATGAAGTCGATGTCGAACCCGGGACAGCAGGTATCGAAGCTGCCCGATGCCGTGAGGCGCGCGGCGGTGCCGAAGGCAGCCCCATCGAACCGGCTGCCCACGACGCGCAGGCCCAGTCCCTGGTTGAGCTGGACGTATCCCGGATTGCCGAACGAGTAGAAGGCGTATTTCGACAGGGGATCGGGTGCCCCGCCTGGCAGGCTGTACTGCAACCCTGAACCGGCGACCGGCTCGAGTGTGATCCAGTACGTGCCCGCCGCCAGGACGGCCTGGTAGCCAGTCAGGCTCACCCATCCCGCGGTGAAGGTCGTCGGGAGATTCGTGAATGTCTGGGCGTAGATGCTGTTGGCGCTGAACAGGGGCGGCGCGTTCACCCCAGGCAGGCCCGCCACCTCCTCGCGGATCTTGACGGCCAGGCTGCCGCCGATGCTGAACCGGGCCGCCCATAGTTCGAAGCCCGTGATGGTCGCCGCCTCCGGCAGGGTGATGCGGGCTGCGAGGAACTGGAAATCCGATGCGCAGCCCGGTTGCGGCTGGCAACTCGTGGACCCGGCCGCGAACAACGAAATGGCGCCGATCGACGAGGTGCCGCCCGCCCCGGTATCAATCAGGTAGGTCGGCTGCGCGTCCACGCGACCTGGCACGAGCAGGAGAAGAAGGCAGACAGCCTGCGCGAGAGCGAACAGAACATGACGAAACGGTCGAGATGGCACAGGCATGGACAGGTCTCCTTAGGTGCTGACGGCGGAGGAGCGATAGCGTTCACTCACCTTCCATTGCGCAGGACGACACCGGAAACCGTCACGCCCGCCGCACTTTTTCTCGAGTGGTCCCCCGACGTGATACGGTGGCGCTGCAGCGTATGTCCGAGCCTGTCCTTCATGGCGACCCCGCCCCGGCGGCGGACCTCGACGCCCTGTTCACGCTGGCATACGCCGAACTGCGCAGGCTGGCGGCGTCGGTGCGGCGCGGCGACGGCTCGGCGACCCTGAACCCGACGGCGCTGGTGCACGAGGCCTGGGTGAAGCTGTCCCGGACGCCGGCGGTGGCGCAGACGTCGCCCCTGCACTTCAAGCGCATCGCCGCCCGCGCCATGCGCCAGGTGCTCGTCGAGGCGGCGCGCCGGCGCCAGGCGTCGAAGCGGGGCGGCTCGCAGGTGTGGCTGCGCTTCGACGACGAGTCGCACGAGCGGCCCGGCAGTGCCGCGCAGGTGCTGGCGCTCGACGACGCGCTCCAGGATCTCGCGCGCATCGAACCGCGGCAGGCGCTGCTGGTCGAGAGCCGGTTCTTCGGCGGCCTCGATGCGGGCGAGACCGCGACGCTGCTCGGCGTGTCCGAGGCGACCGTCCAGCGTGACTGGCGCGCGGCCCGCGCCTGGCTGGCCGCCGCGCTCCGGCGCTGACCCGTGGCGGCCATGGACGGCGCGCGCTGGTCCCTCCTGCAGCGCCTCTTTCACGCCGCAGCCGATCTCGATCCGGCCGCCCAGGCGGCGTTCCTGGATGCGGCGTCCGCCGACGACCTGGCCCTCGCGCAGGACCTCCGCGCCATGCTGCGGGAGGACCGCGCCGGAGCGGGACTGGTCGGCGCCGGGGTCGCCGCCGCCGCGGCCGGGCTGCTTGACGCCCCGGAGGCCGCGCCGCGTGACGGGTCGCCGGGGGTGTCACCCGGCACGCGCTCGTTCGGCCCCTATCGCCTCGTGAGCCTGCTCGGCGAAGGCGGCATGGGTGTGGTCTACAAGGCGGTGCGCGACGACCTTGGCGGCACCGCCGCGATCAAGATCCTGCGCGACGCATGGGTGTCACCCTCGCGGCGAACGCGCTTCCGGGAGGAACAGCGCACGCTGGCCAAGCTGAATCACCCCGGCATCGCGATGCTGTTCGACGCCGACGCGCTCGCTGACGGCACGCCGTGGTTCGCCATGGAGTACGTGGAGGGCACGCCAATCACGGAGTTCTGCGACAAGCGGAGGCTGGCGGTGCGTGAGCGTCTGGCCCTCTTCGGCCGGGTGTGCGAGGCCGTGCGCCACGCCCACCAGCAGCTGATCATCCACCGCGACCTGAAGCCCACCAACATCCTGGTGCGCGACGACGGCTCGATCAAGCTGCTCGACTTCGGCATCGCACGTTCGCTCGACGATGCGGAGGGCGCCGACCGCACGCGCACCGGGTGGCGGGCCATGACCCCGGCTTACGCGTCTCCCGAACAGCTCCGCGGCGACCCGCTCGGCGTGGATACCGACGTCTATTCGCTCGGCGTCGTCCTGTACGAACTGGTCACGGGGCGCCTGCCCGCTGGCCGGGCCACCGGAGAGGCGCCGGGCGGTGCCGCCGGTGGCGGGCGAGCGGGCGAGCCGGAACCGCCGTCGCGGGCCACGCGCGTGCGTGGAGGCCTGCGCCGCTCGGAGTGGAGCGACCTCGACGTGCTCTGCGCGACGGCGATGCACCAGGACATGGCCCGCCGCTACGGGAGCGTGGACGCGCTGCTTCGGGACCTCGATCACTTCGAGCGGGGCGAGCCGCTGACGGCCAGGCCGGACTCCTGGTCGTATCGCACGCAGAAGTTCGTGCTCCGCAATCGCGCCCCGCTCGGCGTCTCCGCCGCCGGCGTCGGGACGATCGTGGGCCTGGTGACCTGGTATACCCGACGCCTGCAGTTCGCCCGCACCGAGGCCCTCGGCGAGGCGGCGAAGGCCCAGCGGATCCAGGGGTTCATGCTGCGGCTCTTCGACGGGGGCGATCCGGTGGCCGGCCCCGCCGACGACCTGCGCGTGATCTCGCTGTTCGAACGTGGCGTGCGCGAGGCCGAGAGCCTCGCGCACGACACCGCAGCGCAGGCGGAGCTGTTCCGCACTCTCGGCCGCCTGTACCAGAAGCTTGGGCACTTCGCGGAAGCCGACGACCTGCTGTCGCGCGCCGCCGCGCTGGTGCCGTCCGACTCGCCAGAAGGCCTCGACACCCTCACCGCCCGGAGCGACCTGCGGATCGATCAGGCGCGATTCGACGAGGCGGAGCAGTTCGCCCGTCAGGCCATCGTCCTGGCGGAGCAGCAGGTTGCGCAGGCCCATCCGCTGCGCATCGCCGCGCTGAGGACCCTTGCTCGCGTCCTCACCGAGCGGGGTGCGTACGCGGAGGCCGTCACGGTGCTGAACCGCACCGTCGCGTTGCTGGAGGGCCAGGCACCGGGGCTCGACTTCGCGGACACGCTCCACGAACTGGCGAACGCCAGTTTCTATGCGGGCCGCTACGACGATTCGGAGGCGATGAACCGGCGGGCGCTGGAGATCTACCAGGAGGTGCTCGGCCCGCAGCATCCGCAGGCCGGCGATACGCTGGTGAATCTCGGCGCCATCGCCTTCGAACGAGGCAGGGACAGCGAGGCCGAGCGCCTGTTCCGCGAGGGCCTGGCGCTCACGGAGCGGTGGCACGGCCACGATCACGTCCGCACCGCGAACAACCTGGTGATGCTCGGCCGGGTGCTGGTGCGGAGAAAGAAGAACGACGAGGCCGCCCTGGTGCTGGCGCGCGCCCTGGCCGGGCGTGAACGCGCGTACGGGCCGGTGCATCCCGGCGTGGCGTCCGTGCTGAACGAACTGGGCACGCTCGCCCGCAACACCGGACGGCTCGAGGACGCCGAGGCCGCATACGCGCGTATGGCCGACATCTACCGCTCGGTCCACGGCGAGCGGGGGCATTATCTCAACGGCATTGCGGCGTCGAATCTCGGGAGCGTGGCGCACCTGCGCGGCGACTTCGGGTCGGCCGAGGCGCGGCTTCGGGAGGCCCTCGGCATCTTCACGGCCACGCAGGGCGCCGATCACGCGAACGCCGCCATCGCACGAGTCAAGCTCGCGGCCACGCTGCTGTCGACCGGCCGGCCCGGCGAGGCGGCAGCAGAAGCCTCGGCGGGGCGCATGCGGCTGGCGGAACTGATGGCGCCGGACTCGACATGGCTCGTCGAAGCGAACCGCATCGTGGTGGCAGCCCGGGAGGCCGGCGGTACGCCAGCGGGGCCTGAGGTCGCAAGCTGACGCGCGATTCTGCGCGGCATCGAAGCTCATGTGGCATGATCCGCCCTTCGGACACACGGTCAGGAGGGCCCATGCCGAAGTTTCTGATCAAGGCGCACTACAACAGCGATGGTGTGAAAGGTCTGCTCAGGGAAGGCGGCACGGGCCGGCGTGCCTCTGTCGCCAGGGCCACGGCGGGACTCGGCGGCAGCGTCGAGAGCTTCTATTACGCCTTCGGCGACGTCGATGCGTACGTGATCGTGGACGTGCCCGATCACGTCTCCGCCGCGGCGCTGAGCATGGCGGTGAACGCCTCGGGCGCCGTGTCCATCACCGCCGTGCCGTTGATGACGTGCGAGGAGATTGACGCGGCTGCGCACAAGACGGTGAGCTACCAGGCGCCAGGGGCCTAGAGGGCGCATCCGCTCGAGAACACGGGCCGGCGCGGCGGGCAGCGGTCGCTGCCTCCCGGCGCCGGCCGGGGAGTGTGTCATGTCACGTGCGGCACTGGTCACGGGAACGTCCTCCGGCATCGGTCTCGAGACCGCTATCGCTCTGGCGAAGGCAGGGTTCTCGACGATCGCGACGATGAGGAACACGGGAAGGGCACAGGCGCTGCGCGCCGCAGCGGACGCGGCCGGTGTCACGCTGGACATCCGGGCGCTCGACGTGCAGGATGCGGCGTCGGTGGATGCCTGCGTCAGCGGCGTCGTGCGCGATCATGGCGCGGTGGCCCTGCTCGTGAACAACGCGGGCAGCGGATACCTGGGCTCCATGGAGGAAACGCCGTTCGCCGATCTCCAGCAGGTGATGGACGTGAACTTCTATGGGGTGTGGCGGATGACGCAGGCCGTCTTCCCTCACATGCGCCGTGCCGGCGCGGGCCGCATCGTCTCGGTCACCAGCGTCGGCGGACTCATCGGGCAGCCGTTCAACGACGCCTACTGCGCCGCCAAGTTCGCCGTGGAAGGCATGATGGAGAGCCTCGCTCCCGTCGCGCAGCGGCTGGGCATCCACGTGTCGCTCATCGAGCCAGGGCCGGTGAACACCGAATTCGTGGCCGCGGTGCAGGAACGCCTCACGCACACCTCGCCGCCCGCAAGCGCCGCCTACGACGGCATGCGGAGCGCGTACCGGGCCGCCACGTCGCAGGTGTTCGCGACGATCGGGCAGACCGCTGCGGACGTTGCGGCCGTCATCGTGGAAGCGGCCACCGCGCCAAAGCCCCACCTGCGCTACGTCACGTCCGACACGGTGCGCGCCATCGTGAGCCGCAAGTACGTCGACCCCGACGGCGATTCCATCGTCGCCATGACGGGTTCGCGGCTCGGCTCCTGACAGACGCGTCCAGCGGATCGAGGACCTGCCCGCGATCGCGGCGCGGCCATGCGTCGCCCCTTCCGGCATGGTCGTTCCGGGGGAGGCACCTTCCGACTTTCCGGCAGGTACGCGGGCACGTGGACGGGACGGTCGTGCGCTGCCGGGATCTCCGCGGGACTTCGTAGGCACCTCTCTTGCGTCACGACGTCGCAGGAGAGCGACATGGCGGCGCTCGCGAGCGCGCATCGGCGCGCGGTGCACCACCGGACGCGTTTTTCCCAGCAGTGGCACGAACGCGGGCGCCGTGTGTCACGGCGGCCGGTTCACGGGCTCTGGCGTTACGTGTGGCACGGAGACCTCGGCACGCTGCTCACTGCACCGGTGATCTACAGCCTGCTGCTGCCGGTGGCGCTGCTCGACGCCTGGCTGTGGGTCTTCCAGCGGATCTGCTTCCCCGCCTTCGGTCTCACAATGGTGCGTCGGCGCGACTACGTCCTGCTCGACCGGCACCGGCTGCCGTATCTCAACCTCCTCGAGCGGCTGAATTGCGTGTACTGCGGGTACGTGAACGGGGTGTTCGGGCTCGCACGCGAGATCGCCGCCAGGACCGAGCAGTACTGGTGTCCCATCCGGCACGCCCGGACGCCGGCGGATCCGCACCGGCTGTACGACGCGTTCGTGCCGCACGGCGACGCGGGCGCATTCGCGAGTCTCACGGCACGCCAGTGGAGGCAGCGGCAGGTGCGCCGCACGGCGGGACGCGGGCGCAGCCCGCGCGGCGCCCCGATCGATCACGCGACCCCCGGCCCGTCCCACGGGCGTTCGTCGTGAGTGCCGCAGTGAGCGTGGACCCGGTCATGACGTCGCTGCTGAATTCGCTCATCGCCAGGCCCGATGCGGGCGACTATCACGAGCGGCGCGTGCGCGCCGACCCCCAGCGCGCCTTCGCGGCCGTCCGCGCGCTCGACTTCAACGACATCCCCCTCGTCAAGGCCATCTTCGTGCTGCGGCCCCTGCTGATGCGCGGGCGCGGAGGGGCGCCGCTGCCGCGCGGCCCCTTCGTGGACACCACCCGCGACATGGGCTGGCGGGTGCTGCGCGACGGGCCCGACGCGGTCGTGGCCGTCGCCGTCACCCGGCCGTGGGAGGTGGAGGTCGTCTTCCACGGGCTGCCGGAGGGTGAGTTCCAACGCTTCGCCGAGCCGGGGTGGGTGAAGATTGCGTGGACGATCGGCGTGCGGCCCGCGGGCCCCGGGGAGTCGGTTGTGTTCACGGAGACCCGGGTCGAGGCGACCGACCCTGCCAGCCGCCGGCGGTTCGGGCGCTACTGGCTGGCGTTCGGCCTGGGCATCCGGGTCATTCGACGGCTCGCCCTCGGACATGTGGCGCGCCAGCTGTCGCATGCCGTGGCGCGGCAGGCCGGGTAATCACCACGCTCGACGCCCGCAGTCGCCGGCTGCGCCCGCGTTGACGCCCGAGACCAAAAACCTGTTCAACGCACGACTGGCCCCTCCTCATGCTGTCGCGCTAATGTGGGCGGATGACGCGGTGGAGTTCCCGCAGGCGCCCGCGTGTCCGATCCCGCCGATGTGTCCCACTCTGGCTGGCGGTGCTCGTGCTGCTGTGCGCCCAGGCCAGCGAGGGGCTCGCGGCTCAGCGCCTCGATCCCCGTCACGTCGTGGACGAGTACCTTTCGGTGGCGGATCGGTACGCGTCGGGTGACATCGAGGGGGCCGTGTCCACCGCGGCCGAGTGGGATCGCGACTGGATGGAACTGGCGCTCGACACCCTGACCGGCAGCTCCCGAACGATCGAGAAGCGTCAGGTGGCGGCCGCGATGATGCTGCACGTCGAGGCGCTCGTCAGCCAGGCGGTGCGGCCGTCGCGGGTGGACGCACACTTGCGAGCCGCGCGGCGGCTGTCGGAACTACCGGCCGCCGTCCAGCCACCGCGGACGTTCCGCCGCGACTGGCTGCTGGCCATGACGTGGCACCTGCTCGGCGACCTCGAGTTCGCAAGGGCGGTGCCGTGGCTGAGCGCGCTGCTCGGCCTCGCGCCGGACGACGGCGGGGCGGTGGCCACGCTGGCGATGTTCGCCGAGGTGTACGCGTGGACGCCCGAACCGCCCGCGCCGCTTGCGTGGGAGCATCCGCTCCTGCGGCAGATGGGCGGCCCCAATCGCGGACGCGTCCTGGATTTCGCCGTCCGGACCTATCGCCGCGCGCTCGACCTGGCGCCATCTGAGGCGGTTCGGCTGCGTCACGCGCGGTCGCTGCTCGCGGCCGAGCGCGTGGGGGAGGCGGTGCCCATCCTCCAGCGGCTGCGCGAGGGTGCTGCCGACCGCGACGTGCGCTACATGGCGACACTGTTCCTGGCATCCGCACACCAGAAGCGGGGGCAGTATGGCGACGCCGCAGCGGCCTACGAAGGCGCGCTGGCGCTCGAGCCGGGATGCCAGACGGCGCGCGTCGGGCTGGGTGCGGTGCTTGCGCTGCAGGGTCGCGCAACCGAGGCGGCGCGCGTGGCCGCCGGCCTCGAGAGCCGGAACGTGGAGTGCGACGATCCCTGGTGGGGTTACCGCTTCGGCCCTCCTCTCGCTCAGCGGGCGCAGTTGCTGCTGACGCTGCGTCGCGCCGCGATGCCGCAATGAAGCCGGCGTTGCTCGCGCTGCTCGTGGTTCTTGTGGTCCTGCCGCTGACGGTCGCGTCGCAGGCGCCGATCTTCCGCGCGTCGGTCAGCGTGGTGCGGTTCGACGTGCTGGTGACCGACAACGGCCGGCCGGTGCCGGGCCTGGGCGCCGCTGATTTCGACGTGCGGGACAACGGGACCCTGCAGAGGGTGGACGTGGCTCCGGGCGACCGCGACCCCGTGGACGTGCTGCTCGTGTTCGACCACAGCGGCAGCACGCAGGGGCCGACGCTCCAGCGCCTTCGCGAGTCGGCGCTCGCGGTGCTCGACACGCTGGGAGCGTCCGACCGCGCCGGCCTGATGGTGTTCAACCATCGCCTCGGCTTCGACGTCCCATTTGGCGAGCACGAGCGCCTGCGTCAGGAAGTGCGAACCCTGGAAGCGGAATCGAGCACCGCGCTGCTCGACGCCGTCTCGGCGGCGTTCACCGTGAGCGGTGGCAACACGCGGCGCACGGTCATCCTGCTGTTCACCGACGGCACCGACACCCTGAGCTGGATGCCGGAGGATCTGGTCCTGCAGCAGGCGCGCAGTGCCGACGCCGTGCTGTACGTGGTGGCCATGCGGCCGCGTGACGTCTCGTATCGCGAGGTCGAGCGGAGCGATGCGCAGCTGCGCGCGCTGTCGGAGGGGAGCGGGGGCCGCCTCCTGCGGGCGAGCGGTCCGGAGCAGCTGCGTGCGCGCTTCCTCGAAGTGCTCGAGGAGATGCGCGCGCGCTACGTGTTGACGTACGCCGCGACCGACGGCGACCGCCCGGGATGGCACGAGGTGTCCGTGCGCCTGAAGCGGCGTGCCGGCCGCGTGACGGCGCGGGCCGGATACACGGTGCCCGCCGCGCCCTGAGCGCGGCGTGGCGCTGCGCGATAATGCTCGACCGACCGCCCGTTCGGGTGATCCGCTCGACGGCGCGCTCTGCCACGATGCCGGCATGACTACACCAGATCTCCTCACGTCCTTCTCCGACGCCCTCGCCGACGCCGTGGCCGCGGCCGCTCCGTCCGTCGTGCAGGTGCAGGGGCGCCGCCGGCCTGCGAGCGGACTCGTCTACGCCGACGGCGTCGTCCTGACAACCGTACGCGCGCTCGGCCGCGAAGACCACGTGCGCGTCCGCACGCACGACGGTCGCGTGCTCGCGGCCGAACTGGCGGGCTGGGATCCGACGACGCAACTGGCCGTGCTGCGGGTGGAAGGGCTCGGGGCACCGGCCATCCGTGTCGCCGCGGCGCCGCCGCGCGTCGGCCACCTGGCAGTGGCGGTCGCACGCTCGTGGAGCAACGCCGTCACGGCGAGTGCCGGCCTCGTGTCGGTGATCGGCGGTCCGCTGCCCACCGGCCGGCGCCGGTCGATCGCGGAGGTGATCCGCACGAGCGCACCGATGCACGACGGTTTTGCCGGTGGTGCGTTCCTCGACACCACGGGCGGGCTGCTCGGCGTGGCCACGGCCGCCGCCATCCGCGGGCTCGGCGTGGTGATCCCCGCGCCGATCGCCTGGTCGACCGCTGCGATGCTGCTCGAGCACGGCGCCCTGAAGCGCGGATACCTCGGGTTGGCGGGACAGGCCGTGTCGCTCCCAGCCGGGCAGCCGGGCACCGGAGGCCGGCCCCAGGCGCTGCTCATCGTGGCGGTCACGCCGGACGCCCCGGCCGCTGCGGCGGGTCTCCTCGTGGGCGACATCCTGCTCGACTTCGACGGGCACGCGCTCGCGTCACCCGACGAACTCCTCGACCTGCTCGTGGGCGACCGTGTCGGGCGCCAGGTGATGCTGCGGATCCTGCGGGGCGGCACCGTAGTGGACGTGCCGATCACGGTGGGCGAGCGTCCTGCGTAAATGCGGGTCCTGCTGGCCGGTCCGCCGTCGGCGCGCGCCGCGTTGAGGACGCGGCTGGCGGCGGCCGGCATCGAGGTGGTGGAGGAGTTCGGCAGCCTGTCAGCCGCGACGCGCTCGGGCCTCGTCGTGGACGCCATCGTGTCGGCCCCGCCCTCGGCCGGCGCGGGGCCCGCGGGGTTGCGCGCGAACGCGCCGCTCCTGCCCATGTCCCCCGACGACGAGGCCGACCTGATCGAGCCGCTGACGGGGCGTGAGGCGGAGGTGACGGCGCTGCTCGCCGAAGGGCTCTCGAACAAGCGCATCGCGGAGCGCCTCGGCATCAGCGACCAGACGGTCAAGTACCACGTGGCATCGATCTACGGGAAGCTCGGCGCGCGAAGCCGCACCGATGCCGTGCGTCGGGCGGTGCGGCTCGGTCTGATCGCCCTCTAGCCCGCTCGGGCCGGTTTTTGTCGCCGATATGGGTGAGTAGAATTCCTCCGTGGTGTCCCAGTTGCTGCGTGACGAGGATGCGCTGGCCCGCCTGACGCGCGTCGTGCCGATGGGGCTCGACCACGCGCTCGTCGAACTCGGGCCTGTGCAGGCCGAACCCGCGGCGGTGGAGTGGCTCACGGTCCGGGGTCGGCACCAGCGCGCGGCTGGAGGATGCGCTCACGTCGGCGCTCGCCGCCGAACCGTTCCTCCAGGATGCGCTGCTCTGGGTGGAAGTACCGCCCGGAGCTGGCCGCACGGTGCGACTCGCCGGGTGCGTGCGCACCTCGGTCGACCGATCGCTCGCGGCGACGGTGCTCGAACGGCTGCTGGTGAGGACGCCCCTCGATGGTGCGCCGGTGCGCAACGAGGTCATCGTCGACCCGTGGCGCTGACGCGCGCCTGCGGACAGCGCGTTCCGCGGACGCATGGCCGTTGCGTGTCCGTGCCGCGAGCCTAAACGGGCGCTTCGCTGGGCACGACGACGAGCTGGCGCCGGGCCTGTGCGCGCAGGATTGACACGGTCCACGGGCGTCCGATGACCTCGTCGGTCAGCACGCGGTGCAGCTGATCGATGCCGTCGAGGGGCACGGTCCCCCACGACAGCAGCAGGTCGCCGCTCCTCAGACCCGCCGTGGCCGCGGGGCTGCCGTCTTCGACCGCCGCGACGCGCACCGCGTGCGTCAGCGCGAAGTTGTGGATGCGGGCCAGGGCCCGCGGCAGCGGGATGGTTTCCGCAGCAACGCCGATGTATCCACGGCGGATCCGCCCGTCGCGGATCAGGCGCGATGCGACGATCCGCGCCGTGTTGCTCGCGATGGCGAAGCACAGGCCCTGCGCGACCGGGATCATGGCCGTGTTCACGCCAATCACTTCGCCCTGCGTGGTGACCAGCGGCCCTCCGGAGTTGCCGGGGTTCAGCGCGGCGTCGGTCTGGATCACATCGTCCATCAGCCTGCCGCTGCGTGCCCGCAGCGAACGGCCCAGCGCGCTGACGACGCCGCTCGTGACGGAGTGATGGAACCCATACGGGTTCCCCAGCGCGATCGCCACCTGGCCGACCCGCACTCGTCGCGAGTCGCCAAACGTCGCCCACGGAAGCGGCCCCTCGCCGCTCGTGTCGATCCGAATCACGGCGAGATCGGTGTGCGGGTCGCCGCCCACCGGATCGGCACGCCGTGTGCGCCCGTCGGGCAGCGTCACCGTCGGCCGCACCGCCCCTGCGATCACGTGGTGGTTCGTCAGCACGAGCCCGTCTGGCGTGAAGACGATGCCGGAGCCTTCACCCGATCCGGCCTGGATGCGGACGACCGCCGGCCCGACGCGCTCCACCGCCCGCACCACGGCGGCCGAATAGGCATCGAGCAGGTCGTCGTCCGAGGCGGGCTCCAGGGATGTCGCGGCGCTCATCACCGCAGTGTAGGGGTCGCCGCGATGAAGCGCACCACCCGTTCGGGCAGGTACTCCAGCCCACCCAGTGCGTGGGCCGCTACGTTGGTCGAGGCAACCCGGGCCGTGGTGCCATCGTGCCGTTGCGGCCGTCGCGCGGCACCGTCGTCCGCCCTCAGGCGAGCTTCAGCGTGAGCACCGTCACATCGTCGGACTGCGGCGCCGTGCGCGCGAAGGTCTTCACCTCCGCCACGACCCCCGCCGTGATGGAGGCCGCCGTGCCGTCGGCGTGGCGGAGGGCGGCGGTGAGCAGGCGGGCCGTCCCGAAGAACTCCCCGTCCGGGTCCTGCGCCTCGGAGACGCCGTCCGTGGAGGCAACGATCGCGTCGCCCGGCTGCAGCTGCACCGTGGTGGCAGGGTAGTCGCCGCCGTCGATCAGGCCAAGCACCCGACCGCCCGGCGTCTCGAGCGGCCGGCAGGTTCCGCCCGCGCGGACCAGGAGCGGCGCCTCGTGTCCTGCCGTGGCCAGGGTGACGGTGCGTGCGGCGACGTCGAGCACTCCACACACCGCGGTGACGTACATGCCCGCCTCGTTCTGCGTGCAGAGGCTGCGGTTCATCCGATCGAGCATGGCGCCCGGATCCCGTTCCGTGACCGCCACCGCATCGAACAGCGTCTTGGTTCGTGCCATGAAGAGCGCGGCGGGCACGCCCTTGCCCGACACGTCTCCGACGAGGAAGTACACCAGCGGCCCGGCGGCGAAGTGTGCGTACAGGTCGCCGCCGACCGCGCGCGCGGGCAGCAGCATGGCGGCAAGCTCGTAGCCGGTGCCGGCTCCGCCGGCGGTTGGCGGTGGAAGCAGGTCCTTCTGTATTCGCCGGGCGGCGTTCAGCTCTCCCTCGATCTTCTCCTTCGCCGCGGTCGTCTGCTGGAGGTCGCGGATGTAGACCTGGAGCGAGTCGCGCATGTCGCGGAAGGCACTACGCAGTTCGCCGATCTCGTCACGGGCCGTGACCGCGGGCAGGGGGGCCGCGAGGTTGCCCGTCGCCAGCTCGCGCGCGCTGGTGGCGAGGTCGGCAAGCGGCCCGGTGATCCGTCGCGACAGCAGGACGATCGCGCAGGTCAGCACCAGAAGCCCGCCCACCGCCAGGAAGATCTGCGTCTGCTGGAGCGTGAGCACCTCGGCCAGCAATTCGTCCTCGGCATAGAGCGTCGCGAGCACTCCGCCGGTCTGGACCAGCGGGCGTACCGTGATCCGGAAGAGTCGGTTGTCCGTCAGCGGCACCGCGACGAAACCCTGCTGGCCCGCCTCGGCTCGTCGGACGACCGGCTCGACCCGCGCGCGCAGGGCCGGCGGCAGCGTCTCGACGGGATTCATCAGCGTCCTGACACCGGTCGACTGCGAGTTGCCGATGATCAGCCCTTCGCGCGATAGCGCGAGCGCGAAGCCGCTGCGGCCCAGGCGAACCCTGCGGAGAGCCGCGGAGATGAAGTCGAGCCGAAGCGTGGCGCCTGCCACGCCGACCACGCGGCCGTCGTCGTCGCGCACGGCAGCGGTCCGGGTGATCACGATGACGTTCGGATCGCCGGCTGTGTAGTAGGGCTCGGTCCACAGCGGCGCACCCCGCTGCAGCGTCTCGCGAAACCAGGGAGGAGCCCCGGGCGGCGCGGTGTCTTCGAAGAATACGTCGTAGCGGAATACCGTGTCGCTTTCGTCGGCGGCAAAGCGGCGGACCAGGCGCGCCAGGGATTCGGAAGCGGGGCTGAGCTCGGAGACGGCCCGCGCGAGGGCGCCGACGCTCTCGTCCACCTCGTTCAGCGCCCCCTCGACCTCCAGCGCGGCCGCGTCGGTGGCGTTGGACGCCTCGCGTTCGGCCGCCGCCAGCGCCGCACGGCGCCCGGCGCGGTTCGACAAACCGATGGTCGTCACGTACACCGTGCCGGAGACAACGAGGCTCCACGCGATGAGGCGGCTCGCGAGCCGGCTGAACATGGAGGCCATCTTAGCGCCGCTGAGCCTCAGAGGCCGACCGGGCAGCGACCATGGCTCCCGATCCCGCGGCCTCCCCCGAGGACGAACGACGCTCCGAGAGCGCGCCTCGTTCTGCCTGCAGCTGGGCAGCGGCGCGGAAGCCTGCGGAGTACTGTCGAACTCGGCGCACCCATTCTGGGAAACCGTTGTCCCTCGCCAGGCCCGGGTTCGTGTTCGGCCCAGCATTTTCGACATTCGCGTCGCGGAACGCCGGTTGCTATCTGCCCCCGCGCTGTCACCACGGCCGTGGGCATGCACACACCGGCAGCCGTGGTTCGGTCCCAGACTGTGTGAACGAAAGGAGCGCATATGAGGCAACGTTGGACCGTCGCGGTCCTGGCGGTCGGGCTGCTGTTGGCCGTCAGTGGGAGAGCCAGCGCGGACCTGGTCGCGACGATCCAGGGGAACGACTGCTCGGGCCTGTTCGGTACCGAGTTCGCGTCGTGCAAGGTGCCCGATCTGTTCGACCCGAACATGTCACCCGTCGTCGTCAAGTTCAACGCGAACGGCTCGGTGAGCGAGGTCAACTCCGGCCTGTTTCCGACGATCAGCGGAGACGAGTTCTCGTTCAGCTTCGGTTCGAACGGCAGCGGCACATGGACCTACTCCCCGGGTGCCGACGACCCGGCCACGCTGGTGTCGTTCTACGTGGCGAAGGGGGGGAACTACTTCAACCTCTTCAACAATGCCGGCAACACGAACAGCTGGTTCGCGCCGTTCAATCCCGTGAACGGCCAGCCAACCGGGCTGTCGCACCTGACCTTCTACCAGGGGCCGGCTGGAGTCTCTGCCGGACCCATGTCGCCGGTGCCGGAGCCGGGGTCGCTGCTGCTGCTCGCCAGCGGGCTCGCTGCAGGGGTCGCGCGCCTGCGCAGCCGCTCGCGCAACCGACGAGTGGCTGACTGACAAGACCGTGGGTCGGCGCCCGGACGCGCCGACCCACTTTCGTTCCCTCACGAACCGAGGCCCGTCGCGTATGTCGATGCGTTCCTTCGTCGTCCTGGTCTGCCTCGCTGCCGGTGCTGCCTGCACCCGGGATCCTGAATCGGCACGGCGCAACTACCTGCAGCGCGCGGAAACACTCGTCCAGGCGGGCAAGTACGCCGACGCCATCATCACGTTCCAGAACGCGCTGCAGATCCGCCCCGGCGACGCCGCCACGCATCGCCGCCTCGGGGAGGTTTTCCTGAAGGCCGACAGGCCCGCGCAGGCGCTCGAGTCGTTCATCACGTCGGCAGACCTGCAGCCGGAGAACCGCATCGTCCAGCGCGAGGTGGCCTGGATGCTGCTGCGCGCGGGCGACTTCCCGCGGGCCCAGGAGCGCGCCGAGACGCTGCTCCGCGTGGATGCCAGCGACGGCGAGGCGCTGCTGGTGAGGGCGTATGCGGTGAGCCGCATCCGCGGGGCCGATGCCGGCATTGCCGCCGTCGGCGACCTGCTCGCGCTCGACCCGGACAACACGCGTGCCCGTTCGCTCGAGGGGTGGCTTCAGCTCGAGCGCGGCCATCTTGCCGACGCCCGCACGGCGATCGAGCGGGCGGCCGCCCTGGCGCCGGCGTCACCCGAGGTGCAGGCGGCCCGCGGCGTCGTTGCCTGGGCGGACGGGCGGCGGCCGGATGCCGAGGCCGCGTTTCGCGCGGCCCTTGCGGCCGATCCGCGAGCCGAAGTGCCCAACCGCGCGATGGCCACGCTGCTGATTGCGTCGGGCCGCGCGCCCGAGGCCGAGCCGTTCGTTCGTGCCGCGCAGGCAGCGTCACCGTACCGCGGCGGTCTGCTGGCGGCATCGTGGCTGCGCGCGCTCGACCGCGGCCCGGAGGCGCGCGCGCTGCTCGAGGATCTGTCACGCAGCGAGCGTGCGCCAGCCGATGCCACGGCACACCTCGCGGCCATGGACGCGGCGGACGGGCGGCTCGATCAGGCGCTGGCGCGCGTCAGGCAGACCACCGCGCAGGGAGCTCGCCCCGAGTGGCTGCTGCTCGAAGGACGGCTGCTGCTCGCGGTCGGCCAGGCCGGCGCGGCCGTGCCCGTGCTCGATCGGGCCTCCAGCCTGGCGGGCGACCACCCGCGTTACGTGTTCTGGCGAGGCATGGCCGCGCGTGCCACCGGCGACGCGGCGCGCGCGACGCTCCTGTTCGACCGGGCGGCCAGCGGCGCTCCTCTGGTGTCGGTGCTCGCGCAGCAGCGCGCCGAGATGGCGCTCGAAGCAGGAGACCCGTCGCGGGCCCTCGCGATCGCCACCGAGGCGCTTCGGCGCACCGACGAGGCAGCGCTGCGCGTGGTGCGGGCGCGGGCGGAACGCCTCACCGGCGACGCGCGGGCGGCCGCGCGGACGCTCGCGCCGCTCGTGACCGCGCAGACGCTGCCGGCAGCCGGTCACCTGGAACTCGGTTACCTGGCGGCGCGGGACAGCCGCGACGCCGAGGCCGCGCAGTCGTTCGAGCGGGCCATGGCGGACGCCGCGGTTCGTTCGGAAGCGGTCGGCGCGCTCGTCGAAGTCCACGCCAGGCACGGCCGTGGCGCCGACGTCGATCGCCTGCTCGCGACGGTCGCGCACGAATCAGGCCTCGACGCGCGGACGCATGCCGCCCTTGCGCAGGGTTATCTGCGACTGGGTCGCGCGGCAGAAGGGGAGGCGGCCGCACGCGCGGGCATCGCCGCCGGGGCGGACACTGCCGCCGTCCGCACGGTTCTGGCGCTGGCGCGCTACGCGCAGGGCGCGGTCGACGACGCACGCGACGAGTACCGGCGCGCGCTCGAGCGCGATCCGCACTACGGTGTCGCGGCGAACAACCTGGCCTGGCTCGAACTGGAGCGGGGCGATGCGGAGTCGGCATATCGGCTGGCGTTGACGGCCCGCGACGCCATGGGCGAACGGCCCGAGGTCCTGCACACGCTCGGCCTCGCGTACCTGCGCAAGGGGCAGCCGGACAAGGCGGCCGAAGTGCTCGACACCTGCGTGCGGCGCGCTCCCGCCAGGACACGGTATCGCCTCGATCTTGCGGAGGCGCTGCTCGAGGCCGGCCAGCTCCGCGAGTCGGAACGCGCCATGGCCGCCATGACGGGAGCCCTTGACGGGGAAGCCATCTCCAGGCGCGAAGCCATGCGCCGGCGGATCGCCGATCAACGAGCGCAGGAGGCACGCGCGCACTGAACCGTATCGCGCTGCGGCTCATGCGGAAGGTGCCGATGCAGTCGTGGCGGGCGAGCTGAGCGGCGTGGCCGAGCTGAGCGGCGTGAGCGAGCTGAGCGGGGTGAGCGAGCTGAGCACCTCTGCCGTATCAGCAGCTCACCATCGGCAAAAGAGTTCGCCTACACTTGACTCGTCCATGCGCGACGCCCAGCACGCCGACCATCTTGCTGCGGTGGTGGGCAGCAGTGCCGATGCCATCATCAGCCAGTCGCTCGATGGGCTGATCCTTTCCTGGAACCCGGCAGCCGAACGCCTGTTCGGTTACGCGTCGAAGGATGTGCTTCGACGCTCGGTGAACCTGCTGGTCCCCGACGACCGGCGTCACGAGTTCGAAAGCGAGCTCGACTACGTCAGGCGCGGCGAGCCGATGCCCAATGTCGAGACGCTGCGGCGTCACCAGGATGGACGCCTCATTCCGGTCGCCCTCAGCGTGGCGCCGATGATTGGCGAGGACGGCCGCGTGCTGGGCGCGGTGAAGGTCGTGCGCGACCTTTCCGAGCGGGCTCGCGTCGAAGCTGAACTCCGTGCCGCGAACCAGCGGCTGCGCGCCCTGATCAGCGCCGCCAAGGTGCTCACCGAGGCGACCGAGGTCGGCGAGGTATGGCGGCGCACCGTGACCCTGGCCGAGGAGGCGCTGACCGCCGACGCGTACGCCGCGTGGCGCGTGGATGCGGATGGCCGCTGGTTCGTGGGGCAGGCTCGCGGGGTGTCGGAGGCCTTCGCCGCGCGCACGGTGACCAGTGCGCCGGACTCGGACCGCGGCCGCACTCTCCTCCAGAAGCCGCTCTACTTCGACGACGTCACCCAGTCCACCTTCGGCATCATGCAGGAGGCCTATCGCGCCGAGGGGATCCGCTCGATGGCGGTGTTCCCGCTCGTGCTGCAGGGCGTCCCGCGCGGCACGCTGGTCCTCTACTACCGCCACCCCCGCACGCTGTCGGATCAGGAGCGCCAGACCGGCGAGGCGCTCGCCAGCCTTGCGTCGGCGGCCCTCGGCGCCGTGGAGAGCTACGAGGCGCACCGTGCCGCTGCCGACCGCGCCGCTTTTGCTACCCGACAGGCGGAGTTCCTGAGTGAAGCGACCCGCGTGCTGAACGCCTCGCTCGACTACAAGCGTACGCTTACGGCACTCACCTCGCTGGCGGTTCCGACGATCGCGGACTGGTGTACCGCGGACATGCTGGACGAGGGCGGGCACCTGCGGCGGTTGTCGGTGGCCCATGTCGATCCGGAGAAGGTGGAACTGGCGCACCGGCTGCACGAGAAGTATCCGCCAGACCCCAACGTGCCCGGCGGCCTGCACGAGGTGGTCCGCACCGGCCGGCCGGCCATGCTGTCGCGCATCCCGCCGGAACTCATCGAGCGTGCGGCCAGGGACGCGGAGCACCGGGAGCTCGTCAAGGCGCTCGCGCTCACCTCGTTCATGTGTGTGCCGCTGGTCACGCGGCGCGGCGTGGTCGGCGCGATTTCCTTCGTGAGCGCCGAGTCGGGCCGCGAGTATTCCGAAGAGGACCTGCGTTTCGCCACAGAGGTGGCCCGACGTGCCAGCCTCGCCATCGAGAACTCGCTTGCTTACGAGGAAGCGGACAAGGCCAACCGCCTGAAGGACGAGTTTCTCGCGACGCTGTCGCACGAGATCCGCACGCCGCTCAACGCGGTGCTCGGGTACGTGCGCATGCTGCGTTCCGGCGTGATCGGACCCGAGCGCCAGGCAACCGCGCTGGCGACGGTCGAGCGCAATGCCGAGGCGCTGCATCGCATGATCGCCGACGTGCTGGACGTCGAGCGGATCGTGGCCGGCCGCCTTCAGTTGCAGATGCAGCAGGCCAGCGTGAGCGGCGTCGTCGAGCAGGCCGTTGCCACCATCGGGCCTGCCGCCCAGGCCAAGGGCATCGCCATCTCCCTGCGCGGCGAGGCCGACGACGTGGTGCTCGCGGACGTCGATCGCCTGCATCAGATCGTCTGGAATCTCCTGCAGAACGCCGTGAAGTTCACGCCCGAGGGCGGCCGCGTCGACGTCGAGTGCAGGCGCGACGGCAACACGGTGGTGCTCACGGTCGCCGACACGGGCGCGGGCATCAGCAGCGATTTCCTCCCGCACGTCTTCGAGCGCTTCCGGCAGGCGCCCGGTGCGCGTGCCGGCGGCGGCCTGGGTCTGGGCCTCGCCATCGCCAGCCAGCTGGTGGAACTGCACGGTGGCCGGATTGCCGCAGCCAGCCCCGGACTCGGGGAGGGAGCCACTTTCACCGTGACGCTCCCGCTCAGCGACCGCACGGCCGGCTGACCGGGCGAAGCCACGGACGGCCCTCGCCAGCCAGCGAGACGCCGACCGGCTGCCAGGTGTGCCCCTCAGCGTGGTCCGGCGGTCCCGGGCAGCGAGCGACCGAGCAGCCGTTCCAGCCCGGCGAGGGGAATGCCGATCCAGTCGGGCCGGTTGTTCAGCTCGTAGACCAGCTCGTACGCCGCCTTGTCGATCGTGAACGCTTTCAGCAGGAGCCCTCGTGCGTCGGCCTGCCCGGGGAGCAGCGGCGTGTTGGACACCGCCTCATCGTACGCCGCCAGGAACGCCTGTTCCGCGCCCTGCTGCCAGCTGTGGACCGCGTCCTCCGCTGCTCGCGACCTCGAGCCCTGCAGGCCCGCTGCCCGCAGGGCGCTTTCGGCCGCGTAACTGAACGATCGCAGCATGCCCGCGACGTCCCGCAGGGGCGACCACTTCTCGCGGCGCTCGGCCAGCGAGCGCGCCGGCTCGCCTTCGAAGTCGAGCACCACAACCTCGTCGTTGTTGGTGACGAGCGTCTGGCCGAGGTGGTAATCGCCGTGGCAGCGGACGCGCAGTCCCGCATCGCGGACGCTGGCGACCGCCGCGAACACGCCCAGCAGCGCCTCTTGCTGTGCAAGCAGGTGCCCGGCCTGATCCCGAATGTGAGGGTCGAGTCGCGGTAGGGCCGATGCGAGCGCCGCAAGGTGCGACGCCGCGCGCTCGCGCATGGCCGTGGCCATGGCATCGAGCACGTCAGGCGTGTGAGCCTCCGCGGCCAGGGCGACCGTGTCGCCCGCGGCGAGCGCCACGTGCATCGCGCCGGTGCGGGCTCCCAGCTGCCGTGCCAGCGCAAGGTGCTGTTCGATGCGATGTTCGAGCGCTTCCGGCTCCCGGGTCACCTCGTCCAGCAGGCGCGCGAGATCTCCGAGGACGACCTGCCAGCCATTCCCGCGGTTCGGGACGAACGACTGGAGCACCGCGACCGAAGCAGGCGCGTCGGTGCCGCGCACGTATTCGAGCGCACCGCGCGTCGCCGGCGCATACGCGAACCCCCGGCGCGTGAGGAACCGGCCGATCTCCACGTCGGGGTTGAGGCCGGGCGTCAGCCGGCGAAAGACCTTCAGGATCAGGCGAGAGCCCACGATGACGGAGGTGTTGCTCTGGTCGGGCGCGGTGCGCCGAAGAACCTCGGCCTCCGACGACGGAGCAGCGCCGGCGATCGGTTCAGCCTGGAGCCTGCCTTCGCGGCCCGAACGGGTTCCGCCGTCCTGCATCAACCGGAGCCACGCGTGGCAGAACGCATCGTCGAACAGCGCATCGATCACCGCGCCGTCGGCCGTTCGCTGCACACAGACCGCATCGCTGGCCACGGCGTCCGGCACCGCGCCCACGTGGGCCAGCGGCAGGACGTAGAGGTCGGCCGGGCCTTCGTCGAACGACACGCGCACGACGCTCAGGCCGCTGTGGTCCGTCAGGGGAATCCAGTCGTCCAGCCCCACGTCGCGGACCCCGCGCGCCTTGCCTCCGAACCAGCGCTGCCGGACGACGAAGTCGCCGAGGGCGGCAGGGTCGATTCTCGCTGGGAGGTCGGAATGGCGATCGCGGTGCGTCGGGTGAAGTTCGGATGATTCAGCGGGCATGACGGACAGTTTCGACGAATGGTGGGCGCGGCTGGCAATCGATGGGCGAGTACCCGGGCCACAGTGAGAACGCAGCCTGTGGCCGATCCTTCCGCGTCGGCGCTCGAGTGCAACATCGCTGCCGCCACGATGTAGGCCTGGAGTCACGGAACTTGCAATGCCCCGGCCGTGCGCGAGCCCGACCTCATCGTCTCCCGGTATCCCGATGCCCTTGGAAAGATCCGTCGCGTGCCTGCGGACACGATCGCGCGCGTGCGAGCCGCGCTCGAGGCCGACCCCCGCGAGGGTCCGGCGGTCCGCATCGTCCGTCCGGGGCAGCGAGTGGCGTTCGACGAGCCGGCTGATCTCGTGCTCGAAGGTGGTTCGCGCGAGGCGCTCTCCACCGCCGGGCGGAGGCGTGCGCGCACGTCGCGACTCCCGCCCGACGTACCCCTGGGGTACCACACCGTGGAGCTCCACGGGAGCGGCCGTCGGCTTCCCCTGATCGTGGCGCCGCGTGCCTGCCACCTGCCGCCGGGCCTGCGCATCTGGTCGTGGGCCGTCCAGCTCTACGCGGCACGATCGAAGCGCAGTTGGGGGATCGGCGACTTTGGCGATCTGGCCTGGTTCGCGGACGTCGCCCGCGAGCAGGGATGCCGCCTGCTGCTCGTGAACCCGCTGCACGCAGCGACACCCGCCGTGCCGCAGCAGGCGAGCCCGTACAGCCCGACGACCCGGCGCTACCTGAACCCGCTCTACCTCGCTATCCCCGACCTGCCGGGCGCGCGCGAACTGGGGCCGCGTGGTGAGCGGTTCGCCGCAATGGGGCGGGCGCTCAACGAGCGGTCGCTCATCGAGCGTGACGCAATCTTCAGGCTGAAGATGGAGGCGCTCGACACTCTCTACGCACGATTCGCCGGCGATCCGGACTTCGACGCCTTCGTCGCCCTCGAAGGCGCGCCGCTACGCGAGTACGCCACCTACTGCGCGCTCGTCGAGGTGCACGGTCCCTCGTGGCGGCGCTGGCCGGTGCGGTACCGGCGGCCGCATTCGAGTGACGTTCGCCGTTTCGCTGACGAACACGCCGCGCGCGTGCGCTTCCACCAGTGGCTGCAGTGGCAGCTCGACCGGCAGCTCCGGCGCGCCTCCTCCCGGGTGCCCGTGATGCAGGACCTGCCGATCGGCATCGACCCCGAAGGTGCCGACGCGTGGGCATGGCAGGACGTGCTGGCGGCGGGCATGCACGTGGGCGCGCCCCCGGACGAGTTCAACACGCGGGGCCAGGACTGGGGGCTGCCGCCGTTCGTGCCTGGCCGCCTGCGCGCAGCCGGATACCGCCCGTTCATCGAGACGATCCGCGGCACGATGCGGCACGCGGGCGGGCTGCGCATCGACCACGTGATGGGCCTCTTCCGCCTGTTCTGGATCCCCGAGGGGCTGGGCCCGGGTGACGGCGTCTACGTCCGCAACTACGCGGACGATCTGCTGGCCATCATCGCCCTCGAGAGCCAGCGTGCGAAGGCCATCATCGTCGGCGAGGACCTCGGCACGGTCGACCCGCGCGCACGCGAGCAGTTGATGGCGGCGAACATCCTGTCGTACCGGCTGCTGTGGTTCGAGAAGGACGATCCGGCCACCTACCCCGAGCGCGCGCTCGCCGCAGTCACGACGCACGACCTGCCCACGGTGGCGGGCCTCTGGGACGGGTCCGACCTCGAGGCCCAGCGCCGCCTCGGCCTGCACCCGAACGAGGCCGGCATGCGGGAAATGCGCGAGCGTCTGGCGCGTTCCACCCGCAGCGCCCGCACGACCCCGGTGCAGGAGGTGGTGCGCCGCACCTACGCGTTGCTCGCGCGCACGCCGTCTGCCGTCGTTGCCGCCACGCTCGAGGACGCGGCGGCCAGCGCCGCGCGTCCGAACATGCCCGGCACCGTCACGGAGTGGCCGAACTGGTCGCAGCCGCTGCCGGTGCCCATCGAGCGGCTCTCGACCAGCCCGCTCGGCGCTGCGATCGCGCGCGTGCTGCGCGCACGCGAGCGGCACGCGGCTCCCCGCCGACGCAAGACCACGCGACCCCGCGCGAAGCGCCGGTCGTGACGACACATCAGCCCCACAGCAGTGACGAGGAGCGACACGATGGACATCGCAGTCTGGCCGGGTGAGCCTTTCCCCCTTGGTGCGACATGGGACGGCCGCGGCACCAACTTCTCCGTGTTCTCGGAGGTCGCCCGGCGGGTGTATCTCTGCCTGTTCGACCAGGACGGCCGCGAGCAGCGCATCAGGCTTCCCGAGGTAACCGCGTTCTGCTGGCACGGCTACCTGCCCGGCGTAGGCCCGGGACAGCGCTACGGGTTCCGGGCCGAGGGACCATGGGAGCCAACGGCGGGGCATCGCTGTAATCCCGACAAGCTGCTGCTCGACCCGTACGCGCGGGCCATCGAGGGCGAGGTCGACTGGGGACCGGCGGTGCTGCCGTACGTGATCGGCGACGAGGATCAGCGGAGCAACGAGGACAGCGCACCCTTCGTGCCGCGCTCCGTCGTCAGCGATCCGCAGTTCGACTGGGGAGGCGACCGCGCACTCCGTACGCCGCTGCACGAAGCGGTGATCTACGAGGTCCACGTCAAGGGCTTCACGGCCAGGATGCCGGAGGTGCCGGCAGGGATCCGCGGGACGTATGCCGGTCTGGCCCACCCCGCTGCCGTCGAGTACCTCCAGCGGCTGGGCATCACGGCGGTGGAACTGCTGCCCATCCACCATTTCCTGCACGACGGCCACCTGCTCGACCGCGGACTGCGGAACTACTGGGGCTACAACTCGATCGGCTACTTCGCGCCGCACGCGGAGTACGCGAGCGACAAGGCCCCCGGGGGCCAGGTGCGCGAGTTCAAGGAGATGGTGAAGGCACTGCACGCGGCTGGCATCGAGGTGATCCTGGACGTGGTGTACAACCACACCGCGGAGGGCAACCACCTCGGCCCGATGTTGTCGTTCAAGGGGCTGGACAACGCCGCCTACTACCGCACGGTCGACGATGATCGCCGCTACTACATGGACTACACCGGCACGGGCAACAGCCTGAACATGCGGCACCCGCACGCGCTGCAGCTCGTCATGGACTCGCTGCGCTACTGGGTGACCGAGATGCACGTGGACGGTTTCCGCTTCGACCTCGCCGCCACGCTCGCCCGTGAGCTGTACGACGTCGATCGCCTGTCCGCCTTCTTCGACATCATCCAGCAGGACCCGGTGCTCAACCGCGTCAAGCTCATTGCCGAGCCCTGGGACATCGGCACGGGCGGCTACCAGGTCGGCAACTTCCCGGTGCTCTGGTGCGAGTGGAACGGCAAGTATCGCGACGTCACGCGCGACTACTGGCGCAGCCAGGACGCCACGCTCGGCGAGTTCGCCGCGCGGCTGACCGGCAGCTCGGACCTGTACCAGGACGATGGGCGGAAGCCGTACGCGAGCATCAACTTCGTGACGGCGCACGACGGGTTCACGCTGCGCGACCTCGTCTCGTACAACGAACGGCACAACGAGGCGAACGGCGAGAACAATGCCGATGGCGAGAGCCACAACCGGTCGTGGAACCTCGGCGCGGAGGGTGACACCGACGATGCCGACGTGTGCGCCCGCCGCGTGCGCCAGCAGCGCAACTTCATTGCGACGCTGCTGCTGTCGCAGGGCGTGCCGATGCTGCTCGGCGGCGACGAAATGGGCCGGACGCAGGGGGGCAACAACAACGCGTACTGCCAGGACAACGAGCTGTCGTGGTACGACTGGGACAGGAAGGACGCCTCGCTGCTGGAGTTCACGCAGCGCATGATCGCGCTCCGCCGCGCACACCCGGTCTTCAGGAGGCGCCGCTGGTTCCGCGGGGAGCCCCACGGCCCGGAGACGCTGGCGGATATCGCCTGGTTCAAGACCGACGGCGTCGAGATGAGCGAGGAAGACTGGGCCGAGTGGTACGCCAAGAGCTTCATGGTGTTCCTCAACGGCGACGCCCTGCGCTCGCTCGACGAGCAGGGCCGACCGGTCCGCGACGACAGCTTCCTGATCGCGTTCAACGCGCACGTCGAGGACGTCGGCTTCACCCTGCCGCGGGCGGCATGGGGCCAGGCCTGGGTGCCGCTGGTCGATACGGCCGCGGACGTCCCGTTCGCGGACGGCACGCCGATGGAGCCCGGCGCCACGCTCACCTGCGCGGGCCTGTCGCTGCGCGTGTTCCAGCGGGCGAGCCGGTGATGAGCGGCGGAGTGTGCCGGCGTCAGCAGACGCGCGGGTGCGACCGCCTGGCCAGTCGCCGGACAGGCCCGCGGTGGGCGGAGGCGCTGTGCGTGCCGCTGCCACGCGGCTCGAGCGGGTTCTGATCGATCAGGCGGGCCGGCGCTCAGGCCGAGCCGGGTACTCCCGCGTGGTATGGCTGCGGAGCGGGGCGCCGCCTTCGGGCGCCCCGGACAAGGCTGTTCAGGTCGGCGGGATCCGCGTCCAGCGTCCAGGCCGCCCCCGTCGCCGCGCTGGGGGAATCCTCGCCGTCCCACGCGTTGGGCGGCTCGGTGATCACAATGAGCGGGACGATCGGTGCGGGCCCTCGCGGGGCTGCCAGCTCGAGCCACGCCTTCGACGACGCGGCGCACGCGGCGACCAGGACATCGCAGGGCAGCCGGAACCCGACGCAGGCGAGATCCCGGAGGTCGTCGAGTTCAGCCACCAGGCGGATGCCGCGGCAGGCCAGCAGCCAGGCCGCCGCCCGATCCCGCAGCTCCGGTCCTTCGGCGGCCAGGACGACGCGGACGTGGCGCTCTACCGGGCGGCGCGGCAGGCGAAACGGGTGAGCACGTGAAACCATCGTTCACCTCGGACGAACAAATGTGTCCGGCGACCGTATCGCGCCGCTCGCCGGACCGGCAATCGGCAGATAGCGCCGGTGCCGTGGCACCTTGGTGCCAGGCGCTCTCAACCTCCGGCTGATACGTCTCGAGTTGGCCGCGCGGGTACCATGTGCGTGCGATGTACGGACGCTCCAGGCCCGCACCGACCACGCTCGGCTCCGCCGCGCACGGGCGCGCCGTGCACGGGGCCGCCCTGCGCCAGTTCCTCCAGCACGGAGCCGGTGCCCTCGGAACGGGCGTGACGGGAGACCGGGCGCGGTGACCTGGGCCGCGCTCCTCGATCGGCTGGGCGGCAGCGGCCGCACGGCGTCGAGAACCGAACGCGTACTGGCGGTGGGCCGCGCGTTCCTCACCGTGACGGCGCTGATCGCCATCTATCTCGACCCCACCGAGCCCGTTCGCCTCCGGGAGGTGACCTACGGCGTCCTCGCGTCGTATGCGGCGTACAGCCTCGGCGTCCTGGTGTACGTGCACCGGGTGGACCGCATCACCCGGGGGCATACGCGCGCGCTGCACAGCGCCGACATCGTGTGGACCTCGGTGCTGACCTTCGTCAGCGAAGGTCCCGTCAGCCCCTTCTTCCTCTTCTTCCTCTTCGTCCTGCTGGCGGCCGCCTACCGGTGGAGCTTCCGGGAGACCGCCGGAACGGCGCTCGTGACGGTGGCGGTGTTCCTGCTCGAGACCGGGCTGGCCACTGCGGGCCCGTGGCGTGACGAGTGGTTCTCGTCCATCCCGCTCGAGCTGAACCGGACGATCCTGCGCGTGTCGTACCTGATGCTCACCGGGGTGCTGCTCGGGTACCTCGCTCGCCAGGAAAAGGAATCACGCGCCGAGACGGTCGCGATGGCGCTGGCCTCGCGGCAGCCCGACGTCCGGATGGGTCTCGGGGGCTCGGTCGTGGCGGTGGCGCGCCTGCTGGCGACGACGTTCGACGCCCGTGCCGTGGCGCTGGTGATTCGCGACGATGAGACGAACCGGTGCATGCTGTGGCGGGTTGCGCAAGGGCCGGGCGGCGAACCGGAGATCGTGCGGCGCGCGACGCTCACGCCGGCCGAAGAGGCCGACTGGCTGTTTCCCGACGAAGGACGCGCCTGGTGGGCGGAGCGGGTGGAGCACGGGGACACGACTCCGGTTCTGGTCACGAAGCCCGAGTCGTGGAAGCTGCACCGTGCGCGCCTGCAGGTGCCCGAGCCGGTTCGCACTGCCGCGCAGGGGCGCAGCCTGTCGGTGGTCAACCTCGGGCTCCATCCCGAGTGGCGTGCGCGCGCGTACCTGATGGGCGCTTCGGCGCACGCGAGCGTCGAACGGCGACTCCACTTCCTCGAGGATCTCGCAGACCACCTGACGCCCGCCATGACCAACGTCTTCCTCATTCGCAGGCTGCGCGCACGCGTCGGCGCCGCCGAGCGGGCCCGCGTTGCGCGGGAACTGCACGACGGCGCCATCCAGTCGCTCTTCGGCATCGAAATGCGCCTGCAGGCGGTGCGGCGAGACATCCAGCCGCTGTCGCCGTCGGCCGACAGCGAACTGGCCGGCGTGCAGGACATGCTGCGTCAGGAGGTCCTGTCGCTCCGGGAGTTGATGCAGGCGCTGCGGCCGGTGGAAGTGGATGCCTCCGAACAGCTTCCCGAGGTCCTCGGCCCCATCGTCGAACGGTTCCGCCGCGACACCGGGATCTCGGCGCGGTTCATTGCCGACGAGGGACGGATCTCGATGCGGCCCGCACGGGCCCTCGAACTCGTGCGCATCGTGCAGGAGTCGCTCGTGAACGTTCGCAAGCACAGCCATGCGCGCAACGTGCTGGTGCGCCTGTCGGCGGCAGGCGGCGCCTGCGCGCTCGTGGTCGAAGACGATGGGTGCGGGCTGTCGTTCGAGGGACGCCTCACCGGCCCCGAACTCGACGAGCGCCGCGTAGGCCCGACGATCATCAAGGAACGGGCGCGACAGCTCGGCGCGGACCTCGCGATCGAGTCGAACCCGGGCGTGGGAACGCGGATCGAGCTGCACGCCCTGCAGGACTGACGATGTCGACACCTGGCCGCACCATCCGCATCGCCATTGCGGACGACCACCCAATCTTTCGAGACGGCCTGCGCCGCCTCCTCGAGAGCGAGCCCGGCTTCGAGGTCGTGGCCGAAGCGTCGAGCGGGGAGGAGGCCGTGCGTATCGCCGCCGAGGCCAGTCCCGATGTTCTCCTTCTCGATGTCGCGATGCCGCGAATGAACGGCCTCGACGTGCTGTCGCGGCCGGAAGTCGGCGGCACGCGGGTGATCCTGCTCACCGCCGCCATCGAGCCGCAGGACGTGCTGCGGGCCGTGCAGGCCGGCGCGCGAGGCGTCGTGCTGAAGGAAGCGGCCACTCGCGACCTGCTCGACGGCATCAGGCGGGTGATGGACGGCAAGCTGCTGCTCGACGGAAGCGTGGCCGACGATCTGGGGCAGGCGCTGCGCCAGGCGGGCGGTGCGGCCGGGCGTCCGTTCGGGCTGACGCCGCGGGAGGTCGAGATCGTGAAAGCGGTGGCTGGCGGGGACAGCAACCGCGACATCGCAGGCCGCCTCGAGATCAGCCTGCAGACCGTCAAGCATCACCTCACGAGCATCTTCGACAAGACGGGCACCTCGAGCCGACTGGAACTCGCCCTCTTCGCCATCCGGAACCGGTTGGCCGACGAGTGACGGCACCTTCGAGCCACGTGTGGAGGAACCTTGGTTCGATTGCCCGCCGTCATCGGCGGCTCTACCGTGTGAGAAGGCCGCCCGGGCTCGAGGGCAGCGGCTGGAGCAGAGACGCCGATGATGCGAGTGTGGAACGCTGGTCTGTCAGTGCTGCTGCTGGCTTTGGTGCTGGAGGGTGCGTGCGCCAGGAAGGTTGTTCCCCCTCCGCCCGCGCCGCCCCCTGTTGCGGCCGTCGAACCGCCTCCGCCCCCGCCGCCACCACCGCCGCCGCCCCCGCCGGCGCCGCAGCCGCCCCCGCCGTCCGACGATGAACTGTTTGCCCGGAAGACCCTCGCCGAACTGAACGCCGAGCGCCCGCTGGGTACTGTGTACTTCGATCTGGACGAGACAGCCATCCGCGACGACGCCCGAGCGGTGCTGCAGCGGAGCGCGGATTGGCTGCGGCGTTGGCCCTCGACGCGGGTGGCCATCGAAGGACACTGCGACGAGCGGGGCAGCGCGGAGTACAACCTCGGGCTTGGCGAGCGCCGGGCGGCAGCCGTCAAGGCGTATCTGGTCAGCCTGGGCATCGACGGCACCCGCGTCGCGACGGTGAGCAAGGGCAAGGAGCAGCCGGTGTGCACCGCGAGCGACGAGTCCTGCTGGCAGCAGAACCGGCGCGGCGCTCCGGTGATCACCGCGAAGTAGCGGGCGGAGCCGCGAGCCGGATTACCGCCCCGCCGCCCCGCGCCGAGCCCTGACGCCCGCGGCCCGTGCCCCGCGTCCCCGCGCCTACGCCGCGTCCTCGCCCAGGAACCCGCCCGACTGGTGCGCCCAGAGTCCGGCGTACAGGCCGCCGCGGCGCAGGAGGGCGTCGTGCGGACCCCGCTCCGCGATGGTGCCGCGGTCCAGGATGATGAGTTCGTCCATCCGTCGCACCGTCGAGAGCCGGTGGGCGATGACGATCGCGGTGCGGCCCTCGAGCAGCGTGAGCAGGGCGTCCTGGATCGACGCTTCGCTCTCGGAGTCGAGCGCGCTGGTGGCCTCGTCGAGGACGAGGATCGGCGCGTCCTTCAGGATGGCTCGCGCGATCGCGATGCGCTGCCGCTGGCCGCCGGACAGCTTCACGCCCCGCTCGCCGACCAGCGTGTCGTAGCCGCCCGGCAGCGCCGTGATGAACTCCGCCGCGTGCGCCAGTTCCGCCGCCCGGCGCACCTCCGCGTCGCTGGCACCGGGCCGCCCCACCCGGATGTTGTCGGCAATGGTGCGGTGGAACATCGACGGGTCCTGCGGCACGTACGCGATCGCCCGCCGCAGCGCCGCCTGCGGCACGGTCTCGATCGGGATGCCGCCGATGAGGATCTGGCCGGCCTCCACGTCCGAGAAGCGCAGCAGCAGCCGCGTGATCGTGGTCTTTCCGCCGCCCGAACGGCCGACCAGCCCGAACTTGGCGCCAGACGGGATCGCGAGCGTCAGGTGGTCGAAGAGCAGCGGCTGCGAACGGCTGTACCGGAAGCTCACGTCGTGCAGCGTGATGCCGTAGTCGCGCGGGGCAAACGGCACCGGGGTCCGCACGTCGGTCACGACTGGCGGGTCGAGCAGCAGGTCGGCGAACTGCGCCGCGTCGGTCAGCGCGCCTTCCAGGTTGCGGTACACGCGGTTGAATTCCCACATCACGCGCGTGGCGTTGGCGAAGTAGCTGAAGGTGACGAACACGGCCTCCAGGCCGGCGCCGCCCGGTCCCCGCGTGGCGAGGGCGATGACGAGACCCAGGGCGTTGGTCGCCACGAACATCGGCGACGTGATGAGGTCGATGCGCAAATTCTGGTAGTCCCAGGAGCGCATCGTCTTCAGCCCGTATTCGCGGACATTGCGGTCGTGGATCGCCGCTTCGTCGCCCTCGCGCGCGAACGCCCGGACGACCTCCGCGTTCGAGATCGAGTCCGCGAGGTGGCCCGCCATCGTGTTCGAGGCGGCCTCGCGCAGGTCCACCAGCGACTGACCACGGCGGATCATCGGGAGCACCGCCGCGACGGTCATCATCAGCATCGCGAGCAGCACCACGATGAGCCACGGTGAATAGCGCCACAGCACGACGCCGACGAACCCGAGCGGCAGCACCGTGGGCGCCACCTGGAAGGCGAGCACGTCGAACACGTCCTCGAACCGTCGCGAGAAGCCGAGCGCCCGCTTGGTGAGCGAGCCGGCATAGTTCTCCTGGAAGAACGCCAGGTCCTTCGCGAGGAGTTCGTCCATCGTCTCGACGTAGAGGGCCTGCAGTCCGCGCACCTCGAGCCGGATGATGAGCGCGACGGCCACGCGCCAGCACACCTGCCCGCCGGCCCACAGCGCAGTGAAGGTGAGCACGTACGGCACGAGCTGGGAGGGCGTCAGCGTTTCGTTCCGCGCGAACCGGCCCAGCAGTTGAGCGATGACCAGCGGGGGCGCATAGAACGTCAGGATGTCGGCCGCGGCCGGCAGCAGGATCGACCCGACAGCCAGCCAGGGCTGCCGGCGGACCTGGGCTGCGTAGCGCGTGAGCACGAGTCGGAGAGAGGCGACCAGGCGGCTGCGGTCGCGTGGCAGGTTATCGGTCGTCATGGTTGTGCGGGCGGCCGCAGGGGCCGCACAGAAAGAAAAAGGGCCATCACCCGGCTACAGGTGATGGCCCTTCGAAGGAGCCTCGTCCCGCGGGACGGGTTCACCTGCGCATGAATCGCTCCGCGCCGACGAATGCGGTCGGCTGGGCGCAGACGCGGATGCGGTGCTGCATGGTGAACATCAGGAACCCAGAAAAACACACGCACGAAGGAGCTGTCAACCTCAGCCAGCGGCCGGTGTGAACGCCGGACGGCGCGGACAGGCGTGAGTACCCCGCGGTGCCCGTTGCCCGCACGCGTGCGGGCCCGGGGCGTAAGGCGCGAGAATGCGTGACCGGCACGGCCTGCTGGTCGGACACGCTAGGATATCGAGCCATGGTCGGAGACGAGGTGTCTTCGAGCGGGGCGCTGCTTCGCGCCGCGCTGGTCCGCGATGACGGTGTCGGAGCGGCGTGGCACGCCTGGCGGAAGCACGCCGACCTCGATCGGCTCGACACGGCGTCGGCATCCCTCCTCCCTCTCCTCGGCCGCAACCTCGAACGCCACGCCGTCGCGACGCCGGACCAGCCGTACTTCCGTTGGCTGCATCGCGCCGCCTGGACGGCCAACATGCGCCAGCTGGTGGAGGCGGGCCGTCTGCTCAATCGGCTGACCGCGGCCGGGCACGAGGCCGTCCTGCTCAAGGGCGCGGCGCTGATCGCGTCTCGTGCCTACGACGATGCCGGGCTCCGGCCGATGGCGGACGTGGACGTCCTGGTGCGATGCGACGAGGCGTCGGCCGTCATGGGCCTGCTGCGGACGTCCGGATGGAAGCCGGTGGGCTGGGCGGCCTTCTGCAACGCGCCGGAGCTGACCATCCCCGTGCGCCACTCCCACGGCTTCGTCCATCCGTCGGGGGCGCAGGTGGACCTGCACTGGCACGTCCTGTGGGAGTCGTGCGCGAATGATGCAGACGCTGTGTTCTGGGCACGGGCGCGGACCATCGACTGGTTCGGACGCGTCGTGCGCGTACTCGACCCGGCGCACCAGCTGCTTCATGTCTGCGTGCACGGGGCACGCTGGGAACGCCCATCGACGTTGCGCTGGGTCGCCGATGCCGTGCACCTGCTCGAGACCTTCCCGGCGCTCGACTGGACCGAAGTGGAGGCGGCCGCGCGCCGCCACGGGGTCGTGCTGGCGCTGCGTGAAGCCCTTCGTACGCTGGTCGACCTGCTCGCCGCGCCGGTGCCGCCCGACGTGCTCGCCCGGCTCGCCCGCCACAGGATCGGGTCGGCCGAGCGGCTCCAGTATCGGCTGCAGATGACACCGCCAGGCCTGCTGCGCGGGTTGCCCCTGCTGGCCGTGCACCAGTGGCGGCTGGCACGGTCCGTCGGGGGGTGGCCGGTCGTCGGCCTGCCGCGCTACTTGCGACGGATGTACGAGATCGAGCACCTGCGCCAGGTCCCGGCGGCCGTCGCACATGGCCTCCGGGCTCGACGCGCGGAGGCCGCGCGAACAGTGGGAGCGCCTGGCTCACCATGACCATCGACATCCTCGTCGTCGCCTACTGCGGATGGACCGCGCTCGGCGAGACGCTCGCCAGCATCGCCCGCTTCTCCGAACCAGGCTACCGGCTGACCGTCTTCGAGAACGGGGTACGGAACTATCCGCTCACGTGGCTCTGGAACCGGTTCGCCGAGGCGAGCACGCGCGACGTTCTCGCGCTGTGCAATCCCGACATCCTCGTGGCGCCTGGCTGGGATGCCGAAGCGGTCGCCTGCTTCGAGCTGCACCCGGACTGCGGCGTGGTGTGCCCGCTGTCGAATACCCAGCTGCACCGGGAGCAGCTCGCCAGTCCCGTTCCGGATGCGCTGGAACTCGAGGACGTGGAAGCGCTGGCCGCCCGTCTTCACCGGGACGCGGCGCAGCCACGCTTCGTCCTTGGCGCCGACCATCGCATGACGCCCGCGCACTGCGCGCTCATCCCGCGTGCCGCCTGGTCGGCCGTCGGCGGATTCGATGAGCGGGTGCCGTTCGGGGGCAACGACTACGACTTCAACCGGCGCATTGCGGACGCAGGCATGCGACTCGCCGTGGCCACCCGGACCTTCTCGTTTCACCGCTGGGGCGTCAGCACGAGCGACGCGCGGCGGCTCGGGCAGTTCGACGAGGCGCGGCATCAGCCGCGCTTCCGGACGCCGCCCGCGGGCGTGCCGTTCCACGAGCTCTGACGTGCCTTGCTTCGACATCGCGATCGTGGCCCGCGACGAGGCGAGGACGCTGCCGACCCTGTTCGCGTCGCTGGAGCCCTTCACCCGCGCCGGCGGTGTCGTACACCTCGTGGACACCGGCAGCGATGATGAGACCGCGGCCGTGGCGCGTGAGGCGGGCTGCGTGGTGCAGCAGGTCGGGGATCGATTCACGACGCGCCTGTCGTCCGGGGACGCGGCGCGCATCGACGACTGTTTCGCGGCGCCGGGTGAGGCGCCCCTCGTCGAGCCTGGTCAGCGCCTCTTCCACTTCGCCCGTGCGCGCGATTGGGCCGGGACGCGGGGCAGATGTCCGTTCGTGCTCCAGCTGGACGCCAGCGACGAAGTGCTGTCGATGGACCTCGGCGCCATCGACCGTCGGGTCGACGAGGGCGCCGCCGGCGCCTTCGGGTTCAGGATGCGCCTGGGCGACCACGCCTTCACGGCCGTGCGGTTCTACGATCGCCGCTGGTATCGGTGGGTGGGGCAGACGCATGAGGGGCTCTATCCCGTGCTGGCGGCTGACGCGTCGTTCATCCCGCCCCGTACGGATCTGCCGCCACCCATGCTGTCGGTCGTGCACCATCGGCAGGCGAAGACGCGGCACTACCTCGCGGGGCTTGCGCTAGACGCGCTCGACCGCCCGGAGATGCCCCGCTGGCAGTTCTACCTCGGGCGGGAACTCTCGTACGAGGGCCGGTACCGCTCGGCCGTGGCCGTGCTCGCCGCACACGCGGCTCGCACCGATGCGTCGAACGCTGAACGGTCGCAGAGCCTCTGCTGCATGGCCGACTGTCTCGAGCGCCTCGGCGACCTCGACGGTGCGCTGGACGCCTGCACGCGCGCGGCGGTGCTGGACCCGACCTGGCGGGCTCCACTCCTGCGGCTCGCGGCAATCCTGAGCGCCAGGGGCGAGTTCGCGGCTGCGGCCGACGCGGCCACGCGTGCGCTGGCGATCGCAGGGCCTGGACGCGCCGCAGAGCCGATCGCGCACTACACCTGGTATCCGCATGCGCTGCTGTACTGGAGCCTGTTCTGGGACGGCCGCCGCGAGCATGCACGCGACCATTGGCGCCGGTTCGCAGCGCAGGCCCCGCCGGCCGCGATCGACCCGGCCCATGCCCGGCTATTCGCCTGAGGGCGATTCGGCGTATCCTCGTGCCTGCCCCTCGATGAGCGAGACCGCAACTGACACTACGAGGCTCGGCTCCTCGACCCTGGCCCTCACCGTCGCCACCTACGGCGTGCGGCTTCGCCTGTCAGCCTCCGATGCCGAACTGCTGGACGCGGCCAAGGCAGCCCTGCCACCGCAGTGGGCGCAGGTCGATGGTCATGCGCACGACCGTTCGTACGACATGGAGCGCAGCCTCGACGGGAGCAGCTGCGCGCTCTGGATCGACGGCGGGTTCAGCAGCCGGCACGACGACGTGCGGCGCCTGGCGGACGCGTGCGGGGCGGACGCGCAGATCTACGTCGCGGAGATGGCGCCCGACCGCGTGTTCGTCCATGCCGGCGTCGTCGGGTGGCGCGGGCGCGCGATCCTGGTGCCGGGGCGCACGTGGAGCGGCAAGACCACGCTGGTGGCGGCGCTGGCCGCGGCCGGTGCGACTTACTATTCCGACGAGTACGCAGTACTCGACCTTCAGGGCGTCGTGTACCCGTATCCGCAGCCGCTGGGCGTCAGGGCTGCAGGAGGACGCACACGGCTCGATCCGCGTACGCTCCCCGCGGGTGTGGGTGCGTCGCCCCTGCCGGTCGGTGCCGTGATGCTGACCGAGTATCGGCCGGAGGCGTCGTGGACGCCAAAGCCGCTGTCACCGGGACAGGCCGTGCTGGCGCTGCTGGCTCACACGGTGTCCGTGCGCCGCCAGCCCGAACGTGCGCTCACGGCGCTGCGGCGGGCCCTGGCCGGGGCGAGTGTGCTGCGCGGCAGCCGCGGTGAGGCCGCGGAGGTCGCCAGCGCGATGCTGGACGGGTGCGCGTGGCGGGCCTGAGCCTGGTCACGGGGATCTGGAACGGAATACGACTGGAGGAGTGATGGACGCGTATCGCCCACAGGCACGGCATGCTGGCATCGTCGTGCAGGACGTGATGGACGAGGTGCTGGTGTACGACCAGGAGCACTTCCAGGCGCACTGCCTGAATCAGCTCGCGGGCCGGATCTGGCGCGCATGCGACGGCGCGTCGTCCGTCGAGGAGATTGCCGCGACGGTCGGCCGCGACACGGGGACGGCGGTGACGGTTGACGTAGTCTGGCACGCGCTCTATCAGCTCGAGGATTTCCACCTGCTGGAGCCGGGGATCGCGCTGGCGACGGTCGCGCCCGTGTCACGCCGTCAGCTGCTGACCACACTGCGCCGGATCGGCCTCGCGCTGCCGCTCGTTGTCGGCATCGCCGCCCCGGCTGCCGCGCAGACCGGTTCGTCTTCAACCGGGTCCACCTAATCCACCGGTCCGGGAACGCCGCTCACCGCCGTTCGCCGGCAGGTCGCGTCGCGCTGGCGGAAGCCGCGGCGGCGAGCGGCTCTTCGAGAATCCGTTCGATCGGCCGCTGGCGGATCGCGTCGTATCCTGCTGCTTCGAGCATCCGGCGCCGTCCGGCATCGCCGACGAGTGCCTCGCACGCGTCCGCAAGCGCCTCGTACTCGACGAGGCAGGCGGCACCGCGCAGCCAGTCGTCCACCTCCGTGCCCGGGCCGCACTCCGCCACCACCGCCTTGCGATTGGCCAGCAGGTAGGACACCCGCACGGCTTCGAAGATCCGTGTGTCGTAGTAATGCAGGTTCAGGACGACGCGCGCGCGCGCGATCAGCTCATCGCGCTCGGCCCCATAGACGCCGAAGGCGGCCCTCACACGAAGGCCGCGGCTGCGGAGATCGTCGAGCACGCGCTGCCGGCGTGGATTGAGCGACCCGTAGAACAGGACGTCGATGTCCTGTGGCGCGTCGGCGGGAATCCGCGTGAGGAGTGGCGCGTAGCCGACCGGCACGTGCAGCAGTCGGCGGTTGCCCGTCAAGCCGCGGATGTGCTGAAGGTTGCGCTGGCTGTAGTCCCACACGATGGTGTGTGCCAGGCCCTGCAGGCGGCGCGGATCGGCCTGCACGGTCGTGCCGTCGATCTGTTCGAAGTTGTAGACGACCGTCGGCGCGCGGAGGGAGGCGGCCAGCTCGGGGGGAAGCAGGTGTGCACCGATGACGATGACGATGCCCGAGTCGGGGATGTCGTTGGGGCGTATACCGGCAGCGTAACCGATCCGGGAGGCACCGTAGTGCAGCGTCTCGACCACCTCGTCGAACGCACGGTCGTGCAGGTAGCCTGCGAGTGCCACACGGCAGATGTGGACCACGGGGCGACCCGTCGTCATACGATCTCCCGGCCGAAGAACGGGTGCGTCCGCATCACCGGCGGCAGCGCGGCGGGGTCGGAGGGCACCGCGCGGCGATAGTGGGGCGGCGCCACGGGGTGCAGGTTCTCCATGTCGCGCGCGGTGTCCCATCCCAGCCAGACCCGCTCGAACCATCCGTCCACGACCTCGTCGCGGTGGCTCCACGCCTCGAGCTTCCGTCGCACCGCGTCGCCCGGCAGCGCATAGGAGAAGTGGTGTACCAGCACCTGCGCGGGCGACACCGCAATCCGTGCTTGCTGGCTGGTCCAGCGGATGCCCGTGAAGCGCGTGTCGGGGTCGAGGCGGAAGGCCACCATCGGCTGGGTCGGTTCCATCGGCTCGATCCAGTACCGGAACGACTTCCAGTAGCACCGCCAGCGGCAGTGAAACTGCCCCGCGTCGGGAAGGCCGCCCATCAGGTGCCTGAGCGCCAGTACGCCGCCAGGCGGGTAGACTTCGTCGGCATCCACGTAGAGGTAGTGGGTGGTGTCGGGGTACTCGGACCTGACGAAGTCGAGCAGCCGGTTCATCTCGATCAGCTCGTTCTCGTACGCGTGCGATGGATGCACCACCGTGCGGAAGTCGTCGATGACGACGCGGAGCTTGCCCGCCGGGTCGGGGAAGGCGTGGAGCAGGTCCACGGTGTCGTCCATGGGCACGAGCGGGCCGTTCCAGGGCCGCGTCGAGACGAAGACCACGATCCGGTCCACGGCGTCGTAGATCGAGCGCAGGGACGAGCCGAGGTACAGGGCGCCGTTGAAGACCTTGTAGGCGGCGCAGAGACGCACCGGCCGCGAGTAGCCTGTCATGTGCGCCGCTCGTAGCGGCCACGCCAGACGTGTCGGACGCGCACCTCGGGGTGCAGCGCCAGCCACGTGCTGAAGAGGCGTTCTGCGATGAACGGGTGGAGGCAGTAGTAGGGCACGCCGAACATGGCGACGAGGCGAGCCTCGGGCACGGACGGGTCCCGATAGCGGGAGTCCTGCCTGAGCAGGGCCTGCAGCAGCCCGTCATCAGGGTCCGCCATCGCGTCGAGTGCCGGCAGAAGCAGGTCGCGCCCGAACTGCTCGTAGAGGGAGCGCCGCGCGAAGAAGTGATTCTGGTAGATGACGTGGCCGCGGAGCCGGTGCGGATCCACGTCGAGCCCGACCCGCCGCAGTACCAGCGCCGCTGTGCGGGTAATCCCGGGATGGCGGGCCTCGGCCAGCGGCCAGATGGCCTGGCTGCGCACGCTCCCGAAGAACGAGTACACGTCGGCTTCGGGGCCGATCGCGAGGCGGCTGAAGAGATCGGCGGGGCGGATCGGAATCTTCTCGGCGAACTTCCACGACAGGACGCCGACGTAGTCGGCCTCGGCAGGCAGGCCGGCCCTCAGCAGCGTGCGGATGACCGCCGCCTCGAAGAACGGGCTCGGCTCCGTGTTCATGTACGCGGACCAGAGCGGATTCAGCGCCTGTTGCGAACGCTCGTCGAATGCGACCTGGATGCCGAGGAACCGGCGGCTTCCTGCACGGACGTACCGCCAACCCGCCTTGTCCGTGTAGCGCGTATACGACCGCGCCGTGCCAGGAGTCGCCATCATCAGACAGGTCCAACGGCCTGCCGCGTCCAGTCGATGAGCGGCTGGAGCGCGGTGAGGGGGGCATGCGCCTCGACGACAACGCGTCGAAGCTCCGGCCCGAGCGCAGGATCGTATCGCGCGATCTCCTCGGCAATGGCGTCGGCGGTCGGGACGCGCCGATGGATGTTGCCCGTCAGGTTGGCGGCGCGGAACATCCGGTAGGTCGCGGGCGTGACGAATCCGTCCAGGCCGTAGCCCTCGTCGGGATCCCAACCGGAACAGACCACGGCGTTGCGCCCGCACGCCATCGCCTCCAGCACGCAGCGGCTCTGGCCGACGACGAGATCGGCCTGGTCGATGAGGGTCTCGACATCCCACCGCCGGCCACGCGCGTCGGTCGGGCCTCCGAGGACGGCGAAGGGTGCACCCAGTCGTCGGCAGGCCTGCTCCACGATCGGCACCCACCGCTGGTAGTTCCCGAAGTGCAGGACGCGGGGAGGCCAGGGGCGGAGCGGCGTCCGCGGGTGGAACCGCTCGACGTCCACCGGCTGCCGCACGATCCCCTCGCACCACAGGCCGCGGCTCGCGAGCAGATCTGCGACCTCCTCCGACACCGCGAAGTACGCGTCGAGGCCGGGGATGGGAGCTTCCTGATCCTGGTTTTGTGTCGCGTGCACGATCTGGCAGCGCGGGGCGCGCGGCGGGACGAGCGCGGTGAGCTGGTGGCTGCCCCAGACGACGTCCCACGGCGCGAGGTCGCGCAGCCGTGTCGAACAGCGCGCGAACTCCTCCGTGCGTCGTGCGATCTCGCCGAGCCCGGCAGACCAGACGAGCGGCTCGTGACCCGCCTCGTGCAGCGCGCGTGCGGCGGTGTACACCCAGGTCTGTGCGCCGCCCAGCATGCTGTAGTGCCAGTTCGTGAAGAGGACGCGCACGGGTCAGCCGAGGCGATCGAGGTGCCGCTGCAGGTCGCGCTGCGCGATTGGCTGCGCCCGCGCCGCGCCCGCACCCTCGAGCGCCGAGTCGGGGAGGCGCAGGCGCAGGCCGTCGAGTGCGGTCTCGGCGGTCGGTCCGAAGCCGAGCTTCTGCACACCGGACGGAAGGCCGAAGAGGAAGATCCGGCTCGGTCGTCGCGTGCCCGGCATCAGGGGCGGAACACCGATGGGAGCGGGGCGCGCGGCGACTTCCGCCTCGTACGCTCCGGCGAGCAGGTCGCGGTAGAAGGCGTAATCCACATCGCGCACCTTGGGGGCATCGGGGTAGCGGTCGTGCTCCGCGTCGCCGAGCAGGCTGCTGCCTTCCGCGGTGATCTGGTAGCCGAGGGCGGACCCGGGGTACGGCGCGTAGAACGACGTGGACACCTGGCGGTACCGCATGGCCTGCACCATGCGCATCGTGTCGAACGCATCCTCGCGGGTTTCGCCGGGGACGCCAAGCATGACGTTCGCCCAGAAGCGCGGCGGCGTCTCGCCGCGGCGCAGGCAATCGTCGCCGATCCGGTTCAGGAGTTCGATCGCGAAGTAGTTGTCCTCGGCGGTGCACTCCTTGTTCAGGATCCGCAGCACGCGGTCGCTGCCAGACTCGAAGCCGATCGACACCGTCTGCCAGCAGGTGTCCCGAACCAGGGCCTCGAAGAGGTCGGGCCAGCGGCGCACGGTGTCCGCGCGCGCCGCCGCCCAGTACGGCCACCGCCGGCGTGCGCGTGTCGTGTAGGCGTCAATCCAGCGCGCCAGCCACGCCGGCTGCTGGAAGAACATCGAATCGTGGATGACGACCGACCCGATCGGGCCATACCGCGCATCGAGCTCGTTGAGTTCGTCGACGACCGCGTCGGGGCTGCGGCGTCCCATGTTCGGGATGTACGACGCTTCGTTGCAGAAGGCGCACTGCCAGGGGCAGACGCGGCTGGTGAGGACCGTCGCCACCGGCGGCGGACCCCACCCCGCGGAGGGTTCGAGGGGCCACGGACAGTCTGGCCGGCGGGGGTTCGGCCAGAGCGTACGGTCCACGAGCGGCCACTCGTCCATCGACTTCGCCGACGGGCCGGTCGACATCCGGGGGAAGGCGTGCGGGTCGCGCGCCAGGTCCACCACCACCTGCTCGCCGGCACCCTGGACGATCCGGTCGAACTCGCCGGCGTGAACGAGATCGGCTGGCGCGACCGAGGCGTGCATGCCGCCTGCCACGACAAGCCCCCCGGGATTGAGGGCCTTGAAAAGCCGGGCCGCCTCACGGGCGAGCGGGAACGTGTAACTGCGCACGTTCATGAACAGCAGGTCATAGCCGGCGAGCATGGGCGCCAGATCGTCCAGCCGCCGCGCCGCGCGCGTGGAAGACACGTCGGTGGGAAGTCCGGCTCGAGACAGAATGGTCCGGAGGACCCCGAGGCCGTGGTCCTGCCACAGGTCGAAGGGGCTGGCCGGCGTGATGAACGCGCCGAGGTCGCCGAGGTCGAGCCAGAGCCGGTTCACGGCGCGCATCCGTCGCACAGCCCGAGTGCCCGCAGCAACCCCTCGCGTTCGCGCGCCATCGTGTAGCCGGCGGCCAGCGCCCTCGCCCGGGTCCTCAGGGCCTCCCGATACCCCGCGTCGCGACAGACCAGCCGCAGCGCGTCGAGCAGCGCGGGGACATGGCCGTTTGGGACGACGTGGGCCGTGTCGGCATGCCGCATGAACTCGAACCCGCCGACGCCCGGGAAGCCGACCACGCAGCAGCCCGCGCACATCGCTTCCAGCGGAGGCAGCCCGAAGGACTCGGAGGTCGAGATGGCCAGGAAGATGTCGGCGCCCTTCAGGGTGTCAGCGACCGCCCGCTCGGGCGCTCCGTCGATTGTCACGAGTTCCGCGCCGTCCGGGAGGGCGGCCTCGACGAACCGGAGCACCTCGGCGCCCTTGCGTGGCATCGCGACGATGCGCAGGGGTGTTCTGGGTTCGCCGCGCCAGTGGAAGACGGCCGGGATCCCCATGGGCACGTACGGCGCCACGCGACCCGCGCGTTGCAGCTCGAACGACATGTGGAGCCCGTGCGAGATGAACTCGTATCCGCGCGACCAGTGGAAGAGGGCACGGTCGGCCGCGGTGGCCGCGCCCTGCATGTGCACGATCCTGCGACGGGCCGGCAGCGTGTCCACGAAGGCGGAGTCCGCCGGGCACGAGAACAGTACGTCATCGTCCGCCGTGCAGCGCGCGGCCAGGACGTCGTGCGTCGTGACGTCGGCATGGCTCTCGAACCAGGCGGGCCGCAGGCCATCCGGGGTCGCCACGGCGCACGGATAGCCGGCCGCGGTGAGCGCATCCGCGCAGTGGAATGCCTTCTTGACTCCTCCGAAGAGCCCGTTGCCGGGCAGGACGTACCAGAACATGCCGACCCTGTCGCGAAATTATAGGCGGCTTCCCGTCTGGAGCCCGGGCCCGCTGGCGCGTTCTCAGGGGCGCGGGCCGGGTCGGTGCCTGGGTTCAGCCCTGTTGAACCCCGCGGCTCGAGCCGATACGTGAGACATGCCAGACGCAGCATCATCCCGACACGCCAGCCCGCGCGGGTGCATTCCGGTCGTCGAACGCCGAGGCGGGGAGCGCGTGCTGTGTCCGCCGGGCGTCACGCTGCGGACGACCGAAGGACAGCACGTCGCGTTGATCAACCTCAGCGCCGGGGGCTGCACGGTGCACGCGATGCCGGCCTACGCCCCGGGGGACATCGAAACGTTCGAACTTTTCACGCCGAAGGGCCGCTTCGATCTCTCCGCGCGTGTGGTGCACGTCACCGACCTCCGCACGCTCGACGCGCCCACGCAGGTCGTGGGCCTCGAGTTCTCGACGCCGCTGTCGGTGGAGGTGCAGAGGGCGGTCGGCATCGCCTGAACGGGGGCGCGGCGTCCGCCCGCGCGTGACGCGGCGCCCGCCGGCCGCCGAATGACCGTCCACGCACGTAGCCGGGCGTGGAACACCACTCGCGACGCCAGCCGCCCGCACCGGCAGGCGACGATCCCTATGTCATACCGCGGCGTGATTCACACGCGGCCCGCGGGCCAGGGCGAGCGCTACTGGCGGACGACGCCGGTCTTCGAGACCGACTCCAGCAAGTACGAGTGGCTCACGCGGGCGGTGTTCGTCGGAGTGAGCGTCCAGGTGCCGCAGCGGGTGGCGTACCGCGTGTTCGAGATCCTGTGAGCCGCTGTGGGCAGTCCGGTACGAGCTGAGGTGTCGCCGCGCATCGCGGGCGAGGCCGCTGTTCCGGAGGGCGCGCCGCCGCGTCAGGCGGCGAGACGGCACGCGACCGAGTGGTCCGCCTTGGTCAACACGAGCAGTTCGTCAGCCGTGGTCGCCACTCCGAACAACGGGCCCTCGGCCGTATCGCAGTTCAGCGCCCGCAGCGTGGCGATCTGTGCCTCGCGTTCGACGCCACCACCACACACCATCTGACCCAGTGAGTGGCTGACGAGGACGAGGGACTGCAGCCCACCCATGGTCTCGGCATCCGTGTCGAGTTCCCCGAACCACCGGTCCAGCGTCACGCCGTCGAGCGGAAGCGTTCGCAGCAGGCCCAGTGTCAGCAGACCGCCACCGAAGCGGCCGAGGGTGAACCGCACGCCGCGGTTGTGGAGATCGAGCACGAGCTGCCGCGTGGCGCCCCTGTCGGGTGCCACGTCCTGTTCGTCGAGGGCCAGACGCAGCCGTTCGCGAATGGCCGTGTCGGCACAGGCGCGATCGATGGCGGCCCGGTGCTCGGGGTTTGCGAACTGGCCCCCTGACACGGCCACGGTGATGGGAAGGGCCGGCGCCCCTCGGTCGCGCAGGAGGCGAGCCATGTCGACCGCCTGGGTGAACACCGCGTGTGCCACCCCGGTCAGCAGCCCGGCATCGTCGGCGGCCCGGTGGTACTCCTCGTCGCTGGTCTCGTCGTCCTCGGTGGCTCGCCAGATCGGCGCGGCAGCGACGCCACGGACGCGTCCGGTGGCGATGTCGACAATCGGGGTGAAGCCGGCCCGCATCGATCCGGCGGCCAGCCGATCCTGGATGTCCTGGGCGATTCGCGGTCGCTCGAGCCCACGAGACCGCATGCCGTCGTCGAAGACCACGACCGCGGCCTTGCCGAGCGCCTTGGCGCGGTACATCGCGACGTCGGCGCGCCGGAACAGCGTGTCGGCATTCTCGACGTCATCGTCGGCGAGGCTGATGCCGATGCTGCACCGGACCTGCACCTGCTGGCCCGCGAGCGCGAACGGCACGGACATCGCCTTCAGGATGCGCGACGCGACGATGTCCGCCTGCTCGCGGTGCCGCAGGCCTTCGAGCACGACAACGAACTCGTCGCCTCCGAATCGCCCTGCCAGTGAGCGTGTGAGGACGGTGTCGGCGTCCCGAATCGCGCCTGACAGGCGGCTGGCGGTATCGGCGAGCAGGGTGTCGCCAGCGTCGTGGCCCAGGGTGTCGTTGATCTGCTTGAAGTTGTCGAGGTCGATGAACAACAACGCGCATCTCGACCCGGCGTGTCGCCGATCGAAGAGTTCGTGCACGTGCGCCGTGACGGCTGCGCGATTGGCGAGCTGCGTGAGCGCGTCCGTCGTGGCGGCCCGACGCAGGTTCTGCGGCGCGGTCAGGTCCACCCGCCGGGTGCCGAGGAACGCCTCGAACCGGACGAAGTCGACGGTCAGGTTGCCCGACGAGAACACGGCTCGGGGAGGGGGTGGCTCATGGGTGCGCCGGAGCACGGCGTTGATCCGTGCGACGAGTTCGCGTGGGCTGAATGGCTTGGTGACATAGTCGTCGGCCCCGAGTTCGAGGCCGAGCACCTTGTCGATCTCCTGGCCGCGGGCCGTCAGCAGGATGATGGGCGTGCGGATCCGGGCGGCGCGAAGCGTGCGGCACACGGCCAGCCCGTCCTTTCCCGGCAGCATGATGTCGAGCAGCAGCAGGTCGTGTCGGCCCTCGAGTGCCAGGCGTTCGCCGTCCACGCCGTCGGCGACCGCCTCCACCGTGTGCCCCTCGAGCGTCAGGTCGTCGTGAAGACCCATTGCGATCGCTGGTTCGTCCTCCACCACGAGAATGCGGGCCATCTCAGGCTGCCCTCAGGTGAATCGCGAAGGTGGTGCCCACGCCAGGCTGGCTCTGGCACGCAACGGAGCCGCCGTGTGCCTCCACGATCCGGTGCACCAGGCTGAGGCCCAGCCCGGCCCCCTTCACGCGCTGCGTGATCGACGCGCGGCCCCGGTAGAATTTCTCGAAGACGTGAGCCTGGTCGGTTGCCGCGATGCCGACGCCCGCATCGCGCACGGCGATTGTCACACCGTGCGCACCCGATGCCGCGCTCACCCACACGGTGTCGCGTCCGGGCGAATACTTGACGGCGTTGTCGAGCAGGTTCTCGACCGCGCAGGCCAGCGCCGCGGGATCCGCGATGATCTCGGGCAGCCGCTCCGGGATGTCGGCGGCGATCGAGACGCCACGTGATGCATAGTGGTGGCCGGCCTCGGCGGTCACGCGCCGAAGCCACGACGCCGGCTCGAGCGCTTCGAAGTGGTAGTCCTTCGCGCCGTTCTCCATCCGCGCGAAATCCAGGAGAGTGTCGACCAGACGCGACAGACGATCCCCCTCGCGTGCGATCTGCTCGTAATACTCCTGCCGTCGCGCCGCGTCCCCGACGCGGCCGCGCACGAGCAACTCGGCGAGCTGGCGGATGGCCGTCAGCGGCGACCGCAGCTCGTGCGACACGGTGGCGACGAAGTCCGACTGGATCTGCGCCACCTCCAGCTCGCGCCGCACCACGCGGGCCGTCGCGTAACTGCCGAAGCCGAGTAAGCCGACGACGAGCAGGAGGAGGACGAAATAGAGCAGCCGCTGGCGCTCGAACCGGGCGGTGAACGCTGCTGGACGTGTGGGGACGACGGTCACCTGCCAGGCGGCGGCCTCGCCGCCGAGGGCAGCGGAGGCCATGAGCGGCCCCGACGCCGCACCACGTGAACCCGACGATGCGAACGCGATCGACCCGCCAGGCATCGTCAACGTCACGTCGAGACCCTGGGTGACTGCCTCCGCGGAGGCATCACGCCACACCTGGTCCTGCATCCACGACCGGCTCACGAGCGCCGTGACCGTCCCTGTCGGAGTTGGTGCTGGCCCGACCCTGACGTGCGTCTGCTGTGGTGACCCCGAGAGCAGCGACTCCGCCGCCTCCGTCAGCGTGCGCTTCGCCTGGCGCTGAAGGTCGAGGTCCCTCCGACGATCGGGCGCCGTCCATGCGGCCGCCGCGTCGGCATAGAACGCAAGACGCGTGCGATCCAGGAGCCACCGGCCTGCGATCAGGTCCGCATAGAGTGCCGGCGACCGCAGTTCGTACGCGGCGACGAGGCCCAGCGGGACGTCGCCGATGTATGTCCGGTTGTCGTGCGCGAGGCTCTTGAACAGCGCCGTCGCCGCGTCGTCTTGTCCGGCCTTCTTCAAGGTGCGGGCGAGGCGGTGCAGGATCAGCGGCCGGACATCGGGTGGACTGTGCACGAGCACTGTGCGGTAGGCTTCGGCTGCGCGGGCGTAGTCCTGGTCGCGCAACTCCAGCCCTTCGGCCGCGGCAAGCGCCGGCTCTGGTGCCGTTGGCGTGTTCGGCCCCTCTGGTAGCTCGGTGACGTGTCTGATACCACCCGTTCGCTCGTGTGGGTGACGCGCCAGGGTCGAGAGGAGCCGATTCCGGCGCCTGCGCGGGCTTATGCGATGGCGCGTCTCTCACCCGACGCCAGAAGCATTGAAGTGCACCGGGTCTGTCGGAGGGCAGTTAGTGTGAGTTAAGCGTTGAGTTCTGTCGTCCCTTGTGTGTTCTGTAGTGGTCGAAGAAAGTCCTGCGGGCGCTCAGCGGCCATCCCGTCCACCTCGTGGCTGGGATCTGGCTGCCGTTGAGCGCCACCCCCTGCGAGCTGCTGATAGTAGCTCGCTTCGAATTCGGCGGGTGGCACGTAGCCGATCGGTTCGAGCAGCCGCCGGTGATTGAACCAGTCCACCCACTCGAGCGTGGCGAATTCGACGGCCTCCAGATGACGCCACGGGCCTCGTCGCTGAATCACCTCCGTCTTGAAGAGGCCGATGAGTGACTCGGCGAGGGCATTGTCGTACGAATCCCTCCGACTCCCCACCGACGGTGCAATCCCGGCCTCACCGAGGCGCGTGGAGTACCGCATCGAGACGTACTGCGTGCCCCGGTCGCTGTGATGGACCAGGTCCGTGAGGCCCGCCCAGCAGCGGTCGTAGATGGCTTGTTCGAGCGCATCGAGCACGAAGTCCGTGGCCAGCGACGACGACACCCGCCATCCTCGCGCAGCATCTGGTCCCTGCACTCGGCGGCAAGAAACTCGACGCGATTACGACCGAGAACGTCCAGCAGCTCAAGAGCCGACTGACGAAGCGTTCGAACAAGACCGTGAACAACATCCTCACGGTGCTGAACACGCTTCTGAAGAAAGCCGTCGAGTGGGATGTCATCGACCAGATGCCGTGCACCGTCAAGCTACTCAGGACGGCGAAACCGAAGGCGAGCTTCTATGACTTCGAGGAATTCGATCGGCTGCTGGCCGTGACTGAGAACGATGCGCAAGCGCGGCTCATTATCCTGCTCGGCGGTGACGCGGGGCTGCGGTGCGGCGAACTGATGGCGCTCGAATGGTCCGATGTGGACCTGCAGAACCGTCGGCTTCGCGTCTCGCGGTCGGACTGGAAGGGACACGTCACGTTGCCGAAAGGTGGGCGCGAGCGGCTGGTCCCGATGACGAAGCGGCTGAGTGAAGCGCTACGTCAGACACGTCACCTGAAGAGCCCTCGTGTGCTGTGTGGCGAATCAGGGGAACCGCTGACCCGGAAGATGGTGCAGGTGGTCATGAAGCGGGTGGCGAGGAAGGCGAACGTCAAGCCTGGCGTGCACATCCTGCGACACACGTTCTGCTCGCACCTGGCGATGCGTGGAGTTCCGGCGAGGTCGATTCAGGAACTCGCGGGACACGAAGACCTGAGCACCACGTCTCGGTACATGCACCTGAGCCCCTCGGCCGTTGAGGACGCCATTCGGGTGCTGGAGACGCCCCGGTTCGGAACTGCCGGGGGCAATAGCGGGGCAACGGCAACTGGCGAAACCGCTAAGTAGCTTCGCCAGAAGCGTTTAGATGGTGGAGGCGGCGGGAGTCGAACTTGGGAACGCCGTAATCTGGAACTTATTGATGGCGTGCGACTTCTGGTGCTAAGTCACAGTCCATCAAGCAGAAACGGCGGCTGAGAGCTTCCGCTGCCGTCCCCGCCAGACCCCGGAATGGAGCTGCAGTCCTGGAGAGATAGTGGAGGCGGCGGGCACGTGTGCCCGCCGCCTGTTGTCCGCAGCCGCCGCTTAGAGCCCGCTCACTGAGTCCATCGAGAGCACGCTGACCAACGCTGAACCCCCTTCCCGCTGCCACGGGTCGTCGCCGGCCGTGCTACAACGGCGCCGGCTGTCGGATGCGGCTGGCCGGGGCCGCGCGCGGCGCATCCGTGTGCAAGAGGTGGCGGCGCCATGTGTGTCGAAGTGGTGCCGGTGCGACCCCCAGCCAGCTCGCCGCGCAATCAGCGGGAGAAAGCAGAAGCTTACGCACGCCGCTCGGGGCGTTGCTGAAGACACCGCCGCCAAAGGGAGGCCGCGCGGACAAAAGAAAGGGCCGCCCCGCGCAAGCGGAAGCGGCCTTGATAACGGTCGAGCGGTCGGGGTGGCTACGGTTTCTGGATCTGGTCGCAGGTGCAGCAGTTGGGGCAGGGTGCCCCGCAGCAGCAGACCCACTTCGCCGGGGTCAGTTCGATGACCTTCTTGGTGGCTTTCATCGGCCCTCCCTTTCAGGACCAAGCATAGCCGGTTTCGCGACAGACACAATTACCATGCGGGTTATGGTGGGGGCTTGCGAGTATCCACAATTACGACCTAGGACCTTCGAGTGGATTGCAGAACCTTGACCCCCCACCCTCGGCGAGGGCAGGGGTTGGTTCTCGGGATATCTCTTGGTCCGGTTGACCCGCAACGGCTAACCGCGGCCTCCCGAACGCTTTCGCCGCGCGACCGGCCGCGGCCCGCTCGGCCGGTCGGACCGCTCGAATGACCGATACAGTGCTTCAAACATCGTCATTCCTTGCTCGAGCAATGTGTGGTCGTCGGAATAGACTGCCTGGAGGCCCTCCACCATCGCACCGACCACACCGGCTTCCGGCGGTGCGGTGCTTGCGTCCTTCAGGTCGAGATGGTGGACGATGGCGGCGAGCCTGGTCACGGCGGCCCCTGGAACAGCGAACGTGTGTGCCAGCGTCTCAAAGGTGCACCACTCGCCTTGGTGGGTAAACTCGACGCCGAACATGTCAAACGGCACTCCGTTCCCTCCTGACGGCGGACGGTCGGCGAACTCGAATCGCGCCTCGGGGTCGATGAACCGTTTGATGAGCCACGCGCTGCCCATCCGATCGATGCCAGGCCGAGGCCGTGTGATCCACGTTCGGCCCTCGTAGCTCTTAGGCGCTGGCGGACTCGAACTCCGGACCGGGCGACTGTTCAGAATCTCCTCCAATTCAGTCATAAGCAGAATCACCCGGTCGCGCCCGGCGCTGCTGAAATAATCGATGGCCTCCAGCGCTCTCAGGCGCTGCCGAAACATCTCCACTAACCGGGGCGCCACGCGGCGTGACCGGCGCGGGGCCCGTGCCCGACGCGCAGCGCGAACTGCGCGCTCGACGGCGCGCGCCAACTCTGTGTAGTCGCCTTCACGAGCACGACGGAACTCTTGGACAAGCTCATCGTTCGCAAACTTGTCCAGCCTCGCGGCAACGAAGATGCTGGCCTGTCCGCCGCTACTCTCGACCTCCGACTTCACCCACTCGAAATCCTCCCGAGCCGCTGGCGAGTTGGGAAGGACATAGACCGCCTGTTTGACGGCGATCGCGCCAAGCTGCTGCATCCGCCTCCACGTTCGTACGCGCAGATTCGATGGGCGTGCCGGTAGCTGGTGGACCAGGAGCAGCCACGGGCACACCTCAGGCGCGGGCTGCAGCGGCGGGCGCAGTCCTCGATCCACGGCACTGGCCGGCTCGATTGGGCCGGTATCCGGCCGAGAGGTGACGTTCACCGGCGGGGCATCGTGCGATCTACTGCGGCGCGCACGCCAGCCGCGAGTGTCTGTGCGGGTCCGCGGCCCCAATAATGAAGAAAGTAGACCGTGGGCTCGGTTGAGGTCATGTGGTGGTGAATGGCGACCACCTCGATCCCGCTCGAACGGAGCGCTTTGAGCACCGGTGTCACTTCCTCAGCCCGCATCGCGACATCGCCAGCCACGACCGCTTCCGCCTCGTTGCCGTAGAACGCAGCCCAGGTATTCAGACCCATTCGGGCGTTAATGGTGGCTCCCATCTCCTTCAGCGGGATGTCGGGTCGTCCGATGGTGATCTTGTAAACGGGGCCGGTCTGTTCGCCCTCATGGCCGACGATCTTCGCCAGCGCGGCAACGTCCAGCTTCTCGTCGAGCTTCCTGGGCGCTGTCCTGCCGCCACGCGCTGGCGTCTTGCCGATCAACGCAATGGCCGGCGCGATCCGCTTCGCGATGTCCGCCGCCGGACCGTGGCCGTGCACGTGCATGTAGAAGATTCGTGGCGTCTCGTAGAAGAAGTGGTTGTGCAAGGCTGTCACGTCGAGTCCGTTGTCGAGAACGGCGGACATGACCGGGTTGACTTCCTCTTCTGTGAGCACCAGATCGCCCATCATGACGTCGCCGTGATCCCCCTTGGCGAGCGCAATCCAGCCGCCGAACCCGAGCGGTGTCGGGACGCCCACCCCGTCGATGGCGACACTCAGGTCGCCCCTCGGGATGTTCACTTTGAGAACGCCGTCCTTGTAGTCGCCTTGGCGGTTGAGGGTCTTCAGCACCCCCGCGTAGTCCGAGGGCATTTCCTGTGCGCGAGCGGGTTGTGCGAAGACGAGCATTGCCAGCAGAATGAGTAAGGGACGCATGACGCGTGTATATCACAACACGTGTTGCATGGCACTCCCGCTCGATACCGTACTGCGCCACCACGTCGCGCCGCCCGCCAGGGGCCACGTGGAACCTACGTCTGACTCGTCGGCGGAGGGGCGCTGGAGAGCCGGAGGCGTATCCGATTGTTGGTGAAGCGCAGTGTTACCCGGATCGCCTATCAATCCGCTTCGTCGTGAACCCCGCCACGCGCTGTCCTCCGGCCGACCACACCGCTGACGCTCGGGTCGGCAGTCGATCTCGCCATTCGAGATCATCCCGCGGTGCGCGAAGCCCGTGCCGGATCGGCCGCCGCGGTTGTTTGACGGCGTCCGGAGTAGTGCTGGGGTAGTGCTCCTGATGCCGTGGGAGGCCTCGGGCTAGGCCGCCGGCGCGCCAGTTTCGCACTCGCACGTGCCCAGGCGGATGTCGCCGAGTCGCCACGCACGACATTGGCAGGGGTTGCGCCTGCCCACCTTTGCCGAGAGCGTTCACGTGCTGGTCGAAAACCAACTTCGCACGGCCGCCGAACTGTCGCGGATGCCGAGTCGGCTGCGGCAGGGAACGCAGGACGAAGCTGAGCGCAACCTGCACTCGCGCGTATCGCGCAGGCAGTCGGCACTCCCAACACGACGATAGAGACGGCGGCGGCCGGGCTGCTGCGGGTGCCTCCGCGGCCGAGGCGGGCCGCCAGCGATATCGCCCGGCACCTACCGGCGGCAGCGGCCGGTCCACAGGTCGCGCAGGCTCGCGACCGTGCTGCTCGCACGTGGTACCTGCCGCGTCTGGAACTTCAGAGCGCGGTGTTGGGGGTGGTGTGAGCCGCCAAATTGACGGACAGCCGAACGGCACCGCCCTCGCCCTCCACGTGCCGAACTGGGCCGTCTGAATTTCGGTCACCTTGCCTTGCTGGAAGTACTCCGCGTGCCGGCACGGCAGCGGGCGAAAGCGAGTGGGTGGAGCGAGCCGCCGCTCACTGTGACCGGACACGGGGACGCTACGCTCGCAAAAGCTGCGGCGCGCGCGACCGATACCGCGTTTCAGATTGCGGCGAACACACCGCGATAGCCCGCGGTTGCGAGCCAGACGACTGCGCAGGCGGAGGACCGGTACGATGCGGGCGGGCGTCCGTCGCCGAACTCACCGCCGCCCAGCGGCTGCTCGCCGCGGCCGAAGCGAGAACGCCGTGGCGAGTCTCGCCACGGTGGCGCGCGCTCCACCTCTGTCTCACCACGTCAGGATTACAACACCGCTTCCGCCCGTTTCCCCGTTCGTACTCCGCTCCGCGTAAGAGGCGTTGCCCCCCGCGCCCCCGGACGAGCCCGCTGGCTGAATCGTTCCAGGCACGGCGTTGCCGCCGGCGCCTCCTGGCGTTGGATGTGATTCCCATCCGCCTTCACGTCCCGCTGCGCCAGCAATACCGTGGCGCACAAGGATATGCGATCCTTCCTGAACGGCTCCGCCGGCGCCACCTTGGCCGCCCCTGAGCTTGCTGTCAGCCGCTGCTCCACCCCCGCCACCGCGGGCTACCATGAGCGTTTGATTCTCGAGAGATAAGACGGTGTCCCCACCGTTTGCGCCCTGCTGCGCCGGCACCCGGCCCCTCGCGGCCTGACCTCCGGCACCCCCGATGCCGAGGGAAATCTGGTAGGCCTGGCCTTCCTTCACCCCCAGACTCGCGCGCACGTACGCGCCTGAACCACCGCCGCCGCCGGCGCTGCCGGAAACAACATTGCCCGCGATGATCACAGCTGCGCCTCCGCCCCCTCCGCCTCCCCCGCCTCCCCATAGCTCGACTACGACGTGTGTGACTCCGGCTGGTACGACCCACGTATCGGACGTGGTGACTTCACGTACTCCATGCGGGGGGTCTTGTGCGTGACCTGGCGCAGCCAATCCCAAGATGAGAACTGATGACAGTAGTGAACGAGGCATAAACATCTTCCCATTCAGAGGTGCATGTAGAGAGCGACGGTGACGACACAAAAGCCGCTAGAGTGTCGTTCCGGTTCGAGCGCATCGCGAACGTTGCAATGGAACTCGGCTTATCGATTTGCGCTGAAAGCATTCCGCATCAACTTGCAACCGCTGGAGAAACCCAGCTCGTTGTCTCACACCTTGCCAGCGCGTCTGAGCACGCTGAGCAGGTCGTACTGAAACATCACATCCACGCGGGTTCGGTTCGTCAATTCATAGGGAGCAGGCAACGCCCGTGTGAAGAAAAGCACGGCGTTGAGCGGCCCGGCGATTGGGATGTTGGCGGTGAGGAAGAAACGCCGGCCCCGCTGCATGCGCTCGGAGTTCAGCTTGGCGCGGCTGGTATTTGCGTCGTAGCGCTCGTCGATTGTGGTGTACCCGCCGGAGAACCGGATCCGGCGCACGGGCCGCGCCTCCGCTGTTACCGCGAACCCCGAAGCGGTATCCGGTGTCATTCGGTAGTACTGCTCGTAACGCAGGGAGTTGATGTACGCGGTGGGTTTCCACCGGATCACGGCGGCTGCTCGCAACGTGTTAGCGCCGGCGGCAGTCGAGTAGTCCGCGGAGGTAGACACTGCCGAGGTAACGCGCTTGACCACCAGAAGTTGGGTGTAGTTCGGGTTCGTTAGACCGGACCACCTCGCGAACAGATTGGGAACGGCGCTCGGGCCGAGCATCCCGTGTGTTGCGGTGACTTCGTCAAAGAACAGCTCTTTGGGGTGGCGGGCTGTGATCCGTTGCCCGACGATGTAGCCGTCGTCATCGTAAGTGGTGATTTCCGTACTCTCGCCACGGACGACGTAGATGCCGCCGTACTGTAATTCCACGCCGGTGATGGGCGCAGCAGAGAGGAAGAGCTGCTTGAGGTAATGGCTATGGTAGTCACCGTCATTGAAACCGAGGCCGATATTGTCGAACGTGCCGATAAATTGGGTGCCGCTGAAGAATCCTGCGTTAACAGTGAGCCGGCGTTTCGCGTCGATGTTGAACCGCGCGCGGATCGCCTCCTTGTATTGAGGGTCGTGGGAGGCGGGCTGTCGGTTCGAATCGAGGTACCGGTACCTGGCATGAAGCGTCAACGTCTGAAACTCGACCCACCGCCGGAGACGCGGCTCGACGTTCACCGAGGCCTGCCGCTGTGCCGTATGACGGGGAGTGGTGGCCGGAGTTCCCTGAGATGTTGCCTCCTTGTCTGACTGTGCCCAGCAGTTCGATGCGAACAAGAGCAGGCCCAGCACGGACGCACACCTACTAATCACGCCGCGATTTACCTTCGGCGGGCGGCGGCTGAACGCCCAGAGCCTTGTGTGACGCAGTAGCGGCGTGGCCGCCCGAATACCTTCGTCGCTCGCTGCAGCGCGGGCGCTGTCCTTACCCACTGCCGCGCTCGGTTTACTCCATCTCCAACCCGTGACGTTCACTGGCACCGTTCGACTCATCTACGGCGGCGCGCACGCGCCGCGGTGCGGGTCCGGCGGCCCAGTTCAGAAGAACGCACAGCGCAGACTCCGTCGGAGTCATGTGGTGATGAACGCCATCTGTGCGTCACCGCGACGTGAAGGCGGGACGGCTGCCGTACGCATGATGCATGTATAACACAACACCTGTTGCACGCCACACCCGTCCAGTGCGATACTGCACGGCCACGTGGCAATAAACAACGCGGCGAACGTTGAGCTGACGTCTGGCTCGTCGGCCCAACGTGCCCGAGAGCCCGAGGAGCATCCGATTGTTGGTGAAGCGCAGTCTGACGGTGATCGCGCTATTGATTGGCTTACTTCTAGACTCGCCACGCGCTGTTGCGCAGGCGTCGACCCCGCTGACGCTCGGGTCGGCGGTCGAGCTCGCCCTTCGAAATCATCCCGCGGTGCGCGAAGCCCGTGCCGGATCGGCGGCCGCGGTCGGCGAGATCGGAGTTGCGCGAACTGCGTACTTGCCGCGCGTCGACTTGTTGTGGCAGGCAAACCGCGCGACGCGCAACAACGTCTACGGCCTGTTGTTGCCGCAGTTCATCGTACCGCCCGTCTCTGGGCCGGTCCTCGGCAGTCAGACGCTTGACGGCGTCTGGAGCAGTGCCGGTGGTCTCCTGATGTCATGGGATGCCGTCGACTTTGGCCGGCGACGCGCCAGCGTCGCGCTGGCGCGTGCGCAGTCGGATGTCGCCGAGTCGGAACGCAGGGCGACAGAACTCGACATCGCGAGTGGCGCCGCCGACGCGTTTCTCGGTCTCCTCGCGGCCGACGCCGCTCTGACGGCAGCCCGGACGAACGTCGACCGTCTGACGATCTTTGCGGAGAGCGTCCGCGTGCTGGTCGAGAACGAACTTCGCGCGGGCGCCGAACGGTCGCGAGCGGACGCCGAGTTGGCGGCGGCAAGGAACCGCCTCGCCGAAGCCGAGCGCAACGTGCAACTCGCGCGCATCGCGCTGGCGGAGGCAGTGGGCGCGCCCGGTACGACGATAGAGGTGGCCGCCGGCCAGCTGTTCGAGGTGCCTCCGCGGTCAACGAGGCCCTCCGGTGACGTCGCACAGCATCCACGGGCGGCTGCGGCTGGTGCACAGGTCGAGGCTGCGCAAGCCCGCGACCGTGTTGCCAACACGTCGTATCTCCCGCGCGTGGAACTACAGAGTGCGGTGTCTGGGCGTGGGGTGAGCCGTCAGATTGACGGACAGCCGAACGGCACCGGCCTCGCGCTCGACGTGCCGAACTGGGCGGTCGGCGTTTCGGTCACCTTTCCGTCGCTAGAGGTATTCCGCGCGCGGGCACGGCAGCGGGTAGAGGGTGAGCGGATGGAGCAAGCAGCCGCTCACTACGACCAGACGCTGCAGACGCTGCGCTCACAAAACCTGCGGGCGCACGCCATCACCGAAGCCGCATTCCAGATTGCGGCGAACACACCGCAGCAGCTCGATGCTGCGCGTCAGACGAACGCGCAGGCTCAAGCCCGGTACGATGCCGGGCTGACATCGGTGGTCGAAGTCGCCGAAGCCCAGCGGTTGCTCGCCGCGGCCGAGGCCGAGAATGCCGTGGCGAGTCTCGCCGTCTGGCGCGCGCTCCTGGTGGAAGCCGTTCTCGCCGGGGACGTGCAGTCCTTTCTCAAGACCGTGGAACCGGCCCCTGCAGTACCGACGCGGTGAGCCGGCGGAGTCCGAAGTATGTGGTTGATTCGTGTCGCCCTTCGCAGACCCATCACCATCCTGATGCTCGTGCTGGGCACCGGGGTGACATCGAGCCTGGCGCTGCAGCGGATGCGCGCCGATATTCTGCCGGACCTGGGCACGCCGATGCTGTACGTGGCGCAGGCCTACGGCGGCATGGACCCGGCCCAAATGGAGGGCTACCTCACTAACTACTACGAATTCCACTTTCTCTACATCAACGGAATCGACCACGTGGAGTCCAAGTCGATCCAGGACGTAGGACTCGTAACGCTGTACTTCCATCCCGGCACCGACATGGCCCAGGCCCTGGCGGAGACGGTGGCCCAGGTGAATCGCGCCCGAGCCTTCATGCCGCCCGGCACCGTGCCGCCGGTTGTCCTGCGGCAAGACTCCGGCAGCATGCCGGTCGGCTACGTCACGTTTGCGAGCGACACCCGCGGGCTCAATGAGATCCAGGATCTGGCACTGAACCGTGTCCGCCCGCAATTCGCCACGTTGCCCGGCGTGTCTGGCCGTCCGCCCCTTGGCGGTAACCAAAGGACCGTTGTCATCAGCGCAGACCCCAGCCGGCTCCGCGCGTATGGGCTATCCGCAGCAGACGTCATTCAGGCGGTGGCGAAGAACAACGTGATCGTGCCGTCTGGATACGTCCGCGTCGGCGACCAGGCCAAAGCCGCGCCAATCAACGCCGTTGTCACCAACGTGGACGAACTGCTCGGCATACCGATCCGGGCGGGGGCCGGGCCGACCGTGTTCCTCCGGGATATCGGGACGGTGCAGGACACCATGGATATCCTCGCCGGTTACGCCATGGTTGATGGTCGGCGAAGCGTCTACCTGCCGGTCGTCAAGCGCGCCGACGCATCGACGCTCGACGTCGTGAACGAGGTGCGCGCGGCGATGCCGCGTTTCCGCTCGCTCGTGCCGGAGGATATCACCGTTGACTTCGAGTTCGATCAGTCGGAGTACGTGACCGGCGCGATCCGGTCGCTCGCGACAGAGGGCATCGTCGGCGCCGTTCTCACGGGACTCGCCGTGTTGATCTTCCTTCGGGACATCCGCGGTGCCCTGATTGTCGTGACGACGATTCCGCTGGCGTTGCTCGCGTCTGTCGTGGGGCTCTGGGTATCGGGCCAGACTATCAACATCATGACCCTCGGAGGCCTCACGCTCGCCATCGGCATCCTTGTGGATGAATCCACCGTCGCGATCGAGAACATGCATACCCACCTCGGGCGTGAGAGTAACCGGGCTCTCGCTGTCCTCAGGGCCGGCTCCGAAGTGGCCGTTCCGCAATTGCTCGCGATGCTCTGTGTCGCCGCCGTGTTCACACCCGCATTGTTCATGGTGGGCCCCGGACGCGCACTGTTCGTTCCGCTCGCGCTGGCCGTCGGATTTGCGATGACTGCCTCGTATCTCCTGGCACGGACGTATGTCCCCGTGCTCGCAACCTGGCTCCTCCGCCGCTCCGGTGATGAGGGCCCCGAGGGGCGGGCCGCGCTGCAGGGGCTCAGACACCGCTATGGCCGGTTCATCGGGCATATGCTGGCGTTCCGATGGGCCGTGGTGGCTGCCTATGCCGTGACCGCCGTTGCGGTGGTGTACCTGCTCGGCGCGCGGATCGGCACCGAGATCTTTCCTGATGTCGATACTGGCCAACTGCAGATGCGCATCAAGGCGCCGGCCGGCACGCGCGTCGAGCGGACGGAAGTGATCGCTCAACAGATCCTGCAGTACGTCACCGCGGAAGCGGGCGCGCAGAACGTGCGAGGTTCCATCGGGTACGTCGGCATCCAGCCGACCAGCTTCCCGATCAACACCATCCTGCTGTGGACCAGCGGTCCGCACGAAGCCGTGTTGCGCATGGCCCTCAATCCGGACTCTGGCGTCGCGATCGACACGTTGAAGGAGCGGGTGCGGCAGAAGCTGCCCGAGATCGCGCCTGGCGCGTCGGTTGCCTTCGAGCCGGCCGACATCATTAGCCAGGTTATGAGTTTCGGGGCCTCCACTCCGATCGAGGTCGCGGTCTCGGGGCCTGATTTCGCCGCGAGTCGTAAGTACGCCGCTGTGCTGAGGGAGAAACTGGCGGCGCTCACTGTGCTTCGTGATGTCCAGTACGCGCAGCTTCTGGAGTACCCAAGCCTCAACATTCGGGTGGACCGGGAGCGGGCAGGACAGCTCGGCGTCACCGTGCAGGAGGTCGGTCAGGCACTGGTCGCCGCGACGTCTTCTACCCGATTCATCCAGCCCAACTACTGGGCGGCGCCGAACACGGGCGTTTCGTATCAGGTACAGGTGGAGGTGCCGCAGTCGCTGACCAATTCCATCGAAAGCGTCGAGGCGATTCCAGTCGCTCAGGGCGACACGCGCTACCCCCTGGTCGGAGATGTCGCGACCGTCACTGAGGGGACAACGATCGGGCAGTTCGATCGGTACAACCAGCAGCGGATGGTGACCATCACGGCAGACGTGCAAGGAGTGGATCTCGGCACGGCGGCGCGTGAGGTCCAGTCCGCGATTGCCGGCGCAGGAGAGGTCCCGCGCGGCGTGTCGGTGATGGTGCGCGGGCAGGTTGCGCCCATGCAGCGGACCCTGCAAGGCCTCGAGACCGGTCTCCTGCTGGCGATCTGCGCAATCTTCATTCTGCTCGGCGCCTACTTCCAATCCCTGCGTGTCGCCTTCATGGTCGTGGCTACCATCCCCGCCGTCATCGCAGGCGTCCTGGTGGCGCTGACCATCTGGGGCAGCACGTTGAACGTCCAATCGTTCATGGGCGCCATCGTCTCGATTGGCGTTGCCGTGGCGAACGCGATCCTGCTGACGACGTTCGCAGAACGGGCTCGCCGCGACGGTCGTTCTGCCGGCGAGGCCGCGGTGGAGGGTGCCCAGAGCCGGCTGCGCCCGATTCTGATGACCACGACCGCCATGGTGCTGGGCATGGTGCCGCTCGCATTCGGGGCCGCTCAGACGGCGCCACTTGGCCGGGCGGTAATCGGCGGGCTCTTGGGCGCCACCGGTGCGACGCTGCTTGTTCTGCCGATGCTCTTCGCGCTGGTTCAGTCCCGTGCAAACGAGCGATCTCCGTCGCTGGATCCATTCGATCCGGCGTCACGCTTCTACTCCGGTGCCGAGGAGGGCCTGTGAGCGTTGTTGCGTCGCCTGTGTCATTCCGCCGTTCGGCGGCGACCAAGTGTTTTCATCATCCGGTCTGCGTCGGCATCACCGCCGCGATGCTCGTCTCGTTCTCTCAGGTGCGAGCAGGTGCTCAAGACGCCGCGTCGCGCTCTGAAGGTGCACAACCGCGAGCTGTAACCGTCGCTCCTGTGATAGCTCAGGCGGTGGAACGAACACTCGGACTGCCCGGCGATCTCGTAGCGTTCCAGGACGTTGAGATTCACGCGAGGGTGCAGGGTTTCATCGACGCGATGCCAGTCGATCGCGGATCGGTTGTCCGTCGTGGGGCAGTGCTCGCGCGAATCGTGGCGCCGGAAATGGAGGCGCAGCTCAGTGAGGCCGAAGCCAAGGTACAGGCCGCCGAAGCGCAGCTCGTCGAGGCACAAGCAGTGATTGCCGCAGAGCAGGCGACCTTCGATCGGCTGAAGGGCGCCTCAGCGACACCCGGTGTGGTCGCGGGAAACGACGTCCACGTGGCGGAGCAGAAGGTAATCGCGGCCCGGGCGCGGGTGGATGCGGCGACCCGTCAAGTCGAGGCGGCGCGTCAGGCGGCTCGTGCCCTCCGGGATGTCGAGTCGTACCGCCAGGTGACTGCGCCCTTTGATGGTGTGATCACCGAACGTACCGCACACGTCGGCACTCTGGTCGGACCGAACTCCGCGCCGATCGTTCGCATCCAGCAGATCACACGACTACGCCTCGTCGCTGCCATTCCCGAGGCGTACGTCAGCAGCGTGCCGGTCGGCCAGGAGATCAAGTTCACTGTGGCGGCGTTTCCCGAGGAGGCGTTCAGCGGGAGGCTGGCCCGAGCCGCACGCGCGCTCGATGTGAAGACCCGCAGCATGGCGGTGGAGCTGGACGTTGCGAATCAGGATCGTCGACTCGCGCCCGGGATGTTTGCGCAGCTGCAATGGCCGGCGAAACGGGTCGGCCCGTCGCTTCTGGTCCCGAGAACAGCGGTCGCTACGACGACGGAACGGACGTTTGTCATCCGGATTCGAAACGGTACTACCGAGTGGGTCGACGTCAAGCGCGGGGCGACCATCGGCAGTGCGGTCGAAGTAGTCGGTACGCTAAAGCCGGGTGACGAGGTCGCGGTCCGCGGCACCGACGAGCTCCGCGCCGGCACGACCGTGCGCGCCGTGAGGGACTCGAAGTAGCCCGGGCCGCCCGCTCACCCGTTCACGGCTTCGACGTGAGGAGAGCGTCAGCGGGCGGGCGAGCGTTCCGCCGTGTCGGGCGGGTAGAATCGCACGCCGCGAACTAGTCTGCAGCCGACAGTACATCCCAGTCGGCGATGCGATGTTTGCAAGTAGAAAAGGGGCGCGCGTTCGCGGCACCGCACTTGAACGACCCGGCGGAAACTGTCGGCGGGGATTACTTGTACTCAACCTGCTTGTACGGCAGGGGTAGTGGAGACAGCGATGAAGCAACGAATTCTGCCGGCGCTAATGGTTCTCTCACTCATCACCTTGCTAACCGCAGTAGTCCTCGCGGAAAACCGTAATGATCTTCCCCCCGGACGGCTATATGTGACCTCCTGGTTCGGCGGTGTCATCAGCATCGTCGATCTGCAGTCCGGCGCACTGCGTCGGACGATCCCGGTAGGGGTACAGAACCACAACGTGTTCCTGTCACCCGACCGACGAACTGCCTGGGTCACGAACAACAATGACGCAACGGTCACCGTCCTCGACACCGCCACGGATGCTCCGTTGAGAACGATTCCGGTGGGTGCAGGTCCGCGTCACACGTTCTTCAGCCCGGACGGAAGCGAGGCGTACGTCACGCTGGAGTTCGAGAACGCGATTGCGGTGGTGAATGGAAAGTCCCTGGAGGTGCTGCATCACATCCGAGTCGGGCACATGCCGCACTTCGCCATCGTGGTCGGGGACAAGCTGTTCGTCACCAACTTCGGCAGCGCGGATCTAACAGTCGTCGACCGACGCAGTCACGCCATATTGGGAACGATTCCGGTCGGATACGGTCCACTCGGCGCAAGCGTCACCCGCGATGGCAGGCGGCTGTATGTGGCCGTACACAACGCGAACGCAGTGGCCGTGATCGATACCGCAACGCACACCGTCATGGCCCGCGTTCCAACCGAGCCCGGCCCGGTCCAGGTGACCGTGACGCCAGACCAGGCGTCTGCCTACGTGTGTGCAGACGGTCGCGGCACGGTGCAGAAGATCGATCTCAGCACTAACGAGGTAGTTCGCACGATTCGGATCGCTCCCGACGCCGGCACCCACGGCATCACTTTCGCCGCTGGGGGCCGCTACTTGATTGTCACCAATATGGGTACGAGCACGGTCTCAGTGATTGACACCGCGTCGGACCGCGTCATCGACTCGATACGAGTGGCCGCTGCGCCTGAAGGACTGGCGTTCCTTCCGGACGAACCATCCCGTTGACGCTCTTGAGGAGCGAAGAGGTGAGTCGGCCCAGACGAGCGCCCAAGGCGGGGTCGGTTGCCCATCGCGCCACACCACTGCGATTGACGGCCGCCGGAGCCGCCGATAGACTCAGAGCACGATGACCCGCCTGGTCGCGGTCCTTCTCTCCATGCTGATGCTGGCGCCCTTTGGGTCGGCGCTGCCGCTGCACGTGCATGGGGCGGCGCAGAACCACGAGCACGTGCATGGAACCGGCGAGCACGGCCCCTCGACACACGGCCACGCAACCGGGCCGCACCGGCGTGCACCGCTAGTGCACGCCGACGCCGAGGCGGCTACGCATGTCGACGCGGGCGACGCCACGGACGAGCCGGTCACGGTTGCCCTGATGAGCGTGGCGTGTTCGTGGGGGTTTGATGCGCCGGGCCTGACGCGGCAGCCGTCCTGCGCGCTGGCTCCGATCGGTGTCTGGCAGCCTTTTCCATCATCCGATGTGCGCGTGCACGGCCCGCCAGGGCTGTCGACCTCCGGCCTTCGCGCCCCTCCCCTCGTTCTCTCCGCCTGACGCCTGACCGGTCCGAGCCGGTCCGACCCGTTTCGTACAACCGAGGTAGCCATGTCGAACCGAGCACCACTGTGTGCCTGGGTGGCGGCGTGCGTGTTGGCAGTCCCGTCCATGGGCGCGGCGCAGGAGCGCGCCGCGCGCGACGTCGTCGAGACGATCGTGCGGGAAGGACCGCGTGCCGCTGCAATTCGAGCCGAAGTGGAGGTCGTCCGCCGCGAGCAGCGGGCGCGTACCGTGTTTCCGAACCCTGCCCTGGCGTTCAGCCGCGAAGGTGCCGGCTTCACTGAGTTCTTCCAGATAGAGCAGCTGCTGCCGGTTTTCGGCGTCCGTGGTGCACTCACGCGCGCCGGCGTTGCGGCGACCGCCGCTGCCGAGGCAGACCGCGATGCTCGCCTCTGGGACCTCCGGGTGGAAGCCACCGGACTGATCACTCGTCTGCTCTGGGCGCAGTCCCGGGTCGATGCATCCTCCGCGGACGTCGCTGCCGTGCAGCGCCTGGTGGACGTCCTGCGCGTCCGCGAACGCGAAGGGGAGGGGTCGCGGTTCGACCGGCTTCGGGCGGAGCAGGAGCTGGCAGATCTCCAACGGGCCGGTCTCGTCGCCGCCGTCGAGGCCGTGGACGCTCGCGGTGCCGTGCTCGCGCTACTCCCACCCGGCAGCACGGTCGAACGGGTGGCGGCGTTCGACACCGCCACGCGCATTCCGCTCGATGTCGATGGTCTCGCACAGCGCGCGCGAGCAGCACGGGCAGAACTTCGCGCGCTGCAGTACGCCGAGAACCGGACCGCCAGGGAGGCCGAGGCCGCCAGACTGGCACGACGCCCCGCGCCGCTGCTCTCCGGCGGCACGAAGCGGGCTGATACGACGGTGTCACGTGAACGGGGCCCCGTGTTAGGTGTTTCGGTAGCCGTGCCCCTCTTCGACACTGGCGGTCGCGACGCCGCGCGGTGGGCGGCTGAAGGCGCACGGCTCGCTGCCGAGCGGATGGCCTTCGAACAGGAAGTGAGCGCCGACATCACCCGGGCCGTCGAGGCGCTGCGCCTCCGACAGCAGGCGCTCGAGTCCGCTCAGGACGACGCCCTGGGCACGGAGCTGATCACGACGGCAGAAGTCGCATACAGGGAAGGTGAGATCGGAATCGTTGCGCTGCTTGATGCGGTCCGGACCGTGTCGCGCGCGCGGCTGCGTGACATCGAGCGGCGTCTCGAACTCCGTCTCGCCCAGATTGCGCTCGAGCGCGCCGTAGGAGAAGAGCTGTGGCCATGATTTCGAAGGGCGTGTGGGCCCTCCTGCTGTTCCCGCTCATGATCGCGGGCTGCGGCCGCGCCTCGTCAGAGGTGGCGCCCGTGCAGGAACCGGAACCCGAGCCGCTCAGCGTCACCCAGTGGACCGATAGGACGGAGTTGTTCGCCGAATATCCGCCGCTGGTCGTTGGCCACACATCGCGGTTCGCGATTCACCTGACGCGGCTCGACTCGTTCAAGGCCCTCCTCGAAGGACGGGTCGAGGTGCGGCTCAGCGGCGGGGGTGGACCCGCGGAGACGTTCGCCGCCGACGGTCCGTCACGGCCGGGCATCTTCGGTGTCGACGTGAAGCCGGGACATGGCGGGGCGCGGGAACTCGCGATCGTTCTCAAGGGTCGTGACATCGAGGACACGCACCAGGTCGGCGCCGTTACGGTCTATGCCGACAAGGAGAGCGCATTAGCGGCACCCCCGCCAGCGGAGTCGCCTGTGGAGACAATCAGCTTCCTGAAGGAGCAGCAGTGGTCGCTCGACTTCGGCACCGCGCTGGTGAGCAGGTCGGCGATTCGGGACAGCGTGCGCGTGCCGGCGGTGATCGCTGCACGGCCAGGCGGTGCGGCAGACGTCGTGGCGCCGATCGACGGCCGTCTGGTTCGGGTAATCGAGGCGTTGCCAGGGGCCAGTGTCAGCCAGGGCCACGAACTCGCACGGGTCCAGCCGCCGGCAGCGATGCCGGCGGAACTGCCGCAGCTCCTGCAGGCGCAGGCCGAAGCGCGGTCGGCCTTGCAGTTCGCCACCCGGGATCGTGAACGCGCCGAGCGCCTGGTCGCGGCCGGTGCTGCGCCACAGAAGCGCCTCGATGAGGCGAAGGCTCTCGAGGAGCAGTCACACGCACGGCTCGCCGGCGCCAACGCACGGCTGGCCCAGTACCAGGCGGCCAGGACGGCCGGCGCCGCAGCCAGCGGTGACTCGCTCTTCGTGGTGCGCTCACCGATCACTGGGGTCATCGCGGAGCGCACCGCGACCACCGGCGCCAACGTGGCCGAGGGCACGGTGCTGTTCCGCATTGTCGATGCCGCTCGGGTCCAGGTGGTGGGACAGGTGCCAGAGGTGAACGTGGAGCAGGCGAAGCGGGCTCGCAACGCCGAGCTCGAGGTGCCGGGGCAGGCCTCGCGGGTGCCGGCGGGGCCTCTCAGTAGCCTCGGTCGTGTGCTTGACCCGCGTACGCGGACGGTGCCGATCGCCTTTGCATTCGATAATCGGGCGGCCGGTCTTGCCGTGGGGCAGTCCGTGTTCCTGCACCTGCTCATGGACGAGACAGCGTCCTCACCCGTGGTGCCCGCATCCGCCATTGTCGACGATGGCGGACGGCCGATCGTCTTCGTGCAGCGTGAAGGGGAGTCGTTCGAGCGACGGGCCGTCACGCTCGGCAGGCGGTCAGGCGACGTCGTGCAGGTCGTCGAGGGGGTGCAGCCGGGCGAGCGCATCGTGAGCGCCGGCGCCCATCTCGTGCGGCTCGCGTCGCTGTCGACGCAGGTGCCGTCACACGGTCACGTGCATTGAGCGGAGTGGACGCATGATTGACGGACTTATCCGCTGGTCCCTGCGCCATCGCACGACTGTCGTGGCGCTGGCCGCGGCGTTTTTCCTCTGGGGCGTGTGGGCGGCGGGTCGTATTCCGCTGGACGTGCTCCCCGATCTGACGGCGCCAACCGTGACCATCCTCGCCGAGGCGCCGGGCATGGACCCCCTGGAGATCGAAGCGCTCGTCACCTTCCCGATGGAATCGGCCTTGAACGGCGCCGCTGGGGTCCGGCGCGTGCGTTCCGCCACCGCCGTGGGCGTCGCGGTGGTGTGGGTGGAGTTCGAGTGGGGGCAGGACATCCTGCGTGCGCGGCAGACCGTCACCGAGAAGCTCACGCTTGTGTCGGCCTCGTTGCCTCCGGGTGTCGAGCCGCCGTACCTGGCGCCGGTCTCGTCAATCATGGGCGAGGTGCTGTTCGTTGATCTGGAGTCCGATCGACACACGCCCCGAGAGTTGAGGACCGTCGCCGAGACGGTGGTACGCCGGCGCCTGCTGGCGGTGCCTGGCGTCTCACAGGTGATCGCGACCGGAGGCGACCAGAAGCAGTACGAAGTGGTGCTCGACCCGGCGCGGCTGGCTTCTCACGCCGTGACCGTGGACGAGGTCGAACGCGCGCTCTCGCGGGCGAACCAGAACGCGAGCGCGGGGTTTCAGCTTGCCGAGGGGCAGGAGTACCTCGTGCGGGGCGTCGGCCGCCTGACGGATATCGACTCAATCGCGGCCGTGGCCGTGCGAACCACGGCCGCCACGCCCATCCTGGTTCGCGACCTCGGGCACGTGCGCGAGGGGTCCGCGATCAAGCGAGGAGACGGGAGCCGAAACGCTTCACCTGCGGTAATTCTGGGAATCCAGAAGCAGCCCAATGTGAATACGCTGGAGCTGACCACACGCATCGACACGACGCTCGACGATCTCGAGCGGGTGCTGCCGTCCGGCATGCGCATCCATCGCGATCTCTTCCGGCAGGCCGACTTCATCGAGCAGGCGCTCAGGAACCTGTTCAGGGCACTTTTGGAAGGCGCCGGTCTCGTGATCCTGGTCGTCATTCTCTTTCTGATGAACGGCCGCGCGGCGCTGATCACGCTCCTGGCGCTGCCGCTCTCGCTCATGGCTGCAGCCGTGATGCTCGATCGGTTCGGCTTGACGATCAACAGCATGAGCCTCGGCGGTCTGGCCATCGCGATCGGTGAACTGGTCGATGACGCAATCATCGACGTCGAAAATGTGGTGCGCAGGTTGCGACAGAACGCGCAACTCTCCGAGGGTGAGCGGCGCACCGTCATTGACGTCGTGTACCACGCGAGTACGGAGATCCGCGGCTCGGTGGTATTCGCCACGGTCATCGTGGTGCTCGTGTTCCTGCCGCTCTTCGCGTTGGGCAGTGTCGAAGGCCGCTTGCTGCGTCCGCTCGGGTTCGCCTACATCGTGGCGCTCTCGGCCTCCCTGCTGGTGGCGCTGACCGTCACGCCGGTGCTCTGTTCGTGGCTGCTCCCATCGTCCCGGCTCATCCGAGAGGGACGGGAGCCAAGGCTGGCTCACCGGCTGAAGGAGACCTACGAGCGATGGCTGATGCGTGCCTTCCGGGGCTGGCACGTCGTGATTGCGTCCGCCGTCGTCATGTTGGCGGCCGCTCTGTGGGGCATCGCGTCCGCGGGACGATCGTTCCTGCCCGAGTTCAACGAAGGCGCACTCACGATCAGTGCGGTCACCATTCCCGGGACGAGCCTTGTCGATTCCAACGCGCTTGGCAACACCCTCGAACGGCTGCTCCTGAGCGTGCCCGAGGTGTCCTCCACGTCCCGGCGGACCGGGCGCGCGGAGCTCGACGAGCACGTGCAGGGTGTGGAGTCGGCCGAGATCGACGTGCGGCTGCGGCGCTCCGACCGCGACCGGGAGGCGATCCTCGAGGAGATCCGCGAGAAGGTATCGCTACTGCCGGGCACCAATGTCACGGTGGGGCAGCCGATCTCCCACCGGATCGACCACATGCTGTCCGGCACCCGCGCGAACATCGCAGTCAAGATCTTCGGGGACGACCTTCAGCAGCTGCGCAGCCTGGGCCGCGAGGTGCAGGCGGCGATGGCGGATGTACCTGGAGTCGTGGACCTCGCGGTCGAGGCGCAAACGGACATTCCCACGCTGCGTGTACGCGCCGATTCCGGCGCCGCCGCTCGGTACGGTCTGGTGACAGGGGAGGTCGCGCAGGCAGTGCAGACCGCACGGATCGGCCGCCAGGTCGGGCAGATCCTCGAGGGCCAGATCGCGTTTCCGCTCGTGATACGGCATGAGCCGCAGGCTGGGACTGAGCTCGCTGCCATCGCCGACCTGCGGGTGCAGACGCCAGATGGCGGCCAGGTCCCACTCTCGGCCGTGGCCTCGATCGCGCCAGACCGAGGGCCGAACTTCATCATGCGCGAGAACGCGCAGCGGCGGCTGGTCGTTCAGTGCAACGTGGCCGGGCGCGATCTACGCAGTGTCGTGAACGACATCCAGGCCCGCGTTGCGGACCGCGTGGTGCTGCCGCAGGGGTATCGCATCGAGTATGGCGGCCAGTTCGAGAGCGAAGCCGACGCGTCCACGCAGCTCCTGTGGTTGTCGCTCGGAGTCGTCGTGGCCATCTTCTTCATCCTGTCGAACGCGTTCGGATCGGCGCGCGACGCGGTGCTCATCATGGCCAACCTGCCGCTGGCTCTCATCGGCGGCGTCGTCGGGGTGTACCTGGCGGGCGGTGTCCTGTCAGTGGCCTCGATCGTCGGTTTCATCACGCTGTTCGGCATCGCCACACGCAACGGGATCATGCTCGTGTCGCATATCCGGCATCTGCAGACCCACGAGGGCGTCACCGATTTCCGCAGCGCCGTCGTGCGCGGCGCCACCGAACGGGTCGTGCCGATCCTCATGACCGCGATGGCTGCGGGGCTGGCGCTCGTGCCGATTGCGCTGGCCGCCGGTCAGCCCGGCAGCGAGATCCAGGCACCGATGGCGATGGTCATCATGTGGGGGCTGCTGAGTTCCACCGCCCTCAACATGATCGTCGTACCGATTCTCTACGAGCGGTTCGGACGACCGGCGGGAACGGTCGACGATGAGCAGATCACCCGTGCTTGAAAGGAGACGTTCGATGAATTCACGACTTGTGCGTGCCAGCGTCGCATCCATGTCCGTCGTACTGCTCGCCTCGTCGGCGCAGGCGCATATCACCATCGCCCCGACGCAGTCGACCGCGGGGGCGACCGAGAAGTACGTGCTGCGCGTGCCCACCGAAGGAAGAGTCGCCACCGTCGCCGCGGAGCTGGAAGTACCGGACGGCGTGATCGTAGAGACGGTGAGCATGCCACAGGGTTGGAAGTACGACGTAAAACGACAGGCCGACCGCATCACGGCCATCACCTGGACCATGACCATCCCACCGGGCGAGTTCGTGGAATTCGCCTTCGTGGCGCGCAATCCGCGCGACAAGGCGGAACTGGTGTGGACACTGCGGCAGCGGTTCGCCGACGGGACGGTCTCGGACTGGACGAAGGGGCCGAACGGCATCAGGCCCACGGCGGTGACCCGGCTCGCGCTGCGGGCGGCCCAGTAGGTGGAGGCCGTGCGTCTGCTGCCGTCCGCCACGGTCGGCCGATACCGATTCCTGGTCCTGGTCGCGCTCTGCGTCTTGTGCGTGGTGCCCGCAATAGCCGCACACGGCGTCTCATCGAAGGACGCCCGTTACTTGTCGTCTCTCGATGGGGCGGCAGTGGTGCCGCTCATGTATCTGGGGGCCAAGCACATGGTGACCGGCTACGACCACCTGCTGTTCCTCGTCGGGGTGATCTTCTTCCTGTACCGGCTGAAGGACATTCTGCTGTACGTGAGCCTGTTCACCGTCGGTCACAGCCTGACGCTGCTGGGCGGCGCGCTCGGCGGCCTCCACGCCAGCGCCTATGTGGTCGATGCGATCATCGGTCTGTCCATCGTCTACAAGGGCTTCGAGAACATGGGCGGCTTCAGGGCGCTCGGCGTGCAACCCAACACGCGTGTTGCGGTGTTCGCCTTCGGTCTCGTTCACGGGTTCGGTCTCGCGACCAAGCTGCAGGAGTTCTCGCTGTCTCGCAACGGGCTGGTCGCCAACATCATCAGCTTCAATGGCGGGGTCGAAATCGGGCAGTTCTTGGCGCTGACAGCCGTTGTAATCGCGCTCGGATACTGGCGGACACGGCCGGGGTACCTCCGGCATGCGTTCGTCACCAACGCCGTGCTGATGACGGCCGGCTTTCTGCTCGCCGGGTACCAGGCGAGCGGATACTTCCTGGACCGCCCATGAGAACAGAGACGGACCTGACGGTACCTTCGCATCCGACCCTCCGGACACTGGGGAAGACGACTGCCATCGCCGCGCTCGTCGCATCGGCGCTGCTCGTCACCATCGTGCTGCCCGCGGAGTACGCGGTCGACCCGCTCGGCACCGGACGTGTGCTTGGTCTCACGGCCATCGCCGACCCGCCGCTGACGCCGTTCGAACTGCCCACCGCCGAGGGACAGCCCATGGCACCGACGGTCGTGGGACCCGTGGGCGAGTACCCCGGCGCCTTCCAGTTCGACGCGTACGAAGTCGTGCTTCAACCCTACGAGTACGTCGAGTACAAGTACCGGCTCGAGACCGGTGCACACATGGTGTTTTCATGGAAGGCAGACGCGCCTGTCGTGCAGGACTTCCACGGCGAGCGCGCAGCGCCAGGTGGCGCAGACGCGGCGGAAGAGAGCTACGACAAGCGTGACCGGGCACGCGCCGCTGGCAGTTTCACCGCGCCGTTCGCCGGCATCCACGGGTGGTACTGGGAGAATCCGACGAACCGGCCCGTGTCCATCCGCCTGAACAGCTCCGGGTTCTACACCGCAGCGCTCGAGATTCGTTCTGACCGGACGCGCACGCTCCGCGAGCTCAAGCCTGCTGACGCCCTCACCCTTGTTCGCGCGCCCGGCCAGCCGTAGCGCGCCAGGAGATCACCCATGCGCACTCGCGTCACGATTCTCACCGTCCTTCTGTCCCTGGTCGCGTTCGGTTCCGGCGTCATCGCTCACGATGAATACCGCGTGATCGGGACCGTGACGCGCGTGTCTGCGAAGATCCTCGACGTGAAGCAGACCAGGGACGGGAAGACCCTGTCCATGAAGCTGGACGCCGCCACCCTCGTCACGCGCGACAAGGAGAAAGTCGGCGTCGCCGCGCTGAGGACTGGCCAGAGTGTCGTCGTGGACGCCAGCGGCGACAGCCTCGACGATCTCGTCGCGCTCGAGGTGCGGATCGTCCCGCCGCCGGCCCGGTAACGCGCCGCTCTCACCGCTTTGCCTTCCGGGGACTGAAGACCACCTCGACCGCCCGGTACTCGACACGGCCGGCTACGTCGGTGTCGTAGTCGGCGGCAACGGTCACCCGCGACCCGACGTAGGGCGAAGGGTCGGACACGGGGTCCTTGCCCACCCGGTACTTTGTCTGGGAATCCACGAGCAGCTGCTCGGTCCTGATGGTGCCGGAGCCGTCGTCCCTGACGTCGACCGCGATCGAGCTTGACGAGACCGTCCGCAGCGTGCCGAGGAGCACGGTAGAGCCATGGCCCGGATGCACCGCTGCAGCCAGGCTCAGGGCGAGAACGGTGTGGGCGAGCGCGTGCACGGCGGGATTATCCCTCTTGGACTTCGCGCTGGCAACGCTGGGAGGCAGCTGCCGACAACTTGCGGAACGTGTCAGGCATGGCGTACAGCGAGCCTGCTCATGCCCTGATCGTCCAGCGGAGCTTCAGGGCGAACAGTTCCGTGTCCGGATACAGGCCGCGCTCAGAGGGGTTCAGGTACAGCCGTTTCCATCCGCGGTTCCAGATGATGAAGAGATCGTTGCCGGGTTTGAATGTCCAGCGGAGGCGCAGATTGTTCCCAACGGCCTGGGAGACGGAGTCGTACTGTAGAAAGCTTGTCAGGGACGTGTAGCTGTTCAGGGCATAGGTCGTGTTGAACTGCCACAGCCGCTGCGCGAAGCGTCCTTCGGGAAGCCGCCCGAAGTTCTGCTCCGTCCTGACGCCCACCTGCCAGCCGCCGTTGGCGCTGGTATAGCGGATGTAATTCGACTGCTGATACAGAGTGCCGCTGTAGAAGGTGCCGAATCCGCTGGTGTTGCCGATTTGCGCCCGCCGGTTGGGGCTGCTTTCGAACTCTGCGACCACACGGTCGAAGCGGTACCGCCCTACCGGCAGCGTGACGCCATCGGCGATCTCGAACGGCACAGGCAGGTTTTCCAGCGTTGGAAGCCAGTTGAACGAGAAGCGGTCGCCCGTTTCCATCTGGACGTTCACCGGGACCCATGAGATGCGCTGGGACTCTACCAGTCCCTGATGGTTTGTGACGCGGTAGAACCGGTGGTCCATGAATTGCTGCCGGACCCAGCCGAACGGTCCGTCCTTACGTGGACGAGGACGAAACTCGCAGGCCCAGTCCGTGCGGTGGATGCCAGGCCGGGGAATGAATCCGAGTCGTGGATCCAACGACTCGCCGAACTTGTGGAACGAGACGAAGCAGTCCCAGCGGTCGTTGGGATAGTCCACCTTGATACCGTAGCCCACGCGGTTGCCGCTGCCGGCTGTTCGGGTTGCCGCCGCGCTCCACACCCCGACGAGAAAATTCTTATCGCCGAAAAGCTCCGACGTGCGGTAGACCGCGTCGACCCCGGCAAGGGTACTGCGCTGGGAGCCGTCAGGATTGCCGTCGGTCATGATCGACCCGACGCGCAGCTTCTCGGTCACGTCCAAGGATGCCCGTCCCACGAAGAGGTTCGTTCCCGGCACGATCTCGCCCGACGCCAACGTCTTCTCCCTGGTTCGTACGTCGATCATGCCGAGGTTCCATCGGCCCACGCGGCCGTTCAGCTTCCCGCCCACGTTGATCGGAACCTGTTCGCCCGCGATGAGACCGATCCGCCGGGAGAAGAAGGGTAGGAACTTGTCTTCGAGACCCAGGCCGAATTGATACTGATTCGAGCCCTCGAGAAAGAACGTCCGGCGCTCGGGAAAGAACAGTTCGAAACGGGTGAGGTTGAGCTGCCGCGTGTCGACCTCGGTTTCGGCGAAGTCGGTGTTCACCGTGACGACGGCGGCAAGCTGCGAGGTGAGGCGATACGAAAAGTCGCCTCCGGCTGCGCCCAGAGAACTCCGGTCGCCCGCAGCGAACTCCTTGCGAGTGCGCCCCGTCGCGTAGGGGCTGAACTCGAGACCGAGTCCCTGCTTCAGTTCCCCCAGCCCCGTCACCGTCCCCGCACGGGAGAGATCGTAGAAGAACGAGTCAAGCGTGGGCGACGTCCAGCGCAGCACGGTCCTGACGCGGGCAATGTGTCGCTCGAAGTTCGCGCCCCAAGTACCGAGGCCCCGCGTGAAGTTCAGCGTGCGTGTCGGAATCGTGACCTCGATCGTCCACCGGTCAGCGGCGCGGTACGTGCGCGCGTCCCAGATGCCGTCCCAATCCAGGCTCGGATCTTCAGGACCCGCGATGAGCCCATCGACGCGGGCCCCGGACGCGTTCACGCGGAAGAAGTAGCCGGTGCGCCGGTCTCCATACGTGTCGAGTGCGATCGACACGAAATCGTCTCCCGCCACGTCGCCGTCGCGCTGCATGGTGTGAACCGCCAGTTGACGTGGGTCGGGCTCGAGGCACTCAAATCCGAAATAGAGGTGTTCCCGGTCCGCGGCAATTCGCACCGTGGTTCCGAACGAGGTGGCTTCGCCCGGCGTGGGCGCCTGCTGCGTCAGCCGGATCGCAGCAGCACGACTCCAGAACGGCTCGTCGAGACGCCCGTCGAGTTGGATCGACTCCTGGATGACGAGCACGCCAGACGAAGTGGCCTCCTGCGCACTCGCGAACGACGCGAACCCGTTCAGGGACCCGAGACAGAACACTGCGATGACCGCTCGTCGAACCGTTGATTCCCACATTGGGCGACTCTCAATCTGGCGAACCATCGAGGGGAGCGGCACAGCTTCGTCGCCGTCGCATCACCGGCGCCCCAGCGGGCCTCCCGTGCTTGCCTGAGCGTAACCACGAGCACGAAAGGTGCAACACCTGTTACATTATCAGTCTCATCGTGCGCAGTCACACCTGAATCGCTCAGCTCGGTGACTGGGCGGCGCAGCGGAGAGCCCCGTCGGCAGTTTCGATGGATTGCAGCGTCTGGCGTGACCATGCTGCACCGCCCGAGCCCGGCGTACCGCGCATTCGGAGCTCTTGAGAATGTCCCGATGACGCTACCCCAAGCGCGGATCGCGACCGGAGAGCCGCCCGCGGCCGCTTCACCGCCGAGCCCCCGCGCGGTGCTCATGCAGTTGTGCGCGGCCGCTTTCGTGGCCTACGCGAGCTACGCACTCTGCCGGTCGCCGCTGCTGCCCCTGTTTGCCCGTGAGCTGGGTGCAGGTCCCGCGATGGTGGGACTGGTGACCGGTGCATCGACCCTCACGGGCATCTTCCTCAAGATGCCCGCCGGCGTCTTGTCCGATCAGCTGGGGCGCCGCCCTCTGCTGCTTGCGGGGGCCATGGTCTTCGCGCTGATGCCGGCCACTTACCTCGCCGTGCGCTCGCTCGCACTGCTGGTTCTGCTGCGCGCGCTGCATGGCAGCGCGACAGCCATCTTCGGCCCGGCCGCCTCGGCCACCGTCTCCGATCTCGCGCCATCCAGCCAGCGGGGCGCGTGGATGAGTGCGTACGCCACCGCCCAAGGCACCGGTCAGGCGTTCGGTCCGGTGCTGGCCGGCTATCTCCTGGTCGGAGGCGGCTTCGAACGCGCGTTCATCGTCGCCGCGCTCATCGGCCTGGCCGTGCCGGCTATCCTAGCCCGCTGGTCGCCACCACAGCATCCCGGCGTGCCGGCTGTCCGATGGACGGCGTTCAAGAGTGGTCTGCTGGAGGTGGTCGGCCACCGCCTGGTTCTCATCACGAGCATGGCCCACGCGGCGCAGTTCGTTTTGAACGGTGCCCTCAACGCATTCGTGCCGCTCTATGGCCGTGAGGTCGTCGGCCTGACGATCTCGCAATTGGGCTGGCTATTCGGTGCGCAGACGATCACCACCCTCGCCGTCCGCCCTCTGATCGGGGCGCTCTCGGACCGCGTCGGGCGCCGCGACGTTATCGTGGCGGGCCTACTCATCTGCAGCGGCGCCGTGTGGGTCATCGGCACGCTCGAGACGCGCGGGATGCTCTTCGCGGCTATCGTGGTCTATGGGGCGGGTGTGGCGGCGACGACGGCAGCGACGAGTGCGTTCATCACGGACGTCACACGTCGCGCACGCTACGGCGCCGCGCACGGCGTGTTCGGGACCATCTACGACATCGGTGATGCGTTGGGTCCTATCGGTGCCGGCTTCGTGGTCACGGCTTTCGGGTATCAGGCGATGTTCCAGGGACTCGGATTCATCGGTCTCACGATGGCCGGGGTGTTTGCTTTCGCGACACGACGCCCCGTCCGGGCGTCAAGCGGTCATGCTTAGGGCCGGGGATGTTCGGAGACAGAAGAAAGGGGTCGTGATGTCCACACGAGTTTCCGTTATGAGCGGCGTTATCCTCACTATGGCCGCGGCGGTGTTCGCCGAGACGAAAACGTTCGAGTTCAGCGCGGACACCGTGGGCCAACGGCCGGCTGGCTTCGTCTTCGGCCACACCGCGAACGCGGGAGCTCCTGGAACCTGGGTCATCCAAGCCGACGGTCAGAACAAGGTGCTCGCGCAGACGACGCCGGATACCACCTCGTCCCGCTTTCCCGTGGCTGTCGTGAACGACGTCACGATCGCGGATGTGGACCTGTCGGTCCGCTTCCGCCCGATATCAGGTCGGATCGATCAGGCCGCGGGGCTCGTGTGGCGATACCGCGATCAGGACAACTACTACCTCGTGCGCGCGAACGCGTTGGAAGGAAACATCGTGATGTACAAAGTGGAACGCGGTCGCCGCACCGACCTGCCGATCAAGGGGGCGGGCCGCACCTACGGCACATCGGCGAGGGTGCCAGGGAATCAGTGGAGCACGCTCCGCGTGATCGCAAGCGGGCCACGATTCGAGGTGTGGTACAACGGCGCGAAGCTCTACGAGGTCGCCGACACGACGTTCACCAGCGCTGGGAAGGTTGGCGTGTGGACCAAGGCCGATTCCGTCACGCAGTTCGACGACTTGGCCATCGTGACGAGGTGAGCATGGTGCGGACACTCCCCGGACTCATCGCCGCGTTGACTGCCGCCGTTACGCTCGCGGGCTGTGGGACCGCGATACCAGATACGTCCCGTGCGAATACCGTCACCATCTACGTGTCGACGGACCGCGTCTTCTCAGAGCCCGTGTTGCGCGCGTACGAGCAGCAATCGGGTGTGACCGTGCAGGCGGTGTACGACACTGAGGAGACGAAGTCCACTGGCCTCGCGAACAAGCTGCTCGCCGAGCGGGCGCGCCCGCAAGCCGACGTCTTCTGGTCTAACGAGCCGGTACGGACGCTGGTACTCAAGTCACGTGGCGTGCTCGCACCATATCGATCGCCCAGCGCGGAAGGGATTCCTGCGGCTCTGCAGGACTCCGACGGCTACTGGACGGGCTTCTCCGCGCGTATCCGCGTCATTGCCTACAACACGGCGCTCGTGACACCAACGGAGGCCCCGCAGTCGGTGTTCGATCTCGCGGATGTGCGATGGAAGAACCAGGTGGCCATCGCCGATCCGCGGTTCGGCTCCACATCGTTTCATGTGGCGGCGCTGTACGCCGCGGCCGGAGACGAACGTATGGATGCCTTCTTTGGCCAGCTCAAAGCAAATGGTGTGCGCGTGGTCGATGGCAACTCGGTCGTGCGTGATCTGGTCGCGCGGGGCGAGGTGAAGGTCGGCCTCACCGATACGGACGACGTCAACGTCGCGATTGAAGACGGCCAGCCGATCGCAATGGTGCTTCCGGATGCCAAGGGGCTCGGCGTGCCAGTCATGCCCAACATGGTGTCGCTCATCGCCCAGGCCCCGCATCAGGGAGAAGGCCGCCGACTGATCGACTACCTGCTCTCACGTGAGGTGGAGGCGCAGCTCGCCCGGTCCGAGGCCGTCCAAATCCCGCTCCATCCCGGCGTCGCGGGCCCGCCGAACATTCCGGCGATCCACACATTTACACCGATGACGCTGGACTTCGCGAGGGTTGCACAGCGCGTCGAGGACGTCACCACGCGACTGGCCAGCATCCTCGGACTTTAGCGGACATCGGCGCATGTGGGGGTGGCGTTCCAGTCGGACGGTGGTGCTCGGGCTCGCCACCATGGCGTTCATCGTCGTCTGCGTCCTGCCCGTCGTGTCTGTGTTCGGCACGGCAGTGGGCGGGTTTTCTGGCGCGTTCGCATTCGACGCGCGTCGCTGGACCCTGCTGACGAACACGTTCGCGCTGGGCGTGGGCGCGGCCCTCTTCGCGGCCGCGCTCGGCGTGCCGCTCGGATTTGCGCTTGCCCGAGCCACTCTCCGGCAACGTGCCGCACTACGTCTCGCGCTGGCAGCGCCGATGTTGTTACCGCCCTACATCGTCGCGCTGGCCTGGACGTATCTCACCGGGCAGCAGAGTCTGTTCGCATCACTATTCGATCCGAATCAGTTGTCTGTGTGGACGTACAGCCTTCCGGCCGCAATAGCCGTCCTGGCCCTTGCCGATTACCCGCTGGTCATGCTCGCGACCGAGGTGGCACTCCGACGCGTCGATGGTCGTCTGGAGGAGGCGGGCTTGCTGGTGGCAAACCGCAGCCGCGTCATCCGCCGCATCACACTGCCGCTCGTCGCCCCGAGTGTCGCGGCGAGCGGGTTGATCGTGTTCGTCTTAGCGATCTCGGAGTTCGGTGTACCCGGCGTGCTGCGCGTCCGCGTGTACACCACGGAGGTGTTCACGGCCTTCGCGGCGCTCTATGACCTTCCACGGGCCGCCGCCACGGCGCTACCGTTGCTGCTCCTTTGTGGCGGTGGCGCCGCGATCGCTATGATCGCCCTCGGCGACCGCCTGGTAACCGTGAGGCGCGCGACGCCGACCCCTCGCGCGTTGCTGGCGACCCGGGCTCGCCATGTGGAGATCGCCGTCGGGCTGGTGGTCGCGCTATCGCTCCTTCTTCCATTGGCCGTGCTCGGGCGAGAGGCGATGAGGAGTCGCTCGGTGACTGCCGCGCTCGCCGGGTCGGTCGATGCGATCGTCAACAGCCTGTGGCTGGCTGCCGCGTCCGCATCGGTCGTCGTCGGTCTCGCAATGTGGCTTGGGTATGCGCGTTCGCGTGTCGCCGGTATCGTGGGTGCGTCGATCGACGTCGCGCTGGTCACGCTGTTTGCCGTCCCGAGCACGCTGGTGGGCGTCGGGCTCATCGCCATCTGGAATCGCCCCGGTCCTGGCGGGGCCATCTACGGTACAGACGGCATGCTCATCCTTGCCAGCGTGACGCGACTGCTCCCTGTGGCGGTGCTGATCCTCGCGGCGGCGGTTCGGTCTGTGCCGCGATCACTCGAGGAGGCCGGTGCCGTCGCCGGAGCCGCCTGGCTGCGATCCGTGTGGTACCTTGTGTTGCCGCAGACGCGTACGGCATTGATGGCCGCCTGGATCGTCGTCTTCGTCTTTGCATTTGGCGAGCTCGGGACGAGCATCTTGGTCGCGCCGCCAGGCGAAACCACCCTGCCCATCCGGATCTATACGCTCATCGCGAACACGCCGGCGTCGACTGTGGCTACGTTGGCGCTGCTGCAGGCCACCGTGATTCTGACGCCGCTCGCAGTCGTTGCGGCCTGGCTGAGTCGTCACGCCCGATGAGCGCCCCCGCCATCGGGCTGCAGCACGTCTCGAAGACACTGGGAACGCACCCCGCACTCACCGATGTGTCATTGGAGGTAGCCGAAGGCGCAGCCGTTGTCATCCTGGGGCCGAGTGGCTGCGGCAAGACGACCTTGCTACGCGTCATCGCAGGGCTCGAAACGCCCGACGTCGGCACCGTCGCGCTCCACGGCATCGGGGTCGCGGACTCCGGTCGGACCCACGTGCCGCCCCATCGCCGTGGGCTTGGCTTCGTCTTCCAGGACCTCGCGCTCTGGCCGCATCTGACGATCGCAGCGCACTTGCGTTTCGTGCTGGAGTCGCAGCACGCGCCCAAGGCCACACACGCGTCGGCCGTCGACGAGACGCTGCGGCTCGTGCACATCGAGCAACTGGGCAAGCGGTATCCGCACGAGTTGTCCGGCGGTGAGCAGCAGCGCGTCGCCCTCGCGCGCGCCCTCGTGGTCCGTCCGCGAATCCTCCTGCTCGATGAACCCTTCTCTAGCGTGGACGCGATACTGCGACAGACGTTGCGGACGGAGCTCACACGACTCCGGGAGGGCCTGCGCATCACGATGCTGTGCGTGACCCACGACGCTGACGATGTGGAGATCGCCACGCGGACGGTACGCATGCACGCCGGGCGGATCACATCGCCATAGGCCGACCGGGTTCGACGATCCTGCGAGGTGCTCGGCGAGGTGAGGGCGCCTGCCACAACTGGCGCCCAAGCCGACGCCGGTTGTTGGTGACCGGGAAGATGCGTGAGCCGTCGAAGAGGCAGGCTTCGCGACAGTTCCGCCGGCGTGTACTGTGCACACCGACGGACGAAGGCACCTCAAAATTAGGAGCCTTGGGCAGCATCCATTGGCGCCGATGCCCCGGCGCGATTTCGCAAGTCCGCAGCTCTGCCCAGCGAGCGTTCCGCCGAGTGCCAACCCGCGGCTGCGGCTCGCTATCGCAGCCTCTCGGCGCCTTCGGCAGGTGCGACTCGACGCAACGCCAAACCGATGAGACGCTGAACGCCCTCTCCCGCAGCCGTTGCGCACGGCCCCATCGACTGGCCAGCGGATCGCAGCGGCTGGCGTCGGCCTCATTACGCGCCTGCCCGCGGCCGCCCGCGACGTCCGCGCCAGCCCACCACGCTGGCACGGCCCCCGCTTCCTGCGCCGCCCCCGCGCGTGCGCTGTCCTCCGTCCGGGCTGTCCGGGATGCCTCTCCTCGCGAAGGCACCCCGATCAGCCCGGTGCCGACGGAGGACAGCATGACGACCGACGCCCTGCAGCAGCTCACGACTCGCGCTCTCGACGACCTCGCCACCGCGCTCGATGCCGGACACAGCGACGCGCTCACCCGGCTCCTTCGCACCTGCAGTCGCTTCCACCGCTACAGCCTGAACAACATCTGGCTCATCGCCTCCCAGCGACCGACCGCGACCCAGGTGGCTGGCTTTGGCACCTGGAAGGCGCTGCGTCGTTACGTCCGGCGCGGTGAACGCGGCATCGCCATCCTGGCGCCGATTGTTCGAAAGCGGGAGGACGAAACCGGCGAGCAATGGCGGTCCATCGTCGGCTTTCGCACCGCCTACGTGTTCGACGTCGAACAGACCGACGGCGAGCCGCTTCCCGCACTCGCGTCCGCCTGCGGTAACCCGGGCGAGGCCACCGCGCGTCTGACCGGCGCCATCATCTCCAGCGGCATCCGCGTCGAGTACCGCGACACCCTCGGCGGCGCCCTCGGCCTGTCGTGCGGCGGGCGCATCGAGGTGCAGCGCGGGCTACCGCCGGCGACGGAGCTGCTCGTCCTGGCACACGAGTGGGCGCACGAGCTCCTGCATCGTGGCGCAGACCGTCCAGCGTCCCGCGATGTCCGCGAACTCGAGGCACAGGCCGTCTCGTTCGTCGTCTGCGAGGCGGTCGGTCTCCAGTCGCTCGCGGCGACCGTGGACTACATCCACCTGTACCGGGGCGACCGTGAGGCGCTCGCGGCATCGCTGGACCGCATCCAGCGTGCGGCCGCCACGATCATCCGCGCCATCGAGGTGGCGCGATGAGGCCCGCGTGGCGCCGCCTCCTGGTGTTCACCCTGACGCCAGGGTGCATCGTCGCGGGTCTTGCCGCCACGGCTGGCGTGGCGGCGTTCGCCGCCGTCATCCTGCGACTCCTGAGCGCTTCGTTCGGCGGTCCGTGATCGGCTCACCGCGCCTGGGCGGCGCGCCAGCCCGGGGCGTTGCCGCCCGGCCTCGTCCCACCCGGTCGGGCTCTCGCTCGGCCCCTCCCACTTCGGCTATCCTCCCCCCCATGTCCCCCGGCCGTGGCGCGTTCCACTCGACCCGTTGGACCCTCGTCTACGCCGCGGCCTCCCCGAACACGGAGCTCGCCCGCGCAGCCCTCTCCGACCTGGTCGAGACCTACTGGTACCCGCTCTACGTTTACGCACGGCGCGCCGGTCACGACGCCGACACCGCCCGGGACATCGTCCAGGGTTTCTGGCTGTCGTTGTGGGAGCGGGATGATCTGCGGGCCGTCAGTCCCGAGCGTGGCCGCTTCCGCAGTTTCCTGCTGGCGGCGCTGAAGCACTACATCAGCAACCGCCGCGCGCACGAGCGCGCGCAGAAACGCGGTGGGGGAGTGGCCCCCGTGCCGTTGGAGCTTGACGAAGCAGAGACCCGCTTCCGCGCCGAACCCGCGGACGGGGAGACGCCCGAGTCCGCGTTCGAGCGCCAGTGGGCACTGGAACTACTGGCGCAGGTCTTCGCGGAGATCCGCGTCGAGTGGGATGCGCGCGGGAAATCCGCGGAGTTCGACCGACTGAAGCCCCTGCTCCTTGACGAGGCAGCGCCCGGCGGCTTCGCCGCCGCCGCTCGGGAACTCGGCACCACCGACACCGCCCTGCGCATGGCCGCTACCCGGCTGCGACAGCGCTTCCGCCAGGTTCTCCGGGAAACCATCGCGGAGACCACGGCGGACGAGGACATCGACGAGGAACTTCGCTTTCTGCTGCGCGTCCTCGAGCGATAGTGCGGGCGGCGCCCGTCGATGACCGAGCGGGAACCGGCCCCGCCAGCGTGACCCGTCCTCTTTCCGGGGTGATGCTTGGGCCGTCTTTACACGACAACGGCTGGAGTTCAGGCCCTCCTTTGTCTGACGCGGCGCGCGAGACGGAAGTCGCGATGAGCGCCGACGCCTCGGCTATCATCAGCCCCGCTCCACAGCAGAGCTGTGAGAGCGCTTGGGTCACAAGGTGTCCACATCCCCTCGCGGAGGAACCATGCGTCTCGCCACCTTCAACGTTGAGAACATGTTTGAAC
>CAYLTD010000011.1:0-136752 GCA_964386715.1 uncultured Bifidobacterium sp.
GGGTGGGTCGGGTGGGTCGGGTGGGTCGGGTGGGTCGGGTGGGTCGGGTGGGTCGGGCAGGGCAGGTAGGTCGGGCAGGGCAGGTCGGTCGGGGAGGGCGGGTAGGTCGGGGAGGGCGGGTAGGTCGGGGAGGGCGGGTAGGTCGGGGAGGGCAGGTAGGTCGGGGAGGGCGGGCAGGCGGGTAGGTCCGGCCCGGAGCCGGACGCACCGATCAGCGGCGGCGCGGCGACGGGGGCGGCGGCAGCACGGGCCGCGGCAGCACGCCCGGTGTGCGCACCGTATAGCTCTTGCGCGCGTTCACGTCGATGCCCGGGCGCTTCACCGTGATCTCCACATCGCGCACGCGGGACGTCTCGCCCGTGTTCGTCGAGTAGTAACCCAGCACGTAGTAGTCGCTCGTCTCCGCGTCGATCCGCTTCAGCGCCGACACGAAGTCGTTGTCGTTCACCACCGGGAACCCTCCGGTCTCCTCCGCCAGGTACCGCAGCGTGGAAATCGTCTTCTGCAGGAACGTGCGCACCTCCGACTGATCGAGGTACTGCCCCGCGTCGGTGACGCCCGCCAGCCCGCGCGGGTCGATGGTGAAGATGCTGGCGTTGGTCCGGTTGGCCGACAGCGTCAGCTCGCGCATGAACGCGTAGAGATCGATGTCCGCCGTCGCCGTGCCGATGCGGAAGTACGGGTTCTCCTGGTCGATGAGGAAGCGCAGCGGATCGGAAAACCGTCCGCCCTGGATCTGATCGCGCGAGTTGCGGCCCGCCGAGTACGGGTCGAAGTCGTAGCCCGAACTGATGTAGACGATCGCCTTGCGCCGGTTCTGCACCGCGTCGAGGCCGGCGACCATGTTGTACATCGTCTGGAACGCCACCTGCGCGCGGTAGCGCAGGTCGGCCGGCCCCTGCGACGTCTCGAGGCTCTGGAAGATCTCCTGCGCCGTGATCCCGTTGCCGCGAATCTGCTGGACCGCCGCCGTCACGCGCGTCAGGTCCATCGTCGGGCTGACCTCGATGGCCGACGGACCGCTCGACACCATGGCCACGAGGTCGCCGTCGTGCAGGAGGTTCGTCACCATCTGCTGCACGAGGCGCCGAACGTGCGGCGTGTACTGCGACTCGATGTGAAGGTCGTCGACGAAGATGACCAGTACGCGCCCGCTGGACGCATTCGCCACCACCTTGCGCGTCGGCGGGATGATGATCCCCTCCGGGACCTCCTCCTTCTTCTCCTCGGGCGCCAGCAGGTTGAACACGCGGCCGCCGTTCACGAGCGTGAACGAGGCGATCGTCTGCGGCTTCCCGTTCTCGATGACCGTGAAGTCGTCCTTGGTCAGGTCGGTCACGAACGCGCCCCTGCTGGTGCGCGGGATGACGTCGGTCGTGACGAGGGTGACGTCCGCACGGAAGTCGGCCTGGCCTGCGCCAGGTGGGGGCGGCACCGGCACGGCGGGACCCGGGGACTGCGCGTGTCCGACCGACACCAGCATTCCTGCGACGACCAGGCCGGCACACAGGCGTACTGCTCGCATCGATCGATTATAGGCGGCGCGGTCGCGCGGAACGGGACGATCTCCGCCGCTCGATGCGGACGCGCCAGGGCGTCACGGCGTAGGGGCAGGCGAGGGGCGGGCGTGCGGAGCCGGGCGTCAGAGCGTGCGGAGCGGGGTGTCAGGACGTGCGGAGCGGGGTGTCAGGGCGTCAGGGCGTCACGGCGTCGGAGCACACGGGCGTCGGGCGTGCGGGGCGGGGCTTCAGGGCCGCTGGACGATAATGGGCTGTGCCTTCGCGGCGACGTTTTCTCGGCGCGACGCTCACGGCCGTTGCCGCCACGGCACTGGACGGCCTCGGTGCTGCGCCGGCGCTGGCGCAGGCCGCCTGCGGCCTGCCGCTGCCGGCGGGCGAGCGCCTCCGCACGCTGCCGCTCGAAGGCTTTCCCCATCGCGACACCCCGTTCCACACGCCGGTCGGCGGTCCCGGTCTCGACAGCCGGCAGTTCACCGACCTGTCCGGGCTCACTGCCGACCGCCTGATCACGCCGACCCCGCAGGTGTTCGTGCGCACGGCGCCGCCGCCGCAGCTGCCGGCCTCGACCGACGGCTGGTCGATCTCGCTCCACGCGCGCGACGGAGTCCGGCCGCTCGCCCTGTCGGACCTGCAGGCCCTCACCCGCCCCATGGGCGCCCACGTCGTCGAGTGCGCCGGCAACAGCGACCCCGACAACTTCGGCCTGCTGAGCGTCGCCGAGTGGGACGGCGTCCCGCTCGATGCCCTGCTGCCCCGGCTCGCACCTGGACCATCGGCGTACGGCGTGCTGGTTGGCGGTCTCGACGATGAGACGGGGAACGCGAGGAGTTCGACGCCTGGGGCGAGCTGGATCCTGCCGCTGGACGACCCGCGCGCGCGGCGCGCGTTCCTGGCCACCCGCATGAACGGGGCGCCGCAGCCCCGCGAGCACGGAGCGCCCGTGCGGCTGGTGGTGCCCGGGTGGTACGGGTGCGCCTGGATCAAGTGGGTCACCGACGTGCGGCTGGTCGATGGGGACGCGCCGGTCACCTCCCAGATGGCGGAGTTCGCCGCGCGAACGCACCAGCGTGGCGAGCCGATGGCCGCACGCGACTACGAGACGCCGGTCATCGACGTCGCCGCCACGCCCGTTCGCGTGGAGCAGTGGCGGGTCGAGGGTCGGGTCGAGTACCGCGTGGTCGGGATCGTGTGGGGCGGCGACACGACACCAGCGACACTGGCCATCAGGTTCGGGGCACGCGACCGGTGGCGCCCATTCGCGGTATGCCCGTCCGCGCTGGCACCGTCGGCGTGGTCGGTGTGGGCGTACACGTGGAGGCCCGACGCACCGGGCACGTACGACATCGCCCTCTCGTGCCCCGACGCCCGCGTCCGCACGCGGCGGCTGGACCTGTTCTACTACGTGCGACGCGTGCGGATCGACGAGGTGTAGTCCGAGGTGTCGACCGCGTCACGTGCAGATGGTGCGGCGCACGGGCCCTGCATTCACCGCTTGGTGAGGGCCGCCCGCACCTCGCGCAGTTCCGGCAGCTCGGGGTCCGCGGTGCGCCAGTTCTCGAGCAGCTGTTCGTAGGCCGCACGGCTGCCCGCGCCGTCGCCACTGCGCGCCTTCGCGCGGGCGAGCCCGATCAGCGCGCGGCTGCGATTCGGGGTGCGACGGAGCGTGCGTTCGAACCAGGCCACCGCGTCGGCGGGCCGACCGGCCTCCATGAGCAGCTCGCCGTACAGTTCGTCCGCGCCCTTGACGGGATACGGACGCCCGATCGGCTTGGGCATGGCGGCCTGCAGCGCGGTCGCGCGATCCATCACCGAGAACGCCTCGGGCCGACGCCCCTGCGCGAAGAGGTGCAGCGCCTGCATCTGGAGCAGCATCACCTGCGCCTGCTCGCGCAGTTCGGGTGCCTGCCCCGGACCCGCCGCCTTGACGAACTCGTTGATGACCGCCTCGACACGTCCCCGATCGCCCAGCTTGGCCGCACTGAAGCCGACGGCGAACAGCTCGTCGATGCCGTCGAAACCCGCCTGTCCCTTCATCTCGTCCCACCGCAGCGACTCGATGACGTAACGCGCGTGCATCGACCCGCGGTCGAGACGCAGCCCCTCGGCGCCGATGCCACGCCCGATGGCGCTGTCGGTGTAATGATGTCCGCCCACCGCTTCACCCGGCTTCATCGTGCGCAGCGTCTCGTCCACCTGTCCGAGTGCCCAGGCGGCGTCCTTGAACCGACCGAGCTGCGTCCACTCGTAGTGCAGCCACGTGAGGCTGTGGAAGTCGCGCATCGTCGCCGGCAGCTTCCGCCTGGCGGCCCACTGCACCGACGCGTCCCAGGATGCCCGGTCGGACGCGGCGGCGTCGTGCCAGGCGCCCAGCTGGATGAAGGCGTGCGCGGGCATGTGGAGCGCGTGGCTGGAAGCGGGGGCAATCGCGGCGTACCCGCGCGCGGCAGGCAGTGCCTTCGGTGCGAGCGCGCCGTGATCGTAGGCATGCAGGATGTAGTGCGCGGCTCCGGGATGCTTCGGGTTGCGCGCGAAGACCGCCTCGGCGATGCTCCCGGCCTTCTGCCGCATGGGCAGAGAGGCATCACCGCGCGGCAGGATGGCCAGCAGGCTCAGCGCGTAGAACAGTTGCGCCTCGTCGTCTTTGGGGTTGGCGGCGGCCAGCTTCGCCATCGCATCCGAGTACGCCTGCGCGCGGGCCGAAAGATCGCCCGGCCCCCAGAGCGCCTCGACCGCGTCGAGATATCCCTGCTCGCGCGCCGTCTTCGCTTTCGCGCGACGCGCGGCGGAGGTCGGCCCCAGCTTCTGCAGGGCGGCGCGCCCCTTGGCGACGTCCTCGCCGAACCACAGCGGCTGGCTGTAGCTGAGCGACTCGCCCCAGTAAGCGAGCGCAAACGCGGGATCCGCCTTCTGGGCCGCGACGAACTGCTCGATCGCGTCCTCGTACCCGAAGCTGTGGAGCCACGCGACGCCGCGGAGGAAGGCGGCCTGCGCCGCGGGCGCACCGGAGTTGGGGAACGCCAGCGTCCCGAGCGACGGCACGTCGCGAAGCGTGGAGACGCCCCGGGTGCCGGCTGGCGGAGGTACGGTCGGCGCCGGCACCGCTCCCGGACGCGTGCTGCCTGCGCCCGGCGCGCGGCGCTGCGCCTGCGACGATGCGGCAGCGGTGCGCCCGATTGCCTCGTAGGTTCCCTCACGTGCCATGCGGACGCACGCGGGCGCTGTGCAGACGAGCACCAGGACGGCGGCGCCAGCCAGGATTGATCTGAAAGTCATTCCAGCACGATCGTAGCGCACGAAAAAGAAAGGGCCGGGACCCCGTGGCCCCGGCCCTCTCCGTTGGACGTGACGTCCGCCTAGAACGAGATGCGGAACATCAGCTGCGTCAGGCGCATGAAGCCCGACTGGGTGCGGATCTGCCCGAAGGTCGGACGGCCCACGCGAGTGTCAGGGCTGCGGACCTTCGCGGTGTTGGTGAGGTTCAGCACCTCGAAGCGGAACTGGCCCCGCGCGCGGCCACCGAGCTTGACCGCCTTGGTCGCCACGAAGTCCCAGTTGTTGCGGTGCGGGGTGCGAACGTCGGCGCTGGTGCGCGGCATCGTGCCGAGCTGGTAGAGCGCCGGCGTCGTGAGCTGCGACCCGTCGACCCACACGCCGATCCCGCACTCCTCACCCGGGATACAGCCCTGGCCTTCGGCCGGGGCGATGCGGTCGTAGCGGCTGCCGTCGGTCGGCAGCGCGACGCCGTTCGGGCGCTGCACGCGCGTGAAGATGTTCGCCGTGTTGGTGTTGGTGTTGTAGGTGAGCGGGAAGCCGCTCTCGATCGAGATGATCGACGAGATCACCCAGTTGCCGAGAATGGCGTTGGCCACCTTGCCGGTTGCCCACTTCTTGCCTTCACCGAACGGCAGTTCGATCATCGGCGAGAGCACGAGCTTGTGCGGCACGTCGAGCAGGCTGATGCCGTACTCGTTGCTCACGCCGTAGTCGTCAGCCTTCAGGATGACGTTCTGCATCTCGGCGGGCACCGCTGCGACGAAGCCCGGCGAGCCGGCGAAGAAGTTCGTTTCGCCGAACAGGTTGTCGTTCAGGCGGCTGAACGTGTAGTTGATGCGGCCGCCCCAGCCGTGGCTCATGCGCTTCTCGATCTTGACGATGGCCGCGTGGTACTGGCTCTCGCCGAGTGTCGCCTGGCGCATCAGGATGTCGTTGAACTGCGGGAAGGGCCGCAGCAGCTCACGGCGCTGGATGGTGGGACTTCCGGTGCTCTTGCCCTGCGGGAAGCGGATCCCGTTGATCGTGACCGGCTGCAGACCGAAGAACGGGTTCGGCACCTGATCGAGCAGCGCCGAGCCGAGCGACAGGAACTCCGAGGGCACCTGGTTGATGTTGATGATGCCGTCGTTCGAGCCGCCGAGGCCCAGATTCCGGCCCGTCGCGCCGGAGTACTCGAAGCCGATGGCCATGTTGCCGGGCAGCTCCCGGTTCAGGTCCACCGAGTACTGCTGCACGTAGGGGGCGCGCTTGTCCTGGTCGACGAACTCGATCTGGCCGCCGACGCCCGCCAGCGCACCGAGGGAGTTACCGGCCGGCTGCAGGATGCCGTTCGGGAACGGGTTGCTCAGCGAGTTCGTCGGGCGGAACTCACCCTGTTCCATGAAGGTGTTCTGGCTGTAGCCGATCTGGCCGTAGTTGGCCGACCCGATCGCCTGATAGTTCCAGGGCGCCCAGTACACGCCGTAGCCAGCGCGCAGCACCGTCTTCGGGTTGAAGGAGTGCACGAAGCCGAGGCGCGGCGAGAACTTGGCTGCCAGCGGGTTGCCCTGCTGTGTGGACGCGCCGTTCACGCCCGCATAGATGAGCCCGCCACGAATCGGCTGACCGGTGAGCGGGTTCACGATCGAGCCGAGCGCGCCGCCGGGGTTGAGCGTGCGGTCGAAGCCGACGGTGAAGCCGTCGTTCTTCTCCTGGAGGCCCGTTTCGTGCTCGATGCGCACGCCGAAGTTCACGGTCGTCTTCGGCGTCAGGCGCCAGTCGTCCTGCGCGTAGCCACCGAAGTAGTGCACGTAGGCATCCAGCGGGCTGTTGATCGCGAGTCGGCTCTGGTTGGTCGGCGAACCCGACGGCGCGCCGAGGAGCAACGACGCGATCGCGTTTCCGGAGGGCGCCGTGCCGCCCGTGCCGTTGGCCAGCGGGTTCGACGAGGTGTAGAAGCGGTCGAAGTTGAACACGCCCGCGCTGCCCGAGAACGACTGGGTGTCGATGCCGATCAGGCGGTAGTCCGCGCCGAACTTGAAGGTGTGCTTGCCGGCCAGCTTGCTCAGCGTGCCGTTGGCGCTCTGCGAGTACCAGTTGCGGGGCGTCGGATCGATGGCGCCCGCCGACCCGTACTCGGACACGTTCACGATCGGGAACTTCTGCACCTGGATCTGGTTCAGGAAGGTGTTGCTGAAGCCGAGCGTGGACGGGTTGAAGTCGATCGACAGCGCGTCGTCGTCGATGAACCGCGTCATGCCGTAGCGGAACGTGAGCACGGTGGTGCTGTTCGGCAGCCACGTGTTGTTGAGCGCGAGCATCTGCACGCGGCGCTGCAGCAGGTAGTCGTTCGGGTCGGCGTAGCGTTTCGCGCCGCTCAGGCCCGGCTCCCAGTAGTTCGCGCAGGGCTCGTTCGACCGGTTGTACAGGTAGAAGCCGCTCAGCGTCACCTTGTCGGTGAACGTGTGGTCGACCTTGCCCGTGTACATGATGGCGCGGTCCTCGATCTGCGCGGTGCTCTCGAAGTTGTTGCTGCCGTTGCTGATGTCGCGCAGCGGCGCCGGGTAGGTGTTCGCGATCGCGCGTCCGACCGGGTTGATGCGGTCCTGCGGAATGATGTTGCCCGGGAACGGCGTGCGGTTGTTGCCGTTCGCATCGCCGGTCAGCGGGTCGTAGATCACGACGAGGCGGCCGGCCGAGTCGAAGCTCTGGGAGAAGTCGCCGTTGCGCTCGCGCGAGGTCGGGAAGCGCAAGGCGCCGTTGCGGGTGGTGTTGGATCCGTAGCCTTCCGTCGACGCCCAGAAGAACGTCTTGCCCTTCAGGATCGGCCCGCCGAAGCCGCCGCCCCCGAGGTGGAAGTAGGTTTCCGGCAGCGGCACGCCGCCCAGCTTCGAGAAGAAGTTGTTGGCCGTGCCCCACCGCGGACGGCTCTGGTAGAAGCCGCTGCCCGCGAACATGTTCGTGCCCGACTTGGTGGCGGTGTTGAAGATGCCGCCACCCGTACGCCCGGTTTCCGCGTCGTAGGTGTGCACCTGCACGGCGACGTCGTCCAGCGCCTCGATCGAGGGGTTGGCGGAGGCGCGGTTGCGCAGGTCGGTGATCGGCACGCCGTCCACCAGGTAGTTGTTGCCGCGGCGCGTGCCGCCGCCGAGCGAGAGCAGCGATGCGTTGGTCTGGTCCTGCTGACGGTTGAACTGCGCGTCGCCCGAGGCGACGACGGTCGGCACCGTGACGGCGAAGAGGAATGCCGAGCGGCCGCCCGACGGCAGGTTGTTCAACTGCTCGGTGTTGATGACCGCGCCGGTGGAGGCGGTTGCCGTGTCGATGAGCGGCGCCTGGCCACTGACGGTGATGGTTTCCTCGAGTTGGCCGACATCCAGCGTCACGTCGACCGTGACGAACTGCTGCGCACTGACGCGCACGCCCTTCTGCTCGTAGGTCTTGTACCCGGGCAGCGAGGCCTTCACCGAGTAGACCCCTGGCGGCACGGCCGCGAAGTTGTAGGCGCCCTGCTCGTTCGAAACGACTTCACGCGACACGCTGGTCGCTTCGTTGGTCAGCACCACCGTCACGCCGGGGATCACCCCATTGGCGTCCTTCACGGCACCGCGCAAACCACCGGTAAAGGTCTGGGCCTCCGACGTGCCCACGATCGCGACGATGGCGAGCAGTGCTCCGATCACGTACCTCAACGGGCTTCTCATTCTCCACTCCCTCCAATGGGTGCCTGCCTGCAGAGCGGGCCGCCCTCTGGCCAGACCAGGCGCGCGCGTCGAACGTCTAAACGGGCAGCGGTGCGCGAGCTGGCTGTCCAGAACGCATGTGCTGACTGCTGCACACCGGGTGCCCTCGGCCGAGCTTGCGGGACTGCGGCCGGGTTCCGCTGAAATCCCGCCACTTTCGTGTGAAACCGGTCGTCCAGTCCCCAGAACGTCCGAAGCTGGACAACCGACGGTTTTGTCACCCAGGAAGGCGGCGGCGCCATTGCCGTAGGAACGCTGCCGGGCCCTCCCGCTCCTGCGCCGCTTTGGCGGCCCTCGCCGTCTAAGGCGTCATGCATCGACGCGCGTTCCTCCGCACCGCCGTCGCAGCCGCTGCCGCCCCCCTTGCCGGCTGCCGGCGTTCCGCTCCCGGTGCCGGTGCACCATGGGACGACATCCTCGCGCGCATGCCGCGCGAGCTTGCCGGCCTGGTCGCCAACCCGGCGCACGAGATCCAGGCCCTCTACACGCGTATCGATCGTGACGATCGCCAGCGCCCGTCGCTGTTCACAGCGCCGCTGGCCCTCGCGCCGCGCCGCTGGTTCACCGCGGCAAGCTGGGTCAAGCTGCCCGCGATCCTGCTCACCGGCGAACGGTTGACGATGCTCGGGTGCGACGGCTCCGCGCGCATCGTGCTCGACGCTCCTCCCGCCTCGGGCAACTGGGATACGGGCGAACCGCTCGACGAACCGTTCGAGCGCACCGTCCGACGACTCTGCACCGTCAGCGAGAACGTGCCGTTCAACCGGCTCTACGACTACCTCGGTCAGCGCGACATCGGCGAGGCGCTGGCCGCTCATGCCATGGACGAGGTGCGACTTATAGCACGGCTGGGTTCGGGCGATCCGGAAAAAAACCGGTCCGTCGGCGGCAGCCGCGTGCTCGACGCCGCAGGACACGACGTCGAGCACAGGGAGGCGCGGACCAACCCCGATGCCCCGGCGTTCCCGTTCGGGGCCGTCCTCAAGGGGCGCGGCTGGGTCACCGACACCGGCGAGATCGTGCCGGGCCCGCACGACTTCAGCCGCACCAACTTCGTGCCGCTGCCGGCCATGCACGGGATGCTCTCCGCGCTGGTGTTCCCCGAGGCCGCGGCGCCCGAAGCGCGGTGGCGCATCAGTACGGCCCTGCGCGCGACCATCCTGACGGAACTCGCCCGCTGGCCGCGCGAGTCACGCGACCCGGTGTATCCAGCCCCCGAGTACTACGACGGCTACGCCAAGTTCTTCATCATCGGAGACCGGAAGGATCCGGCGCCCGCCGGCCTGCGCATCTTCGGCAAGAGCGGCCAGGCGTACGGCTACCTGCAGGACAGCGCCTACGTCGTGGACCGAGCGGCCGGCATCGAGTTCCTGCTCACGGCCACCGTGCACGCCAACGCCGACGGGATCTTCAACGACGACCAGTACGAGTACGAGGAGGTGGCGATCCCGTTCCTCGCGGCCCTCGGGCGGGCCGTGCTGGAATACGAGCAGGAGCGGACGCGGGCGGTGCGTCCGACGTTCGAGGGTCTACCCACGGAGTGGATCTGAGCGGTGTCCCGGCGGTTCGAGGGTGGCAACGGCCGGCGGATTTCGCGGCCAGCCTGGAGTCGCGCATCGAACGCCCTCGTGCAGGGGCGCACTCGGGGCAGCGGTGGACCGGCGCGCGGCCACCGTCCGCGGCCGGGGCGCGCGTCCCCACCCGTTCAGAAACGATCGGCGCGAAAGGGGCCGGGATCGTATTTCGGCGTCTCGCCGGCCATCAGCTGCGCGAGCAGCACGCCCGAGGCCGGGGCGGTCTTCAGGCCAGCCATCTGGTGGCCTGTCGCCAGCCAGACGTCGCCACGCCCCCTGGCTCGACCGATCACCGGCATGCCGTCCGGCGTCACGGGGCGCAGGCCACGCCACAGATCCTGCACGACGGGCGTCTGGCCGATGTTGAGCATCCCCTGTGCCCCGCGGAGGATGACGTTCACCCGCCGCTGGTTGATGGAGTAGTCGTTCTTCACGACCTCCAGCGTGCCCGAGATGCGGAGCGCATCGACGTGCGGGTTCACGGCCACCTTCCGCTCGATCAGGTAGATGGACCGCGCGGGATGCGGGTTGGCTCTGGGCAGCAGCAGGGAATAGCCCTTGGCACCGAGCACCGGCACGCGCAGGTCCAGCATCCGGCCCAGGTCCTCGGACCACGAACCGGCCGCCAGCACCACGTTTGCGGCGGTGAAGTCGCCCTTGGTGGTGGACAGCACGCGCGGCGCGGTGCCCGAAGGCGTCGACATCCGGAAGACCTCGGCGCCCTCGATGAAGCGGACCCCGGCGGCTGCGGCTTCGTCAGCCAGCGCCCGCACGGCGTCGTACGGCTTGCAGTGCGCATCGTCCGGGAAGAAGTAGCCGCCAACCGTGCGGCCGATGACGGCCGGTTCCTTCTCGCGGATCTCGTCGGCCGACCAGCGCTCCACCCTGACGCCCGCACGCGCCACGAGGTCGTTGGCTTTCTTCGCGGCCTCGAACGATGCGGCCTGCTCGTACACGGCCAGCAGGCCGTGCCGCTCGAAGCCGAAGTCCCTGGGGGAGCGCCGGGCGAGCGCTTCCCACATGTCGACGCTGTCGCGGCAGATCTCGACGAGCGCCATGGCGCCGGGGACGAACTTCGACTGCCTGGAATTCAGGAGGAACTCGACGAGCCACCGCAGGTAGCCCGGCTCCACCCGGGGCTGGATGTACAGGGGGCTCTCCGGGTCGAGCATCCACCGGAACGACTTGAAGAGCATCGACGGGTTCGCGAGCGGCACGGCCTGTGACGGCGTGAGCCATCCGGCATTGCCGAACGAACAGCCGTGCCCGACGCGGTCGCGCTCCAGCACGGTGACGGAGGCGCCGCGCCTGGCCAGTTCGAGCGCACACGAGACGCCGATGACCCCGCCGCCGATGATCGCGACATCCATGGATCAATGATGGCCCAAGACCGACGCCGAACCTAGGCACGCCTCCCGCACCCTGCGACGCGCGGACCTGGTGCGGCGCGCGAGGCCATACATTTTCGTCGTCTCTCCGCCAAATGACGACGTTGCTGTCGTCCGACCGCTGCTGCTACTTCTCGCGGGTGATGGTCCACGGCACCGTCGTGCCCATGGCCGACGCTTCTCCGGCGATGACATCGCCCTTCAGCGTCCCCTTCATCTCGTAGGACATCGACCCGCCGGACGGGCGGTCGCGATTGATGGTGAAGTGGATCTCGTCGCCCTTGACGCTCCCCTGCTCAACCTTCCACGTGCGGCCGCCGCCGAGATCGAACTCGCCGGCGAGTGTTTCCCCGGTGACCGTGAAACTGACCTTGGCGGCGACAGACCCCATCGGGCTGTCCATCGAGAACGCCCACTTGCCGTCGACCGGTGACGCCGCACCCGCGACCGCGGACGCGCAGACGGCGACGAACACTGCCAGGAACCAACGCATGCGTGCACTCCTTGTTGGCCGCACGGCAGGAACTTTGCCGCGGACAAGGAAGTAAGACGCGCCGGACCGGCGCTCAGATCCGGGGCGGGCGCTTCGGCGGACGGTCGGCCGTGGCCGTCTACCGGCCCCCGTACTGCACGACACCGCCCACGATGGTGTAGCGGATCGTCGTCGACGGGATGTCGGGCTCGGGTACGGTGAGGATGTCCTTCGAGAAGACGGTGATATCGGCCAGCTTGCCAGGGGTGAGCGAGCCCTTGATGTTCTCGTCGAACGCTGCGAAGGCCGCGTCGAGCGTATAGGAGCGCAGCGCCTGCAGGCGTGTCATCCGCTGATCGGGGAAGAACACGCTGCCGTCCTTCACGCGGCGCGACACCGACGCGTAGTAGGAGGCGATGGGGTCGATGTCCTCGACCGGGGCATCGGTGCCATTGGCGATCACCGCGCCGGTCTGCAGCAGGCGTTGCCAGGCGTAGGCGCCCTGTGCCGCGCGGACCTGGCCCAGGCGCGCGAGCACGTACGGCGCGTCGCTCGTCGCGTGGATGCCCTGCATCGAGGCAATCACCCCGAGCCGGCCGAAGCGCGGGATGTCGGCCGCGTCGATGTGCTGCGCGTGCTCGATGCGCCAGCGCATGGCCCTGCCGTCCTTCTTCAGCCGCGTGAACGTCTCCTCGTAGATGTTCAGCACCTCGCGGTTGGCCCGGTCGCCGATGGCGTGCACGGCCACCTGGTAGTCGTACCTGGCCGCGAGCGCGGCGGTCTCGCGTACGTCGCCGGGCGTGTCGGTGTTCAGGCCGCTGGTGGAGGGCATGTCGGCGTACGGCGCCAGCATCCACGCGCCGCGCGATCCCAGCGCACCGTCGATGGAACGCTTCACGGCGCGGACGGTGAACCGCCTGTCGCCGTAGTTCACCACGCGCAGCCGCGGCATGTCGGTCTCGAGCTGCTCGGGCGGCTCGCGCAGCATCATCCAGACCCGGATCGGCAGCCTGCGATCGTCCACGACCTTCTTCATCACGGTGACCGTGAGTGCGGGCGAGCCCGCATCGGTCACGGTCGTCAGCCCCTTGGACAGCGCCTCGCGCGACGCGAGTTCGATCGACACGCGCAGGTCCTCTTCCACCTGCGCCGGCGTCCGATCCGCGCGGGCCTTGCGCAGCGCCGATCCGACCAGGTCCATCGCGCGCTCGTTGAACAGTCCCGTCGGCTGGCGTGCGCCGTCACGCAGGATCTCGCCGCCGGGAGGGTCGGCGGTGGCCCGCGTCACGCCCGCCATCTCCATGGCCTTCGCGTTCGCGAACGCGGCGTGTCCGCTCGCATGGGTGAGCCACACGGGGTTGTCGGGCGAGACGCGGCTCAGTTCGCCGTGCACGGGGAACCCCTGCACGTTCGGGGCGGGCGCGCTCGCCCACTTCTCCTGGTGCCACCCGCGTCCGAGAATCCACTCGCCGGGACGCGCCTTCGCGGCCGCCTCGCCCACCATGCGCACGATGTCGTTCCAGGTAGCGGCGTCCTGCAGCTTGAGGTTGCGCGCGGCGTCGCCGACGCCGGTGAAGTGCGCGTGCGACTCGATGAGCCCTGGCGTGGCGAGCGCACCCTGCAGATCGAGGACCCTGGTGCGGTCGCCCACGTACCGCGCGATGTCCGCATCGGAGCCGACGGCCGCGATCGTGTCGCCGACCACGGCGATTGCCTGGGCCTCAGGCACCCGCTCGTCCATCGTGACGATCTTGCCGTGGCGCAGCACGAGATCTGCCTGGGGTGGCGGCGCCTGGGCTGCCGCAGCGACGGTCAGCGGTGGCCGAGCGCCGCCGGAGAAGAGCGTGACAGCCGCGGCAAGGGCCGCGGCGACTGACGTGACGCCAAGTACGTTCCTCACGGTGCCTCCTCGAGTGGCTACGGCTTCGTCGCGATGACTTCCACGGCACCCGGCAGCGTCCGCAGGCGCACCGGCCTGGTCGGCGCCAGTCCAGCGTCACGCTGCCACGACGCGATCTCGTCGATGGTCCACGTGCCCGACTCGCTGGTGAGCGCGAAGTACAGATCGAGCAGCGCGCCCACCTGGCCGCTCGCGCCCGGCGACTCCGATCGCACGATCTCCAGCACGACGAACGTGCCGCCGGGACGCAGCGCACGGGCAACCCGCGCCGCAAGCGCGCGGTTGGTGGCCGCGTCGAAATGATGCACGAGCTGCGAGACGACGACCAGATCCCACTCGGCGTGACCGAGATCGTCGGCACGCACGTCGCCAGGGCGGTGCACCACGCGGTCGCCCATGCCCTCGCGCGCCAGCAGGGGCGCCGCGTGCGCCACCGCCTGCGGCAGGTCGAGCACCACGGCCCGCAGCGTCGGGTGCCGGCGGCAGAGCGACACCGCGAGATACCCATGGGAGCCGCCGATGTCGAGCATGGCGGTGGCGCCTCGCGGCACCGGCGTGCGGCGTGCCATTTCAGGCGCGCTCAGCCCGGCCATCGCTCGCATGGCGCGCTGGTAGGCACCCCAGCGCGCGGCGTCGCTGCCACCGTGCAGGTCGAGCGGCGCGCCCGTCCGCACGAACTCCTCGAGGTGCTCCAGCATCGCCCACTCGATCAGCTCGAAGAGCAGCTTGTCGCGCAGCGACCGGGGCGAGCCGGCCAGCATCCACCGCCGCGCCATCGGGGTGAGCGCGTAGGCGCCACCGCTCGAGGTGAGGTACTCCGCGCCGACGAGCGCATCGAGCAGCTTGCGGCTGGGCCCCGCCGCGGTGCCGCAGCGAACGGCCACGGCCTCCGCCGACAGGGGCGGACCGGCGAGCACCTCGAAGAACCCCAGCCTGACGGCGACGAGGATGGCGCGCGCCCGCAGGAAACTCATGTGCGTGTGCAGGAGCGGCACAGGCGCGAGACCCAGTGCGCCCACGAGCCATTCGAGCGGGTTCTCCGCGGCGATCGACAGCTTCATGCGCGACCGCCGCCGGAACGGGACGGCGTCACGCCTTCCTGCGTCCGAGGCGCACCACGATGTCGTACTCGGCCCTGGTGACGGGCTGCACCGACAGGCGGCTGCCCTTCTTCGTCACCGCCATCTGCTCCAGCCCCTTCGTCCGCTTGAGCAGGTCCAGGGGCACGATGGCGGGGAACGTCTCGACGTAGCCGACGTCCACCGTGTACCACGTGGGAGCGTCGGGCGAACTCGACTCGTCGTAGTAGGTGTGCCCCTTCTTGAAGGCGAACGGGTCCGGATATCCCGCGCGGACGATTTCCGCCAGGCCGGTGACGCCCGACGGATCGGCATTGGAGGCGTAGAACAGCACGCCGTCCCCCACCTGCATCTCGTCACGCATGAAGTTGCGCGCCTGGTAGTTGCGCACGCCCTCCCATCCCGTCCTGCCGTCCCGTGCGAGGTCCTCGATGGAGTAGGCGTCGGGCTCGCACTTCATCAACCAGTACTTGCGTGGCATGCCCTCATCCTACGGCATACACACCCGCGAGGCCCGCAGGCAGACCGTGTCAGCGCAGCGCAGGAGCAGCCCGGGCCGGACGCTCCTCGCCAGGCACGCCGATGAGCAGGCGGTTCTTCGGCGTGAGCGCCGGAGGAATCTGCGCCGTCCACACGCGATACGCCTGCTCCTGCAGCCGCAGGGCGCGGACGGCGTCGATCGCAAGCGGCCCGTCCATCCAGCCGGCGAGCGGGCCTGCGTCACACGACTGCAGATCGTGGCAGCACGGCAGCACGGCGACGCGGGCGCGGGCCGCGGCCGCACGCGCGAGGATCGCGTCTGTGAGCGCGCCGCACGCGTGGCTCGACACGACGAGATCCTCCGGCCCAAGTGGGACCGACCCGAGGTCGGCCTCGACGAACGACACACGCTCACCGAGCCACGGCCAGTCGGTCCCGAGTGCGTCCAGCACCGCACGCGCGGAGGGCGGAATGGCCCGATCGACCACCAGGGCCGACGGCGATCGGTCGTCGAGCACCAGCAGCATCAGCGCGAGCAGGCCGTGGCCGCCCGCCAGATCGACGATCCGCCCGCCACGGCAGCGGCGGCGCACCCGCCTCGCCATCTCCCACGCTTCGTAGAGTTCCTTGCGCGGCAGGCACCCGGCCCGGCACACCGCGCGCGCCACGCGATCGAACAGCGTCGGTCCCGAAAATCGAGGCAGGTCGTAGGAGGTGAGCCGCGCACGCGACGCAGGCGAGTACGACACCGGTCCTACCAGAGCCGGAGTGCGCGAATGCCGTTGGTGAGGATCTGCACGCCGATGCAGAGCAGGATGAACGACGAGAGGCGCAGGAACACGTTGATCGCCGATTCGCCGAGCCAGCGCTCGAGCCGTTCGGCCCACGCATACGACAGGTAGACGCTGAGCGCGATCACGCCCGGCGCGATCAGCGCGCCGATGATGACCGACGGATCCTGTGCGATGCGGTTCGACGCGTTGGCCCCGAGCGTGACGGCGACCGAGATCGAGCCAGGCCCGACCGTCAGCGGCAGCGTGAGCGGATAGAAGGACTGCTCGAGCCAGTCGCGATGGGTGGGCGGGACGGTACGTTCGGCCTGCTGTTCGCCAGGCGGGCGCGACAGCAGCGACCATCCCGTGTAGGTCAGCACGAGTCCGCCGGACACCTGGACGACCGGGAGGGAAATCCCGAAGAAGCGGAGGATGTAGGTGCCGACCAGCATCGACACGATCAGGAGCAGCAGGCCGTTGATGGCGATGCGCCGCGCCAGTACGTCGCGCGTGGCGCCGCTGGCGCCGCGCGTGAGGCTGAGGAAGATCGGCGCGGTGCCCACGGGATTGACAATTGGAAACAGCGCGGCCACGTCCAGCAGCGTCGTCCTGAGGACGTCGGACAGGAGCCCTTCCATCACACGCCGATGGTACACGGTGGAAGGATGGGCGCACCGCGGCAGGCTCACGGGGGCTCCCGTCGGCCGGGCATCGAGCTGGTGCGGTGCGGGGGCGGTGAACGGGCGGCGGGCACCCACGGCCGAAAAAAAAGGCGCGGGGTGCATGTGCACGCCCGCGCCGCGAGGGTGTCGGCTCAGGCCTCGGCCTGAGGATCGAAGGCTGCCAACTGAGGGCCGGGGACCATTCCCCAGTCCTGCGTCGGTTACTTCTTGAGCGACGGGTGGCGGTAGCCGACCGTCAGCACGTTCGACGACGGACGGAAGCTGAGGTAGTCCACGTGATCCGCGATTTCAGCCCAGCCGTGCGGAACGCCGGCGGGGATGATCACGATGTCGCCCTGCTTCACCATCCGCTTCACCACGTCGGCGCCGCCGATGCGGCCGCTGCACGACGGGCCGTTCAGGGTGGTCGTGACCTCGGCGTCCGGAGCCGACTTGCGGCCGTTCACGATGTGGCCGCCCGTGACGATGACGCCCGAGCCGGAGACGATGTAGTAGCCCTCGGTCTGTCCCTCGTGATACAGGCCGGAGGCGAGGTCGGCCGGCGGGCTCGCCATGGTCTCGCCGCAGGCGGGCTGGGGGTTCGCGGGAGCCGCCGGACGCGGGGCGTTGGCCGCCGCGGGCGCGGCGGGCGCGCCGGTCTTGCCGCGGTGGATGATGCCGACGGCGAAGTGCTGGTCGCCGATGTCCATCACCTGGATGGTCCGGTCGACCCCCGGCTGCTTGTTCACCGTTTCCACTTCCTCGGCGGTGATGTAGAAGGCGGCCGTGGGCTTCTTGGACTGGGTGAACGCCACGACAGGGCTCAGGACGAAGCCCAGGCCCAGCGCGTAGAGCACGATCTTCTTCATTGAAACGCTCCTCCTCGACGGGAGATGGACGCCGCCGACCTGACGGCAGCGCGCCCGTTACTCTAACGCAGCGCGGGCCGCTTCGGGCAGGAACTTGTCACTCCGCGCGGTCGCCCGCCAGTTCGCGTTTGAGCCATGCCCGCGCGTGCGTCCAGTCGGCCTCGACCGTCCGAAGCGAGACGCCGAGGTGCTGCGCGACCTCTGGCGCGGACATGCCCGAAAAGAAGCGGAGCGAGACCACCTGCGCGGCGCGGGGGTCGATGGCTTCGAGACGCGTCAGGGCGGCCTCGAGCGTGAGGAGGTCCTCCACCGGGACCGCACCCGTCGCCGCGGCGTGCAGCAGGTCGTCGATCTGCACGGGCGCCACGCCGCCGCCCCGCTTCTGGCGCTTCTGGTGGCGCCCGTGGTCGACCAGCAGGCGGCGCATCGCCTGTGCCGCCAGGGCCAGGCCGTGCGTGCGGCCCTGCCATTCAGCGCCGTGTTCGTTCTCCAGGCGCAGCCAGGCCTCATTCACCAGGGCGGTCGGCTGCAGGGTGTGGTTGCGCCGCTCGCGGCTGAGGTAGCGGCGCGCCACCTTCTGAAGTTCCGAGTAGATGGCGGGGAAGATGTCTTCGGCGGGCGCGGGGCGTTTCGTGGCCATCGCGGACAACGCTATCACGGGGCGGGAGGGGCGGGTGGGTCGGGAGGGGCGGGAAGGGCGGGAGGGGCGGGTGGGCCGGGTGGGCGGGTGGGGCGGGTGGGTCTGGAGGGACGGGAGGGGCGGTAGGGGCGCTGCGGGATTGCCGCCAGCTTGACGCGTTCACCTGTAAGCACGCTCGACCGCGTGCGTGACTACAACCATGAACGCTCGACCAGGCCCCGGCGCCACCTCCGTGCTCGTCACCGCCATGTTCGGCGCCGCCACCGTCACCGGTCAGGTGGTCGCCGGCAAGGCGCTGCGGGACACGCTGTTCCTCACCTCGCTCGACGTCACCTCGCTGCCGGCCATGCTCGTGGCCACCTCGCTCGTGTCCATCGCCCTCGTCGCCCTCAACGGCCGGCTGGCGACGCGGATTCCGCCGTCCGTGCTGGTGCCCACCTCGTTCCTGATCAGCGGCGCCCTGTTCCTGCTCGAGTGGATGCTCCGGCCCGCCGCTCCGACGACGTCGGCGGTCGTGCTGTATCTGCACATCTCGTCGGCCGGTCCCCTGCTGGCCTCGGGCTTCTGGCTGGTCTCGAGCGAACGGTTCGACCCGCACACGGCCAAGCGCCGCTTCGGCCAGATGGCGGGCGCGGGCACCGTAGGCGGGCTGATCGCCGCCCTCCTCGCCGAGCGTGCCGCCCTCTGGTTCGGCGCCCCCGCGATGCTGCTCGTCCTCGCCGGCCTGCAGTTCGTGAGCGCCGGCCTCGTCAGGCACCTCGCGTGGGGCTCGTCCGCGACCCTGCTCCCGGAACCCATTCGCACCGACGGTGGCCAGGCGCGCTCCGGCCTCCGGGTCATCGCCGAGGCGCCCTATCTGCGGCACCTCGCGGCCCTCGTCCTGCTCGGCACGACCGGCGCCGCACTCGTCGACTACCTCTTCAAGTCGCACGCCGTGGACGCGTTCGGCCGCGGCGACCACCTGCTCCGCTTCTTCGCCCTGTACTACGCGGCGACGAGCGTGATCACCTTCATCCTGCAGACCTCCACCAGCCGCGCCGTCCTCGACCGCTTCGGGCTCGGCGCCACGGCGAGCACGCCGTCGGTGGCGCTCCTGCTCGGCAGCATCGGCGGCCTGTTCGCACCCGGGTTCGGCAGCCTGCTCGTCGCGCGCGGCGGCGAGTCGGTGCTCCGGAGTTCGCTCTTCCGCGCGGGCTACGAACTCTTCTACACGCCGATCGCCCCTGACGAGAAACGTGCCGCCAAGTCGCTCATCGACGTGGTCTTCGACAGGCTCGGCGACGCGGCCGGCGGACTGCTCGTCCGCCTGTCGATTGTCGTGCTGCCTTTCGCGCAGGTGCCCGCGATCCTCTCACTGGCCGCGCTCTGCTCGGCGGGCGCAATCTTCGCCGCGTCCCGGCTGAACCGCGGCTACGTCGGGTCGCTGCAGCACAGCCTGATCCATCACGCCGGCCTGTCGCTGGTGTCGCCCGAGCCGGCACGGGGCACGCGCGCGCTGATGCGCACGCTGCTGCGGCGCGAGGCGCGCCCGGCCGACACGGCTGCCGCTCCCGCCACGCGCGCGGTCGCCACGCTCGACCCGACCCTGAAGGACATGCTCGAACTGCGGTCGCGCGACCGGGCGCGCGTCGTCGCCGTGCTCGGTCGGGACGAAGGGCTGGCCCCGGAAATGATTCCCCACGTGATCCCGCTCCTCGCCTGGGACGCCGTGGCCGAGCACGCGACCTTCGCCCTGCAGAAGGTGGCCGAGGAGCATATCGGGCAGTTCGTCGACGCGCTGCTGGATCCGAACCAGGACTTCGCGGTACGCCGCCGGCTGGCCCGCGTGTTTGCGGTGTGCGTCTCGCAGCGCGCGGTCGACGGCCTGCTGGTCGCACTCGACGACCTCCGGTTCGCCGTGCGCTGCCAGGCGGGGCGCTCGCTGCTCGCGATCGCCGAACGCAATCCGCTCGTCGTGATCGACCGCGAGCGCATCCTCGACATCACGCTGAAGGAAGTCACCGTCGGTCGTCCGGTGTGGGAAGGGCGGCGGCTGCTCGACGGCTTCCTCACCGAATCCCCGCTCGACGCGTTCGTCCGCGACCGCGCCGGCGAAAGCCTGGCGCACGTCTTCACGCTGCTGTCGCTGGTGCTCCCGCGCGAGCCGATTCAGCTCGCCTTCCGCGGGCTGCAGACCGACGATGCCCACCTGAAGGGAACAGCGCTGGAGTACCTCGACAGCGTGCTGCCGGGTGCCATCAAGCAGCGCCTCTGGCCCTTCCTCGAGTACCGGCCGGTCCCGCACCGGGTCCGCCCGCGCGAGGAAGCCATCGCGGCGCTGCTGCGCTCGCACCAGTCGATCATGGTCAACCTCGAAGAACTGCGCCGCCGGACCGCCACCGGGCCGGCGAGCGCCGTGGTGTAGGCAGGAGCCGTCATGGCCAGGATGCTCGAAAAACGGTGTGACAGCGGCACGACCGCCGGGTGGCTGCGCTACAGCTGCTGGCTGCCGCCGTCGCTGCTGTCGGAACAAGTGCGGCGCCTCGCGATCGCCGCGGCGGTCGGAGCGGGCCTGTGGGGCTACGGGATGGTGATGGATCTGGTCGCGCGCCCGCTGGCGATCGGGTCGGCGGTCCAGGCCAGGAACATCGCGCTCGAGGCCGCCTGCATCGTCGTCTCGGCGTTGATGCTGGTATACGCCCGGTACAGCACGCACGACCCCGAGGTGAAGACCGACGTGGCGCTGGCCTACTTCGTGGTGAATGCCGGGGCCGTCGCGTTGCTCAACAACTGGACGCACGTGCCGGCGTACGCGATGTCGGGGCTGCTCTCGTGGAACGCGGTGGTGATCCTCGTCGCCGCGATGATCATTCCCGCCGCGCCGGCCCGCATGCTGATCGCGGCGACGATCGCGGCGAGCACCGACCCCCTGGCGGTGTGGGCGGCGCACCTGCGCGGGGCGCAGGTGCCCGGACTGGCGGACACCCTGGTGCTGTTCATGCCCAACTACGCCTGCGCGGCGGTGGCGGTGCTGCCGTCCCGCGTGCTGCAGCGCATCGGCCGGACGCTGCGCCAGGCCCAGGAAATGGGCAGCTATCGCCTGGAGGAGCTGCTTGGGCGCGGCGGCATGGGCGAAGTGTGGCGCGCCAGCCACCGCCTGCTGGCGCGCAGCGCGGCGATCAAGCTGGTGCGGCCGGAACTGATGGGCGCGGCCACTGAGGCGGACGCGAACCAGATGCTGCGCCGCTTCCGGCGCGAAGCCCAGGCAACGGCCGCGCTGAGTTCGCCGCACACGATTCGCCTGTTCGACTTCGGGGTCACCGACGACCAGACCTTCTACTACGCGATGGAGCTGCTGTCGGGGCGCGACCTCGACTCGCTGGTCCGCGAGTTCGGCCCGCTGCCCGCGGAGCGGGTCGTGTACCTGCTGCGGCAGGTCGGGCATTCGCTGGCCGAGGCGCACGCGCACGGCCTGGTGCATCGCGACATCACGCCGGCCAACATCTACGCCTGCCGGCTCGGGCTGGACTACGACTTCGTCAAGGTGCTCGATTTCGGCCTGGTGTCGTTCACAAGCCGGCGGGGCGGCGGCCAGGTGCTGCTGAACGGCGCGCACATCACCACGGGCACGCCGGCGTTCATGGCGCCGGAAGTGATTCTGGAGGGCGCAATCGATGGCCGCGCCGACCTCTATGCGCTGGGCTGCGTCGCGTACTACCTGCTGACCGGAGCGCCCGTGTTCGAGGGGACCACGCCGATGCAGGTGTTCGCGCAGCACCTGCAGGCTGAGCCGGTTCCGCCCTCGTACCGGAGCGAGCTCCCGATTCCAGCCGAGCTGGACGCGCTGATCCTGGACTGCCTCGACAAGGACCCGGCCCGGCGTCCGGCCTCGATCGACGAGTTCCTTCGCCGGCTCGACCGTGTGTCGCTCACCCGGCCGTGGACCAACGCCGCGGCCCGCCAGTGGTGGGAGCGCCACCTGGTCGATCTCGCAGCACCGCCCGCGCCCGATCCGTCGCGGCTGCAGACTTCACAGCTCGCCGTCGCCTGAACCCGGGCGACCCCGCGGCGCACCTGCGTGCGCCCCCGCGTCCGTACCCGACGAGGCCAGGGCCTCGTCGGGTCCCACCCGCACGCACGACCTCGTTCCAGCCCATCCGGCACTGTGCTGGCATCAGAGGCCGCGACCTTGTGCTTCCCCTGCGCCTGTGTGCTTCCCCTGTAATGTCCGCGGTCATCCTGCGTGACTCCCGGCAGAGGACGCCTGCGGCGTTGAGCGGCCGTTGTCGCGTTAGCTGGTGTCCACGAAAGCCAGAGGAGCCAGAGATGACCGGAACCGCCTCGACGTTGCCACTCACGACCCCGCGAAGCCGGCTCGACCGTGCGCTCGCGGTGTTCTCGGATGTTCGCGACGGCGAGGGCGCGACGGCATTGCTGATGCTCGCGAACATCTTCCTGCTGCTGGTCTGCTACTCGGTGATCAAGACCGTGCGCGAGCCGCTCATCCTGCTCGGCGGCGGCGCCGAAGTCCGGTCGTACGCGGCAGCGGGACAGGCCCTGCTGCTGCTCGCCTTCGTGCCGGCCTACAGCCGCCTCGCCTCGCGGGTGCCGCGCATGACGCTGATCGTCGGCGTGACCCTGTTCTTCATCGCGTGCATCGAGCTGTTCGCGCTGGCGGTGGCCGCACGGGTGCCTCTGGTCGGCGTGGCCTTCTTCATCTGGGTGGGCATCTTCAACATCTCGCTCGTCGCGCAGTTCTGGTCGTTCGCCAACGACATCTACCGCAGGGACGCAGCCGACCGCCTGTTCCCGATCATCATGGTCGGCATGACGGCGGGTGCGCCGCTGGGGTCCTTCGTGGCGGCGCGGCTGTTCCGCACCGGGCTGGCTCCTGAAGTGATCCTGCAGGTGTCCGCCGCACTGCTGGCAGTGTCGGTCGCGACCTACGCACTGGTGCACCGCCGGGTGGCGGTCAGCGCGCCGGCGGCGTCGGCGCCGCTCGGCAGCGGTGACGGCTTCGCGCTGGTCCTGGCCAACCCGTACCTCCGGCTCATCGCGCTGCTCGTCGTGCTGCTCAACATCGTCAACACCACGGGCGAGTACATCGTGGCGCGCCTGCTGACGGCGCACGTGAACGAGCTGGCGCTGGCGAACCCCGGCCTCGACAAGCGCGCGTTCATCGGCGCATTCAGCGGCGAGTACCAGTTCTGGGTGAACGTGACGGCGCTGCTGCTGCAGGCGTTCGTCACCTCCAGGCTGGTGAAGGTGAAGGGCCTGCAGGGCGCCCTCCTGGTGCTGCCCCTGATCGCGCTGGGGGGCTATGCGCTGGTGGCTGCGGGCGTCGGGTTCGGCGTGGTCCGCTGGCTGAAGACCGCCGAGAACGCGACGGACTACTCGATCATGAACACCGCGCGGCAGCTGCTGTGGGCGCCCGCGACCCGCGAGGAGAAGTACAAGGCCAAGCAGGCGATCGACACCTTCGCCGTGCGCGCGGGCGACCTGCTGTCGGCGGGCGTGGTCCTGGTCGGCACGAGCGTGCTGCACCTGGGGCCGGCGCAGTTCGCGGCGGTGAACGTGGTGCTGACGCTGGCGTGGATCGCCGTCGCGCTGCTCATCCTGCGACCCTCGGTGACGCTGCCGCACGTGACGCTGCGGCCGCTCGCGCGCGCGGCCGCCCTGCTGGCCCTGCTGGCGCTGCCGGCCACGGCGCTCGCCCAGGACACCCGTGAGGAGACGCTGGCCGCCGAGCGGGCAGCGAAGGCCGCGGCGCTCAAGCCGTACGTGCCGAGCGGGCTCGAGCGTCACATCGCCTTCGTGGACCGCATCCTGCTGACGCCGCGCACGTTCTCGCCCTATGTCGGCGGCGTGATGGCGGGTGGCGGGCTGGCCGCCGGTCCGGCGATGCGGATGCCGGTGGGTGACAACGGCCTCTTCCACGCGCACGCGGCGTGGTCGATCCGCAACTACGCGGAAGCCGAAGCGACGCTGCGCATGCCGTCGATGGCGTCGGGCCGGGTCTCGGTGGAATTCCACGCCCAGCAGCTGCACGCACCGGCGGTGGCGTTCTTCGGCGTGGGCAACGACTCGGCGCGGTCGGAGCGGCGCAGCTTCGGGCTCGACCAGTCGACCGCCGGCACCACGGTGCGGGCCGACCTGACCGGACTGGTTGCCGTGGGCGGAGGCCTCGACTGGATACAGACCGACACCAGCGGGCGCGCGGCCGACCAGGTCCTCACGCCGCTGGCGCCGACCTATGCGCGCAGCGCCGCGTTCGCGGAGTTCGACTGGCGGACGAGCCCCGGCTACACCCGCCGCGGCGGGTTCTACCGGCTCGACCTCGCCAGCTACGACCAGGTGAACGGCGACACGCAGGGCTTCCGCCGGATGGACGCCGAGGTGCAGCAGTTCGTGCCGCTCGGGCGCGAGAGCCAGGTGCTGGCCTTGCGTGCCGTGGCCTCGGCCACCTTCGCCGACAGCGGGTCGACGGTGCCGTTCTTCCTGCTGCCCGACCTGGGAGGACCGAACGCGCTGCGCGGGTACTCGAACTGGCGCTTTCGCGACCGGAACCGCCTGCTCCTCACCGGGGAGTATCGCTGGGCGGCCGGTCCGCTGCTCGACATGGCCGTGTTCGCGGACGCGGGACAGGTGGCGCCGCGCCTCGGTGCGCTGGCCCTGAACGACCTGCACGCAAGCTACGGCATCGGCTTCACGGTTCACACCCCGAACACCACGGTCACACGCATCGCCCTGGCGCGGTCGCGCGAAGGGTTCGGGTTCATCTTCTCGTTTTCGCCAGCGTTCTGAGGCACGTCATGACGAACCACACCTCCTCGTCCCCGTCCGCACGTCGGCGTCCGATCGTCGCGATGACCGTCGGCGCCGCCCTCGCGTTCGCCGCGGCTGTCACGCTGCCGGGTTCGGCGGCCTCGCGACGCTTCTTCAACGACGACCCCATCTGGTCGGAGAAGCCGACGCAGAACGCGGCCGGCATCAAGGCCGACGAAGTCGACCTCGTCGTGGACCTCGCCTACAACCTGATGACCGGCGAGGCGCCCGCCGATTCCCTGCACGCGCAGAACGTCAACACGGTTGACGAAGTGCCGGACTCCTCCTGGTTCACCAACCGGCTGGGCCGCCGTTTCATCACCCCTGGTGACATCGCGAAGGGTCCGGACACGACCACGGGACCCGCCCCGGGCACGTGGACGGTCAGCTCGTCGAAGAGCGACGGCGTCACCCCCGGCTTCACCGTGAAGGACTCGACGGGCCAGCGCTGGTTCCTCAAGTTCGACCCGCCCGGCTATCGCGGCATGGCCACGGGGACGGAAGTCGCCGTCACGAAACTGATGTGGGCGCTCGGCTACAACGTTCCGGAGAATCACATCGCGTACGTGCGGCGCGAGCAGCTGGTGGTCGGCCCGACGGCGACCTTCACGCCTCCCGGTGGCCGCCGCCGCGCCCTGCGCGCCGAGGATCTCGATCGGCTGCTCCAGCGCGCCGACCGCGAGGCGGACGGCTCCTACCGGGTCGTCGCCAGCAAGGCGCTCGAAGGTACGCCGATCGGCCGCATCCGCTTCTACGGCACGCGGCCCGACGACCCGAACGACATCGTGCCGCACGAGAACCGCCGCGAGCTGCGCGGCTACGGTGTCTTCGCGGCGTGGCTGAACCACGTGGACGCCAAGGCCATCAACTCGCTCGACACGCTCGTGAAGGACGGGGATCGCGCCTACGTGCGCCATCACCTGATCGACTTCGGATCCTCGCTGGGAAGCGGCGGGGTCGGCCCGGCAGACCACTGGGCCGGCACGCAGTACCTGGTGGAACCGAAGGCGATGGGCCGGCAGATGATCGCGTTCGGCTTCGCGAAGCCGGACTGGCAGACGGCGGCGTTCGTGGAGTTGCCTGCCATCGGGCGGTTGCCCCGCGACCACGGCACGTTCGACCCCCGCGCCTGGAAGCCACGCGTGCCGAACCGGGCGTTCCTGCACGCACGGCCCGACGACCAGTTCTGGGCCGCACAGCGCCTCGCGGCGCTCAGCTCGGAGATGATTGCCGCGGCGGTGCGCGCCGGCGACTTCGGTGACAGCGAGGCGGAAGCGTTCCTCGTGCGGGTGCTGGCCGAACGCCGCAACGCCGTCCTCCGGGCCTACCTTCCGGCGATCAACCCGATCGTGGACCCCGAACTCGACGATGCGGGGGTGCTCTCGTTCCGGAACGCGGCCGTGGATGCAGACGTCGCGCGGGCCCCGCGCGAGTACCAGGCGGTGTGGTCACGCTTCGACAACGCGACCGGCGAGACGCGCGTGCTCGATACGACGACGACCGGCAGCACGCACATGACCGCGCCGGCCTCGCTGCCGCGGGTCGAGGGCGCCTTCATCCAGGTGCAGTTGAGCAGCACCGGCTCCGTGCACGCCTCGTGGTCGAGGCCCGTGCACGCCTACTTCCGGTTCCGCGAGGGCACGTGGCGCCTCGTGGGCTTCGAGCACACGCCCGAGCACCGGTAAGGCGACGCCGATGACCGGACCATCTCACCTTCGCCGACGCCGCGTGCGGCTCGCCGTGCTCACTGCCTGCCTGTGCGCCTGCGGGCCAACCCTGGCCCTGGCGCAGACACCCATGCCCGAGGGCAGCGGACCGGTGCCGCTGCCCTCCGTCGCACGCACCGGCCCTGTCGTCCCGCTGCCCTCCGCGGCGGCCGCGCCGACATGGTCGGCGCAGGCCCCTCCGCCGCCGGGACGGTCGGCGTGGCACGACCTGTTCGCTGACACCTGGAGCGACACGCGCCGGTTCCCATCCCGCCAGACCATGCAGTGGCTCGCCTTCGGGACGATCGCGGCGGGCTCGGTGAGTGCAGCGGATACCCACTGGGGGCGTTCCATTGCATCCATCGACGGGCTCACCGAACCGCTCGAGCCAGGGGCAGTGCTGGGCTCGACCCCTCTGCAGCTCGGGCTGAGCGCCCTGGCCTACGGCGTGGGCCGCGCCACCGCGTCGCCGCGGATGGTTGCCGTAAGTGCCGACCTGTTCCGGGCCCAGCTTCTCGCGCAGGGGCTCACGATGGGCATGAAGGCGTCGTTCCGCCGGCAGCGCCCCGAAGGCAGCGGCTTCGCGTTTCCCTCGGGACACACCACGGTGAGCTTCGCGTCCGCGACGGTGCTGCAGCAGCACTTCGGCTGGGGCGCCGGCATCCCTGCGTATGCGCTCGCGTCGTATGTGGCGCTGTCACGCGTGCAGATGCGCCGGCACTATCTGAGCGACGTCGCGTTTGGCGCGGCGCTCGGCATCGCGGCCGGCCGGACGGTTGCCATCGCCGGGGGGCGACGACTCGCGCTGGCGCCACTGCCCGCACCCGGCGGCGGCGGCGTGCAGTTCACGTGGCTGTCGCAGGGCGCGACCACCCGGCCGTGAGCGTCGTCAGTCGAGGCGCGCGAGTTCCCGGCGCGCGTCGGTGAACAGCGTCAGGTCCGCATCGGCGGACGCCCACAGGTCGAGGAACTTCCTGTAGGTCGCCCTGGCGGCCGCACTGTCGCCGAGGGCGGCCTGCGCACGCGCCAGCCGAAGGTGCGCGAGCGGGTAGAGCACCGAGTTCGGATCCTCGCCGCGGTGGTCGACGATGCGCTGGAACTCCGCGGCGGCGGCGGCTGGATCCTTCGCGCGCAGGTACGCCTCGCCGCGAACGAACTCGGCCCAGAAGCCGGAGCGCGACGCGCGATCGTACGGCCTCACCGGTTCGAGCAGGGCCAGGGCTCGGCGGGGGTCACCCTGCTGGAGCGCACCGGCCGCCTCGGCGATCGGCACCGACACGCGGTGCGTGAGCGTCGCGTCGGGGTAGCGGGCACGCAGCTCGCGAATCAGCTGCCCGCCCTCGTCGGCGTGGCCGCACAGCAGCATGACGCGGCTGCCGCGCTCCAGGGAGTAGTTGTCGCGCGTCAGCTTCAGGCCGGCTTCCGCGTGGGCGACCGCATCCGCGCAGGTGCCGAGCAGGGCGTGCACCTCGCCGTCTTCGATCTGCAGCTGGCCCGCCACCTCGCGGTAGCCGTTCTGCAGGGCCGTGCGCGCGCCGAGCTGGAATTCCTCGTGCGCTTCGGCCAGGTGCCCCCGCGCCCCAAGGGCGTGCGCCTGCCAGCCGTATGCGGCGTTGGTCTGTCCGACGCCGACCGATGCGTTCAGCATGCGGGCCATCGTCTGCTCGTCGCCCCGCATGAACGCCAGCAGGTACTGCATGCGGCGGATCGGGAAGGACGGGGCTCCGGCACGCGCGGCCTCCTCGACCACCTGCAGCGCCTCGTCGTTCCGGCCAAGCGCCATCAGTGCCGCCACCAGATTGGAATACGGCGCCTGGAAGCGCGGGTCGAGCTGGATGGCCCGGCGGAACGGCTCGATTGCCGCCTCCTGCTGCCCGAACCGCAGCAGCGCCTGACCGAGGCTGTTGAACGCAAACGCCTCGCGCGGATAGGTCGAGGTCCACGTCCGACTGAGGTTCAGCGCCTCCTCCCAGTCCTGCGTCGCGTCGCGATAGTAGCGATACGCAATGAAGTACCGCTCACGCTCGCTCACGCGGTCGCGCAGGTCGTAGGCCCGCTTCGCGTACTCGGGCGCCAGCGCCGTCTGCCCGTTGTTGGAGTAGACGGTGGCGAGCAGCGCCATGGCCAGCGCGAAGTTGGGATCGAGCTCGATCGCCCGCTCCAGGTGCGGGATGGCGTCGAGCCTCGGGTTCACGGCGCCGTTGTCGAGCGCGAGGGAGTAATGCTTGAGTGCCTCGAGCGAGCCGGTGGTGGCACGCGCCAGCGGCGCGTCGAACTTCTGGACCGAGGCCAGCGATTCGCCCAGCTTCTCGCGCAGCGACGCGGCCGCGCGGCCCAGCGCCGACAGCACTTCCTCCTTGCTCGACGCCTCCACCTGCTCGCGGGCCATCACGTCACCCGTGGCGGCATTCACCGCCTCGAGCGCCACGACGTAGTTCCGGCCGAGGCCCGCGATCGAACCGGCCAGCAGCGCCTTGATGTGCTCCCGTTCCGCGATTTCGCGGGCAACGGCCCGGGTGATGGCCGTGTCGGGCGGACGGCCCATCAGCCCGAGGGTGTCGCGCATCCGTTCCTCCGGGAACACCCTGAGGAAGGGCGACTGCTCGAGTGCAACGGCCAGCGCAACCTTCAGCGCGCCGTCGAACACCGGATCACCGGTCGTGTTCGTGAAGTCGGCGAGCACGATGGCATCCTGCGCGGTCAGGCCCGGCGCCCGCGTGCCTGGCAGGAAGGCGGTGGCCACCGCCGCGATCACCATCACGGCGGCCACGGCCATGCCGCCATACCACCAGCGGCGCGCCCGCGGCTGCTCGCTCGACCGATCGGCGAGGGTGGCTGCCATCAACGCCGCCGACTGCGGGCGATCGCGCGGGTCCGGCTTGAGCGCCTGCAGGATGACGCGCTCGAGGCGGGGATCCACGTCGGGCACCTTCGCCGACGGGTGCGGCGGCTCGCCGGCGCGGCCCGGACGATTGCCGAAGGGATGCTGCCCGACAACGAGTTCGTAGAGGATGATGCCGAGCGCGTAGATGTCGGTGCACTCGGTCAGCGTGGCGTCCGGCGTCAGCTGCTCGGGCGCCATGTACCCTGGCGTGCCGACAAACCCCTGGGGCGTCGCATCGTCGCGCGGGATGGCGATGCCGAAGTCGGTGATGAGCACCCGACCGCGGTTGTCGATCATCACGTTGGCGGGCTTGAGGTCGCGGTGCAGCACGCCGACTTCGTGGGCAGCGGCGAGCCCGGCACAGAGTTGCCGCGCGATGTCGAGGACGCGTTCCGCCGGCAGCCGGCCCGCGCGGCGCAGCAGCGTCGCCAGGTCCTCGCCGTGCACCAGCTCCATCGTGAAGAAGACGAGGCCGTCATCTTCCCCGACGTCGAACACGCGACAGACCGCGGGATGGGTGATCTGACGCGCGAGGCGGACTTCGTTCACCAGCTGCGCGTGGGCCGCAGGCCCGGTCGAGGAGATCAGCTTGAGCGCAACCGGCGTCTCGAGCACCAGGTCGTCGGCGCGCCAGACGTCGCCCATGCCGCCGCGTCCGAGGCGCGTGACCATCCGGTACCGCCCCGCGAACACGTCACCGGGCTGGAAGGTGTCGGTGTCCTGGGTGGCCGTCGCGCGCGGACGGCGCGTTGTGTGAGTCCCACCGGTCTCTTCGTGGAACTTGAGCAGCGATTCGACCTCGCCGTACAGGGCGACGTCGGTACCGCAGGCGTCCGCGATGAAACGCCTGCGCTCGTCCGCCGGACGTTCGAGTGCCGCGAGGAACAGGTCCTTGGCACGTTCGTGGAGGGACACCATCGAGTAGACCGATCAGTGTAGTCCCGAGATGGACGAACGTCGAGGGAACGGTACGCTTAAACTGATGAGCTACAAGCAGTTCGTGTCGTGCGGCGATGCGCAGTCTGAGGGCACCTCTGTGCCGAGGATGGGAGGGCGCAGGTACCGGGCGAACTCCAGCGGCCTGACCGATCGCTGCGTCGCCCGCTCACATGACGACGCTGGCTGAGCGGGCCGATCGGACAGGCAGCGGCCTGACGGGCGTCAGGCCGCGACCTGGGGATCCGCGCTGCGGACACCGCCGGTGATGGCGGTGTCCAGACGGGTCAGGCTCAGGAGTCGGCGCACGCGCGGGTTCGCCGCAACCACCGCCACGCGGCGGCCCGAACGCTGCGACACCGCCGTCAACTCGGCCAGCAGGCCGATGCCGCTGGCGTCGATGTCGGTCACGCCGCCAAGGTCGACGGCGACATCGCGGAACGTGGTCGACTGCTCGAGACAGGTGCGCCAGTCGGGCGGCAGGTTGCGGGGACCCCGCATCAGGCGGCCCTGGAACCGGACCACCAGCTGACCGCCCTCCCGGACGCAGTCCGCCGAGAATCGAACCGATGAATGGGTCTGCATGGACATCGCGGCACCTCCCCGGGGGACGCGCAGCGTCACCCCTACGCCGGTATACGCGACAACCCGAGTCAGACCCCGCAACCGCCTTCCGTCTTCAGCCGAACGCCGGGCTTGGCTGCGACGCCTCCACCGAGGCACGCAGGTGCACAGGGCCTCGCAGGGAACTGGAGACCAGGCAGTGGCGCTCCGCCCTCTCGAGCGCCTCCTGCGCGGCTTCCACGCTCGTGCCCTCCGGCACCTCGAGGTGCGCCACCACGTCGAACCCGGTGAACTGCGGCACGCTGCCCACCCGCTCCAGCGTACCGGTCACCCCACACCGCAGCGAGGTCCAGGGCAGCCGCGAGGCGCGCGCGACCGCACGAAACGTCAGCGCGAAACAGTCGCCGACCGCACCGGTGAGCAGCGTCTCGGGCGACCACCGGTCCCCCGGGCCGCCGAATTCGACCGGCGACTGCGTACGGAGCGGATCCAGCGAGGTGCTGGTGAGGACGATGTCGCCGGTGGCCTCCGCGTGCGTCGTGACGTGGTAATGGTGCGGGAACTCCTGCATGACGGTCTCCGTTCTCCTGCGCAACGGCGCTGCCGCCGCCTGCTCGACGGATGCAGGTCCCCGGGCGTCGGTGACACGAACGGGAGCCGGGAGCCGACCTACACCCGGCGTCGGCTTCCTGCGAAGACCAGGGCGACGCCGGCGACCACGGCGGCCACGCCCGCGATGGGCGCAATCGGCACGCTGTGTTCCTCGTTCGCATCGACCTTGAGCGGCCCGGCGTCGATCACACGCTCCCGCGTGGTGAAGCTGAACCCTCCGAACGCCAGCGCGAGCAGACCGGCTACCACCAAGACCAGGCCGACAATCTTCATCATCCCCTCCGATGAGCACCCGTTGCATGGCACGGGCCATGAGCGGCGACCGCGCCCGACACCGCGGGGCATCGAGGCGGCTCGACAGCACGACCCAGGGAGATGCACATGGGCACAGCGGTGGAAGGGCAGGCGGGTGCGAGCGCGGGCGGGTCGCAGGGCAGGCGGGTGTGATGGGCAGGCCGGTATGACGCCAAGACGCAGCGAGGGCGAGCGGGTTGGAGAGCGGGCGGGTTGAAATGCGGGCGGGTTGAACAGCCGCGGCTTACAGAACAGACCCGAGCGAGGCCAGGCGACGAGGTGGGAAGGGCGAACGGGCCGCGCATGAACGGCCCATCGACGAAGAGGGAGCGGATTGCGTCTCCCGGGCGGCGGCTTGCCAACAGCCGGCCGCGGTGCGGCGGGCTGCTCAATGCGCGTCGGCCGGGACCAGACGCCTCGCTGCTACCTGAGGCTGGACAGCACGCGCGCGTTGTTCGCGGCCACGAAGCCCATCGCCACGTTGCTCGCGACCATCACGCCAATCGCGCCCATCCGGTTCCCGCGCTTCCACATCTTCTCGGCGGCGACGATCGACAGCACCGTGACGCTGGCCTTGACGCCGATGAAGGCGGCGGGGCTCTTCACGACGTGCTGCATCAACGGATTCGCTTCGACCGCCCCACCCTGGAGTGCCCGCAGCGTCGAGTAGGCGTCGTAACCCTGCAGCGCGGCCGATGCCATATACAGGCTTGGCAGGGCCGAGGGCCGGCGGATGCGCCCGAACACCGAGGACGACAGGTCGGCTTCCGCCGCGGGTGCTGAGGGAGCCGCTGCCGCAGCGGCCACCGTCTCGGGCCGGATCGTCAGGCCAAACGGCGTCGCGTCGTTGCCGTCGGCGGCGAAGACCGGTGCCGTCATCAGGCTGAACCCAAGGGCGAAGGCGGTAACGATGCGACGCATGGCAGGTGCTCCTCAGAAGCGTGGGGCGCATCAGCGCGCCGCACGCCCGGACATAGAGCCAGCCGCATGCCTGAAAACCTGAAATCAGTAAGTCATTGCAAAATAATCACTTGTGGAGAATGGCCCTCTGTGCGCCAGTGTGCCACTGTGCCAGAGACGCACGCGCAGCCCGCACACCGGGCGCACAGTGGGCAGCCGCGTTCCCTGCAGGCCCCCACGCGGTCGTGCGCACGCGCGGGCAGGAATGTCAGAGACCGGGCTGCAGCCCCGGGAGGCGGCCGTCGGCGCGCCGGCGCTCGTATGTCTTCAGGGCCGTGTAGGCAAAGGAGAGCAGCGGGTGATCGAGGCCGTGCCGGTTCGCGCGATCCAGCATCCACCCGACGATGTGGTCGCCTTCCACCGGCTTGCCCGCTTCCAGGTCGCGCATCATGGACGCGCTCCACGTGCCGGTCGGGTCGGTGAGCCGCGCACGGGCAAACGCGGTCGAGGATGCGGAGGGTTCGTACCCCTCGCGCGTTGCAATCTCCACGTTGAGATCGAGAGCGCGCTCCACCACGCCGCGTGCGCCGGGCGCCGCCATGATCTCGCGCACGTTGCCGCGGAACAGGCACGTCATGGCAGCCAGCACGCTCAGGAACACCAGCTTCTCCCACATCCGCAGCACCACGTCGTCTGCCAGTTCCCAGTCGATGGTCGTGGCGGCAAGCAGGTCGGCCAGCGCGGCCACGCGGGGCGTCACCTGACGATCGCGCTCCCCGAACACGAGGCGCTGCAGGCTGCCGGAGTGGCGGACGACGCCGTCGGGGAGGAGGGTGACGTCGACGGCGCACGACCCGCCGAGCACCTGTTCGCGCCCGAAGCGCGCATCGAGGCGTTCGAGGTGGGCGAGCCCGTTCAGGATCGGCAGCACCGCGCACGGGCCACGCATGGCCGGCGCGATGGCGTCCATCGAGGAGTCGAGGTCGTACGCCTTGCAGGTGAGGAGCACCAGGTCGTAGTCGGGGCCGAGCGTGTCGGCGCCGACCGTGCGGACCGGCACCTGCAGGTCGCCGAGCGGGCTCTCGATACGCAGGCCGTCGCGCTGCAGCTGCGCCGCCCTGCCAGGCCGGACGAGGAACGTGACATCCGCGCCTGCCGCCGCCAGGCGGCCGCCGAAGTAGCCGCCCACACCGCCGGCGCCAAGGACCAGGATGCGCGGGCCCGGCATCAGCCCGCTACTCGCAGCCGCCGCCGAGCGTGCGGACCGACTTCACCTTGAAGGTCGGCAGGTTGATCTCGCCAGTGGCGGCATTCGGGCCGCCGGGCATCGCTTCGACCGCGGCGCGCGAGGGATCGAGGTCGCCGCCGCGCGCCGCCGCGTTCGGCGACGGCCAGAGCCCGCCGCGGACGCGGAAACGCGTCGACCCGGGCTGGCCGGCAACCTGGACACGCTGGCCGAGATACTTCTTGATGTCGCTGCCGTTCACCTCGAAGCGGCCGTGATCCTCGTCCTGGATGACGTACTGCGTGGGCGTAGCACCGCGCTCGACACACCCGGTGAGCGTCAGCGTGCGCGGTCGGGGTTCGGTGGGGCGTGTGTCGGGCTGGCGCGGCGCGCCCTGCGAGGCCGCCAGCGCGGTTGCGAGCGTGTAGATCACGACGGCCGTCGACAGTACGCGCAGCATCGCAGGGTGCCCTGGTGGACCGGCGTCAGCGCGCGGGCCTGAGCGGGAACGCCAGCGGCCGGAACTGGGCCGGTGTGCCACCCTCCGGGCGCAGCGACGCGGCAACGAATGCGAACTCGTACAACCCGTCGCGGACCAGGACGTCGAGGTTCTCCACCTGCACGATCGCGATCTTCCGGTCGGTGATCAGGTACTTGTGCACCGGCACGGTCATGTCCGGTCGGCCGTACTTGTAGGCTTCGAGGCTGAGCGCGTCGCCGCCGATGAGCATCGTACCGCTGGTTTCCGCCAGCCATTTCGAGGCATCGAGGGTGATCTTGCCGCCCTTGATCAGCACGATGTCGCCCGGCCTGAGCGCGAGGCGCTGCGCGGCGAGCGCCTGCTGCAGGTCTTCGGTCGTGATGCGGTAGTCGTCGGGCAGCACGGGAACGCGCTTGAGGCCTGCGACGTCGATGACCACGCCGCGCGCCACGATCGGCGGCAGGCCCGCGAGGCTGTACCAGCTCGACAGCCCGATGAAGTACTTCACGTCGAGGTCGTACACCTTGTCGCCGCTGATGCGCGACAGCACCTCGTTGCGCGTCGCGGCCGTCATCATCGTCAGCGTACCGAGGTCGCCCGCGGCGCCCCGCGGTGCAGAGACGCGCGTCCCCTCGCCCGACGGTGCCGCGCTGTCGTAGATCCAGGGCGCCGGCTGCGCCGATGCTGCTGCCGAAAGCGCCGGCACGGCGAACAGGGCGAGCATGAGGGTGCGAAGGAATCGAGCGGACATTGCGCCTCCTGGACTCGTCGAATCGCCCCAATACTACCGCATCGGGTCGGGTCCGCGAGAGAATCGGGCACCGCCGCTGCACGGCGGGGATGAGGTGGGCATGACCCCAGTGATGAAGGCCGTCCAGAAGAACGACGTAGAGCGCGTGCGGGCGTTGATTGCCGACGGTGTCGACGTGAACGAGCTGGATCCGAACGGCGACGCACCGCTGGTGATGGCCGCGTACCTGGGCCACGCCGCGATCGTGAAGCTGCTGCTCGATGCCGGTGCCGACCTGTCGGCCGTCGATCCGGGCATGAAGGCCACGGCCCTGCACGCGGCGGCATACGCCGGCCGTACCGACGCCGCCCGGCTCCTCATCGAGGCAGGGATCGACATCGACCGGCAGGGACCGAAGAACGGTTACACGGCACTGCACGACGCGATCTGGGAAAACCACGTCGAGACGGCCCGTGTGATCATCGAGGCCGGCGCCAACCTGCACCTGAAATCCCACGCAGGCCAAACACCGCTGGACTTTGCGCGGAGCCGGCGGCGCAAGGACATCGTGGCCTTGATCGAAGCCAGGCTGGCGGCCGGCGCCTGACGCCTGGGGGTTGTGCCCGCGGTCCCTGTCAGCACGCGGAATGGTGATGCCCCTCGCGCCTGGGGAGAGCCGGTTGCCGTCCGTGCACCGCGGCGGCGTAAGATCGGACGCACACGCTCCCCTCGGTCGCGTGGGGATGCCGGCGGGTCGGGCCGCCGTATCAGAGCTGCAGAAAGGTCATGAAATGAAGAACGCCGTGTCCGTCTTGTCCGCCTCGGCCCTCGCGTGCACGCTGGCGGCCGCCCCCGCGACCGTCCAGGCTCACTTCAAGCTGCTGGAACCGGCCTCGTGGATCGTCGAGGACCAGCGCGGCGACCCGCAGAAGGCGGCGCCTTGCGGAGCAGTGCCGGACGTGAAGACCAGCGGGACCGTCACCAAGGCGGTGGGCGGGTCCACGATCCATCTCAAGGTCCTCGAGACGATCTATCACCCAGGTCACTACCGGGTGGCGCTGGCGGTCAATGCGCAGACCGAGCTGCCCGCGGACCCGTATACGTTCGAGCGCATGACCGAGCGGGGACCGCGCTCGGTGTGGGCGTCCATCCAGAGCCCGCCGCAGATCCCGGTGATTGCCGATGGTCTTTTCCAGCACTACACGAGGCCCGCGGCGCCGCAGACCTACGAGGCCGACGTGCGCCTGCCGAACATCAGCTGCCCCAAGTGCACCCTGCAGGTGATTCAGTTCATGGCGGAGCACGCCTACAACCAGCCGGGCGGCTACTCCTACCACCACTGCGCGGAACTGGCCATCACGGCGGACCCGGCCAAGCCGATCGACAAGGGCTGGCCCGCACCGGCGACGGCGACGCAGAACAACGATTGAGGCAAGTCTCGAGTCCTCAGGGTCACGTCCTCAGGCTCCCCGGGACTGAGGACCTGGCACTGAGGACGACGGCGCCCATGTGCCGGCGGCGCCTCTGTCTCGCGGCGACTACTGCGTTCTCGCCACCACGTCGGTCAGCAGCGCCGTGGCCCGATCGATGGCCGCCGCGAGGCGCACGATCTCCTGCTCCGCTTCGGCGTACCGCCGCTGCTCAATCGCTTCCCGGACGCCCGGCATCGTCTTGACGCCGTACCCCGTGTAGAAGCCGGGGGCATAGAGCAGGTGTCGATACCAGGGCCGGCGCGGCAGGCCGCGGTCGTCGATGAACTGTCGCTCGGCCTGGATGAGCCGCCCGTTCACGGCACGCAGCCGTTCGCCGGGCAGTGGAGCGCGTTCCGCGGTTGACGCGGCGGCCCTGTAGCGATCGGCCGCACGCGTAAAGGCCGCAAGGGCGTTCTCGAGCGGCGCGAAGTTCAGCGCCGGCGGCACGTCTTCCACTGGCGGCAGCGGGCGCGGCTCCTTCGGATCCAGCACCGCGGCATACACGCCGTCGGCCACCTGGCGGTTGCGCTCGCGCACCTCGTCCTGGCGCTGCCGCAGCAGCGCCTGCACTTCCCGCGCATAGACCTGCGCCGTGTCGGCCAGGCTCGTGAAGTCGAACGGCAGCAGGTCCGCGTCGGCCAGCCTCACGACCAGGCTGCCCGCCACCTGCGCGAGCGCGCGCCCGTAGAGGAAGCCGGGGTCCGAGAACTTCGAGAAGTGATAGAAGTCGTCGTAGATGGAATGGTAGATGCCGTCTTCGTCCTCCCCGCCGAACGAGAGGTTGAGCGACGCGATGCCGTGGTGCTGCAGGAACGGCGTGTAGTCGGACCCCGACCCCAGCGCCCCGATCCGCAGCGCTCCACGCGAGCGCGCCTCGGCGCGACGCTCCGCCGATCCGTTCGCGATCTGCTGTGCCTGCCATCGCTTCCACACCGAGCCCCGCGTCTCCGGGTCTTCGACGGCGCGTGCCACGTCGTTCACCAGCGGCTCGAGCGTGTGCGAACCTGACGCCTGCAGGAAGCCGCGGCCGTTGCCGTCGCTGTTGATGTAGGCCACCGCCTTCTGCCGCAGGTCGGCGTCGTGCTGCTCGACGAACTCCGTCGAGCCGATGAGGCCCTGCTCCTCGCCGTCCCACGCTGCGTAGACGAGGGTCCGCTTCGGCCGCCAGCCCTGCTGCACGAGCTGCCCGATGGCACGCGCCTCCTCGAGCAGCGGCGCCAGGCCGCTCACCGGATCCTGGGCGCCGTTCACCCAGGCGTCGTGGTGGTTGCCGCGCACGATCCACTCGTCGGGAAAGGTGGACCCCGCCATCGTGGCGACCACGTTCCATGCGGGCCGGATGTCCCAGTTGAACGTCACCTTCAGGTGGACCTGGGCCGGCCCTGGTCCGACGTGATAGGTCAGAGGCAGCGCGCCGCGCCACGACACCGGGGCGAGACGGCCGCGCATGGCCGCAAGCAGCGGCTCCGCGTCCCCGTAGGAGATCGGCAGGGTCGGGATCGTCGTGAGCGTCTCGGCGTCCTTCAGCGCGCGACGGGCCGCGCCCGGCAGCGCCGGCACGCCCGGGGTGAGCGGGTCGCCGGAGTACTGCGGCAGATCGAGCACGCTCCCGCGCTGCACGCCGTCGCGGCTGCGCATCGGCCCGTCCGGAAACACCGCTCCGGCGAAGTAGCCGTCGTCCCGCGGATCGGAGTAGATGATGCAGCCGATGGCCCCGTGCTCGGCGGCAATCTTCGGTTTGGTGCCGCGGAACGACCCGCCGTAGCGCGCAATGACGATGGCCCCCTTCACCGACACGCCCATGGCCTCGAGCTCTTCGTAATCCTCCGGTCGGCCGTAGTTGACGTAGACGAGCGGCCCCGTGACGTCGCCGTCGATCGAGTACGCGTTATAGGTCGGCAGCTGTTCGTCACGCTGGCCGGACGTGGGGTCGGAGGGCACCGCGGGTTCCTCGAGACGCGCGCGGAACCGCGTGGGCGCCACCAGTTCGAGGACGCGCTCCCGGGGCGTCGGCATGAGCACGTCGTAACGCTCGAGTTCTGCTGACCATCCCCACTCGCGGAAGCGGTCGCGCATCCAGTCCGCGTTGTCCTTGCCGTAGGCAGACCCGAGATGATGCGGGCGCGCGCTCAGACGCTCGATGGCGCGTCCGATCGCGGCGGCGTCGACCAGGGCGCGCAGTCTCTCGTCGGGCGGCGCGGGTCGCTGCGCGGTGACGGCCGGCACGAGCACGACACACACGCACGCACAGACGGTGGTGAGAAGCCGGCGGCGAAGGCTGAACAGCATGCGGGGATCTTACTGCGGGCGAGAAATCCGCTTCGCCGGGCAGGCGCGGCGTGTCATCGGGTTTTGCGAGTACCAGGGGGCGAACTATCTATTTGTCTGCTGCTCGCACGGTTTGTAGTCTGGCGTCGTCTCGCCCTCTGTTCGCAGGCGGGACGGGGAGAGACCTTCGATGCGAATCTTCGTGCGGCCCCACGGCGAATGGTCGGCCCGAAGCCTCGAGCTGCTGCAGCGGCGGCTGGAGTTCGCGTTCGGGCGGTTCAACGGCCGTGTGCGGTCACTGAGTGTGCAGTTACGCGACCTGAACGGGCCTCGCGGCGGCGTGGACAAGCAATGCCTGATCGCCGTCCGGCTCGATCGCCCGAAGCGGGAGATCCTCATCGAGGACGTGGACAGCGAGGAGGCGGGCGCGATCAGCCGTGCCGCCGAACGGGCGTCGCGCGCCGTCGCGCGGGCCATCCATGCATCGGGCGACCGCCGCAGCGCAGCGGCCCGCCGCACCTGAACCGACGTCAGCCTCTCGGCGGCGGCCCATCGGCGCGCTCACCGCGCACGGCCCTGAGCCACCCGTCGCCTCATCCGCACGGACCCCCTTCCTCACCAGCGCCGCCGGGCCGGACGGCGCTGGCACCCCCACCTTACAGCCCCGCCGCCTTGCGCTGCTCCGCGAGCACCGCCTTGAACATCGCCTCGGCCGTGTCGATCTCGAGCCGGCACCCGGCCGGGTCGATGAAGGGGTTGGGCCCCTTGCCGATGCGCGGAAACTTCTCGTCGAGGTTGTACATGCTCGGATGCGAGCCGAGAGGGACGTCACACTTGAGCGCGCGCGTCTTGCTGAAGGCGCGCACGTACTCGTCGGCCTGCCCGGGGATTTCCGCGTTGTTCACCAGCCGGAAGCCCGGGTTGGTGCCGAGGCTGCCGATGATCACGACGTCGTAGGACTGCTCCCCTTCCGTCACCCGCATGGTCCAGGTCGTGCACCCACGCGTGTGGCCGGGCGTGAGGTGTGCGGTGAGCGTCGTGCCGCCGAGCGACACGGTGTCGCCGTCGTGCAGGACGCGATCGATCGGGTGGGGCTTGCCGCCCGGCGTCATCGCCTGCAGCGCAGGCACGTCCTCCGCCATCGCCATCACCTGCGCGCCGGTCAGCTGCTTCACGAGGGCATCACCCTCCTGGTGATCGCCGTGCGCGTGGCTGCCCAGCAGGATCTTCGTGTCGGCGAATTTGAAGCCGAGCTGCTCGATCGACTGCTGGATGAGGGGCACGTTGCGTTCGTACGTGCTGTTGATGAGGATGTTCCCGGCAGGCGTGGTGATGAGGTAGACCGACAGGCTCTTCGTGCCGACGTAGTAGATGTTGCCGATCACCTTGTGCGGCGTGAACGGGGTCGTCATGTCACCCGGCGCGCCCACGTTGCGCTCGAACAGGGAGCGCTGCGTGAAGGTCTTCCCTCCGACCGTGATGCTCGGCCCGGGCGGCTGGTTCGCGCGCCCGCCCGGCGCCTGCGCCGCCGCCATGCCCGCGACCGCCAGGCTCGCCATCGCCATCAGTGCCGCCGTCCTCATGCGCTCCTCCTTGGTGCCGCCGGGCTTCGTCTCCGGTCGCGCGAGGATACCATCGCGGGATGTCGATCCGGAGACCCGCGCTTCGACTACGGTGCAGGAGCGCGCGACCGTTTGCCGTGGGGGCACGACGGCGCGTTCCCTGGAGGTTCCCGTGCGTTTTCTGGTGCTCGTCAAGGCGACAAAGGACAGCGAAGCCGGCGTGATGCCCGGCCCGGAACTGCTCGCCGCGATGGGGGCGTACAACGAGTCGCTCATCAAGGCCGGTCTGCTCCTCGACGGCGCGGGCCTCAAGCCCTCGTCGAAGGGCGCCCGGGTGCGCTTCTCCGGCGCGTCGCGCAGCGTGATCGATGGCCCGTTCGCCGAGACGAAGGAGCTGGTCGCCGGCTACTGGCTCCTCAAGGCCGATTCCCTCCGCGAGGTGGTGGACTGGATCACGCGCGCGCCGAACCCGCACCCCGAGGAGACCGAGATCGAGATCCGCGAGCTGTACGAGGAGGAGGACTTCGCCTGATCGGCACGGTGCCGGCATTGCCGCGCGGCGCGCGGCAATGCTACCGTCGAGCCCCGTGCTCGCCGTTCGTATCCTCTATTCCCTGACTGCCCTGCTCGGCGCCGGGCTCCTCTTCCTCGTCGAGCCGATGTTCGCGCGCATGGTGCTGCCGCTGCTGGGCGGCGCGCCGGCGGTCTGGAACACGTGCCTCGTGTTCTACCAGGTGACGCTGCTCGGCGGCTACCTCTACGCGCACGTCGCCGGCACGCGCCTGGCCCCGAAGCGGCAGGTCGTGGCCCACGCGGCGCTCCTGGCCCTTGCGGCCGTGGCGCTTCCGCTCGCCGTACGCGGCGGCGGCACGCCCCCGGCTTCGGCCAACCCGATCTGGTGGGTGTTCCAGCTGCTGGTGCTGTCGCTCGGCCTGCCGTTCTTCGTGCTGGCGACGACGGGACCGCTGCTGCAGCGGTGGTTCGCCGGGCTCCCGCGCGAACGCGCCGGCGATCCCTACTGGCTCTTCGCCGCGAGCAACATCGGCAGCTTCCTCGCGCTGCTCGGATATCCGTTCCTGATCGAGCCGGCGATGCGGCTGCAGTCGCAGACGCTCGCCTGGACCATCGGCTACGGGTTCTTCGCGCTCCTCATGCTGGCGTGCGGCGCGCTGGTGTGGAACACGGCCGCACCCGTCCCCGCCCCGGCACCACGTCAGGCGGCGCAGCCGGTGCGCCGCGACACCCGCGCACCCAACCCCGCTCAGGCCGCCGGCGGTTCCACGGACGTCGGCGCTGACGACCGCCTGCGGTGGCTCGGGCTGGCGGCTGTGCCCTCCACGCTGATGATGAGCGCGACGACCTTCATCTCGATGGACGTCGCGTCGGTGCCGCTGCTGTGGGTGGTGCCGCTGGCGCTCTATCTCCTCACCTTCGTCCTGGCCTTCGCAGAGCGTCGGCTCGTGCCGCGGGGCCTCGCGCAGGGCCTGTTCCCGGCCGCGGTCGTCCTCATCGTGGCGCTGGTGCTCGCGCCGCCCGTGTACACCAAGCCGGCGATCGTGCTGCACCTCGCGGCGTTCTTCGTCGTCGCGCTCGCCTGCCACATGGAGCTGTCGGCCAGCCGTCCTCCCGCCGAGGGGCTCACCGAGTTCTACCTGTGGCTGTCGGCGGGCGGTGCCGTGGGCGGGCTCTTCAACGCGCTCGTGGCGCCGCTGGTGTTCGTCACGCCGTTCGAGTACCCGCTGGCGGCGATCTCGTCCGTGCTGCTCCTGCCGGGAGCGGTGAATGGAGGACGCGAGGAGACGTCACGCGCTGCGGGCATACGGCGCTTCGTCAGTACCGTGCTGGCCCTCGTGCCGGTACTGCTCGTCGTCGCGGCGCTCCGCCTCGTGCAGACCTTCGATGCCGCCCTTCCGTCGGACGCGTTCTCGAGGTATGCGCTGATCTTCGCCGTGCCGTGCGCGGTGGCGTTCTTCATGCGCAGGACCCCGCTGCGCATGGGCATCGCGCTCGCCCTCGTCGCGGTTGCCGGCTCGTTCATTCGCTATGACAACCGCATGCCGGTGCACGTGGAGCGGAGCTTCTTCGGCGTCCACCGCGTGTTGTACACGGGGCGCGAACGGCTCATGCTCAGCGGCACGACCAACCACGGCGTCCAGTCGGTCGACCCGTCGCTGCGCTGCGAGCCGCTCTCGTATTACTCGCGCGGCGGCCCGATCGGCCAGCTGCTCGACGCCCTTCCGGGCGATGCGGCCAGGCGCCGCGTCGGCGTCGTCGGGCTCGGCACGGCGTCCATGGCGGCGTACGCGAAGCCCGGGCAGGCGTGGACCTTCTACGAGATCAACCCGGTCGTCGAACGTCTGGCGCGCGACCCGCAGTTCTTCACGTATCTGCGCGACTGCGCGCCGGATGCGCGCGTGGTGATCGGCGACGCACGGCTCATGCTCGCGCGCGAGCCCGACGGCGCCTTCGACGTCCTCGTGCTCGATGCGTTCAGCTCGGATGCGATCCCCGTGCACCTGATGACGCTCGAAGCGATCGACCTCTACTTCCGCAAGCTGGCACCCGGCGGCGTGCTCGCGCTGCACATCTCCAACCGCTTCCTCCGCCTGACGCCGGTGGTGTCGGCGGTAGCCCGGCAGGCCGGCCTGTTCGGCCTGGTGCAGGTGCACCTGCCGACGGCGGAGCAACGCGCCATCAGCCAGGAGATGGCCTCGTCGCGGTGGGCGGTGGTGGCGCGGCGGCGCGCCGACATCGATGCGATCGCGGACGACAGCCGCTGGCAATCGCTCGAGGACTACGACGACGGTCCGGTGTGGACCGACGACTACTCCAACGTCATCGGCGTGCTGCAGCGCTGAGCGGGGAAGCGCTCGAGCTCCGGGCGGCTACAATCAGTGCATGGGTCTCCTCCTCCGTGTTCCTGCTATCGGCCTGCTCGCCACCGTGGTGACCTTCGCGGGGTGCAGTACCCCGCCGGCAACCAGCGGGACGTCGCCGGCGAAGGACGGCACTTCAGCAGCCGCGGCCGGTGCCGCAACGCCGGCGACGTCGGCAACGCCCGCGACATCCGCCCCGCCGGCTGCATCCGGCGAGGCGCCCGCGCCCGCCGCCGGCAACCTGTTCAGCGGCACGATCGCCGAGAGCATCGATGCGGGCGAGTACACCTATGCGCGGCTCCAGGGCCCCTCGAAGGAGGTGTGGATCGCCGCATCGAAGTTCACTGCGCCGGCAGGTACGCCAGTGACCGTCGCGCTGGAACTGCCGATGGAGAACTTCGAGAGCAAGGCACTCAAGCGTACGTTCCCGATGCTCTACTTCGTCAGCGAGATGGCGTTGAACGGGGCGCCGCTCCGCAGGGCGGGCGCTCCGCCGAAGCTGATGACCGGGCACGGCTCGGGCAGCGCCCCCGTCGCTCCTGCGCGCGGCGACGTGCCGGTGGCGAAGATCGCGCCGCCCGCGGGCGGGCTCTCGGTTGCCGACGTGATTGCCAGGGGCGCCGCCCTGTCCGGCACGACCGTCACGGTGAGCGGCACCGTCGTGAAGTTCAACGGCGGCATCATGGAACGCAACTGGCTGCACATCCAGGACGGGTCGGGGTCGGCGTCGGCCAGTACGCACGACCTGACCGTGACGACCACCGACACGGTGCAGGTCGGCGACGTCGTCACGGTGTCGGGCGTGGTCGGGACGAAGAAGGACTTCGGCGCGGGATACGCCTACGACACGATCGTCGAGCGCGCCCGCGTCTCGAAGCGATAATCCGCGACTCACGGCTGGCAGGACACCAGCTCAGGCGTGAAAGGGGGCTGGCACCCGGAACAGGCTGCGCGTATGCTGCGTTTGATCTGACACAGGGTCCCGGTCCATGAAACACACGGCGTGCATCCTTCTCCTGCTCGGCATCCTCTCTCCCTCTCCGCTCTTCGCGCAGACCTCGCAACTCCAGCGTGAGATCTGCGCGTCCAGTGCCAACCTGAGCGCCAAGGTCGAGGCCTGTTCCGAGATGCTGGACCACGGCCAGCTGGACACCACGGCCAGGGCGCGGGCTTACACGGCACGGGCGGACGCCTATGGGGAACTCGGCAAGTTCGACCTCGCACTCGGCGATTACGGGCGGGCGCTCGACCTCGTGGCGTTCGACGCGTTCGTCTTCCACAGCCGTGCGGTCGCGCTCGGTCGGCTCGGCCGGAACGTCGACGCGCTGAAGGACCTGGACCGGGCGCTGATGTTGCGCCCCGAGTACGGCATCGCGTACGAGACGCGCGCCCGCGTCCTGCTGGATCTGGCGATGACGGCGCCGCCCGACGCGCGTGCCGCGCACCTGGCCCAGGCGCTGGACGACGCGGATCGGGCCCTCGCCCTGGAAGGACCCGACGACCAGGCTCGCCTGCACACCAGCCGGGGCCGCGTCCGCTTCTACCTCGGACGGGTCGATGCGGCCATCGCGGACTTCGACCGCGCGCTGGCGCTGCAGCCGGACGACCTCGTGGCTCTCTCCCTGCGCGGGGCGGCGTTCGCGGACACGGGCGACTTCGAGCATGCGATCGCGGACTTCTCGAGCCTGCTCCGCTTGAAACCGGCCACGCGTGTCGTCCGCAGCGCGCGGGCGTACAGCTACTTCCAGTCGCAGCAGTACGCCCTCGCGCTCGCCGACCTCGAACGCGTGCTGACCGAGGCGCCGTCGGACATGGCGGCGAAGTACTGCCATGGTGCGGCGCGCATCCGCACGGGCGACGCCGGCGGTCGCGCCGAAGTCGACAGCGTGGTCCTGCAGCGTCCCGACATCGCCGAGGCGCAGGCGACCGTCTGCTCGCTGCCGTAAGCACGCGGCCGGCCTGACGCTGCAGGCGCACAGCGGCTGCGTCAGCGCGCCTCACTGACGACGGCTGATCCCCCGTGTCAGCGCGCCTCGCGGCTGGCGTCTGTGCCGCGCAGCGCCCAGAAGCAGAGCGCCGCGGTCGCCGCCTCGCCCAGGGCCAGGTACGACATCAGCGGCCACGCATCCGCGGCCGCCAGGATCCACCCCGTTCGTACGAGCGCGAAGCCCGCGAACCCGCAGCCCGCCACCACGAGCCCCGTCCGTACACGGGCGGGATGCAGCGCGCACCACCCAAGCGCCGTGGCCAACCCGAGTTCGAGCCCGCCGTACATCGCCGCGTAGTCGACGGCGGCCGTGGAGATCGGCAGCGTGATCCTGGCCACCGAGGCCATCCAGGCGGGCGCCAGCGCGCCGGCCACTCCAGCGCCCCCGAACATCAGGGCGCAGAACCACAAGACTGCTCTCGCCATCTGCATCGTCTTCTTCGGCCGGCCCGGTCATCGCGGCCGGCGTGGCGTCATCATCGCATGGAGCCCGGAGCGCGCCTGACACGCCGGGCTTCACGCCGGGCCCGGCCTCGCCGCTTTGGAGGACCGGATGAGCGGCCGATCTTCGCCCCGTGCCGGCCGCGACCGGTGGGCGACGGCCGGGATCAGCCCTGCGCGCCCTCGGCGATCCGGCGGCGGGCCTTCCAGATCGAGTCGAGCACCGCGTCCACGTGCTCGTCGTCGGAGAACGGGCTCAGGATGTAGGACTTCAGCGCGTTGATCGGCTCTCCGTAGTCGCTGGTCCGGTAACAGTCGGTCAGCGAGATCACCACACCCCGCCCCTGCAGCGCATCGGCCTGGATCAGCTCGAAGATGCGACGGTTGTAGTCGTTGTGCCGGCGGAGGGTTTCGCGGCAGGCGGGATCGGTGCGCTCCTGCTGCGGCATGCTGAAGGTATCCACGCCGTCCGGGTACACACGAAACAGCGTCACGGGCCCGAAGTTGTCGCTGTTCATCACGGTGGTGGACGCATGGCCCTCGAGATGGTCCCGCAGCGCCTCCGCCATCGTCACCACGTGGCCGAGCAGCGCCTGCAGCCCGCGAACGCCGAACAGCCGGAGGTTGGCGATCGCCGCCAGCGGCCCGCCGCCCGCGCGGGTGGTCTCGAGCGTGTACTTCCCCGGATGGCGCGTGCCGGACTGGAAGATGTACGGCGTTTCCTCCTCACTGCGCGTGAGGTGGGTGAAATCGCGGCCGTCTCGGAGCAGCACGGCGCTCGAGATGTAGGGGGCGAACCCGGTCTTGTGATAGTCGATGCCGATCGAGTCTGCGAGCCCGAGGTGACGGATCCGGCGCGCCGTCCCGGCGAGCGCTCGAACGGTCCGGTGGCGGAATCCGAGCGGGTTCTGCTCGAAGTCGTAGTCGTTGAACACGCTCCATGCCCAGCCGATGACCGCGTCGGCGTGCACGTGCGGCGCGTAGTCGAGAGCCGCGTCCCTCACCAGTTCGTCACGCGCCTTCACGATCGCCGCGAGGTCGTCGAGGCCGAAGGCGTCGGTCGTCCCCATCGTCGCCACGATGCAGGCGATGCGGCGGCCGCCGGCCACCAGCTCGCGCAGCCGCGGGCCAAGCAGTTCGACCCGCATCTGGTTGTCGTCGGTGGCCGGGATGGAGACGATGTTGTCCTCGCCGAGGCCAAGCCAGTTCGCCACGGTGCGGCAGGCGTAGTGCGCGCGCTCCGAGCACACGAGGACCGCGGGCACGCGCAGGCCCTGCCGCCGCACGTCGGGCACCGCCTTCTCGAGCCCGATCTTGGCGCCGTACAGGATGGTGCCGGTGCCGCCGAAGGTGAAGACACCATCGGCGATGCCGGGGTCGTACCCGACGAGGGCGGCGGTCATCGCAATCGCCTCCACCTCGGCGAGCGACACCTGCCGCGACGACTCCTCGCTCACCAGGTTCGGGTTGTAGATCGATGGCAGGAGGCCGCCGATGATGCTCGGGATGGTCGGCGACGGCACGACGTTGATCTGCGCGCGCGGGTGGCCCCAGATGAACATGCCCGACAGGTAGGCGACGAGGTCGGCGGTCACCGCCTCGAGCGAACTCGGGTCCTCGTGTACGCGGCGGGTGCGCGCGACGGCGTAGTCCAGCGTCACGGGCGCGCCGAGCATCGGCGCCGCGGACTTGAGGGCGTCCACCTGATCGAGCGCACGCAGGAACGAGAACACGAAGTACGCGTCGTGCACGCGGTCGGACACGGGCGCTGGAAACGCCGTGCGCAGCTGCGCCACCAGGTCCTGGTACGGGGTGCTCATGGGCCCAGTGTATGCGCCGGCGCGGGCCGGGTCACGCGGGCGTGCGGAAGGCCGGACGCGCGGCTGCCGGCGCATGGGTCGGGCCCGCTGGCGTCGCACCCTGGCTGGGCTCGAGGTCGGCGCCATCCTCCGACGCTTCCCCCCGACGCGTGCGGGCGGGCGGATGGTTCATGGTTTTGTTCGATGAATGGATTCACAACTATCTGTTTGTCCTTCGAAAGAGCACGGCCGTATCGTGAACTCATCGCGCTCGCGACGGCCACAGACCGGGGCCGGGGCGGGCAGCATCACGAACCACCGGTCATGCCGCGCCGGCCTGGTGTGCCGCGCCGCGGAAGGAGCACGACCATCATGTTCCGCAGCCTGCTCACCACCGTCGCCGCCGCCGCAGCCGTCGTCACGCTGGCTGCAACGCCCGCTGCTGCCCAGCCGCTCGACGAGCGGGTCCACTTCACGTTCACCGAACCGGTGGCCGTTCCCGGCACCGTGCTGCCGCCTGGCGAGTACGTCTTCCGGCTGGCCGACCCCATGGGAAACCGCAAGGTGATGCAGGTGCTGACGCGCGACTTCCGCACGTCGCTGGCGCTCTTCATGACGAACGAGACGATGCGGCGGGAGCCGGCGAACGACTTCGAGGTGTCGTTCGGTGAGGCGCAGTCGGGGAGCGCGCGCCCGATCGACGGGCTGTGGGTGCCCGGATCCGTGTACGGCAAGGAGCCGGTCTATCACCCGGCAGAGCGGAGCTGGAACCGCACGGAACGCGCAGTCGGTGCGAACGCGACCGCGAACTGACGACGCGGCCGCGCCACGCGGAGCGGCCTGCCGCATGTGCAGGCGCTCCGCCGCTGCGACGGCCTGCGGTTACCCGGCACTCCGGTGCCGGACGCGATCTCCCCGCGCCGGCCCCACGAGCGTGAGCTGCGCGGTGCGCTCGGCCGGCGGTGCCAGGGTCGGCGCACCGAACGGCTGGTTCGCCGTCAGCAGGTCCTCGATGACCGTGGCCGGCTGGGGACGAGAGAAGTAGAAGCCCTGAGCGAGGTTGCAGCCGAGCCGCTGCAGTTCGCTCGCCTGACGTTCCTCCTCCACCCCCTCGGCCACCACGTTGGTGTGCAGCGCGCGCGCGAGGGCGAGGATGCTCTCCACCATGGCGGGCCGGTCGTCGACCATCAGGCCACGCACGAACGAGCGGTCGATCTTCAGCGCGTCCACCGGAAGCCGGTGCAGGTGGCTGAGCGACGAATAGCCGGTACCGAAGTCGTCCAGGTAGATGCGGACGCCGAGTTCGCGCAGGCCGCCGAGCACCTGTGCGGCCTGCTGCGGCGCGTCGAGCAAGGCGGTTTCGGTGATCTCGAGCCGCAGCTCGGCGGGCGTGATGCCGGTGGCCTCGATGGTCTGCTCCACGAAGAGCGGGAATCCCTGCTGCATCAGCTGCCGCGGCGACACGTTCACCGTGATGCACTCGAGCCCGCTCTGCGGGAAGCGCTGACGCCATGCCACGAACGTCCGGCACGCCTCCTCGAACACGCGCGTGCCGAGGGCCTCGATGAGGCCCAGTTCCTCGGCGATCGGGATGAAGTGCGCCGGCGACACCGGCTTGCCGTTGCGCTGCCAGCGCACGAGCGACTCGAACCCGATGCACCGTCGCGACGACAGCGAGACGATGGGCTGGTAGTGCACCTCGAAGGCGTAGTTCCGGACGGCAGTACGCAGGTCGCTCTCGAGCCCGAGCCGGTCCTGCGATCGCGCCTGCATGTCGGCATCGAAGAGTTCATGGCGAGCCTTGCCGTGCGACTTGGCGTGCATCATGGCCGTGTCGGCATCACGCATCACATCGTCCGCGCTGCCGTGCTCTTCGCGGCTGCACGCGATGCCGATGCTGGCGGAGGTCACGACCTCGAGACCGCCGATCGGGAACGCCGTGGCCAGCGCCTCCTGGATGCGGAAGGCCACGACACCCGCCTGCCCCGGGTCGCCGCATCCGTGCAGCAGGATGGCGAATTCGTCGCCGCCAAGGCGCGCGAGGATGTCGCGGGGCCGCAGGCACCCTTCGAGGCGGCGCGAGACGGCCACGAGCAGTTCGTCCCCGACGAGGTGCCCCAGGCTGTCGTTGACCACCTTGAAGCGATCGAGATCGAGGTGCAGGACCGCGAACCTGGGGCCACGGTGGCCCTTCAGCGCATCGAGCTGCGTCCGGAGTTCAGACGTGAAGGCAGGGCGATTGCACAGGCCGGTGAGCGGATCGCGGGACGCGGCGGACCGGATCCGCTCAAGGGCGTCTGCGCTCTCGGTGATGTCGGTGAGGGAACCGGCCATGCGCGTGGTGCCGCGCCGTGCGTCGAGCACGGCGACCGCGCGGCAGCGCACGCGCCGCCACGAACCGTCCTCGTGCCGCAGCCGGTGTTCATGTTCGAGGGTGCCCGAACCGGCGGCCAGCTGCCGGTCGAAAACCGCGGTGAGCCCGGGCAGGTCTTCCGCGTGTACGCGGCCGAACCACGCCTCGCGCGGGCCGGTGGACGCGGTGGCAGGCAGCCCGAGCATCGCGCACCAGCGGGCGGAGACGTACAGGAGTCCGGTGCGCTGGTCCCAGTCCCAGAGGCCGTCGCTCGCACCGTCCACCATCAGCGCGAAACGCTCGGCCGTCTGGCGCAGCAGCATCTCGCTGCGCTGCTGGTCGGTGATGTCGCGCCACAGCAGCAGTGCGCCGCTGGCGTCCGGCACGATGGTCAGCGACACCGCCCGCACGACGGTGGACGGCCGGACCACGAAAGACGGCACCGTCCGCGGCTTGCCGTCCTCGAGCGCGGCGGCCAGGGTCGACAGCACGGGCGTGTCGCGCAGCGCGGGCACGGCCTCGGCGAGCGTGCGGCCGCACGCCTCGGCGGCCGAGCACTCGAGCAGTCCGGCCAGCGTGCGGTTCAGCGAGAGCACACGGGCATCAGCGTCCACCAGAACGGCCGGCTGGTCCAGGTCGTCGGCGGTCGCGCGGCGGCGGAGGAGCTGGTCGTGCACCGCACGCGCGGCTCGCCTCCGCCAGAAACCGGGCAGGAGGGCCGCCACGATCGGCCAGGCCATGCCCAGCCCGATGGCGAGCGTCGAACCCGCGTACAGTCCGGCATCCCACGTCGGCAGGACAGAGTCTCCGAGCAGTCCCGTCGTGATGGTCGGCAGCAGCATGTGAAGTGGCGGCACGGCCCCCCGGCGCGCGGGGCACACGCGTGTCTGAGAAGGTTTCGGCGCGAGCGGCCAATTTCAGCAGCATCGGCATGCAAATGGGCACACAATGGACCGGGGCTGCACATGATCGCCGGGCTGCACGTCGTCTTTGGCGCAGGACAGATTGGCCAGCGGCTGGCGGTTCATCTTCACGCCGGCGGACACCACGTCCGCGTGGTGCGGCGGTCCAGCCGGGGCGGACTGCCGGACGATGTGGAGGTGCGTGCCGGCGACGCGATGGATCCCGCGTTCTGCCGGGCAGCCGCCGACGGTGCGACGGTCGTCTACCATTGCCTGAACCCGCCCTACGACACGAGCGCGTGGGCCGTCCAGGTACCCCGATACACCGAGAACCTGATTGCCGCAGCCGGAGCCGCCGGCGCCCGCCTGGTGGTCCTCGAGAATCTCTACATGCTCGCGCCGGCCCGGGGGCGCGTGATCGACGAGGACTCGCCCATCGGGCCGGTCAGCCGGAAGGGCGCGATCCGCGCGCGTGCGACCGAACGGCTTTTCGATGCGCACCACCGCGGCGAGGTCGTCGCCGTGGCCGGGCGCGCGTCGGACTTCTACGGGCCCGGGGGCACCATGAGCGGGCTGGGCGACTTCTTCTGGCCCGACGCGCTCGCCGGCAAGCGCGTGCGCTCGCCGTATCCGCTCGACGTCCCCCATACATGGCACTACATCCCGGACGTCGCCGCCGGACTTGCGGTGCTCGGCAACGCGGATGCGGACGCCTGCGGGCGCGCGTGGATGCTGCCCTGCCAGCCCGCCGAGCCGCTGCAGCAGCTCGTCGACAGGCTCGCGGCGGTGCTCGGACGCCAGCTCCGCACGGGCGGCATGCCGCGGCTCCTCGTGAAAGCGCTCGGCCTGATGATGCCGGTGATGCGTGAGATCGACGAGATGCTCTACCAGTGGGACGGGCCGTCTCACGTGGACGATCGCCGTTTCCGCACCAGGTTCGGCCTGCTGCCTGCACCGCTCGACCTGGCAGCCCGTGAGACGGTCGCATGGGCCACCCGACACTACGCGCGCGCGTGATTCGCGCCGCGGCTGGCACCCTCGTGCTGCTGCTGGCGCTGCCGTTCGTGTGCAGGCCCGCGCACGCGCAGGACACGGCCGCCGGTGCCGCCCGCACCCCGCTGGTCTACCTGGCCGAGGTGGACGGCATCATCCACGGCGTCTCCGCCGACTACATCATGCGCGTGCTCGACACGGCCGATCGTGAGGGTGCCGCGCTCGTGATGCTGACGCTGCGGACGCCCGGCGGCCTCGTGGACGCCACGCGCGACGTCATCACGCGTCTGATCGCGGCCCGCACGCCGGTCGCCGTGTTCGTCGGGCCGTCGGGCTCGCGCGCCGCCTCCGCCGGGTTCCTTCTCACCATTGCCGCCGATGTGGCGGCCATGGCGCCAGGCACCCACATCGGCGCTGCCCATCCGGTGGCGGGCAATGGCCAGCCGATGGACGAAACGACAGCAACGAAGTCCACCGAGGACGTGGCGGCCTACGTCCGGACGCTCGCCTCGACGCGACACCGCAACGTGGACCTTGCAGCCGAGGCCGTGCGCAGCAGCCGCGCGTTCACCGAGACCGAGGCGATGAGCGCGTCGCCCCCGCTCATCGACCTCGTCGCGGCCGACGTGCCCTCGCTCCTCACCGCACTGGAAGGACGCGAGATCCGCCGCTTCGACGGCCGCATGGAGCGGCTCGCGCTCACGGGCGCACGCACCGTCCCCGTCCCGATGTCGCTGCGGCAGCGGATCCTGAGCGCGATCGCCCACCCGAACGTCGCGTACCTGCTCCTGAGCCTCGGCATGCTGGGGTTGACGGTGGAGTTCTGGTCGCCGGGCGCCGTGTTTCCGGGCGTGGCGGGCGGCCTCTCGCTGCTCCTCGCCTTCTTCGCGCTGCAGGTGCTGCCGGTCAACGCCGCCGGCGTGCTCCTCATGCTGTTCGGGCTGCTGCTCTTCGCGCTCGAGATCAAGATCACCAGCTATGGGCTGCTGACCGTCGCCGGCATCGCCAGCCTGATCTTCGGCTCGCTGATGCTGATCGACGCACCCGGGCCGGAGTTGCAGCTGAGCCTGCGCGTCATCGCGCCGGTCGTGCTCGGCTTCACGGCCATCGGTGCGATCCTGGTGCGCCTCGCAGCCGCCGCGCAGCGCCAGCCGGCCCGTACGGGCGCCCAGGCCATGCTGGGCCAGCCCGCAATCGCGCTCGCTGCACTCAGCCCCGGCGAAGCCGGGCAGGTGTCGGTCCACGGCGAGATCTGGCGCGCCGTCACCGAGGAGCCCGTGGCACGCGGCGCGCACCTCCGCGTGGTCGCAATCGACGGGCTGACGCTCACCGTCAGGAAGGAGTGAGGTTCCGCATGGACTCGATCTCGCCGCTGCTCATCCTCGCGCTTATTGTCGCCCTCTACCTGATCGGGTCGATCAAGATCCTGGCGGAGTACGAACGTGGGGTGATCTTCCGCCTCGGCAAGCTGCTGCCCCAGCCGAAGGGGCCCGGCGTGATCCTCGTCTTCGCCCCCATCGACCGGATGGTGAAGGTCAGCCTGAGGACCCTCGTGCTCGACGTGCCGCCGCAGGACGTCATCACCAAGGACAACGTGTCGGTGAAGGTGAACGCGGTGCTTTACTACCGCGTCATCGATCCGGGCAAGGCGATCGTCGAGGTGGAGAACGTGCACTACGCCACGTCGCAGCTGGCGCAGACGACCCTGCGCAGCGTGCTCGGGCAGGTGGAGATGGACGATCTGCTCTCCGCACGGGATCGCCTCAACCATCAGCTCCAGGAGATCCTCGACAACCAGACCGACCCGTGGGGCGTGAAGGTGTCCGCCGTCGAGGTGAAGCACGTGGACCTGCCCGAGAACATGCAGCGGGCGATGGCGCGGCAGGCCGAGGCGGAGCGCGAACGGCGGTCGAAGATCATACACGCGGCGGGCGAACTCGAAGCCTCCGCCCAGCTCTCCGCCGCCGCCAACCAGATCGCGAAGGAGCCCGTGGCGCTGACGCTCCGCTACCTGCAGACGCTGACGGAGATCGCCGCCGAGAAGAACTCGACGATCGTGTTCCCGCTGCCAATCGAACTGCTGAACGTGCTGACGCCGAAGGGAGAGAAGACGGACAAGGGGCAGTGATTGGGGCGCTGAGGACTTCGTGCCACTGAGAACCTGGCACTGAAGACGACGGCGCGCAGGTCAACGCCCTCGGCCAGTCGCTGAGCCCCGACGAGCAGCCCAGCGCTCAGAAGCTGACCCTGACGCCTCCGTTCACGTTCCGGCCCTCGAGCGGCGCCCACGCGTCGGTCGTCCACCGCCCGTCCGGCGCGCGGACCGGCAGCACGATCGGCTGCCAGCGTGTCTGCCGGACATTGGTCAGGTTCTCGCCGTTGACGAACAGGCGCAGCCGCCCGAGCACCCGTTCCACGAGCAGGCCCACGGCCACGTACGCCTCGCTGCGCACGGCGTACGGGTTGGCCTCGAGCCGCTGGGGGCCGGTGTAGTACAGCTCGAGCCCCGCGCGGCCCACGTCCTCGCGTTCCCACATCGCCACCATTCCGGCGCTGTGGCGCGGCGTCAGCGGCACAGCCACGCGCGCGGCGCCCTCCTGCTCGCTCGCGCGCACGTGCGTGTAGGTGGCCGTGACGGCGAACGGCTCGTGCCGCAGCGTGCCCAGCAGTTCGATGCCGGTATGGCGCGTGGGCTCGGGAGCGTTCGTCAGCGTGTACAGGCCTTCGCGGCTCACGTCGAGCGGACGTGACACGCGCGAGGCGAACAGCGTGGCGGTGACTGCCACCGCGCCAAAGTCGCGGGTGACGTCGAGCGACGCGCTGCGCCCGCGCTCGGCACGCAGCGCACGGGGCACGGCGAGGCGCGACAGGCCGGCCGCCTCGGTCTCCTCCGTCAGCACCGTCGACCCGTAGAAGCCGGTGCCCACCGACGCCCGGCTGCTCCAGCCGCCGCCGCGGGCAAGCGCCGCGACACGCGGGCTCGCGAACGTGCCGTAGCGGCTGTGCACGTCCACCCGCGCGCTCGCGCTCACCGACAGCCACCGCGTCACCTCCACATCGTCCTGCGCGAAGAGCCCGGGGATCGTGAACCGGTGCGCGAGGTCTGGGCGCACGCGCGGGTCGTACGCCTGGTACTCGACGGCCGTGCCGCCGGCCCAGGCGTGACGGCCGGAGGCGCCTCGTACGGCGACTTCCGCGTACCCAGTGCGGTGGCGATCGCGTTCGCGAAGATCGCCGAAGCGGTGCGTGTGCCGCTGCTCGGTGACCGCGCCGCGCGCCGTCAGCAGCAGGCGGTCGCCGAAGGGCGACTGCGCGACGAAGCCGCCGTCTCCTCTCCGCGTGTGCAGCGCCTCGGCGAAGGTGTCGCCGCCGGCTACGCGGGCGCCAGACACGGTTCCGCCTTCGCGATCCTCGATGGTCGTGCCTGCCGTCGCGAAGAAGGTGCGTCCGCGCCCGTTGTCCCAGAAGACGCGGGGCCGGATGACCCCGCGTCCGTAGTACGGCAGGTCGGACCAGCCGTCGCGGTTCACGTCGATCCGTTCCTGGAAGTGGCCGCCCGCCAGCACTGTCATTCCCCACCGGTCCGACAGCGGAGTCGACAGGTAGCCCACGCCGTCCGTGCCGCCGCGGGTGGACCGGTTCAGGAGCAGTTCACGCTCGACCGTGCGCCCGGGCCGTCGCGCGATCAGGTTGATCACGCCGCCCATCGCGCCGGCACCGTACATGGACGAGGCAACGCCCTTGATGACCTCGACCTGGCCGAGGTCCGTCGGTGGGATCTGCAGCAGCCCGAGACCGTTCACGTCGCCGAACAGCGGCAGGCCGTCGGCGAGGACCCGGGTATAGCGCCCGCGCATGCCCTGGATGCGGACGCTCGCGGCGCCGAGCGATGCGGACGTCGCCTGCACGCGCATGCCGCCCATCTCGTTCAGCATCATCACGATGTCGCCCGGGGTCATGAGCAGCTTCTCTTCGATCTCCTCGCGCGGCAGGATGTCCACGCGCAGCGGCTGATCGTCCAGCCCTCGGACGGTGCGCGTCGACGCGATCACCACGACTTCTTCCTCGACCATCGGTGCCTCGTCGAGGTCCACGACGACCCGCTGCGTGGCGCCGGCTGCTGCATCGAGGCTCACCGTGCGGGGCGCCCCGCCCGCGCGCACCACCGTCAACTCCACAGGGCCGGCAGGCACGGCCGCGGTCGCGACGCCCTGCGCGCTCGTGGCATAGGTGACGCCTTCGATGATCACGGCCGCGCCGGCGACGGGGGCGCCAGTGGCGCGGACTTCGACCACGACGGTGGCAGGCAGCGGCTGGGCGGCCAGGGGCGGGGCGATGAGACAGAGCAGGAGCCAGACCAGGACGGGCATGCGCGCCCGTTGATCATCGGTTACGCTGGCACCCGCGGCAAGGCTCTGGCCCGGGAGCGCGGTGGCGAGGCCGTCGATTGCGGTACCCGACACCGCGCCGCTCGCAGCGGCCGCGGCGAGCTGATGGAAGCGACGCCGCGCGTCGGATCAGCGGTTGGTAGCGACCCCGGTCCTCTTGTTGTTCGGGGTGCCCGGCTTCGCGCCGTGCTCGGTGAGGAAGGCGACCACCGTCTCGAGTCGCCCGGTGCGCGCCGCGTCGAGCGCCGTCCGCCCGTCGTCGTTCGGCTGGTTGATATCGGCGCCGAGTTCCAGTGCCAGCTTCGCGGCCTCGAGCGCGAGCGGCTCGCGCTGGCTGCGGTCCATGGTGAACCACGGGACGCCGCCGCCCATGCCGACCGCGGCCATCAGCGCGTTGGTCGTCTGGGAGCGCGGTTCCGGCGGATCGCCGGCGTGGTACTCGGCGTGCAGCAGCACGCGGGTGTCGGCCCCGGCCTTGGCGAGCATGCGCATGATGGTGGGCGCCATCGCGCGCGCCGCGAGCCAGTACGGCGTGGCGCCGACCAGCTCCGGGTTGAAGTTCCAGTCGCGCGAGGATCGGCGCGTGGGGGTCCACGACTCCACGCGCGCGTTCGGATCGGCCCCGTGCGCGAGCAGCGCCGCGACCATCCGTTCGTCGCGGTGCGACACCGCCGCATGCAGGGCGGTGAAACCGCCGCCCTTCGAGTTCGGATCCGCGCCCTTGTCGAGCAGGTAGGCGACGACCTCGGCGAACCCTGCGTGCGCCGCCATCGCGGTCGCGCTCACACCCCAGGCGTCAGCATCGTCCACACGCGCGCCCGCCGCAACGAGCAGCTTCACCGACTCGAGATCGCCCACGCGCGCCGCAAACATCAACGCCGTGTCCGCGCCGTGGGGCACGTCCTTGTTGTACTGGAGCATGCCGTGCGGCGACACGGCCATCACCTGCTTCCAGACGGCAGACTTCGCGTGTACGTCGGCGCCGGCCGTGATCAGCAGCCGGACGACACCCGGGTGCTTCTGCGCGGCAGCCCACATCAGCGCGGTCTGGCTGCGCGTCCCGGTCGCATTGACCTTCGCGCCCTTCGCGAGGAGCTGCGACACCACCGGCGCAAAGCCGCCGCGCGACGCCACCATGAGCGGCGTCTCGCCGGCGAGCAGCGCCAGGTTCGGATCGGCACCGGCGGCAAGCAGCATGCGCACCATCGCCTCGCTCCCGTTCAGCGACGCGGTCCAGAGCGGCGTGGCGCCGAGGTCGTTCGCGGCATTCACTCGCGCGCCGGCCTTCAGCAGCATCTCCGCAAGCGGCACATCGTCCCGATACGCAGCCCAGTGGAGGGGCGTCGAACCGTCGCCGTCGGTGGCGACCACGGTCGCGCTCTTGAGGAGGCGTGTGACCGCCGCACGATCGCCGTCGCGGACGGCGTCGCTCAGCGGCGTGCGTCCCTGCGCGAACGCGGCGGGCGCGCCCGCAGCGAACAGCAGGGGCAGGACAACGAAGCGGGATGCGAGCACGGCGCGCACGGCTACATCCCGGCGAGCGTGTCGATGGGCAGCCGACCGGTGCTGCCGCCGATCTTCTCCACCGGCACCTCGAGCTTGTCCATCAACGTCACCAGCAGGTTTGCCATCGTCGGCTGATCCTTGTAGACCAGGTGCTGGCCGCCGCGCAGCGTGCCGGCGCCGCCGCCCATGAGCAGGAGCGGGAGGTTGTCGCCCGAGTGCGCGTTGCTGTTCGAGATGCCGGAGCCGTACAGAATCGTCGTGTGATCCAGCAGCGACCCGTCGCCATCCTGCGTCCGGCGCAGCCGGTCGACGTACTTGGCGAAGAGTTCGGCGTGGTAGCGGTTGATCTTGGACATCCGCTCCACGAGGTCCGGCGCGTCGCCGTGGTGCGACAGCGGGTGATGCGCCTCGGGCACGCCGATCTGCGGGTAAGGCCGTGCGCTCTGCTCCTTGCTGATCATGAAGGAGATGACGCGCGTCAGGTCGGACTGGAACGCGAGCACCTGCAGGTCCAGCATCAGCGCCAGGTGATCCTCGAAGACGGGCGGCACGCCCTGCGGCTGATCCATCGCCGGCAATTCGAGGTCCTTCTGCTCCTCCGCCCGCTGGATGCGGCGCTCCACGTCGCGGATGGACTCGGTGTACTCGTTCACCCGCGCCTGATCGGACGGGCCCAGCTCGCGGCGCAGGCCCGCGAGCTTGTCGTTCACCGAGTCGAGGATGCTGCGGTGCTGGCGCAGCCGCGCCTCGCGTGCCGTGCGCTCGGTGCTGCCGCTGTCTCCGAACAGCTTCTCGAACACCGACCGCGGGTTGTACTCCATGGGCAGCGGCTGCGTCGGGCTCTTCCACGAGATGGTGTGCGTGTAGGCGCAGCTCAGGTTGCCGGTGCAGGCGCCCGCGTTGGCCGGGGCGTCCATGGACAACTCGAGCGACGCCACCTGCGTCTCCCTGGCGAACTGCCGCGCGAGGATCTGGTCCATCGACACGTCGGCGATGATCTCGACCTCGTTGCGTCCACCGCGCGTCGTGCCGGTGAGGAACGAGCCGGAGGCGCCGGCATGGATGTAGTTCCAGTTTGCCTTGAGGCCGCTCAGCACGATCATCCGGTCGCGATGCGGCGCCAGGGGTTCGAGGATGGGCGACAGTTCGAACGCCTTGCCGTCGCCCGCGGGCGTCCAGAACGGCATCGCCATCCCGTTGGGCACGTAGAAGGTCTGGAACCGGTGCGCCACCTTCCGCCCCGCGGCGCCGACGCGCGTGGAGAACGCCGGGACCATGGCGTCGAGGAACGGCAGCGCGAGCGTCGCACCGAGGCCGCGCAGCACCGTCCGTCGCGAGAGCGCCTTCGCCGTGAGATAGGACATGTCGAGCCGTCTCCTTCCGTCCGTCACCTAGTTCGTCTGGGCCGGCATCGCGCGCCGCAGGAACGCGGGGCTCTTCACGATGCCGAGCACGAGCGACGACCAGCGGTAGTCGCTGGCCTCCGCGTCACGCACGATCTGCCGGATGGTCGGGCGATCGAAGTACTCGACGCGCCGGCCGAGGGCGTAGGCCATCAGCTTCTCGACCACCGTGTGGGGGAACTTGTCCTTCGGGTTCAGGAGCAGCGCCCGGACCCCCTCGAGCCCGTTCACCGGAGTACCGTCCACCGTGTTGCCGACGTTGTCCACCGGCTTGCCCGCTTCGTCGAGCGTGCGGAACCCACCGATTGCGTCGAAGCTCTCGAGCGCGAAGCCAGCCGGATCGATCACCGCATGGCAGCTCGCGCACACCGGCTGCTTGCGGTGCTGGGCCAGCCGCTCACGGATCGTGGCCGGACGTTGTCCGGGATTGGTGTCCGGGAGCGACGTGTTCACGCCGGGCGGAGGCGCCGGCACGGCAATGCCGAAGATGTTCTCGAGCAGCCACTTGCCGCGCAGCACCGGCGAGGTGCGTTCCGGATAGGACGTGGTGGCGAGCAGCGAGCCGTGCGCCAGGATGCCACCGCGCTGGCTGGTGTCGGGCACGGTGATTCGCCGGAAGCGGCTGCCGTAGATGCCGGGGATATCGTAGTGGCGCGCCAGCCGCTCGTTGACGAAGGTGTAGTCGGCGCGGATGAGATCCAGCACGCTGCGATCCTCGTCGATGGTGCTGGCCACGAACATCTCCGTCTCGGTGCGGAAGGCCTCGAGCAGGCTGTCGTCGAAACTCGGGTACACGTCCGGGTGCGCCACCACGTCGCCGACCCGCCGCAGGTTCAGCCACTGCGCGGCGAAATCGAGCGCGAGCGTGCTGGTGGCCCTCCGGTCCGCCATCATGCGCCGGACTTCCTGTTCGAGGATGGCTGGCCGGGTGAGCTGGCCCCTCTCGGCGAGGTCGAGCAGCCGATCGTCCGGGATGCTGCCCCACAGGAAGAACGAGAGCCGCGACGCGACCTCGAGGTCGCCGATGGCGTACGAACCGGACCGTGTGGCGGCCGGCCCGGCCGACGCGGGCGCCGGATCCTTGTGGACCCGGAGCAGGAAGTCCGGATCGACCAGCATGCGCTCGAGCGCGAACTGGATGCCCGCGTCGAAGCTGCCGCCGGCGCGGCGGCCGTCGGCGAAGAACACCATCAGGGCGTCGACGTCGGCCTTCGAGACCGGACGACGGTAGGCGCGGCGGGCGAGACGCGACAGGATCCGCGTCGCGCAGCTGGCCTCCTCGCGCGTCGATTGCGGCGTGCAGGTGAAGACCGCGCGGCGGCTCGGTGTGTCGGTGGCCCTTGGCGCGGGATTGTACGGCCCGCCGATCTGCAGGACGCCGACCGCGGCGTTCTCCATGTACAGCTGATCGTTGGTGAGCACGCGCCCGCGCTGTAACGGCTGCGGGAGCCCTTCGGGCTCGAACAGCTCGCGCACGAACGAGACGCCGACGACCCGGGGGCCAGCCTTGAGCGGGATCCGCAGCTCGAGGTGCTTGTCACCACCGACCTGCATGTACTCTTCCCATTCGGGGTCGCCCGCGAAACCCGGCTCGCCGTCGCCGGCATAGCTCGCCGCCGCCGCCCGCCCCTGCGCCTTGCCACCAACGCTGAAGCGCTTGACCAGCGCGCCGTCGACGCGGACGTCCAGCTGCTGTTCCCAGCCCATGCCCATGAGGTAGTCCTGGTACTGGCGGCGCAGCTTCACCTTGACGAGATACTCGCCGTCCACCGGCACGTTGTAGGTGACGGCGATGCCCCCGCGCGACCCGAGCGGCAAGTCCTCGTGCTGGCGGTCGTCCTGCACGACGTGCAGCGGGACTTCGTAGAGGCTGAGCGCGGGCGCTCCCGGCGGCAGGCCCGTGGCCAGGCGCGTCACCTGCCGCGCGACCGACAGGTAGCGTTCGAGATGGGCCGTGGAGATCGACAGCGAATCGGCGAAGTTGTCGAAGCTGCCGTCGGCCGTTTCGTCGCCCGGCAGCTGCGCACGGACGTCCACGTCCAGCGCGAACAGGTCGCGTACGACGTTGTTGTACTGGGTGCGGTTCAGGCGGTGCACCGCACCGATGCGGCCCGGGTTCGGTGCCGCGGCCCACGCCCGGTCCAGCTCCGTTTCCAGCCAGCCGATCATGCCGTCGTAACCGGCACGGTCGGGGCGCGGGGAGCCGGTCGGCGGCATTGCTCCCGCCCGCAGCTTGACGATGACCTTTTCCCACACGTCCGGGTTCGCGCCGGGATGCTCGACGTCCATCGTGTCGAGCATCAGGCCGGCCGTCCTGGCCCGCTGGTTGTGACACGTGACGCAGTAGCGCTGCACCAGGGCCTGTCGCGGCGTTCGTGCCGCGGCTGCCGGGGTGGCGGTGGCCGGCGCCTGCGGCACTTGCGCGGCGACCGGTAGGGGCGCGACGGCGCCCGACGGCGCTCCGGTCAGCGCCACGACCCAGCCAAAGGTGAGCCCCGCTATCGCTGCCGCCGCTGACCGTCTCGTGAGCATGCGTTACCTCGGGCACACCTGTGCCCTCGAAGGGTGAAAAGTATCCTCGAATGCCGGCGAGCTGTCATCACTGGATTAGGGGATACGGCCCCTTTCGCCTGGGCTGCGCCTACTGGGTGGGCCGGGCGGTGGCCGCACAGGCTGCGCGCCACTTCGCCTGCAGGCGCGGGCGGTCCAGCTCCCGACCCCGCAGGAACACCCGGGCGATCCGCCGCGTGTTCCGGATGTCGTCCAGCGGGTTGGCCTCGAGCACCACGAAGTCGGCACTGCGGCCCGGAGCGATCGAGCCAAGTTGCTCCTGCACGCCAAGCGCTTCGGCCGCCGCACTCGTGGCCGAGACGAGGGCGTCGTGCGGGGTCATGCCCACCCAGTCGACGAACGCCTCCAGTTCCAGGTGGGTACCCCAGCCGATCGGGCGGGGGCCACCGGCGTCGTGGCTGCCCAGCGCGATCCGGATGCCGGCCTCGCGAAGACGCCGCACGTTGGCGACGCCCACCCCGCCGTCCGGCGGCGGAACACGGCGGCTGGTTTCGAACTGGCGCCCCCAGCGGTCGAGAAAGTCCGGGCACTTGAGCGTCTGCAGCAGCGGGTCGGCCAGCCACGCCGGCCGCTCACCCGGCTGCCGCGGCTGGCTGCCGCCACTGAAGGAGGGGGTGATGGCCGGGATGTACCAGAGAGCCGGCCGTTCGCGGACCAGCGTCAGGAGTTCGTCGTCAACCGGCAGGTCGGCGATGGGATGGGTCCAGCCGTCGATGCCGGCGCGCAGCAGGTCCTTCAGGTCTTCACGCGTCTTCACGTGGGCGAGCGTCCGGAGCCCGTGCTTCTTCGCCTCGTCGATCGCAGCGCGGTAGATCGCGGGCGTCAGCTGGTGCGGCCGGCCCGGTTCGGGGATGCCGTGCTCCAGCGCGAGCTGCTCGCGATCACGCTTGTCGGCAGGGATTTCGTACCCGCCGCGATCTTCCAGCCAGAGCTTGACGAAAGGCACCTTGCGGGCCGCGAGCTCGCGGACGGCCTGGCGCGCCTGCCAGGTGCTGACGATCGGATAGGCGGTGTCGTTGCGCGCCAGCTCCACGGGGCCGGTGCCCGGCCACGCGAGGCCGCGCCCCACGGTCCGGAACCGCGCGCCGACGAAGTCGGCGGCATTCGACTCCTCGCGCAGCGCCCACATCCACTCCTCGGGCAGGTCGGATCCGAGGCTGAGGGTCAGCGCATGACCGCTGTAGGCGAAGCGCTCGAGGTGATCGACGACGTTCTCGCGGGTGAAGTGCTCTTTCTCCTCGCTGGAGGTGGTGGCGTTCTCGAAGCCCACGTGGCTGTGGAGATCCACGAAGGCGGGAATCACCGTGAGTCCGTCGAGACTGACGCGGCGCGCGCCGGTCGGAACGGCGAGGTCACCTGTCCGGCCGACGCGCGTGAAGCGCCGGTCTTCGACGAGGAACGCGCCGTCCTCGATGGCGGGGCTCCGGTCGCCGACGATCACGCGGGCGTGTTCGAAGAGCACCGCCTCGGGCGCCGGTGCCTGCGTGGACACCTCGGAAGTGCAGGCCGGGGCAGACGCGCACACCCCGGCGAGGACGAGTGCGGCGAGAAGACGCGGCAGCGACATGAGCGCCCTTCCTGTCTGCCTGAATCCAGGAAAACGGCGGACGACGCCGGCCACGCTCAATCGGCCGGCGACGGCACGCCGCGTGAACCCGGGGCTGCGGCCGCGCGCGGCGCCCGGGCACGCAGCGGCACCGCGTGCGGCCTGCATGTCCGGGACCCCGCCCGCGGAGGTGCCTAGCGCGAGGTGGACCGGCCGCCGCCCATGACCAGCGTGCCGATGCGCTTGGGCACGAACCCGACCGGGATGCGGGCGACCACCTGGAGCGTCTTCAGGTCGACGGCCACCGTCTGATCTTCGCCGGCCACCCCGAGGTAGGCCTTCGTGCCGTCAGGTGTCAGCGTGATCCATTCCGGGTGGCTGCCCACCACCACCGTGCCCATCAGTTTGTAGTCGGGGATCGAGTAGGCGTACATCGCGCCGTACCACTTGGTCGTGGCCAGCAGCATCTTCTGGTCGGGCGTCACGGCCAGGCCGTGCGCCGGCGCGCCCTGCAGCCCCTCGAGCTCCTTGTGCTGCCCCGGCACCTCGGGCAGCTCCCACCGCGTCACTTCCTTGCGTGTGGCGAAGTCCACCACGGCGACGCCGTGATAGTTCGACAGCTGCACGTAGACATTGCGCGTGGACCCGTCCTTGTTCGTGTCGAAGATCATCGGCCGGATGCCGGAGTCCATCTTCAGCTGCCAGGCCAGGGTGTCGGTCTTCGTGTCGATGACGCTGATGACGCCGGTCTGCACCGACCCGGACACCGCGTACTTGCCGTCGGGCGTCACGTACACGTTGTGCACGGCCCCGTCGACCTTCACGCTCTTCGCATTGGTCAGGGCCGCGGCGTCGATCACGTCCACGGCGCCCGGGGCCTGCGCGATGCCCACGTACACCTTGCGGTCGTCCTTGCTGACCATCACGTTGTTGGGCCGGCCGGTCAGGTGAATCTGCTTCGTCACCTTCCACGTCTTCGTGTCGACGACGTCGAGCGAATGGTTCGACTCGTTGGTGATGTAGAGCCGCGTGCCGTCGTGCGATGCCGAGACGCCGTGCGGCACCTCGATCCCCTCGATCACGGCCACGACCTTGTTGGTCACCGGGTCGATGACGTGCGAGTTGTCGCCCGCCGCGTTGGTCTGGATGATGCGGACGGTGCGGCCCTGGGCCACGAGCGACGCCGACGCCAGCGCGGCGATCGCCAGCGCCACAGACAGCCGATGGGAAGTGCGGATGCGCATGATGTGATTACCTCGATGAACGGGTGAGCGTGTCCCCGCGCACCCAACCGGCCAGGATCTGCCATTCGGGATCGGTCTTCGACGTCCAGTGCTTGCCGCCGGCGTGGAAGTGGTCGCCGCCGGCCTCCTTCGCCAGCGGGTGCATCAGCAGCCGGCTCGCCTCGGGATCGCCCGGGGCGACCACGCGCTGCCATGCCTCGAAATTCTGCCGCGACTGCGCCTCGGTCCAGGTCGCCTGTCCGTCGGCCAGTTCGATGAGCCGCGGCTGGCCGTTGCGGTGGCACGTGATGCACCGGGCGTGGCCGGGCCGCTTGGCCAGGAAGATGGGCTCGACGCGTTGCCGGAAGAACTCGAAGTCGAGCGCCGGCGTGCGTTTCGCGTCTGCATCACCGGAGGCACGCGCGCTGCGGACCCACGCGACCACCGCCTGGTACTCGGGGTTGTCCTGGGAGGTCCAGAACTTGCCGCCGGTGTGCTGCGGGTCGCCGCCGGCCGAGGGCGCCAGCGGATGGATGGCCAGCGGGCTCTTCGACGGGTCGCCAGCCACCACCACGCGCTTGACCGCCTCGAAGTTCTGGCGCGACTGCGCCTCGGTCCACGCCCGCTGCCCGTTCTCGAGCGGCTGCAGCCGGAGCCGGGTCGAGATGCGCGAGTGGCAGTCCACACAGCGGCCGGCACCTTCGTTGGCGGCCCGCTCCTTCACGAAGATCGGCTCGATCCGCGTGCGATACACCTCGAAGTCGAGCCCGCCCGCACCGGCGCTCAGGGTCGGTGGCTTCGCGGCCCGGATCCAGTCGGCGATCAGCTGATATTCCGGGTCCGTCTTCGAGGTCCAGTGTTTGCCGCCGGCGTGGAAGGGGTCGCCGCCCGCCTGTTTGGCCAGCGGGTGGGCGAGCAGGCGGCTCGCGTCCGGATCGCCCGGGGCGACCACACGCTGCCACGCCTCGAAGTTCTGGCGCGACTGGGCGTCGGTCCACGTCGCCTGCCCGTCGGCCAGCGGCTGCAGCCGGGGCGTGCCGTTGGCATGGCAGGTGATGCAGCGTGCATGGCCCGGCCGCTTGGCCAGGAAGATAGGCTGCACCCGCGTCTTGAAGACCTCGAAGTCCAGCGCCGACGCCGCGGGCGGCGCGGCGGCGGGTGGCACGGCAGCGGGCGGCTGCTGCGCGCGCACGCCAAGCGTGGCGGCCAGCAGCCCGACGAACAACAGCAACAACGGCATGGGCACTCCGTCCTAGGTTACCTGCACGGCACTTTTTACCATTTCATCTGCGCGCCGATGCGAATAACCCGCGCCTGGATGGTGCTGGCGGCCTGCTGGAAGGCTGCCGTGCCGAAGTTCGTGCCCCGTACCGTCAGGATCGCGTCGGAGTTCAGCACGTTGAACAGCTCCAGCTGCGCCTCGAACCGATACCGGCCGAGGTTGAACACCTTCGCGCCGCGGAGGTCGAGCTGGTTCAGCCGATCCAGGAACTCCGTGCCCAGCGGACGCAGCGGCACGGTCAGCGAGGCTTCCGTCAACTGCGGCATGACGAGCGCGCCCGGCGTACACGCACCCGGGCAGTTGGCGGCATAGCGCGTGGTCGGCGTGATGAGCCAGGTCGTGCCCGACAGCTGGTTGGTCGTGCCGATCTGGGCGCCCGGATAGCTCTGGAACGTGCCGCCGAGCACGATGCCGAACCACGGGAGCGGGTAGCTGGCGGCCAGCTTCATCTGCGTAAGGTACGGAACCCCGGTCTCGCGCTGATCGCAGAAGCGATCCAGGTTGGGGTTGTCCGGCTCGTCGCAGGTGACCGTCAGGTTGCGCTGCGTCGCGGTGCCGCCGAAGAGCGTGGCCCCGCCGGGGAACCGTGCGTTGAACGTGAACTCGTAGCCGGTGAAGAGCTGCCTGCGTGCCGAGGTCGCCGTCGTGTCCACTTCGTCCACCGACCGCACCTTCGACGCGTCGAGGTTGTACACCGTGATAGGGCTGCCGTCGATCGGGTTGTACACGGTGAGGGGGGCGTAGTCGGCACGCGTGCGCAGGACGTTGTCTCGGATCGGCAGCTTGTAGAAGCGGTTGTCGATGAGCGCGAAGGTCACCCCCAGGTTGCGCAGCAGCTGATGCTGCACCCCGATGTTGGTCATCACGTTGAACGGGCGCTGCGTGTCCGGGTCGTACCGCCGCAGCGAGCGCACACCGAAGTTCGCCGGCAGTTGCGCGAAGTTGATCTCGCACCCCGCCGCCAGGTACGCGCACCCCAGCGCCCCCTGCGCGATGTCGTCGCCGTTCAGGTCGCGCCACGTCAAACGCGCCGTCGCCAGCGCCAGCGGGTTGTACTGCGCGGCTATCCCCGTCGTCCTCGAGTCGTTGTAGCGGTTGATCGAGAACTTCAGCGCCGTCTTCCCCGTCCCGAACAGGTCGTAGGCCGCGCCGAACCGCGGGGCGATGTCCTTCCAGTTCGGCAGATCCGCCGTGCGCGGAAACGAACGCTCGGGCGCGAAACGGCCGGCCGGCGAGGTGAGCGGGCTGTTCTCGGCGTTCAGGAACTCGAAGCGGATGCCTCCGTTCAGGGTCAGCCGGCGGACCGTGAAGGTGTCCTGCACGTACAACCCGAGGTCGTAGTTCATCGTGTCCCGGAAGCGGAACGGGGTGTTGCGGATGATCACCGAGTCGGGCACGCCGGTGCGGTAGTCCTGCTGAAGGTCGGCGTGGGCGTCCTGCCGCGTCTCGAACCAGCCGCGCTGGAACTGCATGCCGGCCTTCACCGCGTGCGAGCCGGTGACGTACGACGCCGAGGTCTGGAAGATGTACTTCGTGGGCACGAAGGTGGGAATGTTGCTGGTGGCGTTCCAGGCCGTGCCAAGGTCGCGATCGGTCTTCGCGGCGCCGGCAAACCATCCCGCAGTGCCGCGCGCCTGCTCGATCCCGTCCTGCATCTCCTGCACGGTGACGTTCACGTTGCTGCCGTAGCCGGCGTCGAGGAGCAGCTTGTTGCTGAGCGTGGACGTCCACTTCACCTGTGTCGTGTAGTACACGGGCGACCGCCACGTGAACGACGCGGTGGCCGGATCGGTGCCGGCGGTCATGTCGTGCCCGCGGGTCTTGTAGAGGCGGTCGTAGTACACCCCGAGCTTGTTCCTGCTGCTCATCTGCCAGGTGACGCGCGCCATCCCGCTCGTGATCTGCTGGTCGTCGATCGCCTGCTCGCACTGCAGGGCGCCCGACTTGCACTGCCCGTAGCCGGTGGGGAACGGGATGCCGCCCGGCACGTAGAAGACGTCCGCCACCGGCGAGTCGACGCCCCACTTGCGCGCCGAGGTGAAGAACCACAGCTTGTCCTGGCGCACCGGCCCGCCGACCGAGAAGTTGAAGTCGTAGATCTTGTCGATCTTGTCCGTGATGCTGAGGCCGCGGCTCCTGAGGCGATCCGTCAGGTTGTCTCCCTGCCACTTTCCGTCGGACCACGCCGAGAACATCGCGCCGCTGAACCGGTTGCCCCCTTCGCGCGGGATCATGTTGATGCGGACCCCGCCGGCCGACACGTCGGCCCCGGCGCCCGTCGTCTCGTACGACACCTCCTGGTTCATCGCGTCGTTGAAGTAGGGGTTCACCAGGTTGTCGCCCCTGGTGGAGTTCATCATCATGCCGTCCACCTGCACGGTGGTGTTCCGCGCGTTCATCCCGTGAGCGGCGAAGTAGGTCTGCTGCATGCCCTGCGACCCGCCGACGTCGGGGCGGCTCAACTGCACACCGACGACCAGCTGCCCCACGGACTGGAACGAGCGGCCGGTCGGCATCGCGTCGAGCACGTCGCGGGTGAGCACCTGCGATCGGCCCGTGCTCTGGACGTCCACCAGCGGCGCGTCCCCGGTGACGGTGAGCGTCTCTTCCAGCGATCCCACCCGCATGTCCACGTTGATGGTCGCCACGAAGTCCGCAGGCAACTGCACGCCCTCGCGGCGGATCGTCGAGAAGCCGGTCAGCGAGAAGGTCACGTCGTAGGTTCCCGGCCGCAGATCGACGAAGCGGTACTGCCCCTCGCCGTCCGAGACGACCGTCCGGGTCTTCTCGATCAGCACCTCGCTGCTGGCCTCGACCGTGACGCCCGGCAGCGCGCCGCCGGTGGTGTCCCTGACGATGCCTGCGATCCCGCTCTGCGCGGATGCGAGGACGGGCAGAAGGACGAGCACGGCAGTCCCGAGGAGTGTCCGCGTGAGGCCCGATCGGTGCATCGTTGGCTCCTTGTCGCGTGGCCGTCCCCGAACTCGCCAGGCACAGAATGGCCGATGTGGTCGCTCGCGCGGCGCGCGTGGGGCTGGGCTGGGTCGCGAGAATCTACAGGGGTGGCCGCCCGGCCACATCCCTGAAAGCAGGGGCAGCCGGATTTTCGGCGGTCCGGTTTGCCGGCAGGGCCTCGATGGGTGCCCACCTACTGCAGGTGCAGGATGCCTCGGCGCAGCGCGACGTCCACGGCGGCCGTTCGATCGGGCACGTCCAGCTTGCTCAGGATGCTGCGCACGTGCGACTGCACGGTTTCCTCCGAGATGGCCAGCAGCACCGCGACCTCGCGATTGCGCAGGCCGCGCCGCACCAGCTCCAGCACCTCCACCTCGCGCGCGGTCAACGCGGGCCGCTCGGCACGCGCGGCGATCTGCGCCTTCACCTCCGGGCTGATGCGCGGGCTCTTGCCCGCGTGCACGTCCCGGATGACGCGCGTCAGGTCCTCGATGGCCGTGTCCTTGAGCAGGTAGGTCGCCGCACCGGCTTCGAGCGCCCGGTGGATGTCCTCGTCGCCCCGCATCATCGTCAGCACGACGACGCGGGCCGCGGCGTCGAGGGCGCGGATTTCGCGGATGGCCGTCACGCCGCTCCTGCCGCCGAGCTGAAGGTCCATCACCGTGACATCCGGGCGATGCACGCGGTACTGCGACACCGCCTCGACGGCATTCGCCGCAGAGGCCGCCACCTCCATGTCGGGCTGACGATCGATGACCAGGGCCAGCCCTTCACGCACGATGCGGTGGTCGTCGACGAGCAGAACCCTGATGTTCGGTGTCGGCATGTTCACCCCGGGATGGTGGCCGTCACCGTGGTCCCGGCCGCAGGGCGCGACTCCAGCGCGAGGGTTCCCTGCACCGCCTCGGCGCGCTCGCGCATCGAGGTGAGGCCCAGGTGCTCGTTGGCGTCGGCGACGTTGGCGACGTCGAATCCGCGGCCGTCATCGCTCACGGTCAGGCGGATGTGGCGGGTGCCGTACTCGAGGCCCACGCGCACGTGCGTTGCCTGGGCGTGCCGGAGGCTGTTGGAGAGGGCTTCGCGCCCGATTCTCAGCAACTGCTCCTCGATTTCGGGCGCCGCGCGGCGTACCGCGCCGGCTACCTCGACGGTCACGCGCAAACGGCCCGACGCCGCGGCCTGATCGCCTACGGCCCGGAGCGCCGACGGCAGGTCGTGTTCGACCAGGCTGGGCGACCGCAGGTTCCAGATCGACTGACGCGCCTCCCGGATGTCGGCTTCGACCTGCTGCCGGAGGCTCGCGAGCCGCGACCGGAGAGCCGGGGCCGAGGCGGCTGCCTCCTCCGCGAGCGCGTCGCACTGGAGCGCGAAGCCGAACATGCTCTGGAGCAGCGTGTCGTGCACCTCGCGGCTGAGCCGTGCCCGCTCACCCAGAAGCAGCGAGAACTGGTGCCGCATGCGCCGCACGTGCAGCCGCCACGCCCCGCCGATCGCCACGCCCAGCGCCAGCGTCGACATGGTGGCGAACGCCCACGTCTGGTAGAACGCGGGCCGGATTTCGAACCGCCAGGCGACCGGGGTGCCGGTGAACGTTCCGTCGGGGCCCGTCGCCATCACCTGGAAGGTGTAGAGGCGTGGCGGCAGGTTCGTATACGACGCGGAGCGGGTCGTCCCCGCGTCCACCCACGTGTCGTCGAAGCCTTCGAGCCGGTGGCGGAACCGGGTCTTCAACGGCGCCGTGAGGTTGAGCGCCGTGTACTCCACCTGCACGCGCGCCGTGCGCGGCGGCAACGCCGATCCGGCGCGAGGGGCGAGCCGGCGCCCGTCCACCACCGCGCCTTCGATGCGCACGCTCGCCTCGGATGCGCCGTCGTGCACGAGCACGGCCGGATCGACAATCGTGACGCCGCGGCCGGCGACGAACCACAGGCGGCCGTCGGCCGCCTGCACGGCCGCCCGGTTGCCGAACCACCGCGACGTGCCTGCCGATCCATCTCCCTTGTCGTACGCACTGAAGCGGATACGGTGGGCCGGACTGGCAATCGCCGCGCGCAGTTCCTCCCGCGACACACGCAACAGCCCTGCGGCCTCCACCGCCAGCCACAGCGCACCGCGGTCATCGTCGGCAATGCCGATGATCGGACCTGGCGGCGTGGACGGCAGTGGGGGGAGCGCACTGAAGCCCCCATCCGCGAAGCGCACCAACACGCCGTCTCCGCCGAACCAGACACTGCCGTCGCGGTCCTGGTGGATGGCGCGGTAGGGTCCACCCCTCAGGCCATCACGCTCGCCTGCGACCCTCATGGCGCCGGATCGATCGATGCTCGCCACCGTGCCGTTGTCGTAGGCGAACCAGGCACGTCCGTCGCGGTCGGTGTAGCTCGCGAGCAGCGGAACGGACTGCAGTTCCCGCGGCACCGCCGCCGGTGAGACGCCGTGCCCGGTCCAGCGCCACAACCCCGAGCGGCTGTCGTGCACCCACAGGCCGTCGGCGCCGTCCGAGGTGATGTCGGTCACCTCCGACAGGCCGAGGCGCTCCAGCGGGAGCACGCGGTCGAGCCGACCGCCTCGCGTCCGGATCAGCTCGCGCGCGGTCGCGACCCACAGGTTTCCCGCGCGGTCCGCGTGCATGGCGGCGAGCGGCGGGTTCGGCAGCCCCACGGCGGCCGACCGTGCCTCCATCCGTCCCGACGCGAACGAGACGATGGCGTCCGCGGTTCCGACCCACACGTTCCCGTCCGGCGTGACATCCACCGCATTCACGAGGCCGAGATCAAGGATGGGGGTCACCTTGTAGGGCGTGAGCCGGTTCAGCCCGTCACGCGTCGCGACCCAGACGTTGCCCTCACGGTCCTCGATCATCGAGGTCGCCCCATCGTCGGAGAGGCCGGTCACGGTGGACGTGCGCTGGAAAAGCGACACCGCGCCGGCGGCATCGTGCCGCAGGCGCCAGAGTCCCTGGCCGCCGGTGCCGACCCAGAGGTCGCCCCGCGAGTCGTGAAGGAGCCGGGCCCCGCGGGCGCGCGGGGCGGCGGGGTCTGGAGCGCCGTCGGGTGCGGCCACCGCCCGGACACCGACGATCGGGTCGGTGCGCCACATCCGCCCGTCGGGCCCGAGCGCAATGGAGCGGACCGCATCCCGAGAGACGCCCACCGGGTGAAAGGCGGCGGCGTGTCGAGGACGGCGGTACACGCCGGTGGCGGCGCCCGCGAGGACGGCACCGTCGGGGGCGATCACGAGGTCGTTCACGACGCCGGGCGGCAGGCCCTCGCCGGCCGGCGTCCACCGACCCTCGACCAGGCGGACCACTCCGAACCGTCCGGCGGCCCAGAGGGTGTCGTCCGCGGCCTGCACGAGGGCGGTGACCATCCCGGGAGGCAGGCCGTCCGCCTCGCCGTACATCCGCACGGTGTCACCGGCGATGACCCCAATCGCACCCGGCTCCGCGGTGCCGAACCAGAGCGCGCCGTCCCGCGCCGCGCACACCGCGCGGACGCTCGCGTGCGGCTGGGGCACGGCCCAGAGGTCTTCCCACGGTACGAAACGAACGCCGTCGAACCGCAGAAGGCCGGACTCGGTGCCCAGCCACAGGTAGCCCACCGGATCCTGCGCGAGCGACCAGATCAGGGAGGCGGCGATGCCGTCCTTCTGCGACCACGAGGTGAGGTTGAACCCGGTGAGCAGCGACGGCGTCACGTCCGCGCGGGCAGGCGCAGCGACGACGACCGCCAGCAGCCACGCGGCGCACACTGTCGGCAACCGACCCACGTTCCCGCACCCTCCTGCGAAGCCGACGATCAGATGACCGGCCCGGGATTCTACTCCCGAGGGCCCCCGAAACCAGCTCGGCCGAGAGCTGCCGGCTCCCGGTCTTCGTCAAACGCCTGCCAGATCTTCCGGTGACTGCGGTACATCTCGGGCCTCGGCTCGTTCGCGGGGCTGCCCTCCACTGTCCCCGGTCCCCCGGCCGAACTGCAGGTCGGTCCGTGCGCCCAGGGGCAGCGGCAGGCACGGTGGCAGGGTGACAGCGGGCGGCGGCACGACCCAGAATGCGGAGATGGCACGGCGACAGTGTTACCACTGCAAGACCTGGCTGGAACCCGGCGAGGCGCACGATTGCTGGACGACGACGGAAGCCGCGCTCACCGCAGACCTGACCGACGACCTGCGCGAGGCCTGGGAGCGGATCCGCGAGACCGCCGTCGAGTTCGGCGAGCAGCGCATCTACGCCTCGCACCACTCGATCATGTTCTCGCGCGACCGGTGCTACTTCTTCGTCCGGCCGCGACGCACCGCGCTCGAGCTGTGCATCTTTCTCGGTCGGGCCGTGCAGGCCCCGCAGATCCGCAGGGTCACGCCGTCGTCCAAATCGACGCTCGTGCATTTCGTGCGCGTGGTGCACCGCGACGAGGTCGAGCCGCCGATCACCGACTGGCTGCGCGAAGCGTACGTTCACTGCGGCGCTCGCGGTGAGGCGGGGAAGTCGGGTCAGGCGGGTAAGGCGGGCGAGTCGGGTCGGTCGGGTCGGTCGAGTGAGTCGGGTCGGTCGGGCGAGTCGGGTCGGTCGGGTCGGTCCGGTGAGTCGGGTCGGTCGGGTGAGTCGGGTGAGTCGGGTCGGTCGGGTGAGTCGGGTGAGCCGGGTCGGTCAGGAGAGTCGGGTCGGTCCGATCGGTCAGGAGAGTCGGGTCGGTCAGGAGAGTCGGGTCGGTCCGGCGAGTCAGGTCGGTCGGGTGAGTCGGGTCGGTCAGGAGAGTCGGGTCGGTCGGGCGAGTCGGGTCGGTCCGGTCGGGCGGGCGAGTCGGGGAAGGCCGCGAGGGCAGGGAAGGCAGGCAGGGGAGGGGCGCGGGGCACGGCGCGCAGCAGCGGCGCGACGGGCGATGTGCGCACGGGAGGCGAGGCGCCAGGCGCACAGACGCGCACCGACAGGAAGCGCGCGCCAGGGGTCGCCAGCCGCGGACGCGGGCGCATGCCACAATGACGCCCGTGCTCCGGCTGCGCACGATCGCCGTCACCCGCTACGTCACCCCGCTCCGCGAGGGCGGCTCGCTGCCCGGCCTCGTCGAGGCCGACGACGACGGGCTGTACGTACTGAAGTTCCGGGGATCCGGGCACGGCGCCCGCGCGCTCATCGCGGAACTCATCGGCGGCGAATTCGCCCGGGTGCTCGGGCTGCCGGTGCCCGAACTCGTGTTCGCGCAGCTCGATCGCGATCTCGCGCGCACCGAGCCCGACCCCGAGATCCATCAGCTCATACACGACAGCGCGGGGCTGAACCTGGCGCTGGACTTCCTGCCGGGTGCAGTCACGTTCGACCCGCTCGTGCACCGCGTGCCCGTGGAACTCGCGTCGCGCATCGTGTGGCTCGACGCGTTGATCAGCAACGTGGACCGCACCGCGCGCAACACGAACATGCTGATCTGGCACCGCGCGCCGTGGCTCATCGATCACGGCTCGAGCCTGTACTTCCACCACTCCCCCGGCTGGGAACAGGACGCCGCGCGGCCCCGTGCGGCATTCCCGGCGCTGCGCGACCACGTGCTGCGGGAGCAGGCGACACGGATCGAGGAGCTGGACGGCCCGCTTGCCGCCATGCTGTCCCCCGAGATCGTCGACGGCGTGCTTCAGCAGGTGCCTGACGTCTGGCTGGCCGACGAGGGCAGGGTGGACCCGGCGGCGGCGCGCGCCGCCTACGGCCGGTACGTGCGGGAGCGCCTGGCTTCGCCGCGCACCTTCTTCGAGGAGGCGCTCCGTGGGCGCTGAGTACACGTACGACTACGCGATCGTCCGGGTGGTGCCGCGCGTCGATCGGGGAGAGCAGGTGAATGTCGGCGTGATCCTGTCGTGTGCCGACACCGACTTCCTCGATGCGCGCATCGAGGTCGACGAGGCCCTGCTCCGTGCCCTCGACCCTTCGATCGATCTCGAGGCCGTACGCGCGAACCTCGCGGTGATTCCTTCGGTCTGCCGCGGCGGCTCGGCCGCCGGGCCGATCGGCGAGATGCCTCCGCGCGCCCGCTTCCGCTGGCTCGTGGCGCCGCGGAGCACGATCATCCAGCCGTCCGCGGTCCATACGGGACGCACGGCCGATCCAGCGGCGTGTCTCGACCGGTTGATGGACCGCATCGTGCGGCGGCAGGCGCCGCCGGCCCCGCCGATGCCGCACGACGCCTGAGCCCGTCGTCGGGCCGCGTGCCAGGAGCGCGGCTTCACCCATGTCGTGCAGGGCCGCGCAGGGGCGCGCTGCGCGAAACGAGCGACGCACCCGAGGCCACGATTCCGGCGCCTGGAGCAGGCGCTTCGTGCGGGCGCTTTGTGGAGCGCTCTGTGCGAGCGCTTCGTGCGGGGGCTTCGTGCGAGCGCTTCGTTCAGTCGCTGCGCGCGCCGATGTGCAGGCCGCACTCCTTCTTCGTCGCCTCCTCCCACCACCACCGGCCTTCCCGCTCGTGCTGGCCGGGGTTGGTGGCGCGGGTGCAGGGTTCGCAGCCGATCGAGACGAAGCCGCGGTCGTGCAGCGGGTTGTACGGCACCTCGTGGTCGCGGATGTAGGTCCACACCTGCTTCGAGGTCCAGAGGCTGAGCGGGTTGAACTTCACCAGCGGCCGATCCGGTGTGCTGAAGGTGCGATCGAGCTGGACGACCGGCACGTCGGCGCGCGTGCCCGGGCTCTGGTCCTTGCGCTGCCCCGTCATCCACGCACGCAGCGGGGCGAGCGCCCGCCTCAGCGGCTCGACCTTGCGCACACCGCAGCACTCGGAGTGCCCGTCGACGTAGAACGAGAACAGCCCTTTCTCGCGCACCAGCGCCTGCACGGCGTCCGCTTGCGGAAACACCACGTCGATCCCGACCTTGTAGTGCTCGCGGACCTTCTCGAGGAACTGGTACGTCTCGGGATGGAGCCGGCCCGTGTCGAGGCAGAACACCTTGAACGGCACGCCAGCCCGCACGGCGAGATCGATGAGCACGACGTCCTCGGCGCCGCTGAACGCGATGCCAAGGTCGGGCGAGTACTCCGTCAGCGCCAGTTCGACGATGTCACGGGGATGACGCGAGGCCAACGCCTCGGCCGTCACAGCCAGGTCGGAGAGGTCGAGGGGCATCGGACGGTTGTACTACAAGTGGCGGATGACGATGGCCGTCGCACGTCGGCACGTCGCCAGCCCGCACTTCGCCACTTCGCCACTTCCGCACCTCGGTACTTCGCCACTTTGCTACTTCCCCACTTCCCCACCCACTCACAAACTCACCGGAGTTCCCCAAACGTTCCGCGCCGCTCCAGCCACTTCACCACTTCCAGCACCGGCACGACGGTGAACGCCAGTGCTGCCGGGATGGCCCACTCCTGCCAGCCGAAGCTGAAGGTGCCGAACGGGCGGTGCAGCGCCGGTATGTAGATGACGAGCGCCAGCAGCACCAGCTCCCACACGACGGCGAGGTTCAGCCACCGGTTCGTGAACGGACGCCGCAGCACCGAGTACCGATCCGAGCGGTAGTTGTACGCCTTGAAGAACTGGATCAGCACCAGCGACACGAACGTCATCGCCATGGCCTCGGCCTGCGGACGGCCGGCGCGGAGCAGCCATGCGAAGAGGCTGATGTTGGCCAGCGCCGACCAGAGGCCGCCGGTGACAAGCAGTACCACGACGGGCCGCGAGAAGATGCCGGCGCGCGGGTCGCGCGGGCGGCGACGCATGAGGTCCGGTTCCGGCGGATCCACGGCCAGCGCCAGGGCAGGCAGCCCGTCAGTGGCCAGGTTCACATAGAGGATCTGCACGGCGCTCAGGGGCAGCGGCAGCCCGCTCAGCGCCGCGGCCGCCATCAGCACGATTTCGCCCACGTTCGACGAGAGCAGGAAGGTCAGGTACTTCTTGATGTTGCTGAAGACGATGCGCCCCTCGTCCACGGCCGCCACGATCGACGCGAAGTTGTCGTCGAGCAACGTCACGGCGGCCGCTTCCTTGCTCACGTCGGTGCCGGTAATCCCCATGGCGATACCGACGTCGGCCTTCTTCAACGCCGGGGCATCGTTGACACCGTCGCCGGTCATCGCCACGACGTCGCCGTGGGTCTGCCACGCGCCGATGACGCGGAGCTTGTCGGCAGGCGACACCCGTGCATAGACGCCGACGCGTGTCACCTCGCGGTCGAGGTCCGCGTCCGCCATCCGCGCCAGTTCCGCACCCGTGACGACCCGCCTGCCGTCGAGCAGGCCGATCTCGTTCGCGATCGCCGAGGCGGTGAGCGGATGGTCGCCGGTGATCATCACCGGCGTGATGCCGGCGTCGCCGCACGTACGCACGGCCTCCGCGGCTTCGGCGCGTGGAGGGTCCATCATGCCGACGAGCCCGAGGAGCGTCATGTCCCGCTCCGCCTCAGCCACCTCCGCGGTGGCCTTGCGTGCGAATGCCAGCACGCGCAGCCCGCGCGACGCCATCTGCTGCTCGAGCGCCAGGTAGCGCTCCCTGTCCGCGGCCTCCATCGGCCGCTCGCCGCCCGCGCCGAGCTGTCGCACGCAGTCGGGCAGGATGACGTCGGTCGCCCCCTTCGAGTACGCGAAGCTCCCCTCCCGCCCCCGGTGCAGCGTCGTCATCCGCCGGCGCTCCGAGCTGAAGGGGATCTCGTGAACACGCAGTTCGGCGTCGTTGAGTGTGCCCTGGTCCAGCGCCAGCTTCGCCGCGGCCACGACCAGCGCCCCTTCGGTCGGGTCGCCCTCGATGCGCCACCGACCCTCGGCTGCGATCAGCCGGGCGTCGGACGCGAGCACGGCAGCCCGCAGCAGCGCGAGCGCGCCCTCCGGCGGCTGGACAGCGACGCCGTCCGCCAGGACCTGACCGACCGGTTCGTAGCCGACGCCCGTGATCTCGAGCTCGGCGTCGGCGAGCGCCAGCCAGCGGACGGTCATCTCGTTGCGGGTCAGTGTGCCGGTCTTGTCCGAGCAGATGACCGACGTGCTGCCCAGCGTCTCCACGACGGGCAGACGGCGGACCAGGGCGTTGCGCTTCACCATGCGCCGCACGCCGATCGCCAGCGAGATCGTCACGACTGCCGGCAGCGCCTCCGGCACGACGGCCACGGCCAGTGCGATGCCGAAGATGAACATGTCGAGCGCCGGCAGGCCGCGCCACAGCCCCACCGCCACGATCAGCGCGACGACGACGAGGGCCGACTTGCCCAGGGTGGCACCGAGCCGATCGAGGTTCTCCTGCAGCGGCGTGCGGCCAGGGGCCACCGTCTGGACCAGGGTGCTGATGCGGCCGAACTCGGTGGCCATCCCGGTCGCCACCACCACCGCCTCGCCGCGGCCGTAGGTGACGAGCGTGCCGGCGTACGCCATGTTCACGCGATCGCCGAGGCCGAGATGCGCGTCGTCCAGGGCATCGGTCCGTTTGTCGACCGCGGCCGACTCGCCGGTGAGCGGCGCCTCGTCCACGGCAAGGTTGACGGCCACCAGCAGCCGCACGTCGGCAGGCACCCGGTCGCCGGCGCGGAGCAGCACGACGTCGCCAGGCACCAGATCGCGCGCGGGGATCGCCTGTTCCACGCCGTCCCGGATCGCGTGCCCGAGAGGCGCGGCCATCGCGCGCAGCGCTTCCAGCGCCCGTTCGGCACGGAACTCCTGGATGAACCCGAGGAGGACGGCGAAGAGCACGATCACGGCAATGACGACGGCTTCCAGGGCGTGCCCGAGCACGGCTGACAACGCCGTCGCGAGCAGCAGGATGACGATCAGGATGTTCTTGAACTGCGCGGCGAAGGTATGCCAGGCCGAGGCCTGCGCGAACCCCTGCAGCTCGTTCGGCCCGACGCGGGCCAGCCGCGCGTGCGCGTCGGCGGACGAGAGGCCGGACGCTCTGGTCCCCAGACGGCCGAGCGCGTCGTCCGCCGTCAGCGTGTGCCATGGCTGCGAGGCTGGATCAGGCGGGTCAAACTGCATCACCCGAGTCTACTTTCGGTTCGCGACAACACCTCATGCCACCGTGACGCTGACGACCACATACACGTCGGCCAGCTCCCCGGCCGGCAGCGAGCGGAAATCGGCTGCCGCCTCCCGACGCACCGAGATCGTCCACCGGGCTCCATCGGCCACCGCGAACGGTGCCGCCGGCACCACGACGGCGGAGTGGTAGCCGTCGCCGGCATCACCCAGCACGAGGTCGTCCACCGTCATGCCCGTCAGCTCCAGGCGCGCCGCATATGGCCCAGCGGCCGAGCGGACGAGCACGCGCACGGCCGCCACCCGAACGGTTCTCCCGTGGGTCAGGAACGGATAGCGGGAGGACCCGGCATCGAACGTGAGGCGCTGGTCCTCGCCGGGCGTCGCGTGCTCGAACTGATGCCACTCGCCTGGAAAGTCGTGGCGCAGGCTGAACAGACGCCTGAGCGCGGTGCCCTGGACGCTGGTCGGCGCCTCTTCGCCGTCAGCTCCGGGTACTGCGGCGAGCCGCCGTGCCGCTTCCGCCGACGCCAGCAACTTCAGCGGCTCGGCCGACCGCGCGGTATAGCGCAGGTGCACGACCACGTCGCTGATGGTGTGATAGTCGAAGTGGCGGAACGTCGTCGGCAGGTCGAGTCGCCACCAGCTGATCGCGCCAGCACCCTCGAAGGGCAGATAGCGCTCGTCCCGGAAGTTCAGTTCGAAGACGCCTGCGTCGTTCTGCCCGCTGCTGGTCGCGATGGCATTGCAGCTCACCCTGTCGTGCACGAACCGCGGATCGTCATCGCCCTGCTTCGCGTACGCGGGCACGGCCGACGCCGTGGTGCGGGTCTCGCCGCGCACCAGCGTCAGCGTGGCGCTGACGCTGGTGTAGGGGCCCGCGACGCACGGTACCGACAGCGCCACCGATCGGATGCGCCGGAGGTAGTGGCCCGGGAAGTCGAGGTCGAAGACGAGCTCCGGGATGTGGAAGTCGCAGGCGCCGGTCGCCTTCAGCCGGAGCAGCGCCTCGGGGTCGAGGGCGAGCAGGGAGACGTGCCGAGTGATCTCGAACTCGCGCGTGTTGCCCCGGATGTATGCCTGCTCGAGCCGCTTGAGGTCCAGCGAGAGTTGCTCTCCTGCCAGCAGGCCGCGACGGAGTCCGTTCCAGGCGTCGGCGCGCACGATCGAGATCGGCCGGGCATGTTGCTCGAACTCCAGCGCGCGCTCGGCCTGCCGCGCCATTGACAGCGCAAGCCGATAGGCCTGGAAATAGTGCCCGGCGGTCTGGGCGATCATCCAGCCGTACAACTCCTCGCCCGAGAACTTCGTCCTGAGGAACTCCTCCACCTGTTCACTGTTGGCGAGCTGCGCCTCGTGATGGCGCCATTCGGCATCCGCCATGGCCATCCGCACTTCAGCGGCCACGATCTGCCGATCGAGCTGCGTCAGTTCCCGTTCGGCGAGCGTCTCCTGGAGCTTCCAGTCCTCCCAGCGTCGCGCGAAGCCGGCCATCATGCCCTTCGCGGACGCCATGTACGTGTTGGTGTCTGCGTGCATCCGGAGGTACGCCGCGAACGACTCGATGCCAGCCGCCACGTTCGACCCACCGAACATCACCGTGGCCTTGGGCGACCCCGCCCAGCCATTCGGGCCGATGTCGAAGGACGGCACGCCGTGCGCGGCCGACGCCTGCATCTGGAGGGCGGCCGCGTTCATCTGGAACCCGTGCGCCGTCGCCAGGTCCGCCATCTGCCCCGCCTCGAGACGGCTGATCTTCTCGAGCCCTGCGTAGTGTGCGCGCCGCACCTCCGCGGCACGCTTGGCGGCTTCGAGGGCCTCCAGGCTGGCCTGCGCCTCCCGCCGCTGGAGCTGGCGTGTTTCCTTCAGGCGACGCAGCATGTCGGTCTCGTGTCGGGCGCGCAGCATCCCGAGCGCCTCCGCATCGCGCTTCTCGATCGCTGCGAGCAGCGCGCCACCGAGCGTCCTGAGGTCTGCGGCGAGGCTGCTTGCGCGGTCCAGGAGGTACGGGAACCGGTAACACGGTTCGGGCTGAGCCAGGCCGGCCACGACCTCGGCGATCGACACCCCGGCTGCGCGCGCCCGAACGAGGAGCGTGGGGTCGATGGGGGGCTCGAAGAGCTCGAGCTCTCGCGTCAGCCCCTCGATGTTCTGCCCCCGACGGATCTTCGCCAGCCGATCGGCGACACGGTCCCAGTACGCCAGCAGGTCCGCATTCTGCGGCAGGCAGAAGTAGGCGGTGCGGGGCACGATGCGCACGGCCAGTCGCTGGAAGCGCCGCACCCGCCCAACGGGCCGGGCCAGTCCGCGCCGGATCGGGCTGAGCGATGGGAGCGCGTTCTCGAGCGTCACCACGGCGTTGGCGAACGCGTCGAGGCCCGCCGCCTGCAATTCCGCGAACGTGCGCCGCGGTGGCTCTTCGAGAGGGGCGACCAGCGCCGGGCGAGGTCCGAGGAGCTGCGCGGCCAACACGTACAGCAGCGTCGCCTGCCCGATGCTCTCGAGTGTGTCCCGCGCGAACAGCTCGTCGCCCCAGTCGAGCACGTTGTCGATGTACCGCATGACGACGTTCACCTGGTACGCCGTTACGCGCAGCCGTGCGATCGCGTGCGGGTCGAACGGGTTGTCGCGCCATTCGGCGACCTGCTCGAGAGCGTCCACGCGCGCTGACGGCTCCGAGCCGCGCGCCAACGATCCGAGCACGGCCTGGATCTGATCCAGCTCCGGCGTCGTGTTCTCGACGAACGGCCTGAATCGCCAGTACCGTCGCGGCCGCGGGTCCAGGCGGGTCGAGGTCGGGTCGAACACGCGCTGATACCAGCGCTGCGCGTCGGCGAACCGCCGGTCCCGGTTCAACGTCGACGCAATGAGCATCGGGAGATGGAAGAACAGCTCCCAGTTGTAGAGCGCGTGCGGGCCGGAGCCGAAGTCGAGGTCCTCACTCGGATGGCGGGCGGCGACGACGTCGCCCGGTTGATAGCGCTCGGCGAAGCGCGTCGTGCCTGGCGGATCGTTGGACAGTTGCTGCAGGGCCAGCGTGATGAGCCCATCGGTCCCGCCGCGCTCGAGCGCGTCGCGAAAGCGGCACACATGCACGTGCGTCAGCAGCGTCATGTGCAGCCGCGGCTGCAGGCTCGTCAGACCCGCGAGCGCGGGCCGCGCAGCCTGCACCGACTGCGCGAGCGTACCCACGCTGCGCAGGGCGGACAACCTCGCCCGGAATCGCGACGGGCGCAGGCGGATCGCAGCGGTCGACGCAACCGGACGCATCTGTCCGCCATTCGACACGAGGCCTGCGGGCACCGCCGCGGCTGCGCGCAGGCGGGACGGCTGACGAAACCGGCGGGCTGCCCCGCTGTCCACGGGAAGCCGGATGGCCAACCCGGCCGGCGCCCGCCGACGGGCGCCGCCCACGGGCCGCGCCAGGTAGACCCGCTCGCCATCGTCGGTAGCGAAGTGCCGGAACCAGGACGGCTGCCGCACCCAGGCACCGTCGCGATGTTCGAAGAGGACGCGCAGCCCTTCCGTCCCGGGCAGGCTGCCGAGGATCGGTTCCCACCCTTCGCCGCCCTTCAGCCGCAGCCGGCCCGCGCGGGTTTGAAGCGACTGGAAGATGTTCGTGGCTCCGTCGGGGCGCCACAACGACTCATAGGTGAAGTCGCCCGCAGGTGCGTCTTCCGCGTGCACCTGTCCGCAGTCGAACACGAACTGGCCGACCCGTTCCTGATCGCGGACGACGGCCGGCCACTGCCCCGGTACGACCCCGGCGGCGGAATAGCGCCGGGTCAGGCGCACACGGAGCTGTCCGCCGCTGGTCACCGCGTCGATCCAGTGCTCGCTCTCGCGGGGCAGGTAGACGAACGTGGTGAAGGGCTCTTCTCGGGTCTCCCCGTCCAGTTCGGCATCGCCCACCTCCACCGCGCCTTCGACATGGACCATCGGCGAGGCGATTGTCCCGGACGACGACATCTTCTGGCACCACCGGCCGAACTGGTATTCGGTCCAGCAGAGGCGCACCTCCCAGCGTGTCAGAGCGGGTGGCTGACTGAACGCCGGCTCGGACGGCTGCATGGGTTCCACCGGCGGTTCGAGGTTGTCGTCGAGTTCCATCTCGGCGAGCGCGGCATCGGCATCGAGGCCCGCGCTCTTGAAGATGCCCCGCAGCATCTTGGCGACCTCGTGCAACTGCTTCTGCCGCTCGTACTCGGCGCGCGCGTGGCGCCAGCGGGGCATCTCGACGGTGCGCCAGTCGAAGTGTTCCTGCGATTCCACGTAGGGTGGATCGAGCACCTGGCTCGTTTCCGGCTTCTCCTCGAAGCGCAGCCAGAACACGTAGAGCCGCCTGTTGTGGACCACGGGCAGGATGTGGTCCCCCTCGATGTCGACGTCGATGCGGACCCACGGCGTCCAGACACCGTCCCGCAGCGTGCGGTGAAAGTGCTGGAACGGCACCTGTCGCGTCCGCCCGATCAGGTGCAGCACCTCGGACCCACCGGCCTCCTCCCGGCAGAAACCGCGCACCTCGAGATTCGCAATCAGCAGCAGGTTGTCGAGATACCGGCCGTACGCCTGCTCGATCCGCCCATCGTCGAGTTCGCCCTGTGCCAGTTCCTGCTCCAGCTCCTTGAAGAACGGGGTCTTGTCGCCGCGCAGGTCGGGTTCGATCCAGTTCTCGGGGTAGAGAAACACCTTGCGGTTCGCCTCCCACACCCGGTAGTTGCGCATCCACTCCCACTGTCCGGCGTCGATCGCCGCGGCGCTCACGCCTGGCTCCGCATCGAGGAGACAGCCCTCGACGAACACCTGCACCGAGGTGATGGCCTGCTTGATGCGCGAGGTGGCCACGACCGCGGATGTCTCGACGTCGATGAGCAGGTGGCGGTAGAGCGCGTTCGTATCCGTGATACCGGCGGAGCGCATCGCTGGTGTGCTGAGCAGGTACGCCACGAGCGCGTCGCGCTGCTGCTCGCGCAACCGGTCCGCGATGGGCTGGAACACGCGCAGCCAGGTGTCGTGGTCGTTCATGGCCTTGATGGCGGCGTACAGCAGCGACGATGAGCCCGCGGATCCGAGCGCCACCTCACGCAGCGCCGCGGGCGGCACACCCGCCCGGCGGGCCACCTTCAACCCGTCCGCGACCCGACCAAGCGATTCGCACGATTGCCAGTCGGCCGTCGACCACTGCCACCCCGCGGGCCCGGTCAACGACACCACGTGCTCCTCCGGAACGCGCAGGGCCGCGGCAGCGGCAACGGCGGCGCCGCCGTCGGGTGCGGCCATCACCTGCAGCCACGCATCCGGTGCGTCGAGTACGCCGCGCGCGTGTACGTACTCACGCAGGACCAGGAGCGGCCGCACGTCGGTGTCGAGAATCTCCGTAAACGAGAAGCCGCCGAAGGCCGCAGGGTTCGCCGCGATGGCCCGCACCTCCGCCGCGGACAGCGCGAGGCTGCGCGCGATGCTGGCGGCTCGATGCAGTGCCGTCAGGCGTGCGGCCCAGGGGAAGTCGGCCGGACGGTCGGCAAGTTCCGCGGCCAGACCGCCCGGCACGGCCCCTGGAAGTGCGTCGGTGAGCAGCGCATCGGCGACATCGGGCGCCAGCTGGAACAGGGCCGCGGCTTCGGCACGCACCGCCGCGCCGCGCTCGCCGGGCTCGACGTTCCGCGCCGCCTCGAATCGACGGCGCCACTCGGCGAGGTCGTCCTCACCGACAGCACTCGTGATGATGTCGGCCAGCTCCGTGGCGTCGAGCGGGCCTGCCTGAAGTGCGCGCAGCTGCCGCATGAAGCGCAGCACCGTCTCCACGGACGCGCCGGCGAGCGTGGGCGTCGCCGTCCTCGCCTTCCACGCGAGGAGGCCGCGCAGCGGCAGCCCCGCCGCCCGTGCGAGGAAGACGTGCGACGCCAACGACGAGATGGAGGCCAGCGTTGCCGTCGTCGAGGTCTGCGCGGCCCACGCCTCCCAGTCCGCGGCCTCGAGGCGGAGGGCCGCGGTGAGAGCAGGGCGGAGCGTTGAGGGCGGGTGGGAGGTGTCGGCCAGTTCGGACCCATCGGCCGTCAGGCCGAGAGGCCGGCGGAGCGCCTCGTCGAGCGAGTGGCGCAGGAACAGCGACCTGTAGAGGGCAGTGGCGCCCAGCGTCGGCATCCTGCCGACGACCGTGAGGGCTGCCTGCCGTTCCAGGCCGGCCTCGCGCTCCAGGCGAACAGCACCCGCCAGCGAGACGAGCGCGGCCGCGTCCAGGTCCTGTGCGCCGAGGGCGTCGAGCGCGCGATCGAGTTCCTCGAGCGACCAGCCCAGGTGTCTCCGCACCCGCAGGAGCCGGTGCGCCCTGTCCAGGTCGCGCGCGGTAAGGCCGGAGATCCGGTACTGCTCGATGTCGCAGGTGCGGGTCGACCCGGGTTCCTCGATCGTCAAGTGTCGATCGCCATTCCAGTAGCGAGAGGCGACGAGCTGCACGAGGTCGTCATAGGAAATGGAGGAGCGCGAGAGGAACACGGGAACGCGCCGCAGGTTCTCGATCCAGCCTTCGGTGGTTCCGCCATGCGCGACCGAGGCTGCTGGATAGCCGTAGAACTCGCGGGTCGGGCGGGCTTCGGTTCCTGCGACGATGGCCCATTCTGCGGGCGACAGGCCCAGCACGTCGGCCGCGGCGGCCGGCGCATTGGGTTCGGCGTCGCCGAGCAGCGCGGCTCGCAGGCCGTGGCGCGTGAGACCGAGGTGCTCGAGGTACAGGCTCGTGGCGCGCTGCTCCCGGTCGAATGGGAGCTGCGGGGGATACACGGCCCTTGCCAGGTTGTCGTACGCCGCGTCGATTCGATGCTGTGGCTGGACGCGCAGGTCGGCAGCCGGAATATTGCCGGTGTTGCGCGCTGCCGCGGCCGTGAGTACGTCGTGGGCGACCCGGAATTCCAGGATCTCGTTGACGAGATCGAGGTAGGGCAGCGGCGTGTTCGTGTTCACACACGTCAGCTCGATGTGGGCGAGGTCCGGGCGCCTGTCGAGCAGGCGCGTGACCGGCCGTACGCCGTTCGCCGGCGGCAGGGTCGGGTTCAGGAAGTGGAGCAGGTCCGCCAGGTAGGCGGCCGGGCTGTGGACGGTGAGGCACTGCTCGCAGCGACAGAAGCTCTGTGCGCCGAACAGGCCGGCCATGGTGGGAAACTGAGCGGCTACGGTGCCCGGGCGCCGGAGGACGGCCGGCAGGACCCCGACGTCAGCCTGGCGGGCGCTGACCGCGACCTGCGCGAGGGACGCTGCGGCCGACATGGCGCGCCGGTGGCAGGTCTGTGCGGCCTGGACGCCGCCGAAGGCGGACGCGTACCGCTCGACGAATGTCTCTTCCTCCACCCGGGCGATGTCCGAGGCGGATCGCAGGCCGTCTTCGAGCAGCACCGCCGCGTGGCCGCCGTGCTGCGTGACGCGCAGGATGCGCTGCATCGCGAGCAACTGCGCGACAGCACCCTCGGGATCGCCGACGCCCTCGAGGCCGGCCGCACCTCGTTCCGCCACCCGCGCGGCGACGTCGTCGGCCTCGAGGTCGATCTCGCCGAGGTTCTCCAGCAGGCGCATCGTGTCGGACCGCAGCGGGTTTCTGTAGGTCCGCGCGCTCGTGAGCGTCGCACCCGGGACACCGGGGAACACCGCGCGGTCGCGGCGCTGGGCCTCCCAGGCGCTCACCGCTGCCTCGCGGTCGGCAGCGGCGATGTCGCCCCACGAAGCCGACGCGGGCAGTGGGTCGTCGGCGCTGATGAGGGGATTTGCCTCCATCAGCGCGCGCACCAGCGCCACGTTCACGCGCGGCGCGTTACCGAGTGCGGCCAGGCAGGCCGCTCCGGCGTAGCGCCTGTGCGCGGCGTCGCGCAGCCGTCGCGCCTCATCGCCGAGCGCCGACACCGGCAGGGCGCCGCCACTCGAGAGCCGGTTGCGAATCGCGGCACTCGCTCCCAACGCGGCTTCGACCTGCGCGACCGGCGTCCGCACGAGCGCCAGCGGCGACGCGATACCCGCGGCTGCGAGCGCCTCCGCGGCGTCGGGGTCGTCCTCGGCCAGTTCCGACAGCTCGCAGAGATCGGCAAGCGCCGCCGCGTGCGGACCTAGCGACGGCGACGCGGCGATCCGCTCCCATAAGCTGTCGGCCGTGCCCTCGTGGGTCACCTGCAGCCGGAGGAACTCTGCCTGGGCGTCTGCGCTCGCGCCGCTGCGCGCGAGCAGCCGCGCGTGCGGTGCGTCGGGTTCGCGGAGCAGGTGCCGGCCGACCTCCCGGTGCAGCGCCGCGATGAGCGCGTCGGCGCGGCGCCCCAGCGCGGCGGGCACCGTCCGCGCATCGACTGCCGACCTCAATGCGTCGGCGAGCAGCGAGGGCTCCTGCGCCGCGAGGGCGGGCAGGTGAGTGGGCAGGCCCTGCCGGAACCAGCCGTAGAATGCCTCCGGCGGCACGTCGTCGATCGATGCCGCGTGGGTGTGCGCCCGCTCGAGAAAGGACAGCGCCAGTGGATCGACGCCGATCTCGCGGGCGAGAAACGCCAGGTCGTCCTCGTCGAGGGTGGTGAGGTCGACGGCGCCGGCTTCGGCACGCACCTCCTCAAGCAGGTCCTCGAACTCCGAGGGCGCGTCGGGCCTGGTCACCGTGAGGTCGAGCCGCTCGTTGGCGCGTCCGGCCGGAGGCACGGCGACCTCCGCCAGCGTCGCCCGCTGATCGGAGACACGCACGTACAGCTGCGTCGGCAGGCGGCCTCCACGGCTCACCGTTTCGAGGGAGTACGACAGCTCGTATCCACCGTCCGGGCCCGAGCGGTCGGTCGCCAGTGCGGTCTCGGCGCGAAGCTGCCGGCGCAGCAGCGCGATCGTGAGTCCGGCCTGTGGGCTGCCATCCGCGTCGCAGACCCGCCCGGTGATGCGGCGAAGGCGCTTCTGCGCCAGCGTGCGTCCGAGCGCCCGGCCCGCCTCGGCATCGAAGACGCCTGTCGGCCGTCCCCCGCGCTGGCGCTGCAGCTGCTCCACGGCGGCCTTGGTCCCCGGACCAAAGTGGCCGGCTCGCACCTCGGCGGCCGGGATGTCGAGGCCGGCCGCGCGCAGGGTCTGGTGCAGCGTGCGGACGTCGCGCCCGCGCATGTTGAGGGACAGGGGTTTCAGTGATGGCATGCGACCTTCATGGGTTGATGTCGGAGGTAGTCCTTACTGGAAGCGAATCTTCCAGGCAGGCAACACATCGGCGATATCCCTGGCCGCCCGTTCCACGGCAGCCGCGGTCGGCGCCGGATTGCTGTTGCGGAACTCGGTCCAGAACCTGTGCACGAGGACGTGCGACTCCTGCGAAGCCGCCACCAGGTTCCTGATGTCGTTCGGGTCTGCGTCAGGGAAGAGGTGTGCGTACTCGAGTGGGATGATGTGGTGCACCTCGTGCTTCTTCGGGAGCTTGAGCCCATGGTGCAACGACCACAGCGCCTTCGCTTCCTCGCGAAGGACCCCCTTGGCCGCGCCGTCCAGCGGGGACCCCTTCGCGAGCTGCTTGACGATCTTCGTGCGGAGGGATGCGAACCCCTTCAACTGCTGGCGGAGAAGCGCCTTATCAGCACCCTGCAGCGCGGTCTTTCTGACGGCATTACCCTCGAACCCGACGAACGCGGCGGCAATCATCACGACGCTCGACGCAGCCTGGCTGGCTGGGTGATTGACGCCATCAGGATTTCCCCCCATGGGGGACCCGTACTTCTTGCCCTTCTCCTCGTCTTCGGTGAACTCGAGATTGACGATGCCTGATGCCTCGGCCAGGCCACGGGCCAGCTTGTCCCACACTGAATCGGTGTCTGTCTTGCCGCTGTATTCCTTGTCGTCCAAATCAGCGGTCAATGCCCCGAGCATGGACTCCATGGTGAGCAGTTCGTCGACGAACTCCGCGCCGTTGGGTGCGGCTGGATCGTAGGTCAGTGCCGAGTTCGGGTCGTACTCGAACGTTATGGCGCCGGCCGCCTGTCGAGCGAACTTCGAAGGGTCGGTTTCCAGGATCACGTCCTTGGATTGGGGCGTGTAGACCCACTGCGTCCCGGGCCCACCGCCGGCCGCCTTGAGTGCGGGGGGAATGAAGTTGACCTTGACCTTCTTCCGTCCGTCCGGGTCGACGTGGCTCGCCGGGCTGCATCCGACGTACACGTACAGGTTCAGGCCGTCTGCGATCCCCGCGGGATCGGCACTGATCCACCGCGCCAGCCACGGAGCGTAGTACCGCGCGCCGTGATCCTGCAGTCCCGTTTCTTCGTCCCGCTCCTTGCCCGTGAATCGGTACCGCTTGGCCCCCGGCGCCAGGTCGCCGCGCACCGTCTCGAGCGCAGTGCTGCCGTACGGGTGGAACTCCTCGTACGAAATCAGCTGCCCCTCCCCATCGAGCTCGAGGGTCGCGGAGCCGAGATGATTGGCGAGCTGGAACCGCACCAGCGTGGCCGGCGTGCCGTCGTTGCCCGCGACACGCCGCTCCACCAGCGCCACGCGCGACTCGCCGTCGAGCACGTGCAGCGACTCGCGCCGCAGCGTCTCGTCGCCCGCCGGCGAGTATTCGCGGTAGTCCTCGACCACTCCTGCGCAGAACCGCTCGCTGCGCCGGCGCCCCTGCTGGTCCTCGATCACCTTACGCACCCGCGTGCCGTCCGCGTCGTACACGTAGCAGGCGCGGCCTCCGCCTCCGAGGTCCACTTCGCGCAGACGGTTGGAGAAGTCCCACGCGAGCGAGGGCGCGTGCGCGAGAGACCGTACGTTGCCTCGTACGTCATAGGCGAACGTGTCCGTATGCCCGCCGGTCTCGGTGCGAGTGAGGCGGTTGCCGTGCGTCGCTTCGTCGCGCAGGCTCGGCGCCTCGTAGCGGAACCGCCGCTGCCAGCTGCCGCCCGCCGCCTCATGAATCAGCCGCTGCAGGTTGCCGGCCAGGTCGTACTCGTACGCCTCGCGGTAGCGGCGCAGCTGCTGTCCGTCTTCCGGATGCGCGCGTCCCATCCGCGCCTCGTCGCGCCACCCTGTGGCGGGCGCCTCCAGCTGGCCGACGTGCTCCCGGCCGGTTGATGCGACCAGCCGGTACAACGCGTCGTAGGCATACTCGGCATGCGCGTCGACGACGGCGTTCCTGAAGAAGACAGCGGCCTGTGCGGCATCGTCCACATGGGTGACGTTGGCTTCGGCGTCGTAGGTGTAGCGCAGGTCCTGCAACACGACCCCGCCGCGGGTCGAGCGCAGTGCCTGCAACCGCAGCGCCTGCGGATCGACGACGTGCTCCGTTCTCACCCCGTTGCCGTACTCGACGGTCCGCCGCTGGCCTTTCGCGTCGTACTCGATCTGCACCACGTACGGCACCGCCGTGGCGGAGCCCGGCAACTGCACGTCGACCCCCTCGAGCAGCCCTGCGCCGGTGTATCGAGGCACCGTGACGCTGCCATCGGGCGACAACTGCCGCACTGGCCTGTCCATCGCGTCGAAGGCCGTGGACACGTCGAAGGCGTCGCCGACCGCGACCGTGCCGTCCACCGCCACCAGGCCGCGATACTGATCCCAGAACCGGCGGCGCACCGTCAGGGGATTGCCCTTGAAGTCGTATGCCAGGGTGTCGACGATCCCGGCCTGGTCACGCACCTCGACGACGCGCCCCCGGAGGTTGCGGGCGGAACCATCCGCGATCGACTCGCCGTACACCATCGTCTCGACCGTGACTTCGACCTCCTGCCGCAACCGCACCTCAATCGGGCGGCGCAGCGCGTCGACGCGGGTCGCGACGCGGTGTCCAGCCGCATCCCACGTGCAGGCCACGCCTCCGGTCACGTCGTGCAGCACCCAGCTGTCTCCCGCGTCGATACTGCCTTCGAACACCCGATGCCCGAGGAGGGAGTAGCGATAGCGCGCCACTTCGCGTCCGAGCGCGTCGTGCACCGCGAGCGGCCGGCCTTCGAGGTCGAGGGTGGTGCGCGTCGCGGCGAACTCGTCGATGACGTCGCCGGCGTCGTGTCGCCGGTTGTGCTCGATCGCGACGACAGGCCGGCCGAGGGCGTCGTAGTACCGACGCAGCGGAGTTCCCGCATGGCGGGCGCTCTGCTCCGCCCCCGCCTGCTCGCGGGCGCCGAGCGCGCCGTCCCGCCTCGCCTGGTGCCACGTCGGCGTGTACAACGCGCTCGGCAGCCGCGCGAACAGCCCCCCCACGTCCGGGTCGGCGGAGGGATCGTCGATGGCGGCCGTGTCGCAGCTGTCCCATGCCGTCTCGCTCCACGCACCCACGACCGTCTTGACCCATGCGCGGTCTGCTCGCACCAGCGCCACCGGTCTCGACGCGGCGTCGTACAGGGTCGTGGCGGCTACGCCCTGCTCGCGCGCGAACTCGAACCCGTGCGTCGACGAGAAGAACGGCTCGAACTGGCGCACCGGCAGGCCCTTGTTGTTCGAGACCACCCATCCCGTCCCGACCCATCGCGCGCCGCCGCCCACAGGAGGAGCCTGCACCTTTCGCTGGATCACCCGGCCAGTGCCGTTCGAGTACTCGAACTCGATCTGCACATCTGACGCACTGCCTGGAGGAAGATCCCCCACATGGGTAAGGCGTCGGATCGTCGCGGCCGCGACGGGTGTGAAGACGCCGTGGCGGTGGCGACGTGAGGCGTCGCGATCGTAGACCGTGCGCGCGGTCGCCCTGCCCAGCAGGGCGCCGGCGTGCGCGAGCGGATCGGCAAGGAACGCCTCCACTGCCGCCGGGGTGAGATCGGGCGCGAACCCCTGGAGATCGTCGCCGACACCCTCGCCGTCCTTGCCGTGCACGGCCGTGCCTGTCACAGCCCCGAGCAGATCGAACTGCGCGTCGGCGCCATTGCCGTTGGGATCGATGACGAGACGCGGCGCCAGGACGCGGAAATCGTGGACCGCGGTGGTGACGTTCCCGAGCGCGTCGCGTACCGACGCGGGCAGCAGGTCGTACGCGTAGGCCACGTGCGTCGTGCCGCCGTACGGGTCGACAAACCGGTGCGGAACGAAGAAGTGGTCGCGCGCAAACGCGAGTTCGTCCGCGGCAGCGTCAGCGCCCTCTGGAGACCACCGTACGCGTCCGGACGTCGCCCACCACGACCCCTCTGGATCCGCGACGTATCCCGCCTCCTCGAGCATGCGCGGCGTAACCCGTGCTCCGAAGACGTCTTCCACCTGGCCGGGCAGCCAGGCCAGGGTCCGCGACACCGCAGGCAGCGCCAGCGCATCCACCTCACCGAGGGGCAGATCCCCCGAGAGGTCGTCACGCCTGAACAGAGTCTGACTGTGGGCCAGCAGCGGCAGCGCGGACGATGCAGCCAGCCGCGCGCGAATCTCGGCAGGGCCGAAAAGTCTTGCCGGCTGGTCGAAGAACGCGCCGCTTGCGTCATAGCGACGCGTCTCGCAGGGGACCGGAGTCCGGTACGCCGCGCCGGTGTCCTGGGCGCGAGTGAACGTGTGCCGCTCGTATATCGCAAGGGCCTGCCGCTGCACGTGCCGATCGGCCGGATTCAGCGACTCATCCTCCCGCAGGCGGCCGTGCGCGATGGATACCTTTTCCGTGGCGTTGCCGAACGCATCAACGGCCAGCACGAGTTCCTGCGCCAGGCGAGGGTCGTCGGGATTGCGTTCGTAGTGACAGGTCACCGTCTGCTCGCGGTGGACAGTGAAGACGGCGCGGCGCCCGTCGCCTGCAGGCTGCACGCACCGAACCGCGTACGCATGCTCCGTGACCGAGTACGGATGAAGCGCAGCCGGAGTTCCATCGTCCGAGAACACTTCCTGACGGAGCAGCGCGCCCTTGAGCGCCGCGTGTGCGTCACGCACGACCGGGACAGCTGCGTCGGCGTCCACGGCCGGCGACGACCATGGCAGCAGGGGCCCGCGGTAGAACTCTTCGTCGAAGCGCTGGCGCAGCGTGTCGCCCGCGGTCCACGCGCCGGTGTGGAACCAGCTGAGCGTGCGCACCGGAGGTACGTGCGTATCGAGCGCCTCATTCAGCGCCGGGCCGTCGCCCGCCGCCAGCACGTCGAAGGTCTCCGAGTCTGACTGCTCCACCATCCCGAAGCCGCGGAACTCGCGCTCGTGCGTGTCGTAGAAACCGTGGTGATAGGCGAAACGCGTGACGAGACGGGTGCGCGTGACGTGGTCGAGTGTCTCGACCGTGGCAACCACCTGCACGGGAAACGGCAGCCGCGTGATCCACGGCCGGCCGGCCGCCCGGTCTGCCAGGTAGAACGAGGTCGACGCCGCGTAGTGAACGCGCGTCTCGGCGCCGAGGTTGTTGACGCCTGACGTCAGCAGGTGCGGCTTGCTGCCGCCGCAGAGGTCAAGGTACGCCAGCGGCTTCCGCGCGCCGGCAGGGGCGATGCCCGACCAGACGATGCACGCGGTCCCGTTGCCGAGCAGGTCCATCACGTCCACCGCGTCGAAGTCGGACGCAGGCGGCGTGGCGTGCAGCGCGATAGGCGCACTCCAGGCGTTGCCGCACTGGTTGCGGTACAGCGTGGTGACGTCCCCGCCGAGGTACACGAGGTCGGTCGTTCCGGAGCCGTCGACATCGGCCAGCCGCAGACGCGCGGGATCGAACGCATCGCCGGGAGCGAAGACCGGCGCCGCCGCCATCTGGACGCGGGCACCGAACCTCCCGAAGCCGAGGTTCGGCCAGTAGCAGATGTCTCCGTTGCGGATGCGTACGAGATCCGAGAGGCCGTCGCCGGACATGTCGGCGAGGAAGATCGTCTGGAAGGATTCCGCAAACACGACCCGCGGCCCTTCCTTGTCACCGCTCGCCCACGGCAGGCGGCGGGCCTGTGCGTAACCGTCCTCGCCGAGCGAGGCGTACCACGAGAGCGCTTCATCCGCCGTGACAAGCACGTCCGGCCGGCCATCACCGTCGAGGTCCACCAGCCGAACGTGCGGGCTGTCCCAGTCGATGGAGGGCAGGGAACTGAACGTGCGGAACGGAAGCCACTCCTCATCGGGAGCCGACGTGCGCTTGAAGAATCCCGGCTGGTGGTCGTCGAAGGACACGAACCGGAGGACGCTGTCACCGGCAACGTCGAGGAACCGCCCTTCGGGCGAGGTGGCCACGGGCGACGTCCCGAGCACCCGCGGTGCGCTCCAGCGCCCCTCGCCCAGGCTGCTGCGGTACCACCAGGCCCCGTCAACCTGCTGCAGGAGGCCGGGCAGGCCCTCGCCATCGAGGTCGATCCACTGACTGTCCCTCCGGCCCGCGCCGGCCGGCAGCGTGCCGGACGCATTCTCCACCTCGCGCAGCCGCGGCTCAACGTCCACAGGCGTGTAGCGGAAGTCGACGGGCGGCGTGGACGCTCGCGCATAGGACTGGGCCTCGCGGCGGTACCCGCTCTGCCACGCCGACGTCAGCAGCGACAGGCCCGCCTGCGTCGCGTAGGCCAGATCCAGACTGCGCACGAGGCACCCTTCACCCACGGCGGGTTCATCGGGGAAGTGGTGGAACATCAGCGCGCGCTCGCAGCGTCGATACGTGCGCACCTCGAACCCGGCGCGGTAGCTGGAGAACGGGTCCGGGCGTACGCTCCAGGGCCGCTGCGGCGCCGGCGTCGGGACCTCGCGGTCGTGGTCGTCGTAGTCGAGCACCAGTTCGAAAGCCCAGCCTGCGCGCTCCCAGCCGGGGTCAGCCAGCGGAGATCGCCGGTTTCCATACCGCACGCGCTTGAGGTACCGCTGGGCGCTGACGAGTCCGGGCGACCGGTGCGCTTCCTCGACGCTGCCGAACAGGACCGCGGCGCCGTCTTCGCCTGCATACTCGTAGCGAACCACGTGACCCGACGGCACCACGGTCTCCGCGAGGAGCCACGAGGCGGTCCGCCCGGGATTCGCGGGGTCCGCAACGCGCTGCGCGGCAGACGGGCCGAACCTCGCCGTGACGTTGTCGCCTGTAGAAACGACCCAGTGACACGTCCGGCTGGCCTCGTGCATCCAGCGCTCGATCCGCGAAAACGCCGTGTCGATGCGAGGCCTGTACCGGTGGACGCGGTATCGTTCGCCACCCACCGTCGTACTGACACCAGAACCCGGTAGCGGTACCAGTTCCTCCGCGCCAGCCAGCAAGAACGTGTCGTCGTCGCGCCCAGGGTCCAGGGTGTCTGGGTAGCTGGGGAGTTTCTTGTCTGTGCGTCGCGTGATCGCCGGAAGGTCCAGGCTCCAGCCGAGACCGAACGGGCCGTTCCCGGCGCCCGAATCGTAGCGGAGTGCAAGCTGCGGCGTGGCGCCAGGCGGGCCGGGGCTCACGGGCAACGGCAACGACCATGTGGCGCTGCCGGTGGCTGGATTTGCGGCGAACGTCTCACCTATGCCGCGTAGCGCCCCGCCGCCGCGAGGCAGTGCGACCGGGGGGGCTTCGAAGCGGGCATCCGGTGCGCTCGGGTTGGCCGCACTGTTCTCACCACGCACCTGTCCGACAGGACCCGGTGGTGGACCGAAGGGTCGCATGTGCGTGCAGTCTGCCCGCAGTTGCCGGACCACGCAATAGACGGCGTACCTACAGTGACACCAGGTCGGCCGTAAGCCCGACCGCCCGCGTACAATGCTGGGATGCGCATTGCCGTCCGCTCCCGCCACTCCCTGCCGCTCGTGTGCGCCCTGGCCATCGTCGCCGGAGCGTGCCAGTCGAAACCTGCCGCGCCGCCGCCTCCTCCCCCGGTCTCCGCCGATGTCTGGGCCGTCGTGAACGGCACGGAAATCCGGAAGGACGACGTCGAGAAGGCGTACCGCCGCACGGTGCAGCCCAACCAGTCGGTCTCGGATGACGAGGCGCTCACCGCGAAGCTCAACCTGCTCGACCAGATGATTGTCGAGGAGATCATGCTCGCAAAGGCACGCGAGCTGAAGATCGAGGTGCCGGAGTCGGAGATCGACGCCGCCTACAACGACGGCAAGAAGAACATTCCCGACGAGGCGTTCAACAAGGAACTCACCGCGCGCAACCTGACCTCCGCCGACATGCGCGACGGCGTGCGGCGCGATCTCGTTGCACGCAAGGTGATCGAGCGCGAGGTCACCTCGAAGATCACGGTGTCCGACCAGGAGGTGATGGACTTCTTCAACGCGAACAAGGCGCAGTTCAACCTGCCGGAGGACGCCTACCGGCTCGCGCAGATCGTCATCACGCCGGTGCGCGACCAGGAGATCACCAACCGCACGGGTGACGACGCGACGACGCCGGAAGCAGCGGCGGCGAAGGCGAACATGATCATGGAGCGCCTGAAGGGCGGCGCGGCGTTCGGGGATCTCGCGATGGACTTCTCGGAGGATCCGCAGTCGGCGCCGCGGGGCGGCGACGTGGGTCTGGTCGGCGTCACCCAGCTGCGGCAGGCGCCCCCGGCGCTGCGCGACGCGGTGCTCAAGGCGCAGCCGGGCACGGCCAACAGGGTCAGCATGGACGGTGGCCACACCATCGTGCTCGTGCTCGGCAAGCAGCAGGCGGGCCAGCGCGATCCGAGCATGCCGGAAGTGAAGGAAGGGATCGCCAACACGATCAAGGGCCGACGCGAGCAGCTGCTGCGTGCCGCGTACCTCGAGGCCGTGCGGGACAAGGCGGACGTCACCAATCACCTGGCGCGGCGCCTGATCGAGTCGCAGGGCAAGCTGCCGCCGACGCTGGCACCCGGAGCCCCCGGCGCGAAATAGCCGCTCCCGCTGCGCGGGAATCGTCGCGCGTGTTCCGGATCGGGACGCGCGCGGCCGATCACAGGATCGTCATGTCGTTGCACGGAGGCAGGTTAAGGATGAGGCACGAGCCTTGCCCTGACCGCCGCCGTGGAGCGACCTGTGATCCGAACCCTTCGAACCAGCCTGCTCGTTGCCTCGGCCCTCCTGGCGCCGCTCGGGGCCGCGGCCGCCACTTCCGTCACGCCGGCGCCGACCGTCGCCCCCGCCAGCCTCACCGCTGCCCCGGGCAACGCACGCGTGCGCCTGACATGGCCCGCCGTCGGCGGCGCCGCCGGGTACAAGGTGTTTCGAGCGGTGAACGGCGCGTGGGAACCCGCTCCCATCGCGTCGACGGCACAACTCACCTTCACCAACTGGAACCTGACCAACGGGATCACTTACAGCTACCGGGTCGCGGCGTACACGAAGGGAGGCATCGGCCCGCAGTCCGCGGTCGCGAGTGCCCTGCCCCTGGCGCCGCCCGCGGGCGTGGCAGCGACGGCGGGCGACCGGATGGTGACGCTCACGTGGGAGCCGACGGCCGGCGCCCAGTCGTACACGGTGTATCGCAGCACGACGTGGACCGATGAATCGTTCTCGGTACTGGCAGGCGGCGTGGCCGGCCCGCCCTTCGTGGACACCGGGCTCGTGAACAAGACGCGCTACTACTACCGCGTGCAGGCCGTCGCCGACGCCACGCGTAGCACGTGGTCGACCCGGGTGTCGGCCGTGCCGCTGCCGCCGCCACCGGCCAGCGCCCCGGCCGGCCTCACGGCCACGCCCGGCAATGCACGCGTCACGCTGGCCTGGGAGCCGGTGCCGACCGCCACCAGCTACCGTGTGTTCCGCTCGGACAGCGCGACCGCCGAAGCGGCCATTGCGACGGTCACCACCACGACCTTCCGCAACTCCAGTCTGGTCAACGGCACGGCCTACACCTACCGCGTCGCGGCCCGCAACGATGGCGGGCTCGGTCCGCATTCGGTGCCGGTCGTCGCCAGGCCGGTTGCCGCGCCGCTGGCGCCCGCGACCACGAGCGCGGCCGGAGGCGACCACGAGGTGCGGCTCACGTGGGCGGTGTCGCCGGGCGCCGCGAGCTACTCGGTGTTCCGCAGCATGACCAGCGGTCGTTACGGCTCGACGCCGGTCGCCACGGGCCTGACCGCACCCCCGTTCGTCGACACGAATCTCGAGAACGGACCGACCTGGTACTACACCGTCGTCGCCGTGAACGCCGGCGGCACGAGCCCGAAGTCGCCCGAAGCGAACGCCACGACGGAAGGCCCGCCGCTCGTCATCGACGCGGAGACCTCCGCAGCGTTCCGGCTGCTGCGCCAGGCAACGTGGGGACCGCGTCCCGGCGACGTGGAGGCCGTCAAGGCACTGGGTGCCGATGGGTTCATCGACAGCCAGCTGGCTGCCGCTCCCTCGACCTATCCGTCGACGCTCTTCGCGCAGTCACTGGAGACGACGCAGGAGCACTTCATGCAGCTGGCGCTGACCGGGCAGGACCAGCTCCGCCAGCGCGTCGCGTGGGCCCTGCACAAAATCTGGGTCGTCTCGGCGGTGGAGGTCGAACGGGCACCGGCCATCGTCACCTACCAGCAGCTGCTGCTCGATCACGCGTTCGGGAACTACCGCGACCTGATGAAGGCGGTGACGCTAAACCCCGCCATGGGCCGGTACCTGAACATGCTGAACAACCGGAGCCAGGCGGTGACCGGCGTGCCTCCCAACGAGAACTACGCACGCGAGCTGATGCAGCTCTTCACGCTCGGCCTCTCGAAGCTCTACCCGGACGGCTCGCCCGAACTCGACGAGCACGGCGCCCCGGTCCCGTCCTACACCGAAGACGACGTCAAGGCGCTGGCGCGCATCCTCACCGGATGGACCTTCGGCGACGGCGATGCCAACACGGCCCCGCGGCGGCTGGCGCCGGAGAACTACAGGGTGCCGATGGAACCCGTCGCGCGCTACCACGACACCACGGCCAAGGTGTTCCTCGGCGAGACCTTCGACGCCAACGTGCCGGCGGCCGCCGAACTGGACCACGCGCTCGACGTGATCTTCAACCACCCGAACGTGGCGCCGTTCGTGTCGGCCCAGTTGATCAAGCAGCTCGTCACGTCGAACCCGAGCGCCGACTACGTGCGCGACATCGCGGCGATCTTCGAAGGCGGCGGGTCGGGCCGGGGCGACCTCGCGGCGGTCGTGCGCGCCATCCTGCTCCACCCCGAAGCCCAGACGCGCACGGCCCGGTCGGGCAAGCTCTCCGAGCCGGTGCTCGCCATCACCTCGCTCATGCGCGCGCTCGGCGCCTCGGTGACCGACCATCCGTTCATGAGCGACTGGGCCGCCGAGATGGGGCAGAAGGTGTTCTACCCGCCCTCGGTGTTCAGCTACTTCTCGCCAGGCTTCCGCGTGCGCGGCACCGGCGTGCCGCCGCTCGTCGGGCCCGAGTTCCAGACCTACACGAGCGTCACGGCGCTCACGCGCGCCAACTTCATCGGGCAGCTGCTCGGCGGATGGTTCGGCGGCTCGGTGACGGTCGACTACACGCCCTTCACGTCGCGCGCGCGCGACGCGGCGGCGCTCACCGACTACTGCAACCTCGTGTTCCTGGGAGGGCGCATGTCGGCCGCCGAGCGGGCCGAGATCATCGCGGCTGTGCGCAGCGTGCCGATCACGTCGGTGCGCGAGCGCACGCGCACCGCGCTCTACCTCACGCTGGTGGCCGCGCAGGCCCAGGTTGATTGGTAAAGGAGATTCCCGTGGCCAGATCCCGTCGTGACTTCCTTCGCAGCTGCTCGGTCCTCGGCGCCGCGGGTGCCCTGTCGCAGCTCGATCGGTTCGGACTGGTGACCGCGCACGCCCAGAGCGTGGCCGATTACCGCGCACTCGTGTGCGTCTTCCTGTTCGGCGGCAACGACTCGAACAACATGATCGTGCCGATCGACTCGCGCTACACCGCGTACCAGGGCATGCGGGGGCCGGTGTCCCTGGCGCCCTCGGTGCTGCTGCCGGCCGGCGGCACCGGCTTCGCCTTCCACCCGTCGATGACCAACATCCAGCGCCTGTACCAGCAGAACGCGGTGGCGCCGGTGTTCAACGTCGGCACGCTCGTACGCCCGACGACGCGCGACACGCTCCAGGAGAGCGCCTTGCCGCGCAATCTGTATTCGCACTCCGACCAGACGCAGCAGTGGCAGAGTTCCGACCCGATGGGCGGCGGCACAGGCTGGGGTGGACGCGTCAACGACGTGGTCGCCCCATTGAACTCGGGCGCGCTGCCGCCGGGCATCACGGTGAACGGGGGCAACGCCCTGTTCCTGTCGGGGCCGGTGACCAAGGGCGTGAACTTCTCGAACGCCTCCACGTTCGGGCTCACGAGCTTCGGCTCCGAAGCCGCGATGCTCCAGCGCGTCGCCTCGCTTCAGCGCCTGCTCACGTTCGACAGCGGGGTGAAACTGGTGACAGCGGCCAACGGCGTGCTGACCGACTCGCTGCGCTCCGCGCAGGAGATCAATGCCGCGCTCGCCGGCGCGCCCGCCTTGCCTGTGGTGTTCCCGAACACCGGCCTCGGCCAGCAGCTCGCACAGGTGGCGCAGATCATGAGCGTACGCGGCGCGCTTGGCATGAACCGCCAGATCTTCTTCGCGGGCATGGGCGGGTTCGACAACCACGAGGACCTGCTCAATCGCCACGCCGACCTCATGGCGCAACTCGATCAGGCGGTGTCTGCGTTCTTCGGGTCGCTCGACGCGATGGGACTGACGAGCCAGGTGACGCTCTTCACCGAGAGCGAGTTCAACCGCACCGGCAACGCGAATGCGAACATGGGCACCGACCACGCGTGGGGCGGCCATCACCTGGTGATCGGCGGCGCGGTGCGCGGCGGCGGCACCTACGGCACCTTCCCCGTGCACGAACTGCGCGGCCCCGATGACGCGGGCGATCGGGGCAACTGGATCCCGACGACGTCGCTCGACCAGTACGCGGCGACGCTCGGCGGATGGTTCGGCGTGGGTGACGGCGACCTCGATGCCATCTTCCCGAACCTTCGCAACTTCACGTCGAGGACACTCGGGTTCGTCTGAGCCGGGAGAGATCGCGACGGGCGGGCCCCTCGGAGGGCCGTGTCGGGCGGCGGCGCCAGGGGAAATCGGGCGGGTCCTGGTTGGAAGATCCGGGCCGGCAGGGTTCGCCCAGGTTGGACGCCGTGCACCGGACGCTCGACCTGCTCACGCGTCAGGAATCGCCACTGGCGATAGGGCAACGAGGGAACCGGATCGATTCGGTTCCCTCGTCGTGCAGACGTCGGTTACTTCGTCACGGCGAAGCCGTCGATGTGCACCTCGAGCAGGTGGTTCACGCGGATCCCCGCGATGCCGTCGGTCTTGAGCTGCGCCTTCGGCATCGAGTGCACCACGGTGCCGTTCACCACGAAGTCCACCTTGTCTGCCTGCACGCGCACCTCCAGGTTGTTGGTCGAGGTGCCGTCCGCGCCCGGCTTCTGGACGGCGGCGTTCGCGGTCTTCGGCACGACGGTCGGCGCGTTCGCGTCGCCTTCGCGCTTCTTGATCATCCAGGTGCCGTCCTGGCCGACGATGAAGTAGGTATAGGCCTGGTTGGCCCCTTCGAGCCCGCTGCCGCCGAAGACGAGCCCGTAGTAGTTCACGTGGCCGCTGGGCTTCACGAGCTTGAAGCTGCCCTTGACGGTGTAGTTCCCGGTCGCGGTGTTGGCCGCGTTCCAGTAGACAGCCGCGGTCGGGTTGGTGGCGTGGAAGCCGCCACCCATGGTGACGAACTTCACGGTGCCGGCGGCGTCCGGGTCCGACGCGCTGGTGCTGCGGTCGAGGCGCTGCTTCCAGCCGGCGGGTGTCTGGGCCGCGAGCGTGGCCGCGGCCACGACGGTGATGAGGGCGGTGGCAATGGTACGAGTCGTTCGCATTCGGGCAATCCTCCTGAGGGACGACGATACACCGGGTCCAGCGGGGTCAGACGCGTCCGGTGCGCCGAGCGTTCCGCCAGGCCCCTCCTGGAATCGCCCGATTGAGCCTGCCGTCCGGGACCCGCGTCGGCCGCCAGCATTTCGTCGTCGTCAGCCGGATGCCGTCGCGTGTTCCGCCGGCGCTGACGCTGCTCGGCGACTGGCCGGAGATGGTGCAGCGCGCCACCCCGTCGACCGCGACGTCGTCACGCTGAGGTCGCTGCTACAATCCGCCCGGTGGTCCCTGATTTCGCTCCGGGCATCGGCGTCGACCCCGCCGCGGACGCAGGCGTCGCCGCCCTCCATGCGCGGGGCCGCGCCGGCGTCGGCGGCAGGTTCACGACCGCAGGCCCCTTCACGCGGCGCGCCTTCCTGCGCGCGATCACGACATCTCTCACGATCGTCGTCTCCTCCGCCGGCGTGGTCTCGGCCGACGAGATCCGCGTGATGACCTCGGGCGGTTTTACGGCCGCCTACCAGGAACTGGTGCCGCAGTTCGAGCGGGAGACGGGCCACGTCGTGCGCACGACCTTCGGTGGCTCGATGGGCAGCGGGCCCGAGACCATTCCGAACCGGCTGGCCCGGGGCGAAGCCGCGGACATCGTGATTCTCGCAGCCGGAGCGCTCGACGATCTGGTGGCGAAGGGGTACGTCGCGTCCGGCACCCGCATCGACCTGGTGCGCTCGCCCATCGGCATGGCCGTGCGCGCCGGCGCGCGGCGCCCCGACATCAGCACCGTGGCGGCGCTCACCGAGACACTGCTGCGCGCACGATCGATCGGCTACTCCGCCAGTGCGAGCGGCGTGTTTCTCTCCACCGAGTTGTTCCAGCGGCTCGGCATTGCAGACCGCGTGCTGCCGAAGAGCCGCAACGCCCAGGGCGAGCGGGTCGGCGCGCTGATCGCGCGTGGCGACGTGGAGATCGGCTTCCAGCAGGTGAGCGAACTGCTGCCCGAGCCGGGGATTGACTTCGTCGGCACGCTGCCGCCGGAGGTGCAGCGGGTGACCGTGTTCGCGGCGGGCCTGTCACGCACCGGCGCCCGCTCGGACGCAGCACGCGCCCTCGTGCGCTTCTTCACGTCGGAACGCGCGCTCGATGCGATCCGCAAGTGGGGGCTGGAGCCCGCCTGGTCCGCGCCTGCCGCAGCCGTCCCCGGGGCGCTCGCCCCCCAACCAGTTCGCCGTTAGGACCGGCGCGCGTGCTGGGGCGTCGGGCGGCGTCGCAGCCTCGCCACAATCGGCGGCACGACCACCAGCAGCACGGCCGCGCCGATGAGCACGGCGGCGATAGGTCGCGTCAGGAACACCATCGGCGAGCCTTCGGCAATCGCGAGCGCACGCCGCAGCTGCTGCTCGGCCATCGGGCCGAGTATGACGCCGATGATCGCCGGCGCCAGCGGCACCTGGTAGCAGCGCATCAAATACCCGACGATGCCAATCACGAAGAGCAGGCCGACGTCGAACACCGAGTGGTTGATGCTGTAGGTGCCGGCACTCGACAGCGTGAGGATCGCCGCGTACATCGCCGGGGCCGGCACGCTCAGCAGGCGCACCCAGAGGCCGACCAGCGGCAGGTTCAGCACCAGCAGCATGAGGTTTCCGACGTAGAGGCTCGCCACGAGGCCCCACACCAGTCGGGGCTCGTGCTGGAAGAGCAGCGGACCCGGCTGCAGGCCATACTGCTGGAACGCCGCGAGCAGCATCGCCGACGTTGCAGTGGTGGGCAGTCCGAGCGTGAGCAGCGGCACCAGCGTGCCGGCGGCTGCCGCGTTGTTCGCTGCCTCCGGCCCGGCGACGCCCTCGATCGCGCCACGCCCGAACTGCGACGGGTCGCGCGCCAGGCGCCGCTCCAGCGCGTACGAGAGGAACGTCGGGATCTCGGCTCCGCCAGCCGGCAGTGCGCCGATGGGGAACCCGAGCAACGTCCCACGGAGCCAGGGACGCCACGATCGCGACCATTCATCCCTCGTCATCCAGGCCGAGCCCTTGAACCGGACCCGTTCGCTGTCCTGCGGGTGCGCGGCGACGTACAGGGCTTCGCCCACCGCGAACAGCCCCACCGCCACGATGACGACGTCGATGCCGTCGTACAGCGGCGCCAGGCCGAGCGTGAGGCGCGGCACGCCCGTGAGGGGATCGATGCCGATCACGCCCAGCAGCAGCCCGAACAGCAGGCTGGTCACCCCGGCGAGCCGCGAGTCGCCGAGCACCGCCGACACGGTGACGAACGCGAGTACCGCGAGCGCGAAGTACTCGGCCGGCCCGAATCGCAGCGCGAACTCCACCATCATCGGGGCCGTGAGGGTGAGTGCCGCCGTGCCGAGCGTGCCGGCCACGAACGACCCAATCGCGGAGGTCGCGAGCGCCGCACCACCACGGCCGGACCGGGCCATCAGGTTGCCCTCGATCGCGGTCATGATCGAGGCGCTCTCGCCCGGCGTGTTCAGCAGGATGGACGTCGTGGAGCCGCCATACATGCCGCCGTAGTAGATGCCCGCGAACATGATGAAGGCGGCGGTCGGCTCGAGCGAGTAGGTGACCGGCAGCAGCAGCGCGACGGTGAGCGCCGGTCCGATGCCAGGCAGCACGCCGACGGCCGTGCCGAGCGTCACGCCCAGCAGCGACCAGAGCAGGTGCTGCGGGGTCATGGCGACCAGGAACCCGTTGCCGAGCGCCGCCAGCGTGTCCATGTCAGGATCGCCCCGCCACCGAACAGGCGTCCAGGCAGGCGGGGGCGTCCGGCATCGGCAGATACACGCGGCTCGACCATGCCCTTGGGCCGCGCGGTGGACATGGGCGCCGCGAGCGTCGCAGATCGGCGCGTGTCACGGAAGCGGCACCCCGAGGCCGCGGGTGAAAGCGACGTACACAGCCGCGCAGAACAACGCGCCGATTGCACCGTCGCGGAGCCACCGCCGGCTGCCAAAGCCCGACGCGGTTGCGATGTAGAGGAACGTGCCCGCGGCCACGAAGCCAATGGGATCGAGCAGCAGCACGAACGCGGCCAGCCCGGCGGCCACGCGGATCACGGCGCCTCGAGCGGCTGGGGGCGAGGGTTCGGTTGCCTCGGTTGGCGCGTTGGGCGCCGCCGGCGCCGGGCCGCGCTCGACCGCCGGTGCCAGGCCTGGCACCCGCCCGCGCTCGCGTGCCGCACGTACGACCAGCAGGAGCCCCGCGGCGAGGCTGCCCGCCATGACGACCGTCGGGAACACCCACTCCCCCGCGCGCGCGGCGGCCGCCTCGGGCCCGGCGCCCTTCAGGCGCGACACGATCCGGGCGATGCGCACGCGCTCCGAATCGAGAAACCGCTCGAAGGCTTCGCCGGCCAGGTACGAGTCGGTCCACCCGAGGCCCGAAGCCGTCTCGCGCCACGTGTCGCTGTGGGCCATGCGATCGACGAGCGTGGTCAGCCGCTGGCGCGCCGCGGCGTCAAGCCCCGGCGGCGCGACGACCGCGCGCCAGTTCTCGAACTGCACGTCGACGCCCTGCTCGAGAAGCGTCGCGACGTCCCGCCCGGGCTGCCGCCGGGCCGACGAGACGGCGATGGCGCGCAGGCGACCCGACTCGATGTACTGCGCGAACTCGCTGTAGCCGCTGATGCCCGCCGTCACCTGGCCGCCGATGAGCGCGGCCGCGGCTTCGCCGCCTCCGGAGAAGGCGATGTAGTTGGTGCGCCGGGGGTCGAGCCCGGCAGCCGAGACGATGAGGCCCGCCAGGAGGTGGTCGGTGCCTCCCGCGGATCCACCAGCCCAGCTCACGCCTTCCGGGTTCTGGCGCAGCGCCCGCACGAGGCCCGGCATGTCGTGATGCGGTGAGGTGGCCGGCACCGCGATCACCTCCGCTTCGCCCGTGAGCCGCGCGATCGGGGTGACCTGTGCGAGCGAGACGGGCGAGTCGTTCCACAGGATCGCGCCGACCATCACCAGTCCGTTCACCATCAGCGTCCGTGGATCGCCGCGGCGCGCCGAGATCATCTGCGCGAGGCCGATCGTGCCCGCCGCACCCGGGATGTTCTCCACCTGGACGGTGGCCAGGCGCTGGCGCTCGATTTCGCGCTCCATCTCACGCGCGAGCTGATCCCAGCCGCCACCAGGCGCCGCCGGCGCGATGATCGTGAGCGGCGCACCGCTGCCGGTCGAACCCACATCCTGGGCGGTCGCGATGCGCGGCGTGGCGCCGGGCACGAGCAGGACGACCGCGGCCGTGAGCCACAAACCCGATCGACGCCGGGGCGCGCAGCGCCGACGCCGGCGTCCTGCACCGCTGCCGCACGGGGTCGCGTCTTGCGGTTCCGGCGTGAGACCAGGCTGCGGCTCACGCACGGGTCAGTTGTCCAGGCCGAGCGCCCAGCGGATGCCGCCGGTGACGTGGGCACGGAACACCGCGTCGTGCGCCCAGATGTCCTCACGATGGCCGAGCGCCGTGTAGAACGTGCGGCCGCGGCCGGCGTTCACGGTCCACGCCTGCGGGTAGTCGCCCTTCGGGATGTTCGGCAGGTCCGACAGGTCGGTGCGTTCCGTGTCGAGGCTGAGCAGCACGTGCACGCGGTCGCGCGTGAAGGGCATGAGGATACGAAGCCGTCCCACCGCCGAGACGTTTTCCGTCGGGCGGCTGGCGTCCCAGGCCTGCCGCCCGAACTCGTAGAACTCCTCGTTCAACGGCCAGGTGGACCCGAGCATGCGCGTGGCCGGGTGCGCTGTGTCCTCCACGCGAAGCACGCCAACCTTCCCCTTCGTGACCATGTCGGTGGGGACGATCGATCGCAGGTAGTAGCCGCCGAGGATCTCGCCGAACTCCGGATAGTCGTACATCGTCAGCGTCGCGCAGTGGACTCCGACGAGCGCCCGGCCGCCCCGGACGAACTCGACGATCGACTGGCGCTGCGCGGGCGTGAACGGCAGATTGCCGTTGGTCATCAGCATCAGCCCGTCGAACGATCGCAGGTAGTCCGGCGTGAGGAACGACAGATCGAGGTTCCGCGAGTCCTGCCTGTAGCCCTGGACCGTCGTCACGTCGAAGCCGGCCCCCTTGCCCCACTCGGTGACCGCGGCCTCGGCCGGTTCGAGGCTGGGATGTTTGTAGAGGCCGGCATGCGTGAGGAACAGGAGCCGCTTGCGCGCGGCGGGCGGCTGCGCTGTTGCGAGGACCGACAGCAGGACGATCGCCGCGGCCAGGGCCGCAATCGAACGGAAAGTGGTCATGCGGGCATGCTCCTCGGCGGTTCCGATTGGCGACCACGGTATACCACGTCGTGGGCGTCGCCGGGCAGCCGACCCTCGACGCGCGAAGGCCCGCGCCACGGCACGGCCCTCCCGGCACGCTAGAATGCATGGCATTTCCGACAGCCAAGGGGGAGGAAGCAACCATGCGCGCAACGACGAAGACGATGGCGGCGGCCGGGTTGACGCTGGCCGTTGCAGCAGCAGGGATCGGTGTGGTGTCTCAGCGCACGGCGCAGGTCGTCGAGGCGGGACATGTCGGGGCCGACACCGCCGCGGCCCGGGCCGCCACGGCCGAGATCGAACGGATGGCTGCCGCCGGCGACATCCACGCCGGGCATGCGCTGGAAGTGATGGCGCAGCAGCCGTTCTACCAGGCGGCCCCTTCGATGGCCAACATGCCTGCCGATGCGGACGGCGCCGCGGCGCGCCTCGCGAGCTCGCCGCGCAAGGGCGAGTTCGTGGAGATCGACGTGAACGGCACGAGGATGCGCACGTGGGTGGTCCGGCCCGCGCGCTCCGGACCGGCCCCCGTCGTGGTCGTCATCCAGGAGGTCTTCGGCCTGAGCGACTGGATCCGCGGTGTCGCCGATCAGCTCGCCGCCGAGGGGTTCATCGCCGTCGCGCCAGACCTCCTGGCTGGCAAGGGTCCGAACGGCGGTGACTCGCGGGCGTTCGCCGACCAGCCATCGACCGTCCAGACGACGATGCAGATGCCGGCGGCGGAAGTGATCGCGAAGCTCAAGGCGGCGCGCGAGTGGGGCCTGAAGCAGCCCGGCGCGAATGGCAAGAGCGCGACAGTCGGCTACTGCTACGGCGGCAGCCAGAGCTTCGCGATGGCCGTCGCGGAGCCGGGGCTCAATGCCGCCGTCGTGTACTACGGCGCCGCCCCGACCGACGTGCCTCCGGCGCCCCAGGGGTCCGCGCCGTCGGCCTTCGTGCCGTCACCGTCGCTCGCCAGCATCAAGGCGCCCGTGCTCGGGCTGTACGGCGGGCTGAAGGAGGATGCCCGCATCGGTGCGACGATCGCGCCGACGGAAGCCAGGATGAAGGAGCTGGGCAAGACCTTCGAGGTGCACATCTTCGAAGGCGCCGCCCACGGATTCCTGCGGGCGCAGTCGGCGAACAGCAGTTCCAACATGAAGGCCACGCACGAGGCGTGGCCGCTCACCGTGAACTGGATCCGCAAGTACGCGTCGTAGGGGATCCCATGGCGATGCTGCGAATCCAGCACTCGGTGCCGAACTTCGCGGGGTGGAAAAGAGCCTTCGATGATGACCCCGTGGACCGGAAGGGAGCGGGCGTCCGTCGCTACCACGTGCACCGATCGGTGACGGACCCGGACTTCGTGATGATCGACCTCGAGTTCGACAGCGTCGCGCAGGCGGAGGCCCTGCTGGCGAAGCTGCGTCACCTCTGGGCAGGTCCGGGCGGGGCCGTGATGCGGAACCCCGAAGCGTGGATCGTCGAGACGGTGGAGTCCACGACCGTGTGATTGACGGGGCGCGTGTCGCGTTGTCCAGGCCGGCGCGCGCCTCCCTTCGTCACGTGTCGGTGCCGGCTAACTGCCCCCGGTGACCCGCTTCACCAGCGACTTGGCCGGCAGCCGCGACTCCGGGCCTTCCACCTGGTTCAGCAGCGCAAGGGTCTGCGGCGGGACCGCAGACCCGTACTCGCGCGCGAATTCCGCCACCGTCATGGCGTCGCGGATCTGCACCACGTCGATCCGCTGCGGGCGCGCGTTGAGCACCGCCGGGTCGGTGACCGGGCCGAAGCTGCGCATGGCCTGCTCGAGCGCCTGCGCGTAGCGGCCGTAGATCTGCGCCGGCGTGTAGCCGATCAGCTGATAGGTGCGGCCCCCGCGCGACACGTAGGCGGCCAGCCCCTGCACGACCCCGCCTTCGGTCTGGGCCTGGAACTCGCCGATGGTGGCAGGCGCGCCGTTGAAAGTGGCGCGCACGACGCGTCCCGGTGCCGCCCCCGTCTGCGAGAAGAAGCGCTGCATCGCCGCCTCGGGCTGCAGGTTGCCGGCCAGCGTCAGCTGCATCGCGGCCTGCTGGTCCCGCGCCACGCCCACGACGGCCTGGGCGAGGTTCTCCGTCTGCCATCCGTCCGGGAACGTGATCTGGAAGCGGAGCGTGGGGTGGTAGAACGTGTCACCCCTGAAGAACCCCTCGCGCGGGTCCTTGCCGTACGCGAGGTCGTCGATGCGCCGCAGGTAGTCGTCCTGTCCGATCCGCGCGTTCGGCATCGCTCCCACCGAGGCCGCGCGCGCCTGCGCCGCCTTCACGCGCTCCTCCGGCATCGGGTGCGTGAGCGCCCATGACGGCAGCGCACCGCCCTGCCCTTCGTCCAGCCGTCCGAGCGACGCAAACACATCGTCGAACTCGCGGACGTCGTAGCCGCGCTTGCGCATGTACTCGAAGCCGAGCTCGTCGGCTTCCCGCTCGTGATCGCGGCTGTACTTCAGGAAGAGCAGTTCGAGGCCGGCGCCGGCGAGCTGCTGGAACGGGCGCGCCTCGGGCACGAAGATGGCCCCGAGCCCGAGGCCCAGCTGTGCGAGCTGCTGCTTGGAGAGCTGGTTGACGGAGTGTCGCCCGGTCACGTGGCCGATCTCGTGCCCGAGCACGCCCGCCAGCTCGGCTTCCGAGTTCATGAGGGCGAGCATGCCCCTCGTCACGTAGATGAACCCGCCGGGCAGCGCGAATGCGTTCGGGGTGGGATCGTCTACGACGTGGAACTCCCACGGCAGGCTGGGCCGCTCCGACGAGGCTGCCTGGCGCAGGCCGATGTCTGCGACGTAGCGCTGGAGCGCCCGATCCTCCACGAGCCCCACGGTTTGCGAGATGCTGGCCGCTGCCTGGCGCCCCATCTGGATCTCGTCCGCTTCACCGATCAACGAGAGCTGACGCTTGCCGGTGGCGGGGTTGACGGCGCACGCAGGTACGGCGCCCACCAGCAGCGCCACGACCCAGCATTTCCACGCGTTGCGTCGCGTGCCGGCAGCTCTGTCACTCATCGGTCCCTCACGCCCCGCGTGACTGCAAACCTGTCGCCGGAACGCTTGATGGTGCACGGCCGCGGCCACCGCCATGCCCACAGCGAGACCTTCAGCCCAGCCACCGCCTTGATAGCTCAGCCTCAGCCGGCCTGCCGACTCAGACGATGAGTGTGTGCGCGGCCCTCCGGAGCCCCGGACGCGCACCCGATGGTGTCAGCGCCGAAGCGCGCCGCCGTGCTGCAGCGTGTAGCTCGCGAGCGGCGGCCGGGTCTCGTCGTCGCCGGCCAGCAGCCGGATCTCCACGTCGACCACCGGAAGCTCGCGGATGACAGCCGCCGGCGTGGCGACGATCACCTCGTCGCCGCGGCCCGACACCGTGCCGGTCACCCGGATCACCTCCCGGCCCGCCACGTGCTGGGACACGGTGACCTCGCGTACGTCGGCCAGGTCGGCGCGCAGCCTCAGTGCAAGCACCTCGTCATCGTCCCAGACCGCGCAGGGCACGGCGTCGCCCGGCGACAGCGCGAACGTCCGCAGGCGGACGCCCTCGCGTGCGAGGCGGTTGAGCACGGTGTCGGTCACCAGGCCGCCGACCGCGCCCGAGCGCACGGCCGAACCCAGCGCACGCACCAGCCGCTCGAATTCGGCCGCGCGCGCGCCGCAGTCGCCGCACGTAAAGAGGTGTTCCTCGAGCGCTCCGGCGTCGGGGGCGGCGAGGCCGCCGGCCGCATAGTCCGCGATGTCGGCCCAGGTCACGCGTTCACATACCGGCATCGGTCGCCTCCGAGCACGCAGTCGCGCAGCCGCGCTATCGCCCGGTGCCGCGTCACGCGCACCGCGCCCGCCGACATGCCGAGTTCGTCCGCGATCTGCGACGTGTCGCGATCCGCGTAGAACGTCAGCACGACGACGAGGCGGTCGCGCTCGCCGAGCGCGCCGAGGCAGGCCTTCACGCGCGGCAGGTCCAGTGCCTCGATCGTCACGGGCGACACGACGGCGTTGCGCTGGAGGAACCGTGCCTCGAGGGCACCGCGGCGGACCGTCCGGGTCCGTTCACCCTGCGCCAGCATGCGGCTCGTGCCGAGGATGAAGGACCCGATCTCCTGTGGGCGCCGTATGTCACCGGCGCGAAGCCGATCGATGGTGAGGAGCAGCACCTGCTGGGCGAGGTCGTCGCCCGCGGCCGAATCACGCAGGTGGCGCCGCCCATACAGGCGGACGCGGGGCGCGAACCGGCGGTACAACTCGGCTTCCTCGGCATCAGTGGAACCAGGCGGGCCGTCGGCGATTCGACGCGCCAGCGCTTCATCGTCGACGGCCTGGAGCTGGTCGTGGATGTCCGGCATCGGCCGGACGGTACTCACGCCAGCTGGTGCGCGTCAACCGGTACGGCGCCCAGCCGGCGTGCCAGCATCGGTGCGGCAGCGCGCAGCGCGGCCGCGCCGTCACCAACGAAGGTCGAGCCGTGCATCGCTGCCAGCACACGAGGCTGCAGCGCGGCCAGCTCGTGCAGGCGTCGCTCCGTCGTCGGCGTCAGCGGGAGATAGTCCATGAGCACGGGATGCGCCTGGTACGCCACGATGGCCGCGTCCCAGCGCCCGAGCACGTCGGCCGACGTGACGGCTTCCACGTCGCCGAGCTGGTGGAACAGATCGGAACAGAGCAGCACGCCCGACTCCTCCTCGAACAGCACACCGGCGTCCCACCCGTGCGGCAGGTGGGGTGTCGGCACGAACCGGTAGCGGTGCCGGCCGGTCTCGATCACCTCGCCCTTCGTCAGCCCGCGGGGCCGGCGGTCCGAGAAGTCGCTGATGTTGACGAGCGCGCCGACCTCGCTGCACAGCGGCTGCGCGTTCGGTGCCACCGCGAGCCACTCGTTGAGCGCACCGCACTCGTCCACTTCGAAGTGGCTCCAGCTGATCCAGCGCAGCGACGCCGGATCGATCAGCTGCGCGACGGCGTCGAGGACCTCGGGGAACATGCCGCGCATGCCCGTGTGGAAGAGCAGCGGCTCGTCGTCCGTGATCAGGAAATGGTTGAACTGCAGGTCGATCTGAGGAACGTAGATCGAGACGCGGTAGAGATCGGGCGCGACTTCGTCGATGCGGGCCATCGGACACCTCCTGACGCAGCCATGATTGGCGCGTCCGAGGAGGAAGTGTCGCGAGCCGCCGTACTGTTACAGATCACGCGTGCATCGCGGCCAGGAGCGCCTCGAAATCCACCGGCTTCACCAGGTGGTCGTCGAACCCGGCGTCGAGCGCCCGGGCGCGGTCCAGCTCCTGCCCGTAGCCGGTCACCGCCAGCAGGCGGGGCGGGGCCGGCCCGCTCTCGCGGATGCGGCGCGCCACCTCGTAACCGTCCATCACCGGCAGCCCGATGTCGAGCACCACGACCGCTGGCCTGAACGTCGTCATGAGGGCGAGCGCCTCAGGACCATCGGCGGCGCCCATCGGCTCGTAGCCGCGCATGCCAAGCGCGAGGACGAGCAGGTCGCGCGCGTCCGCGTTGTCGTCCACCACCAACACGCGCCGGAACCCTGGCACCGGCGCCGCGGCGACCGCCTGTTCCTGTTGCCTGGTCCGGACGGCGTCGCCGGGCTGCGCAGCGGGCAGGCTCACAACGAACTCGCTCCCGCATCCGAGGCCGGCGCTGTCCACCCATACGGTGCCGCCGTGCTTCTCGACGAGCGACCTGACGATGGTGAGCCCCAGCCCGAGCCCCCCGTTGCTGCGCTCCGCTCCCTGCGGCTGCTGAACGAACGGCTCGAAGATCCGCGCCTGCATGCGCGGGTCGATGCCGATGCCCTGATCGCGGACGCGCACCTCGACCCGGCCGGGTTCGACGCGCCGCGCCGTCAGCGCGATCGGAGTTGCCGGCGGACTGTAGCGCGCGGCATTCGTCAGCAGGTTGGTCACCACCTGGGCAAGCCGCGCGAGGTCGCCGTCCACGAACAGGCCGACCTCCACGTCCAGCGCCAGGTCGTGATCCTGCTGTTCCAGCAGCGGCCGCACCAGCTCCACGGCGGCGGCCACCACGTCGTTCACCGGCACGATCGTTCGCTGCAGCTCGATCTTGCCGCGGGTGATCCGCGACACGTCGAGCAGATCGTCGACCAGCCGCTTCACGTGCCCCAGCTGCCGCTCGATGATCTCGTGCTCCTTGTGCCGGACGCCGCGCAGCCGCAGGACATCGAGTGCCGTGCGGATCGGTGCGAGCGGGTTGCGCAGCTCGTGGCCGAGCACCGCCAGGAACTCGTCCTTGGCGCGGTTCGCCTCCTCGGCTTCCGCCTTGGCGACGGCGAGTGCCCGTGCCTGCGCCTCGGCTTCACGCCGCGCGAGCACCTGGGCGGTGACCTCGAAGTCGAAGGTCATCACCCCTTCCACCTCGCCCGACGCAGTGCGGACCGGCAGGTAGATGTAGTTCCAGTAGGTCTCCTCGAGTTCTCCCGTCGCCTTGCGATCGAGCCAGAAGAGCGACTCGTTGCCCGACACCGGTACCCCGGTGTCGTAGACCTGCCGCAGCATGGCGGCGTACGGCTGTCCCTCCTGCTCGGGCATCGCGTCTGCGAGCCGCAGGCCCCGCTGCACCCGGCCGCCGGTGGCGGCGATCGTCAGCGGGTGGGCGAAGTCGAACACGAGGTCTGGCCCCCGCAGGAAGTTCACCGTCGCCGGAACCTGCCCAAGCAGCTCGCGGAAGCGGTCGCGCTCGTTCCGGACTTCACGCTGCACCCGGGCCTGCTCGACGCGCTGGACCACGCGTGCGAGCAGTTCCTTGGCCGCGAACGGCTTGGGCACGTAGTCGTCGGCACCGAGGGCGAGCGCCTCGGCCCGCGACTCCTCGCCGGCACGGGCCGAGAGCAGGATGATGGGCGTGTCCTTCAGTGCCTCATCGTTGCGAACGGCTCGCACGAGCGCGAGGCCGTCCATGTTCGGCATCATGACGTCGGACACGAGCAGGTCCGCCCGCTCACGGTTCAGCGCCGCCAGTGCGGCCACACCGTCGGCGACGGCCTCGACACGGCCGACCCCTGCCAGCAGTTGCGCGATGTATCGCCGCAGGTCCGCGTTGTCGTCAGCCACGACGATGCGCGACTGGCCGTGCTCGTGGGCGGCGGCCCTGCCGCCCGGGGCCGGCTCCGCATCGGGCAGCCAGCGCAGGGCCTCCTCGACGAATGCCGCGCCGGTGGTCGAGGCCCCTGGCGGGCGCGGCGCGCTGATGCGGTCGGGGGGAAGGTGCGCGGTCCCGGCCGGCAGCGACACGGTGAAAGTTGTCCCCACGCCTGGAACGCTGGCCACCGCGATGGTGCCGCCGTGCAGCCGCACCAGCTCCTGCACCAGCGCGAGTCCGATGCCGGTGCCTTCGTGCGTCCGCCCGCGCGCGCCAGCCACCCGGTGGAAACGCTCGAAGACGTGCGGAAGATCGGCGGCCGGCACTCCTACGCCCGTGTCGCTGACCGCCAGCTGCACGCCGACGGCAGTGGCCGCGAGATCCAGGCGCACCTCGCCCTCCAGCGTGAACTTGAAGGCATTCGAGAGCAGGTTCAGCACGATCTTCTCCCACATGTCCCGATCGACGTAGACCTGGGAAAGCCCGGCTTCGCACTCCACCACGTAGCGCAGTCCGGCGCGTTCCATGGCGGAACGGAAGGCACTCGCAATGTCCGTGGTGAGTTCCGCAAGGTTCACCGGCTCGAAGCTCACCTTCACGCGCCCCGCTTCGATGCGCGCGAAGTCGAGCAGCGTGTTCACCAGCTTGAGCAGTCGAAGGCCGTTGCGGTGCACGAGCGCGAGCTCGTCTCCCCCGAGGGCGCGCTCGGGGCTCTGCAGGGCCTGCGACACGGGCCCGAGCAGCAGCGTGAGCGGCGTCCGGAACTCGTGGCTCACGTTCGAGAAGAAGGCCGTCTTCGCACGATCGAGTTCCTCGAGAGCCTCGGCGCGGCGACGCTCCTCGGCGTAGCTGCGGGCCCGGGCCAGTCCGGCCGCGAGCTGACCCGCGAACAGGCTGAGGAAGGCGCCGTAACCGTCCTCGAGCGTACGGTGCGGGTTCAAGCCGACGACGAGCACGCCGGGAGCGCCCGCCTGGTCGCCCGGAAACAGCGGCAGCAGCAGCGCGGCGTCCGGCACGCCCGGCCATGAACGTCGAGACAGATCCTCGGCGCGGAGCACCACCGGACACGAGCGGGGCAGGCCGCCGGCCAGGACGCTGGCGAGCGGCCACGGTTGCGGCGGCTCGCGTTCGATCCGCTCAGGCACCAGCGGATGGCCAGGCGAGAGCCCCGTCAACACCAGGCGCTGCGCCGGCCCGTCGCCTGTGTAGAGCGCCGCAAAGGGCAGGTCGTCAGCGTGCAACAGCGCCACCTCGCGCAGTGCCGCGAGGACGGCCGGCTCCTCGTTCGCACCGGCGAGTCGTGTCCCGAGATCGCGAAGTGTGGCGAGCTGCCGCTCTCCGAAGACCCGTGCGGTCTCTTCGGTGACCACACAGAGATGTCCGCGCACACGCCCCCCGTCGTCGGCAAGCGGGCTGTAGGAGAACGTGGGGTAGGTTTCCTCGGAATAGCCGCTGCGCTCGAGGAACAGCAGCAGGCGCTCGTCCCAGGTTGCGGTGCCCGTGGTGAGCACGCGTTCGATGCGTGGACCGATCTGCGGCCAGATCTCGGCCCAGACCTCGCGCGACGGCCGCCCGAGCGCCCACGGGTGCTTCACGCCCAGCGTCATCGCGGCGTACGCGTCGTTGTAGAGGAAGGTCAGGTCCTCGCCCCACCCCATCCACATCGCAAAGCGCGAGGTGAGGACGATGCGGACCGCGGTCTGCAGGCTCTGGGGCCACGTGTCCGGCGGACCGAGCGGTGTCCGCTCCCAGGCGTACTTCCGCATCAGCGACGCGAGTTCACTGTCACCGGGGAAGAGTTCACGGGAATGTCGCGCCACGATGTTCGAGTCTGCCGGACTCAGGCTGCAGCCGCGATTGTGTGGCCGCGTGCGGCCTGCGCGCAAACTCTGCCGTGCCGCCTCGACAGCCGATGTCGTCGGCTACTGCATGGTGATGGTGACGGTCGTGTCGGCGCTGACGATGAGCTGGGCGTCCTTGAATGACGGCGGTCCCATGCGACCCCTGGCGTCATTCGATGCGCCGGTCGGCTCCTTCGGAATACCAAGGAAGTTGGCGTCCATCTTCCCGTTGTCGTTGACGTCGTGATACGCGGAGAGCGCGTAAGTGCCAGGCGTGAGGTTGCGGAACTCGACCCGCGCCGAACCCGCCTCGAGCCTCGCACGCTGCCGCGCGATGGCCTTCTCCGGCTTTTTCGGGAACGCGCCTTCATTGTCGAACACCAAAACCTCGACGGCCCCCGTGTCGGACCTGAAGCCCGTCAGGTTGACGGTCAGCGTGACCGGCTCGGCAGAGAGGGCCGCGCCGGCGAGCAGAACGACTGCAGCAAGCATCTTCATGGCACACATCCTCGATGAGTGGGTGTCGTTGTCAGCGGGCAGCCGACTCGATGAACACGTCGACCTGCTGTCCCGGATAGGGCCGCGCCGTCGCACTGTCGATGCGATAGATGACCTGGAGCACGCGCGTGTCCACGCGCTCGGCCGCGCTGTTGGAGAGCGCGCGCTTGGCGACAACGTAGGGCTCGTAGCGGACGAAGCGCAGGGGAAGCCGGCGGCTGCCGTCGCCGCGCACGACCGCGTACGCAGTGGCCTGCTCCGTGACCTTCTGCGCATCGTATTCATCGATCTCCGCGCGGACGTGCAGTTCGTCGGTCGTGCCCAGCAGGATCAGCGCGTCGCCGCTGCGGAAAGGGTCCGCGTACTCGCCGGGCCGCACCTTCACCTGGAGGCACTGTCCGGAAGCCGGCGCCCGCACCGTGAGGCGTGCGAGTTCGGTTTCCGCCTTTGCGAGTTCGGCCTCGGCGAGCGCGAGCTCACTCGCCAGCACGCGCGCATCGGCGGCCCATCCTCCGGCGCGCACCAGCTGCAGCTGGGCCTGCGCGGCTTCGAGCCTGGCCTGCGCCCCGCGCACGGTGAACCGCCGGCGCTCCAGTTCCTCGCGGGTCACCAGCTCCTCGACGGCCTCTCGGCGGGCGAGCTGCTCACGTTCGTCGGCGAGGCTGGCCTCGGCCTCGCGCACCTGGGCGACGAGGGCGTCGACTTCTTCGGCGCGCGGGAAGCTCGCCAGCCGCGCCAGCTTCTGGCGCGCGGTGTCAACCGCGGCCCGTCGTACGGCGACGTCCGCACGCGTCTGGCGATCGTCGAGCTGGAAGAGCGGCTCACCGGGGCGCACGGCCTGCCCCACCGTCACGAACACGGCTGTCACCAGCCCTGGCGCCGGTGCGCCCACCGAGATGCCCTCGGAACTGGGCTCGACCAGCCCGGTTCCACTCACCGCCTGCGTGAACGTATTGCCGGGTGGGCTGTCGAGGGGCATGGCGGCCGGGGTCGTGGCGGCGGTGGACGGGACACGGACGATCGCGAACACGAGCCCGGTCGCGGCGAGCGCCGGGATGACGGTCTGCATCAGCTTCATGGCTGGTTCTCCTCGACGGCCTGGACCACGTCGGACGCGATCTGGCCATCGTTCAGGGTGACGATTCGATCGGCGAAGCGGAACACCCGCGAGTCGTGCGTGACCACGACGAGCGTCCTGCCATCGGCGGTGACGAGTTCGCGCAGGAGGCGCATCACCAGCCGGCCATTCTCCGCGTCCAGCGCGCTGGTCGGCTCGTCGCAGACGACGAGCCGGGGATCGTGCACGAGCGCGCGCGCGATCGCGACACGCTGCTGCTGGCCCCCGGACAGCTGGCGCGGCAGGTTGCGCAGCCGTTCGCCGAGTCCGACGCGGAGCAGCATCGCCTCGGCGCGCTGTTCGGCCTCGCGGCGCGTTAGCCCGTTCAGCAGGAGCGGCACCGACACGTTCTCGACGGCCGTGAGCGCGGGAATCAGCTGGAACGACTGGAAGACGAAGCCGATCTCGGTGCCACGCCGGCGGGTGCGCTCGGCAGGCGTCGCGGCCTGCCAGTTCCGCCCCTGGATCTGGCACTCGCCAGCGTCGGCATCCATGACGCCAGCAATGATCGAGATGAGCGTGGTCTTGCCGCAGCCGGAGGGACCCGACAGCAGCACGAGCTGCCGCTCGGGGATGTCGAGGTCGATCCCGCGCAGCGCCTGCACTGGCTGACCGCCCATCAGGTACTGCTTGCGCAGGCCGCGGCAGGAGACCGCCGGGGTCGCTGATGCGTGCATGTGCATCTCCGGCTCCGTCAACCGTTGAAGACCGCTGCCGGCGGCAGCGCGAGGATGCGGCGCACGCTGAGCAGCGCACTCACCACGGCGATGAGCAGGATCGCCACGCCAACGGACGCGAGCAGCCAGAACGGCGTCCGGATCGTCAGCGCGGAGTTGCGGGCGAGATAGCCGATGCCCGCCGAGAGCCCCGCGCCGATGCCGAACCCCTGCAGCGCCACTGTCGCCGACTGCAATGCCACCATTCCCACGATGCGGCGATCGGTGGCCCCCATGGCCTTCATGACCCCGAAGTAGCGCAGGTTGTCCTGAACGAAGGCGAAGAAGGTCTGCCCCGTCACCGCCATGCCGATGAGGAACCCGAGGCCGAGCGTGAGACCGAAGTTCTGCGCGATGCCGGTGGCCCCGAAGATGTAGGCAACGGTGCTGCGCGAAAACTCCGGCGCCGTGCGCGCGCCGAGCCCGGTCTCGCGCTCGATGCGCCGGGCCAGGGCAGACGGGTCCACGCCGTCTGCAGCCTTCACCAGGATGAAGGTGAGCGGCTTGCGCTCCGGAGGGGCGAGGGCGATCGCACGCTCGTAGGTGGTGTAGAGCGTCGGCACGGTGTCGAAACTCGGCGTGATGCGGACGAAGCCCGACACTACGGCGCGCTGCTCGTTCAACTCGAGTTCGTCGCCCAGTCGCAGCGCGCGTTCGGGAGTCGACAGCTTCCGGGTGGCCTCCGCGCGGTCCACGAAGACGGCACCGGTGCGCCGAAGGTCGGAGAGGGTTCCCTCCAGCACAATCGGTGGCCCCGCGGCGAGCGTCGCATCGTCAAGACCCACGAGGGTGCAGGTCTGGAAATCGCCGGTGGCGAGCCGGGCCTTCACCTTGCCCCGGATCAGGGGCACTGCCCATCGCACGCCGGACACGCCTCGCACACGCGACAGCTCGATCGCGCGCATCCCGATGGAGTTGTCGATCGCGGTGACCCTGGGATCCATCACCCAGATGTCGGCAATGCCGGCGTCGTCGATGGGCGCCGTCATCCGCCCGATCAACCCGACGAAGATCGAACCGAACAGGCTGAGGAGCAGCGAGGCGAACACCATGCCCGACAGGATCCCGAGGTACTTCGCACGATCGCCCATCAGCATCTTGAGAGGAATGTGGTGCACGGTGGGCTCTCCTATTTCCGACGGAACAGCCGCTTGAGTTCGGGGGCGAACTCCTGAATCACGTTGATGGCCGTGTTGACGCCAACCTGGGCGCCGCTGGCACGCACACCGTCGCCAAGCGCGCTGTACCGGTCCGGATACCAGGCTTCGGTGGCGATGGCCGCGCCGCCGACGATGCCACCGAGGTACGCGACGTTGGGTGCCGTGCGGCCGGACGAGGTCGTCGTGAGGAACGAACGGGACAGTGCGTAGCCAAGCCGCTTCGCCCCGCCGGTGCAGCGGCAGCGGCGGTAGCCAGTCTCGGTGCCGAGCGCGGCCGCCGACGAGTGATAGATCGCGGCCTGCAGTTGATAGAGGGCCGCGCGGCGTCCGAGCCGTTCACCCAAACCGGCCCAGCCGTCGCCGTATTCGACCGGTTCGTTGCGCCCCTGCTGGCCAAGGGCCGGCATCACGGTGCCGAAGAAGGGCCCGGGTGAAAGAAAGGCGTCGGCCTTGTAGTTACGCCAGCGGTCCTGTCCGGACAGCGCGCGGAACGAGTCTCGACTGTGGCTCGAATTCTGGTCCGGACCGTCCAGCGCTGACTGGGCGCGGGCCGGACGGGCGCCGAGGCAGAGCCAGACGGCACAAAGAATGGCGATTTCTCGATATCTGAGGCGCTTGATCATCCCGTTAGTCCTTGCTCCAGCCATTCGGACGCAGCACGAATCGAACGAGATTCATTTGTTTCGACTTGTACTCAATTTTTGGTGTGGAAGTCGAATTCAGCGTTGCCGGAGGACGCCGGCGTGAGGCATGATGGGTCGGAGGCGAGCACCAGGGATGTCGCGGGTCGAGCGGCCCAACCTTCGTGAAGTCAACCGGCAGCGGCTGCGTCAGGACATCCTGTCGGTGGCCGGACGCCTGTTCGCGGAGGAGGGTTACCCGAACATCACCTTCCGCCGGATCGCGGAAGAGGTCGGGTACTCGCAGAGCGCGCTGTTCTACTACTTCAAGGACAAGGACGAGATTCTGGAGGCGCTCTGCGTCCAGACCTTCGAGGGGCTGTCCGCAGTCACCGGTACGATCGCGTCTGGCGAGACCGAGCCGGTCGCGCGCCTGGTGGCGGTGTCGCGGGCCTACATCCAGTTCGGCCGCGAGCACCCGCACCATTACCGGTTGGTTTTCGATCCGTCATCCGAACTGATGGGCCGGAACCGCGTCGAGTTCGTGGGCGAGATTGGCCGCGATCAGTTCTCCCTGTTCCGCCAGCTCATGGCGGACTGCGTGAACGCCGGGGCGTTCGCGCCGGGCGAGGCCGACGCGCTCAGCCCGGCCTGGATGTCCGCGGTCCACGGCTTGACCAGCTTCCTGATCATCCATGCCCACTCGCCGTGGGTGGACCCGCCCACGCTCATCGAGACGCTGCTGCAGCGGCTGGTGGCGGGATTCCGCAGCGGAGGGGGGGAGCACCTGCAGCCGCCGGCGTCCTGACCGTCACCGCGTTTGCGGGCGGGGGGACCACTTGTGAGCGGCTGGGCCAGCGGGGCCGGTGCCCATGCGGCTCATGTCCTCGCCCGGTCTGCAGGTGATGACCGGGCTAGAACCGGATGAAGCGGTTTACCTTCACGACGATCGAGCGGTTCTGCAGTTGCGGGACCAGCGCGGTCGCCGCTGTGTTGCGCTCCTCGTTGACGACGATGAAGAGCTCGCTGCCTGGCCGGTACTCCCACCGCAGGCGCGCGTTGGTGCTGGACAGGTGCGTGCTCGAGTTGTACTGCACGAGGGCGCTGGCGAACATCCGCGGCGTCAGCGTGAAGGTGATGCGGCCGCCCGTGAGGACGTTGGTGAACGCGCCCGCCGGCAGGGTGAGCCAGTTCAGCGTCAGGCTCGGCTCCACCGACAGCCGCGGCGACAGATTGAGCCGGGATCGGTTCAGCGTCAGGGCCGTCCGCTCGCCGCCGTAGAAGGCTCCCCGCTCGAAGAGCACGTTGCCCGACACGCGCCGCTGCTGGCCGAGCAGGTAGGCCACGCGCGCCGTCGCGAAGTCGTACCCGCCGGGCGAAATCCGCGCGCCGGGCACGACGGTGAACGGGCGCAGGATCAGCTCGTAGTCGTCGTTGACACCCACGCTGAAGCGGTCGCTGCTCTGGAATTCGACGGCGAACTCCGCATCGAGGGATCGGGTGGCCACGCGACCCAGCCCGTCCTCGATGTAGGTGGCCTGTGCGACGCCGGAGAACTTGCGGACCGACTTGATCCGCCGGGAGCGCGGGCTGAAGCGCACGAGCGCGAAGTTCTTGCGCATGTCGGCGCGCCGGACGAAGCCCACGCCTGGGTTGAAGTTGCGATCCACCGACAGGCGCTCGAGCTGCAGGCCATAGCGGTCGCCGCCGTATTCCATCTGCGCGCGATAACTCAGGTCGTCTCCGCGCACCTCGTCGGATCGCGACCTGGCGAGGTAGGTGGCGATCGTCAGGTTGTTGAAGAACCCGAAGGTGCCGTCCACGCCGTACACCTCGTTCGAGCCTGGCGCCGACTGGGCGTGGGATCGTGCGGTGCCGAGCAGGCCGATGCTGCTGCGCCGGAGGATGTCGCGCTTGAGGCGCACCACCGAGAAGTTGGTGGCCCGGGCGTCGGCCTGCGGCGCATCCTGCGTCTGCATGTTGACGACACCCAGCGAGTAGCGTCCGACGCGCCCCGTGACGCGGCCGCCCGCGAGGATCGGCACGGGCCGGTTGCCCGCAAGGCCGATGCGGCGGCTGTAGAACAGGATCGGCACGTCGGACGCGCTCTGGGCGCTGGGAGCGAAGCTGTTGTTGCCGAACGTGAAGAGGCCCTGGTTCTCCAGGAAGAACTCCCGCTTCTCCGGGAAGAACAGGCTGAAGCGCGTGAGGTTCACCTGCTGCTCGTCGGCCTCGACCTGCGCGAAGTCCGTGTTGTACGACACGTCGGCCGTCAGGTTCTGCGTGAGCGCGTACTTCGCGTCGACGCCCACGTCCGCGTGCGGCTGGTTGATGCGGGCGGGCGTCGCGGTCCGATCGGTGGTGAGGTCCGCGATGGTGTACGGCTTCAGCTCCAGGGTCCGTGATGTACGCGGCGCCTCGACGCCAACCAAATTCGCGTAGAGGGATGCGGAGAAGTCCGCGCGCCCGAGTCCGAGCGCAGGCGGCACGCGCGTCAGGTACGAGATCTCGTTCTTCCACTTGTTCGTGCGCCGCGCCTGGAATCCCCAGTCCTGGACGGTGCCCGGGGCGTAGCGGATCGACTTGAACGGCAGGGCGGCCTCGATGATCCAGCCGCCCTCGAACCGCCCGGCGGCGAGGTTCCAGATCGGGTTCCAGTCGGCGTTCATCTGCCGCTCGTTGGTGCTCTGGAGGTCCGTGCGGGCGCCGAGCGCATTGGCTTCGAACAGGATGGCGTTCCGGCGGTCGCGAAAGGTGTCGAGCGCGAATTCCACGGAATCGCCCTGCCGGATGTTGTTGCTGTCGCGGCGCATCTCGTTCGCGATCATCCGCTCCGGGTGCGTTTCCTCCGCCCGGAACGTGACATACAGGTTGTCGTTGTCGAAGAAGACCCACACCTCGGTTTTCTCGGTGGCGGGCTGACCGCCCCGAGGCTCCATCTGGATGAAGTTCGAGGCGGGGTGCACGGTGTGGTAGATGGCTTCGTCGAGCCGTCCGTCGATGCGAACCGGAGCGGTGACCCTGACGGCGCGGACCGTGGCGCGTCCCTGGTCGTCGCGGGAGATGGTGTCAGGCAGGACGGGCGGCGGCGGGGTGACGGCGGCGCCGGCCGACGGGGCCATCGCACCACGGGTCACGGCAGCAGGTCCCGCTGCGGCAGCGGCGGGCGCCTGGGCGAGCATCACGGGGGCCGGTGCGCACAGCGACACCCCGAGGACCAGCGGGACATGGCGTAGATTCATGGTCGAGGCGGCTCCTTGCCGGGTGTCGCGATTCGATGTATATACAAGTACATGGCGGATTCGTCAACTGACCCCGACTGGGTCCCACTCCCCTGCATGTGTGCCAACGTGCGACGCCTCGCACGCCTCGCCACCCGCCTGTACGACGAGGAACTCCGTCCGAGCGGCCTCGAGATCGGCCAGTTCGCCCTGCTGGCGACGCTGCGGCGATCGAAGGAACTCACGCAGCATCGCCTCGCGGTCGGACTCGGGATGGACACCAGCTCGCTCACCAGGACTCTGGCGCTGATGGTCCGGCGCGGCTGGATCGAGAAAGGCACCGGCACCGACAAACGTACGCGCGTCTTCCGGGCCACGCCGGCCGGACTCGACCAGTTCCAGCGCGCGGCGCCCCTGTGGCAGCGCGCGCAACGGCGGATCGCCGACCTGCTCGGCGAGACCGAAGCGGGCACGCTCACGCGGCTCGTCAACGACGCGGCAAGGGGACTCGCCCGCGCGGAACAGCGGGCTCCGGCCGGGCGCACGCGCCGCTGATCGCGCCCGCCTCGACCCGACCGCGCGGCTGCTCGATGCTCGCCCCGCACGCCGCGTCCGGCTCGACCCGCACGCCGCGACACGCCGGCGCGGCGCGGGCCTGAACGACCGCGCGTCGCGGCTGCCCTAGTACAGCGCCGACAACGGCACTGCGGAGCGGACCGCCCGCACCACATCGCAGATCGCCTGAATCGACGCCTGCGATGCGGAACGATCCGAGAGAAGCGCCTCGTGCGTGTACGGGACGATCCGGTGGCTGCTGTTGGCAGACAGCGCGGCCATCCGTGCCTGCATCGGAAGCCAGCCGTCCAGCGCCTCGCGACCGGCGGTGACGACCACCAGCGGCCGATCCGCCAGGCCGCTGGCCTCCCGCGCCTGTGCCAGCGTGGCAGGCAGCATCGCCACCTCGTCGCGCAGGCTGCGGTAGAAGCGGGCCGAGGCCTGGTGCGAACGCTGAAGGCCGCGAGCCGAATCGGGCAACCCTGCGCTCACCGGCAGCAGATGGCCGAGGCCGAGATGGGCGAGCACCGGAAGCAGCGTCGAGACGCGACGGAGGCGATCGTGGAACGCCGCGTATCCCGGCAGGCTTTCGAACGCCTCGGACGGCTGTCCATCGAGCAGCACCATCCCGGCGACGCTGCCGGCGTGACGGTCGGCGAAGATGCGCGCGTAGGCGGCGCCCGACGAGTGGCCCACGATCACGTACGGCCCCGGCACGCGCGCGCTGTCGAGCAGCGCGTGCAGGTCGGCCGCCACCGCCTCGCCGTCCTGCGCCGCGGGAGCCGGCTCGCTCCAGCCCCTGCCCGCACGGTCGTACACGCACACGCGCGCCTCGCGGGCCACGGCCGGCGCGATCCACGCCCACGACTGAGCGGTCTCGCCCAGCCCGGCTTCGAGCACCACGGTCGGCAGGCCGAAGCCGACACAGTGCAGGTAGAGCCGGTGCCCACCCACGTCGACCAGGTGACGCAGCGGCACCGACACCTGCCGCGCGCGCGACTCGCAGACGGCCTGATAGCTCGCCCCCGCGGCGCCCAGCGCGTAGGCAACCAGCACGGGGTACACGACCCAGGCGCGGCTGCGGCTGTGGAGGTCGCGCTGCACGCCCGCCACGGTGCGGGCGAGGAGCACGATGAACAGCGGCGGCCAGACAAGGCCGGCCGCGTCCAGAGTGGCATGCTGCGGCGCGAACACGAGCAGGCCGACTCCGAGTGTGCCCATGAACGCCGCGGGCGCGGCTGCCCACCGCTGCGACCGCTGCGTCCATGCCGCAGACAGGCTCGCCAGCAGCGCCCAGCCTGTGGCGGCGCCGAGCAGGATCGTCGCCACGATGACGTGCTCCCGAGCAGCGGCGAGCGGCCCCAGAACGAGCGGGAGCGTCGCCGCAGGGCCGCCGAACAGGCAGCCGGCCACGATCAGGCCGAGCCGCGACACAGCGAGGCTCGCGTTCCCGTTCGCGAGGCGGTCTGCACCCGACAGCGCCCGCCGGCTGTCCCCATGGGGTCGCGCGAGCTGAGCCAACGCCGAGCCGCGCTCCGAGCCCATCGCCGATCGGCCCGCAGGCCGGGGCGTAACGCGCGCGGCTCCACCCGCGCCGAGGGCTTCGAACAGCCAGGCTCGTGCGAGCGCGGTCTGGGCAGCAGGGGCAACAGGCATCAGCGAATCTCCATGAAGCGTGTCCGGCGAACAGCCAGTCAACGACTGGCAGTGTCGCAGTCAGGCGGGTCCGCTGGATTGCACGGAGCGGCTGTTGTCGTTGAACGAATCGGCTACACGGACGGCCGGGAGCCCGGCCGGGTGCCTGGCGCGGCCAGGGCGCTGAACGGCGGAGGGACGGCGATGAACTCGCCCCGCATCAGGGCCGAGGGCGCCATGCCGACCATCTGATAGAAGGTGCGAGTGAGGTGGGCGGCGTCGGCGAAGTCTGCCGCGTGCGCGGCGCCGGCGATCGTGCCTTCCGACGCAATCGCCACCATCGCGCGCGTCAGCTTGCGCCACAGCATGTAGCGGCTGAACGGGAGGCCCACCTGCTGCTTGAACAGGTGCGCGAAGCGCGTGGGCGACAGGCACGCGACGTCGGCGGCCGCGTCGAGTGACAGGCGGAGTTCGTCCGACTGTCGGATTCTCTCGATCACGGCTGCCACACGCTCGTCGAACCGGCGAGACGGGACCAGCCCTGGCGCGAGGCCCTGCACACATCGACGGATGAGCGCCGGAACGTCCTCGGTATCGTCCGGGCGATTCGCGAACGCGCCGAGTGCCGGCAGGATCGCGTCCAGCCGCGCGGCCGGCACGGCCGTGATGTCCTGCCGGAGCGACGCCGCGAGCCATGCACCCTCGCTCGATTCGGGATCGACGAAGAGCATGACGCCGAGTGCCGCGTTGCAGTCGAACGAATGCTCGGCATCGGATCGCACGACGATGCCACGGCTCTCCTGCCAGACGCCGCCACTGTCGCAGCTGGCCAGGAGTCCCTCGACGGCGAGCACGATCTGAATCGCATGGTGCGCGTGCGCGGGCACGACCCCCTGTGCCCTGGCGGTGAGGAGGAAGCCCCCCTCCCAGAGGTACCAGCGGGGTACGCTCAACCAGCGATACGGCTCGGCGCTCGGCGTGTACGGCAGGCGCTCATTCTAGCAGCCTGGCAGCGGTCGAATGGCCTCCCGCCGACTACCAAATTAGCCGCTCCGTTCAAGCCAGTCGCGGTGCTGCGGGGCTACGCTGCGGACATGACGGCGGCGATCCATCTCACCTCGCCCAGCGACGGTTGCCAGGCACCGGCCCCGAAATCGACGCGCGCAGTGGTCCGCGCGGGCAGGCTGCGTGCCGTGCACTCGTATCCGTCGCTCACCGGGAGCCCGAGATCGAGAATCGCGCCGAGGCGGACACGGTGACCCGCAACGTCGATACGGTCATCGTCGGCACGGCTGCCGGAGCACTCGCCGCGGTCGTCGCCGCGCTGCGCGACGGCCTTCGCGTCCTCGTGGTCCTCCGCGCCGCCAGTGCAGGCGACGGCCAGCGGTTTCGCCGGCGTGTCCGGAACGCGGCGAGCCCGTGCGCGACACCACTGACGGTGCTCACGAACGTCGACGTCGTGTGCGTCGATGGGATTGGAACGGTGGAAGCCGTGGTCCTGCGCCACGTACGAACGGGCCGCCTGGCTGCCGTTGGTGCGTCGGCGTTCCTGTCGTGCGACGGCTGAGGGGTCGTTTCGCCGGCGGTGGTCAGAGTGTGATCACAACCTTCCCCTGCGCTCGCCCGTCTTCGACGTAGCGCACGGCGGCTGGCACCTCGCTCAAGGGGAAGCGCTGGTCGATGACGGGCCTCACGGTGCCGGCGACGCCGGCCTCCGCCAGGAACTGCAGGTCGGCCTGGCTTGGCCGGACCAGCAGGTTGCCGAGCTTCTGTTGGCCACGCGAGAGCATCGGTCCGAACACGAGGGCTTCGGCCAGTTGTCGGTTCGATCCGCCCGTCGTCACGTAGGCGCCGTCGGGAGCGAGCGCGCGCCTGTAGTCCCGGATGGACCTGTTGCCATTGGCAGCCAGGATCAGGTCGTATCGCTGCCCTGTCGCGGCGAAGTCGTCCCGTGTGTAGTCGAGCACGTGGTCCGCGCCAAGCGAGCGCACCAGCTCCACGTTCCGCGCGCTGCAGACCGCGGTCACATGAGCCCCGAATGCCTTTGCCAGTTGGACGGCGAAGGTGCCGACCCCACCCGACGCCCCGTGAACCAGCACGCGCTGCCCCGACCTGATGCCTCCCCGTCGAAGCCCCTGAAGCGCCGTACAGCCGGCGGTGGGTATCGCGGCGGCTTCGTCGAAGGACAGGCTCGTCGGCTTGGGCCAGAGCGCCGTCTCAGGCGCGACGGCATACTCCGCGAACGCCCCGAACCCGCACCGCGACAACTCCCCGAACACATCGTCGCCGACGCGGAACCTGGTGACAGCTGCGCCGACGGCCTCGACACGTCCGGCCATGTCGCAGCCGATGATCCGGAAGCGCGGCCTGCGCAGTCCGGCCACGAGCCGGAACGGGAGCGGCGTACCGCGCAGCTGGTGCCAGTCGGCCGCGTTCACCGAGGCGGCGCGCACGCGCACGAGCACGTCGCGCGGGCCAGGCTTCGGCATCGCGACCGCTTCGAGGTGCAGCACGTCCGGGGAACCGTAGATCTCGCGCACGATGGCGTTCATGGCGGTCCCGCTCACGCAACCAGGGCGTCGAGACGCCGTGCGTCGCGACGAAGGAGCCAGGCAAGGGCTGCGGCTGCGCCGACATCGTAGGCCAGGCACCACGCCGGCCACCAGGGCGGCACGCCGGCGTTCGCGATGAGGTGGCCGTGCACGGCATCGAACAGCCCGTGCCCGGCCAGGGCTGCCACCAGGATCCACGGGCTCGACTTGAAGCCGATGACGGCAGCAGCCGCGAACAGCGTCATGGCCACCGCCTCGGTGGCCACGACCTGCACCGACCCGGTCATCACGGCAAACAGCACGTAATACGAGGCGATGACGATCATCACGGTCGGGTAGAACGCCCGATCGCGGTCCAGGGCCACCTGCCGCGCGAACAGGGCGACGCCGGCGGAGAGTGCAAGTCCGATGACGAACGGAAACAGCATGATTGGCTCCTTCAGTGACGCGATGTCGGCCGGGACCGCCTCCGGGTATGGCCGCGGCCCGCTGGGTTGTGTGTCAGTGCCCTGTCTCTCTCAGTGCTCTGTCTCAGTGCTCTGTGTCGGTGCGCCGTGTCGGCGCGCCGTCTCAGTGCGCCGTGTCAGTGCGCGGCCTGCACGACCGTGCGCGCCACGTACCACGCCGCGCCGCCATAACCGATCGTGGTGGCGGTGAAGCTGCACACCATCAGCGCACCGAACGGGGTCGCGGGCTTCTGCGGGAGATCGGGCCTGACGGCCAGCGCCAGGAACCCGGACGGGTTGCCGATCGACCCAAGACTCATCGCCACGACGATGGCGGCGGGTGGGGCGAGGCGGAGGTGCTCGAAGAGCAGGAAGAAGAGGAACAGGAGCCCGGTCATCATCAGGAAGTCGAGGTGCGCCTTCAGCAGGTACTGCGGATTGGCGAACCACTGCTTCACGACGCGTGACGACCGGACTCCTGCCAGGCACCACGCCAGCACGAGAGCGAGCATCAGGCAGATGCTGCCGGTGACGGCGAGGAGGCCTGTATCGGCGGCCATTACCGGCTCTCCGCGCGGGGCGCGCTGACGTGCTGGCAGCCGGCGCACGTGCACGTCGGGCCGCAGGTGCACACCTCACCGCAGGCGCACGACATCGAGGGCGGCGGCGCCGCCTGCTGGCACCCGCAGGTGCAGACCGAACCGGAACAGGACGCGCACTGGCAACGAGGTGACTGCGTGGACATTGAAGGCTCCTTGTCTGGTGTTGACGACATGTCAACCACGGGATGGAGTCTCGCATCCACGCACGCGTCGGCGATTGGACGAAACGGCTGTTGTCGTTGAACGAATCGGCTGATCGTTGGCTGCAATCGCCGCGTCCGGCGCGCGACGGCGCGTAGAATCGCGTTCCGCAGGACAGGGGCACGGCCCGACTCGACCGGCACACGGGCCAGCAGCCGGCGCTCCCGGAACGCGTCGACGGGTCGGGCCGAGCGGGGCGGTGCCGGCTTCACGCGGGAGTGCGCGCCACCGTCGGGTTGGCGTACGGCTTGCGGGAGCGAAAGGCGATGGTGGACCAGTGGGGGCGGGATGTCTATCCGGCGGGGGGCGGGCAGCTCGGCCAGCTCATGCGCACGCGCGACTGGACCGGGTCGCCGCTCGGCTCGCCGGACACGTGGCCGCAGTCGCTGCGAACCATCGTCGACCTGCTGCTGCAGTCGCAGTTTCCGATGTTCGTGGCCTGGGGCCCGGAGCTGGGGTTCCTGTACAACGACGCCTACGCGGAAATCCTCGGCGCCAAGCATCCGGCCGCGCTGGGCCGGCGTTTCCACGACATCTGGTCCGAGATCTGGCCCGACATCAGTCCGCTTATCGACGCCGCGATGAGCGGGAACGCCACCTACCGCGAGGACCTGCCCCTCGTGATGAACCGAAGGGGGTTCGACGAGCAGACGTGGTTCACCTTCTCGTATTCGCCCGTGCGCGACGAGCAGGGCTCGGTGGCGGGCATGTTCTGCGCCGTGTCCGAGACGACGAGCAAGGTCGTGGCGGAGCGGGCGCTGCGCGAGAGCGAGGGACGCCTGCGGGCCTTGATTGCGGCCAGCTCGTACGCGGTGTACCGGATGAACGCGGACTGGTCGCAGATGCTCGCGCTCGACGGCCACGGCTTCATCGCCGACACGACCAGCCCCAGTGCCGCGTGGCTCGGCGACTACCTGCACGCGGACGATCGGCCGCGGGTGATGGCGGCCATCCGCCAGAGCATTGCCACGAAAAGCATCTTCGAACTCGAGCACCGCGTGCGCCGCGCGGACGGTACCGTCGGCTGGACGCTCTCGCGGGCGGTCCCGCTCTTCGACGCAAGCGGCGAAATCGTCGAGTGGTTCGGCGCCGCCAGCGACGTCACGGCCCGCAAGGACGCGGAGGAGGCGCTGCGCCTGAGCGAAGAGCGGCTGCGGGAGGCCGACCGACGCAAGGACGAGTTCCTCGCGATGCTCGCCCACGAACTCCGCAACCCGCTTGCGCCAATCCGCGCCGGGCTGGAGGTGATTCGCGTCGCAGGGAACACCCCGGAGGCCGTCGCCCGTGTACGCAGCCTGATGGAGAGGCAGGTCGCGCATATGGTGAGGCTCATCGACGACCTGCTGGACGTGTCGCGGATCACGTCGGGCAAGATTCAGCTGCAGCGCCAGGCCGCCCCGCTCGAGGGCCTCGTGAACAGCGCGATCGAGGCGAACCTGACGGCCATCACCGTGAAGCGGATCCAGCTGCGCGTGGACCTGCCGCAGACACCCTGCACGCTCGACGTCGATCCCACCCGCTTCGTGCAGGTACTGTCGAACCTGCTGCACAATGCCGCGAAGTTCACCGGTGAAGGCGGGTCGATCGTCGTGGCGGCACGCCTCGACGACGGCACCGGTACGTCGGCGCCCGCACTCGTGCTGTCCGTCACGGACTCTGGCATCGGCATCCCGGCCGATCTGCAGCCGCGTGTGTTCGAGCTGTTCACCCAGGGCACGCCAGGCTCGACCGAGCCCGGACTGGGCATCGGCCTTGCCCTCGCCCGTCGGCTCGTCGAGATGCACGGGGGACGAATCGAGGTCGCGAGTGCTGGATCGGGACACGGCAGCACGTTCACGGTGCGACTGCCGACGGCCGCACACGTGCTGCCGCTGCCGGATGCGGCAAAGCCCGTCGCCACCCGCGGGATCGATTGCCGGGTCGTCGTGATCGACGACAACCGTGACGCCGCGACGGCGATGGCGATGCTGATCGAAGAACTGGGCGGAGCGTGCCGCACCGCCTACGACGGCGACAGCGGGTTGCGCGAGGTGCTGGCGTATCGCCCGAACCTCGTCCTGCTCGACATCGGGATGCCGGGCGTCGATGGCTATGAAACATGCCGGCGGATCCGCGAGCACCTGGGACACGAGGTGGCGATCGTGGCGCTCACCGGGTTCGGGCAGGACAGGGACAAGGAAGTGTCCGCCGGCGCCGGGTTCGATGCACACCTCACCAAGCCTGCCGACCCCGAGGCGCTCGCCGCGATCCTCCATCGCTGCTCTGCGCCGCTGGACATGGGCTGGCGCGGTGCGCGGCCCTGACTGATGCGCCACGTGCGGGGCGGCGCAGCCCGCACCTCGACGTCGTCGGGCTGGGAGCGTATGGGCTGGCCCGGCGCGCGTCTGCCGGACCGCGCCGCGGGCACGGCCGCGACCTACCGAGCGTGTCAGGGACAATCGGACCCCAGGCGGAGACGCGATAGACTCGCCGCCATGGGCCTCCTCACCTTCAGCATCAACGTCACCCTCGACGGCTGCGTCGACCACCGCGCCGGAATCGCCGACGACGAGACGCACGCGTTCTTCACTCGGCTCATGGACGAGAGCGAGGCGATGCTGTGGGGCCGTGTCACCTACGAGATGATGGAGAGCTACTGGCCGGCGGTGGCCCGCGGCGACGAGGCGGCGCCACCCGCGATACGCGAGTGGGCGGTCAAGCTGGAGGCGAAGCCCAAGTACGTGGCGTCGTCGACTCGCCGCGACTTCCCCTGGAACAACAGCCACCACCTGGCGGGCGAGCTGCGCGCGGGTGTGCAGCAGCTCAAGGACGCCCGGCCCGGCGGCGTGCTGCTCGGTAGCGCCTCGCTGGCCCTTGACCTCGACCGGCTGGACCTGATCGACGAGTACCGGTTTCTCGTCCACCCCAGGATTGCCGGCCACGGCCCGACCCTGTTCCAGGCGGGCCTGCACGCGGCCCGGCAGCTCGATCTCGTGTCGGCCGCTGCGCTCAGCAACGGCGCGGTGGCGATGCACTATCGTCGTGCGCGGTGAGGTGGGCTGACCGTGGCTCGCGTCTTCATCACCGGCAGCACCGACGGCCTCGGGCGTGCTGCGGCGCGAGCGCTCATCGATGGGGGCCATGGCGTCGTGCTGCACGCGCGATCGCGCGGCCGCGCCTCCGCAGTCGACGACCTGGCGCCCCGGTCAGCTGGCGTGGTCATCGGCGACCTGAGTCGTGCCGCCGAGACCCGCCGCGTCGCGGACCAGGTGAACGCGATCGGCCGGATGGATGCCGTCATTCACAACGCCGGCGCGTACTCCACGACGGGGCGGTCACCGACGCCGGAGGGCCACCCGGCGATCACCGCAGTCAACATCCTCGCACCGTACATGCTGACCGCGCTGATCGAGCGGCCACGCCGGCTGGTGTACCTCAGTAGCGGCATGCACCGTGGTGGCACGGCCTCGCTGCACGACGTCGACTGGGTCGGGCGGCGGTGGAACTCGAGCCAGGCCTACTCGGACAGCAAGCTCCATGTGACCGCCCTCGCCTTTGCCGTTGCCAGACGCTGGCCCGATGTGCTGAGCAACGCCGTCGATCCCGGATGGGTGGCGACGAAGATGGGTGGCCCCGGAGCGCCCGACGATTTCGAGGAGGGTTACCGCACGCAGGTGTGGCTGGCCGTCAGCGACGACCCTGCGGCCATGGTCACTGGCCAATACTGGCACCACCGCCGGACGCAGACGCCCGCTCAGGGAGCTTCAGACGCTGGCTTTCAGGACCGGCTCCTGGCCACGCTCGCTGAATTGACCGGCGTATTGCTCTTCTGATGTCGACGGGTGCGCCGGCACCGGGCCGACCACCGATTGATCCTCGACACGCGTCACCTGGAGTGACCCGGCCGCCTGGACGGCGGGTCGGCCGCGGAGGTCACTGACGGGCGAGCAGGTGCCTTCCGAGCCGGGATCCGTTTCATCGAGGGCGGGGCACCTGTCTCACCACGCTCGATCCACCGCAGCTTGGCCGCGAGGTACCCGCGCACCGCGCGAATCTCCGCTGCCCGATCGTCCAACGCGTCGAGTTGTGCTCGCAGCGCCTCCGCCTTGCGTTCGCGGGTCAACCCCAGTGCCTCGTACGCCTTCGCAAGGCCGGCGATCTCCCTCAGCGAGAACCCGAGCCGCTGAGCCGACTTGATCAGCCGTGCCCGTTCGACGTGTGTCCCATCGAACACCTGGTACCGATTGCTCTGCTGCGGGCCGACGTGCGGCCGCAGCAATCCGCGGCTGACGTAGAACCGGACCGTGTCCTTCGACAGCCCCGTTGCCTGGCAGAACTCCTTCATCAGCATCAATCACCCGCTTGACTGTGGACTACGGTCCACAGTCTAGAGTCTGGATCAGGGAGTCGTTTGATGAACAAGGTCGTTCTGGTCACAGGCGCGTCGTCGGGGATCGGTAGCGCTATCGCCCGCATGCTGCTGAGTGAAGGTCACACAGTTTATGCCGCTGCGCGACGCGTCGAGCAGATGCGCCACTTGGAGCAGCAGGGGGCGAAGCTCGCCGCCCTGGATCTCACCGACGGTCCATCCATCGTGGCGAGTGTTGACCGCGTCCTCGCAGAGGACGGCCGGCTCGACGCCCTCGTCAACAACGCCGGCTACGGTGCCTATGGTGCTCTCGAGGACGTGCCGATCGAAGAGGCGCGCAGACAGTTCGAGGTGAACCTCTTCGGCCTGGCGCGACTCGTCCAGCGGGTCCTTCCGGCCATGCGCGCGCAGGGGGCCGGCAGGATCATCAACATCTCGTCGATTGGGGGCAAGATCCATGAGCCGATGGGTGCGTGGTACCACGCGACCAAGTTCGCCCTCGAGGGGCTGAGCGATTGCCTGCGCATGGAACTGGCGCCATTCGGGATCGACGTCGTGGTCATCGAGCCCGGTGCGGTCAGGACCGACTGGAGCAGGATCGCCCGACGTGGTCTCGTGGACACGTCGGGTGATGGACCGTACCGCGACCAGGCGCTGATGTCGGCAGCGCTGCTTGCCGCGGCAGATGGCGCGAACGCCGCGCCCCCCGAAGTGGTGGCTCGCGCGGTGTCGGCGGCACTCGGCGCACGTCGGCCACGAACGCGATACGTTGTCGGCGGCGGCGCGAGGCCCATGCTTGCGCTGAGGCGGGTACTCAGCGATCGCGCGTTCGACCGCGTGATGAGGACGGTGATGCGTGGCATGATGGCGCGTGCGCGGCGACGGGGAATCACATTGGAGGCGATGTGACGTCACATCGTCTGCCCCGACGTGCACATCGCGATCGTCTCGTCCATGAGCTGACGTCCCACATCCGGGTCGAAGACGCGCTGCCACACTCGTCGTGCCGGTCCGCGGTCGTGCGCGACTACCGCTCCACTGCGGGCGGCCAGTCCATCGGCTGTCATGAGCCAGGCGGCCGTGGCGCCCGAGCGCTGGGGATTACTTGTGTCGGCAAGCAGCGGTGCCGCCCACCGGAGCACCGATTTCCAGGCCACTTGTGCAAGCGCAGGCGCTGTCCGCGCAAGGCCGGTTCCGGGCATGAGCCCCGGATCCAGCGCGAAGAATGCCGTATTCGCTGGTGGGTACCGTCGCGCCAGCTCGACCGCTGCAACCGTGGCGAGGAACTTCGACGTCGCGTAACGATCGAGCCCCGCCTGCCGATGGGAGGCGGTATCCGCGACTTCACCACGAGCTGCAGCCTCGATCGACGTGAACTGCGCGCCCCGAAACCCGAACAGGGCGGCCATTCGATTGCCCGGGTCGTGGGTGCCGCTGCCGATGAACAGGACCCGTCCTCCCGCCAGGTGCGGGAGAAGCCCGAGCGCCAGTGCCACCGCGCCAAGGTAATTCACCGCGAACGTCTCCTCGTAGCCGTCGCGCGTCAACCTTGTGCCGTTGGTGATCTGCACCCCTGCGTTGTTCACCAGGCCCGCGACAGTTCCCGACCAGCCGGCGACGAATCGTCGGATGTCCCCGAGCGACGACAGGTCGAGTCGCAGGGCCGTCACGTTCGGCCCGATCGAAGCGGCCGAACGGCCCCGCTCTATGTCGCGGACAGCAAGCACCACGTGATGACTCGGGCGGGCCGCAAGCGCTCGGGCTGTGGCCAAGCCGAGCCCTTGCGTGGCGCCGGTGACGATGTAGGTCTCGAGGGCGGGCGCGTGGGAGGCTCCATCACCTGCCAGACCAGCCGGGGCCTTCACGCTGTTCTCCTGGCCCGCGCCACGCGCACCGCATCAACGCGTGTCCGGTGACTTGTCCGTTCACGCATTCGACCGCTTGCAGCGGCTGTCATCACGTAGGCATCAGTCATGGCTCCTATGCTAGGGAACGCCGTCTCCATGGGGAATTCGCATCTGCCGTCCGGCCTCGCCCCTGAACTTCATCCAAGGAAAACGCCCTCGCAAGCGAGGTCCGGGGTCACGGTGACAGCCATACTGGACGCCACCATTCAGGTTCTTGCCCGCGACGGCCTGCTTCGCCTGACTACGACCAGGGTAGCGGAGCGGGCGGGGGTGTCGGTGGGCACGCTCTACCAGTACTTTGGCGGGAAGCGGCCGCTACTCGCGGCCGTCAAGCAACGCCACCTGGCTCAGATTGTCGAGGCGGTCGAACGGGCCTGCCGGGACAGCCACGGAGCCGCGCTGCGAGAAATGATGGCAACGCTCTGCAGCACGTTCATCGACGCCAAGATCAGGCATGTCGAGGAATCGCGGGCCTTGTACGCCGCGGGCAGCGAGGTGGACGGGGACGTGCTGGCCCGGGCGGCCAGCCAGCGGGCGCAGCAGGCTATCGCCTTGATGCTGCACTCCGCCAGCGATCGGACGATCGAGCATCCCGAGGTGGCCGCCATGGTAGTAGCCACGGCCATCACAGGACCGGTGCACGCACTGCTCGAATCAGGCGCGCCGGCGGCGCTGGTTCTGCTGTTGCGGACACAGCTGACGGAGTTGTGCGTCGGCTATGGAGAGCGGATCGGGAAGAAGCGGTCAGTCGCGGCTTCGCGCCGCTCGAACGCGGCTGACGCACAGCGCGCCGATGGGAGGCGTGCAGGACAGGGTCGTGCACCTAAGCTGCTCATATCCGACACGACGGATCAGCCCTCCAGAAGGTGATGCGGCCCGCAGAGAATTGATCGGACGGCCCGGCTCTGCCAGCGCTGGCGAGCCGGCTTGGTGCTCCTCCTCGAGCTGCCGGCCCGGCACGACGCGCAGCAAGCGCAGCGTGTCACGATCCGGGTTCGCGCGTGTGGCCGCGACGAGCGAAAGTCCGTCGGGGTTCTACCTCCTGACGACGCTGGTCTCGGAGGCCTGGTTCGTTCGAGATGAGCGAGGTGTGCTGGCGGTCAGGTCCGGGAGAGGGCGTCCGCGTCGGTTGTGCACACCCGGACAAACCTGCGTCACGCGCAACTCCTGGATCATCGCGCGTCCGTCAATCGGGCTCTTGAACCGTATCGTTTCGCGCAGGACGACGTAGGCGAGGTCCTTCCCGATGTGGCGGGCGATCTCCTGATGCGTGCGTGCGCCGTCACGATACTGAGTCGCGACCCAGTCGAGCCGTTCACTGACTTGCGCCCTTCCTCTGGTGGACGCGCCGCTCGGAAAGTGATCCACTCGCCGCTCAGAAAGTGATCCAC
>CAYLTD010000012.1:0-133659 GCA_964386715.1 uncultured Bifidobacterium sp.
GGCGACCACCGAGGCAAGGCGGGCTGAAGTGCGCATGGCACCGGAGGCCGATGCAAGATTCGCGACGTCAGCGTTCGGGCAGGCTGGCGCAGAGCTGGATGCTGGCGCGGTCGGGCCGGCTGGCGCAGAACGCCGCGATCTCGCGCTCGACTTCCTCGCGCGCGTCCCGTTCCGCCCGCGTCTCCTGCGCGGACGACACCGCCCGGATGACGCGGTTGGCCAGGTAGCGGCCGATCACGTTCTGCAGCGCGATCGTGAGCAGCTCGCCCCCGCTGAACGCCGCATACGGGCGCTGGAGGGGGCGCGTGGAACTGAACAGGCGCTGCTGCTGCTCGAAGCCGTGGAGGCCTCCCGCCGGCGCGGGCCCGCTCGAGAAGTCCAGCTTCGAGATAATCGCGTCGATGCGCGCCTGCTCCTCGACCTGCACCGTGAAGTCTGGGCGCCGTTCCAGGGTGTCGAGGATCGAGTCCCCGGGTGGCCGGGAGAGGCGTTCGCGGATCCGCTCCAGCGACACGGGCAGGTCGTCGCCGGCGGCCTGCGTCGCGCCCGTCGCCCCTGACGGTGGCGCGGCGGGCGAGGCCGTCCCCTGCGCACCAAGCGGCGATGCGAGGCCGAGCAGCAGGAGGAGCACCAGGACCCGCATACCTCATTAGACGACAGCGCGAGCCGTTTCGGCTCTGCGTTGCCCGACGCCGACGATGCACCTCGTACGCCAGCGAACGTGCGGGGTTGCTAATCTCCTATCAACAAATGTAGATTCTTAGATATGAGGCAGGCGTCGGCGCTCTACAAGCTTCTGGGCGACGAGGCGCGCCTGCGCCTCCTGCGCGTGCTGCGCAGGGAACGCCTCAACGTGACCGAGCTCACGGGGATTCTGGGCCTCGCGCAGTCCGGAGTGTCGCGGCATCTCGGGCTGCTCAAGGAGGCCGGACTGGTCGAGGAAGAGCGCGACGCGGGCTTCACGTTCTACCGCGTGCCCGACGACCTGCGGTCGGAGCACAACCGCGCGCTCTGGGCCGTGCTCGAAGAGCAGTTCGACCATGCGGACGACGACCTCGCCGTGCGGGCGGACGAGGCGCGGCTCCAGGAAGTGCTGCGCCTGCGCAAGGAGAACTTCGACCACGACGGCGGGCCGGATACGCGCGACGCCAGACAGCTCGTGCCCGGCCGCAGCTGGGCCGCGTGGTCGCGCGCGCTCAGCATGCTCCTGCCGCCGCTGCGCGTCGCCGATCTCGGCTGCGGCGAGGGCTACCTGACCATCGAGGCGTCTCGCTGGGCCTCGCACGTCATCGCGGTCGACCGCTCGGACACCGTGCTCGATCGTGCCCGGGCCCTGGGCCGACGCCGGCACGTCAGCAACGTGACCTGGAAGCGCGGAGAGCTCGAGAAGCTGCCGATCCGCGACAACTCCGTGGACGTGGCGCTGCTCTCGCAGGCGCTGCACCACGCCGAGCAGCCGGCACGCGCCGTCGCCGAGGCGGCCCGCATCACGGTTCCCGGCGGCCGCGTGCTGATCCTCGATCTTCGCGAACACCGCGAGGAGTGGGTGCGGGCCAAGCTGGGCGACCGGACGCTCGGGTTCAACGACGGCGAGCTGAAGCGCATGCTGGCCGAGGCAGGACTCGTCGACGTCAAGGTCGGTGTGGGTGCGCGCAAGGCCGGCGACCCCTTCACCGTGCTCATCGCCTCCGCATGCAGGCCGGCGCCGCCGGCCGACGACGACACGCGCCAGAAGGCGACAACCCCGAGGTGAACGTCACCGCCGGTAACCAAGGACCCTCATGACTACCGATCGCCTGAGCCGACTCCACGACCTGCTCGCCTCCCGCATCCTCGTCCTCGACGGTGCCATGGGCACGATGATCCAGCGCTACAAGCTGACCGAGCAGGACTTCCGGGGCACACGCTTCGCAGGCCACACCCACGATCTCAAGGGCGACAACGACATCCTCGTGCTGACACGGCCTGACGTGGTTCGCGCCATCCACCGGGAATACCTGGAGGCGGGCAGCGACATCATCGAGACCAACAGTTTCAACAGCAACGCGATCGCCCAGGCCGACTATGGCCTCGAGTCGGCGGTCTACGAGCTCAACGTGGCAGCGGCGCGCCTCGCGCGCGAGGCGGCCGACGAGTACTCCGCCCGTACCCCGGAGCGCCCCCGCTACGTCGCTGGCTCGATGGGGCCGACCAACCGCATCCTGTCGATCTCGCCCGACGTCAACAACCCGGCCTTCCGGAACATGACGTTCGACGAGCTGCGCGAGGCATTCAAGGAGCAGATTCGCGGCCTCATCGACGGCGGCGCCGACCTGCTCCTGTTCGAGACCATCGTCGACACGCTGAACGTCAAGGCGGGCATCGTCGCCGCCGAGGAGGTGTTCGAGGAGCGGGGCGTGCGACTGCCGCTCATGATCTCCGTGACGATCACGGACCGCAGCGGCCGCACGCTGTCCGGGCAGACGATCGACGCCTTCTGGGTCTCGATTGCCCACGCCAGGCCCTTTTCGGTGGGCGTGAACTGCGCCCTCGGCGCGCGGGACATGCGCACCTACGTGGCGGAACTCGCGCGGCTCGCCGACTGTTACGTCAGCTGCTACCCGAATGCGGGCCTGCCCAACGCGTTCGGCGAGTACGACGAGCTGCCGGCGGACACGGCGTCGGCGCTCCAGGAGTTCGCCCAGTCGCACCTGGTCAACATCGTCGGCGGGTGCTGCGGGACGACGCCCGATCACATCCGGGCGATCGCCGCGGCGGTCCGGACGCTGCCCCCGCGTCCGCGGCTCGTGCCGCCCGTCGGGCAGCCCGCGGCAGCCGGGGCCCCGGCACACAGCGCCGCGGGCGCACCCGCCATCGCCGGTACGGTGGACCACTTCACGCAGTTCGCGGGACTGGAGACGCTCACCATCCGCCCGGAAAGCAACTTCCAGATGATCGGTGAGCGCACCAACGTCACCGGCTCGATGCGGTTTGCGCGGCTGATTCGGAGCGAGAACTACGCCGAGGCCACCTCGGTGGCGCTCGAGCAGGTGCGCGGCGGCGCGAACCTCATCGACGTCAACATGGACGAAGGCATGCTCGATTCCGAGCGTGCCATGACGGAGTTCCTGAACTACATCGCCACCGAACCCGACATCGCCCGCGTCCCTGTGATGATCGACAGCTCGAAGTGGTCGGTGCTGCTGGCGGGCCTGAAGTGCGTACAGGGCAAGCCCGTCGTGAACTCGATCAGCCTCAAGGAGGGCGAGGCCGATTTCCTCGCGAAGGCGGCCACGATCCGGCGATACGGGGCGGGCGTGGTGGTGATGGCGTTCGACGAACAGGGCCAGGCCGACACGATCGAGCGCAAGGTGGCGATCTGCCAGCGCGCCTACGCACTGCTGACGCAGCAGGCGGGATTCGACCCGACCGACATCATCTTCGACCCGAACGTCCTTGCCATCGCGACCGGCCTCGAGGAGCACAACGACTACGCGATCAACTTCATCGAGGCGACGCGCATCATCAAGGCGACCTGTCCCGGGGCGAAGGTGAGCGGCGGCATCAGCAACCTGTCGTTCTCGTTCCGCGGCAACGACGTCGTGCGCGAAGCCATCCACTCCGCGTTCCTCTATCACGCCATCGCGGCGGGCCTCGACATGGGCATCGTGAACGCGGGGCAGCTCGTCGTGTACGAGGACATCCCCGCGGACCTGCTCGAGCGGGTGGAGGACATCATCTTCAACCGCCGCCCCGACGCAACCGAGCGGCTCGTGGACTTCGCGGCCACCGTCAAGAACTCGGGGCGCAGGCAGGAGCAGGAACTCGCGTGGCGCGGCGGCACCGTCGAGGAGCGGCTGGCGCACGCGCTCGTCCACGGCGTGGTGGACTTCATCGAGCCGGACGTCGAGGAGGCACGGCAGAAGTACGCCCGGCCGCTCGAGATCATCGAGGGGCCGCTGATGGACGGCATGAAGGTGGTGGGCGACCTGTTCGGCGCGGGCAAGATGTTCCTGCCGCAGGTCGTCAAGAGCGCACGCGCGATGAAGAAGGCCGTCGCCTACCTCGAGCCGTTCATGGAGGCGGAGAAGGCCCAGTCCCTCACGACGAACGCGGCGACCGGGAAGGGCACGATGGTGCTGGCCACGGTCAAGGGGGACGTCCACGACATCGGCAAGAACATCGTCGGCGTGGTGCTCGGGTGCAACGGCTACCGCGTGGTCGATCTCGGCGTGATGGTGCCGGCCGACCGCATCCTCCGCGCGGTTGAGGACGAGAAGGCCGACGTGCTGGGCCTGAGCGGCCTGATCACCCCCTCGCTCGACGAGATGGTGTTCGTGGCGCGTGAAATGGAACGGCGCGGGATGACGACGCCCCTCCTCATCGGCGGCGCGACGACCAGCCGGCAGCACACGGCCGTCAAGATCGCGCCGGAATTCTCCGGTGTCACCGTGCACGTGCTCGACGCGTCCCGTGTCGGCGACGTGATGTCGAGTCTGCTCAGCCCGACGCAGCGTGCCCAGTTCGAGCAGTACAACAGCGGACTGCAGGAGCAGCTGCGCGAACAGCACCAGGCGCGCGCGCTGCGCCCGCTGCTGTCCTACGACGACGCGCTGGCGAACCGGCTTCGCATCGACTGGTCGGCAGCCGCGCTCCCCACGCCGCCCTTCATCGGACGGCGCGAGATCGAGGTGCCTCTCGAGGAACTGGTGCCATACATCGACTGGACGTTCTTCTTCACCGCCTGGGAGCTGAAGGGGCGCTTTCCGGCGATTCTCGAGCACCCGCAGTACGGGGAGGCGGCGCGTGAGCTGTACGCACACGGACGGGAACTGCTCGACCGGCTCTCACGCGAGAAGCTGCTCACCGCCCGCGGCGTCTACGGCTTCTGGCCCGCGGGCTCCGAAGGCGACGACGTGGTGGTGTTCGCCGACGAGGCGAGGACGGGCGAGATCCTGCGCTTCAACATGCTGCGGCAACAGGAGCAGACTGCCGACCGCAGGCCGAACCTGTCGCTTGCGGACTTCATCGCCGATCGGCAGTCGCCGGCGCGCGACCACATCGGCGCGTTCGCCTGCACGGCGGGCATCGGCGCGGAGGACCTCGCGCGGCAGTTCGAGCAGGACCAGGACGACTACAACGCCATCATGGTGAAGGCGCTCGCCGACCGGCTCGCGGAAGCGTTTGCCTCGTACCTGCACGCGCGGGTCAACCGGGAGTGGGGGATCGCGGACGCCAGCCTGTCGGCGGACGACCTGATCGCTGAGCGCCACCGCGGCATCCGGCCCGCCTTCGGGTACCCCGCATGCCCCGACCACAGCGAGAAGTTCAAGCTGTTCGACCTGCTGCAGGCGGGCGCGGTGGGCATGGCCTTGACCGAGCACGCAGCCATGACTCCGGCGGCCAGTGTCAGCGGGCTGTACTTCGCGCATCCGGAGGCCCGCTACTTCACGGTCGGCCGGCTCGGGGCAGATCAGGTGACGCACTACGCCCGCCGCAAGGGCACCTCCGTCAGCGAGGCCGAACGGTGGCTCGCATCGTCACTCGGCTACGAAGGCGTGCAGTGCTGATGCAGCCGGGTGGTGGGTAGCAGCGACCCGCGCGGGTCCGAAGCGCCCCGCGGGTCGCCCGCCGGGCGCAGGCGGGCCCCCCAGAATCGTCGCGCCGAACGCGATTCCGTGATCGCGCTTCCGTGCATCATCGTGCAGCGTCGCGCGAAGGCCGAAAGTGCAACCACGGTGCAGAATCGGTCGTTGACCCGCGTGCCACTGACGATTTCGTGACGCTTGCCGGCGCTCGTGTGCCCAAACGGCACACGGACGTCCGCTGCACATGGCGACGACCGAGGCGGTCGTAGTGTGCAATCCGAGGCAATGCGCGGACACGGCCGACGGAACAGCTGCTGGTACATCACATGCTCCTTCTGGGGACGTGATGCACTGGTCCCTGTCCTCGCTGATCTCGCGCGATTCGCAGACCCCCGCTACCGGCCCGTCGCTCCGTTTCCGGCTGTTCGGTCTGTGGCTCGCGGTGCTCGTCGTCCTGCTCTCGCTGCTGCCGTCGCAGGTGCGAGCAGCCGGTGCCCCGAAGCTCGATCCCGAGCTGGCCCGGCGCGCCGCCATCGCCAGCAGCCGGCACTCCCGGGTGATCGTGCGGCTGCAGCGCGGGGCCGCGCTCCCACCGGCGCTGCAACGCTACGCCAGAGGCAAGACCCTTCCGCTGATCGACGGGTACGTGCTCGACGTCCCGGATGCCGCCCTTGCCCAGCTCGAGTCGCTGCCGCAGGTGACGAGCGCCCACCAGGACCGGCCCGCCTGGGCGGCCGACTACCTGTCCACGCGGTCCACCGGCACCCACACGGTCCAGCGGGCGCTCGGCCTCACCGGCCGCGGCATCGGCGTCGCCGTCATCGACTCGGGCATCACCTCCTGGCACGACGACCTCACCGAACGCGGCTCGGCACGGTATCCCTACGGCAACCAGCGCGTGGCGCGCTTCGTGGACTTCGTCCAGGGCCAGTCGCAGCCGTACGACGACCACGGCCACGGCACGCACGTGGCGGGCATCATCCTCGGCAATGGCTACGACTCGCACGGTCGGCAGTCGGGCATCGCGCCGGAGGCGGCGCTCGTATCGCTGAAGGTCCTCGACGCGCAGGGCCGGGGCACCATCAGCGACGTCATCGCGGCGCTCGACTGGGTGGCCGCCAACGCGCGCAGCTACAACATCCGGGTCGTCAACCTGTCGGTCGGCGCGGCAGTCACGCAGTCGTACTGGATCGACCCGCTGACGCTGGCGGCCAAACGCCTCGCCGAGCGGGGCATCGTGGTCGTCGCGGCCGCTGGCAACCTCGGACGCAACGCCGACGGAGCGCGCCAGTGGGGCGGCATCCTCGCCCCGGGCAATGCGCCCTGGGTGCTCACGGTCGGCGCGTCGAGCACCGCCGGAACCGTCCGAACACACGACGACGACCTGGCGTCCTTCAGCTCGCTCGGCCCGACGCGCGGCGACTACCTCGCCAAGCCGGACCTGGTTGCGCCGGGGCACGGCGTCCTCTCGCTGGCCGCTCCGGGATCGGCCCTGTACAACGCGAACACGCCCTACCTCGTGAACGGGCAGGTGAACACGCCGTATCCGGCGTATCTCAGCCTGAGCGGCACGAGCATGGCGGCACCGCAGGTCGCGGGAGCCGCGGCCCTCATGCTGCAGGCCAACCCGCGGCTGACGCCGAACCTGATCAAGGCCATCCTGCAGTACACGGCACGCGAGAAGGCGGACTACAGCCCCCTGCAGCAGGGCGCCGGATTCCTCGACGTGGACGGCGCCGTGCGGCTGGCGCGGTTCTACGCTACCAACCGCCCCGGCAGCCGCATGCCCGTCGAGCGTACGTGGAGCCAGCACATCATCTGGGGCAATCACGAGATCTCGGGCGGCTACATCAACCCGCTCGCCAGCGCCTGGGCCGAGAACATCGTCTGGGGCACTGCCGAGAACGCCGGCGAGAACATCGTCTGGGGAACACTCTGCGCAGCCTGCGACAACATCGTCTGGGGGACGGCCGATGCGAGCGGCGAGAACATCGTCTGGGGCACGGCGTCTGCGGACAACATCGTGTGGGGCACCGCCAGCGCAGACAACATCGTCTGGGGCACGAGCGGCGGTGAGGTCGACAACATCGTCTGGGGCACCGCCTGCGGCGGCGGCAACTGCGGGAACATCGTCTGGGGCACGGCGTCGGCGGACAACATCGTCTGGGGCACCGTCGATGCGGGCGAGAACATCGTCTGGGGCACAGCGAGCGAAGCCGAGAACATCGTCTGGGGCACCGCCGATGCCGGCGGGAACATTGTCTGGGGCACGGCGTCTGCCGACGCCGGCAACATCGTGTGGGGCACGGCCAGCGGCGACAACATCGTCTGGGGCACTGCTGCCGCGGACAACATCGTGTGGGGCACGGTCACCGACTCCGACAACGTCCTGTGGGGAACGGGCGCAACCGGTCCGAACAGGCCCGCGGACGTGAAGGGCACCACGGGAAAGGGAGGGCGGTAGTCATGGCGGGCGCGAGCGTGCGATCGGCGATCAGCGTGCTGGATCAGGCCGGGCCACCGTCAGCGGCGCCCACGCGCGAACAGTCGTCCGACTGGCGCGCCTGCCTGCCGATCCTTGCCGCCGAGGACGTCGTGCTGCGCGAGGTGCAACCAGGCGATGCCCCCGCGCTGGTGTCGCTGCTGACGACACCCGAAATCACGCGCTTCCTCTCGACGCCCCCTTCTGACGTGCAGGGCTTCGAGCGCTTCATCCTGGCATCCCAGCGCATGCGGGCCGCGGGCGAGGCGGCGTGCTTTGCCGTCACCCTTCGCGGACATGACACCGCGGTTGGCATCTTCCAGGTGCGCCGCATCAGCCCGGCTGCCGACGCGGCCCGCCAGATCGGCGGTGCAATGGACGCCGCCGAATGGGGTTTTGCGATCGGCTCACCCTTCTGGGGGTCCGGCCTGTTCGTGCAGGGCGCACGGCTCGTGATGGCTTTTGCCTTCGAGCAGCTGCAGGTGCACCGGCTTGAAGCCAGGGCCGCGGCGAAGAACGGGCGCGGGCAGCGGGCGCTGCGCAAGGTCGGCGCTGTCGCGGAGGGCGTACTTCGGAATGCGATGCGCTGCGGCGACGAGTACCTGGACCAGGTGCTCTACACGGTGCTGGCGCACGAGTGGCGTCGCCGCGAGCGCGGACACCCGATCCACTGACGGCGCGGTGCCAGCAGGCCGCGCCCGCAGACGATGCCGGCGCGCGTCAACCCCGTTCGACCGGGCGCGCCGGGTCGGCGCACCATTCGCTCCACGATCCCGGATACAACCGCGCACCATGCAGGCCGGCGTGCTCCATGGCGAGCAGGTTGTGGCAGCCGGTCACGCCGGAGCCGCAGTAACTCACCACCTGCGTGGGTGACGCGGAACCGAGGAGCCGCTCGAACGCGGCGCGCAACTCCGCGGCCGGACGAAACCGGCCATCCTGCTGCAGATTGTCCTGGAAGAAGTGGTTGGCGGCACCAGGGATGTGCCCGGCCACCCGGTCGAGCGGCTCCACCTCGCCCCGATATCGCTCGCCCGCCCGCGCGTCGACCAGACGCAGTGCCTGATCACCCAGGCGGGCCTCCACCTCCTGCAGCGACGCCACCCGCGTGCCATCGATGCGGGGAGTGAACCGCACCCGGGGCGCGGACTCGGGTCCTGATGCCGTCGCACCTCCAGCGGCCAGCCACGCCGCGTACCCGCCATCCAGCACCGCAACCGCGTCGTGCCCCAGCCAGCGAAGCAGCCACCAGAGGCGGCTCGCATACATGCCGTTGCCCTGATCGTAGGCGACGACCTGCATCCCGTCGCCGATTCCCAGCCGGCTGAACGTATCAGCCAGCGCATCGGGCGATGGCAACGGGTGCCGGCCGTTGGTTCCGGTCTTCCGGCCTGAGAGGTCGTGGTCCAGGTGTGCGTACACGGCGCCGGCCACATGGCGCTCCCGGTACTGCGCTTCGCCCCACTCGGGCACCCGCAGGTCGAATCGGCAGTCCACCACGAGCACTCCGGGGGCGCCCCCCAGCAGGGAGGCAAGACACGAGGTGTCGATGAGCGTGGTGTGTGGCGGCATACGGGACACAGTAGCAGACGGGACAGCAGGCGCTTCGATCACGGGACGGGAAGCGGGGTGGGCGGTCGTGGGGAGCGGGCCGTGGGGAGCGGGCCGCGAGGTGCGCTCGTGGGGAGCGAGCCGTGGGGCCGGTGCCGGCTCGGATCGCGTGCGGAGCACGCGTCAGGTGATGGTGATGCGGGCAGGCGACCACGGCGTCGGCTGGCCGAAGTGCGCCATCAGCGCCTCGTGGCGGTAGGTGAAGATCCGTCGCAGGTCGCGAACGACCAGGGGCGAGACGAGCCGTGCCGCCAACATGTCGAACTCGACATCGTCGACCAGCCGCGTGCCGCCGCGCTCCTCGACGAAGCGATGCGTGTGGATCCAGGTGCGATAGGGACCCCTGCGCTGCTCGTCCACGAAGAGTTGCGGCGGATCGAACGCCGTGATGATTGTCAGCCACCGGAGAGGCAGGCCGTGCAGCCGGATGCGGTACTCGATCGTCGCGCCGACACCCATCGCGACGGGCACCGCCGTGCGGATCGAGAAATGGAGCCAGGGGGGCGTGATCTGCTGGAGGTTTCCGGCGTCCGCGAAGAAGGGAAAGACGTCCGCACGAGGGACCGAGACCCAGGATTCAGCGTGGAGGTGCACGTCCTATTGTGACTGCGGCGGCGGCCGGGGATGTCCCGCACGGCGGCCGTTCGCCCCCTGCGATTGGGCCGCGTCCGCCCGTGGCCGAGCGTGACGCGGCGGTTCCCTATAAAATACGGGAACACTCATGTCGCCATCAGAAGAACGCACGCCGGCACCGGCGTCGGCTCCCGTCGACTTCATTCGCGCGATCGTCGACGAAGACCTCGCCGCGGGGAAGAACCACGGACGCCTGGCGACGCGATTTCCGCCGGAGCCGAACGGCTACCTGCACATCGGGCACGCCAAGTCCATCTGCCTCAACTTCGGCGTCGCCGCCGAGCGGGGCGGGACCTGCAACCTCCGGTTCGACGACACGAATCCGACGAAGGAGGACGTCGAGTACGTCGAATCGATCAAGGAGGATGTAGCCTGGCTCGGGTTCCGGTGGGACGCGATGTACTACGCGTCGGACTATTTCGAGCAGCTCTATCAGTTCGCCGTCGAGTTGATCCGGAAGGGCAAGGCGTACGTCGATGGACTGACGGCAGACGAGATTCGGGCCTATCGCGGGACGCTCACCGAACCCGGGCAGAACAGCCCGTACCGCGATCGTCCGGTCGAGGAGAGCCTGGATCTGTTTGCGCGCATGCGGGCAGGCGAGTTCGAGGATGGCACGTACATCCTGCGCGCCAGGATCGACATGGCCTCGCCGAACCTGAACATGCGGGATCCGGCGCTGTACCGGATTCGGCGTGCACACCATCACCGCACGGGTGACGCGTGGTGCATCTACCCGATGTACGACTTCGCGCATCCGCTCTCCGACGCGCTCGAACGGATCACGCATTCCCTGTGCACGCTCGAGTTCGAGGATCATCGACCCCTGTACGACTGGTGCGTGGATAACCTGATCGAGGGGGACAAGCCACAGCAGATCGAGTTCGCACGGCTGAACCTGAACTACACGGTGATGAGCAAGCGCAAGCTGCTGCAGCTCGTCCAGCAGGGTCACGTCGCGGGGTGGGACGACCCCCGCATGCCGACGGTCAGCGGTCTGCGGCGTCGAGGGTATACGCCGGAGTCGATCCGGAACTTCTGCGCGCGCATCGGCGTGGCGAAGAAAGAGAACGTGATCGACGTCGCGCAGCTCGAGCACGCCGTCCGGGAGGATCTCAACAAGCGTGCACCGCGCGTGATGGCGGTGCTCAACCCGATCAGGGTGATCCTCACGAACTACCCCGAGGGGCAGGCCGAGGAGGTCGACGTCATCAACAACCCGGAGGACGCGTCGGCCGGGACGCGCAAGGTGCCCTTCTCCCGGGAGCTGTACATCGAGCGCGACGACTTCCGCGAGGATCCGCCGAAGAAATTCTTCAGGCTGGCGCCCGGGCGGGAGGTGCGCCTGCGCTGCGCCTACTTCATCACGTGCACGAACGTGGTGAAGGATGCCGCGGGCGAGATCGTCGAACTGCACTGTACGTACGACCCCGCCACTCGCGGCGGCGACGCCCCGGATGGCCGGCGCGTCAAGGCCACGCTGCACTGGGTGTCGGCGCTCCACGCCCTCGACGTCGAGGTGCGGCTGTACGACCGGCTGTTCAACGCGGAAGATCCAGAGGACGTGCCCGAGGATCAGACTTTCCTGGCGCACCTCAACCCGGACTCCCTCCAGGTCATCCACAACGCCAAGGCCGAGCCGAGTCTCGCGTCCGTGAAGCCGCTCGACAAGTTCCAGTTCGAGCGCCTGGGATACTTCTGTGTAGACCCGGACACACAGGCAGGCGCACCCGTGTTCAATCGCACCGTGTCGCTGCGCGACACGTGGGCGAAAATCGAACAGCGGCAGGACTGACACCGGGGCCGACCCCTCGGAACTGCTCTTGCAAACCTCGGCGCCGTGGATCCTCGAGCTCGACGGCACTCCCTGCGAGAACATCTCAGCCATGCGCGCGCGGCCTGGGAGCGCGGGGACCGGGCCGCTGCGCTTGCCTCGGTAGACGCCGCCCTCCTGCTCGATCCCGACTATCTCGCGGCGCACGCGATGCGGGAGCTTCTCTTGAATGCGTCCGCGCCCGCTGCGCCGGGCGGCTTGTCCGACGGCACGCCGCCTGCCGGACCTGGCCGCTCGGCTGCTGGCGCACCGCCCGCCTCCGGGTCGAGAACGGCGCCGCAGCCGTCCTGGCGTCGCGGCCCCGATGATGATGCCGGCCCTCAAGCGCGCGCTGCCGCTGCGATGGCCGACACGCCAGCGCCGCTCGTCCCGCCCGACGGCTGGGCACGCTTCGAGCACCGCGCCCGATTGCGCCGCATCGACAAGCGGGCGGAGGCTGCCCGCGTAGCCATTGCCAGACGCAGGTTTGGCGAAGCGGAAGCCGCGATGGCGGACATCCGTGAGCTCGATCCGAGCCACCCCGATCTCATCTCGCTGTCGATCGAGATGGATGCGGCGCGCGCCCGCCCGTCTGGTTGGCGTGGGGCCTGGCTCGCCGCGGCGGCCGTGTTCGTCTCCCTGACGGCGGCCGGGCTGTGGTGGTTCGATGCGACGCGCACCGCACGGTCACCCCGCGGAGGGGATGCACCGCCGCTGTCCGCCCAGACGGCACCACCCCAGCTCCAGCCGGCAACGGCGGGAAGGGAGCAGGCACACGCCGCATCGCCGGACGCGCTCGTCCGCGAAACGCCGACGCAACCAGCGGATGGCGGTGACGCTGGGGCGGACCGGCGGGCGTCGCTCGAGCCGCAATCACCGGTCGACCCGCGATCCGCCATCGACCCGCGAGCCTCCATCGACCTGCGGGCCCCGCTCGACACGCCCGCCTCGCTCGACACGCCAGCCGCGCTCGACGGGGCAGCCTCGCTCGACCGGGGATCCTCGCCGTCGCACCCGAACGTGAGTGAACAGGCTGCGGCGTTTGCGACGACCAGTCGTGACGATGGCTCGTCTCTCGGAGTGCGGGCCACGGATCGTGAACCGGACTGGGACCCCGCCCAGGATCGTCCCAGGGCCCCGAATCGGGCCACTGCCGCGATCGGCACGAGCCGTCCGCCCATTCAGTGGCCGCCGGTGAGAGGCCCCGTCGCCGCCGGCCAGGGTGGCCTCACGCCTGCTGCCGAGCACGAGGTTGGGGCGATAGTCCCGACGGTGGAACCCGTCACTGGCGACCTCCCGGACGTGCCTCCGCCCGTGCCGGCAGGGCGTGCCACGGGTTCCCCAGGTGTGATGTTGGCGAGCACCGCACCTGCGGTGCTGCGGGTGCGGGACGAGGAACTCGTGCAGCGGGTCCTGCAGCGCTACCGGCTCGCGTACGAAACGCTGGACGCGCGATCGGCGCGCACCGTGTGGCCGTCGGTCGATCAGGGGGCGCTGCAGCGTGCGTTCGACGGGCTCGAGTCGCAGCAGCTGACCTTCGCGGACTGCACTGTCGAGGTGCGGGGCGTGGCCGGAGCCGCCACCTGCCGGGGAACGGCGCGCTATGTGCCGAAGGTCGGCAGCCGCGACGCCCGCGTCGAGCCGCGCATCTGGCGCTTCAGCCTGCGGAAGGCCGGCGACGAGTGGCACATCGAGAGTGCCCGCGCCGAGCGGTGACGGCACGGAACTCGCTCAACGCGTGAGCGCGAGGTCCACGCCGGCGAATACAGTCAGCGGTGCCCGCAGCCCCGCTTTGAGCAGGGGCACGCCGATGCTCGTCGTCACCACCCAGGTGTCGGTCACGTTCCACCGCACGCCGGGAGCGATCGTCGCAGTCTGGAATCGTGTCCCGCTCGGCACGAGACGGAGTGTCTGCACGCCTGCCAGCCGGGGATGCGGCGCGGCGGAAGTGGCAATCCCTCCGGGTGCGTCAATCGAGCGACCGAATGCCTCGGCACTGACCGTCAGGCGCGGTGCCGCCGCGACCGCCAGCGCCACGCCGTAGGACACTTCGCTCGCCAGGCCGCCCACCGACACGCCCGCGTTCGCGTGCGCCGAGAAGCCGGGCCGCTCCAGCGATCCGATGGCTGACACCCGGACCGCCGCACGCCCGGTGCCGAGGAGATCCCCCTGTCGGCCGGTCGGCAGCCGGGTATCGACCGCGGCTCCGAGGGACACGCCACGGTCTTCGAACGCCTTCACCTTCGCCCGCACGAGCACGTCAGCGAGCCCGACGACGGTCGCCGCGGCCGTGGCCTGTGTGAAGGTCCGTCCGCGATAGGTGTTCACGCGCGCACCCTCGACGCGCAGCCACACCACCGGCGCGGCCGCGCCGATCTCGACACGTTCACCGAGCCCGAGGCTTCCGTACACGGTCACGACGTCCGCATCCATCCGCAGGGTCAGGCGGTCCGTGTCGTAGGGTTCGGGTTCGTCCCCGAACTGGTTCGCGGTCGTCACCAGTGTGCCGTCGCGCAGGCTCCGCCCATCGAGCGACGTGAACCGGAGGTGCTGCAGCGTGGCCCCGATGCCCGCGTTGGCGTGCCCGAGCGTGAGCGCGCGCTGCACGAGCACGGGGCCGAAGTTGCCTGCGGCCCGCTCCACGGTGCCGAGGTCGCGATTCAGTCGATACAGGAACGCGCCCGAGGTGGAGGTCACCGGCAGCGTTGCGAGGTTTGCCAGCAGTGCATTCGAGATCGTGGCGGCAGTCGATGCGGCTGCCGCGGCATCACGTTCCTGGTTGCCCGTGTCGACGGAGATGTTCGTGACCAGGAACGACAGCACGTCGGCGACGCTCGCCTGGGCCGCTGCGGGTACCGGGTTGCCGAGGAGCACCATGAGGGCGAGGGAACCCAGCACGAGCCGTGGCATGGCCGCGCTGCTCGCGCGCGGATCAGACGAGGGGCGAAGGGGCAGTGGCGAGCGCCTGGGCTGCGTGGGCACGCGCGTGGCTCATGCACGGGGCTCGCCACCGGCAGGTGCCCCGGGGGCGCTGCCCCGCGCACGCAGCCGGACCTTACGGTAAAATGCCGTGATTCGCGTGGAATATCACATCACCCACTACGAACTCGAACAGGGCGCCCTCGAGATCCAGTACATCGAGGAATACTTCGGCGAGTTTCCCCGGAAGAAGACGGCTGCCGAGATCGTCCGTCGCCTCGCCAACCGCCCCCACCTCATCCTGCTCGCCTCGGCGCCGCACCCCGACGACCCCGGCATGGTCATCCCGGTGTCGTTCAAGGTCGCGCACGAGATCCGCCTCGACGAGTCGGAGCCGAAGCTCATCGATCTGGTCGCGCGGCTGCGCGAGCACATCCGGTTCGAGGGGCGGCGCATCCTCTATACCTGGATTGGGGGCACGCGCAGCGACTGGCGCGGCCAGGGCCATTTCCGCGCCCTGACCGAGCAGCAGGAAGAGTGGGCGATCCAGAACGGCTTCGACGAGGTCGTCGTCAAGACCAAGAACAAGTTCTACGAGATGCGCAGCACGCTCGACAACCTGCGCTTCGAGGTCGTGAAGTACGAGCGGAACGAAGCCGACAACGCCGAGTCCAAGGTGTATCTCAGCAAGCGTCTCGTGCCGGAACTGCTGGAGCGTCACCGCAGCACGCGGACCGTCGTGCAGGCGACGATCTAGGAACTGCACACGGCTGATCGCCCCTATGGTTCCCAACACGCCCTACACGCCCCTGCTCGAGGGACGCGATCCCCTTGCATCGATGCGGGAGATGATCCCGGCCTTCGGTGCGCTCGTGGCGAACTGGACCGCGGCCGACTTCGAGCGCCCGTGGGCGCCAGGCAAGTGGACCGCGCGGCAGGTGTTCGTCCATCTCGCCCAGACCGAACTGGCGCTCGGCGTCCGGTCGCGCATGGCCCTCACGAAGGCGAACTTCGCCGCGGCCTCCTTCGACCAGGACGCGTGGCTCGCGCGCGAGTCCTTCATGGGTGCGCGGGAGGCAGTAGCCGCTTTCACGGCGATCGCCACGATGAACCTGGCGTTGTACGAGACACTGTCCGGGGCGGACCGCGAGACGATGCTCGTCCACGATGAGTACGGACCGATGACGGTGGACTGGATCATCTACCAGGAGGCGGGCCACCAGCGGCACCACTTCCGGCAACTGCAGGGGATGGTGGGGAAGGGCTGAGGCACTGCTCAGTCTTCAGTCCTCACTCCTGAGCCTTCAGGGGTCAGTCCCCCGTCGTCTCGAACACGCCGCGCGTGCGGTCCTTGCGGACCTCGTCCCAGTTGAAGCATCTGCCGTTCATGGCCAGGTAGACACCGGCCGGCAGCACCTGCACGAACGACAGCGCGCTCCCCAGGTTGAACAGGCCGTCGGAGCTGCCGAACGCATACGGCACCATCGCGCCGGTGAGGACGATCGTCTTCGCCGCGACGGACCCTCCCGCCTGGGCGATCGCACGCGCCGTCTCGACCATCGTATCGGTGCCGTGGGTGACAACCAGCCTGGCCTCGGCAGACGCGCGGCACGCGGTCACGATGCGTGCCCGCTCGGCGTCTCCCATGTCGAGGCTGTCGACCATCATGAGGGTTTCGACCGCCACCTCGACGCGGGAGCGGCCGAGCCGCAGCATCTCGGGCACGTGCGTGTCCTTGAAGTACAACGTGCCGTTCAGCTCGTTGTACTCCTTGTCGAAGGTCCCGCCGGTGACCAGGACGCGGATCACTGCTGCTCGTTGCTGCCCGACGGTGTCGCCGACGCCGACAGGTACAGTGAGTTGAACAGCATCGGGAATGTCGCGTGCGTCTGCGCGCGGTGCTGCGGACGCAGGCCGAACATCACGATGCGGCCCGGCTTCATGTCCACTTCGACCACCGCGGCCCGCCCGGCCATGACGTCCTCGCCGCGCAGCCAGCCCGACGCCACGATGTCCTGATTGGGATACCGGGCGATGACCGACGCCTTGGTCGCATTGAAGCCGTCCACGATCGTGAAGAACGGGCTGTTGTTGTAGAAGCCATAGGTGTCCGCCGCCATGCCGTAGCCGAGCGGCCGCGAGGTGTCGACCTGGATGCGCAGGATCGTGCCCGGCGCGAAGTGCTGGTCGCGGCGCAGGGTGCGTTTCTGATCCCGCACCGGCACCGGAAAGCGGTCCGCGACGAGGTTCGACGCGCTGCCCAGCGTGACCAGCGTTCCGCCGTCCACCACGAACCGCTGGAGGTTCTCGACGCCGGCGTCCCCGATGCCACCGCGATATTCGGGGCGCACGGACGGCCCGCTGTTCCCCTCGAGAATCTCACGCGGGCTCTGGTCGGGCAGGACGATCACGTCGAAACGGCGGCGGAGGTTGCCCGACCGCATGTCGGCGTTGTGCACCGTGGTGAAGGCGAACTCGTACTGCTCCAGCACCCAGCGGGTCCACCCCTCGTCGATGTTGCCGCCGGTCCACGGCTGGTACACCGCCACCCTCGGCGCACGCAGCGCCTGCCTCGGCTCTTCTGGAATGCCCGCCGGCGGCGGATCGAGCGTCGTGAAGGTCACGCCCAGCTCGCGCGCGACGGTGTCGAGGGCAGCGCGTGGTGCGGTCTCCACGATCACCTGCGACGAAGGTGTCATCGAGAGGCGCGCGCGATCCTTGAGCAGGCGGTTGATCGCCAGCGCGCTGTCTGCCCCGATGTAATCGAAGACGTACCGCGGACCGTTGCCGACCACGCGGCCGGGCAACACGATCGGGGCCGTCACGCGCGTGAGGCGGACGTTCGGCAGGGGAGCGCTGGCAAAATCGATCGTCACCCCGAACTGCATGCCGAGCGACCAGGCAGTGACGTCGTAGGGAGCTTCGGCCGGCTGGTTCGGCGCTCGGCGGACTTCCGGGTACCGCTGCGGCTCCAGAAGGTCCTTCGCATAGCGCCCGAAGACCTGGGTCATCGGGATGACCAGCGTGCCCGCCGCGTACGGTTCGTCGTCCACGCTGAACGGCGCCTCCGCGCGGTACACCTCGACGCCCCCGAGCATCAGCCGCTCGGCGAGGTGCGCGGCCTCGCGCGGGTCCTGCTGCAGTTCGAGCGGGATGAGGATCGCCTTGACGGGACCCGTCCGCCCCTCGTCCACGGTCTGGCGGTTCACTTCGTATATCTGGCGCAGCAGGGTCTCACGCCGATCCGCCGCGGCATCCAGCAGGCCCATCGTCGAGATGAACTGGTAGTCGACGATGTCGCGGAGCGTCCACTTGCCGCCCATCCAGGGACGCGGGTACTCCGTGCGAGGGGTCGTGTCCACCGGCGGGCCGATGACACCGATGCCCGGCACGACCGCGTCGATCGCAGCGTCGCGGTTGCCCAGATCGATGGGGACGCCGTTTCGCGCCGTCGCGCGCGCCTGCTCCACGGGTGCGGCAATGCGTGCGCTGGCCACCTCGGTCAGCAGGCCGACCTGGTTGTGCCACCACCCGGCCCAGGCGAGCGCGCCCTGCCAGAAGTTCGTGTAGGTCGAGTTGTAGATGATGCCGTCCTTGCCGGCGGCCTCGAGTGCCGCCGCCTGGGACTGGCCGAGGATCGCATTCCAGCGGTAGATGAGCGGATGGACGTTGGGGTTGATCGGGTCGGTGGCCGGCATGACGAAGATCCGTGCGCCGCCGGCGCCCATCTGGTGCTCGTCCAGCCACACCGTCGGCAGCCACTCCTGCCACGCCACCTGCGCGGTGTACTGGCTCTCCTTCTGGGTGAGCATGTACATGTCGCGGTTGTTGTCGTGCCCGGCATACGGGTGGTACAGCACGGGAAGCGGGCTCGCCTCATAGGGCGTCCCGAGGTTCTTGTTGAACCAGTCGGTGACGATGATCTGCCCGTCCGGGTTGACGCTCGGCACCAGCAGCAGGATCACGTTGTCCAGGATCTTCTTCGTGGCCGGCGAATCGTCCGTGGCAAGGTGGTGCACGAGCTCCAGGGCCATCTGCGAGGGCCCCACCTCCGTCGCGTGGACGCTGCAGGTGACCAGCACCACGGCCTTGCCCTGGCGGAAGATCTCGTCGCGTTCGCGCACGGACGGCACGCCGTTCTGGAAGTACAGCCGGCGGGAGTACTGCTTGTAGCGGTCGAGGTTCTTGAGCGTGTCCGGAGAGGCAATCTCCAGCATCACGAAGGGATGCCCGCCGTTCGTCTTGCCCAGTTCGCGGTAACGCACGCGGTCGGATTCGGAAGCGACCTCGCGGAAGTACTCGACCATGCGGTCCCAGCGGGCGAGCTTGTTGTCGGCCCCGACGCGGAACCCGATAAACTGTTCCGGGCTCTTGAGCCCGGCAGCCGCGGCCAGTGGACGGGGCGGGTCGAGCAGCGTCAGCCCGGCGATCAGGGCACAGGCGGAGACGGCCATGCGTGTGACGCGACGCGGGCGCATTGGGCAAGGATAGTGGCGCACGCCGGCCCGTCACAAGCCGCAAGTCGCCGGCGGTGCCGGGCCCACCGCTGCGGAGAACGATGGTCGTGGCCGGCCCCGGTGGGGCGTCCCGCGCGTCGGGGCGGCGGCAAGGCGGGAGACCGTCCGCCGGCTGTCGTGGCCAGCCCGCACGACCCAACGCTGGAAGGCTGAGTGGTGATGACCGAAGGGACGCGCGGCGGGCGGGGGCCGGCGACGCGGATGGACGCGATCCAGGCGCCGATCATTCCGATCGTCGGCGCGCTCATCCGGGAGACGCCCGGAACGATTTCGCTCGGGCAGGGCGTCGTGCATTACGGCCCGCCACCCGAAGTGGCCGACGCGGTGCGCGAAGCGCTCGCCAGCCCGCTCCTCCACCAGTACGGCGACGTCAGCGGCCACCCGCTGCTGCTCGAGGCGATCGCCCAGAAGCTGCGCGACGAGAACGGAATCGAACTGGCGCGGGGCAGCCGCGTCATGGTGACCGCCGGCGCGAACATGGCGTTCATGCACGCGGCCCTCGTGCTGACGCAGCCCGGCGACGAGATCATCCTGCCGACGCCGTTCTACTTCAACCACGAGATGGCGATCGAGATGGCCGGGTGCCGTCCCGTCCGCGTACCGACCGACCACACGTACCAACTTCGCCTTGACGCGATCGAGGCGGCGATCACGCCGCGCACGCGCGCGATCGTCACCATCTCGCCGAACAACCCGACCGGTGCGGTGCTCAGCGAGTCGTCGCTGCGGGCTGTCAATGCCCTGTGCCGCGAGCGCGGGCTGTATCACATCAGCGATGAACCGTACGAGTACTTCACCTACGGTGGTGCCCGGCACGTGTCGCCTGGCTCGTTTCCGGGCGCGGCGGCACACACGATCTCGATGTTCTCGCTGTCGAAGGCCTACGGCTTTGCCGGGTGGCGCATCGGCTACATGGTGTACCCCGAGGCGCTGACCTCGGCCATGCTCAAGAGCCAGGACACGATCCTGATCTGTCCCACGATCGCGGCGCAGGTCGCCGCCCTCGCGGCCCTGAAGGTGGGCCGTGCGTACTGCGCCCCTCACGTGCAGGAGCTGGCGGTGATCCGCGACAGTGTCCGGGCCGCGCTGGGCAGCCTCGCACCGCGTGTGGAGGTGCCCGGGGCCGAGGGTGCCTTCTACGCCCTCATCCGCGTGGACACCGGGCTCGCCCCGATGCCGCTCCTCGAGCGTCTGGTGCGCGAGCACAGGGTGGCGGTGATCCCCGGGACGGCATTCGGCATGACGGACGGGTGCTCGTTCCGCGTGGCTTACGGCGCGCTCCAGAAGGCCACCGTTGAAGAGGGAGTTGGCCGCCTGGTCAGCGGCCTTCGCGCGATCCTCGACTGATCCGCGGCCGGATCTGCCCCGCGATCGATCCCGTCGCCGCACCCCTTGCGCCTGCACGCCGGATCACGGACCTGCCTGCAGTCGTGGCCGCCCACGACACCCTCACCGGCCAACGCTCGATCCCGCTCCCCTAATAGGGGATTGCCCGACCTTCCCGCCGTTCGCTAGCGTGACGCCCGACTCGATAACCGCCGACCGGGGGCCACGAGCGGATCGCGTCGTCAGGAAGGCGGCTCGGTGCGCGACTTTAGTCCAATCGTCAATTCGGGCCGCGCCTTCCGGGAGTCGACAAATCCGTCGCACCTCAACAGATTCCTAACGGATCGGCTCATGAGGGACGTGGCACCGCCGTTGCCGAAACGCGCCCGTTCGGCCAGCGGGTTTCTCGGGATACGCCGGTCGGCGGCACGTCCCTCCGGTCGGCGTTGAGAGCCTGGCGTCTTTACGGGTGGTTCATCCGCGTGACACGACGACTTGCACCGGGTCGGAATCGACAGTTTCTGCTCGTGTGCCTGCTCGTACTGCTGGTCACGGTGCCGGTCCTGCCCGGTGCCCTCCTGTCGGTCACTCCGACCGGCGCATCGTCGGGCGTGATCGTCAACGTCACGGGCACCGGCTTCAGCACGACCGCTGCGCAGAACATCGTGACGTTCACGCCCGCGGCGGGTGGCGCGGCCCAGACAAGCCCTGCGTCTGCGGTTGCGACCCTCGACGCCACGCGGGGCCTCCGGCGGCTGTCCGTGCGGGTGCCGTCCGGCCTTCCCGCGGGCCGCGTGGACCTGAAGGTCGACAACACCGCGAACGGCGAGTCGTCCACGGGTGCCGGCCTCGACCTCGTCACGCTCACGCTCCCGCAACTCAGCAGTGCCAGCGTCGGCGCGCAGAACGTGCAGGTCCGGATCGTCGGATCGGCGAACGCACGATTCGTCGCCGGCAGCACACGCCCGGCGTTCGGGGCGGGCATCACCGTCGTCGGCACCATTGTCGAGTCCGCGACATCGCTCGTCATCACCATCAACATCGCCGCGAACGCGACCCCTGGCAGCCGCAGCGTGTCGGTGACCACGTCCACCCAGAGCCTTCTGCTGACCGACGGCTTCACGGTCACCGCGGCGCCCCCGCCCAACCAGCCGCCCACCGCCAGCACGAACGGTCCCTACCGAGGCACGACGAACCTGCCCGTGTCGTTCTCGAGCGACGGCTCGACCGACCCGGACAACGATCGCCTCACTTTCCTGTGGAACTTCGGCGACGGCGCCACGTCGACCGAGCCGAATCCGACCCACACCTATACGACGGCCGCGACCTTTGCGGTGTCGCTGACGGTGTCCGACGGCCGGGGCGGGTCGAATACCTCGAGCACGAGCGCCCTGATTGAGGCGCCCAACCAGCCGCCGCAGATCACGTCCACGGCCCCCCTGACGGCTACTGAAGACACGGCGTACAGCTACCAGATCGTCGCCAACGACCCCGACAACGACGCGCTGTCCTACGAACTGGTGCAGTTCCCGGCCGGCATGACCGTCTCGTCGGCGGGCCTGATCGCGTGGACACCGACGGGCACGCAGGTCGGGTCGCAGACCGTCGAGGTACGCGTGTCGGACGGCCGCGGCGGCGTCGACCAGCAGTCGTTCACGATCCAGGTGGCCGCGCTCGTACGGCTCACGGGCATCACGGTGGCGCCGCCGACGCTGCGCTTCACCGAAGCCGGCGAGACGGCCGCGCTCGCCGTGACCGGCCAACGTTCGGATCAGACGACGGCGGACCTGACGGCGGCCGCCACGGGAACGACTTACGAGTCGGCCAACCCGGGGGTGGCCACCGTGTCGGAGAACGGGCTGGTCACTGCCGTCGCGAACGGCTCGACGAGCATCACGGCCCGCAACACCGGCTTCAGCGCGGGCGTCGACGTCACCGTGGAGATCGGGCCTGCGCTCGACTCCCTGCAACTGACCCCGTCACTCCTCACCCTCCGGTCGATTCCTGCCTCCGCGCCAACGACGGTGACCGGGATCTTCGCGGACGGCTCGGTGCGGGACCTCACGACTGACCCTCGCACCAGTTTTGAAATCCTCGACACCGGCGTCGCGAACGTGTCCGCGTTCGGCGTGGTCTCCGCCGTGACGCCTGGGACGACCACGCTCACGGCGCGGCACCGGGGGCGGTCGGCAACCGCTGACATCACGGTGCTGGCGGCCACTGGCACCGCGTTCCTGCGGGGGGAGATCTTCGACGACGCGAAGGGCCTGCCGCTGGCGGGCGCCAGTGTGGCTGTGCTGCCGGCGGGCGGCGCCAGCCTGGCCGCGCCGCAGCCGGTGGGCGCGGACGAGCGCGGCCGTTTCGAGCTTCCGGTGCCTGCCGGCGCCGCGACGGTGCGCATCACGCGCAACGGCTACACGAGCGTGGACCGCTCGGCCAGCCCTGCGGGGAGCGCCGTCGACACGCTGCTCGACGCGCGTCTCACGCCAATCGATGGCCGCTTGAACATCGTGCAGTCGGTGTTTGGCGGGCAGGCGTCGAGCACGGACGGCACGGCGACGCTGCAGATACCGACCGGCAGCCTCGTCGCGGACGTGACGCTGCGCATCACGCCGCTGTCGGGCCAGGGGCTCCAGGGCCTGCTGCCGATCGGCTGGTCGCCGATTGCGGCGGTCGACATGCAGCCGGCCGGCCGGGCCTTCACCCAGGCGGCCACGCTGCGACTTCCGCACGTCGACACGCTGCCCGCGGGCGCTGCGGTGACCCTCGTGCGTTACGACGCCGACACGCGGCGCTGGCTCGTGCAGGCCGACGGTCAGGTGAGCGGCGATCGCCGCACGATCACCGCGCCGGTCGACTCGACGGGGCAGTTCGCGTTCGTCGTGCCGGACGAGGCGCCGCTGGCGCCGCCGGCTCCGGTGCAGGGCGAGCCGCTCGGCGGTCTGGCGGCACCGTCGGTACCGGCCACGTCCACAGCCACCGGCACGGTGACGCCGCGATCGGCGCCGCCCGGTGAGAACGCGCGTGCGCTCGGCACGGTGGTTCTCGCTCCGCCCGCACCTCTGCCGAGTGGCGCGGTGCTGCGCGCGCGGGTCACCGAGCAGTTCGACCTGCTCGACAGCTCCCGCGTGCGGCCGCAGCCGTTCGTGCAGGACGTCGTGCTCTATGCCCGTCCACGTCTCGGGAATGCGGGCACGCTGAGCGCCCGGCTTCCGATTACGCCGTCGCTGCAGTTCACCATCCAGCAGCTCTCACAGGGGCAGGTCACCCTCGACGTCTCGATCGACGAACCCTCCGCGGCTCGCGCGATTGTCGGCGCGGCGGGTGGCAGCCTCGCCGACGGGGCGGGCGCGCTGCTCGAAGTGCCGGCCGGATCACTTCCGGGTGACGTGGCGGTGGCGCTCCTGCCGTTGCCCGCCGGCCAGCTGTCGATCCCCGCACCGGACGGCTTCACGCTGCTCGGCGCGAACCTCGTCGACCTCGTCGGCGCCACCTTCACGCAGCCCGCGGCGCTCTCGATCCCGCGGCCGGCGGATCTCGACCCGTCCGCGCAGATCGTGGTGGCGCAGGTCATCACCGACCCGACCGGCGGACGCCGGTTCGCGCTGGTCGGCCTCGGCCAGATCGCCGGATCGCGCGTCGCCGTGCAGACGACCCTCGGTGCGCTGGTCTTCGCGGGTGTCCGTAGCGGCGGCGAGTACGCGTTCCTGAAGGCGGCGCAGCCGCTCGGGTTCGTATCGGGGCTGGTGCAGGGGCCGACCACGTCGCCGCAGGCGCTCGCGCTCGTCACCGCCGACACCGCTCCGTTCGCGGCCGTCACGCCCGCGACCGGCACGTTCATCGTCGCGGGCCGTGCGGGTGTCACGACCACCGTGCAGGCGATCGAACCCTTAGGTGCGACGGTGAGCGCGCCCGTGTCGATTGCGGCGCTGAACGACGTCCGCACAGCGACGGTGGCGCTCTCGCAGGCGGCGCCAACCGTCACGGCCACGCTGCCGGCCACCGGGGCGACCAACGTCGCACTCGACACCTCGATCGTCGTCGACTTCTCCAAGGCGATGGACCCCGCGTCGATCACGTCGGCCACCGTGTCGCTGGCGGCGGGCCAGTCGACCGTGCCCGCGCAGCTTGTCCTCTCCGCCAATCGCCGCAGGCTGACGATCTCGCCCTCGGCGCCGCTGTCGGGCCTGACTGCCTACACGCTCTCGCTCACGTCGGGCGTGCGCGACCAGGCAGGCGTCGCCCTGGTGGCGTTCACGCCGCGCACCTTCACCACGCTGGATCCCTCGAAGCCGACGGCCCTGGCGCTCGGCGTGATCACCGCCGACCTGCCCGATGAAGACGGCCTGCTCCTGATCACCGGCGCCCCGGGTGCCGCCGCCGGCGGCAGCATCGTCGTCGCGACGAACCAGCGGACGCAGGAGACGAGCACCGTCCTGGCGCTTGGCGACGGGTCGTTCCGCCTGCGGACTCCGGCGGTCATCGGCGACGAGATCGCGCTCACGCTGCGGGGTGCCGATGGCCGCGACTCGACGGTCGCCATCACCCAGTTCACGGGCGCGAACGGTGTGACGTCCATCGGCAGCGCGGGCGGCACCATCACCGGGGCTGGCGGCCGCATCGGGCGCGTGCTGCCGCGCGCACTCGCAAGCGCAGGGCTCTTCCAGATTACGGCAGGCGACTCGACGCCGTTGCCAGCACTGCCGGCGCAGTTCGCCACGCTCGACCGGTTCGCCGTTGACATCACGGGCGCGACCTTCCGTCGGCTCGACGCCCTGACGCTCTCCGAGTCGCAGAACCGGTTCGCGCCGGCGCTGGCGCTGGCCGCGCCGTTCGAGGTCGCGGGGCAGCTCACGGTGCCGGCAGACTTCCTGGTGTCGGCGTCATTACGATTCACCGCCAACGCCACGGACCGGGACGGGGTGCGGCGCAGCACGACGGGCAGCACGGTGGTCGTCGCGGGTGGGCCGGATACGGGCGCCGTCGAGAGCGGGTTCGGCGACCAGTTCCCGACCGTGTTCATCACGGCGCCGAAGGAGGCGACACCGACGCAGGTGGTGTCGGTGTCAGCCGTGGCACCGGCTGCGCGCATCGAGTTGGACCTGCCTGCAGCCACGCCGCCGCCGGCTGGCGACGCGGTCGTGCTTGCGCGCACGGCCACGCTGGGCGGCCTCGCGAAGCTCGCGTTCGTCGATCGGCTCTCGCGGGTGGACGTGAACGGGGCCGCACGGCTGCGCACGAGCGGCCGTCAGCTGCCAGGCGTCACGGTCGACGGCGAGTACGTCGCCGTGAGTGGCCCCATGGCGTTCGTCTCGGGCCGCGTCAACGGGCCCGCCGCCATCGTTTCGGCCGACGGCTCCCCGTTCATCTTCGAGACCGACGGTGCGAACGGCGCGTTCATCCTGCCCGTGCCGTCGGGGGCGGCGTTCACGCTGCGCTTCACGAATGCAGCGACCGGCGCAACGCTGGGTGATGCGGCCGGACAGGCGCCCGCTGCTGGCGTCACGGCAAATCTCGGTGCCGTGCTGGCCCCTGTGGGCGGCTCGCTCGGCGTGACGCTGGCCGTAGCCGGTCAGTCCGGGGTCGACATCAACCTGCCGCTGGTGTTCACCTTCTCGGAGCCGCTCGACCTCGGGCGCGTGACGCCGAACGCGTTCGTCATCACCGAAGACGCCACGGGCGTGCGCGTGTTCGGTTCGCTGGCCGTGAGCGACGACCGGCTGCAGGTGGCCTTCGTGCCGCAGCGGCGGTGGAGGCTCGGCACGAAGTACCGCGTGGGTCTCACGACGGCGCTTGCCAGCGCGAACGGTGCAACGCTCGCACAGCCGTTCTCGTCGGAGTTCACGACCTTCGCCGCACGCCTTGTCCGCTCCGTGCAGACGGCTCCGGCCCGCGACGTTGCGGTAACTGGCAGCAGCGCGGCCGTCGCCACCGAGGCTGGCCTCGCGGTGGTCGACGTCGCCAACCTCACCAGTGCGGCGGTGCGTGCGCAGGTGCCGCTGGCGGGTGGCGCCCAGGGCGTGGCGCTGCTGCCGCAGCCGTCCTTCACCGACCGCACCGGAACGCCGCGCACGGGTACGTTCGCGGCCGTCGCCAGCGGTGCGGCCACGGGCACGGGCCGCCTCGACATCATTGATATCGGCGCCGCGGTGCCGTCCCCGATTGGCGGTGCACAGGTGACGACCCCGGCCGGGCAGACGGCGCCCGCGGGTGTGCCGCCGTTCCCTGGGACGCCGAATGCGGTGGTCCTGGACGCTGGCCTGCGTGCACTGGTGTCGGTGCAGGGCCTCGGCGTGCAGGCCGTCGACGTCAGCGACGCCGTGCCGGCCGACGCCGCCGCGCCGGGCCGCGCGTTGCGAACCAGATATCCGCAGGCCGGCACCGAAGGGATCAATGCCGCGGCCCTGCTCGACGGCCGCGTCGTGACGGCAGGCGCCCAGGGCGTCGGCTCGCTCGACGCGGCCACGCTCGTGCGCAGCGGCGTGGTGTCGACCACCGGCGATGCCGCGGGTGTCGCCTCGCTGGAGGCGTTCCCCGTCGATCTCAACAGCGACGGCACGGTGGCCACCGACGAACGTGCCGACCTCGCGCTCGTCAGCAACGGTGTGGACGGCACGCTGCAGATCTTCAGTGTGCCCGCGACTGGCGCGCCGACGCTGCTGTCGGTAGTGCGCTTCGCGGAGGCGACACAGGGCGTCACGGTCGATGCGGCCGAGCGGCTCGCGTATGTCTCCATCGGCTCGCGCGGCCTGGCGGTCGTGGACCTGAGCGGCCGGATGAGCATCCAGCCGATCGACGAGAACCGCGACGCGCTGGACGATCGCATCCTCGGCATCGTGGATACGCCGGGGAGTGCGCGGCGGGCCGCGCTGGCGCTGGACCGCGGGCTCGGGTTCGTGGCGGACGGGGTGGGCGGGTTGGGGATCGTGCAGATCGCGCCGGCGCGAGTTCGTCTCCAGACGGTCCTCCGCGATCCCGTGCGGGCCGTGGCGGGCGATGAAGTGGCCATCGACGCCACCCGGCTCGGCTTCACGACCGACGAAGCCATTCGCATCGTGCTCGAGGTGGCGCTGCCGCCGGGCACTGATGCGGTGATGAACCTGGTGGCGGGGAACGACGACACCGGGCGTCCCGCCGTCGTGTTCCCCAATGGGTCCGTGTCGACGCCGCTGGCGGCCGGACCCAATGCCGTCGAACTGGTGATTTCGCGTCAACTCTCGCGCGAGACGCCTGTGGGCGTGCGCGTGCAGAGTGGATCGGCATCGACCGTCCTGTCCCTGGACCTGTCGCTCAGGGTCCCCACCATCGGAAACGGTCGGCTGCTCTCGCTGCTGGTCAGCCCGCCCACCTCGACGCTCAACGTGACGCAACCCACGGCGCAACTGTCGGTGTCCGGCACGCTCACCGATGGTTCCGTGCTCAACCTGACACCCGCCGCGTTCGGGACGACATATCAGTCCAGCGACCCCAGAGTCGTGACGGTCTCGGCCGACGGTCGGGTCACCGCGGTGGCTGGTGGCACGGCAGTGATCACCGCCACCAACGGTTCGTTGAGCGGGTCGGCGGTGATCAATAGCCAGGCTCCGGTCGCCCTTTCGGTGCTGGAGGTTGCGGATTCCTACGTGACGCTCACCAGTCTGGCGGAGTCGATGTCCGCGCGTGTCCGCGCGCGGATGACGGATGGCTCGCTGGTGAGTTCGATCGGTGCAATTCGTGCGAGCTTCGCCAGCAGCAATACGGCGGTCGTGACGGTGGACTCCGCAGGCGTGATGCGTGCGCAGGGGCCGGGCCGCGCGACCGTCACCGTGAGCGCCGGCTCGTTCTCCGCCACGGTCGAAGTGACCGTCGAACTGCGAGTGACGCCGAACCTCACGGCGTTCGACGTGCTGCCGATCACCGAACCCGCTGCCACCGACACTGGCGAGGGTGATGTCACGGCGCGCGTGCAGGGCACCGGCTCTCTGGAGGGCCTGCCCGTGCAGTTCCAGTTGCCGGATGGTCGTCGGTTCACCGCCAGGACCGACCGCGACGGTACGGCCATCGCCCGCCTGTTCGGACTTCGAACCCCGGGCACGTTCATCGTGACCGCGTCCGTGACGAACCCCACGGGGAACGCGCTGTTCACGGACAGCGAACTGTTGGTGGTCGAACGCCGCGGCAGTGACGGCGAGCCGAACGATACGGTGGCCGCAGCAGTTCCTGCGACGCTGGCACGCCCGGTCTCGGGTCAGCTTGGCGGCGGCGATCTCAGGGACCTGTATCGTCTGGGGCCGAAGGTGGGCGGCACGCTGTCGCTCAGCGTCGTGCTGTCGCCGGAGACGGACCCCGCGAGCGTCCGCCTCGTCGTGCTCTCCGTTTCGGGTGCCGAACTGGCGAGCCTGCGGCCGCCGACCCGCAATGCGCGGCTTCAGGTGCCGGTAGGGGCCGGCGACGTCGTGGTCGGCATCGAATCGTCTGGGCCGCCGGTGGGTTACGTGCTGACATCCCGCCTGATCCAGGGGCCGATTTCGGTGACTGCCGTGACGCCCACCGCTGGCGGGCCGGGCACGCTGGTGCGGATCACGGGGACCGGGTTCACGACCGATGCCGCTGTGACCCGTGTGCTGTTCGGCGGAGCGGTCGGTCGCGTCGAGTCGGTCTCGCCGACCAGCATCGATGTCACCGTCCCCTCGACCGCCGTCGATGGACCGCTCACGGTTGTCTCCGGTGCCCAGCGGGCCGAGGGGCCGGCGTTCCAGGTGGGTCGGGCCGGGCCGATGCCTCGCTCGGCGAACCGCAGCGTGCTGAACCCTGCGGCCGTTCGTCGCGACCCTGTGGACGGTCAGCTCGTCGATGCCGAGCACGTGAGTGTGTGGCTGGATCCTGTCGCGTCGCGCGCCGATCTCGAGCTGGCCCTGCCCGCCATCGGCGGGACCATCGTCGGGGAGATCCCGGCCTTCAATCAGTACTACGTGGAACTTGCCGGCAACACATCGCTCGATGCGCTCGAGGCTGCCCGGCGGCAACTCACGCAGGTTGCAGGGGTGCGACGGGTACTTCGGAATACGTTCGCGTCCACCGCGCAGTCGATCGACAGCCGCGACCGCGCCGGGACGTGGCCGAACTCCACGGTGGCTCGCGGGGTCGCGTACGCACAGGCACGCGTGTTTGAAGCGATCCAGGCGATTCGCCAGACCCCGCCGTTTACGAACGCAGCGAGCCTGCGACCCGTGCGGGTTGCGGTCCTCGACACCGGGTTCGAGCCGGCCCTGCTGTCCGAGTTCACCGCGCCAAGCGGGCTCCGGGTCGTCCGACTACTCCGGCCGGATCGGTTCAACGCCAACGGGGGATTCAGCCCCTCGTCGAGTCTGTTTGACCGCGATGGCCACGGTACGACGGTGACGAGTGTCATCGCGGCCGTGAACGATGGTGTCGGCACCAGCGGCGTGCTGAACTCGGTGTTCCGCGAAGGCGAGGAGCCGTTCGCCGTGGACGTCTACGACATCAGCGCCTTCCGTCAGGGTCTTGACCAGCAGTACATCTACGGCGCCCTTGCGGATATCGTCCTCGACGGCAACGTCGATGCGGTCAATCTCAGCTTCGTGGCGCCCTACGCGTCGCCGACGCAGGACTTTCGCGATCATCTGGCGACGTATCTGGACCTGGTGGCCCCGCTCGCCGGTCGGACCGTGCTGGTCGCCGCCGCCGGTAACGAGGGAGTGCTCGCGTCGACGTTCGTCCCGGCAGCCGCATCCCTTGAATCACCCCATGTCATCACGGTGGGCGCCACGGCGGTGGCGAACTTCGACGGGACCGGGGAACTGGTGGATGCACGGGCCGTCTTCGGAGGCGAGCCCTACCCGGGCATTCCGTGCAGCATCATCGATGAAGTCCCGCTGGCCGGGTCCAACTGTGGTGCGGCAGTCACGCTTGCGGCCCCAGGCGAGGACGTCCTGGTCGCGTCGACACTACAGGAGTCCGCGAGTGGGTACCTGCCGCCGGAACAGAGCGTAGGGACATCACTCGCCGCGCCGATCGTGACGGCCGTCACCGCGTTGCTCCAGGCGATCCGCCCGTCGGCCGCGCCCCTGACGCCTGCCGAACTCGGAGCGATTCTCGTCGATGCTGCTGACGACATCTCGCAGACCTGGGGGGCAGGTCCGATGCGGCGGCTGAATGCCCTGAACGCGGTCCGCACGCTGCTGCCGCCCTCTCCCAGCCAGGCCGTCTACGTGGCGGACGACGACGCGGACAATGGTGCGCTGCCGCCTGGCCGAGTGGTGGCCGTGGACATCGACCCGATGACCGGCGATCGCCTGGGGCCGACCGATCGTGTCATTCCGCTCACGCTGTCGCGCGCGGGCGTCACCTGGACGTTCACGAACCCCTCGTCCATGGCCATCACGCCGGACGGTGAGAAGGCCTACGTCGTCGTGTCGAGCACCGTGCCGGCAATCGGTGATGGTGTGCTGGAGATTGGCACGCGTGGCGGCGAACCGCGCGACTTCATCGCCTTCTCCGGCGCCCGCCTCGACAGCGGGCCGACCGCGCCGAATCCGCCGCCAGTCGTTGTCCCGACCCGCCGCCCCGGTATGGTGCTGTCCCGCGACGGACGGCTGCTGTACGTGGCGACCGGGCTCACGATCACCATCATCAACACCATCGAGGCGCGGGTGGTTCGCACGATGGCGGACCTGCCGGACCCGTACAAGGCGCGCGCGTCGCTGTATCCGACCGAACTGGCTGCGCGGCAGCTCGCCATTCGCAACCTCGTCCTCGCCGGCACCGCGGGCCGCCCGGGGCAGTTCATCGCGGCGCTCGACATCACGGCTGACGGACGCCGGTTGTACGCGGCCATCAGCACCGGGGGAGGGCCCGGCAGCCAGCCCGGGGCCGTGTTCGGGATCGACATCGACCTGTATCGGGACGTCGCGCAGGACCAGCGTGGCCTCCAGGCCGATCTCTCCACCTATTTCGCTGTATCGGCTGCGCCGGCGGCTATGGCCGGCGCGGGCACCTTCGCCGGTGGGGATGAACCCGCCGACCTCGCGGTCGACCGGAATGGAGCGGTATACCTCGTCAATGGCGGCCTCAACTTCTTCGAGTCCATCCCGCCTGACAACCTTGACCTGAGCCGGTACCTCGGCGTCTTTGCGGGATCGGTCGTCGGGACGGTCACGTCCGGCACCGGCCTCGCCGGCATGCTGAACGGGCTCTCGAGCTTCGACACGCTGAACAGTGCGCTGTTCAACGAGCTCGCCCTCGATCTGAAGCAGCAGGCGGAGAGCGGCGTGACGCTCCTGTCTGCGCCCGGCTTCACGGGTGTGTTCCAGCCAACGCCGAACGGCTCCCTGACCAACACCTGGAGCTTCCCGAGCGATGTCGTGTTCGGCTGGAATCCGCCCTCCTCGAACGGTGGGTTGATCGTCAACCAGTTCCGTTTCCCGACCGTCTTCGCCAAGCGACCGTCCTCGATGGCGATCGATCCCATCTTCGGGCAGCGCGCCATCGTCGCGCTGTCACAGACCGGCAACTTCGCCGTGCTGGACAACTACTGGCAGAGCCTGTTCGACACGCCTCCCGGAGGAACGGCGAAGCCGGTGTTCGCGACCCTGCCGGACACCCTGTTCCAGGGCGTCGTTGCGGTCACGCCGGCGTTGCGGCTCGACAATCACCTGTGGCCCCGCCGCGGCGCCCTTGGTGACGCACTGGACCGCACCGTGCCAAGCCCGGACGAGGCACTGCTCTTCCCCTGGCACGTCGAGTACGCCCAGAACGGGAGGTTCTCGATTGGGACCCACGCTGGCGTCGGTCGCCCGCGAGACATCACCGTGCCGTTGCCGGACTGGACCCGCGAACCCGTGGAGACCGCACTGTTCCCGTTGACCGCCCTGGGCTTCAACGTGTCGCAGGGATCGACGACAGGCACGGATCCTTCTGGAAATACCGTCAGCGTTGGCCAGTCGTACACATTCCGTCGGGGTGGCGGTGCGGTGTCGGTGATCCGCGAACGGCTCATCGACCAGGACCTCCCCGAACACGCCGACGACGCCGTTGCGGCGGCGAACGGCACCAACCGGGCATGGTTCGCCACCAACCCTCTCTGCAACGGCATCGAGAACAGCGGGGGCACCCTGCCCCGGTGCATCACTCCCGTCGTCGAACACTGGTTCGACTACCGGCCGGTCAGTGCCCCAGGCGACGCGCTCCAGTTCACCCGTCCCCGCGGGGCAACCATCCAGCCGTTCGTGTCGTTCGCGACGCCACGCTTCGGCGATCACGTCACGCGCGTGCAGCCGGTCACCATCACGTGGCGCGACGCGCGCGTACGCGAGATTCTGGTCTACGTCACCGATCTGGGCAGCGATCCGGCGTCGCCAGTCTTGACGTCAGTCGGCGGGCCGGTCGTCGTGACGCTTCCGCCCGACGCGCTGGCCAGCCAGACGTTCACAGACGTCTTCCAGAGCTTCTTCCCGGTCGGAGTGTCACCGCAGGAGGACCACCGCTACCGACTGCGGGTGGAAGCGAACGTGGCTCCGGGCGTCGACGACAACTTCTTCTCCGAGACGTCAATCCAGGTGACCTTCAACGAGTCGAGCGCCGTGGGCGTGCCGACGCGCCTGCTGCTGGAACCGATGGGGCTCTTCTACGTCACGGTGCCGAGCGAGGAACCGAAGCAGCTCACCGTGCGCCTGCGTCGCACGGACGGAACGGTCGAGAACGTCACGAACGACCCGCGGACACGCTATGAGTGGATCCGGAATCCGATCCCCGAGGACGAGAAGCTCGACGCCCTGCTCGAGTTCATCAAGGAAGAGCTCGAAGAGGAGGGCGTCGAACTGCCCGAATTGCCGGACCTGCCCTTTGCCCTGGCCGACATCGACGTGAGCGCCACCGGAGAGGTGACCGTCAACGAACCCGGCCTGCAGGTGATCTTCGCCACCCATCCGGATGCGCCGGGTCTGTCGAACCCGACGATCGTGCTTGCCGGCTTCAAGTTGAAGGAGATCTCGCTCCAGCCGGAATCCGTGATCACGACCGGAAGCCGATGGGTGATGGAAGCGATTGGCGACGCCGAGGAGGAGAAGGAAGAAGCGGAGCCCAAGGAGGAAGAAGAAGAGGAGGACGACGAGCCGAATCCGCCCCTGGTGCTCACGGACACGGATCAGGACGTTGCGATTACCACGTCGGTCGGGTACGTGCGCCTGGTGGACGTGAACTTCGAGTTCCTGGGCTCGGGAGAGATCAGCGTCTCGAAAATTGTGGAGATCCTCCAGAAGATCCGCGAGACCTTTGCGGACAAGGGTGCCAAGGAGACCGTCCAGGAGAAGGTCCTCAAGACGCTCCTGCCGACCGTCGTGTCCGTGGCTGCGACCGAAGGCCTGATCGACTTCGGCATCGACAACTTCGTGGTCGCCGACTTCTGCGACGTTCCGCTCGACGGGTGCATCAAGGGGGTCGCCCCTGGCGTGACGAACGTGAACGGCACGCTGGACCTGAACACGGTCAGCCTGTTCGGGCTGTACGACTACGACCTCGGGCTGGGCGAGGCATCGGACAGCGTGGTCACCTGGGTCCTGCCAGAAGTCGAGTCGGCGAAGCTCGAGCCTGTCGTCACCGTGCTGCGGCGCGGGTCGCCAGCCGAGAAGGAGATCCGCACTTTCGTCGTGTTCAACCTGGCCGAGAGCGGATTCATCAAGATTCCGAAGAAGGGCTTCAAGAAGCGCATCAAGCAGGTGGTGGACGGTGTCGAGAAGCTGCTCGATATCCCGATCCCGAGCGACGCGCTCGCCGAGCGCATCCTGCCGGAGGGCATCCCGTTCGTCGAGGAGATCAACGATGCGCTCGACGCGTGTGTTCGGCCGCAGGTCTGGACCACCCGCTCCGGCTTCAAGTTCCTGCTGTCCGGCTGCTTCGAAGATGGATCTGGCGGCGGAGAAGACGGTGGTGACGCTGGCGGCGATGCCGGAGGAGGCGAAGAGGAAGAAGAGGAGGAGTACACCCTCAACTTCCGCAAGCTGAAGGTTGGCTTCCACTGGCCGACGCTGCTCAGTAACTACACCGTCGACGACCCGACGCTGGTGGACCTGGACGACAGCAGCCATCCGTTCGCCGCGCTGGTGCGCGCTCGGGACAAGGTGGGCGACACGCCGGTTCAGAACCAGCGGCTGCTGCCGAACATCGGCGAGATCGACGCGCGCGGCATCATCAAGATCCGCGAGGACGAACGGCCGTTCATTCTCAAGGTGGCCGACGAGGGTCCGTCGAAGGTGGAGCCTGGCCAGCCGATCTCCTACACCATCACGGTCGGCAATCCCTCGGGTGATCCGCTGCAGAACATCGTCGTGACGGATGTGCTCTCGTTCCGCCCTGCGAACCCGGATGGGACCTTCGGGGCGCCCGTGGAGATCAGCCGCCAGACGTTCGAGGTCGCCGAGGTGCCGGCGCACGAAGGCGTCACGCTCACGGTGGATGCCGTGGCGCCGGCCACGTACGGGCTCCTGGTGAATGCAGTCGAGTCCACCTGTGGTGAGTGCCCGCCGGCACCAGCGGTGGAAACCGAGGTCACGTCGGAACTCGAAATCGAGAAGGAGCTGATCAGCGCCGCGGACGTTCCCGGTGAGGATGGTGCACCCGACAAGATCCTGGCGGGCACCGTGGCGACCTACCGCATCACGGTGCGCAACGTCGGCGAACGCCCGGCGCCGGACGTCGTCCTGACGGACCTCGCAGTGGCCGGCTCCGACGCAACAGGCACGACCGTGCGCTTCAACGCGCCCTTCGACCTCGGGACGATCGAGCCGGGAGACGAGGCGGAGCAGGAAGTGTCCATCGCGATTCCGCTGACCGATGCCGGCCGCCAGTTGTTGAACCGCGCGAGCGTCAACGTGCCGGACGTGGATCCGGCTGAGGTGCGCAACGACATCATTGGGGCGGACCTCGTCATCACCAAGACACTCGTGAGCCCGGACGGCGGGGTCACAGCACTCCTCGCCCGAGGCGCCATCGCCACCTACGACGTCACGGTCACGAACGTCGGCACGGCCGAGGCCACCAACGTCACGTTCACGGATACGGCATCCATCGACGGCACCATCATCGAGGGGCCGACGAGCTACGACATCGGCACGCTGGCGCCCGCTGAAAGCCGGAGCGTGACGGTCACGCTTGGCGTTCCCCTGGACCCCGAGGTCATTGTCCCGTGTCCGACGCTGTGCTTCTCCGTGCCGCTGAACCTGACGAACCTCGCCCAGGTGTTCAGGGAGGGTGTGCCAGGGGTCGTGACGTCGACGACCAACCGCGCGATCAATCCGACCCTCCGCGTCACGACCGCGTTCGTCGAGCCGGCACTCGGATCGCAGCCGGTCCCTGGCGGGTCACTGGTTGCCTACCGCATCGTCGTCGAGAACATCGATCAACTGGCGGCGACCGGCGTCGTGGTGACCGACGTGGCCCGCGTCGGGACCACCGTCATCTCGGAGCAGTCGATCGCACTCGGCACCATCGAGCCCGGTGAGCGGCGCGAAGTGATGGTGCGGTTGCTGCTGCCGCGAGGCTTCAGCGGCCAGCAACTCCGGAACGAAGCGACAACGAACTATCGGCAGGAACCGGCCGTGGACGTGCGCGCCATCCTGGACGCTGAAGTCCTGGTGTCCCACGTGCTGGTGACCCCGTCCGCTGGTGTGCTCACGACGCCGGGCAGCCCCGACCTGGTGCTCGCCGGCAACACCGTGGAGTACGACGTGACGGTCGCGAATCTCGGCGCCGCAGTCTCGCCGTCGTTCACGTTGACCAGCGCGGTCATCGTCGAGACGCGAGATGCCGACGGTGCACCGACGCTTGCCGCGACGCTGCCGGCTCAGGTCTTCCCGATCGGCGGGATTGCGCCGGGCGCAAATACGACCTTCCGTTTCGCCGTCGCGATCCCGGCTGGTGCGGTCGGAAGGCTCATCAGCCGGCTTGTCCCCTCCGTGACCGGCATCGGTTCATCAGGGACGGATCACGGCCTCGTCGACCTGGCCGGCCTGCTCGTCACCGAAATGGTCCTGAGCCCGCAGCAGGACTGGAACGATTCGGAGGGCGGCAACGGTTCACCGTTCGACAGCACACCCGGAACCGGAACCGTGGACAGCGAAGACGTGTGGGTGGAAATCACGTCGCCCACCACGTCGAACCAGAACTGGCGTGTGGTGCTGACGGATGCCGATGGCACGGCACACGAACAACCGTTCGGCCCACCGGACGCGACGCCCGGCGCTTCCGTCCGGGTGATCAGCGGCTTCGGGCCGATGACGTTGCCCATTCGCAAAGTCGAGGTGCTCGACGACACAGACGCCGTTCGACAGACGCTCGACATCGACGCGATCGACGCGAACTACAACCCGGTGTCGGGGCCCGATGACGAGTCGTTGACGTGGACGGTTGACGGGCTTCCCTCGCCGACGCTGCAGCAGTTCCAGCGCCGCCCGGCCACCATCGGAGTCTTCTCGCCCTTCTGACGATGCGACGCCGCGTCCTGCGTGGAGGAGCGCTGCTCGCGCTCATGACGACGGCCCTGCTGGCCGGCGAGGCGGCACCCGTCCGCGCGCAGGGCCAGGGCAGCACCGCGCCGCTCACGCAGCTGCGCTTCGACATCATCGGCGTCCGCCTCGTCGTCGATCCGCCGGCGCTCACGGTGCCGAAGCAGATCGCCACGCAGATCAACACGTCGCTCGTGCTGCCGGCGGGCTCGGGCACCGACACCGGCGAGGCGGTGGCCGCGCTCGTGCGCAACGGCCTCGTCGAAGGCACGCTGCGCGGGCCGTCCATTCCGCCGACGCGGCTCACCGCCAGACCAGGCGAGCCGCTGCGCCTGCCTGCGTTCGCACTGCCCGGCGACTACTTCCTCGACGGCATCCGCCTGGTGAACGACGGCGAGCCGCTGCTCGACGCCACCGCGCAGGACGGCGCCCCGGCGACGACGATCGCCATCAAGGTGATCAGCGAGGTGCTCGTCACCAGCGTGACCTCGCGCCCCCTCTCCCTCGACGAGATCAAGGAGAAGGGGATCGTCATCGACCAGAACAACTTCCAGGCGGTGAACTTCCAGGTGGCCTTCAACATCGACGGCAGCCCGTTCACCATCCAGCTGCCGGTGGCGCTGCCGACGCGCGAGCTGCTCAACACGCGCCCCGACCGAGGCCAGCTGGTCACCCAGCTCGCCGTCATCAACCGGCAGCTCTCGACGCTGCAGACGGCGCTGCCGCCGCAGTTCGATCGCCCCGGTCTGAACTTCTCGATCGCGCCGCTGCCGTTCGTCTACGTGCCAGAGGACGGCGACGACCCGCTCTTCACCGTGCCGCCGATCACCGGCCTCGTCGTGATCCCGGGGAACGTCGCGTTCCTCAACCAGTTCTTCTCGGTGATGCTGATGGTGTCCAACGTGGCGCCCGACGGCACGCCGCTGGTGCTGCGCGACGTGCGCGGCACGATCAAGCTGCCCACGGGGCTCGACCGCGTGCCCGGCGCCTCGTACGAGAACCCGGGCGACGACCCGCTGCGCCTGGCCCGCATCGAGGGCGTGGGGCTGCAGCCCACCGTGAAGGTGGTGCAGATCGGCCCCGACGGCACGGTGAACACCGCTGACGACATCGCGACGATCCCGCCGCAGAAGGACGGCCATGGCGAGTTCCTCGTCGAAGGCCTGAAGGAAGGCGGGCACATCTTCGACATCGAGATCGACGCGGTGCTCGACGGCCTCCCGTCCGGCCCGGTGAACCTCGTGGGTGCGGCCGCGGGCGCGGTGTTCGTGCGCAATCCCACGTTCTCCGTCACCCTCGCGCACCCGCGCACCATCCGCAGCGGCGAGCCGTACGACCTGTTCGCCACGGTGACGAACACGTCGCGCTCGGCCGCCAACCTCGTGTCGGTGAACCTCGACCCGCTCGGCATCTCGGGCGCACAGCTCGTGTCGCCGCCCAGCGTGTCGTTCGAGTCGCTCGCGCCGGGCCAGGCGGTTACCGCGAAGTTCCGCCTGATCGCGCAGCAGACGGGAGAGGTGACCGCGAGTTCGTTCACCGGCGAGGCGGACGGCGGCATCCGGCTGTTCACGGGCGTCGGCGAACGCGGCGTGCCGCTCGCGCCGAACGCCATCGTCCTGCCGACGACGGCCAACGCACTGCCCGATGCGCTCGTGGCTGCCGCGCAGCGTGTCCTCGGCCAGGCGTTCTCGATCGCCACGGCGCCCGCCGAGGCGCTGCCGCCCGACGTGCTCTTCGTCAAGCGGCAGACCGTCATCGATCACGGCCTGGAACTCGCCGAGGCCGGACAGCGCGTGCTGTTCGGCGATACCGTCGAGACGGTCGTGCGCGATCTGCACGTCGACTGGCTCGGTGCGCGCGTGTTCGACACGGGCTTCGACCAGCTGATGCGCACGACGGATGCGGGCCGCGCATTCCTGGTGGAAGTCGCCAACATCCTCGGACCCGGCTTCGCCTCCGATCCGTTCTCCGCGCAGGGCGCGCTGGTGCAGCAGGCGCTGGCGCGATCGGTGCCGATCACGGGCGTCGCGCGCACGGGCAACGGACTGGTGACCCCGGAACTCTCGATTACCTTCGACGACGGCGAGGGTTCGGCGCTGGCGGTGGGCGACCTCCCGCGCGCAGCCATCCTGCCGATGCCGTCGCCCTCCGCGTCGAGCGCGCTCGGTGTCGTCGTGTCGCCGGACCCGGGCCGCTACACCGTCGAGGGGCGCGTGCCTGGCGGCGGTCCGATCGACTTTGCCGTCAGCGCGCCGCTCGGGACCGGTGGCACCTCGCAGCGTGTCATCTTCCCGCAGACGACGCTGCAGGCCGGCGGGCGCATCGTCGCGGTGATCGACCTGCCGGCTGGCGGCGTTTCCTCCGCGCAGGTGGATACCGACGGCGACGGCCTGTTCGACCTGGTGCTCACCGGCACGCCCGAGGTGCTGGCCGATCAGCCGCTGCAGGTCGTGGACGCGCGCCAGCTGGAAAGCTCGTTCTTCGAGGCGCCCGGCAACATCCGCGACCCTGCCACGTACGGGCTGCTCGTGGCCGTGCTGTTCAACAAGCCCGTGCCCGAGGCGAGCGCCGAGACCCGCACCAACTACGCGGTGGACTCGAACCGGGTCGTGGGCGCGGCACAGCAGGCTGGCGGGCGGCTGGTCTACCTCTATCTCGAGAAGCCGATCGGCGCCCTCGTGCCGCGGACGCTGACCGCGACCGGCATCCTGGACGCGCGTGGCAACACGCTGCCTGCGACCACTCGCTCGATCCGGATGGCGCTGACGGACGGCGCGCGCGTGTTCGGGCAGGTGCGCGAGGCCACCGGCAGCGGCGTGCCGAACAGCGTCCTGCAGGCGGTGATCAACTTCGGGCCGGAGTTCTCCTTCACCGTCGCCAGCATCCTGACCGATGCCCAGGGCGGCTTCGACTTCGACTTCATCCCGCGGCTCGGCACGCTCAGTCTCACGGCGCAGCACCCGCAGACCCTCGCGCTCGCGCAGTTGTCCGCGCGCATCCGTGCGCAGGGCGAGCAGCTGCTGCTCAACCCGACCTTCCTCGGCCTGGGCACCGTCCGCGGGCGCGTGCTGCGCGACGATGGCGCGACGCCGGTGGCCAACGCGATCGTGGCGCTGCTGCCCGGCTCGGTGCTCGGTTCGCGCGGATTGCAGACGGCAGCGAACGCCCTCGGCGAGTTCGTGTTCACCGGTGTGCCAGTAGGCGTCTTTACGCTGCGGGCGATCGATGGCCAGCAGGCGAGTGGCCAGTCGACGGCCGTGCTGCCCGCCGCCGGCGGCCAGGTGGCGCAGGACATCGTCGTCGTGGACGACCCGGAGAACGGCGGACGCCTCGTCGGCCGTGTGTTCGAGAGCGACGGTGCGACGCCGGCCGTCGGCTACCGCGTCTACGTCGGTAGTTTCAGCCGGTCCGGCGGCACCGTGTCCGCGATCGATCAGGCGACGACCGACAGCACCGGCTCGTTCGCCTTCGCCACGACGCTCCCGGCCAACGGGTACGACGTGATCGCGGTGGACCCGGCGACCAGCCAGATCGGGACCACGCGCGCAACCGTCGTCGCGCTCACCACGACTGCGGTGAGCGTGGTCATGGAGTCCACCGGCGCCGTGCAGGGTGTCGTGTTCAACGCGAACGGCCAACCGGTAGCCGGGGCGTTGGTGGCGGGCGGTGTGGCGATCGTGCAGACCGACGCCAACGGGTTCTTCCGCCTCGACGGTGTGCCGGCGGGCCGGCGTGCCATCGAAGCCGGCGATCCGGTGACGCGCCGCCGTGGCCTCGCGCAGGTCGAAGTCCTGCCGGGCCAGACCGTGAATGCCAGCATCAGGCTGGAGGGGCGTGCCACCATCACGGGCCGCGTGCTCGATGCGAACGGCAACCCGGTGCCAGGCGCCAGCGTGCGGCTGCCGCAGATGGGCGGCTACCAGTTCGTCATCGCCAACAACCAGGGCGTGTTCACGTTCCCGGACCTGCCACTTGGCGACTACCTGATCCAGGCGCCAGGCCCAAGCGCCGAGTCGCTGATCCAGTTCCTCGTGGCGAACGGCTACGACCCGAGCATCGCGTTCACCACCGGGGACGGGCCGCCGCCGCAGCAGCCAGTGTCGTCGGGCGATGGGCTCGAGGCGGTGCGGGCGGCGTACCAGAACGCCGTGCGCACGTTCTTCAGCGTGGACGAGTCGCTGCTCGGCCTGCCCGTCGACACTGCCAGCGGCTTCGGTTTCAACAAGGTGCGCCTGCAGCAGGACGGCGTCTCTCAAGTGGCGGACGTCAAGTACCTCCAGCAGGGCACCGTCTCCGGGCGCACGGTGGACTCGGCCGGCCGCGGCACCGGCGCGCTGGTGCGCGTCAGCGCGCTGAAGCTCGGACTGAGCGGTTCGCCGCTGTTCGGTGAACTCGAGCGGAAGAACAGCGACGCGGCAACCGGTGCGTTCAGGTTCAGCGGCGTGCCACGCTTCGACCTGGCGACCTTCCAGACGGCTGGCGTGCGCGGCGGCGACTTCTCGCTCGAAGCCGCGCAGCAGTTCAGCCCCACGATCATCCAGTTCCGCGATCAGCTGAACACGGCCAACCCGGATCGTGCGGACATCGTCCTGCAGTTCCCGTCGGCAGCGTTGACCAATGGCACCGTGAAGGGGATCGTGCTGATGCCCGACGGCGTGACGCCCGCTCCGGCCGGCACGACCGTGCGTATCAGCTTCGGCGACCTGACGGTGACGACCGGCGCAGACGGTCGCTTCACCAGCGCGTTGCCCATTCCGGCAGGCGGCTACAGCCTGACAGCGCAGACGCCGACCGGCGGGCTGCGCGGCCAGGCGACCGCGCTGGTGCCCGCGGGGGGACAGGTGAACGTCACCATCCGCCTGCTGGGTCTGGGCACGGTGAACGTCCTGGTGAAGCGCGCGAACGCACAGCCAGTGCCGAACGCCATCGTCCGCCTGCGGCGCGGCACGTTCCCGTCGGACACGGCAGACGGTTCGGCAGACGCCTTCGGCGCGCTCCGGTTCGTGAACCTCTCGGAGGGTCCGTTCAGCGTCGAAGTGGAGGAGCCGATCACCGGGCTGCGCGGCCGTGCGAGCGGCGTCGTCGTGCGCGACGCCGAGGTTGGCGCCACGGTCACGTTGACGCCCTCCGGTCGCGTGAGTGGCGTGTTCCTCACCGCTGATACGAGCCAGCCGATCCCGTTCGCGCAGGTCTCGCTGTCGGGCGCCGTGCAGGCGTACGCCACGACCGCCACGACCGGCCGATTCGAGCTGACGTCGATTCCGGTTGGCCCCTTCACTGTGGAAGCCAGCGACCCGGCCACCGGTCGCCGCGGCCGCGCGACTGGCGAGCTGCTGGTCGAGGGCCAGGTCGTCGAGGTGGTCGTCGTGCAGTTGCCGCGCGGCGCCGTGAGCGGGTTCCTGCTGAACGCCGACGGCGTCACGGGTGTGGCCGGTGCCAACGTCGAGCTGACAACCAGCAGTTTCATTCCGACCTCGCTCCAGGTGACGACCCGGGGCGACGGCAGCTTCCGCTTCGAAGGCGTGCCCGCCGGCGGCTTCACCCTCAGGGCGACCGACCCTGTGAGCGGGGCGAAGGGCAGTGCGACCGGTTCGCTGACGTTCGAGGGCGAGATCGTCGACCGCAACATCACGCTCGAGCCGTTCGGCGCCCTGCGTGTGACCGTGCTCAGCGAAACCGGCCAGCCTGCGCCGAACGCGACGATCGCTGCCGCGGGCCGCGAAGTGGGCGTGGACGTCAACGGGCAGTTCACGTTCGAGAACCTCACGCTCGGCACCTACCGCGTCACGGCGCAGTCCCTCGCGCAGCCACGCAACGGCGGCGAAGCGACAGCGACGATCGACGAGGCGAACGAGACGGTCGACCTCACGGTGCGACTGCGCGGTGTCGCGCCGGTCACGGTGCGCGTGGTCGCGGCGGACGGTCTCACGCCCGTGCCGAGCGCGAGCGTCACGCTCAACGCGGAAGGCTCGTTCGGCAACGAGCCCGCTGGCCCGACCGCGACGACGATACCGGCTTTCACCGACGCGACCGGCGTCGCAACCATCGTCGACGTGCCGGTGGGCGACTACTCGGCGCGTGCAGAGTCGGGGCCGCTGGCCGGTGTCGCCACCGGCTCGGTTGCGGCGGCGGGCCAGGCGTCGCAGGTCACGGTGACGCTCGGGGCGGCCGGTGCCATTGCCGGCCGTGTGCTGCTGCCGGACGGGCAGACGCCGGCCGCGCGCGCGCTCGTCACGCTGAACTTCCAGTCGCAGAGCGGCCTCCAGTCCGGCGTGCTGCAGGTGACGACCGACCTCACGGGCACGTTCGCGTTCGCCGGCATCCCACTTGGGCCGTTCACCATCGGCGCCTTCGAGCTGGTGTCGAACGGCGTGCGCACGTTCTCCGGGTCGCTCGCGACCGGCGGCCAGGCCCTGGCCGTCGGCGACATCGTGCTCGACAACACGGGGCCGCGCGTGATCAGCGTGACGCCTGCCACCGGTTCGGTGGGCGTGCAGCCGGGCACGACTGTCGTGGTGAACTTCAGCGAGCCGATGCTCGCGACCAGCCTCACGGCGGCGGCGGTCTCGCTGCTCGACGGGTCCACGCCAGTGTTGGCGACCCTGGCTGTGTCGCCAGACCGTCGGTCCGTGACGCTGACACCGTCGCAGCCGCTGCGCGGCAGCGCCGTTTACACCCTGGTCGTCAAGGGTGCGCCCGACGGTCCGCGCGATGAATCGAACATCGCGATGGTCGATCCGTTCATCAGCAACTTCGCGGTCCGCGACGTGACGCCGCCGGTCCTGCTGTCGCTGTTCCCCGCGGCAAACGCGCGCGAGGTCGCGCCGGAAGCGGTGCTGCGCGCCACGTTCTCGGAACCGATCGCGGGCGGCACGCTCGTGCTGCGCAGCGCGAACGGCGACGTCGTGCCGGCGCAGACAGCACTGACCCTCGGCAACACGGCACTCGTGCTGTCGCCGGTGAACTTCCTGCCGGCGAACGCGACGTTCACTGCCACGCTGAGCAACGTGACCGACCTGGCCGGCAACCCGCTCGCGGGCGGCGCCGTCACGTTCTCGTTCCAGACGGTGGACACCATCGCGCCGCTCATCACCGCGCTGGCGGTGCAGGGCACGGCGCGAGCGGGCGCGACGATCACGATCGTCCCGACCATTGATACGAGCGACGTCGAGCGCGTCGAGTACCAGGCAGGGACGCTCAGCCGCGTCGTGGCGATCAGTCCGTACACCACCGCCATCGCGCTGGCGCTGGATGCGACCGAACTGATCGTGACCGCCCGCGCAGTGGACGCCTCGGGCAACCGCTCGGCGCCGTTCCAGATTACCGTCCCGGTGGCGCAGAACCAGCCGCCCACCGTGCAGCTCGTCAATGTGGGCGGTCAGACGATTGTCCCGCAGGGCGCCGCGCTGCAGTTCGACGTCGTCGCGACCGACGATGTGGCGCTGGCGCAGCTGAACTTCACCGCGACGGGCGCAGCAACGGCGAGCGTGACCGAGCCGGTCGCCGCAGGGACGACGAACACGACCCGCCGCTTCACGGTGAACGTGCCGGCGGATGCCACCCCGGGTGCCGCGATCACGGTGCAGGCGGCAGCCCTCGACACTGGCGCGCTGCAGAGCACCCCGGCCGTGCTGAACCTGTCGGTGCGCGACGGTGTGGCGCCGAGCGTGACGATCACGGCGCCGGCCGCAGGCGCGCAGGCCACGCCGGGCCAGACGCTCACCGTCACCGTGATGGCCACCGACGCCGGCAACGTGACCGCCGTGACACTCACGTGCAACCCGATCCTCGTGGGCTGCGAGACGCGCGCGGTGTCGCCGGCGGCAACCACCACGACGCAGACGTTCTCGGTGACGGTGCCCGCCTCGCTGCAGGCACCAGCCAGCATCATCCTGCTCGCGTCGGCGACCGACGCGGCGGGCAACGTCGGCCAGGCGGGCCGCACCGTGCCGGTGGCGGACATCGTCGAGCCGGCACTGACGAACCTGCAGACGGTCAGCGGCGCTACCCGCGTCCTCGCCGGCACCGACGCCGCACTGCGCGCGACCGTGTCGGACAACGTTGGCGTTGTGGCCGTGGACTTCTCGACCGAAGGTGCGTTCGTGACGAGCGGTTCGGCCGCGGTGACACCGGCTTCGACCTCCACCACTGTGAACTTCTCGATCGCCGTGCCCGCCAATGCCCCGAACGGCGGGACGGTGACCGTGCGGGCGCGCGCACGTGACGCAGCCGGGAACCTGAGCCCGCTGCAGTCGCTGGTGCTCACGATTGGAGACGCGCAGGCGCCAGTGGTCTCCATCCAGGCACCGGAGGCCGGCGCCGTGTTCACGCCGGGCGACACGATCAGCGTGCAGGCGTCTGCGACCGACGACGTGGCCGTGGCACAGATCGCCCTCCGCGCGCGTGGTGTGCTGACGTTCGACGAGACCCGCACGTTCACGCCGCCGGTGACGCCTGCGCAGGCGACGTTCCTGGTCGCGACGCTCGCGTCCACGACGCCGGGCACGGTGACCCTGACGGTCGAAGCCACCGACACGGCCGGCAATGTCAGCGCTGAAGTCGTGCGCCAGGTGACGCTGCGGGACGCCTCGGCCCCGGCGGTCTCCGTGACCAGCCCCGCCGCGGGTGCGGGCATCGACCCACGGAACCCGCTGACGGTGAACGTGGACGCCAGCGACAACGTCGGCGTTGTCGAGGTCGGGCTGACGACGACCGGGCTCGTGACGGGCACGCAGACCGCGCCGCTGGCGGTGCCTGCCACGTCGACCTCGCAGGCGTTCACCGTGACGTTTGCGGTGCCGCCGATCTCGGGTGGTCAGCTGACGCTCACCGGCACGGCGCGCGACGCGGCGGGCAACCAGACCGCCTCGACGGCGGTGACGGTCAGCGTGCTCGATGTCGTGGCACCGACCGTCACGACCGTGGCTCCCGCGGCCGGTGGGGCCGGCGTGGACCTGGCGACGACGGTGACGGTGAGCTTCTCCGAGCCGGTGCAGGGCGCGTCGGTGACGGCGAACACCGTGCGCCTGCTGGCCGGTGCGAACCCGGTGGCGGCGACGCTCGCCGTGGCACCCGACAGCCGGAGCGTCACGCTGACGCCGCAGGCGCCGCTCGCAATCAACACGCTCTACACCGTGTCGGTCACCACGGGCGTGAGCGACGTGGCGGGCAACGCACTGGCCGCGGCGTTCACCTCCACGTTCCGCACGGCTTCGCCGGACGTGACGGCTCCGAAGGTGAGCATCAGCGATCCGGTGAGCGGCGCAGTGGGCGTGGGGACGACGTCGCCGATCTCCGTCACGTTCACCGAGGCCGTCGAGCCTGCGACGGTCACGGCCGCGTCCTTCCAGGTGAGCGTCGGCGGCACGCCTGTGGCCGGGTCGTTCGGGTTCCTGAACAACGGCACCACGGTGCGCTTCACGCCCACGGCCTCGCTGCCGTTCGACTCGGTGGTCGTCGTCGAGCTGACGGGTGGCATCACCGACCTGGCGAACAACGCCCTGGTGAACGCTGACGGCAGCGCGGTGACGACGCCGATCACGATCACGTTCCTCACGGGCGCGTTTGCGCTGGTGCAGCCCGTTGGCACCACGGTGGTGGAGAACACCACGGTGACGCTGGAGGCCGCTGGTGCCTCGTCGCTCCAGGTCGCAAGTGTCGTGTTCACCGTCAACGGCGTCGCGCAGCCTGCGGTGACGGCATCGCCGTTCACCCGCACGGTGACCGTGCCGGCGGCGAGCTCGCCGACGTTTACGGTCGTCGCCTCTGCGCGCAACGCGTCGAACGTTGAAATTGCGCGCGCCGAGCGCGCCTACACGGTGCTGTCGCGACTGACGGTGGAGCCGGCCGTGCTCGGTCTCGACCGCGCCGGCACCGGCCGCCTGCGCTTCTCGCTCGCGCAGCCGGCGACCGAGCCGATCACGATCACGCTCGCGGCGGCGAATCCGGCCGTGGTCACGCTGCCGAACACGCCAATCGTGATCCCGGCCGGCGAGAGCACGGCCGTCGCGACCGTGACGGCCTGCGCGACCTGCCCGAGCGATCCGGCGGCGCGCGCGGGTGCCGCCGTCGGCAACACCACGATTACGGCCACCTCGTCGCGCGGAATCGCCGCGGCGATCGTCACGGTGAGCGACCGCCAGGTGGGCAGCTCCGTCACCGCGGAGGCGCGGATTGTCGGGGCCGCGCTCACCCCGGCCCCGTCGCTCGGCCAGGTGTTCACGCCGGTGAGCAGCCAGAGCACGCTCGGGCTGACGCTGCTGTCGTCGCCGGCCGGCGCGCTGACGCCCGTGAGCGTCACCAGCAGCAACCCCGCAGTGGCCACGGCCACCGCCACGGGCATCGACGCCGGCACGAGCACGACGACGCTGTCGGTGACGACCGGCACGGCAGGCACGGCGGTGCTGACGCTCGAGGCCAATGGCCAGTCGTGGACGGTCACCGTCGTGGTCGGGTCGCCTTCGGCCGATCGCACGCCGATGACGCTGGCGCCGATCGTCGGTGCGACGGTGGCGCGTGCACCGTCGGCTGGACTGGTGATTGTCCCGGTGTCGAGCGTGACGTCGCCGACGCTGACGCTGCTGTCCGAGGCCAACGCCGGGGGCGCGCTGAATGTGACGGTGACGACCAGCGACCCGACTGTGGCCACTGCGATTGCATCGGCCGTGCAGGCAGGTTCGCGAACCACGACGTTGCAGATCACATCGGGCGCGGCGGGCACCGCCGAACTCACGCTGCAGGCGGGCACGGTCGTGCGCACGGTGACGGTGGTGGTGGGCACGCCGTCCGCCAATCAGATCCCGCCGGTGTTCGCGCCGATCGTCGGCTTCCTGACGCCGCGCGCTGACGCATTCATCGGCCAGGCGTTCGTGCCGATCAACGCCGCACCGACGCTGGGTCTCGTCCTGCTCGCTGCGCCCGCTGCGGCACCCGTGCCTGTCACGGTCACCAGCAGCGACGCAGCCGTGGTGCAGGTGGCGAACTCGCCTGTGGAGATTCCGATCGGGAGCCGCGTCGCGCCGATCGCGCTCACGTCCGGCGCGGGCGGCACGGCCACCTTGACGCTCACCGTCAACGGCCAGGTGCAGACCTTCCGCGTGACGGTCGGAGCGCCGACGGCTGAGACGCCCGTGGTTGCGGCGCCGCTCGTCGGTGTCGTGGTAAACCCGGCCAACAATGCCGTCGGCCGCGTGGTTGCGCCGGCCGGCCCTGCCGTCTCGGCAGGCCTGGGCGTGCAGTTGCTCACGACCCCGGCGACCGCGCCGGTGTTCGTCACGGTGACGAGCAGCAACCCGTCGGTCGCCAGCGCGGGCGCCGGGACGATTGGCGTCGGCGATCGGGTCGTGCCGGTGACGATCACGACGACCGGAGCGCAGGGCGTCGCCGTGCTGACGTTCGAGTTCGACGGTCAACGGCGCGAGCTCGTGGTGGTAGTAGGGAACCCGGCGGCCTCGGAACTGCCGGCGGTGGTGGCACCGGTGATTGGCGTGCAGGTACAGCCGTGATGATGAAGTGGAGTGACAGGGCGCGGCGGCAGCAGACCGCGCAGGGGCAAGCCATGGAACGGACGCAATCGAACAGGTGGGTCGACGCGCTGAAGCTGGCGGTCCTTGTCGTGGGGACCGTGGCGATGACCGGCCACGGGCCGGTGCTGGCGCAGACAGTGCTGGACATCTGCGGCTGCGCGGGCGATCAGACGCTGCAGCCGTTCAACGCTGGCAACCCGGCGACCTACCCGCCTGGCACCAGCGGCTGCTCCTCGCCGTGCACCAGCGGCACGATCACGTTGCAGATTCCCGCTGACGGCATCCTGAAGTTCAGCAGCTTCACGGTGGACGGCGGGTTCAACGTGCAGTTCTCGCGCAATGCGGCCAACTCGCCGGCCACCATCCTGGTGTCTGGAGATGTGCTGCTGCGGGGCGCGTTCGGCTGCTGTCAGAGCTTTTCGGTGTCGGGAGGCGGCGGCGGCAACGGCGGCAGCCAGACCATCGGGTTCGGCGGCCTGGGCGGGCCCGGTGGATTCCGCGGGGGCGACGGTGCCGCGCCGGTCGTCAACGGCGCCGCCATCGGCGGCGCGGGCTTCGGGCCCGGCGGCGGATCGGGAGCCAGCAGCTCGACATTCTCGACGGGAGGTACGTTCTTCGGCGTACCCGAACTGCTGCCCCTGGTCGGCGGGTCCGGCGGCGGCGGCGGGACCGGTATCGGCACCTCGGCGTCGAACTGCACGGGCGGTGGCGGCGGCGGTGGCGGAGGCGGCCTGCTCATCGCCGCGAATGGCACCGTCACCATCACGAACATGCAGCTGTTCGCCGACGGCGGTACGGGGGGCAGCGTCGGCAACGCTGGGTGCGCGCGCGGCGGATCGGGCGGGTCGGGCGGCGCGATTCGCATCGTGGGGTCGCGCATTGTCGACGGCGGCAACAGCAGCTTCTTCGCGCGCGGCGGGAGCCAGCAGTTCAACGCCAACAACGGCCTGCCCGGGCGCGTGCGGCTCGAGTCGGTGGACCTCAGTGCGCAGTCCGGTTTCACCAGCAGCGACCCGGCGCCGCTCCGCATCGTGGGGCCGGGCCCGCTCGCGAATCCGATCGCCCCCACGGTGCGCATCACCAGCCTCGGCGGCAGCGCGACGCCGGCGGTGCCGCAGGGCGGCTACGGCACGGTGGACCTGAACCTCCCGGCGCCCGGCGTGACGAGCGTGGATGTCGCAACCACCGGCGTGCCGAGCGGGACGACGGTGGAAGTGCGGGTGAAGCCGCGCTTCGGCGCGGTGCCGGTGTCGACCCTGGTGCCGCTCTCCACGTGCGACGCGCAGGGCGCGTGCACGGCGACGACGACGTTCAACCTCGCGGCGGGCGCGTATACGGTGGAAGCGCGCGCCACGTTCCAGGTGCAGTAGGCCCGGCCGCGGATGCCGGCCGCGACAAAAGGAGCGTGACAGGGCGACCGCGCCTCGCGCGTGTTCGGCACGCGCGTGAAGACGTGTGGGAAAGAGCGCAGGTGCCACCGCGTGCAGCGCGGCGAGCATCTTGCCAGTAACGGGACGGGCTCGCACGGCTGAACGGCGTGCTTCGTGCGGGGTCTCTACTCGCGTGCACCGGGGTTCACGCAGCGATCAAGGGTCACATGATGTCATCAGGGGTGAAACAGGTGGTGCGCACGGCGCTGGCCGTGCTCGTGGTGCTGGCAGGCGGGGCGCGCGCGACGTATGCGACGCAGATCCCGATCGGGTCGTTCGGCTGGGTGGAGCTGGCGCCCACGGGCCAGGACGAACCGGTGCAGTACACGCTCGAGGTCCTGCTCTTCGACTTTCCGAGCGGCCTGGCACTGACGAACGTCTCGGCGTCCTATACGCGGCCTTCCGGCTCGGGAACGGCGTACTTTGCCGGTACCGGAACGAGTTGCGTGGGTGCGGTGGTCACCGTCGACGCGACCAACCCGTCCTACCAGTCACCCGGCCTGTTCGGCCCGGACCCGGGTACATGTGATTCCCAATTCAATCCCCTGGCGCCGCTGCCGCAGGACATTACCTCGGCGACCTTGAACTTCTCCTACAACACGGCTCTCGGCCTCGTGGAAGTGGCCATGATCGGTCCGGCCGTGCCGCCGCCTCCGTTCGTGCCTCAGGACGACTTCGACGAACCGCCGCCGGGCATCGAGCGGTCCACCGCAATCTACTTCACCGCGGCCGCGCCGCCGACCAGCGACCCGGCCGTCCCCGAGCCCGCCAGCATGGTGCTGCTCGGCACGGGCCTCACGGCCCTCGTCGCTCGTCGTCGCCGGCGGACGCGATAGCGGTCCCCGGCGCACGGCAGCCAGTGGACCTCCGGGCCGCCTTCGGGCGGCCCTACACGTCCAGTTCCTCCGCCTCGTCCGCCCGTTCCATGATGAACCGGAACCGAGCCGACGCGTCCTTGCCCATCAGCTCGTTGATGACCCGGTCCGTCATGATCTGATCGGTCACCTCAACCCGCAGCAGCCGGCGCGTGCGGGGATTCAGGGTCGTCTCCCACAGCACCTTCGGCATCATCTCGCCCAGCCCCTTGAAGCGGGTGATCTCCGGCGTGGCGCGGTTGCCGTTCTTCGCGTGCGCCTTCAGCACCTGCTCCTTGGCCGTGTCGTCGAGCGCCCAGTGCGTCTCCTTGCCGATGTCGATCCGGTAGAGCGGCGGCTGCGCGAGGTACACCTTGCCGTTGAGCATCAGCTGCGGGAGGTGACGGTAGATGAACGTGAGCAGCAGCGTGGCGATGTGGTTCCCGTCCGAGTCCGCGTCCGCGAGGATGATGATCTTGCCGTAGCGAAGCTTGTCCAGCTCGAAGTTCTTGCCCAGGCCGCAGCCGAGCGCGGTCACCAGGTCGGACAGTTCCTTGTTCTCGAGTACCTTGGCGAGCGACGCGCTCTCGGTGTTCAGCACCTTGCCGCGCAGCGGCAGGATCGCCTGCCGGGCGCGATCGCGCCCCTGCTTGGCCGAGCCGCCCGCCGAGTCGCCTTCGACGATGAACAGCTCGCTGCTTTCGGCGCTGGAATTGGTGCAGTCGCTCAACTTGCCGGGCAGGTTGAGCCGTGTGGAGGTGGCGCTCTTGCGCGACACCTCCTGCTGGGCGGCGCGGCTCGCCTCTCGGGCGCGCGCGGCCAGGATGATGCGCGCGACGATCGCCTCGGCGACGCTGATGTTGTGGTTCAGCCAGTGCTCGAGCGCAGGCCGGACGATGCCGTCCACCGCCGAGAGGATCTCGGGGTTGTTGAGGCGGTCTTTCGTTTGTCCCTGGAACTGCGGCTCGGCGATGAACACGCTGAGCACGCCGGTGAGCCCCTCGCGGATGTCCTCGGCCGTGACCGTCACGCCCTTGGGCGACAGGTTGTGCGTGTCGATGAAGTTGCGGACCGCCTTGCCCAGCCCTGCGCGCAGGCCGTTCTCGTGCGTCCCTCCTGAGCCTGTGGGGATGCCGTTCACGTACGAACGAATGTGCTCGTCGGTGGACTCGGTCCACTGCAGCGCGAGGTCGAGGCGCATGCCGTCGTCCTTGGCGATGACGAACGGGGCTTCGTGGATCGCCTTGGCCGAGCGATCGGCGGTGATCTTCCGCAGGTATTCGACCAGCCCTTCGGCATGCTCGAAGACCGTTCGCGTCTTCGTGGTCTCGTCCTCGAAGGTGACCTTCAGCCCCTTGTGGATGTAGCTGGCCACCTCGAGCCGCTCGCGGATGATCGCTGCGTCGAACTCGATCTTGGGGAAGATGGTCGCGTCGGGATGGAAGTAGACCGTGGTGCCGCTGCCTCGGGCGGGCCCCAGCTTCTTGATCGGCCCGACGGGCCGGCCCTGCCGGAAGCGCATCTCCCAGAGCGCGCCGTCGCGCTTCACCGTCGCGACCAGTTCCTTCGACAGCGCGTTCACCACGCTGGCGCCGACGCCGTGCAGGCCGCCCGCCGTCTTGTAGTTGCCCTGCTCGAACTTCCCGCCCGCGTGGAGCACCGTGAAGATCACCTCGAGGGCGCTCTTCTTCGTCGTGGGGTGCGTGTCCACCGGGATGCCGCGGCCGTCGTCCTCGACGGTGATCGACGAACCGTCCCCGTGCAGCGTCACGCGGATGTTCGACGCGTGGCCGTTCATGGCCTCGTCGATCGCGTTGTCGAGCACTTCCCAGATCAGGTGGTGCAGGCCGGCCGTGCCGACACCGCCGATGTACATGCCGGGTCGCTTGCGGACGGGCTCGAGCCCTTCGAGGACGGTGATGTCTTTTGCCGTGTAGTTCGCCGATGCCATGGACGGATATACTTCTGCGACTGAAGCGCCTGACCGATGCGCGGGCTGTTGGTGTTGCTGTGCTCCACGATTGTAGCGGCATTTCAGCTGCCTCTCCTTGCAGCTGCGCCTGCTACGACGGATGTACCGGTCACGGCACCGGTGGCGTCGCTCGCTGTACGCCTCGGTCTTGATCCGCAGCGCGACCGCGGGCGCCTCGCGGCGGAGATCATCCGCCTCGTCTACACGCCGCCGCCGCACCGCCGGGCTCGCCTCACGTTCGAGTCGCTGGTCGCGCCGACCGCCGCGGCACCCACGCCAACCCTGATCACGCCGCTGCCGCTCACACGTGCCCTGTGGAGCCGTGCGGTCCTGCGGCGTCCCGTCGCCGACGGCCAGCTCCTCGCCGCCGTCATCGCCGACGAGCGTGCAGCGCTGCTCTGTCGCGGCCTCGCCGGCCTGGACGACGAGACGCTTGGCTTCTACGCCGAGCACCCGGACCTGCTCACATTCATCTACGACCATGCGGCCCCGGCGTTCTCCGCGTTCGGCCCCTCCGTGCGGGTGCGCGCCGGCCGGGTCGACGTGCCGGGTGGCACCGAGGCCGAGCCGCTGTGGGAAGCGGCGGCGCACGCGAGCGTGGCCGAACCCGACGCCTTCATCCGCACGTTGTTCACCGATCCACGCGCGCGTCTGGCGTACCTCGTCGACGTGCTCTCGGCGGCCGCACCCGAGTCGCGTGCCTTCGCGCTCGGGGCCTGGCTCGCCGAGCCCGAGCTGCGCCGTGTCCGGTTCCAGGCGCTCGTCGAGCAGGTGCGCGCGAACTATCACGAGTGGGACGTCAACCAACTCCCGTTCACGCGTCCGCTGGGTGACCTGGCACTGCTCCTGCTGCGCCTGCGCGTGACGCCTGACGGCACGCCGGCCCCGCCGGCGTCGCGCGCGTTCTGGGCGAACGCGCTCGGCTTCTCCCGAGTGCCGACCGCCACAGACGGTCCGCAGCCGGAGGTGATCGATGCCGCCTGGCTGCTGCAGGCGTCTGCCGGCGGCATGTACACGCGCGGCGATCGTCTCGACCAGCTGGCGTTCGGCCAGCGTCTCTTCGCACGTGCCGAGGAGTCGACGCTCAACGAAGCGGCCAGCATCATCGCCGAGCTGCCGCAGCGGCGGATGCTCCTGCTGTCGGTGGAACGAATCGGGATCGGCAGCCCGTCGGTGTATCGAGCGCTGCTGCGGCAGGCCCGAGGGCTCGCCACCGACGGCGCCGACGCCTTCTGGACGCAGACGCAGTTCCAGTCCGCTCTCTCCATCGTCGAACGGCTGGTGCGGGTGGGCACCATCGACCTGGCCCGGGCCGAGCAGATGCTGCTCTCCCTCGCGGCGGTGCCGGTGACCGGCGGCCGATGGCACGGCGCGCTGGCCAGCTGGCTCGAGGAGACGCTGGCCCCGCAGTGGACCGGACGCGCGACCCGCGAGGCCTCGTTGGTGGCCGCCGTCGCCGGACCCGACTGGCCGCGCAATGTGGTTGCCTGGGAGGGCGAGCGGTATCGGCTCGACGTCCCGTTCGCCGAGCGCCGCCGTATCGAGCGGACGCGCGCCAGGCAGGGAAGCGCCACGCTGGATGCCGCCTTCGAGCTGGCAACGCTGGCCTCCGACATCGCCATCGTGCCGACCGTCTCCCGTGTGGGTGAGCTCGCACAACGTGCGTCGGACCTGTACGACCGGGAGGGGCGAGCGTTCGCCCGGCCCTCGGTGACCCTGCCGCCGCCCGGCGTGCCGCCGCCGCCGGACGGCCGCGACGCGCTGTCCCGGGCTCGGGACGAGCTGACCCGCGCGGCTCGCGGCGGCGACCTGCGCCGCGCCCGCAGGGCGGGGGACATCCTGCTGGACGTGTCCGACGCCGTCATGGGCCAGACCCTCGTGTCGTTCGTGTACGCGATGTACCTCGGCGATCCCGAGGGGCCCTCGCTCCTCGGGGCCAACGTGGCGCTGCGGCACGATTTCGGGATCGGCCGCCGCGACGGCGATGGGCGCGAACGGATGCCGTGGGCCGTACCCCACCAGGACTTCCGCCCGGGCGTGCCGTGGCACGTGAGCGGTTCGCTCGTCGGCCTCGACCTGGCGCTCGCGCCGCTGTCGCTGCGGCGGCTGGCGATGGACGTGCCGGACACGCCCCCGCGGATCGCATCGCTCGATCGAGAAGGCCTGGCCGCCAGCATGGCGCTGCTCGACCCGCGCCGCCTGCACGACGCCGACCGCGACCGGCTCGCCATGGGAGTCGCGCGCGGCCTGACCCGGGTGCGCGCGTTCGGGGCCGACCCCCGCGCCGTCGATGCCGCCGTCGCCGCGCTGGCGCTCGACGGCTGGCGCGAGCGGGAACTGCGGTGGGCGCTTCAAAACGCACCGGATTCGGTGGAGAATCTGTTTTCGCTGGTCGAACTCGCGTGGCTCGGCGGCGGCGCTCCATCCGACGCGTGGGGGGCGAGCAGCATGGTCACGGCGGGGTGCGCGTGCTCGCGCTTCCCCTCGGCGCGGCAATCCCGCGTGCTCGAGGGGCGCGTCCAGCTTCCGACGATGGCGGCGTCCATGATCGACATGCACCTGGAACTGGCCGGTCGATTCCTGCAGGCGCGGTTGCCGGCTGCGCTGCTGCCGTTCGTGCTGTCGACCGCGTTGCAGGACCTGCTCGACCAGGCTCAGCCGACCGACCCCACCGACCTGCGCGCGGTGTCGCGCTACGTGCGCGGTGTGCCGGAGTCGACCTTCGCGAACTACGTGGCCGCCGCCGCCACACTCGACGGTCCGCTCGTGCTGGACGACAACTCCGGAGGCACGCTGGAGCCGTGATGCCGAACCGGGTCGCCGCGTGTGTGCTCGCCGGTGTCGTCGCCGCCATGGCTGGCGGCCTGACGCACGCCCGCGCGGCGCAGGACGCGGGGACGCGGTCCCTCGCGCCCGCCCTGCCGCCTCCCACTGCCACGGCGCCTGCCGCCTCAACCCTTCCGTCAGCCGCCGTTCCTGCCACCGCCCTTGCCATCACCTCGCCAGACCCCGAGGACTACGTCAGCGGCGTCACGACGCTGCAGGTCGCGGTGGATCCGTCGCTCCCCGTCTCGAACGTGGCCTTCTTCGTCGACGGCCGGCAGCTCTGTTCGGTGGACGAGCCGCCCTACGAGTGCGGCTGGGATGCCGGCAGCACGATCAGCGCGCACCTGATCCGGGTCGTTGCCACGCAACCCACCGGCGAGCGCGTCGTCCGGACGATGCGCACCAAGGGGCTCGGATACGCTGACAAGGTGAACGTCGAGGCGATCCAGGTGACCGTGACCGTGACCGACGCACAGGGTCGCTTCATCGGGCGGATTCCCCGCGAGGCCTTCCGCGTATACGAAGACGGGAAGCCGCAGCCGATCACCTACTTCGCCTCCGAGGACGTGCCGCTCGAGCTGATCGTCGCGGTGGACATCAGCGGCAGCATGACCACGTCGATGCCCACGTTGAAGAAGGCGGTCAAGGAGTTCCTGCTCGCCGTGCCGGCGCGTGATCAGGTCACGCTGCTCGGCTTCAACGACAGTGTGTTCGCCCTGACCCGCAAGACCCTCGACCTGAACGAACGCGCGAAGGCCGTGGATCGCCTGGCGCCCTGGGGAGCCACGGCCCTGTACGACGCGATCGTGCGCGGCATCGACATGCTCGGCCGGCAGACCGGGCGCAAGGCGCTCGTGGTGTTCTCGGACGGCGAGGATCAGGGCAGCCATGTGGCGCTCGAGGATGTCGAGCGGCGCCTGCAGGAGAGCGATGTGACGCTCTACATCATCGCGCAGGGTCGGGGCATCAGCCAGGACTACCTGAAGCGCACGATGTACCGGCTGACGGCGCCAACCGGCGGCCGCACCTTCACGACGGAGCGCGTGGACCAGCTGCACGACGCGTTCGCCGATCTGCTCGACGAGCTCTCGAATCAGTACCTGCTCGGCTACCAGCCGACCAACAGCACGCGTGACGACTCGTGGCGGGAGATCAGGGTGGACGTGGACGGCTACCCGCACGTGCGGGCGCGGCAGGGGTACAGGGCGGCCCCGTACAAGTGAGATCCGCTGCACGCGCGGCTCTCCTCGCGTGGGTCGTCGCGTGCGTCGCCACAGCAGGCGCTGCTGCGCAGCAGGTGGCGCCGCAGCAGCCGGACCTGCCGGTCTTTCGGTCGTCGGTCGAACTCACCTCCGTGGACATTGCCGCCGTCGACGCGAGCGGGCGCCCGGTGACCGACCTGAAGGCCGACGAGTTCACGGTACGCGTGGACGGCGCGGACCGGCACGTCGTGAGCGCGCAGTGGGTGGCGCTCGAAACAGAGGAAAAGCCTTCCCAGCCGCCGGCGCCGGAGGGTTATACCGGCAACGAGAACGCCAGCGGCGGGCGCCTCATCATCATCGTCGTGGACCAGCCGAACATCCGGTTCGGTGGAGCCCTCGCGATCCGGGGCGCGGTGAACGCGTTCATCGATCACCTGCGCCCGACGGATCGGGCGGCGGTGCTCGGGCTGGGCCTGGGCGCCGTCTCGACGCCCTTCACCGCGGATCGTGCGCGCCTGAAGCGCGCGATCGAACGCCTTGTCGGCCAGTACCAGCCACCGGCCTTCTCCATGTTCAACATCTCGCTGGTGGAGGCGATGAACATCCGCCGCCGGATCCCCGGCGCGCTGGAGCAGGTCGTCCTGCGCGAATGCTCCGGCATGGGCGGGCCTGCGTTCGAGTCGTGCCAGCTGCAGGTCATCCAGGAGGCCGACGACCGGGCAGCGACCGGCGCGGCCGACGGGCAGCGAACGATCCAGGTGCTGCGCTCGCTGCTCACGGCGCTGAGGTCGATCGATGCGCCGAAGTCGCTCGTGTTCATCTCCGAAGGCTTCCTCATCGACGATCAGCGCGAGCCGGTGATCCAGCTCGGCGCGCTGGCCGCGGCTGCGCGTACGAGCATCTATGCCATGAAGCTGGACGACCAGCTGTTCGCGAGCATGGCCTCGGAGGCGCGGTCGACGCCGTTCCCCATCCAGGACCGCTACCTGCGAGCCGAAGGCCTCGAACTGCTCGCGACCTCCGCGCGGGGCACGCTGTTCAACGTGATCGGCACCGGCGCTGGCGTCTTCGAGCGTGTGGAGGCCGAACTCTCGGGCTACTACCTGCTCGGTATCGACTCGAACCCGTCCGACCGCGACGGCCGCACCCACAACGTGCGCGTGGAGGTGAAGCGCAAGGGCATCACGCTCAGGTCGCGGCGGGCGATCGTGGCGTCCGATGCCGGACGGCCGAAGACCCCGCGCGAGCTGGTGACGGCGGCCGTCGAGTCGCCGCTTCCGGTGTCGGCGCTGCCTCTGCGCGTCGCCACCTTCTCGCTCCAGGGACCGGAGGCGGGCAAGGTGCAGGTGCTGATCCACGCGGACATCGGCACCGACTATGCGGCCGCCCGCTCCACCACCATCGGCATCCTCATCACCGACGCCGAGGGCAGACTGGTCGACAGCCGGATCGGCGAGGAGCGGCTGCTGCCGGTGATGAACGGCGTACCATCCGCGCTGCAGTACACCGCCGGCACACTCCTGCCCCCCGGCGAATACACGCTGAAGCTGGCGTTCGGCGAAGGCGACCGGCTCGGCACCGTCGAGCACACCTTCCGCGCCGAGGTCCGGGCCGCGGGTCCGCTGCGCACCAGCGACCTGATGGTGGGCGGTCCGGTGAACGGCAACATCGAGCTGCTCCAGCCCACGGTGGGCTACTCCGTGGTGTTCGGCATGGTCCACGGATACGTCGAGGCCTACGGCGACGGCTCGAACGACCTCAAGGCACGTTTCGAACTCGTGGCCGCCGACGGAGACGAGCCGCTGCTGGCCGACGATGTGAAGGCCTTCACCGCGGGCCGGCTGCGCACCATCTTCTCGAAGGCGCTTCCGGTGCGGCAGCTGCCCCCGGGCACGTACCTGCTGCGCGCGACGCTCTCCGGCAGCCAGGGCCGCGTCCAGCAGCTCACGCGTGCGTTCGAAGTGTCGGCACCGAAGGTGCTGATGACCTCGGCCGAATCAGGGGCGACGCTCACGACGGCGGACGTCTTCCTGCCGGTCGTCGACCCGCTGTTCGAGCGGCCGTTCCGCCGTGCGGATGCGGCACGCACCGAGATCGTGCAGGCGTTCCGCCCGCGCGTGACGCCGCAGGCCCGCAGCGCGTTCGACACCGGCGTCTCGGCGCTGTCTTCCGGCGACCTCGCGAAAGCCGAGTCCAGCCTGAAGTCCGCCCTCGGCACCGATGCCGAGAACGCCGCCGTGCTCACGTACCTGGCCGCCGTGTTCGCCGCGGCCGGCCGCGACGACCAGGCCGTCGGGGCATGGCAGACGGCACTGGTGGACGGGGCGGACGTGCCGCACATCTACGAGTGGCTGGGCGACTCGCTCATTCGACAGCGGCGGCTGGCCGAGGCGCGTGGCGTGCTGGAGGAAGCCGTGGAACGGTGGCCGGCGGACGTACGGTTCGCCAAGCCGCTGGCGCTGGTGTATGCCACCTTTGGCCAGGGCCAGAAGGCGGTGCGCCTGCTCGAACGTCACCTCGAGGCGCGTCCCGACGAGGCCGAGTCGCTGCTGCTTGGCGTGGAGTGGATCTATCACCTGAAGCGCGCCAACACCGCAGCACATTCGCCCCGGGAGGACGCGGCGCTGGCACGACGCTATGCGGACGCGTACATGAAGACGCGCGGCAACCAGCAGGCGCTCGTGCGCCAGTGGCTGGAGTTCATCGAGAGATAGCGACCACGGGACCGCGAGGTGGCGGCCCCGCGACCCCCAGGGGTGGTACCGGCGCGTGGCGAGGCACGCGCCAGCCGATCACCGATTGCCGAAGTTGTCGTCGTCTGAGTTCGCGGGCTTCCGCGAGCGCGTCGACTTCTTCGCGCCGCCGGCGGTCTTCTTCGCGGCGGTCTTCTTTGCGCCCGCAGATCCCCGGCTGCGCGTGGCCGCGGCAGGCGTGGCTCCGACGCCCGAGCGGCCCGCCCGTGCGCGAGGCGCACGCTTCGTCGCCCGGCCCAGGAGTTCTGCCGTCGTGTCGACCACCGACACCGGCTCGATCTCGATCACGTCCGGTTCGGTTTCGTCGGTGAGGACGACGTCGGCCGGTTGCAGGTGACCGGCTTCCGCTTCCGCCTCGGGCGAGGTGACCATGGGGGCGAGCACCTCGCCGTCGGGCCCGAGTTCATCGGCCACGTCGGCCTGCGGCAGCGGTGCCGCGGGTCGCGCCATCTGAGGACCGTGGAAGACCCGAAGGCCACCGCGGCGGTCGCGCTCGATGCGCACCTGGCCTTCCCGCTGGCAGGCCTTGAGCAGCTCCATCAACCCGGCAAAGCCGTAGCGCCGTTCGTCGAAGTTGGCCGCGCGCAGGATCTGCTTCACGTTGCGCAGGTACATCGGCCAGCGGGCGTTCGTCGCGGCCGCAAGCAGCTGGCTGGCGGCGCGTACGCCGTCGGCGTTGTCGCCGAGCCGCTGCACCGACTCGGGGGCCGCCGGAGCCGGGCTGGCGCTGGGTTCGGCCCCCGCCGTCTCGCCCGCCGGGCGGAAGGCGATGACATTGTCGCCCTCGATGGGCGCGGGCTCGCCCTCCGGCCGCACCTTTGCCGCCTCGGCGTCCTCGGTGAACGCCGCGTTCAGCTCCACCATCACGCTTCGGCCCGAGTGCTTCAGCAGGACCAGGCCGGCCTGCGCCAGCTTCTCGACGAAGTCGAGGAACGAGGAGGCGCCGTAGCTGCGTTCGGAGAACGTGGAATCGAGCTGCAGCAGCGTGCTCTTGAGCAGCCCCGTCTGCGGCGAGACCTCGCGGTCCGCGAGAATCTTGAGCGCCCGCCGCACGATGGGGAACGCCTGCGCGATCGGGAACGCACCGGTTCCGGCCGGAGCGGCCGACTGCGCCCCACCGCTCCGCGGCCGCGCGCTGCTCGGCCGCCGGATCAGGTTCTCGTAGGCGATGAACTCGTGGCAGTTGCGCTGCAGGATGATGCTGGTGAAGGCGCGCCCGCCGACGACGAACACCTTCTTGTCGTACTGTTTCAGCTTCTCGACCAGCGACAGGAAGTCGCTGTCGCCGCCCACGATGACGTAGGCATTGATGTGGGGGTGGGTGAACGCCATCTCGAGCGCGTCGAGGGCGAGGTTGATGTCCGCGCCGTTCTTGTCGCCGCCCGGCGTCAGGTTGCGCTGCACGAGGCGGATGGCGTGCTGCGTCAGCGCGCGGCTGTATTCACCGGCACGTGTCCAGTCGGCGTAGGCGATCTTCGTGACGACCTCGCCCCGCTCCTTCAGGGCCTCGAGGATCGTGCCGATGTCGAAGTGTTCGCCGAGGGTGGTCTTGACGCCGATTTCGATGTTGTCGAAGTCGATGAAGACCGCGATGTTGGTACGTTCTGGATGAGCCAAGAACCGATCCTTCTGATGAAGTGAGTCACCCGTGTGGCAGCCGTGTGCTGCAGGGCCTGGGCCGACCGACAGCCGCTGGAGTCCAGCGATCGTTGCGCAGCGGTCGAAAGCTCCGGGCCCGTCACCGGGGCCCCCCGATTGTACCCGAACTCAGGGGCGTCGAGGGGCAGCGTGCGGTCCCTCGAACGGGTAGGTTACATGGGCGTTGGGCAGAAAAACAGACACCCCGGCGGTGCCGGCGCGCCGGCTGTTGGCGGCAAGAGACTGCTGGGCAACGACTTAGCGGAGGAATGTGGCGTGGCACGCCGTTCGCCTCGGCCAGGGCTGCTGTGCACGGGGCCCATCCCCGCACTCCCCCGCTGGGTAGGCGTTCGGAGCGCACGGGGTCTCGTGCGCAGCAGTCGACGGGACTGGCGGAGCGCCAGTGCGTGTGGAACTCCGGGCGCGCGGAGCGCGCAGTCGCCAGGCCCCGCACATCCGGGGCAGCGCGGCGACTCCGTGGTGGGAGAGTCGGTAGATCAGTTCACGAGCGGCTGCGGCGCCGGCAGCAGCGGCCAGATGATGCGCGCGAAGCCCCCGCGCTGGAGGAGTTCGCGCCCCCTGCCGCCGCGGCCCGTCACCTCGTACTTCGCCGTGCTGATCGTCTGCTCGCCGCCCCGGGTGGTCTCGACGGTGAGCAGGTCGCGATCGCCGGTCGAGGCCACGAAGCCCAGCACCCGGTCATCCTCATCGAGCTTGATGAGGATCACCCCCTTGCCGGGACCGGCGAGGTAGTTGATCTCGTCCACCGGGCAGAGCATGCCGCGCGCGCCGGCGGTCGCGGCAATCAGCGTCTCCCGGCCCGTGACCCGATCCACGCCGACCACTTCGGCGCCGTCCGCGGGCCTGGCATACCGGCGGCCAGCCCGCGTGCTCGCCTCGACGAAGCCGTCGAGCCCGAAGCGCAGGGCGTAGCCGTCGCTCGTCACGGCGACGGCGTGTACCGGTGCCGGCTCGCCCTCCTTCTTCGGCGTCAGATCCCCGGCGACCCGCGGGTCGAGGCTCATGGCCGCGACCACCCGCTCGCCGTCCTTGAACTTGAAGAGGCGCTGGATCGGCTCGCCGTAGCCGGTTGACGCCGGCACGTCGATCAGGCGGCAGGTGTAGGCCGCCCCGAAGTTGCTGAAGAACACGCAGGTCGCCCGCGTGCTGCCGGCGAATGCCGCCAGCACCTCGTCGCCTTCGCGCAGGCGCGTGGCGGCCAGGTCCTTCACTTCCTTCTGCCGCTTCACCCACCCGTCCCGCGACACGATGACGACGTTGTCCTCCTCGATGATGAAGTCGTCGGCGGAGTACTCCGGCTCGCCGGAATCGGAGGCGATGATCGTGCGGCGCCTGTCGCCGTAGGTCGCCTGCACCTCCTCGAGTTCCGCGCGGACCATCGTCCAGCGGCCCTGTTCGTCGGACAGCAGGGCCGTGATCTCTCGCGCGCGGCGTCGCTTCTCGTTCAGCTCGTTGCGGATGATGAGGATCTCGAGGCGGGCGAGGCGGTAGATCTTCAGCTCGAGGATCGCGTCGGTCTGCTCCGCGTCCAGCTCGAACCGCTTCATGATCGCCTGGGCGGCGTCGGCCTTGCCCTCGGACCGCCGGATGATGCGGATGATCTCGTCGAGCGCGTCGAAGACCTTCTCGAAACCCTCGAGGATGTGGATACGCCGGCGCAGCGCGGCCAGCTCGTGCTCGAGGCGCCGGGTGACCACCTCGAGCCGGAAGTGCAGGAAGTGCCAGAGAATCTGCTTGAGGTCGAGCCGCTCCGGGCGGCCCACCTCCGGGTTCTGCTCGACGGGGACGAGGCAGGTGAGGTTGACCGCAAAATTGATCTGCAGCGGCGTGTGCTTGAAGAGGTACGCCATGATCATCTTCTCGTCGGCGTCCTTCTTCATCTCGAGCGCGATGCGGACATCCTCGGTGGAGATGTCCTTCACGTCCAGCAGCTGCGGCAGCTTGCGCGCGATCACCACGTCGGCGATGCGTTCCACCAGCTGCGCCTTGTTGACGGTGTAGGGGATGCTCTCGACATAGACGGTCTTGGTCGAGCGCGTCTCGGGACCTGTGGTCCAGGTGCCGCGCAGGCGGATCGAACCCGACCCGGTCTTGTAGATCTCCTGCAGTTCCTCGTTCGAATTGAGGATCTGTCCGCCGGTCGGGAAGTCCGGCCCCTTCACGTACCGGCACAGCTGCGCGTTGCTGATGTCCTCGTTGTCGAGCAGCTTGACGAGTGCGGTGGTGACCTCCTTCAGGTTGTGCGGCGGGATGTTGGTGGCCATGCCGACCGCGATGCCCGTCGTGCCGTTCACCAGCAGGTTCGGGAAACGCGCGGGCAGCACCACGGGTTCGGTCTTCGTGCCGTCGTAGTTCGGGCGGAAGTGGACGGTCTCCTGCTCGATCTCGGTGAGCATCTCGTCGCTGATGCGGGCGAGGCGGCACTCGGTGTAGCGCATGGCTGCCGCGCTGTCGCCGTCGAGCGAGCCGAAGTTCCCGGACCCGTCGATGAGGGGGTAGCGCAGCGAGAAGGGCTGCGCCATCCGCACCAGCGTCTCGTAGAGCGCCGAGTCGCCGTGCGGATGGAAGTTGCCCATGACGTCGCCGACCACCGTGGCGCACTTGCGGTGCTTGGCGTCGGCGGTGAGGTTCTTCTGCCACATCGAGTAGAGGATGCGGCGCTGCACCGGCTTGAGGCCATCGCGCACGTCGGGCAGGGCCCGCGACGTGATCACCGAGAGCGCGTAGTTCAGGTATCGCGACTGCGCGGCCTCGTGGAGCGACACGTGGTCGGGCGAGCCGCTGCCCGCCGAACCGCTGCCCGCCGTGCCCCCGCCCGGAGGCGGCGCCTGCCGGCCCGAACCGGCGTTGGTGGTCTCTACCGCGTCGAACAGTGTCGGGTCGTCATTCTTCGGCTTCGGCACAACAGGGGATTCTACCAGCCGGTCGCACGGCGCCGGCCCGCCGGTGCCCGCGCGCATCCGGTGCGCGGACCGCACTTTGACCCGGCCGCGCCCGAGCGACTACCCTAATCGGTCACATGAACAACTACCAGATTGCAGTCCTGGCCGGCGATGGGATCGGCCCTGAAGTCATGGAGCAGGCCGTCCGCATCGTCGACGCGGCCGGGCGGAAGTTCGGTTTCGCGGTGGCCTGGCGCCCGATGGACGTCGGCGGTATCGCGATCGACAACCACGGGGAGGCGCTGCCGGCCGCCACGCTGACGGCGTGCGAGGAGAGCCAGGCGATCCTCTTCGGGTCGGTCGGCGGCCCGAAGTGGGAATCGCTGCCGCCCGAGCGGCAGCCGGAACGTGCCTCGCTGCTGCCGCTGCGCAAGCATTTCGATCTCTACTGCAACTTCCGGCCGGCGCGCGTGTACAAGGCGCTCACCTCCGCGTGCCCGCTCCGCGCCGACATCGTCGGCGACGGCTTCGACATCCTCGTGGTCCGCGAACTGACCGGCGGCGCGTACTTCGCGCAGCGGCCTGAGGCGAAGGGCCGGGCGGGAAGCGGACCTGACGAACGCGCCTGGGATACGAAGGAGTACTCGCGCAAGCAGATCGAGCGTATCGCGCACAAGGCCTTCCAGGCGGCGCGCACGCGCCGCAGGAGCGTCGTGTCCATCGACAAGGCGAACGTGCTCACCAGCATGGTGTTCTGGCGCGAGATCGTGACGGCCATCGGCAAGCAGTACCCGGATGTCGCGCTGTCGCACATGTACGTGGACAACGCCGCCATGCAGCTGGTGAAGAACCCGCACCAGTTCGACGTGATGCTGTGCGGCAACATGTTCGGCGACATCCTGTCGGACGAGTGCGCGATGCTGACGGGGTCGATGGGCCTGCTGCCATCGGCCAGCCTCGCGGAGGGGACCTTCGGCCTCTACGAGCCCGCGGGCGGGACGGCGCCGGACATCGCGGGCAAGGGCATCGCGAACCCGATCGCGCAGATCCTGTCGGCGGCGTTGATGCTGCGCTTCTCGTTCAACGAACTCGAGGCAGCGAGTGCCATCGAAGCGGCGGTGGCGAAGGCGGTGGACGGCGGAGTGCGGACCGGCGACATCATGACGCCGGGCGCCACGCGCGTCGGCACGGCGGGCATGGGCGACGCGATCCTGCAGAACCTCTGAGGCTCGGCCGTATTTCCTGTATGCTTCAGCACATGATGAACATGCGACGTATGGCCCTTGCGGCCATCCTGTGTGCGCTGGCCGTGATTCCGGTCGTGATCGGGGCTCAGGACGTGCCGCCCGAGATCTTGGCCTGCATTGCGAACGGGCAGAAGGTGGGGCACACCTATATCCAGCACCCGGAGGCCGCCAAACTGAAGCAGGCGATCGCGGCCTACCAGGCCAAGGGCAAGGATTATCCGGAAGGCACGATCCTCCGCATGATTCCCGGCGAGGCCATGATCAAGCGCAGCACGGCCGCATTCCCGGAGTCGAACGGCTGGGAATACGTGGCGCTCGCGGTGACGCCGCAGGGCACGACGGTGCGTGCGCGCGGCATGGAAGCCTCGAATCCCCTCGGCACCTGCCAGAGCTGCCACTCGAAGGCAGCCGGCGACTACGTCTGCGCCAGCGGCGGGTGTGCGGCGGTGCCGCTGACCGAGGAGCGCATCGCCACGATCCAGGCGAACGATCCCCGCTGCGCGAAGTAATCCTCCGGCCCGCCGTTACCGTCTGAACGGGGCGGTGGGCAGGTCCAGGCGCCGGCTCCACTCCTCCCACGACCCAAGGTAGTTGCGGAGCCGGCCGTGACCGATCAGGTGCAGGGCGAACAGGTCCACTGCCGATCGGTGCCCCACCCAGCAGTACGCGATCACATCGTCTGAAGGGGTGATCCCCCGGGCGGCGTAGATCGCCTGCAGTTCGTCGGCCGGCTTGAACTTCTTCGTCGCCGGGTCCAGCAGATCCTCCCAGTAGACCGGAACCGCCGACGGGATCACGCCACCCCGCGCGCTGAGGCGCGTGTCGCTGCCGTCCATCTCCGCCACGGTGCGCGCGTCGAGCAGCCGGTGCCCGGTCGTGCCGATGGCCTCCCGCACATCATCCAGCGTTGCCAGCCAGCGGCGATCCAGCGCGGCCCGGAACGACGCGCCAGCCACCGGCACGGTGTCCTGTGCGACCGGCCGCTGCTCGGCGGTCCAGGCGGTCCAGCCGCCATCGACGAGCGCCACGTCGGCGTGTCCGTAGGTGTTGAGCACCCACCAGACGCGCGTCGCGAGCAACCCGCCCCGATCGTCGTAAAGCACCACCCGTGTCCGGTTCGAGATGCCGAGCCGACCCATGGCCTGCTCGAACGCGGCCTGCGGCTGCAGGAAAGTGGGCGCGTTCCCCGCGTCCCGGATCGACTCCGGGTCGAGCCACACCGCGCCGGGGATGTGCCCCTGGTCGTATCCCGAGCGGCGCACGTCGACGAGGCGCACGCCGGCGTCGCGTGCGTGGGCGGCCACCCACGCGGTGTCCACGAGCTGCTCCGGATGGGCGTAGCCTGCGAGCGCGGCGGCGAGCGCAAGGGCGGTGAGCATGGGCGGAGTCTAGCATGGGCGGGAGATTCGCCCTATACTCCGAAGTTGTCATGAGGCGACCGATGATGTGGGTGTCACGGATCGGGATCACGTCGAGTGTGGCTGCGCTGCTGGCCGTCGGCCCGATGCAGGCGCAGGCACCCCTGCAGGTGCAGGGCACGGTGGCCGCAGGCACCAGGCCGGCCTGGGACAAGGGTATCCAGCCCATCACACCCGAGAGCTACTACCAGGCGATCGAGTGCGGGAAGGTCGGCGGGCCGTGCGTGTTCTGGGACACGGGCCTGTGCAAGAACCCGGATTTCGAGCTGGCGATGTACACGCCGTACAAGGCCGTCGCCTACGAGGTGTGGCGCGTCGTCAGCCAGAAGAAGCCGGCACCGCAGCCGAACTACCAGGAGGCGCAGCGCACCCGCATCACCGTGGGTGTGACCCCGGTGCGCGGATCGAAGGCGTCGCTCGACGACCTGGTCCTCAGGCGCGGCGGCAAGGTGGTGGAGCCGACTGCGCGTTCGCGCGCGACCGGACGCTACACGTTCGACTTCCCGGCGTTCGCCCCGACCGGTGCGGTGACGCTGGAGATGGTGGGCAAGCCGAGGACGGTGACGTGCACGATCGGCGCCGAGCACCTGCGGCGGATGCGCTGAGGCGCCCGACCCACTCGACCGATATCCGCGAAGGAGGAATTCACGTGAAGGTGTCGCTTGTTCGCCTGGTGCCGGCCTTTCTGCTGGCGGTGGGCCTTGTTTCGCCCGCGACGGCGCAGGAGCCGCAGGAAACGCTGCTCGAGCGCTACACGGCGCCCATCGAGATCTACAAGACGGGTCTGGGTCCGTTTGCCAGGCCCATCTCCTCCACGAATGCCGAGGCCCAGGCGTTCTTCAACCAGGGCTTCCAGATGATGTGGGCGTTCGCCAAGCCCGAGGCCGTACGTTCGTTCCGCGAGTCCTGGAAGCGCGACCCGAACTGCGCCATCTGCTACTGGGGCGAGGCGTGGGCGTGGGGTTCCTACCTGAATGCGCCGATGTCGATGGAGGAGGCGCCCCACGCGTACGCGGCGATCCAGAAGGCCCGCTCGCTCGCCCCGGCGCACGCCACGCCGAAGGAGCGCGCGCTCATCGACGCCATGACCGTGCGCTACGTCGAGAAGTTCGACCCGAACACGCGGGTCGAGCAGGATCGTGCGTACGCGGAGGCGATGCGCAAGCTGGCGGAGGCCTACGCGGACGACCTGGACATCGTGACGCTGTACGGCGACGCGCTGTTCCTGCTGGAGCCGCGCCGCGGGTCGCGGGACATCAACAACCCGAACGTGCAGCGGCTGCACGCCGTACTCGAGACGGTGCTCGGCAAGGACCTCCACCACCCTGGCGCGTGCCATCTCTACGTGCACGCCACTGAATCGACGGTCGCGCCCGAGCGGGCCGAGCACTGCGCGCAGTTCCTCGGGTCCTCGATCCCTGGCGCGAGCCACATCAACCACATGCCGTCGCACACCTGGAACGAGGTGGGGCGCTGGGGCGATTCGGTGCGCGCCAACCTCGAGGCGTGGCACTCGGACCAGAAGGCGGCGATTGGCGAGGGCTTCGCGATCTACCCCGAGCACAACCTGCACATGCTGCTGTACGCCGCGGCCATGGACGGGCAAGGCGCGGTCTCGATGCGCGCCGCGAAGGACTACGCGAAGCTGACCAACGACACGTCGTTCGAGGTGATGACGCTCCTGCGCTTCGGGCGTTTCGACGAACTCCTCCAGGTGACGAACCGGCCGAAGTCGCCGATTCAGGCCGGGCTGTGGGATTTCGCGACGGGGTACGCGCACCTGAAGCAGGGCGCTCCGGATTTTGCGGCGCTCTACCTGCAGCGGGTGAAGAAGACGGCGGAGACCTCGAAGGCGATGGTCCGGGTGCATACGGCGAAGAACCTGCTCGGCGTGGTGGCCGGCATCCTCGAGGGCGAGATCGCGCGCACGGCGGGCGACCTGCCGAAGGCCATTGCGGCCTTCCAGGCGGCGTTCGACCTGCAGGAAGCGCTCACCTACGACGAGCCGGAACCGCTGCCGTTCCACGCGGGGCACTGGCTCGGTGCGGCGCTGCTCGAGGCGAAGCGCTACGACGAGGCGGAGCGCACGTACCGCAAGGAGCTGGATCATCATCCCCACAACGGCTGGTCGCTGCTCGGCCTGAAGCAGGCGCTCGCGGCGCAGGGCAAGTCGTCGCCCGAGGTGGACGCGGATTTCGAGAAGAGCTGGTCGCGCGCGGATACCTGGATCAGGAGTTCGGTGTTCTAGGGCAGGCGCGCGGACGGCCGGGAGGGTCGGGAAGGCCGGGAAGGCCGGGAAGGTCGGGAGGGTCGGGAAGGCCGGGAAGGTCGGGAGGGTCGGGAAGGTCGGGAGGGTCGGGAAGGCCGGGCGGGTCGGGAGGGTCGGGAAGGCCGGGCGGGTCGGGCAGGTCGAGAGGGACGGGCACGCCGCGGGCAGGCGCGGTACGCCCGGACGCTGGTCGTGCCAGAAACACGAAGGGCGCCGTGAGGAGTTCCTCGCGGCGCCCTTCTGCTGTTTGCGGGGGCCGGGCGCGGGCTCGAAACCCGCGCGCGACCCGGTTGCCTTCCTGACCCGGTTCCGCCTACTTCACGAACAGCATTTCGCGGTAGGTGGGCAGCGGCCAGAGTTCGTGCGGAATCGTGGCCTCGAGCGCGTCGCTGGTGTCGCGCAGCGCGATCATCGCCGGGATGACGGCATCGCGGAAATGCTTCGCGTGCTTCTCGGCCGACGCCGACGAGTGGTTCAGCGACGCCTGGAGCTTGTCCGTGCGCTTCTTGAACTCGTCGGTCAGCTTCGTGACCCTGTCGAGGAGCTTCTTGCCCTCGACCGTCTTCCCGCCGCCCGCCTTCACGGCCGCAACCGTCTGGCCCACCTGCTTCGCGTACTCGAGCGCCGCCGGCAGGACGTACCGGTTGGCCATGAGCACCGTGAGCTGCGCCTCGACGTTGATGGTCTTGTTGTAGGTCTCGACCATGATCTCGTAGCGCGCGTGGACCTCACGCTCGTTCAGCACCTTGTACTTGTCGAACAGCGCAACGGCTTCCTTCGAGGCCATCTGCGGCAGGGCGTCGACCGTGTTCTTCAGGTTGAGCAGGCCGCGCTTCTTCGCCTCGATCTCCCATTCCTTCGAGTAGCCGTTGCCGTTGAAGATGATCCGCTTGTTCTCCTTGACGATCTTCGGCAGGAGCTCACGCGCGGCGTCCTCGATCTTCTTGCCGCCCGCGACCGCCTTCTCGAGCTCGGTCGCGATGTAGTCGATCGACTCGGTGACGGCCACGTTCAGCGCGATGTTCGGGTACGCGATGCTCTGGTTCGACGAGACCGCGCGGAACTCGAACTTGTTCCCCGTGAAGGCGAACGGGCTCGTGCGGTTGCGGTCGCCCGCGTCGCGCGGCAGCTTTGGCAGCACGCCGACCCCGGTGTCGAGCATGCCGCCGCTCTTGGTCGACTTCGCGCCGCCCTTCTCGATCTGCTCGAAGATGTCGGTGAGCATGTCCCCGAGGAAGATCGAGATGATCGCCGGCGGGGCTTCGTTCGCGCCGAGGCGATGATCGTTGCCCGCGCTGGCGATCGTCGCACGCAGCAGGCCCTGGTACTTGTTGACCGCGCGGATCACGGCGGCGCAGAACACCAGGAACTGGATGTTGTCGTGCGTGTCCTTGCCGGGCGAGAGCAGGTTGTTCCCCAGGTCGTCGCCCATGGACCAGTTGAGGTGCTTGCCAGAGCCGTTGACGCCCGCGAACGGCTTCTCGTGCAGGAGGCACGCGAGGCCGTACTTCGGCGCCACGCGCTTGAGCGTCTCCATCACCATCATCTGGTGGTCGGTGGCGATGTTGGAGGTCTCGAACACCGGCGCGATCTCGTACTGGCTCGGCGCCACCTCGTTGTGCCGCGTCTTCACCGGCACGCCGAGCGCGTAGAGTTCAGCCTCGACTTCCGACATGAACGCGAGCACGCGGTCGGGAATCGCCCCGAAGTACTGATCCTCGAGTTCCTGGCCCTTCGGCGGCGCCGCGCCGAACAGTGTGCGGCCCGCGTTGATCAGGTCGGGCCGCGACAGGTAGAAGTAGCGGTCGATCAGGAAGTACTCCTGCTCGGGGCCGCACGTCGTCGTGACGCGCGTCGCCTTCGAGCCGAACAGCTTCAGGATGCGCACCGCCTGCGTCGACAGCGCCGCCATCGAGCGGAGCAGCGGCGTCTTCTTGTCGAGCGCTTCTCCCGTCCAGCTCACGAAGGCGGTCGGGATGACGAGCGTCACCGCGCCGCCGCTGCGGAGCAGCCACATCGGGCTCGTCGGATCCCACGCCGTGTAGCCGCGCGCCTCGAAGGTGCTGCGCAGGCCGCCCGACGGGAAGCTCGACGCATCCGGCTCGCCCTTGATCAGTTCCTTGCCCGAGAACTCCATGACGGCCTTGCCGTCGCCCGTCGGGTTCAGAAACGCATCGTGCTTCTCGGCCGTGATGCCGGTCAGCGGCTGGAACCAGTGCGTGTAGTGGGTGGCGCCGTGCTCCACGGCCCATTCCTTCGCCGCCTTGGCCACCGCATCCGCCACCGACGCGTCGAGCGGCTCCGAGTTGACGATGGTGCGCCGAAGCGCGCTGTACACGTTCTTCGGCAGACGCTTCTGCTGCTCCGCGTCGTTGAACACCAGGCTGCCGAACGCCACCGGCTCCCGCGTTCCCCTGTCTGCCGTCACCGACCAGTCGCGAATCGCGCCGATCGCTTCGCCCAACACTGCGGAACCCATTCGCGTCCCCCTCTGAAAGCTGACGTAAAAACGTAGAAATGACAGACAACCGACGGGGCTCGCCCACCGGCTGTTCGATCGCCGTCAGTTGGCCGATCAGATGAGACGTATTATTTCAAGGCCGTGCAGGATGTGCAAGAAAGTATAAGCACTTTGCCGACTTTTTAGGCGCTTCCTGCAAAAGTGACGACGAAAACGTGCACGGTCTGCAGGTTTCGTCGATCACTCCTCGGATGGCCCCTCCCACCCCAGCAACACCAGCAGCTCGCTCAGTACCATCGCGGTGGCGCCCCACACCCGCGCGCCCCCCACCCCGAATCCGGGCACGGTGTAGATCACGCCGTCGCGCTCCAACGGCTCCCATCTGACGGCTCCGGCCGCAAGCAAATCCGCCAGAGGCACCTCGAGAATCCGGGCGACCTCGTCGTCGGCCGGCCGGAGCTCCGGGCGCTCGGCGCAGCATGCCACCACCGGATACAGGCGGAAGCCGCTCACGGGGATGTCCACCGGGCTCAGCGCGCCCAGCATCGTGACCGGTGCCGTGAGCGCCACCTCCTCACGCGCTTCGCGCAGCGCGGCCTGCTCCATCGATTCGCCCGGCTCGACGACGCCCCCGGGAAGCGAGACCTGACCCCCGTGACGGAGATGATCGGACCGCACCGTGAGCACGACATGGGGCACGTGGTCGGCGGCGAAGATCAGGATGAGGCCGGCCGCACGACGCGCGCGGACGGCGTTGAAGCCCGGCGGCCACGGCCGTCTGGGGCGGGGGGCCATGCGTGCGTGCGCCGCCGCGCCAGGAAGGGCGCCGGCAAGCGCCGCCTGGAGCCGGGCGATCACCCCTGCGTACGTCACGTCAGAAGCGCGTCATGAACGCGCAGCTGCTCGCAGGGGCAGGGTACGAGGTGCCCGTGTAGGCGCGAACCACCTCCGCGCCGAGCGCGGCGTACCCCTGGTCGTTCGGGTGGAAGCCGTCGGACGAGAAGGCGCTCGCCTGATAGAGCCGGGGATCGCACATCAGGTCAATCACCGTGACACCCTGCAGTGTATTGATTGCGGTCGTCGTCATGCGGACCGATGCGCGCTGCGCCGCCTGCCGCTGAGCGAGCGACGCGTTGGCGAGATAGGGCAGCGCCGCCATGTTCGGCAGGTTCATCACGATGATGCGCGCCCGCGGCGCCTGGCGCCGGATCCCGTTGATGAGCGTCTGGTAGTCGCTGGCAAAGGTGGACACCTGGCGGTCGATGAAGGCCGTGGCATCGCTGCCGCCGGCTCCATTGTTCAGTGCGGCAGTGATCGTGTTCACCTCGTTGCCGCCGGTGAACACGGTGACCAGGTCCGCGTTCGCGCGGACGAAGGGCATCTCCTGGTCGATCATGTTGCCGCCGATCGTGCGGCCGTTCTGCGTGCCGAGGTCCTGGAACGAACGACTGATGACCGCAGCCGGGATGCCGAGGCTCTGAACCGTGACGGTGAAGTTCTGCGCACGAAGTTGCCGCGCCGCAACCCAGACGTACCCCGTCCCGTTGCAGTCCTCGAAGAGGAAGCAGGGCTGCGAGGCGCCGATGCCGAGCACGTCGCTCGCCCCGACGGCGGAGTAGACGATGGCGGCGCCGGCGGCGGGTGGACCACTGGGCGCGGTCGGTGCGCCCTCGTTGCCGATGCCGAGTCTGGAGCAGGCGGAGGTCGCGACGAGGGCGGCGAGGCACGCCGCGCGCAGCAGCCGGCTACGGGATGCGGCCGATGAGGTGATCCGCAAATTTGGAGAGGCGAACATCGTTACCTGCACTTTGCAATGAGGGTACCCGACGAGCTTGCGGGTTGTGCATAGAATGGCGGGAGCGCGATCGAGAAACGTCCAACCGCGAGGGTTCCCTGAAGACATTGCGCATGCTGGGTGCAGCCGTGTCGGCGCTGACCACGGCGCTCCGGTCCGCGGCGTCCCCCGCCAGCCGCGAACCGCGTGTTGAGCTTCGGCCCGGCGACGAGGCACCGGATTTCACGCTGCAGGCGTCTGACTCTAGAACGTATCGGCTGTCCGATTTCCGGGGACAGGCGGTCGTGGTGGTGGCCTGGTTCCCGAAGGCCTTCACCGCGGGGTGCACCATCGAGTGCACCAACATCGGCTTGAGCGCGAAGGCCTTTGCGCCCTTCGACGCCGTCGTGTTCGGGGCCAGCCTCGACACGGTGGACACCAATCGCGCCTTCGCGGAGTCCACCGGGATGGGCGTGCCCATCCTGAGCGATCCGGACGGCACGGTCGCGCGCGCCTACGGCGTGCTCGGGCCGTTCGGGCTGCCGAGCCGCTGGACGTTCTACGTTGGCACCGACGGACGACTGCTGGACGTCGACCGAACGGTGCGCGTCGGGACACACGGGGCCGACATCGTGTCGACCCTCGACAGACTGGGAGTACCGCGGCGGGCCCGGTAAGGGCGCCGTCCTCACAAGCTGGCTGCTGCGCCAGGCTGGAGCCTGTCATGACACTGCTCGATCGCTTCCGTGCCCAATCCCGCGACAAACACGCCGACCCCGCCGTCCGCCTGGCATTCGTCGAGGAGCTTCCGCTCACCGAGCGGGAGGTCATCGGTGCCATTGCCCGCGAAGACGACGACGCGCGGGTCCGGAAGGCAGCGGTCGCCAAGCTGATGGACCCGGCCGCGCTCGCGGCGGTGGCGCGCGACGATCAGGACGACTCAGTCCGTGCCCAGGCGGCGTCCATGCTCCGGGACATCGCCCTGGAGGCGTTCGAAGACCTGGGCGAGGCGGAGAGCCTGCAGGCGGTCGATGCCATGGCCGACCCGAAGTCGCTGGCGGTCGTGGCGAAACAGGCCACTCGTGAACCGGCGGCGGCCAGGGCGCTTGCGCGCCTGACGGACGTCTCCCTGCTCGGGTCGGTGGCCCGGCACGCCGCGCTCGAGGTGATTCGGCAGCGCGCGTTCGACGGCGTGCGTGCGAGCGGGGATCGCGACGAGCTGATGGCGGTCGCACTCAACAGCGAATACAAGGACACGGCGCTCGCCGCACTCGATCTGCTGCCAGACCCGTCCGACCTCGGGCAGGTAATCACGCGTGGCCGGAACAAGAGCGCCGTGAAGCGCGCCCGCACCATCCTGCGTGAAGCCGAGGACCGCGCCGCGCGAGAGGTCGCGCACGCTGCTGCGTCGGCCGCCCTCGCCGCGGCCGCGATGGAGGAGCCCGTGGCTGCGCCCGACACCGATACCGATACGCCCCCACACGGCGACCCGCTGGGGTTCGCCGCGGCTGCGCAGCCCCCGACGTCGGCCGATATCGAGACGGCCGGACAGGCGCCCGCCGCCGAGGACGGGTCCGCGAGTGCCGAGCAGGCCGCTGAGAATGAAGCGCGCACGGCTGAAGCCGAGGCCGCGCGCGTGGTCGACCTCGAGCGGCGCAAGGCGCGGCTCGCCGAACTCGCCGACGAGGCGGCAGCCGCCGCCGCGGAAGAGACGCTGCCCGCCGCGCGGAAGCGGTTCAACATCGCCCGCCGCGAGTGGAACGAACTGCTCGCCGGCGTCGAACTGGACGCCGAGGTCGTCGGCAGATACAGCGAAGCCGAGTCGCGGATCGCCGCGCGCGACGCCGAGGCCAAGGAGGCCGACGCCGTTGCGCGGCGCGAGGCACTCGCCCGGCTGCACGCCCTGATCGCGCGGATCGAGCCGCTGGTGGCTCGCGACGATCTCACCGTCAAGGTGGCCGACCGCGCGCTCAAGGACGTCCGAAACGCGCTCGGGTCCATGCCGCCGCTGCCGAGCAAGGCGGATTACGACGAGGTGATGAAGCGCCTGAAGGACGCGCAGGGGGCGCTCACGCCCAAGGTGCAGGAACTCCGCGAGGCCGACGACTGGAAGCGCTTCGCGAACGTCGCGATTCAGGAGCAGTTGTGCGCCCGCATGGAAGCGCTCAAGACGGTCGAGGATCTCGATGCGGCTGCCCGCGAGGTGCGCGAGTTGCAGGAGCAGTGGCGCAAGGCCGCGGACGTCCCGCGCGCGCAGGCCGAGGCGCTGTGGAAGCGGTTCAAGGCCGCGCACGACGAGGTCTGGGCCCGCTGCGAGGCGCACTTCGCATCGCAGGCGGCCGAACGCGCCGAGAACCTCACGAAGAAGCTCGCGCTGTGCGAGAAGGCGGAGGCGCTTGCCGACTCCACCGACTGGATCAACACCGCCGAGGCGCTCAAGGCGCTGCAGGCCGAATGGAAGACCATCGGCCCCGTGTCGCGCGGGCGCGAGAAGGCCGTGTGGGAGCGCTTCCGATCCGCCTGCGATCGCTTCTTCACGCGGCGCCAGGAAGACCTCAACAGCCGCAAGGCCTCGTGGGCCGAAAACCTCGCCCGCAAGGAAGCCCTGTGTGAGCGTGCCGAGGTGCTCGCCGACTCCACCGACTGGGACAAGGCCGCAACCGAGGTCCGGCAGCTGCAGGCCGAGTGGAAATCGATCGGGCCGGTGAAGAAGTCGAAGTCGGAAGCCATCTGGCAGCGCTTCCGCGCCGCATGCGACAAGTTCTTCAGCCGGCACGCCCAGCGCCACGACACCGCTCGCGCAGAACGCGTCGCGGCCCGCGAAGCCATCTGCGCCGAACTCGAGGCGCTCGCCGCGCTTCCCGAGGGCAGCGAACCACCAGCGGATCTGCTGTCCACGGCCCGCGGACTCCGGGCGCGCTGGCAGCAGGAGATCGCCTCCCGCGGCGTGGACCCGGACCGGGCCCGTGCGCTCGATCAGCGCTTCGCCGTCGCGCTCGGCACGGTCGTGAACCGGTGGCCGTCCGTGTTCGGTGGCTCCGACATGGACCCGGAGGCCAACCACAAGCGCATGGAAGCGCTCGTCCGCAAGATCGAGGACCTGGCCGGCTCGCTTTCGGCGCCAGCCGCCGCGGCGGAGTCCGTGTCCCCGACCACGCGCCTCGCAGCCATGCTCAAGGAAGCGCTCGCCGCCAATACCATCGGTGGCAAGGCCGACGATGACAGCCGCATGCGGGCCGTAGCAGAGGAAGTGCGGCAGGCCCAGCAGGCGTTCTCGCGCATTGGCCTGGTCGCCGAGCCGGCGCGCCGGCAGTTGTCCGACCGCTTCCAGAAGGCGGTGCGCCGCATCGCAGACCGCACCAATCGCCCGCAGCCCATGCGCAGCTGAGCGTCACCCACGATCTGCAACCACACGGCGGCTCCCATCGGTCCCGATGTGGAGCCGCTGTCGCGTACACGGTACCGCCGCGCGCCAGCGGGCGATCAAGGGACGGGCGCCGCGCCCAGCTCTCGCAGCAACGTCTCCCGGAAATATCCCGGCGGGATCGTTCCCTGCCGTATGAACTGCAGGTGGAACGCCTGCATCGAGAAGCGTGAGCCGAGCCGCGCCGCCGCCTCGTCGCGCATCGCACGGATCTGGTCCATGCCGAGACGGTAGGTGATGGCCTGCGTCGGCCACTTGGAGTAGCGGAAGATGGCCCGCTCCGCACTGTCGCAGCTGGCACGCTTGGCGTCGGACGCGGCCATGCCGGCCTGGTCGCACGCGCCTGGCAGGAAGTCCACCACCTCGGAATACATCGTCGTGGCCTGGGCGTAGCGTAGCCGCCCCGTGTGGAGGCCCGTGTCGAGCAGCACGCGCAGGTCACGATAGAGCCGGCCCTGGAGCTGGTACAGCCGTTCCTCCGGCGTGTAGAAGCCGTGCGCCGCGCCCGGCGCGGGCTCGGCCATGAGGGATTCCGCGTACAGGCCCCAGCCCTCAGCCGGCAGCGAGTCCTCCCACATCGACGAGGAGTCCTCGACTGCACCGGGCGTCAGCCAGCGCACCGGGGAGACCTCGTCACGTGCGCGGCTGAGGACCTTGTAGTACCAGTCGTGCCCCGGGAACCCTTCGTGGGCCGCGAGGTCGGCGAGCGCTGCGCGGTTGTTGCTGCGCAGTGCGGCCTGGTCGTCGTGGGTCGGTGTGACGTAGAACCGGCCGATGCCGGTGTCCAGGAAGGGCGGGGCCGGGTAGTAGGCGGCTCCGTCGATCGACGCCTGCAGGGGCGGCGGTGTCTCCACGACTTCGAGTGCGTAGTCCGCCGGGACGTCGAACAGGCCGGTCCGGCGTCCGTAGTCCACCAGCCGGAACGCGGCGTCGCGGTACCACGCGATCATCTCGGCGTCGGAGCGGGGATAGTCGTCCGACAGCCGGTCGAAGATCGTACGAACGGCTGCGCCGCCGTCGGCCGGCAGCGGCCAGCCGCGTGTGCGGCCGATCTGCCCGGCAAGTGCCGCCATCTGCCGCTGCGTCGCCTGCACCACGGGCCACGCATCGGCGAACAACTGGGCCGCCGTGCGATCGATCCTCAGGTTGTTGCGAAGCGCCCAGTTGTATTCGTCTTCTCCCAGCGCGAATCGGTCGCCTGCGAACCGCGCCTTCGCCGTCCGCGTGCCGGGTTCGAAGAACGTGGTCGCGATGAACGCCCGGAAGCGGCGGTAGGCCTCCGACGCGTCTGCGCCGGCGCTCTGCACCTCGCCGAGCAGGCGGTCCCGGTCGGGGCCAGCGAGGCGGTCGGCCGCCAGCGACGGCAGGGTGTCGGCGAAGTAGCGGGCGTTGGCGTCGCTGCCGTCGAGCCCGTCGCGGGTGAGCACGCGGGGGTCCGGCGTGTTCCCGGCGTCGACGCCGGCCTGCAGCTGCGCCTGCGCGGTGTCGAGAAACGCGGGCACCGTGCGCACACGCGCGACGAGCCGGCGCCACTGCTCCGGCGTGCCGAGCCCGTGGTCGCCGTTCCCCTGCAGACCCTGCAGCTGCCAGTCGATTGCGCGAAAGGGTTCCTGCACGTAGGTGTCGAGCGCGCGCTGCTGGTAACGACGCAGCTGGTGCTGGCGCAGCAGGAAGCGGACCTGCGCGAGCGCCACGTCGCGGTCGATCCGCGCGGCCTCCGGCAGGCCCTCGGCGGGGAAGGCGCCGAGCGCCCGGGCGGTGACGCCCAGCCAGCGGTCCTCGGCCGCGAGCGCCGTCGCTGAATGGTCGCGCAGCCGTGCCTCGGCCTCCACGAGGGAGGGGTCGAGCCCGGCGCCGCCAAGGTATGTGCTGGTCGTGGGGTTGCGGCGCAGGAACTCCACCGCGTAGCGCGTGAGCGTCTCGCGCAGCGCCGCCTCGTCTCCTGCCGCCGGCCCTGTCGCGCCAGAGTTGGGGGGCGAGCCGCAGGAGAGGGCCACGGCTGCCGCGAGGCAGGCGGCAGCCGGGCGCAGGGCACGGCGCATCGTGCTACTGGATCTTGATCAGCTCGACGTCGAAGACCAGCATGCCGTAGGGCGCGCTCTTGCCCTGGTACGCCAGGTTCTCGGGGATCCAGAACCGTGTCTTCTCGCCCTCGACCATCAGCTGGACCCCCTCGGTCCACCCGGCGATCACGCCGTCCAGGGGGAAGGTGGCCGGTTCACCACGGGTGACGGAGCTGTCGAACATCTTCCCGTCGGTGGTCCAGCCGGTGTAGTGCACCGTCACCTGGCTCTTCGCGCTCGGGTGCCGTGCACCCGTGCCGGGCGCGATCACCTTGTAGGCCAGGCCGCTCGCGGTCTTCGTGGCGTCAGCCGGCGCGGCCTTGACGTCTGCGGGCACCTGCGGCGTGGAAACGAACGAGATCAGCTCCACGTCGAACACCAGCATGCCCTTGGGTTCGCGCGTCCCCCGGTAGGCCAGGCTCTCCGGAATCCACATTCGACGCGTCTCGCCGGGGGTCATCAACTGCACGCCTTCCCGCCAGCCCGCGATCACCTTGTCGAGCGGAAAGCTCACCGGCTTGCCCGGACCCGAACGCGAGCTGTCGAACATCCGCCCGTCGGTCGTCCACCCGGTGTAATGCACGGTGACCATGTCGGTCCCGCCCGGATGGCTCGAGCCCTTGCCGGGCGTGATCACCTTCGACGCGAGGCCCGATGCGGTCTTCGCGGCGTCCGCGGGTGGCGCCGTCACGTCAGGGGGAGCCGGAATGGCGCGCGGGGACTGGGCTGCCGCCGTCGTCGCCAGCAGGAAGACGAGCAGGAAGGTTCGCATGGCTGCATTGTGGCACGGGCGTCGGGCGATGTCCGCAGGTACCGGTTCCGTAGTATGGTCGGCGTGTACCTGGCGGGGGCTCGACCGCCCCCTACCTGTGCGCCGTACTCGCCGGCGCCCGGATGCAGGCATGAGCGAGCACACAAGTCACACGAGGTGTGCCATGCCCCAGGTCCGCAAGCTGACGCCCAACCTGCTCGTCGCCGACGTTGCCCGCAGCCTTGCCTTCTACACGGACGTGCTCGGCTTCGGTCGCGGCATGACAGTGCCCGACCAGCCGCCCCTGGTGTTCGCCTCCGTGTCGGCCGGTCCCGTCGAGATCTTCTTCAACGACGCCGCGGCGACCATCGAGGAGTATCCCTCGCTGCAGGGGCGCCCGATCGGTGCGAGCGGAACGCTCTTCATCGAAGTGACGGACATCGACGCGTACTTCGCCGACGTGGCGCCGCGCGTCACGGTGGTGAAGCCGCTGCACACGCAGTGGTACGGCATGCGCGAGTTCGCGATCACCGATCCTGACGGGTACCTGCTGACATTCGCCCAGCCGGTGTCACAACCATAACCGGTCCGCGGCCGCACCCCGGGGGCGCCCGGCGCCTCCGGGCGCATTTGACAAAGATGTCCGGAAAGTCGCGGCCTTGCGACATCTTTGTTTGGATCTCGCGGTCGGAACCGACAGACTTGCGCCCGAATCCCGCACTTCGCGGTCCGGCTGGCTGGCAGCCGCCTTGCGACTGGCAGAGCTTGGTTGCCGCGCGGTTGCGCGTGCCCGGCGCGCACCCGCGTGCCTGCAGACAGGGAGTGATTGAGCGATGAGTGACCAGCCAGGAGCCTCGATGCGCAGGCGCGACCTGCTCAGGCTAATCGGCAGCGTGGCCGGCAGCACCGTCATGTACGAGGCGATGACGACGCTCGGCCTGAACGCGGAGTCCACCTATACCGGCCCCATCAGGCTGGATGGCAACCCGAAGGGGGCGTCGGTGCTCATCCTCGGGGCGGGCCTGGCCGGCATGACGGCGGCGCTGGAGTTGCGCAAGGCCGGCTACCGGGTCCAGTTGCTCGAGTACCAGAACCGCGCCGGCGGCCGGTGCTGGACCATCCGGGGCGGTGACTCCTACACGGAACTCGGTGGCGCGACGCAGACCTGCCAGTTCGACAAGGACCTGTACCTCAATCCGGGGCCATGGCGCATCCCGTCGCATCACCACGCCGTCATGGACTACTGCCGGCGACTGGGCGTCGCCCTCGAGCCGTTCCAGCAGGTGAACCACAACGCGTACTTCCACTCGAAGGACGCCTTCGGGGGCAAGCCGCAGCGCTTCCGCCATCTGAAGGCCGATTTGCAGGGAGGCGTCACCGAACTGCTCGCCAAGGCCACGGGCCAGGGCAAGCTCGACGACCTCGTCACCGCCGACGACAAGGAACTGCTCCTGCAGATGCTGCGCAACTGGGGCGCGCTGGACCAGAACTACCGCTACGTGAAGGGGCCCTTCGCGAGCGATCGCCGCGGCTACGACAAGGACCCCGGCGGCGGCCTCGACGCCGAGCCGGTGCACTCGGAGCCGATGGCGTTCCGCCAGATCCTCCAGTCGCGCCTGTGGGCCCGGATGGCGGACGGCGACGCGTACTACCACCACAACACGATGTTCCAGCCGGCGGGCGGCATGGACATGATCGCCAAGGGCTTCCAGCGCGAGGTCGGAAGTCTCATTCGCTTCAACACGAAGGTCACCGAGATCCGACAGGACGAGAAGGGGGTCACGGTCAGCTACGTCGACGCCGCCACGGGCGGCAATGCCGGTACGGCGACTGCCGACTGGTGCCTCTGTACGCTCCCCCTCACGGTACTCGGGCAGCTGCCGGTCTCCGTCAGCCAGCCGATGGCGAAGGCGATTGGTGCCGTTGCGTACAGCCCATCGTTCAAGGTCGGCCTGCAGTTCAAGCGCCGCTTCTGGGAGCAGGACGACTACATCTTCGGCGGCATCAGCTACACCGACCTGCCCATCTCGCAGATCGGCTATCCGAGCAGCCGGTTCAACGATTCGGGCAAGGGGGTCCTGCTCGGCGGCTACGCCTTCGGCGTACACGCCTATGAGTTCTCATCGCTGTCGCCGGCCGAACGTGTCGCCCGGGCGGTGGAGTGGGGCGCGCAGATCCACCCGCAGTACAAGGCCGAGTTCGAGAACGGCGTCACCGTGGCGTGGCACCGCGTGCCGTGGAACCTCGGGTGCTCCGGCGCATGGACCGACGCGCTGCGGACCGAGCACTACAAGAACCTCTGCCAGATCGACGGCCGTCTCGTGCTCGCGGGCGAGCACGTGTCGTACATCCCGGCCTGGCAGGAAGGCGCGATCCTCTCGGCGCTCGACGCCATCCAGCGCCTCCACCGGCGCGTGCTGAACACGTAGGAGGCGACGATGATCAGGACTTATCCTGAAGGAGCAGGCACCCCCGTGAAAGCTTCGATCCCCCGTGTCTCGCGCGTCCGCGTGGTGCTCGCCGGCCTGTTGCTCGCCGGCTGGTGCGCCTCTCAGGGAGCGCCGCTCGCCCGGGCCCAGCAGGGCGACGGCTCGTTCACCAACCCGATGAAGTACGCCCCTCGCGACGGCGCCGTGCTGTACCGCACGTCGTGCCAGGCCTGTCACATGGCGCAGGGCGAGGGCGCGTCCGGTGCGGGCGTGTATCCGGCGCTCGCGAAGAACACGAAGCTGCGCACGGCGCGCTATCCGGTCTACGTCGTCACCAACGGCCAGAAGGGCATGCCTCCGTTCGGGCCGATGATGGACGACGAGCAGATCGCCGCCGTGGTCAACTACATCAGGACGAACCTCGGGAACGGCTACGGCGACACGGTGAGCGCGGCCGACGTCAAGGCCATCCGCAAGTAGCGCCGCCAGCAGCGCGGCACGTCGTCTCTACGGCGTGCCGCCCCGCCGCGGCAGCGCTGCCGCGATCGTCCGGGCGTTGACGATCAGGATGCCCGCCACCACCATGGCCGTGCCCGCGAACAGGCGCCAGTCGGTGCGCTCGCCAAGGACGCCGATCCCCAGCAGCAGCCCCACCACCGGGAACACGTACGTCACCATCGACGCCCGCGTCGCGCCCCAGGCGGCGATGAGCGAGAAACTGAGGACGTAGGCCGCGCACGACCCGAGCAGTCCGAGCCACGCGACGGCCAGCCACGCGAGCGGCCTCGAGGGCCAGGCGACCGGCTGCTCGAGCACGAGCACCGCCGGCACCAGCAGGCACGACGCGAACGCCAGCGTCGTGAACGCCTGCACGATCGGCGACAGCCCGCGCAGGAAGCGCCGCGTGTAAGTGGCCGACCACGCGTAGGACACGGCCGCTCCGACGACCGCCGCCTGCCCGAGCAGGCTGCCCGCGCCGTCGCCCAGCCCACGGCTCACCAGCGTCACCACGCCGGCGAACCCGGCGACCATGCCGGCCGCACGCGTCGGCGTGATCGACTCGTCGTGCAGCGTGAAGTGCGCAATCACGATCGTGAAGAGCGGGACCGTGCCGTTGAGGATCGACGCGACGCCTGATGGAATGCGGGTCTCGCCCCAGGTAATCAGCGCAAACGGCACCGCCGTGTTGGTGAGGCCGATGACGGCGCACGAGCGCAGGGTGGCCCGGTCGGAGGGCGGCCGCATGCCCCGCGCGAGCATCAGCACGGCGAGGCCCGCCAGGCCGAAGAGCACGCGGCAGGTGACGAGCAGCAGCGGGGCGAAGCCGTCGTGGCCGTCACCCGCGAGGGCGACCTTGATCCAGAGAAACGACGAGCCCCAGATCAGCCCCAGCCCGAGGAACATCGCCCATTCACGCATCCGCTTGGCAGCACTCCTGATCGGCCGTCATACACGCTCCCGCCGAGCGCACGCCGCGCACGCTGCGTTCAGCAGCGGTCGTTCCCAATCGTGGGGGCAGAACACGCGCTGCGTCGGAGCCCATGCCGCGGTCAGGGCCAGCCGCACCCAGAGCCCTCCGCGGCACCCAGAACCAGAGCCGGAGTCAGGGCACGCGCTGTAATTCCTGCAGCTTGCCCCTGAGCGACTCGAGGCGCTGCCCGGCTTCACCCAGCCGCCCTTCCGCGGTGAGGCGCTGGTAGTCCTCGAGATCCTGGGCGGCGCTCCGGATCAGATCCGCCCGGCTCTGCGGCGCACCCGGGGTTTGCGGGGCCACCGGCTGCGGGCGGGTGGGGGCCGTGGCCGTGGCGGGCGTCCCCAGCGTCGACGGCGCCTCGCCCAGCAGGCTGGCGAGCGCCGCTTCGAAGGTCGGGCCGTACGCCAGCCGATCCTGCAGTGCCAGGACCACGATGCGGAGTTCGGGCATCGGGCTGCGCTCGGCCTGGAGATAGATGGGCTCCGCGTACAGGAGCCCGCGTCCCACCGGCAGCACGATGAGCGACCCACGACGCACGTGCGAGCCCTGCTGGTTCCACAGGGACAACTGGCCCGAGAGCTGCGCGTTCTGGTCGATGCGCGCCTCGATCTGCATCGGGCCGTCCACAAGCTCGGTCTTGGGGAAGTCGTACACCAGCGCCTTGCCGTAGTTCGCCCCGTCGCTGCGCGCGGCGATCCAGCCGATCAGGTTGTTGCGATTGGCTGGCGTGAAGGGCAGGATTTCGATGAACTCGAGCGACGCTTCGCCAGGCAGCTTCATCATGACGAAGTTCGGCTCCATCGGCTGGCTGGCCTGTTCGCGCGCGGCGCCTGCACGGACTTCTCCGGCAACCGTCCAGAGGTCCTCGCGGTTGTAGAACACGTCCGGCGTCTCCATGTGATACAGGCCGTACACCGCTGCCTGCACCTCCAGCAGCAGCTCCGGATACCGCACGTGAGCGCGCACGTCCGCGGGCATGGCGTCGGCGTCCCGGAAGAGGTCCGGGAACATCGCGCGGTACGCGTTCACCAGCGGGTCCACCGGGTCGAAGACGTAGAAGGTGACCGTGCCGTCGTAGGCATCGACGGTCGCCTTCACGCTGTTCCGCATGTAGTTCAGGCGAGTGTTGCCCACGCGGTAGTGCCGCGCGTACGGGAAGCTGGCGGAGGTGGTGAAGGCGTCCACGAGCCACACGAGCCGGCCCTCGCTGGTGACGACGATGTACGGGTCGGCGTCGAAGGTCAGGAAGGGCGCCAGCGTGGTGAGCCGCTCGCGGATGTTGCGGCGCATCAGCAGGCGGCTCTCCGCCGTGATGTCGTCGCTGAACGGCACCTTCGTGATGTCACCCCGATCGAGGGCGATCAGCAGGCGCCGGAAGAATCCGCCGATCGCGATCCCGCCCGTCCCGTCGTACGACGTGAGGCTGTTCGATTCGCCCTGCGGGTAGTCGAACTCCTTCTGGTTGGTGCGCACGTACACGTCGGTGTTCGTCAGCTCACCGAAGTAGACCTGGGGCCGCGTCAGCGCCAGTCCCTCGACGGTGCTGCGCACGGGCATGTCGCCGAGCAGCAGCTCGGGAAGCCCCTCGGGCGTGAAGCCGTTCACCGGGTTCATCGTCACGCCGTAGCCGTGCGTGTAGATCAGCTTCTCGTTGATCCAGTTGCGGCTGCTCTCGGGAAGGCGGTCGACGTTCAGCTCGCGCACTGCCAGCATCACCTGGCGCTTCTCGCCGTTGATGCTGTAGCGATCGATGTCGATGTCGGGAAAATCGTAGTAGGTGCGGATCTCCTGGATCTGCCGGAGCGTGTCCTGCAGCGCCCGCCAGTCCCAGAGCCTGATGCTCTCGAGCGTCTCGCGGTTGCGGTCGGCCTCGATGGCGTCGATGCCGTGTTCGGCCGGGAAGGGCAGCTCCGAGATCTGCGTGAGGCCGAAGGCCTCCTGCGTGTACGCGATGTTGTTCGTGATGTACGGGCGCTCCCGCACCAGCTCGTTCGGCTTCACGACGAACCCGTTGACGTACCAGGCGACCATCGACACCCCGACGTAGGCCACGACAGCCGGCGCGACGGACGCGCCGATCCAGCGCAGCCGCGGGGCGGCCACGGCGTTGACGAGGCAGCCCACGGCGCCGAGCACGAGCGCCCCTGCCACCAGCAGCAGCCCGGGGACGAGCACGTGCGCGTCGGTGTAGGTGACCCCCGCGAAGATCGTGTGGTCGTCGAGCATCCGCTCGAACCGCCCCACATACGTGCGCGCGGCCAGGGCCAGCAGCACCGCGGCGGCCGACAATGACAGTCCCCGCAGCACGCCCACAGGGCGTCCGGAACTCCGCACCACCAGCCGTGTGCCCGAGGCGAGCACCGTGAATCCCGCGGCCATCAGGGCCACCAGCACGGAGATGCTGGTGAACCAGCCGGACACGAGCTGCCACACCGGCAGCGTGAACAGGTAGAACGTGGCCGGGCGCCCGAAGATCGGGTCCACCGCCGCATCGGGCACCGCCACGCCGTGCCAGTAGACGGCAAACGTGTTCCACTGCGCCATCATGCCGAGGCCGGTGATGACCGCGACGATCGCGGCCGCGGCCAGCCCGATCATGCGCAGGACCGGTTCGACCGGCAGGCGGAGCGGCTCGCCGTTGATGACGATGGGACCGCTGGTGAGGTCGATGCGGTCCGGCTTCAGTGCGAGGAAGGCCCCGTAGAGGGCGAGGAAGGTGGGCACCAGGAAGAGCGTGAAGACGCTCCCCTGGAATCGCAGCGTCTTCCAGAAGATGTCGCCGAAGCCGAGCGACGCGAACCAGAGCGAGTCGACGTAGTAGGACAGCGTGGTGCCGCCGCCCAGCAGGGCGACGGCCACGAGGGCGACGAGGAGGATGCGACCGCGCCGCCGCGGTGGTGGCGGCGGCGGCCAGTCAATCGTGCTCACTTCACGCCGAACCCGTCGACGTGCACGTTCAGGTTGTGGTTGATCCGCATGCCCGCGATGCCCGACGCGTCGACAGCCGACGGGGCCTGCGAGCTGACTTCGGTGCCGTTCACCAGGAAGCGCACCTTGTCTGGCGCCACCGCGATGGTGAGCTGGTTGACCCCCTTCGCGCCAGCGGCCGTCTTCTTCACCGCGGCGTTGGCGGTCCACTGGACGATGGGCGTGACCTTGGCGCCGTCACGGCGCGAGATCATGAACTGGCCGTCCTGCCGGACGAGGAAGTACGTGTACTTCTGCGCCGCACCCGCCAGGTCCGACCCGCCGATGAACACGCCGTAGGCTTCCGGATGCGCGGCCGGCTCCATCTGGTTGAAGGTGGCCGACACCTGGTAGGTGCCGCCCTTGGTGTCCGCCGCGCGCCAGTAGATGCCGGCGGGACCGCTGCGGAAGTGGATGCCGCCGCCCATCGGGACGACGCTGACGCCGTCGGGCTTCGTGCTCCCGCTGTCGAGCCGTGCCGACCATCCGGCCGGGAGCGTGCCGCCGCTTGCCTGCATCTTGTCGTGGTCCGCGCCCGCCGCATGCTGCTGCGCGAAGGCTGTCGTGGCGCTGATGGCCGCAAGACCGAGAACTGCCAGAAGTCGCTTCATCGAACGGATCTCCTTCCCGTCGAGTCTACTGGATCGCGTAGTCCATGAGCCCGTTGATGCGCTCGATTGCACCCTCGGGCAGCTCGGCCGGCTCGAGCGCCGGCTCGGGAATGCGGTGGCGCACCGGGGGCAGGCTGCGCAGGTAGGCCAGCACCGCGAAGCGGTCCTCTTCCGTCCAGTGCGAGAAGCTGGCCCAGGGCATCGTGGTGTGGGACACGACCCGTCCGTCCGGGAAGACGCCGCTGCGCAGCACGCGCAGCACCTCGTCGTCGCTCCGCCGGGCAAGGCCTGTCTCGGGATCGGGTGTGAGGTTGCGGCTGACGAACGTGCCGCTCTCCGACGCGATCTTGACCGCTCCTCCTGCGAGATACCGCGACAGGTCCGGACCGCGCGGCCCGTTGGTCGCATGGCACCCGATGCAGCCCGTGTTCATCACGAGGGTCCGGCCGCGTTCGGCGATGGCGCGCCGGGCCGGGTCCGCGATCGCGTCCACTGGCGGCGGCGCCGTCCGCATGTCCTCCGTGAACGTCTCGGGTGCGATGAGCAGGACCGGCGGCATGTTGTAGAGAAAGGCCAGGAACGCCGCGGCCCCGAGCACGGCAACCGCCACGAGCGCGCGCGTCACGTACCGCTTCATCGCGGACCTCTCGCGGTGCCGGCATTCCCTGCGTAGATGTAGCTCGGCACATCGTCGCCCATGAACAGCATCCTGAACTTGGCCCAGAGGAAGAACGGCAACTGTGTCCGCGCCGGCTTCGGCACGGCGTTCCGGACCGGCGGGATCGTGCGCAGGAACGCGACCAGCGCGTCGAGGTCAGACGGACTCATCGTGGCGAACGACGCCCAGTCCATCGGAAACGGCAGCATGCGCGTGCCGTCGCGCAGGATGCCCTTCGTGATCGTGCGCGTCAGTTCCTCATCGGTCCAGGCGCCAAGGCCGGTCTCCCGATCGGAGGTGAGGTTTCCGGACGTGTAGGTGCCCCAGGGCATCAGGTCCATGCGCAGGCCGCCGGCCCAGCGCATGCCTGGAATCAAGCGGCGCTGGGCATCGACCGGTGAGTGGCAGACGGGACAGGCGAACGCCTCGGCCAGGTACTCACCGCGGCGCACCGGATCGGCTCGTGCTTGTCGTTCCTGCTCCGCGTAGAACGCAGCGACCTCGGTGGCCGTCATCTCCCACACCGGCGTGCGGCGCAGCGAGACGACGTAGTTGGCCAGGTCCCACATGTCGGCATCGCTCGCGGCGCCCTTGAACGACGGCATGGGTGTGCCGTCCATGCCCGTCCTGAAGCGCATGAACACGTCGGGGGCGGCGGCGCCGCCGCGGAACGTCCACGGTTCGGCGAGGTCCGTGGCCCGCACCGAAGTGCCGGTGTCGTCGGTGAACGCCGTGGCTGTGGCTCCGGTGCCGCGCCCGTCGGTGCCGTGGCACTTGCCGCACTGCAGCCTTTCGTACACCACCGCGCCGCGGGTCCGGCTCTCCGCTGACGCGGGGACGGCAATCCCCGCGTCCACCACTTCGGGCGGCTCTGCGCCAAAGCGCGTCGAGAACGTCTTGATGTAAGCCGCGACGGCGCGGATATCCGCGTCGGACAGCAGCGGCTGCCAGGCCGGCATGGAGGTGCCGGGAAGCCCCTGGCGGATCGAGCGCAGCATGTCCTCGTCGGTCGGGAGGCTGCCGGTTTCGGTCGTGCGGATCTTGTAGTGGGCAGCGGTGAAGTCGCGCGGGCGCGGCGCCAGCATGAACGCGGCGGGTGCGTCGCCCTTGCCGTCGGCGCCGTGGCAGCTGGCGCAGTGCCGCTCGTAGACCTCGCGCCCCCGCGACGCGCCTGCCTGGGATTGTCCACCCTGCGCCGCGGCGGTGTACGAACGGCTGGCGGGAACCCCGGCCCCGGCCAGCAGGATCAGGACGGCCGCGATCGCACGTGGCGGCGTCAAACGTCGGTGGCTCATGGGGGCTCCGGGCCGCAGCGAGCGGCCAGTCGGCGACAGGAGACGATCGGGCCAGCCGTCGCGGCCTACGGTGTGATCACGATCTTGCCGTGCGCGCCGCCCGCGAACAGCGCCTCATGCGCGCGAGGTGCCTCCCCCAGCGCGAACTCCTGGGCGACGACTGGACGCAGCGTGCGGTTCTCGAGGCCCGCCACGAGCGCGGCATGCGTTGCGGCGAGGTCCGCCGGCGCGACGTTGAACAACAGCATGCCGAGCACCGAGGCGTCGCGGCCCATCGCGCCGCGCGGATCGATCTCGACCCGGCCGCGGCTGCCGATGACGACGACGCGCCCGTGCTTGGCGAGGAGCGTCAGGTCCTTGTCCAGGTTGATGTGCGCGGCCATCTCCAGGATTACGTTGACGCCGCGTCCGCCGGTCGCCTGCATGATCTCGTCGAGGTACCCCGCCTTCGCGTGGTTGACGACCACGTGCGCGCCGTGTTCGAGGGCGGTGTCACGCCCCCGATCGCTGCTGGCGGTGCCGATCACGAACATGCCGTGCGCACGGCCGAGCTCGACCGCCGCGATGCCGACGCCCCCGCTCGCGCCGTGCACGAGCAGGGTCTCGCCGGGTCGTGCGGCGGCGCGGTGGTGCAGCGAGTAGTACGCCGTGCCGTACGGCACGCCCATCGCCGCCCCCTGGGAGTACGACACGTGGTCGGGCAGCCGGTGCAGTTGCGAGGGCGTACACAGTGCCTGCTCGGCGCAGAGGCCCGTGCGCGGGGTGGGCAGGTTGTCGTTCGCGATGTAGACGCGGTCCCCGGGCCTGACGCCGCTGACTTCCGCGCCGACGGCGAGCACGTCGCCTGCGCCGTCGTTGCCCGGGGTGTAGGGCAGCGGCGGCTTCGCCGCGTACACGCCGCTGCGGATGTAGGTGTCCACCGGGTTCACGCCGACGGCGCGCACGCGGACCAGCACCTGCTTGGGCGACGGCACGGGATCGGCGACCTCCTCGACCTGCAGCACCTCGGGAGCCCCGAACTCTCGGACGACGATTGAGCGCATGGGCCAGATGCTATCATGATGAATTCATGGCATTTGTGAGGATTCACCGGACCGTCGGCGTCAAGGTGGGACGCATGCAGGTCGGCGGCGGCGCGCCCATCGTGGTCCAGTCGATGACGATGACCGACACGGCGGATGCGGCGGCGACGGCCCGGCAGGTGGTCGAACTCGCCGAGGCCGGGTCCGAGATGGTCCGCGTCACGGTGAACACCAACGAGGCAGCCGCAGCCGTTCCCGAGATCAAGCAGCGGATGCTCGACGCCGGCTGCGCGGCACCGCTCATCGGTGACTTCCACTACAACGGGCACCTCCTCCTCACCAAGTACCCGGCCTGCGCCGAGGCGCTCGACAAATACCGGATCAACCCGGGCAACGTCGGCACCGGCCGTCGGCGCGACGAGCAGTTCTCCACCATCTGCAAGGTGGCGGTCGACTACGGCAGGCCCGTGCGGATTGGGGTCAATGGCGGCTCGCTCAACCAGGAGCTCGTCGTCGCGAGGATGCAGGAGAACACAGATCGGAACCTGGGGAAGGAATCCGAGGAGATCATCAACGAGTGCATGATCATCTCGGCCCTCGAGTCGACCCAGCTCGCGATCGAGAGCGGCCTGCGCAAGGACCAGATCATCATTTCCTGCAAGACGTCGCGCCCGCGCGACCTGATCGCGGTCTATCGCGCGCTCGCAAAGCAGACCGACCAGCCGCTGCACCTCGGCCTCACCGAGGCGGGCATGGGCATGAAGGGGCTCGTGTGGTCCTCGGCGGCGATGGGCGTGCTGCTGAACGAGGGTATCGGCGACACGATCCGCGTCTCGCTCACGCCGCGCCCCGGTGGTGACCGCCGCGAGGAGGTGTACGCGGCGTGCGAACTGCTGCAGGCGCTCGGCCTGCGCTCGTTCTCGCCGAGCGTCACCGCGTGCCCGGGATGCGGCCGCACCACCAGTACCACCTTCCAGGAACTCGCCGAGCGCATCCAGGGCTACATCCGCGATCAGATGCCGGTCTGGAAGACGCAGTATGAAGGTGTCGAGACGATGACGCTCGCCGTGATGGGCTGCGTCGTCAACGGCCCGGGCGAGTCGAAGGCCGCCAACATCGGCATCAGCCTGCCCGGCACGGGCGAGGCGCCCAACTGCCCCGTGTTCATCGACGGGCAGCACGCCACTACGCTGCGCGGCACCTACGACGAACTGGCGGCCGCATTCCAGTCACTCGTGGACGAGTACATCGTCTCGCACTACCAGAGGAAGGCGTAATCCCCACGTACGACGCGGCCCTGCGCGACGCGCTGCATCGCGTCTGGGGGTTCGCCGATTTCCGGCCGCTGCAGCGCGAGGCGATGGACGCCGTCCTCGCGCGGCGCGACAGCCTGGTCGTGCTGCCGACCGGGGGCGGCAAGTCGCTGTGTTTCCAGGCGCCCGCGCTGGTGATTGGTGCGGACGGCGAGGGGCAGCCCGCGGAGCGCGGCCGCGAGCCCTCCCCACGCCGCGGCTTCGCGCTGGTCGTCTCGCCCCTCATCTCGCTCATGAAGGATCAGGTCGACGGGCTTCGCGTCGACGGGGTCGAGGCCGCGTACCTCAACAGCACCCAGACGCCGGGCGAGCGCGACGAGGTGATCGCGAGCCTGCGCGACGATCGCTGCCGCCTGCTCTACGTCTCGCCCGAACGGCTGGTGGGCGAGGGCAGCCAGGGTTTCCGCCGCCTCCTCACGCAGTGCGGCGTGCGCTTCATCGCCGTCGACGAAGCCCACTGCATCAGCCAGTGGGGACACGATTTCCGTCCGGAGTACCGACAGCTCGGCCTGCTGCGCGACGAGTTCCCCGGAGCGTCGCTGCACGCGTTCACGGCGACGGCGACCGAGCGCGTGCGCCACGACATCATCCACGAGCTGCGGCTGCGCGATCCGCTCGTGCTCGTCGGCTCGTTCGACCGGCCCAACCTCACCTACCGCGTCCTCCGCCGCGGCAACCTGCACAAGCAGCTCGAGGCCATTCTTGCGCGCCACGATGATGAGGCGGGCATCATCTACTGCGGCTCGCGCAAGGAGGTGGAGGCGCTGGCCGAGTGGCTGCGCGGGGAGGGGCACGAGGCGCTGCCGTATCACGCGGGGCTGCCGGACGAGGTGCGTGCCGCTCACCAGGAGGCCTTCCTCGACGAACGCGCGGACATCGTCGTCGCGACCGTCGCCTTCGGCATGGGGATCGATCGGTCCAACGTGCGATTCGTCGTGCATGCGAGCGCGCCGCGATCGCCCGAGCACTACCAGCAGGAAGCCGGACGAGCGGGCCGCGACGGCCTGCCCGCCGAGTGCGTGCTGATCTACTCGGGCGCGGACTTCGTCCGCTGGCGGCAGATGCTCGAGACGAACGGCGAGTTCACGGAGAGTGCGCGCGGGCTGCTGCGCGACATGGAGCGTTATGCGGCGGGCACGCGGTGCCGCCACCGGGCGCTCGTCGAGTACTTCGGGGAGGCGTGGACGCGCGGCGAGTGCGGGGCGTGCGACTGGTGCCTGAAAGAGCTGGACGGGGTCGCCGACTCGACGACCCTCGCCCGCAAGATCCTCTCGTGTGTCGCGCGCGTACGGCAGAACTATGGGCTGGCACACGTCGCCGACGTCCTGCTCGGGAAGGCGAACGACAAGGTCGTGGCGCTCGGCCACGCTGAGCTGTCGACCTTCGGCCTGCTGAAACAGGAGACGCCGGCCGCCGTGCGCGGCTACATCGAGCAGCTCGTGGCTGGCGGCTGGCTGGCGCGCGCCGGCGAGCCGTACCCGATCCTGCGGCTCACCGCGGCCGGGGCCGCGTTGCTGAAGGGGGAGGGGAACTGCGAACTGTTCCGCGAACTGCAGCCGCCGAAGGGCCGGTCGCGCACGCGCGGCGCCGGCGGTGCGACCTTCGACGCCGATCCGGAACTGTTCGACGTCCTGCGCGGCGTACGCACCCGGCTCGCCCGCGAGCGCGGCGTGCCGCCCTACGTGATCTTCCCCGACACCACGCTGAAGCAGATGGCCGAGCGACGGCCGTCGAGCCTGGACGACCTCTACGATATCTACGGCGTCGGCGCGAAGAAGGCGGCGGACTTCGGCGACGCGTTTCTTGACGCCATTCGTACGTTCCGCCGGCCGGAACGTTAGCGACGCAGCCGTGCTCGTTACCCGCGGAGTGGACTGCGCCAGGGCGAACCTTCGAGAGCACGCTGTCGACCACGATGCGGGGGTGCGGCGCTGGCTGCTCAGGCTGAGACGCGATCACGCTCGCGGGTCAGCCAACTGGTGTGAGCGAGGTGGCTTCACCGCCTGGCACGGCATCCACCGAAGAGTAGATTCGGTGAAATCCGTGCCTCGCTCTGCCAGCCAGGGTCGGCTGCCGGCATCGTGTCCGCCGATCGATCGCCGGCCGAGACTCAGTCGGTGACGACGCCTGCCGCCGCGGTCTCCTCGGTCGCGGTTCCGTGCATGCCCGCGCAGCAGCCGCCCCCCGCCGCCATCGTCTTCATCCCGCTGCAGCACCCGGACGCCCCACCTTCAGCCTTTGCTGAATGGTTCATCCCGGCGCAGCACCCGCCGGCACCCGCCGAGGCGGTCGACTCGTGGCTCATGGACGCGCAGCACCCGGCGGCCTTGGCGGCCGTGTTGCCGGTGGAGCCGTGGGAGGCCATGTTGGCGCAGCAGCCGCTTCCGGCGGCGGGTGCGGCAGCCTTGGCCATCACCCCATGGTCGTCTGGATCGCCATCGACCTTCTCACTGGGCGCGGGCGCCTGGGCCGGTGGCACGTGGCCGAGCGCCGCATGGTCCACCGCGTCCGCGGCCGGAGCGGGCGACGGTGCCGCCGCCGCGTCATGGTTCATTGCCGCGCCGCCGGACATCCGGCAGCACGCGCAATTTTTCGCGGCATTCCCCGCGGCACCGGCCGCTCCGTGATCGTGGTCCTGGGCAGAGACCGGCAGCGGTGAATAGAAGCTAAATGCTAGAACGGAAAGGAGTACGGGGAAGGTGTGAAGAGAAAGACGACGCACGCTGGAACCCTCCTGCACCGCACACCGTGCGGTGTACCGTGCAGGAGAGGCAGGACCAGTGCCAGTTCAGTGAACCGTGTAGGGTTCGTGCAGCGCGAACGGCGCGATTTCCACGTCGAAGTGCTCGCCGCCCTCGGACACCATTGAATAGGTGCCGCGCATCACCCCGCTGGACGACTTCAGGGGGCAGCCGGAGGTGTACTGGAACGACTCGCCGGGCGCGAGGACCGGCTGTTCCCCGACGACTCCCGGACCCTTGACCTCTTCGACGTGGCCGTTCGCGTCCGTGATGATCCAGTGGCGGCTGAGCAGCTGCACGGTCTCCTCACCCTCATTGGTGATCCGGATCGTGTAGTGGAAGAACCAGTGGCACTGGAACGGCTGGGAATGATCCGGGGCGTATCGCGACTCGACCTCGACCCGGACGTTGTTGGTGACGGCTTCCGACGACGAAGCGTGCATCGGCTCGTTTCTGAACTGTGACATGCGTGACCCCGACGCGCGTTGTCCTGCCATCATACCAAGCTTCGCCGTCCGGGTTGCGGGAGGGGACGACCGGGGCAGGAACTTCACCGCCGGGAGGCGCGTCTCATTGAGGCAACCTGTGTCTGTCCTGCAGCGCCCTCACCGCTCATCATCGCGCGGACCTCGCCGCCTCGCGGCCGCCGCCCTCGTCGCCGCGGCCCTCCTGGCGTGGGCAGGCGCCGCGCCCCTCGCGCAGAGTGATCTCGACGATTTCATGAAGCAGGTGGTCTCGAAGCGCGACGCGAACTGGCGCAAGCTCCAGCAGTACGTGCTGGACGAGCGCGAGCAGGTCGAGCTCCGGGGGCCCTCGGGTGCACTGATGTGGGGGGAGCGCCGCGACTACACCTGGTTCATCCGCGACGGCTTTTTCGTCCGAAGTCCCCTGCGCATCAACGGCACTGCCGTGGGCGAAGGAGATCGGCTGAAGTACGAGGCCGAGTACCTCGAGCAGGTCCGTGAGCGCGAGGCGCGTTCCGGTGCCGCCGGTGCCGCCGGTGAAAACGGGCCGACGGTCCCCGAGGTCGCTGCTCCGGAGGCCGCGGAAGGCCCGCGCGACATGGACGGCCTGATCCAGCAGACCCGCCGGCCGCAGTTCATCTCGTCGGCCTATTTCCTCCGCTTCACGTTCGATCAGGGCCGATACGCGCTGGTGGGGCGCGAACAGCTCGACGGCCGCGAGGTCCTGCGCATCGAGTACTACCCGGACAAGCTCTTCACCGAGGAGAGCCGGCGCGAGCGCCGCGAAGAGCTTGGCAGCGGCGACCGGCCCCGGAGTGAACGCCGCGAGCGCAACCGCGAGCTGTCGAACGAACTCCAGCGGCTGATGAACAAGTCCACAAAGGTGACGCTCTGGATCGAGCCGGCCTCGCACCAGATCGTGAAGTACGTGTTCGACGACCTCGGCTGGAATTTCTTCCCGGGCCAGTGGCTCGCGCAGATGGACGGCGTTGCGGCCTCGATGGTGATGGGGCAGCCCTTCGAAGACGTCTGGCTGCCGAGGGCCATCGAGTTCCGTGCGGGCCTGGCACTCGCCATCGGCCGTGTGGAGATGCGCTACTCCGTCGAGTACGAGAACTACCGCCAGGCCGACGTCCAGTCCCGCATCGGCATCCCCGACAGGCCCTGACGCGTGCTCGTCGTCCTCGCCCTGAGCCTGCTCACCTTCCAACCCGTTGAGCGCGTCGTGGACGTTCGCGTGCAGGGCAACACCCTCACGCCGGAGGCCGACATCATCCGGCTGGCCGCCGTCCCTCCGGGCACGCCGGTCAGCGCCACCACGCCGGACGAGGTGGCCGCGCGCGTCCGTGCCGGGGGCCGGTTCGAGAAGGTGGAGGTGCTGAAGCGCTACGCGTCGATCGCCGACCCGTCCCAGGTGCTCCTCGTCATCGTCGTGGACGAAGGGCGCGTGATCGTGAAGGGCGGGCGCGACGGCAAGCCGGCACGCACGGTACGGCGGCGCGGGCCACCGCTGATGTACCTGCCGGTCTTCGGCTCCGACGAGGGCTACGGGTTCACCTACGGTCTGCTGGCCACGGCGCAGCCGATCTTCGGCCCCGGCACGAGGCTGACGGTGCCGCTGACCTGGGGTGGGGAACGCCGGGCCGCGGTCGAGCTCGAGAAGCGCATCCCGTCGAGGCGGATTACGCGCGTCCGCGGCGGGGCGACGCTCCTCTCGCGCCGCAATCGGGCGCTCGAGGCGCGCGATACGCGCGAGCAGTTCTGGGTGCGCGGCGAACGTGAGTTCGTCCGCGTGCTGCGCGGCGGCGTATGGACCGGCGTGGACTTCGTGTCGTTCGGCAACGAGGACGCACGGGTCACGCGCCTTGGCGCCGACGTCACCCTCGACACGCGGGTCGATCCGATGCTGTCGCGCAACGCCCTATACGCGAGGGTGGGCGTCGAGCGCCTGGGCGTGCGCGGTGGCGGGGCGCCGCTCCGGAGCTTCATCGATGCCAGCGGCTACCTGGGCGGCCCTGGCCAGAGCCTGTTCGTGGTGCGCGCCTATCGCGACGGTGTCGACCAGCCCAGGCCCGCGTACCAGAAGGTGCTGCTCGGCCGCGACCTGACCCTGCGCGCCGTCAGGCCGGGGGTGGCCACCGGCGACACCACCGCGGCAGGCACGGTGGAGTGGCGCCTGCCGCTCTCGTCGCCGCTCAGCATCGGGCGGTTCGGCGTGCGCGCCTTCGTCGACGCGGCCGCCGTCTACGACGCGGGCCAGCGGCTCGGCGACCAGCGCTTCGAGCGCAGCGCCGGCGGCGGGGTCTGGCTCTCGGCCACCGTCTTCCGCATCGCGCTCGACGTGGCCCGTACGAGCTTCGGCACCACCCGTGCCCAGGTCAGCTCGGGACTTCTCTTCTGACGCGAATCCTCACGTCGCCAGCCGCCAGCCGGCAATCGCCAAAGGCTGGTTTCCAGACGGCAAGCGCCACACCGCCGGCATTTTCCCAATCAGCAATCCCGGGAACTGCCGTCCACGATTAGCATGGTGCCTATGTCCGCCTCCCAGACCGACATCGCTCGCACCATCGGCGTCGACGTCGCGCGCCGCCACATCTTCCTCTGCTGTGATCAGACGACACCCAAGTGCTGCGACCGGGAACGCAGCCTCGCCTCGTGGGAGTTCCTGAAGACGCGCCTCAAGGAACTGCGGTTGTCGGAGGAGGGAGGTATCCTCAGGACGAAGGCGAACTGCCTGCGCATCTGCGAAGGCGGTCCCGTTGCGGTGGTCTACCCGGAAGGCGCGTGGTACGGCGCGTGCGACCCGCCCGTGCTCGAGCGCATCATCCAGGAACACCTGATTGGCGGACGCGTTGTCGCGGAACACCTGATCACCGAGCGGCCGCTCGGCGGCTGACCTCGCGTCCTAGGTCAGATCATGTTCGGGCAGCCCGGCCGGCAGCGGCAGGGCATCGTGCGGTCCCCGATGATCGAGTAGTCGTAGGTGAGCTCTTCGCCGCGGCGGATGTTGCGCGACGCGCGGATCCAGATCGTCTTGTCCACCACTTCGAACCAGCAGTTCGGGGAGCACGAGTGGTTGATGAACCGGGCGATGTTCCCGCCGACGTTCGCGTCGCGGCTCCAGTTGCGATTGACGCGGAAGACCCAGATGCAGCCCTCCGCGAGGTAACGCTCCTCGCGCGCCTCGCTGACGCTGTTGTGGATCAGTTCGCCCGCGTAATCGATGATGCGGGTGTTCTTGGTGATGTCCTCGGCGGCGAACACGCCCCACCCGGCAATGGACGACCGGCGTCGGGCTATCTTCGGCAGTGCCTGCTGCTTCCTGGCCACGCGCGCTCCTGCGGATTCAGGGCCGCATGCTAGCACGCACGTCCGTGATCCACTCGACCACACGTCGCCGGATGTCGGCGTCGATCGCGGACTGACCGCCGCGCCCCGCCCTCGCGACCTTGAACGAGTGGTCGCCACCCTCCACCAGGAACAGGTCCGCAGGTGGTGCCAGCGCCTCGAACACCGGCCGGATCTCATCTGCGGTCCCGAACGTGTCCCGGCTGCCCTGCACGACGAGCATGCGACGACCCACCGAGGGCAGGTGGGCGTCCCGCCGCTTCTCCGGCTGTCCGGGGGGATGCAGCGGATACCCGAGCAGTACCAGGCCCCGCACCGGGATCCCCGGGTCGGCCGCCGCGATATGGGTCGCCATCCGTCCGCCCATCGACTTGCCGCCGATGAACAGGCCGTCTCGCGCCGACGCCACGTGCGCACGCGTGGCCTCCACCACGGCGCGGTAGCACTGCTCGAGCACCGGCGCACGGTCGGGCAGGCGGCGTTTCTGCTCCGTGTAGGGGAAGTTGAACGTCACCGCATCGACCCCCTCGTCGGCCATTGCCGTGGCGAACGCCACCATCCACGCACTGTGCTGCCCTGCCCCCGCGCCGTGCGCGACGATCAGTGCACTGCCGGAAGGCTCGCGTGGCACGTAATGCAGGGCTGTCACGGTTGTTCCGGGGGCGACGGTCACGCTGAACGCGGCGGGAGTCATGACCTTTCTTGTACAGTACCTGCTCATGTCGAACATCGTCGCGGTGATCACGGGGGCAAGCACGGGCATTGGCGCGGCGACCGCCGAACGCCTGGCCGCGGAGGGCGCATCGGTGGCACTCGTCGCGAGGCGCGCGGACGCGCTGGCGGCGGTGGCTGCACGCTGCGGCGATCGGGCACATCCCATCGTCGCCGACGTCACCGACCGCGCACAGGTGGCCCGCGTGCTTCGCGAGGCCATCGGACGATTCGGCCACATCGACGTGTGGATCAACAACGTCGGTCAGGGCATCACGCGGCCGCCCTCGCAGCTGACCGACGAGGACCTCGACCAGATGATGACGGTCAACGTGAAGTCGGCGCTCTACGGGATGCAGGAGGTCCTGCCGCATTTCAAGGAGCGCGGCCGCGGGCATGTGATCAACGTGTCCTCGATGCTGGGCCGCATGCCGGCCGCCGTGTTCAGGTCCGCGTACAACGGCGCCAAGCATTTCCTGAACGCGCTGACGGCGAACTTCCGCGACGAGGTGCACGCCACGCATCCCGATATCCAGTGCTCGCTGGTGTCCCCCGGCGTCGTGTACACCGACTTCGGATTGAACGCGCGGCACGGCGGGCCGGACTCCCGGTCGATCGCCGAGGGGCAGACGGCGGAGGAAGTGGCCGCTGTCATCGTGAGCGTCGTCCACAGCCGCAAGGCCGACGTGTACACGCGGCGCGGCGCCCGGCAGCGCGTCCTCGACTATCTCGGTGCGCTGGGAGAGGATCCGCGGGTGTGAGGCAAGGAACGGCGACCGGCGGCGGGCGGTGGCTCAGCGCGTCAGGCGCTCGAACAGCAGCACGGTCCCGATGCCCGCGCCGATGAGCAGCACCTGCCGCAGCGAGTTGCGATCGACCGTGCCGCGGTGCAGATCGGGGATGAGGTCCGACATCGCGATGTAGAGCATGCTGGCGGACGAGAAGGCCAGCATGTAGGGGCCGACGGCCGGCAGCAGGCTCACGATGCTGTAGCCCAGCAGCGCCCCCGCCACCCCGGCGGCGCCCGACGTCACGTTGAGGATCATGGCCCGGCGCCGGCTGAAGCCGGAGTGGAGCAGGATGGCCATGTCGCCGACTTCCTGCGGGATTTCGTGCGCCGCAATCGCGATTGCCGTGTTGATGCCCAGGGGGACCGACGTCAGCACGGCCGAGGCAATGATGGCGCCGTCGATGAAGTTGTGGAACGCGTCCCCGATGATGACCAGCTGCGCGGCGGCGCCGTGCACCTGGCACTGGTCCGTGTGGCAGTGCCGCAGCAGCACCAGCTTCTCGAGCATGAAGAACACCACGATGCCGGCGAGCAGCGACCCCAGCACCCGCTGCGGTGACAGCGCTTCGAGCGCCTCCGGGATCAGCCCGAGCAGCGCCGCGCCGAGCAGGGCGCCCACCGCGTAGCTGACCAGCCACGGCACCAGGCGCGTGCGGAGGGATTCGTTGAAGAGCAGCAGCGTGGACGCGACGAGGAGGCCGCCGAAGCTGCCCAGGAGGCTCAGCCCCAGGGCGGTCGAAAGAAGTGACACCGCGACATTCTAGCGCGCGATCGCCGGGTCGCCGGCGACGTAGCCGCGGCGCGCCCGGACCTGGTAGCGCCGATCGCGCACCTCGACCCGGATGGCGTGCCAGCGGCCATCCTTCTCGAGCGACGAGGCGTAGGCCAGCGAGTACTGCTTGCTCAACTCGTCGGCGATGCTGGCGGTGGCCGGATTCAGGTCGCGCCCGCTCCGCACGATCTCCGTCCGCCCCCCGTTGTCGTCCGTCATGTCGTGCAGCGCGACGGCGTTCACGCGGTCATCCGATGGCCCGCCGCCAGGCCACTGGCGCCCGCCGCCCCCGGGACCGCCGAAGATCTGCGGGAACCCGGGAAACCGGCCGCCGGGGCGCCCCGGCCAGCGGCCGGGAGGGAACGGGGACCGCGGCGGCATGCGAGGCTGCATGGGCGGCTGGCGGAACGTGCCCATGCTCTCCCCGTCGATGCCGATCGCGTAGACCAGCACCTCGCTCTCGCGGATCGTGTTCCGCACCATGCGCAGCGTGCCGAGGCTCGACGTGTCGTTGCCGTCGGAGATGACGAGCACCGCCTTCTTGGGGTTGCGGCCGGTCGCGGCGAGCGGGACGGCTTCCAGCACGGCGTCGTACATCGCCGTGCCGCCGTTGGGGCTCACCCGGCCCAGCGCGCGCGACAGCGCCATCCGGTCGTGCGTCCAGCCCTGCACCAGCACCGGGTGATCGCTGAAGCGGTAGAGGAACACCTCGTCGCGCTCGTCGAGCAGGTCGTACACGAAGCGGTCGAGGGCGCGGCGCGCATCGTCGATCTTCTCGCCGGCCATGCTGCCGCTGGTGTCGAGCACGATGCCGAGGCTCACGGGCACCCGATCGGCCGAGAAGTGTGTGATCTCCTGTCGTACGCCTTCCTCGTACACGGCGAAGTCGTCGCGCTGCAGTCCCGGCACGAAACGGCCGCTGTCGTCCGACACGGTAGCCGTGACGTTGACCAGGTCCACGCCGCTGCGAAAGCGGAAGGCCTCGCGGTCCTCAGGCGCGGCCGGCTGCTGGCCGCTCACGACCGCGACCGTCCACAGGGCCACCACGCTCAGGATCGCGACCCGTCGCAGCCGCATCATGACCCACCCTCCGCTGAGACGACTTCGCGGCGATCGAGGTGCGGCACGATCTGGTCGCCGCGCCGGAAGCTCACGCGGTATCGCGCCACCCGCCCGCCATCAGGCACGCTGATGGCGAACGACCCGACGGCGCCGCCCGTCTCCTGGCGGACCGACAGGGGCGCACGGCTGCTCGCCAGGTAGGCGCCCTGCGGGTCGAAGAGCAGCGCCACGGCCGTCATTGGTTCCATCATCGCTCCGTTGCGCGCGACTCGTACTTCGCCTCGCACCTCGAGCGTGCCGGCCGGAGTCCGTTCGTGCGTGAGCGCGACGAGAGCCAGGGCATCCGAGCCAGGAGTGGTTGCGGCCCCCGGGGCCCCCGCTGGCCCCCGTGCTGCCGCCGGCCGGGCTGCCGCGACAGGGTCGGCAGGGCCGTCAGCCGCCGCTCGCGCCAGGCCGAAGGCCGCCGCGACGAGCGTCACGCCGATTGCGACGGCGGCCACCGGCACCAGCACAGGTGGAGGGTCGGTCCGCGGCTCGAGCAGGTGGACCATCGGCACCGGCGGTGTGTCGGTGCCTTCGTCGCGGCGCAGCACGTCGGCGAGCCGGGCCACGCGGGCCTCGGAGCGTCGCCGCGTCTCGGCGGTGACGCGCCACGCCACGGCGGATGCGCCGGCCGCCGCGGCAAGCGACACGATCGTGAGTATCAGGAGCAGTGTGTTCATCACCAGGCCTCGCTGGAAACGCAACGTGCTCGGGCGTGGGCCGTCAGCGCAGCGCGAATTCGACGGCCACTTCCACCTGAACGTCGACGGGCGCGCCCTGCCGTGTCGCCGGGGCGAATCGCCACTGCCGAACTGCCGCGATCGCTTCCTGATCGAGGCCGCGGCCGAGTCCACGCCGCAGGGTCACGTCGCCCACCGACCCGTCGCGACGCACGACGATGTCGAGGAGCACGTCGCCGGTGATGCCGGCGCGCCGCGCGTCCTCGGTATAAGCCGCCTTCACTTCGCGGAGCAGGCGCGGCGGCGTGATCCCCGACCCCGGCCGATAGGGTCCGCCGCCGGTGCCTCCGCCCGAACCGGGACCGATGCCGCTGCCGTCACCGGTACCGACGCCGGCTCCGCGGCCCGTGCCGGTGCCGCCGTCCGTGCCGGTGCCGCGGCTCGGCACCGGGGCCGGCGTCTCCCCGAGCACGCCGGTCGTCGTGTGCAGGTCAGCGGGTGATGGAATCACCGGCGCTGCGACGGTCGGGAACTGCTCGGCGACCAGCGGCGGGGGTTCGGGGGGCGGCGCAACCGGCGCCGGCGCTTCCCTCACCGGCACCGGGCTCGCGATCGATGCGGTTCCCTCGCGTCGGGCGCGCGGCGCGCGCGTCGGTTCACGCCGACCACCCCCGCCGCCTCCCCCTCCGGGCCCCGGCGCGTTCAGGAACACCAGGTGGACGGCGTCTCGTGGCTCCGCCGCCGGCGCACGCGCGGCGGGCGCGGCGCCGAAGGTCGCCACCAGCACCACGAGCGACAGCAGTCCCGCGTGCAGCGTGCCGGAGACGGCGAAGGGCAGGCGTCGCGAAGCGTCGATGAGCGGCGTCGTCGACGAGGCGAAGAGCAGGTCCGGGCGGCGGGCCTCGGGTGCGACCTCCAAGTGGCGACCCGCGGCGCGGAGGCGCCGGCCGAGCGCGACCGCCTCGTCGTGTCCGATGTACCCGGACGAGCCGCCCAGGGCGGCCGTGACGGCCGCCTCGGACACACCCGCCGCGCGGGCGACTTCGTGCGGCAAATACACCTGTGTCTCGATGGGATAGGACATGTGGAACACGGCCGCCGTGCTGCGGTCTCCGTCCGGGTCTTCCCGGTTGCGGGGCAAAAGCGCTGCCGCCGCGCGCCTCCCGGATCTGCCTTGAATTCACACCGGAACCGTTGTTTCCGCGGGCGGCGAGCGGACGCGGTGTCGTCGAAAGGGGACGGTCGATCTGTACGTGAATGGACGCGGATCCGGCGGCGGGTCGCGATCCTGCGGCGTCCGCGGCGTCACGCAGGCGAGGTGGCGTCGTAGCGCCATCGGCGCCGACGAGCGCGACATGGCCGGGACCGGGACGGTTCGCGGACGCTCCGTGAGACACTACGGCTCATCATGACCACCGCTTCTTCGTTCTCCGGAAAGTCGGTCATCGTGACGGGCGCCACCAGCGGCATCGGGCGTGCCGCGGCGCTGGAGTTCGCGCGGTGCGGTGCGTCGGTGCTCGCCGTTGGCCGCAGCGTCGAGGCGCTGGCCGACGTGGCCCGCGCGGGCGGAGCGATTCAGACCTGCGCGGCTGACATCACCGAGGACGGCGCGGCCGAGCGGATCGTGTCGAGCGCCATTGGCGCCTACGGAGGCGTCGACGTCCTCGTGAACGCGGCCGGTGTGATCGGCACCGGCACCATCGACGCCACCACGGACGAGAAGTGGGACGCGATGATGAACGTCAACGTCAAAGCGCCCTTCCGCCTGATGCGTGCTGCGGTGGCCTATCTGAAGGAGCGCAGGGGCTGCGTCGTCAACGTGTCCAGCGTGAACGGGCTGCGTGCCTTCGCCGGTGTGCTCGCGTACAACGTGAGCAAGGCCGCCGTCGATCACCTCACACGCTGCGCGGCTCTCGAGATGGCCCCCTTCGGTGTGCGCGTGAACGGCGTCAATCCGGGTGTCACGGTCACCAACCTGCATCGCCGCGGGGGGATGGATGAAGGGGCGTACGCCGCCTTCCTGCAGCGTTCCAGGGAAACCCACCCGCTCGGCCGCCCCGGGCAGCCCGAAGACATCTCCGCCCTGATCGTGTTCCTCGCCTCGGACGACGCCGCCTGGATGACCGGCGAAACCATTCCGGTGGACGGCGGCCGGCACCTCACGTGCCTCAGGTGAGACCTCAGTGCGCGGTCTTCAGCGCGCACTCCTCGGCCCCCGGTACTGTTGCGTGAGGACGTGCGACCGCGGACTTCCTTCAGCCCCTGGGTTTCGTCCCCTCGAGGAACCGTAACTGCTCCCGCTCGGCGAGCAGGCGCACCAGCCGGAAGCCTCCGCCCTCGAGCGCCGGTGTGGCGTCGAACGCCGGTCCGTTCGGGCCGCGGCCAAGCATGGCGGAGAGGCCCGAGGCCGGGAGCGCGCTGATCACGAGGGCACGGCCGCCAGGCCGCAGCACACGCAGCGTCTCGCGCATGGTCTCGGCCTGTTCCGCGGCGGGCCGCTGCGCGAACTGACCGCGCGTGTCGTCCACGATCACGAGGTCGAACTCCCCGTCTTCGACCGGCAGGCGTGTGGGCGGCGACAACTCCACGTCGACGAGCACGCCCGCACGGCTCGCACCGCGGCGGACACGCACGGCCGATCCTTCGTCGTCCACCACGGCCACCGCTCGCCCGGACAGGCCGACCTTCGACGCGACGGCGGCGAGCGCGTCGCCATCCGCGCACCCGACCTGCAGCATCCGGTCGCCCATCTTCACGCCGGTCATGCCGACCAGCAGCATGTAGGGATCGCTTTTACGGCGGAAGGAGAACATCAACCGTTGATGATATAGTTTTTCCTCGTGTCTACACCTGTTGAAATCGCTCCCGCCAAGGGCAAACTTGGCGTCCTGCTCGTCGGACTCGGTGCCGTCAGCACAACCACCATTGCCGGTGTCTTTGCGGTCCGCAAGGGCCTGGCGAAGCCGATCGGCTCGCTGGCCGAAATGGGCACCATCCGGCTGGGCAAGCGCACCGATGGACGTTCGCCCCTGATCAAGGAGTTCGTGCCGCTGGCCGGCCTGAACGACATCGTCTTCGGCGGCTGGGACATCTTCGAGGACAACTGCTACGAGGCGGCGAAGCACGCGGGTGTGCTCGAGGAGAAGCTGCTCGATCAGATCAAGGACGAACTCGCCGCCATCAAGCCGATGCCTGCCGTGTTCGACCGCCAGTACGTCAAGCGCCTCGACGGGCCGAACGTCAAGACCGGCAGGAACAAGAAGGATCTCGCCGACCAGCTCGTGGCCGACATCCGCAGGTTCAAGGCGGACAACAACTGCGACCGCCTCGTCCTCATCTGGGCTGGCAGCACCGAGATTTTCATGCAGGAAGCGGCGTGCCACCAGTCGCTCGCCGCCTTCGAGAAGGGCCTCGTCGAGAACGACCCGGCCATCGCCTCGAGCATGATCTACGCGTACGCCGCGATCAGCGAGGGGATCCCGTACGGCAACGCCGCGCCGAACCTGAGCGCCGAAGTGCCTGCCCTTCAGGAACTCGCCGCCAGGACCGGCTCGCCCGTCTGCGGCAACGACATGAAGACCGGCCAGACGCTGATCAAGACCGTCATCGCGCCGGGCCTCAAGGCCCGCATGATCGGCGTGCACGGCTGGTACTCCACGAACATCCTCGGCAATCGGGACGGCGAGGTGCTCGACGACCCCGAGTCGTTCAAGACGAAGGAAGAGAGCAAAAAGGGCGCGCTCGACTACATCTTCCAGCCGCAGCTGTACCCGGACCTCTACAAGGACATCTCGCACGTCGTCCGCATCAACTACTACCCGCCGCGCGGCGACAACAAGGAAGGCTGGGACAACATCGACATCTTCGGCTGGCTCGGGTACCCGATGCAGCTGAAGATCAACTTCCTGTGCCGCGACAGCATCCTCGCCGCGCCGATCGTCCTCGACGTGGCGCTGTTCCTCGACCTCGCGAAGCGCGCCGGCATGAAGGGCATCCAGGAGTGGCTCTCGTTCTACTTCAAGAGCCCGATGGTTCCGAAGGATCTCTACCCGGAGCACGACCTCTTCATCCAGTTGATGAAGCTGAAGAACACGCTCCGCTACATGATGGGCGCGGAACTCATCACGCACCTCGGGCGCGAATACTACGACTGACGCGTCCAGAGGCCGAGAAGGGCTGCAACCCGACCGATTAGAGCCCCGGGCCGCACAGGCGCCGGGGCTCGCGTCGTTCAGGGCTCCTTCAACCCCCGCCGAACCGGCCCGTTCGAACGCCGCCTCGATGCCGCGCCTGTGCCTCCCTATCGTCGTCGTGCTCGACAACATCCGGAGCCTCTACAACACCGGAGCGTTCTTTCGGACTGCTGATGGCGCTGGCGTGGAGCGCCTGCTGCTCTGCGGCATCACCCCGCGTCCCGACCAGGGGGGCCGCCAGCAGCGCGCGATCGCCAAGACCGCGCTCGGCGCGGAACTCGGCGTCCCGTGGAGCTACGAGACCGACGCGGTGGTTGCGGTGCGGGCGCTTGCTGCCGACGGCTACGACATCGCCGTCATCGAGACTTCACCGCACGCGGTGAATCTCTACGAGTGGGAACCGGCCTGGCCCGTCTGCCTCGTCTTCGGGCACGAGCGCGACGGGGTGGCCTCGGCGCTCGCGGACACCGCGCACACCCACGTCAGAATTCCCATGCTCGGCGGCAAGCAGTCGCTCAACGTCGCAACCGCCGCCGGGGTCGTCCTCTACGAGCTCGTCCGACGTCGACTGGCCCTCTCCGCCGATCCGGCCCTGGTGCGCTGAGCAGATCATGCACCGCGCCCGCGCGCGCTTCGGCCGCCGCCTCGCGGCCTGGCGCGGCGCGTGGCCCGCGTGTGTAGCGCTCAGCCCGCAGGCTGCCGCGTCGCGAAGCGCCTGGTCCGCCCGTAGGTGGTGGTCATCGTCGCCAGGCGCGCGCGGACGCCGTCGGTGAGGGCGTCTTCGTTGAAGCGCCACGCCCAGTTTCCCTCCGCGCGTCCCGGGATGTTCATCCGCGCGTCGGAGTCGAGCCCGAGCAGGTCCTGCAGCGGGATGACGACCGTGCCCGCCACCGAGGCCATCGCGAGCCGGATCATGGCCCAGTGCAGGTCTTCCGCGTCCGTGCCGATGTAATCCCGCACCTGCTGGCGCTGCTCCGGCGTCAGGCTGGTCCACCAGCCGATGGTCGTGTCGTTGTCGTGCGTGCCGGTGTAGCAGACGCAGTTGGCCGGATAGTTGATCGGCAGGTAGGGGTTGTCCGCCCCCGTGTCGTCGAACGCGAACTGCAGCACCTTCATCCCCGGAAACTCGAAGTCGTCGCGCAGCCGTTCGACCTCGGGCGTGATGAGGCCGAGATCCTCGGCCCACACCGGGACGTGTCCGAGCTCGTGCTCCAGCGCATGGAAGAATCCGTTGCCGGGGCACTCCGCCCAGCTGCCGTTCAGCGCCGTCGTCTCGCCGTGCGGGACCTGCCAGTACGCCTGGAACCCGCGGAAGTGGTCGATGCGGACCACGTCCACCAGTTGCGTGAGCCGACGAAACCGTTCAACCCACCAGGCGAAGCCCGTCTGTTCGAGGTGCTTCCAGTCGTACACCGGGTTGCCCCATAGCTGACCCGTGGCGCTGAAGTAGTCGGGTGGCACACCGGCCATCAGCCGGGGTTCGCAGGTCTCGGGCATCAGCGCGAAGTTCTGCGGGTTGGCCCACACGTCCACGCTGTCGAACGCCACATAGAACGGGATGTCGCCCACGATGCGAATGCCGCGGGTATGGGCGTAGTCGCGCAGGGCCGTCCACTGCCGGTAGAACGCGAACTGGGTGAACCGGTGGAAGTCCACCGACTCCTGCAGCGACGCGCGCGCGTCGGCAAGGGCGCGGGCCTCGCGCCGGACCAGGGGTGCCGGCCACGTGTTCCAGCTCAGGCCCGGGTGCGCCTCCTTCAGCGCCATGAACAGCGCGTAGTCGTCGAGCCAGTCCGCCCGGCTGGCGCAGAAGGCGTCGTAGTCGACGCGCAGGGGCGACCCCGCGAGGAACCGCCGGGCGATCGCGCGCAGCGCGGGCAGCTTCGCCGCGCGGACCGCCGCCTGGTCGACCGGCGCGGCAGCCGGGTGCCCTGGAGCGTCGACCGGGGCTGCGACACCTTCCGACACCAGGTCCTCGATGCTGATGAGCAGCGGGTTGCCGGCACTGGACGAAAACGAGGAGTACGGCGATCCATCCTCGGCCGTCGGTCCCAGCGGGAGCAGCTGCCAGAGTTGCTGGTGGGTCGCGCCGAGGAAGTCGACGAAGCGGCGCGCCGCGGCCCCCAGGTCGCCGATACCCCACGGCCCGGGAAAGGATGTCGGATGGAGCAGCACGCCGCTCCGGCGGGCGAGTTTCGATCTCACGACGGATCTCCTGTGCAGCGGGAGAGTCGCTGCGATGCCCACCTTACATCAGCCCGGTGACGAATGGGGGCTGCCGTACGGCGTGCGGTCGGATGACGGACGAGCATGCTGCGCGGGCGTCGCACCGTTATGATGGGCACGGTGAACACGACCACCACTGGCGGATACCTGCAGTCCGCGCTGATCGGCGGGGCCGTGATGGGCCTGCTGTCGGCCCTCCCGGTCATCAGCGCGGGGAACGTCTGCTGCTGCCTGTGGGTGGTGGCCGGCGGCCTGACGTCCGCCTACTTCCTGCAGCAGAACCGGCCGACGCCAGTGTCCCCGGTAGACGGCGCGCTCGTCGGCCTGCTGGCCGGGGTCATGGGCGCGGGGATTCAGTTCGTCCTGTCCATCCCCATCGGTCTCATCGTCGGGCCAATCGAGCGCGAGATGGTCGCCCGGTTCATCGAGATGTCCGGCAACATGCCGGAGTCCACGCGCGAGGCGCTCGAACGCTACGCGGACGGATCGAGTGCCGGCTTTGCCGGCATGCTGGTGCTGCGCGTCATCGGGCTCTTCATCACGCTGGTGGTCAGCGCCGTGGTCTCGACGGTCGCCGGGCTGGTCGGCGCCGTCGTGTTCGCGCGCGGGACGCTGCCGGCGCCGCCGCCCGCGCCCCCGGACGGCTCCCAGCCGCGTATCACGCCACCACCGCCGCCGGTGCCGCCTCCACCGCTGCCGCCGGCCTGAGCGTTCGGCGGGCGCCCGGGCCGAAGGTGACCCTGACGCCTGAGCGTCCGCTCGCGATCCCGCTGATTCCTGACCGCCGCGCCCTCTGCCGGCGTCAGTGCTGCTGCAGTTCGACGATCATGACCTCGATGGGCTCCGCCCCGTTGTTCACGTCGGCGTGCGTGGTGCCGGGCTTGTCGGCGGTGAGCCAGTAGGCCTTCCCGGTTTCCCACACGACGTGCTCGCTTTCGCCGGTGCGCTGCACGATGTCCACGACGCCGCCCTTGAGCGCAATGAGGGCCCGCGGATGTTCGTGACGATGCAGCGAGAGCGGCTGCTTCGGCATGATCGTGCTTTTCCACACCTTCACGAGCGCGTTGTCGAACTGCGGCTCGCGCCGCGTGCCGGCCTGGGTCCCCTGTGCGGCGAGCGTCCCGGCGATTCCCAGGAGGATGCCTGCGCCGAGGAGGACGAGTGTGCGGAACGTCTGCATGCCACCCCCTACCGCGTGGCGATGAAGTCGATCTCGATCCGTGCGTCCCGCGGCAGGGCCGCCACCTGCACCGTCGAGCGCGCCGGGGCCACGGCGCCCGCGGGGAAGTAGCTGCCGTAGATCTCGTTCACCTTCGTGAACTCGTTGAGATCGACCATGTAGATCGTCGTCTTCACGACGTTGCCGTAGGAGAGGCCGGCTTCCTTGAGCACCGCGCCCAGGTTGTCCATCACCCTGCGCGCCTGCGCTTCGGTGCCGCCCTCCACGAGGTTCCCGCTGGCCGGATCGAGCCCGATCTGGCCGGACAGGTACACCGTGTTGCCAGCCCCGACGCCGGGTGTGTATGGGCCAATCGGCTTCACGATGCCGGCGAAGCCGCGTTTTGCGGGTGACTGGGCGTGGGTCGCCATCCCGCCGTAGGAAACGAGGGCGCCGACCACGGCGGCGCCCGCCACCAGACCACAGGTTGTGCGTGTCACGGATCCTCCCAATGCACCGACCCGCGCGGCGGACACGGGCAGGACGCATCGCGCGTGCCCCCGTGTCGGTCAGCAGGTGGGTGCGTCTGCGCTATTGACGCCGGAAACGGCCGACCAGGACGGCCTTCCCGAGCACGTGTCCGTCCATCGCGTCGACGACGGCCGTGCGTGTGGCCGCTGCCTGCGCGGGCTGGCCCTGGGGCACGTCCAGCTTGGTGTCGAGGGCGTACAGCTCGAACGTGTAGTGGTGATACGGCCCGGGCGGTGCGCCCGGCCCCATGTAGGCGTTCGACCGCAGGCTCACCTGCCGCGTGCCGTCAGGAAGTTCGCCGGCCGGGAGCCCCTCCGCCAGCCCGGTGGACGTGGCCGGGATGTTCCAGACCAGCCAGTGGGTGATGTCCATCTTCGAACCCTTGTTCAGGACCGGTTCGGGGTCGTGCATCAGCAGGACGAAGCTCTGGGTGCCAGCCGGGACCTGGGACCAGCTGAGCGCCGGGGAGACCGCCGCGGGTCCGGCCACCTGCGTGTACTTGTCCGGGATCACGCCGCCATCCTCGAACGCGGTCGTGGTCATGATGAGGGGCTGTGGCCGCGGGGCCTGCGCGGCGGGGGCCTGCGCGAGCACCGCGGGGAGAGCCCCGGCCACCAGCGCGACGGTTGCCAGCACCGCTCGGGTCAACGATTTGGTCATGAGATCGGCTCCTGTAAAGAAAGCAGTGGTGATCTTACAGCCCCGTGATCCGAAGTTCTGGAGACGGGATCCTTATACAGTCCATTCTGGTGGCAAATACAGGATTCGCAGTATGTGTCGAACCGTCCCGCCCACCGTATCGTCGCTCTCCCAACTCCGCCGGCCGTCGGCGGACACATGTCCCGGCGTGGTGGCCGGGACCGAAGAGGAGCATCGCATGTTGAAGGTCAGGCACGCTGTGCGCGCAGCACTTGCTGCCGCCGCGTGGATCGTGGTGGTTCCGACTCTCGCCCTGGCGCAGAGCGCCTTCACGGGCGTGGTGCGCGATACATCGGGAGCCGTGCTCCCGGGCGTCACGGTGGAAGCGGCCAGTGACGTGCTGATTGAAAAGACCCGGTCGGTCATCACCGACGAGAACGGCGGCTACCGCCTGGTCGACCTGCGGCCGGGTGTCTATACCCTGACCTTCTCGCTCGAGGGGTTCTCGTCGGTCAAGCGTGAGGGGATCGAACTGAGTTCGAACTTCACGATGACCCTCAACGCCGACTTGCGCGTGGGCGCGCTCGAAGAGACGCTGACGGTCACCGGCGCCGCCCCCACCGTGGACGTCCAGAGCACCACGAAGTCCCAGGTGCTCAACCGCGAGGCGCTCGACGCCATCCCCACGGGCCGCACGATCCAGGGCATGGGGCAGCTCATCACGGGCGTCAACCTGAACCAGCCTGACGTCGGCGGCAGCCGCGCGATGCAGCAGACCTACATGTCCGCGCACGGCTCGGGCGCGTCACAGACCACCGTGCAGGTGGACGGCCTGCTGGTGAACGGCCTCGACGTGGACGGCGCCGTGCAGAACTACTTCAACAGCTCGATGTCGCAGGAGATGGTCTACACCACGTCCGGCGCGGGCGCTGACGTGGCCGGCGGCGGCATCCGCCTGAACCAGATTCCGCGCGACGGCGGCAACACGCTGAATGGCAGTATCTTCCTCGGCTACCAGAACGAGAACTTCCAGGGCGACAACGTCACGCAGTCGCTGCGCAACCGCGGGTTGCGCTCCACCGACGGCATCGCGAAGCTGTACAACATCGAAGGGGCGGTCGGCGGCCCGATCAAGAAGGACAAGGTGTGGTACTTCGTGTCGGCGCGCGACTTCGTGCTGCACACGCTGCCGGCCGACACCTACGTGGGACTCGCCGGAACGGGTGGGCTCAACCGCGCTCCGACGCCGGGTGACGAGCGTGGCGTGGACGAGCAGGACATCAAGTCGATCCAGGCGCGTGTGGTCTGGCAGATCAGCCAGAAGAACAAGCTGGCTGTCTACAACGACCGCATCGCGAAGAACCGCGGCGCGGCCATGACCGCCGGCCTCGATCCGGCGACGGCGTCGATCGTGTGGAATTCGCCCATCTACACGGTGGGCATCGTGAAGTTCACGTCGGCCATCTCGAGCCGGCTGCTGCTCGAGGGGGGCTACTCGACCAACTACGAGCGGTACAACACCATCTATCAGCCGGGTATCGCCAAGGAGCGCAACACGCCCGAGTGGTTCACCACGATCAACCGGCAGGACAATGCGCTCCAGACGTCGTGGGGCGCCGGCGCCAGCCAGAACGGCATGGCCCCCGATCGGCACACGCTCCAGGCCAGCCTCTCCTACGTCACAGGCGCGCACAATGTGAAGTTCGGTATCCAGAACACCTGGGGCAAGTACACCCAGTGGCGGAATGCGAACGGCGACATCCGGGCGATCTTCAACAACGGCGTGCCGTTCCAGGCGACGATCCTGAACACCCCGCTGGCGTGGCAGGACAGCCTCGATCACGACCTGGGTATCTACGCCCAGGACTCGTGGACGATCAAGCGGCTGACCGTCAACTACGGCGCGCGCATCGAACAGTTCGCCTCCGGCCAGCCGGCGCAGGCGTCCGAGGCGGGCCGCTTCGTCGGGACTCGCGAATTCGCACCGATCCCGATGCCGACCTGGAACAGCTTCGCGCCGCGAGCCGGTGCGGTGTACGACCTGTTCGGCAACCAGAAGACCGCGCTGAAGTTCTCCTTCGGCAAGTACATGCAGGCGGGCACCACCGGCTTCTCCAACTCGTACAACCCGAATGCGCTCATCACGCAGAACGTCACCTGGACCGACCTGAACGGCGACCTGACGCCCCAGGGCCAGGCCGGCTGCGTCTACCTGCAGCCGGGCTGCGAGGTGAACCTGGCGCAGCTCCCGGCGGGCTTCGGCGTCGCCAACCTGGGCCGCTTCGCCCCCGACATCGCGCGCATGTACAACCTCGAAACCAGCGTCGCGATCCAGCACGAACTGCTGCCGCGCGTGTCGGTGACGGCCGGCTGGTACAACCGCAAGTTCTACAACCTCCGCCGCCGCACGAACGTGCTGCGCACCTTCGCGGACTGGAACCCGTTCACGGTGTTCAGCCCGATCGACGGCAGCGAGATCACCTACTACACCGTGAAGCCCGAGAAGCTGTCGGCGGTCCTGAACGAAGACCAGAACGCGCCCGACCGCTCGATGAACTACAACGGCTTCGAGTACAACTTCAACGTCCGGCTGCAGCGCGGCATCACGCTGTTCGGCGGCGGCATGAGCGAGCGCATCCTGGCCAACGTGTGTGACGAGATCGCCGACCCGAACCGGCTGCTCTATTGCGACCAGTCGCAGAGCGGCATCCCGTGGCGGACGCAGTTCAAGATCGCCGGCACCGTGCCGGTCGCCTACGGCATCAACGTCGGCCTCTCCTTCCAGAGCCTGCCGGGTTACGTCTACGGCACGACCGCGCAGTACGCGCTGACCGGCGTCTCCGGCCCGAGCGGCATCACCACCAACAACCCGCCGAACGGGGCCGGCACCGTGTGGCAGATCACGCGCAACACGGTCTACTCGGCGAGCATGCCGTGCGTGGCCCAGGGCAAGTGCGTCGCGGGCGCGCGCGTGAACCCGAACATCAGCGAGGCCAACCTGAACGTACCGCTGGTGGCCCCGATGACCGAGTACGGCGACCGCATCAATCAGCTCGACCTCAACGTCGCCAAGACGGTCAAGATCGGCCGGATGACCATCCAGCCGAAGCTCGACTTCTTCAACGTGCTGAACATCGCGCCGGTGTACACCGTGCGCAGCATGCTCTTCGGCACCGCGGCGTACCTGCAGCCGTCGTCGGTCCTCAACCCGCGCACGATCCAGATCGGCGCGGTCATGCGGTTCTAGTCGCTCCGACGCGTGCCGCGACCGATGCCTTCGGGCATCGGCGTGTCACGCACCTTCGCCGAGGGCCGGCGTCCGTTGCGGGCGCCGGCCCTTTCTTCTGTACGCGGTCAACTCATCACACCGTCGTGCCGTCCTGCTCGACCGGGAGGCGCCGACCAGACCCGCCCGCCTCCGGCCAGGTGGCACCGAGCCGCCAGTCGCGCGACGGGCGAGCGCAGGCTTCGTTCACACGTCGCCCGCCAGACGATGCGATGAGCGTGAAGACGTCACGACCAGGACGAAGGGGCGGGGACGTCCGGGGAAGGCGAGGAGAGGAACGCGCACGCGGGACGCACAGACGCCGCAAGTTGGATGGGCCCGCGAGGTCTCCCCGGGAGGTACCGGTTTCGCGTCCCACGTGCGGCCGGGAGCCAGCGCGCGAGGCGGTGGCCCACCGACGCGCAGAACATAGCTGCCCGACCGCGCGGGAGCCATACCGTTTGCACTGTAGCTTCCTGCCTTTGATTGGGTAGACTCTCGGACCGGCCCCGGGAGGCAGAGATGGGCAAACTGGATATCCTCATCGCCGACGATCACGCGCTCGTGCGGCAGGGGCTCTGTCGCATCCTCGAAGAACAACCCGAGTGGCGCGTCGTCGCCCAGGCCGCCAACGGCCTCGACGCGATCCGCCTGGCCACGGAGCTGAAGCCTGGCCTCGCGATCGTCGACATCGCGATGCCCGGCATGAACGGCATCGAGACCACCCGGCACCTGCGCCGCGACCTGCCGGAGCTGCGCGTGCTCATCGTGTCGATGCACGCTGATATTCCCCACGTCGCCCGCGCCCTGCAGGCCGGCGCGCACGGCTACGTGCTGAAGGACACCAGCGACGCCGAGATGGTCCGGGCCGTCAATCTCGTCGCCTCGGGCACACCCTTCCTGAGTCCCGAAATCGCGCAGGTCGTCCTCGACGACTACGTGCACCACCTCTCGAAGCAGGGGGTGACCGATCCCTACGACCTCCTCACCGACCGCGAGCGCGAGGTCTTCCAGCTGGTGGCCGAGGGGCGCAGCAACAAGGCCATCGCGGATCTGCTGTCGCTGAGCCCCGCGACCGTCGAGACCCACCGCGCCCGCGTCTTCCAGAAGCTGAACGTGCACAGCGCGGCCGAACTCGTGCTGTACGCCGTCCGGCGCGGCGCGATCTCCTGACCCCGGATACCGGGCCGGTCGCAAGCGGTGTTCGGTCCGGCCTTGGTGTTCGCGTCGGTCAGAGTGGGCACCACGATCGGCTCTCTGCGCGTCCTGCGCGCAGGTGCGCGAGCTGGCGGGTGACGACACGCCATGGCGACTGGCCGCCCGATTTGTTCCCATATTCCGGTTCTGCGCAGACTCTTGGTACCATCACGGGTGACAACCAACAACGGTTCGGGCGACTGCCCCGTGCTTTGACGCGCCCTTTACGCCGGGTCGCGCCAGTTTCCGGGAATCCGGACTGTTGGCAGTCGGCTTGATATTCCAGCGTGTGTGGCGGCTGAGCCGCCGGTCGGCAAGTCAGGGTCAGGGGGATCAGCGTGCGTATCTGGGCGGCGGCGGTCATGGTGCTCGGGTTGGCGGCGAGTGCCGATGCCAGTTCCATCTCGATTCGGGTTGGCGACGACGATGGCTACGGCGTCGGGGTCGTTGACGGCGGTTCGCTGCCCTGGTCGGCGCCCATCCAGGACGCCCGGAGCGGTGCAGAGCAGGGCGCCACGAACGGGGCGCAGTTCACCGACCTCTACGCCGCCTTCTACAAGACGACCGGCGAGGACGACTGCGGCGACGGCGTCTACGACGGCATCAACGGGTCGTGCTCCCCGAACGGTCCGTCGGGCACGGTGTACTTCCCGTATGCCGGCACCCTCACGTCCGCGTCCCTCACCATCGACATGGGCGGATTCCAGAGCATCTATCCTCAGGGCTCCGTGTTCGACGTCAACGGCACGCTCGTGGACCTCAGCGGTCGCCCCTTCTTCGGCGCTCCGACTGTGACGGTGAACGGCGAGACGCTGCTCGGCTTCAGCTTCTTCGACGGCGAGAAGGCAACCGCGATACGCACCTTCGTGCTGACACCCGCCATGCTCAACGCGGCGAATGCCCTGGGTGAGGTCCGCCTGGCCTTCGACTTCACGACCTCCTCCGACTACGTGGCGTTCGACTACTTCCAGCTCGATGGCGACCTGCGCGCTCCGGAGCCGGTTCCCGAGCCCGCCTCACTGCTGCTGCTCGGCACCGGGCTCGTGGCCGCGGCTCGTGTGCGGCGTTCGCGTCGGTCGCCGCGCGCCTGAGGGGGCCCGGGGCCCACGCGCGGACGCCGGCGCGGCCGGTGCGCAGGACCCGGCACCTCCGTTGTGCACGATCCGGGCGCGCGGCTGGGGCGCACGACGCGGTGCAGTTGGTCTGTCCCCCGCCTCTCGGGTACAGTGCTCGACGTGCTCTCTTCGCGCCGGATCGTCTCGTTTCACACGCTGACCCGCGTCGTACTCGTCGTCCTCACCCTGTCTGCCGCCGCGTGCGGCGACCTGCCGGCCTCGCCGACCTTCGGGACGATCTCGGCTGAAGGCCTCGCCGGCGAGTGGCGGCTCGAACTCCTGCAGCCCGCCGCCCATGGCGCCGTGCTCACGCCGACCGGTGCCACCTACGTGCTGCGGCTCCAGGACGGCGCCGCCTCCGCGCGCGCCGACTGCAACACCTGCACGGGGCGCTACACCGTGGTCGGTGACACCCTCTACCTCTCCACGGCCCTTGCCTGCACGCGAGCGGCGTGCCCGACGGCATCCTTCGAAGCCCTCTACACCCGGATTCTCGCGGGAGAGAGCACCGTTGTCGTGGATGGACCCCGCATGACGCTCGTCTCGTCGCGAGGATTCCTGCGCTTCATTCGTTGAGGTGGGCGCGGCCAAGCCCCTGGCCCGCACCCACGCCGGCAGAACTCCGGATGTAGAATCGGGCGCATGTCCGAGCCGAAACACGCCGAGTTCAGCGACCTGCTCCGGGAAGACCGCACCTTCGCGCCGTCCGACACGTTCCGTGCGGCGGCCCGAGTCAGCGACGAGGCGATCTACGCCGAGGCGGAGCGCGACCCCGAAGCGTTCTGGGCGAAATTTGCGTCCGAGCTCGAGTGGTCCACGCCGTGGACACAGGTGCTCGACTGGCAGCCCCCGCACGCGAAGTGGTTCGTCGGCGGCACGCTGAACGCGAGCGTGAACTGCGTGGACCGGCACGTCCGCGGCCATCGGCGCAACAAGGCGGCCATCATCTGGGAAGGCGAGCCCGGCGACCGGCGGACACTCACCTATTACGACCTCTACCGCGAGGTGTCGCAGTTCGCCAACGTGCTGAAGTCGTTTGGCGTAAAGCGCGGCGATCGCGTCGCGCTCTACCTGCCGCTCATCCCGGAACTCGCCATCGCCATGCTCGCGTGTGCGCGCATCGGTGCCGTGCACAGCGTCGTCTTCGGCGGCTTCAGCGCCGAGTCGCTGCGCGACCGCATCAACGATGCGCAGGCCTCGCTCCTGGTCACCGCCGACGGCGGCTACCGCCGCGGCGCCATCGTGCCGCTCAAGCAGGTGGCCGACGAGGCGCTCGAGGGCACCCCCTCCATCAGGAACGTCGTCATCGTCCAGCGCGGCGATCGGTCGATGCCCGTGCATGTCAGGGAGGGCCGCGACCACTGGTATCACCGCCTGATGCAGGATGCGTCGAGCCACTGCGAGCCCGAGGCGATGGACGCGGAGGACATGCTCTACATCCTCTACACGTCAGGCACCACGGGGAAGCCGAAGGGGATCGTGCACACGACGGGCGGATACCTCACCGGCACGTACGCCACCACGAAACTCGTCTTCGACATGCAGGACGACGATGTGTACTGGTGCACGGCGGACATCGGGTGGGTGACGGGGCACAGCTACGTCGTGTACGGCCCGCTGTCGAACGGGGCGACCGTGTTGATGTACGAAGGCGCCCCGGACTGGCCACAGAAGGACCGGTTCTGGTCGCTCATCGAGAAGTACGGCGTCACGATCTTCTACACCGCGCCGACGGCGATCCGGGCGTTCATGCGCTGGGGCGTGGACTGGCCGCAGAAGCACGACCTGTCGTCGCTGCGCCTGATCGGCTCGGTGGGCGAGCCGATCAACCCCGAAGCCTGGGTGTGGTACTACCGCTACATCGGCGGCGAACGCTGCCCGGTGGTGGACACCTGGTGGCAGACCGAGACGGGCGCGATCATGATCGCGCCGCTGCCGGGCATCACCGTCACGCGCCCCGGATCGGCCACGCGCCCGTTCCCGGGCATCAAGGCGGAGATCAAGAACGAGCGGGGCGACACGGTGGGCGTCGGCGGCGGGCTGCTGGCGCTGACGCGCCCGTGGCCTTCCATGCTGCGCGGCATCTACGGGGATCCCGAACGTTACGTCCGGCAGTACTGGAACAAGTGGGGACCCGACGTGTACGTCACCGGCGACGGTGCGAAGCTGGACGCGGACGGCAACTTCTGGCTGCTCGGGCGCGTGGACGACGTGCTGAACGTCGCCGGGCACCGCATCGGGACGATGGAAGTGGAGAGCGCGCTGGTGGACCATCCGTCGGTCGCCGAAGCGGCGGTCGTGGGCCGGCCGCACGAGATCAAGGGCCAGGCGATCGCGGCGTTCGTGACGCTGAAGGAAGGGCAGCACGGCTCGAAGGATCTGGTGGACCGCCTGCGCGAGCACGTGTCGCACAAGATCGGGGCGATCGCCAAGCCGGACGACATCATCTTCACGGCCGACCTGCCGAAGACGCGCTCGGGCAAGATCATGCGGCGGCTCCTGCGGGACATCGCGGAGGGCAAGGCGCTCGGCGACACCACGACGCTGGCAGACCCGAACGTGATGGCGACGCTGAAGACGCAGTACGAAACGCAGGAGGGGTAGTCAGCGCGGCCGTCGCGGCCTGCCCGGCGCCGGGGTGCGACGTTCCAGCGCCTGCAGGCGCACCTCGTGGTCGTCGAGCCCGGCGCGCAGGGTGTCGATCCGGGTTTCCGCGTCTGCACCGCGGCGTGCGTGCTGCTGCTGCGAATCGGCGAGATCCCCGACGATGCGCCGCATCTCGGACGTGAAGTGTTCCGCCACGGTCTCGAAGTAGCGGCGCGTGCGTTCTTCACTCTCTCGGATGAGCACCTCGATGTCTCGCCGGAGCGTATCGAACCGTTCGTCGATCCGTGCGAACCGTTCGTCGATCCCTGCGAACCGCTCGTCCATCCCTGTGAACCGTTCGTCGATCCTGACGAAGCGCTCGTGCATGCCCGCGAACTGCGTGTCCATGTCCCGCTTCAGGTCGGCTACCTTCATGGCGACGACGATGCTAGCATCGTCGCCCGCTGCTGCGGCCGGCGGGTTGTCGATGGTGTGCAGGGGCGCAGATCCTGCGGTCGGCCGCGGCGTCGGAATGCGTGCCCCGGGGATGCGGCATCGTGTGCGCCACGGCGGGCCGGTGTGCCCGCCAGCGGCTCGTGCATAGGTGGCGGGTTCGAATCAGTGCGATGCCAGGTCGCGCAAGACCCCGTCGAGGCGCTCGAAGTCGGTCCGCAGAGCAGGACGCAGCCGCACTGCCACGGCTCGCAGCTCCGTGAGCCGATCCGCGTCGAGGCGTACGCTGTAGGCGTGTCTGAAGAAGTGACGGAAGCTGAGGAGCCGGCGGAGGTCGTCCCGTGAATCGACGCTGAGGACGGCGGGTCGGACGCCGTCGATATCGAGAGCCATGGAACCCAGGAGGGCCTGATGCCAGTCCGGTCCCTGGGGCGCATCGCCTTCGAGTAAACGGGCGACGCGGAGCAGCGCAGATTCGACCGCACCGTACGCGTGGTGAAGGGCGACGGCGGCCTGCGCCAGGATTGCGGGGTTGTCGTCCGCCAACGGCGGCAGCCCTGCGAGTTCGTCCACGCGCGCCTCGAAGGTGGTCAGGTCGGCGGCGACTTCGGCTCGCGCACGCTGAAGGGCGGCGTTCACAGCGGGCTTCCCTCCGCCAGCACCCGTTCGACAAGGCTGGGCGACGCCTCTTCGAGCCGGACCAGATCGACAGGGGCGCCGAAGAGGGTCATGAGGTCGGTGAGTGCGGCAAAGTAACAGGAGCCCGCCATGCCTTCGACGGCAAGGTCGACGTCCGACGACTCGCGCACGTGGGTGCCGGCGAGCGATCCGAACAGCCAGACACGGGTGGCGCCATAGCGTTCACGCAGCAGCGTCGCGGCGGCAGGCGTGACGGCGCGCAGATGTCGTGCCCGCAATTCGGCGCGTGCCTGTCCGCTCGCGCGGCGCCGGCGCATCGCGTCGGCCATCTGTGAGACGGTCACGGGCATGGTGACAGTGTAGCGAGGCGCTCGGCGGGTCGGAAGCCCCTCGCGGCGTGGGCGCCAATTGGTGGTTCGCACCGGCCAGGCTCAGCGACGCGAGCAGACCCCGCGATGCCCCGTCGTGGGCCAATGGTGCTTTCTGATCCCCGCTTCTTCGCACGTGCCGCCCGGTACTGGGCAGGTGCACGCGGCTTCGTCCGCCATCGTCCTACACGGCTGAGAAAACATGGATAGATGACGCGGGGTGTGACCAGTCCTGACCATCGCGTGGTAAAAGCTTCGACGCTGACGGAAGGCCACTCTCCGATTCGGAAGGCGACAGCGTGCGACGTGGGTGCCGGTAAGAGCAGTGCCTCCATTAGAGGACGGCCTCCAGGGGGCGAGATCACAGTGCGGAGCAACCGTCTAGTCGAGGCGATGACCTATGAATCGATTTGATGAGTTCTTTGAGCATGTGACGGGGTGCCATCCCTATCTCTGGCAGTCACGCTTGGGAACCGACCAAGTCTGCTGCAATCGCCTTATCCGCATACCAACCGGGTTTGGCAAAACTGCAGGCGTCACGGTTGCGTGGCTCTGGAACCGCGCCCACGAGAAGAACGAAGCCTGGCCGCGACGCCTCGTCATCTGCCTGCCGTTGCGCACGCTGGCGGAACAGACGGAGCGCGCTGTCACCGACTGGATTGATCGCGCCGGGCTCGATCCAGAGCCGAGTACGCACGTCCTTCTCGGTGGCTTGTCACCATCGGATTGGCACCTCGAACCGGAACGAGATGCCGTCCTGATCGGGACTCAGGACATGCTCCTTTCGCGCGCGCTCAACCGCGGCTACGGCTCGGGTCGAGCACGCTGGCCAGTGGAGCACGGGCTGCTCAATGTTGATTGCCTTTGGATCATGGACGAGATCCAGCTCATGGACGTCGGCCTGGTAACCAGCGTGCAGCTCCAGGGTTTCGCGAGCGCCGACGAACGCGACAAGAAGCTGCCGCGTCCGCGTCGAACATGGTGGATGAGTGCGACGCTGCAGCGCAACTGGCTGCATCGTGCAACAGCCCTGAGTGAGGTTGATTCGCTTCCGCTCGTCGAGCTCGATGTGCGCCAGCAGAGTGGGCCTCTTTGGGCTGTACAGAAGCCGCTACGCGTCGAACACGTGCCCGCAGCCGGCGATGGAACAAGCCAAGCGTGGGCCGAGGTCGTCGCCAAGTCCCACAAGGCGACGAACGGCGGTCTCACTCTTTCCGTTGCGAACACAGTGAAGAGCGCGTTGACACTGCATGTGGCGATTCAGAAGCTCAAGAAGGAAGGGTGCCTTTCTCCTGACGTGGACGTTCGGCTCGTTCACTCCCGGTTTCGTGGCGCGGAACGGAAACTGTGGGCCCGTGAGTTTCTCGCCCGTGCTCGATGCGGGGCGGGCGTCAACCGGATCATCGTTGCGACCCAAGTTGTCGAGGCAGGGGTGGACATCTCGGCCGATGCCCTGGTGACCGAGCTGGCACCGTGGGCATCCCTCATTCAGCGGTTCGGACGCTGCGCGCGGTACGGCGGAAAGGGCGAGGTTGTTGTCATTGAGCGGGGCTACGCCGAGGACAAAAGTGCTGCCCCATACGAGCTTGCGGAGCTACGAGCCGCCGCCGAGGCACTCATGCTGCTGGATGGCGACGCGGGACCGCCAGCGTTGGACGCGTTCGAGAAGAACCAAGCGGGGAAGGCGAAGGAGGCGAGCCTTCTGCCTCGCCTCTACCCATACGCGCCGCTGCACATCCTCACACGCCGTGAACTGCACGACCTCTTCGATACCGGGCCCGACCTAACCGGTGCGGACATCGATATCTCTCGCTTCGTTCGCGAAGGTGACGACCGCGATGTCACTGTATGGTGGTGGCCAGTGCCCGAAGGAAGGGCGCCGCATCTCCGGCTCCGCCCCTCACACGATGCGCTTTGTCGCATTCCGGTCGGCGACACACGGAAGTGGCTACTCGCAGGCCAGCAAAGCGACGACGACAGTCAGTTGCCTATTCCGGAGGAATCGACCGGCGGTCCGAAAAAGATGCGCCCGCGCGCCTGGGTGTGGAGCTACGTCGAGGGTGAGTGGGAGCGTCTCGAGGAACGCCACATTTATCCGGGGCAGACTATCCTAGTTGATGCAGCCGCCGGAGGATATGACGTGCCGATCGGCTTCACGGGAAAGCCGGGCGCTATTCCCGTCGAGCCCCAGCATGCGCGCGCTATGGACGCCGCGGACGCTGCCGATTCTGCAGAGGAACAGGAAGATCTCAGCGAAGGCCTTGGCGATAGCCGCTTCCAGTACAAGACCGTTGCGACGCACGGAACCGAGGTCGCCCGCGAAGCAGGGAGAGCTGGCTCTGCGCTTGGCCTGAGGGTCGACGTCTCACGGATTCTCGAGCTCGCAGGGCTCGCCCACGACATCGGGAAGGCGCATCCGGCGTTCGCGGGCGCAATCAGGGACCGAAACGGTATCTCGCTCGAAAAGCCCCTCGCGAAGGCGCCCAAAGGGCGCTGGCACGGCGTTCGGCACATGTACGATCACAGCCCGCTCGGGAAGCGGCCAGGGTTCCGGCACGAGTTGGCCAGCACCCTAGCGCTTTTCGATCTGGTGTGGCGTGCAAGCCCTACGCACCCTGCGCTTCAGGGCGGGCGGGAGGAGATTCTCGACGCCACCGTCGGCCGAGCCCTCCCGGAGGACGATGATCGGATCCGGGCGCCGTCGGGGATACTTGCTGCACTCGTCGCGCTGGACGAGACCTCCCTGAACCTCGTCCTGTACCTCGTGCTTTCGCATCACGGGAAGGTCCGTGCGACATTGCCGATGAGCGCGCGCGACCAGGAGAACATCGGCCAGGATGGTAGCTTGCCAATACGCGGCGTGCGAGACGGCGACGTGATCCCCGCGCTCGGCCTTGCGGATGAAACAGCTCAGGACTTCCGTCTTCCTCGGGCGACGCTGCGACTCGATCCGGCGAAGCTCGGTTTGTCGCAGCGCTATGGCCCAAGTTGGGTCGAACGCGTGCTCGCACTGCGCCGCTGCTACGGCGGGTTCCAGCTCGCCTGGCTGGAAGCGCTCCTGCGGGTTGCGGACGTTCGCGCATCGCAGATGGCCCAGCCGCGGGATGAGCGTCTCTCTCAGGATCTGGTGGAAGTGGCACCCACGCCGGAGGCGCCGGACCGCGACGCTGACCTTCGACGGTGGATCGAAGAAACGGTAGCCGCCGCCCAGCCGCAGGCGCACAGTGCTGCAGGTGATCGCGAGAAAGTGCGGACCGCACCAAGAGCGGCGCGAACTCCTGCGCGCCATGGCACGCGAGGCACTTCATGACCAAGCCTCACGTCCACGAACTGACGGGCCTGAAGCCTGACGCGCTCGCGACGTATCTCGCAGCCCTTGGGGTCATCCGAGTCTTGGCGGAGCAGAGGGACGCATCCGCACGCGGCTTCTGGCGCGATGAGCACTTCGTCCTAGTCACCGAGCTCTCCTGGGAAGAGGTGCAGCGGTTCTTCCTGGAGGACTATGAGCCAACGCCGATCTTGGCGCCGTGGAACTTGGAAAGCGGATTCTTCTCGTTGAAGGGACCCGACGGAGGTGTGGGCACAGATGGAGCGGCGGCAGCAACATCCGGCAACAACGAGGAAGAGAGCGACAACACCGCGACCGGCGATTCGGAAACTGACGATGGCGATGAGGGAGAGGACGACGCGGAACGGGCGGTCAGCGATCCAATACTGGATGCCTTCGCGGCGTCGTCTGCGGCTCGCCTGGCCCCTTTTCGAAGTGCGATTGAGATCGCGAAGCAGGCCATCCCGGAAGAGGTTCTCAAGGCGGAGGAGGACGCGCGGAATGCTCATGCCGACATCCGCGCGCGAGTGGACGCAGAGTGCTCGGCACACCAGGACGCATCGCGGAAGCTCGAACAGGTGAGTTCACTCGTCTCGCGGTTGAAAGCAGATGAAGAAGCGAAGAAGTCTGCAGCCAAGGGCTCGGCGAAGTCGTCGCCTGCTGGCGAGGAATTGACCGAGGCTCAGGAGCGGCTCAAGAAAGCGAGAGAGGAGGAAAAGAACGCTCGCGCGGAGCTGAAGGCATGCGAGAAGAAGCTCAAGGCTGCTGAGAAGCAGACCAAGAAGGATGACGAACTGCGGGCGCGTATCGCCGACGCGAAGATGCGATTTACGGCCGTTCAGAAGTCCACGAAGGCACGGCTGATAGCCGACCTTCGCGCGCGCTGGAGTGAACACGGGCAGCAATGGGTTGATGCAGCCGTCGCGCTCGACGAGAGACAGAAGAAGGGGTTCGAGTTCACGTCTCTCTTTGGCTCAGGCGGTAACGATGGCCGCATGGAGTTCACGAAGAACTTTCGTCAACACCTCCACGCGCTCTTCAATCTGAACACGGGCGAGCCGTTGGATGCTGCTAGCGATAGACTGCGCGCCGCGGTTTTCGGGGCGACGACGAATCTCCTCCTAAACAAGGCCGTTGGCCAGTTCTTTCCGGGACGAGCCGGAGGTACGAACATGGGCGCGGGTTTCTCCGGCGGCGCTGCGGTGAACCCCTGGGAATTCGTGCTCATGCTCGAGGGAGCCATCGCGCTCGTTGCTGGCATGAGCCGTCGCGGGGACGTGGGCCGGGCGCGCGTCTCGTCGCCCTTCTGGGTGGAAGCTGCCTCGGCTGGCTTCGGAAGTGCGTCGGAGCTTGAAGGGGCCCCTCGAGGCGAGCAGTGGCTGCCGCTATGGGGGCATCCACTCGAGTATGGCGAGCTCGTCGAGTTGATCCGCGAAGGTCGTACTCAAGTCGGGCACCTTCAGACGACGAGAGCTGGCGATCTCGTACGCGCCGCCGCGCGACTCGGCCTTGCGCGTGGCATTGAGGCATTGCAGCGTTTCGCGTACCTCGAACGCAATGGCCAGTCGAATCTCGCTGTATCGGCGGGTCGCTTCCGAGTCGCATCTCGCTCTCATCAGGCCCTGCTGGAGGAGGTCGCACCTTGGATCGATCGCCTCGTCTGGTACTCCAGGCGGACGAAGGACAACAACGTGCCGCTCAGCCTCGGCGCAGTCGCTCGCCGAGCGCAGGAGGTCCTCTTCGCGGTATGTCGACACGATGCGACCCCGACGGAATGGCGGGAGTTGCTCGTCGCAGTCGGTAAGGCGGAGTTCGCGCTCCTGCGTTCAGGAAAGAGTCCGGCGCGGCGACCTCTGCCCAGGTTGAGCTGGGGCTGGATAGCGGCCGCGGATGACGGCTCCTCGATCGGCCGAACCGTGCTCCGTCTGGCGCTCTCTCTCGCATCGCAGCACCGCCCGATTTCGCTGGAGCAGCCTGGACTCAGAGACTCGATCAGGCAGCACTTTCTGCCGTTCAAACGCGATCGCGAAAAGCGCATCGTTCTTGATCCGAACCGGCAGCCCTCGTTCGGGGTCGACGGACGCGGTCGAGCCACACGCGATCCTGAGGTCGTGTGCGCAGGCCGCGATCTCGTTACCGATGCAATCGCACTCGTGCGACGCCGTTCCATCTGGGCCCGCACGTCAGACCCTAAGCGGGCGAGGGCCCCGCAGCTTCCGCTTTGGGCGGCCGGCGCCTGCGAGGCAACTCTTGAGGAGGTCGGCGCGTGGGTCCGAGGTGAGGTCGCCGACGCCGCCGTGTACGCGCTCGCGCGTCCGCTCCTTGCCCTGGACTGGGATGCGATTCACAAGGAACAGTTGGGATCGCAGTTGCCCGCCGTCCCCGGTGGAGTGCCCGAGCCGCTTCACATGTTGCTCCGCCTCGCTCACCTCCCCTTCGACCTCTCCATCAAGGGCCCGAACGGCCAAGCCGAGGTCGCGGTAACGGTCCGTCTCGACCCGGAGCCGCTGCGGCGACTCGCGGCAGGAGATCTAGACGGCGCGTTAAGAGTCGTCGTTCGACGCCTCGGCGCGAGCGGGCTTCGACCGATCTTTCGCCGCGGCGTTACGCGGCCCGGATTGGTGCGTCGCCTGGCGGCCAGTCTGGCATTTCCGGTCTCACGAGCTGATGCGGCGCGTGCGGCCAGGCTCGTGTGCAAGCCGTACGACAAACTGGAACCTGAGGAACATTTGGCCGCCCAAGGCTGAGGAGCGTCATCATGAACATCGATCTCACGTCACTCGACAATCATCACGACCTACTGTTCGAAGTCGCGCTCAAGGTTCGGCAGGGGCATCGGTTCCAGCCCACCGGCTTTCCGGACCTCGGGGCCGCCGAGTTCGATACTCCGAACGGCAGATCGCTACTCGTCGAGTCTGCGCAGAGCATGGCCAACCGGCTCGAAGCGGTCTGCTGGGACGAGAGCGCAAACGACCTCATCGAGCCTCTGCGTGGTCTCAGCTACGTCAAGGTGACGCGCAAGGAGAAGAACGGTGACCAGGACGAAGACAAGTACCTCACGAGCTCCATCACCGATTCGCATCGGCTCAACAGCCCGTACATCCTCGAGAGCAAGGACAAGACGTTCTTCAACGCACTTCAAGGGGAGCTCGGCGCACTCGAAAAGGGGCCGATCGATCGCAAGGTGCTGGCGCAGAAGCTCCTCAAGTACGATGCCAGCTCGCTCGTTCATGGTGTCTTCCTGGCCAAGGAGCAGCTCGCGGGCGGGCGACTGCGAGTCGCGCGGGCGCTGACGGTCTTCATCGAAGCGGACGGTGTGAAGGTCGCCCCATCCGGTGGGTCGAAACAGGACCATGTCGATCCGACCGGCAAGGCGTTCGGCCAAGGCGGGGCCGAGAAGGGGTTCGGGCACGTGCCCTTTCCTCGCGACGAGTACACCGCGGAGAAGATCACGCTCTACGCGAGCATCGACCTCGCACAGATCCGCGGCTACGGCCTCGAAGCGGACGCCACCAAGATGCTGATGCTGCTGGCCCTCTTCAAGTTGCGCGCCTTCGTGGACAGCCCGATGCGGCTCCGCACGACCTGCAGCTTCGAACTCAAGGACGTCGGTCCCATCGCCAGCAAGAACGTGACTGGGTTCCATCTGCCGGAGCGGATGGAGATCGTCGGCGATGGCCAGGACGGGAAGTGGTTGGGTGAACTGCCCGAGCTGATCCGCAAGCTCGCGGTCGGTAAGGATGACAAGCCGGAGAATGCGGAGAGGATGCGGATGACACCGGTCGTCTTCACGGCCTGAGCGAGTGGAGACGATGCTGCGCCTCCGTTTCGACTTCACCGCTGGCCGCTACCACGCGACGCCGTGGGGGCACCACGTGAATGAAGGACTCGTGGAGTGGCCACCGAGCCCTTGGCGCATCTTGCGTGCGCTACTCGCCACGGGCTATACCAAGCTAGGCTGGCATCAGGCTCCCGATGAGATGCGGCGGCTGGTCGAGGCGCTCGCCGCGAGCGAGCCGACCTATCGGCTGCCGCGCGCAACCAGTGGCCATACGCGCCACTACATGCCGATCAAAGGCTGGAAGAAGGGCGCCCAGAAATCGAGTCTGGTGATCGACGCGTTCGTGAAACCTGCCGGACCGCTCTGCGTCGAATGGCCAGCAGCGCTGGCGGACAATCAGCGCGACCTTCTCGCGCAGTTGCTGTCCCGTCTCGGGTATCTTGGTCGTGCCGAATCTCGAGTCACAGCACAACTGACGTCCGGGGGCGAACACCTCCCTGGCCTCGTCGTGTCAACGCGTCGCGCCGAACCGGACGACGAGCCAGTGCGGTTGCTTGCGCCTGTAGCAAGCAAGGAATACGACGCCTGGCGCAGCGATGCCACCCGGCGCGAACACGGCTGGGGCTCGTCGAGGGAACGCGACCGCACTTCGCACAGCGCGCCTCACGATCTCATTACTGCGCTGCACATCGATTCGGCCACGCTCCAACATGAGGGATGGAGTGCGCCGCCAGGTAGTCGCGAACTCGTGTATTGGCGTCCGGCGTCCGCGATTTCCTTCGCTTCCGCTGGAGAGGAGCGTGCGGCTGTCACGGTCGATAGCTACGATACGGCGTTGTTTGCACTTTCGACCGACAACAAGCGCGATGTCCTGCCGCTGGTTGAGCGAGCGCTGCCGACCATGGCCCTATTCCGGCGCGCCCTGTTGAGCTGTGTCGGCGATGAACAGAAACTTGGCCAATGTCCCGAGCTCACCGGGAAAGACGGCGCAGGGGAACCTCTCCGAGGGAAACATCGCCATGCCCACTTCATACCGGTGGCGCTACACACTCGGAGTCCAACACGGATCGATCACGTGCTCGTCCACGCACCCATGGGCTTTGGTCCGCTTGCCGAACGAGGGCTTCGGCGCCTCCGACGAATGTGGGGAAAAGCGTCGGACGACGTGGCTGTTACGCTGATCGGAATCGGGCACCGTTCATTATTCGGGAACGTGGGGGGGACAGCCCTGGCAGAACTCGGGTCAGGCGCAACGTGGGAGAGTCAGACGCCATTCGTTCCACCTCGATTCCTTAAGTCTCGAGGGCAGGATTCCTTGGATGGGCAGCTCAGGTTAGAGCTGAAACGGCGGGGCCTTCCTGATCTGGCAGCACCTCCGTTGTTCGCTGCTCCCTCAGAGGAGACCGCCTCCGGAAGAATGTCGCGGTCATTCAGGGGCTTCGCGCAAAGTCGTAAAGGCGGAGCAACATCACCAAACGGAGTCTTCCACATAACTCTGACGCTGACCCAACCGATTGACGGGCCGCTCTGCCTTGGTTGGGGCTGCCACTTCGGATTCGGCGTGTTCGTGCCCTCAGTGCGTGCGAAATGACTGGCCGTTCCTGTCGAACGTCCGTGAAATCCTCGCTCGCCGGAGTGGTGCGGCAACGCACGACATCTCGCGTGCTCGATCACCTGGCCGGCCGTTGTTTGAGCGGGAAATCGTCCAACGAGGAGGGTGATGTGCTGAGGACGCCGCGGATGCCGGGGATGGAGGTGCAGTGGAGACTGCTGTTTGCGGCGTAGGCGAAGCAGTGCCTTCCGTGCTCTTCGAGGCCAGGGTCTGCTACGCCGCTTCTTGGTCTGCTCCTCCCGCAGCCAGAGTTCGACGATCACGCTCTCGTCCGGGTCCACGAACCAATACTCGTTCTCCCCGAACCGCCCGTGCAGCGCCCGTTTCGTCGTCTGACCCGCCGCCGCGTGCTCGGTGACGCGACATCAACTACCAGGTTTGGCACGCCCTGGATCCCGGAGACGCCCCGAACGAAGCGCCCGCTCATGCGTGTAGGAGAGCAAGTCCGGCTGACAACGTCGGCTCCGACTCTCCTGTCGAATCCCTGCCAGCAATGCGCGCGTGAGCTTGGAGGTGATCCGTTGCACGCCGCTGCGAACGGCAGAATCTGCGATCGGCTGCGCACAACCGCGCAGCGCTGACTGCCGCAGTCGGACGGACACCGATAGCGGACGCGACCGCTACCGGCGCAGACTCGCCGTTCCGTGCGCAAGACGTACCTGGTCACCTACGACATCTGCCATCCGCATCGGCTCGCGAAGGTGCTTAAGACGATGCGCGCCTTCGGCGACCACCTGCAGTACTCCGTGTTCGAGTGCCAGATGACCGAGGCCGACCTGCACCGCTGCCGGCACCGGCTGGGCGACATCATCGACCACCGCGAAGACCAGGTGCTCTTCGTCGACCTCGGCCCCACTGATGGCCGCGGCGACCGGGTCATCACGGCCCTCGGCAAGCCGTACGCACCGTTCGACGGCCCGTGCTTCGTCGTGGACGGGCGAAAGGACACGTGACCATGTCTGCTGATCCCGCACCGCTTCCCCCAGGCGCCCACTCGGTGCGGCCGCGACCTGCCCGGGCTCGCCTCCACGTCGAACTCCCGGAGTACGTGCCAGCGCGCATGCTCAACGAATTCGTCTACTGCCCAAGGCTGTTCTTCTACGAGTGGGTGGACGGTGTCTTCGCGCACAACGCCGACACGGTGGGCGGCAGCCTCCGGCACGACGCCCTGGACGCGCGAACCGACGCCCTTCCGGCTCCCGAGACGATCGAGGGGCAGGCGCTGCGAGCACGCGGCATCACGCTGTCCAGCGACACGCACGGGCTCATCGCGAAGATGGACCTCGTCGACGTAAGCGCCGGCGCGGTGGCGCCGGTGGACTACAAGTTCGGACGGCCGCGCGACACAGACGACGGGCCCGAGGCCTGGCCGGCCGACCGCGTGCAGCTGTGCGCGCAGGCGCTCGTGCTGCGCGACAACGGGTACGACTGCCGCGAAGCCGTGGCTTACTACCACGCGACGAAACAGCGTGTCCGCATCGCCGTGGACGACGGACTGATCGCCGAAACCCTCGAGGCCCTGCGAGACGCTCGTGCGCTCGCGTCGTCAGGACGCATTCCGCCGCCGCTCGAGGACAGTCCGAAGTGCCCCCGCTGCTCGCTGGTCGGCATCTGCCTGCCGGACGAAACCCTCGCGGCGATTCGATGGCGCGACGACGAGGCGGCCGACCAGTTGCCGCTGTTCGAACCCTCAGAAGCGCCGGCGCCGGGGCCACTGGCGCAGCCGCCAGGCGAACAGCGCCGGTTGGTTCCGGCGCGCGACGACCTGCGCCCACTCTACGTCACCGGATTCGGGCTCACGGTCGGGAAGTCGGGTGGGGTGCTGCAGGTGCGGGAGAAGAAGGAGCTGCTCCAGGAGGCGCGACTGAACGACGTGTCGCAGCTCAACGTGTTCGGCGCGGTGCAGGTGACCGCCGGAGTCGTCGAGGCGATGTGCCAGTCGGAGAAACCGATTGCGCACTTTTCGTCCGGCGGGTGGTTCTACGGCGTGACGCAGGGGCTCGGTCTTCGGAACGCGTACCTGCGCCGGGCGCAGTTTGCGCGGGCGGAGGATCCGTCCTTCTGCGCCAAGGTGGCGGCGTCGCTCGTGGCGAGCAAGATCCGCAATCAGCGGACGCTGCTGCAGCGAAACCACGTCGAGCCGCCGGAGCGCGCACTGCTGCGCCTGAAGACACTGTCGGCATCCGCGGCCAGGTGCCAGGAGCTCGACTCGCTGCTCGGCATCGAAGGGACGGCGGCGCGCGTGTACTTCGAACAGTTCAACGGGATGATCAAGGTGGAGGGCCAGGGCGCCGATGACTTTGCCTTCGACCTCGACGGCCGCAACCGGCGGCCGCCGCGCGATCCGGTGAATGCGATGCTGTCGCTGGCCTACGCCTTCCTGGTGCGCGACCTCACGATCATCTGCCACGCCGTGGGATTCGATCCGTTTGCGGGGTACTTCCACCAGATGCGGTTCGGCCGGCCGGCGCTGGCGCTCGACCTGATCGAGGAGTTCCGTCCGCTCGTGGCGGACTCGTGCGTCATCACGGCCATCAACACACGGATGGTGACGCCGGACGACTTCGTGCGGGCGGGTGGCGCCGTCGCGTTGAGCCAGCGTGGGCGAACCGGGCTCATCCGAGCCTACGAGCAGCGCATGGACACGCTGGTGACGCATCCCATGTTCGGCTATCGTGTGTCGTATCGCCGCGTGATGGAAATTCAGGCCCGGCTGCTCGCTCGCGTCGTCGAGGGTGAGACGCCGCGGTACATCGGGTTCGAGACGCGATGATGGACGCGAGCGACGGGGTGAGGCCGCCAGGCGCACCCCCGCTCGCAAGGTGCAAGTGACGCTTTTGCAGTCAGTTCCGAGAGCGGGCCGTGCGAGGGCACTGGTGTGCGGCACGCGGCGGGGGAACCGCTCGCGATTGCATGGCCAAGCGGTTGAGAACAGAATAGATGGCGGGCGTGCCCTCTCCGCGGTTGAAGAACCGCGGCCTCATTGAAGCTCGATCTGCGGCACCACGTACTGCCGTCGCTCCGCCTCTCCGCGGTTGAAGAACCGCGGCCTCATTGAAGCATCACCGCCTACGACGTGCGCGCCAAGGCCCGCCGACTCTCCGCGGTTGAAGAACCGCGGCCTCATTGAAGCATCGACGACAGCCCCTTCATCACGGCGTACGACGTGCCTCTCCGCGGTTGAAGAACCGCGGCCTCATTGAAGCCGTCGCGATCGTGGCGGGGAATGCCAACTTCCTGACGCTCTCCGCGGTTGAAGAACCGCGGCCTCATTGAAGCAACGCCGGCACCGCCACGAAGCGTGGGACCGTCGCCTCTCCGCGGTTGAAGAACCGCGGCCTCATTGAAGCCTCAAACAGATGGGCGGCACGCTGATCAAGGTCGACCTCTCCGCGGTTGAAGAACCGCGGCCTCATTGAAGCGGATCGGGTAACGGCCGACGACGTAGCAACCGACGCTCTCCGCGGTTGAAGAACCGCGGCCTCATTGAAGCGTGGTCGACGGCGATGGCGAGTTCGTTGTGCCCCTTGCCGACTCTCCGCGGTTGAAGAACCGCGGCCTCATTGAAGCTCGGGCGGCACGGCGGGGGTCGGGCCGGGTGGCACCTCTCCGCGGTTGAAGAACCGCGGCCTCATTGAAGCGGCTCTGGCGCCGTGCTCCTGGGTCGGCCGGACGTGCAGGGGCTCTCCGCGGTTGAAGAACCGCGGCCTCATTGAAGCTTCGCGAGCGGCACCGTGAGCGGCCCCACCTCCAACCTCTCCGCGGTTGAAGAACCGCGGCCTCATTGAAGCCGGGCACACCACCGACAACGCGGTGAGCGCCAACACCTCTCCGCGGTTGAAGAACCGCGGCCTCATTGAAGCCTGTCCCGTGCCCGTGCCCACGAGCAGATCCCACGAACTCTCCGCGGTTGAAGAACCGCGGCCTCATTGAAGCGGGCGCCTCAAGGCCGCGCATCCCATCATCATCGTCCTCTCCGCGGTTGAAGAACCGCGGCCTCATTGAAGCAACGTCAGCTTGATGCTTTCCGCCTTGATCGCGTCGCTCTCCGCGGTTGAAGAACCGCGGCCTCATTGAAGCGCGAAGGGCAATGCCCGCACGGCGGAGGAGCTGAAGCTCTCCGCGGTTGAAGAACCGCGGCCTCATTGAAGCCGGCGCGAGTCCGACGAGCTGATCCGGGTCGTGATGCTCTCCGCGGTTGAAGAACCGCGGCCTCATTGAAGCAAGAATGGCGCGTCCAAGATCGGCACAGGGTTCTGCGCTTGATCCGATTCGGTGGACGGTTTCGTTACGCTGTCTGAGTCTGTCGTC
>CAYLTD010000013.1:0-122757 GCA_964386715.1 uncultured Bifidobacterium sp.
ACGCCACCTTTCACAAGTCGACCCGCACGCTTGCCGAGGCCGGCCCGGCGTTCACGTTCACCGCGGAGAACCGCGCCCGGCTCGACGAGATCGTGACCCGCTATCCGCCCGAGCAGAGCCGCTCGGCGGTGCTCCCGGCGCTCTACCTGGTGCAGTACCAGCAGGGATACATCACCGGGAACGCGATGCGGCATGTCGCCGAGATCCTGCGGATCACGCCGGCGGATGTCGAGGACGTCGTGACCTACTACACGATGTTCTACACGAAGCCGGTGGGGAAGTTCGTGCTGAGCGTCTGCAGGACGCTGTCGTGCGCGGTGAATGGCGCCGAGCGCGTGACCGAGGAGATCTGCAACGCCCTCCACATCAAGCCGGGCGAAACCGACGCCAGCGGCACCTTCACCCTGATCGAGGCCGAGTGCCTCGGCGCGTGCGACCGCGCGCCCGTCGTGATGGTGAACGACGCGTGGCAGGAACTGCAGCGTCCCGAGGACGTCCCGAAGCTGCTCGAGGATCTGCGCACCCGGGGTGAGGCCGCCCTGACGGGCTGCCACCACGTGATCGAGAAGAAGTAGCCCCATGGAACCGATCATCACGAAGTACGTCCGCGAGCCGAACTGCTTCACGCTCGACTTCTACCTGCAGAAGGGCGGGTACGAGTCGCTGCGCAAGGCGCTGACCGCGCACACTCCCGACGAGATCATCGAGATGGTGAAGGCGTCGGGGCTGCGCGGGCGCGGGGGCGCCGGCTTCCCGACCGGCATGAAGTGGCAGTTCGTGGACAAGAAGTCGAACAAGCCGCGCTACATCGCCTGCAACGCGGACGAGAGCGAGCCCGGCACCTTCAAGGACCACGTGATCATGGAGCGCAACCCGCACCTGCTCATCGAGGGGTGCGCGATTGCCTGCTACGCCATCGGCGCGAAGGTCGCCTACATCTACATCCGGGGCGAGTTCTACCACGTGCAGCTCGTGCTCGAGCAGGCGATCGCCGAGGCGCGCGCCCGGGGGTTCCTCGGGACCGACATCTTCGGCCGCGGGTTCGACTGCGAGGTGTACGTGCACCGCGGAGCAGGCGCGTACGAGGCGGGGGAGGAGACCGCGCTGCTCGAGTCGCTCGAAGGCAAGCGCGCCCAGCCCCGCAACAAGCCGCCGTTCCCGGCCGTGGTCGGCCTCTACGATTGCCCGACGGCGGTGAACAACGTCGAGACGCTTGCCAACGTCCCGCTCATCGTCGAGCACGGCGCCGAGTGGTTCGCCTCGCTCGGGCCCGAGAAGAACGGCGGCCCGAAGCTCTACTCCATCAGCGGTCACGTGAAGCGCCCCGGCGTCTACGAGACGACGATGCACACGACGCTGAAGGAACTCGTGTTCGGCGAGCAGTTCTGCCAGGGCATGCGCCCGGGGCGGACGCTGAAGGCGGTGATCCCCGGAGGCTCGTCCGTGCCGATCCTGCTGCCGGACCAGCTCGACGCGCCGGCCAGCTTCGACGGCGTGATGAAGGCGGGCTCCATGCTCGGATCGGCCGGCGCGATCGTGCTCGACGACACCACGTGCATGGTGTGGCTGGCCGAGAACCTGCTCCACTTCTACAAGCACGAGTCGTGCGGCAAGTGCACGCCCTGCCGCGAGGGGACCGACTGGCTCTTCAAGCTCCTGCGCAAGATCGAGAGCGGTCAGGGTTCCATGCGCGACATCGAGCTGCTGTCGAACGTGGCGAACATGGTCGGCGGCAAGACGCTGTGTGCGTTCGGCGATGCCGCCGTCACGCCGGTGCTCACCACCATCAAGCACTTCCGGCACGAATACGAGGCGCACGTCAGGGAGGGCCGCTGCACCTGCCCGGCCGACTGGCGCGCCCGGCAGCCCGTGGGAGCGCACTAGATGACTCCGTTCGTCATCGCGCAGATCGGCATCGCGCTCGTCATCTGGGTCGCCCTGCAGCTCTCGGCCGCCGTCATGGTGTACATGGAGCGCAAGGTGGCCGCCTGGCTGCAGCAGCGGCACGGCCCGACCCGCGTCGGCCCCGCCGGCCTGCTCCAGCCGATCGCCGACGTCGTGAAGCTGATGCTGAAGGAGGAACTGCGGCCGGCCGCCGCGGACCCGATCCTCTTCTATTTGGCGCCCATCATCGCGGCGACGGCGGCATTCGCCGCCTTCGCGGTGGTGCCGTTCGGCGACAGCACGACGCTCCTGGGCCTGCTCACCGAGCCGCTGCCGCTGCACGTAGCCGACGTCAACGTCGCCGTGCTGGTGGTCTTCGCCATCACGTCCATGGGCGTGTACGGGATCGTGCTCGCCGGCTGGAGTTCCAACAGCAAGTACTCGCTGCTCGGCGGCCTGCGCTCCTCGGCGCAGATGATCAGCTATGAGCTGTCCTACGGCATGGCGCTGGCTGCCGTGCTCGTCATGGCCAACTCGATGTCGCTGCGCGGCATCGTCGATGCGCAGGCCGGCAGTCTCCTCGGCATCCCGCAGTTCCGCTGGTTCGTCTGGTTCCAGCCGATTGGCTTCCTGATTTTCTTCACCGCGGGCGTCGCCGAGACCAACCGCGCGCCATTCGACTTCCCCGAGGCCGAGCAGGAACTGGTCGCCGGTTACCACACGGAATACAGCTCGATGACCTTCGGGCTGTTCTTCCTCGCCGAGTACATCAACATGGTCACCGTCTCGGCGGTGGCGACGGACCTCTACCTGGGCGGCTGGTACTTCCCGTTCATCCCGGCGTCGTGGGGCTGGCTGGTGTTCCTGGCGAAGATCAGCGTGCTGCTGTTCTTCTACATCTGGATGCGCTGGTCGCTGCCACGCTACCGCTACGACCAGCTGATGGCGTTCGGCTGGAAGTTCCTGCTGCCGGTGTCGGTGCTCAACCTGATCTTCACCGCGGCGCTCGTGCTCTATTTCGGACTCTGACGCCCATGCTGTTCTATCTCTTCGGCGGGCTCGCCGTCATCGCGTCGCTGCTGGTCATCGCCCAGCGCAACCCGGTGTACAGCGTGCTCCTGCTCATCGCGTCGTTCGGCGCCCTTTCGGGGCTCTACATCCTGCTCGATGCGCCGTTTGCCGCGGCGGTGCAGATCATCGTGTACGCCGGCGCCATCATGGTGCTGTTCCTCTTCGTGGTCATGCTGCTGAACGCGCCGCACGAGGACACCGACTTCGACGTGCGCACGCACCCGATGCTGCGGCCGGGGCCGATGCGGCTGGGCGCCGTGCTCGCCGTCGGCCTGGTGGCCGAACTGGCCTGGGTGCTGACGCGCACGCCGGTGCCGGGTTCGCTCGACGGCCCGTCCAACGACTCGGTCAACACCATCGGCCGCGTCCTCTTCACCGACTACGCCTTCCAGTTCGAAGTCACCTCGGTCCTCATCCTGGTGGCCATGCTCGGGGCCGTCATCGTGGCGCGCCGCGAAGACCAGCCGGGCGGGAAACGTTAATGCCGTCGCTCAACGAATACCTGATCCTGTCGGCGATGCTCTTCACGATCGGGACCGCGGGCGTGTTCGTCCGCCGGAACCTGATCACGATCCTGCTCTCCATCGAGATCATGCTCAATGCCGTGAACCTGTCGTTCGTGGCGTTCGGGCGGGCGTTCGGATCGGTGGAGGGGCAGATCATCGTCTTCTTCGTCATGACCGTCGCCGCCGCCGAGGCCGCCGTCGGCCTGGCCATCGTGATCGCGCTGTTCCGGCACCGCGAGTCGCTCAACCCCGACGCCTTCTCGGCGCTGAAATGGTGACGCCGCGACCATGCTGCTGCTGATCCCCCTCATTCCGTTCCTCGGTTTCCTCGTCAACGCCAGCATCGGGCGCCGGCTCTCGAAGTCGGCGGCCGGGCTCGTGGCCGTCGCCGCCATGGTGGCCTCGTTCGCCGTGGCCCTCACGGCGGTCGTCCAGCTGGCCGGCCTGCCGGCCGACTCGCGTGCCATCGAGCAGCACGTGTTCGACTGGATCACCGCCGGCAGCTTCACGGCCGCCTTCACGCTCCGTGTGGATCCGCTGTCGGCGCTGATGATCCTGGTCATCACCGGGATCGGCTCGCTCATCCACATCTACTCGACCTCGTACATGCACGACGAGCCGGACTCGGAGTTCGCCAGGTACTTCTCGTACCTGAACCTCTTCGCGTCCTTCATGCTCGTCCTGGTCCTCGGTTCGAACTTCCTCGTGATGTTCGTGGGCTGGGAAGGCGTCGGCCTCTGTTCGTACCTCCTGATCGGCTTCTACTACACCAAGAAGTCCGCGTCGGACGCCGGCAAGAAGGCGTTCATCGTCAACCGCATCGGCGACTTCGGCTTCGTGCTCGGCGTGCTCCTCCTGTGGGTCACCTTCGGGACGGTCGAGTTCCAGGAGATTGCCGGCAAGGCCGCGGCCATGAGCCCCGAGGCGACCTTCGGCACGCTGTCGATTGCGACGCTGCTCCTGTTCGTCGGCGCGACCGGCAAGTCCGCACAGATCCCCTTGTACGTCTGGCTCCCGGACGCGATGGAGGGCCCGACTCCGGTCTCGGCCCTCATCCATGCGGCGACGATGGTCACGGCGGGCGTGTACATGATTGGCCGTAACGCGGTGCTCTTCAGCCTCGCGCCGGAGACCCTCCAGATCGTGGCCGTCATCGGCGCCGCCACGGCGTTCATCGCCGGCACGATCGGCCTGGTGCAGAACGACATCAAGCGCGTGCTCGCCTACTCGACCGTCTCGCAGCTCGGGTACATGTTCCTGGCGATGGGGGTGGGCGCGTATTCCGCCGGCATCTTCCACCTCTACACGCACGCGTTCTTCAAGGCGCTGCTGTTCCTCGGATCCGGGGCCGTCATCCACGCGCTCGCCGGGGAGCAGGACATCCGGAACATGGGCGGCCTGAAGAAGGACCTGCCGGTCACCTACTGGACCTTCCTGATCGGGTCGCTCGCGATTGCGGGCGTGCCCGGCCTCGCCGGGTTCTTCAGCAAGGACGAGATCCTCTTCAAGACCTTCTCGGGCGGGCACACCATCCTGTGGGTCGTCGGCCTCCTCACCTCGCTGATGACCGCCACCTACATGTTCCGCCTCGTGTTCCTGACCTTCCACGGTGAGCCGCGCTTCGCGGTGGCCGGCGGGGGCCACGGGCACGGTGCGCACGGCCACGACGCGCATGACGCGCACGGCCACGGTGCAGACGGCCACGGTGCCCACGACACGCACGGCCACGGCGGCGGACACGGGCATCACCTGCACGACGCCCCGCGCCCCATGGCCTTCGCGCTGGTCGTCCTGGCCGCCGGGTCGGTGCTCGCAGGCTACATCGGCCTTCCGCACGCGCTCGGCGGGTCGAACCGGCTCGAGGCGTGGCTGGAGCCGAGCCTCACCGCGGGGCATCACGAGGCGCGGCTCACACCCCAGGCGCCTGGCACCGCATCTGCCTCGGGCGTGGTGGCGCGGGCCGTGGCCCTGCAGGAGCAGCCTGCGGCCGAATCCGGCGCAGGCCACGAGGAGCACGGCGAAGGAGCCGACGAGGGGACCGAACTCGCCCTCATGGGGCTGTCGAGCCTGATTGCGGTCGGCGGCATCGGCCTCGCGATGTTCTTCTTCCTGCGCAATCCGGCCGCCAGCGAACGCGTGGCCCAGCAGTTCTCCGGCCTGCGGACGCTGCTGCTGAACAAGTACTACGTGGACGAGGTCTACGACGCGCTCATCGTGCAGCCGATCAAGCAGACCTCCGAGAAGGCGCTGTGGAAGGTGGTGGACGCGGCGGGCATCGACGGCGTGGTGAACGGCACTGCCCAGAGCGTCGGCGGGTTGAGTGAACTGCTGCGCCGCATCCAGACCGGGTCGGTGCGCGCCTACGCGGCCTCGCTGCTGCTGGGCGCCGTGCTGGTCCTCGGGTACTACGTGTGGAGATGAGCGCCGCTGCCGCGCGCCGTTCTCCCCGAATGAGCTTCTGACATGCCGATAGTCACTACTCTGATCGTCCTGCCCATCGTCGGGGCGCTGCTGCTCCTGCTCCTCCGCGACGATGAGGCGAACGAAGGGCTGGTCCGCAACGTCGCCCTCGGCGTCTCGCTGGTGGTGTTCGCGGTCACGCTGCTGCTGTGGGCCCGTTTCGACCCGTCCTCGGCCGAGTTCCAGTTCGTGGAGCGCCACGCCTGGATCCCCGCGTTCGGCGTGAGCTACGCCGTCGGCGTGGACGGCATCAGCCTGCTGCTGATCGTGCTCACCGGGTTCCTGACGCCCATCGCCCTGCTGTGCTCGTGGGAGTCGATCCACAAGAAGACGCGCACGTTCTGCATGTTCATCCTCCTCCTCGAGGCGGCGATGATCGGCGTGTTCGTGTCGCTCGACCTGTTCCTCTTCTACGTGTTCTGGGATGCGATGCTCATCCCGATGTACTTCCTCATCGGCATCTGGGGCTACGACCGGCGCATCTACGCCGCGATCAAGTTCATCCTGTACACGATGGCGGGCAGCGTGCTCATGCTGCTGGCCATCCTCGGGCTGGCGGTCCTCCACAGCACCCAGACGGGCAGCTACAGCTTCGACCTGCTGCGGCTCTACGAGATCTCGATTCCGTCGAGCACCCAGTTCTGGTTCTTCCTGGCGTTCGCCCTGGCGTTCGCCATCAAGGTGCCCCTCTTCCCATTCCACACGTGGCTGCCCGACGCGCACGTCCAGGCGCCCACCGCCGGGTCCGTCATCCTGGCCGGCGTCCTGCTGAAGATGGGCACCTACGGCCTGGTGCGCTTCGCGTTCCCGCTGTTTCCGGAGGCGGCCGTGTACTTCGCGCCCTACCTGGCGTTCCTGTCGGTGGTGGGCATCATCTACGGCGCGCTGGTGGCCATGATCCAGCCCGACATGAAGAAGCTCGTGGCGTACTCGAGCGTCAGCCACCTGGGGTTCGTGGTGCTGGGCATCGCGGCACTGAATACGCAGGGCATGCAGGGCGCCGTCTACCAGATGCTGAACCACGGCATCAGCACCGGCGGGCTCTTCCTGATCGTCGGCATGCTCTCGGATCGGCGGCACACGCGCCTGATTTCGGAATACGGCGGGCTGAAGAAGGTCACGCCCCGGCTGGTAGCGGCGTTCCTCATCATCACGCTCTCGTCCATCGGGCTCCCCGGGCTCAACGGCTTCGTGGGGGAGTTCCTGATCCTGCTCGGGGCATTCGCGTGGAACCCGAAGTTCGCGGCCTTCGCGGCGACGGGGGTCATCCTGTCGGCCACCTACATGCTGTGGATGTTCCAGCGCGTGAACTACGGGCCGGTGAGCGAGAAGAACGCGGCGTTGCCCGACCTGAAGCCGCGTGAGTGGGCGCTGCTCGTGCCGGTCATCGCGATGTCGATCGTGATGGGCGTCTTCCCCAACGTCTTCCTCAGGCCGATGGCCCCGTCCATCGAACGCACGCTCACGCAGGTGCGCCGGGGCACGCAGATCCGCGTGCAGGCCGAACCGGCGCCGCCGCCGCTGCGTCTGGCACCGCAGGCCGGAACCGGAAGCGAGGTCCGCCGATGAACCTCACGTCGATTCACGCGATCGTCCCGATGGCCTGCGTGGTCGCGGCCGCGATTGCCGCGATGGTCGCCGAGGCGTTCCGCACGCCTGGCGAACGCATGCCGATCGCCCCGCTCGGCGTCATCGGGCTCATCGGAGCTGGAGCGTCCACCTACCTGCTGTGGAACCAGAACGCGGTGAGCTTCGGTGTCGTCATCGCCGACAACTACTCGCTGTTCGTCACCTGGACGCTGATTGTCGTCGGGTTGCTGTCGCTGGCCCTGTCCGTCCCGACCATCGAGCGCGAGGGGTTGCCCTCGGGCGAGTACTACGCCCTCATGCTGTTCTCGATCGGCGGGATGATCCTGATGGCGATGGCGACCGACCTGCTCGTCATCTTCCTGGCGCTCGAGGTGCTGTCGCTGGGCGTGTACGTCCTCACCGGGATCCGCCGCGATTCACCGGTGGCGGTCGAGGCCTCCTTCAAGTACTTCCTGCTGGGTGCGTTCGCGAGCGCCTTCTTCCTCTACGGCATCGCATTCACCTACGGCCTGACCGGCAGCACCAAGCTGGAGCGCGTCGGGGAACTCTTCGCGTCAGCGGCTTCCAACCCGACCAGCCTGCACCTGGTCGCGGCAGCCCTGCTGCTCGTCGGCTTTGCCTTCAAGGTGGCGGCCGTTCCCTTCCACATGTGGACGCCCGATGCTTATGAAGGCGCGCCGCCCCCGGTGACCGGCTTCATGTCCACCGGCGTGAAGGCCGCGGCGTTCGCCGCGTTCGCGCGCACCTTCCTCACGTCCTTCGAGCCGCTGCACGCGGACTGGAGCCCGATCGTCTGGGCGCTGGCCGCGGCAACGATGATCGTCGGCACGGTGATCGGCGTGGCGCAGAGCAGCGTGAAGCGCATGCTTGCCTACTCGAGCATCGCGCACGGCGGGTACCTGCTGCTGGCGCTCGTGTCGGCGAACGACATTGCGAAGGGCGCGATCCTCTTCTACCTGCTGACCTACGCGGTGACCAACCTCGGGGCGTTCGGCGTCATCGGCATGCTGGAGACCGCCGACCGCCCGCGCGATCAGGTGAGCGACTACGCCGGCCTGTGGCAGGAGAAGCCCCAGCTGGCGGCGTTGATGACGGTGTTCCTGCTGTCCCTCGGCGGCTTCCCGCCGCTCGGCGGGTTCATCGCCAAGTGGTACGTCTTCACGGCGGCGATGCAGGCCGGATACTCCTGGCTCGCCATCATCGGCGTGCTCACCAGCGTCGTCTCCGTGTTCTTCTACCTGCGCATCGTGGTGCAGATGTACATGACGCCGGCGCCGGCGCCGATGGCCATCCCCGCGGTTCCCGCCGTGGCGAGCGTGGCCCTGGTGGCGTCCGCCGTGATCGTGTTCTATCTGGGCGTGCTGCCCACCCAGGTCATGAACTGGGCGGCCGCGTCGATCGGCACCATCTTCTAGGGCCCGACTGGCCCGATGCCGTGCCGGGCGGGACACCTGCCCGCGGCCCGCGGTTGCTCAGTGCCAGCGGAGCTTCATGCCCACCAGCGCGAGTGCGAGCACGAGGGTGACGCCGTTGGTCACGATCATCGGCGGCTCGTTCGAGATCACGCCGTAGGCAATCCACAGCGCAACGCCCGCGCAGAAGGTGAGGAGCATGACGAGCGACAGGTCTTGGACGGACCGCGTCCGCCACGCGCGAATCACCTGTGGGACGAAGGAGACGGTTGTGAGGGTGCCCGCCGCGGCCGCGACGATCGAGCTGAAGGGAAGGTCCACACCTTCAGATGGTATGCTACCTGCTCCGCCGCAGCAGGCATGACCGTGGATTCCCCGAAGTATCGACCCCTCGAGCGGTTCTGGCCCTATGCCGATCTGGCCGAGCAGCCGACCGACGCCGAGCTCGCCTCGCTCGACCCGGATCTGCATGCGGCGCTGTTCGGCGAGAGCAGCCGCCCCTTCTCGTTCACGCTGGTCTTCCCGCCCCTCGACGTCCCGCGCTTCGACACCGCGCTGGAACTGGCGCGCGGCGCCGACGAGTTCCGCGAGACGGGCAGCGGTGACGCGCGGCGCTATCGCGCGAGGTTCCTGTCCTCGGATGCGGCGCGGCTGCGCGACGTATTCCAGATCGTCGGCACCGCGCACGAGACCGAAGTGCTGGTGGACGAGCGGCCGGTGCCGTATGCGCGCGAGCTCTGGCTCCCGCTCGTCTGGTTCCTCCTGCCCCGATAGGGCCCTGGCGTGACGGACAGGGACGTCGACGGCGACCTGCAGCGCCTCGAGGCGGAGCTGAAGCAGCTCGAAGCCGAATACAACATGTTCTTCGCGGGACGGCTGCCGCGCCCGCCATGGGAGACCCGGGCCCGCGTCGAGGCCATCATCAAGCGGTACGACCAGCGACCGCCGCAGAACTACGGGGTACGCTTCCGCTTCACGACGCTGCAGACCCGCTTCGCGAAGTTCGCGGAGCTATGGGACAGCGGCCAGCGGGCCCGCGAAGAGGGCCGCGCCGGGCCGTTCGCGCAGCCACCCAGGCCCGAGTCGTCCGGGCAGGCGCGCGCACCGCACAAGGTGGTGCACGTGGCAGCGTTCCACGACCCGCTGCGCGAGCGCGACAAGCTGGGTGAACTCTATGAGTCGCTCAACGCGGCGCGGCGAGAGACGGGCGCGCCGCAGGTGCCGTTCGACAAGTTCGCCTCGCTCGTGAAGTCGCAGGTGGAGCGCATGCGCGCGCAGGGCGGCCAGGAAGTGGCGTTCCGCGTGTCGGTGAAGGACGGCAAGGTGAACCTCACGGCTCGCACCCTGAAGGAAGCGTCGAAGGACGGCGGGGAGTGACGAGAACGGGGGGAGGCGGGCCGGGCGGGAGAGAACGATGGGGCGCAGGGCCGAAGCCCCGCGCCCACCGGGTACAGCTAGATCTTCGTGACGTTGCCGGCCTGCGGGCCCTTCGGGCCGTCAACGATTTCGAACTCAACCGCCTGGCCTTCTTCCAGCGAGCGGAAGCCATCGCCCTGGATAGCCGAGTAGTGCACGAATACGTCACTGCCCCCGTCGCGCTCGATGAAACCGTAGCCTTTGGCGTTGTTGAACCACTTGACCTTGCCTGTGATACGCATCGTTCTCTTCCTGCTTGCTGTGACGCGGCGTCGTGCCGCGTCAGTAAACCAACCCCGGCGGACTCACCGCGCATCCGGCAGACGCCGGTGGTGAGCACGTCGGAGCAATAAAAAAGGCCGCAATCTGCGGCCTTTTCCTTCCGGCGCCAGGCCCGCCCGGCGTCGCGGGAGATAATACTGGACTTTGGTACCTATGCCAAGAGCCTTACTGAGTGTGTCTGACAAGACCGGCATCGTCGATCTCGCGCGCGGACTGGCGGCGCGGGGCTTCGAGCTCGTGTCCACCGGCGGCACGGCGCGCACCCTGAGCGACGCGGGCCTTGCCGTCACCAACGTGTCCGACGTGACCGGATTCCCCGAGATGATGGACGGCCGCGTGAAGACGCTGCACCCTGCCCTCCACGGGGGCATTCTCGCCCGGCGGGATCGGGCGGACGATCTCGCGGCCCTCGAGCAGCACGGCCTCGGGCTCGTGGACGTGGTCGTCGTGAACCTGTATCCCTTCGTGAAGGCCGCCTCGAATCCGGCCACCCCGTTCGACGCGCTCGTGGAGGAGATCGACATCGGCGGGCCGTCCATGGTCCGGGCCGCCGCCAAGAACTTCCGCGGCGTGCTCGTCGTCGTCGACCCACACGATTACACCCAGTTGCTCGCGGCCCTCGATGCCGGCCCGACGCTCGCGTTCCGGTTCGAGCTGATGCGGAAGGCCCTCGCGCACACCGCCGCGTACGACACGGCCATCACCAACACCCTCGCGCAGGTGACGATCGACGCGGATCGGTTCGTGCGCCCAGCGGCGATCGCGCCGCTCGGCAGCATGGTGTCGCTCTCGCTGCAGAAGCTGCGCGATCTGCGGTACGGCGAGAACCCGCACCAGAAAGCCGCCTGGTACGCCGAGACGGGGGCGACCGGCCTCGGCGCCGCCTCGATCCTCCAGGGCAAGCAGCTCTCGTATACCAACCTCCTCGACCTGGATGCGGCCGCCCGCATCGCCCTGGAGTTCGACGAGCCTGCGGCGGTCGTGATCAAGCACACCAATCCCTGTGGTGCGGCGATCGGCAGGTCGGCAGCCGACGCGTATGTCCGCGCGCGCGAAGCCGACAGCCTGTCCGCGTTCGGGGGCATCGTTGCGCTGAACCGGACGCTTGATGTGCCGGCGGCCGAGGCGATCGTGTCCACGTTCATCGAGGCCGTCATCGTGCCGGGGATCGACGAGGCGGCGAAGTCGATCCTCGCGAAGAAGGCGAACATGCGGGTGGTCGCAGCCGACTTCGAGTCGCTGCGGTCCGCAGGCCTCGAGGTGCGCAGCATCCTCGGCGCCCTGCTCGCGCAGGAGCGCGACTACGTGGCGGAGGCGCGGCAGCCGTGGACCCCAGGCACGCTGCCCGACGGCGTGAAGGTGGTGACCAGGCGCCAGCCCACGGCCGCCGAGTGGGAGGCGCTTCGCTTCGCATGGCGGGTGTGCGCGCACGTGAAGTCGAACACCGTGATCTTCACCGATGCCCACCGTACGCTCGCGATCGGTGCGGGGCAGATGAGCCGCGTGGACGCCGTGAACGTGGCGGTGATGAAGGCTCGCGCGTCGGCCGCGGATCCCGCGGTGCCGCTGGCCGGGTCGGTGGCCGCGTCAGACGCGTTCTTCCCGTTCCGGGACGGGCTCGACGCTGTCGCGGCCGCCGGGGCAACGGCGGTGGTCCAGCCGGGCGGGTCCGTGCGAGACGCCGAGGTGATCGCCGCGGCGGACGAACACGGCCTCGCGATGATCTTCACCGGTCGCCGGCACTTCAGGCACTGACGCGCGTACGAGGGTCGGGAGGGTCGGGAGGGTCGGGAGGGTCGGGAAGGGCGGGAGGGCCGGGAAAGGCGGGAGGGCTGGGAAGGGCGGGAGGGCCGGGAAAGGCGGGAGGGCTGGGAGGGGCAGGAAGGACCCCACGTGTCCCACCGACTATCCCACGACTATCCCACGACTATCCCACGACTATCCCGCCTGCTCCACCGCTGCCAGCAACTCCTGCGGCGTGACGGTCGCCGGGCCGAATTTGGCCACGACGACACCCGCGGCATGGTTGGCAAGGACAGCTGCTTCGGCCAGCGACGCTCCGGCCGCCAGGGCCAGCGCCAGTGCGGCGACGACCGTGTCGCCCGCTCCCGTCACGTCCGCGACTTCGCGTGCGGTCGCAGGCACGGCGCCTTCCACCCCCGGGCTCGACAGCCACATGCCGTGTTCACCCCTGGTGATGAGCACCGCCTCGCACCCCGCGCGCGCCCGGAAGTCGATCGCGGCTGCCCGGGCCTCCTCATCGCTCCGGATGATCCTGTGAGTCGCGGTTTCCGCTTCCTGGTTGTTCGGAGTCACCAGCGTCGCTCCCCGGTAGGCGTCCAGGTGGGGGATCTTCGGGTCGACCAGCAGCGGCACGTCGGTTCGTTTGAGGCCGCGCACGGCGTCCATCACCCCTCGAGTAACCGTCCCCTTGAGGTAGTCGGACACGAGAAGCACGCGCGCTTCGCGCGCGGACCGGATCAGGCGGTCGCGCAGCGTGGCCTCGACGGGCGGTGGCACGTCGCCGTCCTCCTCGTAATCGATGCGTGCGACCTGCTGGTTGCGTCCCGCGATGATGCGCACCTTTTCCACGGTCGGACGGTGCGCATCCTCGACCAGCCCCGATGTATCGAGGCCGGCCTCCTCGAGTTGCGTTCGCAGCCGCTGTGCCCCGGCATCCGCACCGACCGTGCCCACGAGCGAGACGCGCGCGCCGAGGCTGGCCAGGTTGTGCGCGACATTCGCCGCGCCGCCGAGCCGGGTGTACTCGGTGCGGTACTTCACAACCGGCACCGGCGCCTCGGGTGAGATGCGCGTCACCGTGCCGACGATGAAGCGATCGAGCATGAGGTCGCCGACGACGAGCACCGGCTGTCCAGCGAGCCGGGCGATCAGCGTCTGCGCGCGACGGGTGTCCAGGGGCGGCAGCGTCATGCGGGCCCGTCGGCGTCGGCGCGGGCCGCGGCGAAGGGCAGCGTGACCAGCAGCAGGAACAGCATCAGGAACTCCGAGTCCCCGAAGTTGTATTCGAACAGGCCGGCAGCGAGCATGCCCGCCACGGCGGCGAGTGCCGCAGCCGGCAGGGTCCTCGGGCGCATCCTGCGGAGGTGACGCCAGAGGCCGTGCGTGAGCACGCCGACGAAGGCGAGCCACAGCACGAGAGCCGGCAGCCCGCGCTCGGCCGCAATCTGCATCGGCACGTTGTGCAGGTGCGGGTTCACCTGCTCGACGGCCTCGGGAACCCGGTAGCGGCCGTAGACCGCCTGCACCCGGTTCGGGCCGACGCCGAAGAACGGGTGATCGCGGACCATGTGCTGGCCCTCGATCAGCATGGCCACCCGGTCCCGGCGGGTCGGGTCCTTCGTGTCGAACATCGACATGAACCGGTGGGTGATGGACGGCCCGGCGGCGGCGATCGTGATGGCGCCGACGATCGGCAGGACGGCAAGCAGGCGGAAGTCCTTGATGAGCAGCAGCAGCGCCGCAGCCGCACAGACACCGACCCAGGCCATGCGCGTCGACGTGAGGGCGACGCCCAGCATCAGCGCGGGCATGACGAGCGCGGGCCACGTGCGCTCCCGGCCCTCGAACAGCAGCCGGGCGAGCGCGACCCCGATCACGAGCATCAGCATCCCCGAGTAGGTCATGTAGTGACCCAGCGTCCCCTGGGGACGCCGGCTGAGCTCGTCGTAGTGCAGCAACCCGTACTGGAAGATGCCGTAAGCGGCCGTCGCGGCGCCGACCGACATGACGACCGTCAGGAGCGTCGCGCCGCGCCCGGCCTGGAGGAGGCGATAGGCGACCGGCACGATCAGGAACAGGACCAGTTGCTTGCAGTCGGCCAGGCTGGCGCGGGGGTCGTCCGACATGACGGCCGAGAGGAGCGTCCAGCCGGCGTACGCGGCAAGCGGATAGAAGAAGGCAGGTACCTCGATCCGCTCACGACGGGTGACGATGGTGGCCAGCCAGCAGGTCACCGCGATGAAGAGCAGCGACTGGGCGACCGCGATCGACAGCTGACTGAAGGCGGCGACGCCAAACAGCGCCGCGGCCCCGAGCAGCTCGATGGCGTGGCCCGGTGCCGCCTCGTGCGACCCGTCTCGAAGAGCGGCGGCCCGCGCGTCACTCATGCCTGTTGTGCTCCCACCACCGCCCGATCTTATCCGCTCCGGCCCAGCAACGCGTGGGCGGCCTGCAGCACGTCATCCGGGCTGATCCGGTTGAGGCACCGGAAGTCGCCCGGTTCGCAGCGACGCTGGTCGCACGGGCGGCACGGCAGGCCGAGCGTCTCGAGTGATGCGTGCGGGACCGCGGGATCGCGCCACGGCTCCGAGCGCGCCGGCAGGGTCGGGCCGTAAAGGGACACGATCGGCACCCGTGTGGTGCCGGCCACGTGCATCGGGCCACTGTCGCCGCCGATGAACAGCGACGCCCGGTCGAGCAGGGCCCTGAGTTCAGCGAGGGAGAAGTCGCCGCACGCCAGTACGCGGCGGCGGTCTTCGGGCGCGAGATCTCTCTGCGCGTCGCGAATGACCCGAGAGGCCGCGTCCACCTCCGATGGCCCCGACGTCACGATCACGTGGACCTGTCCGTCCGACTGCACCAGGCCCGCAGCCACGCGCGCGAAGGAGTCGAGCGGCCACCGGCGAAAGGGGTTGCTGGCGCTGACGTGCAGTACCGCCAGGCGCGCCGTGTCCGGCAGCGCGTGTGCCCCCAGGCGTTCACCGACGCTCAGGGCGACGCTGGGGTCCGCGACCATCTCGATCGGGAACCGGACGCGGGAGGGCGGCGGCACGCCGAGCCCTGCGAGCAGGTCCCACTGATTCTCCACGGAGTGGCGCGCCCGCAGTTCGCGCGGGCGACGGATGCGCTCGGTGTACATCCACCCGCGGCCTTGCACCTCGTACCCGATGCGGCGCGGTGCGCGGCTCAGCCAGGTCAGCAGCGAGGCGCGCGGCCCCCCGTGGAAATCGATGGCCACATCGAACCGGTGGCGCGCCAGCTGCCGGCCGAGCGCGAGGTCGGCCAGGAGGCCCTTGATGCCAGGCAGGCGCGGTGCCACGAGCACCCGCGACAGGTGCGGGTTTCCCGCCACGACCGGCGCGGCGGCCGGTTCAACGATGTAGGTGATCTGGGCGGTCGGGAAGTGGGCGCGCAGTGCGGCGACGGCGGGGGTGGTGAATACCACGTCCCCGATCATCCGCAGCCGGACCAGCAGGATCTTCAATCAACCTTCGATGGTCGCTTCGTCGATCAGCATGATCGGGATGTCGTCCTTGATTGGGTAGACCCGCTTGCAGGTGGCGCACTTCAGGGCCGTGCCATCCTTCACCAGCGTGACCGGCGTCTTACAGTTCGGGCAGGCCAGAATCTCCAGCAATTCGGGGTCGACAGCCATGCCCGGACTATATGACACCTTGCGCCATTTGTGGAACAATCCCGGGTATGAAGATCGTGGTCCTCGTCGCCGTGTTCGGGGCGTGTGCGCCGCTCGTTGCAGCTGGACAGACCGCATCTCAGGCCGCGCCGCGACGACCCGGTCCGGCGCCCGCCACGGCAGCCACGTCGGATCGGACGGCCGAGGCCTACAGTCAGTTCCTCCAGGCACACATGCTCGCCGACGCCGAGGAGACCAACGCCGCGATCGCCGCATATCGTCGCGCCATGGACCTCGATCCCGGCGCCTCCGCGATTCCGGCCTCGCTCGCGGAACTCTACCTGGATCAGAACCGTCCGGCTGACGCGCAGGCCGCCGCCGAGCAGGCCCTGCGGATTGCCAAGGACGACAAGCAGGCGCACCGGGTGCTCGGCCAGGTGTATGCGGGCTATGCGAGCAACGCGCAGGACACGCGTGCGGGCCGCACGTCCCAGCGTGACAACATCCTGAAGTCGATCGAGCACCTGGAGCAGGCGCTCGAGTCGTCCGTGAAGATGACCGAGATCGACATACGGGCGCTGCTCAGTCGGCTCTACGTCGCCGCAGAGCAGTTCGACAAGGCCATCCCCCTCCTCACCGACATCGTCAAGGAAGCGCCGCAGTGGCGTGACGGTCCGTCGCTGCTGGTCGAGGCCTATAACGGCGCGGGCAAGATGTCGGATGCCGTGCAGTGGCTCGAGGAGGCGGCGGCCGACAATCCGCAGCTGTTCGGCACGCTCGCGAACATGTACGCGCGCGAGCGGCGGTGGTCCGACGCTGCTGGCGCGTACGACCAGGCGCTCAAGGCCGCGCCGCGCAGCTTCGACCTGCGCGTCAACCTCGCGTCGATGCTGATGAACACGGGCAACCGCGCCGACGTGTTGCGCGCGCGCGACGTGCTGCGCGAGGCCACCGGCCTGCGCGCCAATGACGAGCGGGCGCTGCTCCTGCTCTCGCAGGCCGAACGGCGGGCGGGCGATGCGGCGGCCGCTGAATCGACGGCGCGCCGGGTGATCGCACAGAACGCCCGCAACCCCCGCGCGTTCTACGCACTCGCCGAGGCGCTCGGTGAGCAGCGCAAGTTCCAGGCGGTCGTGGACGCCCTGGCGCCCGCCGTGGCTTCGTTCCGCGGGGGCAGTGACGGCACGTTCGCGCTGGGCATGCTGCTCCCCCACCTCGGCTTCGCCTACCAGGAACTGGGACAGTTCGACAAGGCGGTCGAGGTCTTCGAGGACGCGCGCAAGCTGGCGCCCAACGACCCCGCGATGGTCACCTACCTGGTTCGTGCGCAGATGGCGGGCCGGAACTACACGCAGGCTGCGGAGACCGCGCGCGCGGCGCGCGTGCAGCACCCGGACGACCTCCGGCTTGCCACGCTGGAGTCGGTGGCGCTGCGCCGAGCGGGCCGCGTCGACCAGAGCGTCGCGGCCATGGAGGAGTACCTGCGCCGCAAGACCGACGATCCCGAAGCCCACGTCGCGCTCGCCCAGGCGTACATGGACGTGAACCGGGGACCGCAGGCCGTCAAGGTCCTTCGCGACGCGCAGGCCAGATTCCCCGAGGACGGTTCGATCACCTTCGAACTCGGCGCGGTGCTCGACCGCCAGAAGCGCTACGCCGAGTCCGAGGCGGTGTTCCGTCAGCTGCTCTCGAAGGATCCCGAGAACGCACCGGCACTCAACTACCTCGGGTACATGCTGGCGGAGCGCGGTGAGCGTCTGGACGAATCGGTCGGGTACTTGAAGCGCGCGCTCGCCATCGATCCCGAGAACGGCTCTTATCTGGACAGCATCGGCTGGGCGTACTACAAGGACAACAAGCTCGATCTGGCGCTCGATCACCTGCGCCGCGCCGCCGACATGCTGACGACGAACTCGGTCGTCCAGGATCACTACGCCGACCTGCTGTTCAGGCTGGGCCGCTACGACGATGCGATCGCCGCGTGGAACCGGGCATTGTCGGGCGATGGCGACGCCATCGACCGGGGCGACATCGACAGGAAGATCCGTTCGGCGCGCCAGAAGCTGCCGAGGCGATGACCGCCGCGCGCGCGGCCGCGTTCGCGCTGGCGCTGGCCGCCGCAGGCTGCGGCACGCCGCTCATGAAGCTGCCGTCCGGCCCCGGCGCCCCGGCACCGGATGCCGCACAGGCGTTCGAGCAGGCGACGGCCAGCTGCGCCAGGATATCGACCATCAGTGCGGAAGTGGGGGTCGCCGGACGTGTCGGTGGCCAGCGCCTGCGCGGTCGCCTGCTGGCCGGGCTCGCAACCCCGGCGTCCGCTTACCTCGAAGCGCCCGCGCCGTTTGGTGCCCCGCTTTTCGTGTTTGCCGCTCGTGCGCATGAAGCGACGCTGCTGTTGCCGCGCGACAGGCGGGTACTTCGTGATGGCGATCCGGCCGACGTGCTCGAGGCGATCACCGGGGTCCCGCTCGACCCGGTGCAACTCCGCTCCGTGCTCACCGGCTGCGCGCCGGCAGCCGAGCCTGGCGCTCTCGCGCAGGCCCGCAGCCTCGGCACCGTCTGGCGCACCATTCCGGGTGAGCCGGAACTTTACCTGCGGCGCGACCGCGACGTCGCGCCCTGGCGCCTGGTCGCGGCGATCCATCGAGAGGAGCCCGGCTGGCGTGCCGACTACGCGGACTTCCAGGGCGACGTGCCGCGCGGTGTCCGGTTGACGAGCCTGGATGGCCGCCGCTTCGACCTCCGCCTGTCGCTTGCACAGGTCGAGATCAACGTGCCGCTCGAGCCCTCCGTGTTCGAGGTGGCCATCCCGCGCGGAACCCAGCCGATGACGCTGGAGCAACTCCGCGACGCGGGTCCGCTGGCACGATGACGCGCACCTCCTCGCGACGCCCGCCGGCCGCGGTCCGTGTCCACGCGTGCGCGAAGATCAACCTGACGCTGCGCGTCCTCGGCATCCGACCCGATGGCTATCACGAGCTGCGCACCACGTTCCAGTCACTGGCCCTGCGGGACACGCTGACGTTCACGCATGGCGACAGCGGCTTCGCGATCGACACCAACGATCCGGAGTGCCCGACCGGCCCGCCGAACCTGGTGTGGAAGGCGGCACAGGCGCTCTGGCAAGCCATCGGTCGTCGCGGCGAGGTGTCCGGCGTGCACGTGAGGCTGCACAAGCGGGTGCCTGCACAGGCAGGGCTGGGCGGCGGCAGCAGCGACGCAGCGGCCACGCTGCGCGGCCTGTGCGAGCTGTGGCGAGTCGATCCGGCCGATGTCGACCTGCCGGCGCTCGCCCGCGGGCTCGGCGCGGATGTCGCCTATTTTCTCGCGGGAGGCGCCGCACTGGGCGTCGAGCGTGGCGACCGCCTCTTTCCCCTGCAGGATGCCGACCCCGCATGGGTGGTGCTGGCGCGGCCGGACTTCGGCGTGAGTACGCGGGACGCCTACGCGTGGTGGGACGCCGACCGCGGCGCGGAACCGGGCCGCCTTATCGGCCCGCCGGCGGGCCGGCGGGACCCCGAGCTTGTCAACGACCTCGAGGCGCCAGTCGGCGCGCGCCACCCTCGCATTGCCCGGATCGTCCGCCGCATGGCCCAGCTCGGCGCGGATCGGGCGTCGATGTCGGGCAGCGGGTCTGCGGTCTTCGGACTGTTCGCCAGCCGATCCTCTGCGGTGGCGGCGGCCGGGGTGCTCTCGGGACCATCGACAGCGGTGTGGGTCACCCGGACGGTGAGCCGGCGCGAGTACCAGGCCCTGTCGCATCCCGTCCTTCGGGCGCGCTGACGCGGCCCTGGCTGTGCCTTGCCGGAACCCACCCCATCGTATACACTTACCGTTTGCACCACGTGGTGTCGACCACCTCTGAGGGCCGCATCTGCGGGTCGGGCCGGTCACGTCGTCCGGGCCGTAACCGGGGTGTGACCGCACTGCCTCCGCGGAAGCAGGGCCGGAGGGCAGCAGCCCCCGGTGTGAACACGATGGGGCGTGGCCAAGCGGTAAGGCGCGGGACTTTGGACCCCGTATTCGAAGGTTCGAATCCTTCCGCCCCAGCCACTTTCGTGAGGCTGTAAGTGATTGGTGAACCGTTGACGGTGACCGGTTTCGGAGAGCTGAAGATTTTCTCGGGCAGCGCGCATGTCGAGTTGACCCGTGAAATCGCGTCGTTCCTTGGCGTGCCCATGGGTGCGTCGCGGCTGCGGCGTTTTCCGGACACCGAGGTGTCGTTCCAGATCGACGAGAACATCCGCGGCAAGGACGTCTTCGTCGTCCAGCCGACCTGCGCGACGCCGACCGGCTCGGTGGACCAGCACCTGATGGAGCTGATGATCATGGTCGATGCGTTCCGGCGCTCGTCGGCCGCGCGCATCACCGCCGTCATCCCCTACTACGGCTACGCGCGGCAGGACCGGAAGGACAAACCGCGGGTGCCGATCTCGGCCAAGCTGGTGGCCAACGTGCTCGGGGCCGCCGGCACCAATCGCGTCCTCACGATGGACCTGCACAAGGCCCAGATCCAGGGGTTCTTCGACATCCCCGTCGACCACCTTTTCGCCGCGCCCGTCATCATCGAACACCTCGCGCGCCTCGACTCGCCGAAGCTCACGCTCGTGGCGCCGGATGCCGGCGGCGCGGAGCGTGCGCGCGCCTACGCGAAGCGGCTCGGGGGCGAACTCGCCGTCATCGACAAGCGCCGTACCGACGACGGCACCGCCGAGGTGATGAACGTGATCGGCGACGTCGAGGGGCGCACCTGCATCATCCAGGATGACATCGTGGACACGGCCGGTACCATCACCAAGGCGGCGACCGCGCTGAAGAACAGCGGCGCGGAGCGGGTCCTCGCGTGTGCGGTGCACGGCGTGCTGTCGGGCCCGGCCATCGAGCGGATCGAGAAGTCGCCGATCGACAAGATGATCGTGACCAACACCATCCCGCAGACCAAGGCGAGCGAACAGTGCGGCAAGATCGTGGTGCTGTCGGTCGCGCGCCTGCTCGGGCAGGCGATCAAGAGCATCCACGAAGAGACGTCGGTATCGAGCCTCTTCGTGTAATCACGTCAGTTTCGGAAGCGGAGACGCGCGCCTGCCGATACGGGCGCCAGGAAGACTAGGAACGAGATCATGGAAGCAGTACTCGACGCAACGATCCGCGAGACCATCGGGAAGAACGAAGCGCGCCGCACGCGGCGCGCGGGCCAGGTGCCGGCGACCCTCTACGGGGCGGCCAGCGAGGGCGCAAGCCGCGACGCGGTGTCGATTGCCGTCGACCCCAAGGCGCTCCTGCGGATCCTGCACTCGGAGGCGGGCGCCAATACGCTCATCACGCTGCGGATGGACGGCACCGAGACCAAGGTGCTCGTGAAGGACTTCCAGCTCGAGCCGATCAGTCACTCGCTCCTGCACGCGGACTTCTTCCGCGTGAACATGGACCGGATGATTCAGGTGACCGTGGCGCTCAACGTCCGGGGCGAGGCCCGGGGCGTCAAGCAGCAGGGCGGCATCCTCGAGTTCGTGCGCCGCGAGGTCGAGCTCGAGTGCCTGCCGTCGGACATCCCCGAGCACATCGACGTCGACATCGCCGACCTGACCGTGGGCCAGGGCATCCGGCTCCGCGACGTCGCCACCAATCCGAAGTGGCGGCCGATCACCGACCCTGACGCGATGCTCGTCCACGTGATTCTCGCCAAGGGCGAGGAGTCGGCGCAGGCGGCTGAAGCCCCCGCGACCGGCGGCACGGAGCCCGAGGTCATCAAGAAGGGCAAGAAGGACGAGGCCGAGGCCGAGAAGAAGAAGTAGCCTGACCCGTGAAGGCGATCGTCGGGCTCGGCAATCCTGGCGCCGCGTACGCCGGGACCCGCCACAACGTCGGCTTCGATGTGGTGGACGAACTGGCCCGACGGTGGGGGGTGCGCCTGCGGCCCTGGAAATCGGTAGCCGACCTCGTCGTCGTCTCGGCGAGGGCCGCGGTGCTGGTCGAGCCCCTGACCTTCATGAACCTGAGCGGCGAAGCCGTGAGCCGGGTGGCGGCCTTCCACAAGCTGGAGCCCTCCGACCTGCTCGTGGTCGTGGACGAAATCCAGCTGCCGGTCGGCCGGCTGCGGCTCAGGCGATCGGGATCGGCGGGCGGCCACAACGGCCTGAAGTCGATCATCCAGCACGTCGGCGACGAGTTCCCGCGGCTTCGCATCGGCGTCGGGCGGGGCGACCCCCGTTGGGACCTGGCGGACCACGTGCTCTCGCGATTCGCCGGGGACGAACGCGCGGCGATCGACGAGGCGATCGTCCGGGCGGCGGATGCGGCGGAACTGTTCGTCGAACAGGGCATCGAGCCGGCCATGAGCCGGTTCAATGCCGAAAGTCGGTAGTGTGGTTTAACCCCTTGCCACCCTCACGGTGGCCGCGGCGGGCCCGGGTATTGCCCTCCCGCCGTGTCCTCAAGGAGCACAGATGGCAGATCGGCAGTACGAGCTCATTTACATCCTCCCACCTGATACCAGCGAGCAGCAGGCGGCAGACATGCACGAGCAGGTCGCGCAGATCGTGTCGCGCCTGCACGGGCAGATTGAAAAGACCGAGAACTGGGGGCGCCGCAAGCTGGCGTACGAGATCGGGCACGCCAAGGAAGGCGTGTACGTCCTCGAGGTGATCAACGGCTCGGGCGAGCTCATGAAGGAGCTCGATCGTCGCCTGAAGGTCATCGACCAGGTCGTCCGTCACATGATCGTGCGCGTGGACGAGGAGAAGCGGGTCGTCGACCGCACCCGCACCAAGCGCCAGTCCGAGTCGGAGCGGCGCCGCGTCAAGCGCGGCCTGCCGCCGCAGCGGCAGCCTGGCGAGGGGCGTTCCTCGGATAACGACGATGCGGATGATGACCGCTTTGACGGGGTGGAGGTCTAGGCCATGGCATTCGGACAGGGACGGTCGGGCGGTCGCGGCCGCGGCGACAAGAAGGCGGGAGACAAGCAGCAGGGCCAGCGCCGGCCGATGTTCCGCCGCCGCAAGGTGTGCAAGTTCTGCGCGGACAAGATCGACGACATCAACTACAAGGACGTCAAGCTGCTGACCCCGTTCGTGCCGGAGCGCGGCAAGATCCTCCCGCGGCGCATCTCGGGCACCTGCGCCATGCACCAGCGCAAGCTCCAGACGGCGCTGAAGCGGGCACGCCAGATTGCGCTCATCCCGTATGTGACCGACTAGGCACGGCTGGTGAGCTGGTGAACTCGTGAGTTGGTGAGTTGGTGAATTCGTGGGTGGGTGATCCGGTGAGTTGTCACCGTCGTTCGCCAGCGCACTGCGTCACCAGGTCACGAATTTGGTTGAGGGTTATATGGAAGTCATTCTTCGGGATCACGTGGACAACCTGGGCCGCCGCGGCGAGATCGTGAAGGTCGCCGACGGGTACGCGCGCAACTACCTGCTGCCGCGTAAGCTGGCCCTGCTGGCCACCGAGGGCAACAAGAAGCAGATCGAGCGCGAGCGCGCCAAGTTCGAGGCGAAGGAAGCCGATGAGCGCAAGGTCGTGGACGCGCTCGCCGAACGCCTGTCCAGCGTCGAGGTCGTCATCGCCCGCCGCGTGGGCGACACCGAGGCGCTCTACGGCTCGGTGACCACCGCCGACATCGCGGAGGCGCTCGCCGCGAAGGGTTTCGACATCGATCGGCGAAAGCTGCAGCTCGCCGATGCAATCAAGAAGCTGGGCGAGGTCGACGTGCCGGTGAAGCTGCACCGCGACGTCACCTCCACGATCAAGGTGAAGGTCGTGGCCGAGAACGCCCAGGCCGCAGCGGCTGCTCCCGCGGCCGAATAGTCCGCCCGGCAGCGGACGTCCGTACCTCGCACTCGGGGTGCCGGCAGGTCCGGCACCCCGAGTTGTCTTTTTGGGCGCGACACCGTGCCGGTTTTGATCTAACGTCTGATCCGCGAGACCCCCGCTCCACGTCCGACTCCCATGGCCGAAGCTGCCGTCGCCGAACGTACGCTCCCCCACAACCTCGAGGCGGAACGCTCCGTGCTCGGCGCCATCCTCCTGAACAACGAGGCCTTCAACACCGCGGCGGAGGTCATCGACGCGAACGACTTCTTCCGGGACGCGCACCGGCGCATCTTCGACCGGATGGTGCGGCTCGCCGAACGCAACAACGCGATCGACCTCGTCACCCTCAAGGAGGAACTCGGCCGCACCGGCGAGCTCGAGGAGGTCGGCGGTCCCGCGTACATCTCGGCGCTGGTCGACGGCGTGCCCCGCTCCACGAACGTGGAGCACTACGCACGCATCATCAAGGAGAAGTCGACCCTCCGGAGCCTCATTCACTCGGCCAACAAGATCCTGGCGAACGCGTACGACGCCGAGGAGGAGGCCGACACGATCCTCGACCAGGCGGAGAGCGCGATCTTCGCCATCGCCGACAAGAAGGTCCGCGACGGGTTCGTCTCCCTCAAGGATCTCGCCGAGTCGAGCCTGGACACGATCGAGAAGCTTGCCGCCCGCAAGGAACTGGTGACGGGCGTGCCCACCGGCTTCACTGATCTCGACGAGATGACCTCCGGCCTGCAGCCGTCGGACATCGTCATCGTGGCGGCGCGGCCGTCGATGGGGAAGACCAGCCTGGTGCTGAACATGGCGCAGCACGTCGGCACCCGGACCGACATGACCGTCGGCATCTTCAGCCTCGAGATGTCCAAGGAGCAGCTGTTCCTCCGCATGCTCACGGGCGAGGCCCGCATCGATGCGCACCGGCTGCGTGGCGGGTTCCTCGGGGATCGCGACTGGGGCAAGTTGTCCCAGGCGCTCGGCACGCTGAGCGAAGCGAAGATCTTCATCGACGACACGCCCTCGATCGGCGTGCTCGAGATGCGCGCCAAGTGCCGGCGCCTCCAGGCGGAGCACGGCCTGCACATGGTGATCATCGACTACGTGCAGCTGATGCAGGGACGCGGCCGGTTCGAGAACCGCTCGCTTGAGCTCGCGTCCATTTCCCGGTCGCTCAAGGGCCTCGCCAAGGAGCTGAGCGTTCCCATCGTCGTGCTCTCCCAGTTGAGCCGCGCCTCCGAGACGCGGTCGGACCACCGGCCCCAGCTGTCGGACCTCCGCGAGTCGGGCGCCCTCGAGCAGGACGCCGACGTCGTGATCTTCATCTACCGGGAAGATCAGTACGCGGACAAGAACGCTCCGCCGACGGAGGCCACCGGCACTGCTGAACTGATCATCGCGAAGCAGCGCAACGGCCCGACGGGCGTCGTGAAGCTCGCCTTCATCCGCGAGTTCACGCGCTTCGAGAACCTGGCCGCCGGCGGGGGCGCGATGTGATCCGCCCGACGACGGCGCGCATCGACCTGGACGCGCTCAAGTCGAACTACCGCCTGCTGACCGAGTTCATGGCGGCCGAACGGCCCTCGCGCGTGCCGATGGTCTTCGGCGTCGTCAAGGCCAACGCCTACGGCCACGGCGCGGCGCCCGTTGCGCTCGCGCTGGAGAGCGCCGGAGCCAGCCTGCTCGCCTGCGCCGACATCGAGGAAGCGTCGGTCCTGCGCGACGCCGGGGTCACCGCCGACATCCTGGTGTTCGGCGCCCTCAGCGTGAGCGACCTCGACGGCCTGTTCGATTGCCGCCTCACGCCGACCATCTCGTCTCCCGGGGCCGCGCGCGCGGTGCAGGCGGCGGCGGCACGGTACAAGACGCGGCTCAAGTACCACCTGAAGATCGACACGGGCATGAACCGGCTGGGCTTCAGGTCCGACAACCTGCGGCGGACACTCCCCGGGTTGCTCGCGTCGGCGAACCTCCACCTCGACGCGATCTACACGCACTTCGCGACCGCGGACGTGCCCGAGTCGTCCCTGTTCGAGCAGCAGCGTGTGCGTTTCGAGCGTGCGATGGCCGACGTGGCGGCGCTTGGGGGCCGGCCCCGCTACTGCCACGCGTGCAATAGCGCCGCGACCCTCCGCGACTCGCGCGTGTGGTACGACGCCGTGCGCCCGGGGCTGCTCCTGTACGGCATCGTGCCCCCACCGCTGGCCTCCACGCTGCCGCTGCAACCGGTGATGCAGCTGACCAGCCGGCTGGTGGCGGTGAAAGGCATGCGACCGGGCGAGAGCACCGGCTATGGAGCGAGGTTCGTCGCGGAGCGCCCCACCTCGATTGGAGTGGTCCCGGCCGGGTATGCCGACGGTCTGGACCTGCGCCTCGCCGGCCGTGGCTCGGTCCTGATCCGCGGGCGCCGCGCGCCGATCGTGGGGTCGGTCTGCATGGACATGCTGATGTGCGATGTCACTGGCATGGACGCCGAGCCCGGTGACGAAGTGGTGCTCCTCGGCGCTCAGGGCAGCGAGCGCATCGATGCACGCGAGATGGCGGCGACGGTCGGCACGATCCCGTGGGAAGTGGTGTGCCGGGTCGGATCCCGAATCGAACGGGTCTACGGGTGAGCGGCCCACGCGCCAACGCCAGGCGTCCTCCGACGCGCGCGGCCGCCGCGCCCCGCTTGAGCGACTGATCCCCCATGGCCAAACGTCCCTCGACCGTGTTCGTGTGTCAGGAGTGTGGCGCCCAGGCGGCCAAGTGGCTCGGCAAGTGTCCCGACTGCGGCGCCTGGAATTCCTACGTCGAGGAGCGCCCGGTCGAGCCCGCGCCGGCTGCGGGCGCGCACCGCTATGCGCTCGCCGGTACGGCTGGCACGGCGCGCCTGTATGCGGACATTGCCATCGAGCAGCACGCGCGGCTCTCGACGGGCATCGGAGAGTTCGACCGCGTCCTGGGTGGCGGTGTGGTGCCAGGGTCGCTCGTGCTGATTGGCGGTGAACCCGGCATCGGCAAGTCCACGCTGCTGTTGCAGGCCGCAGCCAACATGGCGCGGTCCATCGGGCCGGTCCTCTACAGTTCGGGTGAGGAATCGGAGCACCAGGTGAAGTCACGGGGAGAGCGGCTCGGCGTGGCCGACGCGCCTCTGTACCTGCTGGCGGAAACCTGCCTCGAGCGCATCCTCGAGGAAGTAGCCCGGCTGCGGCCGGCTCTGGTCATCGTCGACTCCATCCAGACGGTCTTCTCCCTGAAGTTCCAGTCGGCACCGGGCAGCATCGGCCAGGTACGGGAGGCCGCGACGCAGTTGCTGTTTGCCGCCAAGGGGCAGAACGTGCCGGTCCTGCTCGTGGGTCACGTCACGAAGGAAGGAAGCCTCGCGGGACCGAAGGCCCTCGAGCATGTGGTCGACACGGTGCTCTACTTCGAGGGGGAGCGGCACCACTCGCACAGGGTCGTGCGCTCGGTGAAGAACCGATTCGGCGCCGTCAGCGAGCTCGGTGTCTTCGAGATGACGGCGTCGGGGCTGCGTCCCGTCCCCAATCCGTCGAAGATGTTCCTGGCCGAGCGGCCCGCCAACGCGCCTGGTTCCGCCGTCCTGTGCGCCGTCGAGGGGTCGCGCCCGCTGCTCGTCGAGGTGCAGGCGCTGGTCAGCACGAGCAGCTACGGGAATGCGCGGCGCATGGCCAACGGGGTCGAGCAGCAGCGCCTCTCCCTGCTGCTCGCCGTCCTCGAGAAGCGCGCGGGGCTCAACCTCGTCGGCGACGACGTCTTCGTCAACATCGCGGGAGGCATGACGATCGACGAGCCCGCGGCGGACCTCGCCATCGTCGCGGCCATTGCCTCGAGTGTCCGCAACCGCGTGATCTCCCCGACGACCGCCACGTTCGGCGAAGTCGGGCTGGCGGGCGAGGTCCGCGGCATCACGCAGGCCGCCCTGCGCGTGCGGGAGGCGGCGCAGATGGGATTCGGCCGCTGCATCATGCCAGAGGCGAACATCGATCCCGCGGACCGAGCGGCCCTGGCGCAGGAGTGCGAGCTGGTCGGTGTCCGCAGCGTCGGCGAGGCGCTCGATGTCCTCCTCTCGTGATTGATGGTATCGTTGGCCCTGACAGCCCGAAAACCCCCATGTTCTGGTTTGCGCTCGCGCGTATCCTGATCGTCGGCGCGGTTGCCTACTCGGCGGCCCTGCTGCAGCCGCTGCCCGTGGGACTGGTGGCGAACGTGGCGTTCGCGGTCGTGCTGGCCGCGCTGGTCGTCGGTCTCGAGACACGGCTGCGCGAGACACCACCGTCGCGTGTGTTCGGGGCGCTGATCGGCTGCGTCGTCGGCCTGGCGATCGCGCGGGCCATCGAGTCGGGCCTGTTCTTCGCAGACACGGCCGACCGCAAGGTCGAGTTCCTGCACGCCTTCCTGCTCATCGTCCTGCCCTATCTCGGTCTCGTGCTCGGCGGGAAAAACGGAGAGTGGCTCGAGCCGGCCAGGCTCACCAGCCTCTTCCGGGCGCCAGGTCCTGAACGCCGCTACAAGATCCTCGACACGAGCGTGATCATCGACGGCCGAATCGCCGACGTGTGCGACACCGGCTTCATCGACGGCACGCTCGTGATCCCGCAGTTCGTCCTGAAGGAACTGCAGCTGGTGGCGGATTCGGGAGATTCGCTGAAGCGGAACCGCGGACGCCGTGGCCTCGACATCCTCCAGAAGATCCAGAAGATGGCCGGGGTCGAGGTGATGATCTCCGACATGGACTTCCCGGACGTCCGCGAAGTCGATCTGAAGCTCATCGAGCTTGCCCGCACGCTGCAGGGGAAGATCGTCACCAACGACTTCAACCTCAACAAGGTCGCGCAGTTGCGCGGCGTGTCGGTGCTGAACGTCAACGAGCTCGCGAATTCGCTCAAGCCCGTGGTCCTGCCCGGCGAGACGATGAAGGTCTTCATCCTCAAGGAAGGCAAGGAGTACAACCAGGGCGTCGCCTACCTCGACGACGGCACCATGGTCGTTGTGGACAACGCACGCAAGATGATCAGCAAGACGATCGACATCGTCGTCACGAGCGTGCTGCAGACGACGGCAGGCAAGATGATCTTCGGCCGGTACATCGACTCGGGGATGGGCGCCCAGGCGTCACAGGCAGCGGCTCCCGGTGGCCACGAGCGCCAGCGGCCTTCCACGGCCGCGGCTCCGAGCGTGCCGGCCGCCTCGCCGACGACCGCGACCACCGCGCCGGCCGTCCCGAACACGTCGCCTGCTGCGCAGCAGACCTGATCCTCCACCGTTGCGGCGAATCCCTCCGTATCACTGGTGGCGGACGGTCTTCTATCTGATCCCCGCCATCAGCGTGTACACCGTCGTGCTCGGCGCAGCCTCCATCGTGTCGAGCCTCTTCGACCGGCGCGGCCACTTCGCGCATGCGTGTGCCCGGGCCTGGTCCTGGCTGATTCTGAAGACCACCGGCGTCCATGTTCACGCGAACGGGCTCGAGCGCGTCACGCCGGGCACCACCTACGTCTTCGTGTCGAACCACCAGAGCATCTACGACATCCCGGTGATCTTCGCGACGCTGCCCTTCCAGCTGCGCATCATCGCGAAGGCGTCGCTCGCCCGTTTTCCAGTGCTTGGCTGGCATCTGAAGCGGGGCGGCCACCTCTTCGTGGACCGCAGGAATCCCGATCGGGCAGGCATCCTCGGGCGATGGCGGGCGCTCGTGAAGGACGGCTTGTCCCTGATCATCTTTGCGGAAGGCACGCGGAGCTACGACGGCCGTGTCGCACGGTTCAAGGGCGGCAGCTTCCTTCTTGCGCTCGAAGCGGGCCTCCCGATTGTCCCGATCGCCGTGGTGGGTACCCGACACGTCATGCAGAAGGGCCGCCTGCGCACCGAGCCGGGGCACGTGCGACTGATCGTGCACGATCCCATCTATCCGCCCGCGCAGGCTGCCCCGACCGTGCAGGATGCCAAGGCGCTGGCCGATCAGGTCCACGCCATCGTCGCGGCGACCGTCCACTCGCTCAGCGGATCGGAGGGCACGGCTCGCGCCTGAGCCCTGTGGCGACCCCGCGGTTCGTCGGGGCGGGGGATATAATCCACAGTTCCCCCTATGTTCGTTTGCGCGATCATTGCCGCCGGCGGTCGAGGACAGCGTTTCGGCAGCCAGACTCCCAAGCAGCTGATGACCATCGGCGGCCGGACCGTCCTCGATCGCAGCGTGTCGCTCTTCCTGGACCATCCGGCGGTGCGGGAGATCGTCGTGGCGCTGCCGGCCGATCTGGCTGCGGAGCCGCCGCGTTACCTGCTGGACACCCCGAAGCCGGTACGCATCGTCGCCGGGGGCGCGCGGCGGCAGGACTCGGTGCTCAACGCCTTTCGCGCGATCGACGCACGGGCGGACCTGGTGATCGTCCACGACGCGGCCCGGCCGTTCGCGTCGGCCGGGCTGATCGATCGTACGATCGCGGCCGCCGCGGAGGCCGGTGCGGCGCTGGCCGCGCTGCCCGCCCGCGACACGATCAAGCGTGCGCGGTCGGCCACGGATCCGCTGGTTGCGGAGACCGTCCCCCGCGACGTCATCTACCTTGCGCAGACTCCGCAGGCGTTCAGGCGCGCGGTCCTGGCCGATGCACTTGCTCTCGGCGAGTCGGCGCCTGAGGCTACCGACGAAGCAGCGCTCGCCGAGCGGGCCGGGCACGCCGTGCGACTGGTGCCCGGCGAACAGCACAACATCAAGATCACGACACCGGAAGACATGCCGATGGTGGAGGCGATGCTCGGCTCGGGACCACGCACCGCGGTGTCCCCCGGAAGGGTTGGCAGCGGTTATGACCTGCACCGCCTGGTGCAGGGCCGCCCGCTGGTGATCGGCGGCGTCACGATCCCGTTCGATCGGGGACCGCTCGGCCATTCGGACGGCGACGTGGCATGTCACTCGGCCACCGATGCCATCCTGGGTGCGGCCGCCCTCGGCGACATCGGGCGGCACTTTCCTGACACTGATCCCAGATGGCGGGGCGCCGACAGCCTCCTTCTGCTGTCGCGTGCCGTTGCCCTGGTGCGGGAGCACGGGTTCGAGGTGATAAACCTCGACGTCACCGTCGTGCTGGAGGCACCCAAGATCAAGTCGCACGTGCAGCACATGCGCGAGCGGCTGGCTGGCGCGATCGGCATCCCGGTTGACGCGGTGAGCGTCAAGGGCAAGACGAACGAGGGCGTTGACGCCGTCGGGCGAGGCGAGGCGATTGCCGCGCATGCCGTCGCGCTGTTGACGCGCGCCTGAGCGGTGCCACGGCGCGCGGCTCGTCGACCGCGCCTCTTCAGGGCAAGGGCGCGCCGCCGTTGGGTGATACGGCTCGTCGAGCTGCGGCTGGAGCCATCGCAGCGATCTGAGGTTGTTGAACGATGAGAGTCCGATTCGCTCCCAGTCCGACGGGCCGCCTGCACGTGGGCAACGCACGCACTGCGCTCTTCAACTGGCTGCTCGCACGCGGCCAGGGCGGTACGTTCGTCCTGCGCATCGAGGACACGGATACGGAGCGTTCGACGGCGCTCTCCGAGGCCGGCATCCTCGAAGATGTCCGCTGGCTCGGGCTCGACTGGGACGAGGGCCCCGATGTGGGCGGGCCGCACGGCCCGTACCGCCAGTCTGAGCGGGCCGACATCTACGGCGCCCACTCCCGTCGCCTGCTCGATAGCGGGCATGCCTACTACTGCTTCTGTTCACCCGAGAAGCTCGAGGCCGACCGTGCTGCGGCGGTGGCGGCCGGCCGGCACGTGGGCTACTCCGGGACGTGCCGGTCGCTGACGCGCGAGGACGCGGCGGCGCGTCACGCCGCTGGCGAGCGGCCCGCGATTCGGTTCCGCGTCCCGCCGCAGCGAGAGGTGGAGTTCGCCGACGCCGTGCGCGGCACGGTGCGGTTCAGCACGGATGTGATCGGAGACCCGATCATCGTGCGGGCCGACGGCACCCCCGCCTACAACTTCGCGGTCGTCGTGGACGATGCGCTGATGGGGATCACGCAGGTGGTCAGGGGTGAGGATCACATCTCCAACACGCCGCGGCAGATCCTGCTGTACGAGGCGCTGGGCTACGCGCCGCCGGCCTTCGCGCACCTGGCTCTGGTGATGGGGCCCGACCACACGCCCCTCTCGAAACGGCACGGTGCCACCTCAGTTGGCGAGTTCCGCGCGAAGGGTTACCTGCCTGAAGCGCTGGTGAACTACCTCGCGCTCATCGGATGGTCGCCGGGTCACGACGAGGAACTACTGCCTGTCGCGGAGCTTGCGCGCCGCTTCTCGCTCGAGCACGTCGGGTTGAGCGCCGGCGTCTTCGACGAGGAGAAGCTCGCGTGGGTCAACCGGCAGTACCTGAAGGCGGCCGATCCCGTGCGGCTCGCGGAGTTGTCGGTGTCGTTCTTCGTCGCGGCGGGCGCCGCGATGGCGCCTACGCCGGAGGGCCTGGCGTACCTTGCCTCGGTGCTTCCGATCGCCACCAGTTCCGTGGACCGCCTCGACCAGGTGCCGGCACGCCTGTCGATGGTGTTCTCGTATTCGGCCGTCGAGGCATTGCGGGATCCGGCCATCGCGTCGGAGATGAGCGACGAAGCTGCCGGGCGCGTGGTGCGCGTGCTGGCGGTGGAACTCGCTGGCGCACCGCGCCTCGACCGGGAGCGTTTCCGGGCGGTTGCCGCTGCAGTGAAGGCACAGACGGGGCAGAAGGGGCGCGCGCTCTTTCATCCGATGCGCATCGCACTTACCGGCCGCGCCGAAGGCCCGGAGCTCGATCTCGTCGTGCCGGCGATCGACCGCGGCGCCGACCTCGCCGGTACCGGACTGCCGGCGATCACCGGCTGCCGGGAGCGGGCGGCGGCCTTCGCGCAGGCGCTGGATACGGCGCGGTGAAGGGCTCGGGCGCTTCATGCTGATCTACGGCGTCAACCCCATCATCGAGGCGCTGCGCGCGGGCCGCGTGCGCGAACTGCGCGTCAGCGAGCGCGTCGGGGATCGCGCGGCCGACGTCGTGCGTGCGGCGCAGCAGGCGGGCGTGCCGGTGCGGCGCGTGCAGGCGTCGGATCTCGAACGTGCGTCGCGCGGGGGCGCGCACCAGGGGCTCGTCGCGGAGGTCGACGAGCCGCGCACGTACGGGGTGGCCGATCTGGTCGGCGCCGCCGGCGGGCCGCCGCTGCTGGTGGTGCTGGACGGCATTGAGGATCCGCACAACCTGGGCGCGATTCTTCGTTGCGTGGACGCGGCGGGCGGCGACGGGGTGATCCGGCAGTCGCGGCACGCGGCCCCGTTGGGGGGCGCAGCGGCCAAGGCGTCGGCCGGGGCCGTCTCGCACGTGAAGGTGGCGGAGGTGGTCAACATCGCCAGGGCGGTAGAGGAACTGAAGGCGGCGGGGGTCTGGACCGTCGGGCTTGCGGGCGATTCACCTAAGCGATACGATCAGTTGGATTTAACACTCCCGACTGCCTTCGTGCTCGGGGCGGAGGGAACGGGGTTGCGCCGGCTGGTGCGGGAGCGGTGCGACTGGCTGGTCTCGATTCCGATGCGGGGGCACGTGGACAGTCTGAATGTCTCGGTTGCGGCTGGCATCACGCTGTTCGAGGCGGTGCGGCAGCGGGTGCGGGGCGTCGAGGCGGCGGGGAGGGCGGGGCCATCTGCGTTCCCGTTACGCCCCGAAAAAGACGACTGATGGCAGTTGATCCCGTGGCATAGGACGTGCTAAAGTCCTACTTTTGTCTGGCTGGCGTAGCTCAGTCCGGTAGAGCAGCTGATTTGTAATCAGCCGGTCGGGGGTTCGAATCCCTTCGCCAGCTCCAACGACCTGGGCGTTTCCGGTCCGCAAGGTAAGCGTCGAACACACGAATTCCACGACACAGACAGTTGGCGAGGTAGCGAAGCGGTCAAACGCAGCAGACTGTAAATCTGTCGCCCTAGCGGCTTCGAAGGTTCGAATCCTTCCCTCGCCACCAATCTTCGCCCCACGCGGGCGGGCTTCGGTTGGCGAGCCAACAGTGAAGCGGAAGCAGGGTCCGCCGGCCGGCGCGGCGGACGTCAGCACGAGTGGGGGAGTGCGGGAGTAACTCAGTGGTAGAGTCACAGCCTTCCAAGCTGTTGGTCGCGGGTTCGATCCCCGTCTCCCGCTCCAGACTCTCGACCGCCGACAGCGATCGCGACTGCTGACTGACGACAAAGAAAAGCCGATGTAGCTCAGTTGGCAGAGCGCGTCCTTGGTAAGGACGAGGTCACCAGTTCAATCCTGGTCATCGGCTCCAGAGACGACGAAGGCATAACGAGAGCGCGAGGTTCGCAGACATGGCTAAAGAGAAATTCGATCGTTCCAAACCGCACGTGAACGTGGGCACCATCGGCCACATCGACCACGGCAAGACCACTCTGACTGCGGCGCTCACGAAGGTGGCCGCCGACAAGGGCTGGGCGAAGTTCGTGCCGTATGACGAAGTCGCGAAGGCGTCGGAGTCGCAGGGCCGTCGCGACGAGACGAAGATTCTCACGATCGCGACGAGCCATGTCGAGTACTCCACCGCGAACCGGCACTATGCGCACGTCGACTGCCCGGGCCACGCCGACTACGTCAAGAACATGATCACGGGCGCCGCGCAGATGGACGGCGGCATCCTGGTCGTGTCGGCGGTCGACGGCCCGATGCCGCAGACCCGCGAGCACGTGCTGCTGGCCCGCCAGGTGAACGTGCCCTACCTGGTCGTGGCGCTCAACAAGGTGGACGCCATCGACGACCCCGAACTGCTCGATCTGGTCGAGCTCGAGGTGCGCGAGCTGCTGAAGCAGTACAAGTTCCCCGGCGATGACGTGCCGGTGGTCCGCGTGTCGGCGCTGAAGGCGCTGCAGGGCGACCCGGCCGGCGTCGAGAGCATCGTCAAGCTGATGGAGGCGCTCGACAGCTACGTGCCGCTCCCGCAGCGCGACATCGACAAGCCCTTCATGATGCCGATCGAGGACGTGTTCTCGATCTCGGGCCGCGGCACCGTCGTCACCGGCCGCGTCGAGCGCGGCAAGGTGAAGGTGGGCGAGGAAATCGAGATCGTCGGCTTCCGCCCGACGGTGAAGAAGGTCGTCACCGGCGTCGAGATGTTCCGCAAGCTGCTCGACGAGGGCGTGGCGGGCGACAACATCGGCGTGCTCCTGCGCGGCGTCGAGAAGAACGACGTGGAGCGCGGCCAGGTGCTGTGCAAGCCGGGTTCGATCCTCCCGCACACGAAGTTCAAGGGCGAGGTGTACATCCTCTCGAAGGAAGAGGGCGGCCGCCACACGCCGTTCTTCAACGGCTATCGTCCGCAGTTCTACATCCGCACCACCGACGTCACCGGCACGCTGAAGCTGCCCGAGGGCGTGGAGATGGTGATGCCGGGCGACAACACGACGATCACCGGCGAGCTGCTGACGCCGGTGGCGCTCGAGAAGGGCGCGCGGTTCGCGATTCGTGAGGGCGGCCGGACCGTCGGCGCCGGCACCATCACGGAGATCCTCGAATAGATTGGTGCGTGGGTGATCTGGTGAATTGGCGACGATGACTCGCCAATTCACCATCCCGCCACGTCGCCAAGTGCGAGCGTAAGGACCATGAGAGACATCATCGCGCTGGCGTGCCAGGACTGTAAGCGGCGCAATTACAGCACGACCAAGAACAAGAAGAAGACGACCGAACGGCTCGAGTTCGCGAAGTACTGCCGTTTCTGTCGCAAGCACACGGCGCACAAAGAGACGAAGTAGCGGCTGGCTGCCACTGGCTCGAGGCCGAGTGTTGCTTGGCCGTGCGACGCAGTCTGGAAGCGCGTCCCCAGCGAGCGGTTGGCCGTCGGCAGCGAGCAGTGACCGTGTAGGACAGTAGCTCAACTGGCAGAGCACCGGTCTCCAAAACCGGGGGTTGGGGGTTCGATTCCCTCCTGTCCTGCCACCTCTCCCTGCTGCGTCTGGTGCGCGGAAGTCAGGTCCGGGAAGTGACGTTATGGCGGCAAACACACAGACGACGGCGCTCGACAACGTGAAGGAAGCGACCGGCGGTCGCGTGGAGCAGATGCGCACCTTCCTGACGGAGGTACGCAACGAGCTGAAGCGCGTCACGTGGCCGTCGCAGAAGGAAGTTTACGCGACGACGGTCGTGGTGATTCTCACGTCGGTGTTCTTCGGCTTCTACCTGTTTGCGCTCGACTTCGGAATCAACAGCCTCGTGCAGTGGATCTTCCGCCGGTTTGGTGCGGCATGAGCGAGATGAGCGCCGTGGTCCCCGAGCAGGCGCCGTCCCCCGGCGACGGCAAGAAGTGGTACATCGTCCACACCTATTCGGGGTTCGAGAAGAAGGTCGCCGAATCGCTCCAGCAGCGCGTCCAGGCGTATGGGCTGCAGGCCGAGATCGGTGAGGTCCTGATCCCGACCGAGGACGTGGTCGAGATGCGGGGCGGCCGCAAGGTCGTGACCGCGAAGCGGTTCTTCCCTGGCTACATCCTGGTCGAGATGAACATGTCCGACCATGCGTGGCACGTGGTGAAGAACACGCCGAAGGTCACGGGCTTTGTCGGGGCCGGCACGAAGCCGACCCCGCTCACCAAGGACGAGGTCGACCAGATCCTCACCCAGGTGAAGTCGGCGGCCGAGAAGCCGAAGCCCAAGTACATGTTCGAGAAGGGCGAGCAGGTCCGGATCAACGAAGGACCGTTCACCAGCTTCAATGGCGTCGTCGACGAGGTGAACCTCGACAAGAACACGCTGAAGGTGATGGTGACGATCTTCGGGCGATCCACGCCGGTCGAACTCGACTTCCTTCAGGTGGAAAAGATCTAGCGAGGCCTCGCGCCCCGCGCCCAACGCTCAGAGCCTTCAGACATGGCAAAGAAAATCCAGGCACTCGTGAAGCTCCAGATTGCCGCCGGCAAGGCGACGCCGGCGCCCCCCGTGGGCACCGCGCTCGGTCCCCAGGGCGTGAACATCATGGACTTCTGCAAGAACTTCAACGCGAAGACGGCGAAGGACGAGGGGCTGATCATCCCCGTCGTCGTGACCGTCTACGCGGACCGCTCCTACAGCTTCATCACCAAGACGCCTCCGGCGCCGGTGCTCCTGAAGCGTGCGGCGAACATCGCCAAGGGGTCGGCGGAGCCGAACAAGAACAAGGTCGGCACCGTGACCGCCAAGCAGGTCGAGGACATCGCGAAGCTGAAGATGCCCGACCTGAACTGCGACACGCTGGAAGCGGCCATCAAGACCGTCGCGGGCACCGCCCGTTCGATGGGGCTCGACGTCGTCGGATAACGGAAGCACTGATGGCCGGATGCTGAGTGCCACCTGGCAGGCAGCACCCGGCCAGCAGCCATTGCACATCGTCAGGTGGGAGAGCCGTCGCAGGCTCGCTTGAACCACGGAGGTCCCTCATGCGCAGACGCGGCAAGAAGTACAACGCCGCCCGGGCGCAGGTCGCCGCCGATCGGACGTATACGATCGAGGAAGCGATCCCGCTCGTTCAGAAAGTGAAGTTCGCGAAGTTCGACGAGACCGTCGAACTGACCCTTCGGCTCGGCGTCGACCCGAAGCACGCCGACCAGATGGTGCGCGGCACCGTCGTGCTGCCGCACGGCCTCGGCAAGACCAAGCGGGTCCTGGCCATCGCCGGCGGCGAGAAGCAGAAGGAAGCCCAGGAAGCCGGCGCCGACTTCGTCGGGGGCGAGGAGATCGTCGATCGCATCATGGGCGGCTGGACCGACTTCGATGCGGTCGTCGCGACGCCCGACATGATGCGCGCCGTGGGCCGCCTCGGCAAGGTGCTGGGTCCCCGCGGCCTGATGCCGAACCCGAAGACCGGCACGGTTTCCACCGACATGCGGAAGGCCGTGCAGGAAATCAAGGCCGGCAAGGTGGAGTTCCGCGTCGACAAGACCGGCATCATCCACGCGCCGGTGGGCAAGACCTCGTTCGCGAGCGACTCGCTGGTGGCCAACGCGCATGCGCTGGTCGACAGCATCATCAAGGCGAAGCCGGCCGCTGCCAAGGGGAAGTATCTGAAGAGCGTCACCGTGTCGTCGACCATGGGCCCGGGCGTCCAGATCGACACGCTGAACATCGACGCGGCGGTGAAACACTAATGGCTGTCACCAGAGCAGACAAGGCCGCGGAACTCCAGGTGCTGGAGGCGGCATTCCAGGGGTCGGAGACGGCCATCCTGATCGACTACAAGGGGCTGAACGTCCCGCAGGTCACCGAACTGCGACGCCAGCTCCGCTCCGCCAAGGCCTCCTACAAGGTGGTCAAGAACACGCTGGCGAAGCGCGCGCTCAAGGGCACCTCGTTCGAGGCGCTCGACCAGCACTTCGAGGGCACCACGGCGGTCGCCTACACGGCCACCGATCCGGTGGCGCTGGCCAAGACGCTGACGACGTTCGTCAAGGCGACGCCGACGATGGCCATCAAGGCGGCCGTCGTGCAGGGCCGCGCCATCCAGGCGGCGGAGGTCACCGACCTGGCGAACTTGCCTGGCAAGCCCGAGCTGTACGCAAAGCTCATGTACGTGCTGCAGGCCCCGATGGTCCAGATCGTCAGCGTCCTCAATGCGGCGCCACGCGACCTGATGAGCGTGCTGGTGCAGGCGGAAAAGAAGAAGGCGGAAGCGTAAGACGCGGTGGCGCTGGGACCCCCGGGTCGGGGACAGCGACTCCAGCGCGAGGAACTCGAGTGAGATCGGCCTAGCGCCCTGAGCCTAGAGCCCGAAGCCAGTTAGGAGACGAAAGATGGCCGAAGTGACGCAGCAGCAGGTGGTCGACTACATCAAGGGAATCAGCGTGCTCGAGCTCTCGCAGCTCGTGAAGACGCTCGAAGCCGAGCTCGGTGTCTCGGCCGCGGCTGCAGTCGCCGTGGCGGCGCCCGCGGGCGGCGGGGCCGGGGCCGGCGCGGCGGCGCCTGCCGAGGAGAAGACCGAGTTCAACGTGACGCTGACCGAGGTCGGCGCGAACAAGATCAACGTGATCAAGGTGGTCCGCGAGATCACCAGCCTCGGCCTGAAGGAAGCCAAGGACCTCGTCGAGAGCGCGCCGAAGCCGATCAAGGAAGGCGTGCCGAAGGACGAGGCCGAGGCCATCAAGAAGAAGTTCGAGGAAGTCGGCGCGAAGGTCGAGATCAAGTAGTCCGGCGCCCCAGGCGCCGCGCTCTTGTCGGACTTGGCTCTGGGCTTTGGGCTCCGGGCTTCGGGATTGGGCATTCCCCGGAGCCTGTGGCCTAAAGCCTAAAGCCGTTTTTAGCGCTCGATTCCACTCGAGGTCTTTAACGCATGTACAGCCTTCCCAAGAACGTCTACCGCGAGCGCATCGACTTCTCGAAAATCAAGACCACGGTCCCGATCCCGAACCTGATCGAGATCCAGAAGAAGTCCTACGAGCGCTTCCTGCAGATGAACCGTCTGCCGAGCGAACGCGAGGACGCGGGTCTCCAGTCGGTGTTCAAGTCGGTCTTCCCGATCAGCGACTTCCGCGAGAACTCGTCCCTCGAGTTCATCGAGTACTCGATCGGGAACTGGGAGTGCAAGTGCGGCAAGCTCGCCGGGTTGCACCACCTGCGGAAGCCGTGCAGCAACTGCGGCGCGACCCTGATCGCCGACCCGTACGGCGATCGCGAGGTGCTGTGCCCGCGGTGCGGCAAGGCGAACCACGCGCGCGGGGACGTCTGCGACATCTGCGGAAACACGGTCGGGCTGAAGCTCAAGTACGACGTGGACGAGTGCCAGGAGCGCGGCATGACCTACGCCGTGCCCCTCAAGGTCACCATCCGCCTGGTCGTCTGGAACAAGGACCCCGAGACCGGGGTCAAGACCATCCGCGACATCAAGGAGCAGGAGGTCTACTTCGGCGACATCCCGTTGATGACCGAGAACGGCACGTTCATCATCAACGGGACGGAGCGCGTGATCGTCTCGCAGCTCCACCGCTCGCCGGGCGCCTTCTTCCACTCGGAAGACAAGACGCTCTACATCGCGCAGATCATCCCGTACCGCGGCTCCTGGGTGGAGTTCGAGTACGACACGAAGAACCTCCTCTACGTCCGCATCGACCGCAAGCGGAAGTTCCTGGCCTCGGTGTTCCTGCGCGCCCTCGGGCTGCGCGGCGCCGACGAGATCATCCGCGCGTTCTACACCGTGGACCGGCTGCACGTGAAGGACGGGTCGCTGTACTGGGCGGTGGCCGACAGCCTCGTCGGCCTGCGCGCCGCCCGTGACATCGTGATCCCGGGCGAGAACGTCACCGTCGCGGCCGGCAAGAAGATCACGCGGAGCGCGGTGGACGCGATGAAGCGCGCCAACGTCGATGCGGTCGAGATCGCCGACGCCGAACTCGAGGGCGCCTTCGCCGCGGCCGACATCGTCGATCCCGCCACGGGCGAGGTGATCCTCGAGGCGAACGAGCCGCTCGAGCCCCGCGTCATCTCGATGGCGCAGGAGAAGGCGATTGACCGGATCGAGATCTTCTTCCCCGAGAAGGACGACGTCGGCCCGATCATCAGCCAGACGCTGAAGAAGGACCCGATCCACACCCACGAAGAGGCGCTCATCGAGATCTACCGGCGCCTCCGGCCCGGCGATCCGCCGACCCTCGACAGCTCGCGTTCGCTGTTCGAGAACATGTTCTTCAACCCGCAGAAGTACGACTTCTCGCGCGTCGGCCGCCTCAAGCTGAACACCAAGCTCGGGCTGAACACGCCGCTCGACGAGAAGATCCTGCACCCGCAGGACTTCTACGAGGTGATCAAGTACCTGCTGAAGCTGCGCCGGAACCAGGCCAACGTGGACGACATCGACCACCTGGGCAACCGTCGCGTCCGCTCCGTGGGCGAGCTGCTCGAGAACCAGTTCCGCATCGGGCTGGTCCGCATGGAGCGCGCCATCAAGGAGAAGATGTCGGTCTACCAGGAAATGGCGACCGCCATGCCGCACGACCTGATCAACGCGAAGCCGGTCATGGCCGCGATTCGCGAGTTCTTCGGGTCGTCGCAGCTGTCGCAGTTCATGGACCAGACCAACCCGCTGTCCGAGATCACGCACAAGCGCCGGCTGTCGGCCCTCGGGCCGGGCGGCCTGTCGCGTGAGCGTGCGGGCTTCGAGGTCCGCGACGTCCATCCGACGCACTACGGCCGCATCTGCCCGATCGAGACGCCGGAAGGCCCGAACATCGGCCTCATCTCGTCGCTCTCGTGCTATGCGCGCATCAACGAGTTCGGCTTCATCGAGTCGCCCTACCGCAAGGTGAAGGACGGCCGGGTTACCGACTACGTCATCATCACGAACGCCGGCGGCAACCCGAAGTACAAGGCCGGCGACATCGTCGAGGCCGACGAGCTGGTGGGCGAGGACGGCAAGGCGAAGAAGAAGGGGGTGGAGTTCGAGCCGTACTCCTTCTACCTCTCCGCCTGGGAAGAGGACCAGTACGTCATCGCCCAGGCGAACGCCAAGGTCGACGGCACCGGCAACCTGGTCGAGGAGCGGGTCAATGCGCGGCAGGCCGGCAACTTCCTGCTGGCGCCGCGTGAGAACATCCAGTTCATCGACGTCTCGCCCAAGCAGCTGGTGTCGGTGGCCGCGTCGCTCATTCCGTTCCTCGAGAACGACGACGCGAACCGCGCGCTGATGGGTTCGAACATGCAGCGCCAGGCCGTGCCGCTGCTCCGGGCCCGGTCGCCCTTCGTCGGCACCGGCATGGAGTACATCACCGCGCGCGACTCGGGCGCGGTCATCGTGGCGCGGCGGGCGGGGGCCATCGACTACGTAGACAGCCAGCGCATCGTCGTGCGCGTCCAGAGCGAGACCGAGGACGGCAAGGAGATGGGCGCCGACATCTACCCGATGACGAAGTTCAAGCGCTCGAACCAGAACACCTGCATCACCCAGAAGCCGATCGTCCGGGTCGGCCAGAAGGTGCACAAGGGGCAGGTGCTGGCCGACGGGCCGTGCACGGAGCTGGGCGAACTGGCGCTCGGCCGCAACGTGCTCGTCGCGTTCATGCCGTGGCGCGGCTACAACTTCGAGGACGCGATCCTCGTCTCCGAGCGGATGGTGAAGGACGACTACTACACGTCCATCCACATCGAGGAGTTCGAGATCGAGTCGCGCGACACCAAGCTCGGGCCCGAGGAAATCACGCGGGACATCCCGAACGTGTCGGAGACGTTCCTGCGCGACCTCGACGAGAGCGGCATCATCCGCATCGGCGCGAGCGTCAAGCCTGGCGACATCCTGGTGGGCAAGGTCACGCCGAAGGGCGAGACGCAGCTCACGCCGGAAGAGAAGCTGCTGCGCGCGATCTTCGGCGAGAAGGCCGGCGACGTGCGCGACGCGAGCCTCATCTGCCCGCCCGGCATCGAGGGCATCATCGTCGGCGTGAAGATCTTCTCCCGCAAGGGCATCGAGAAGGATGACCGTGCGAAGGCGATCGAGCAGGAAGAGCTCGACATGATGGAGAAGAACCTTCAGGACGAGATCCGCATCCTGCACGACGAGGTGAAGAAGCGCGTCGTCGGCATGCTGAAGGGGCAGCAGCTCCGCTCGGACCTGTTCGACGAGTACGGCCGCGAGCGCCTGCTCCGCAAGGGCACCGACCTGACGGAGGAGATCCTGCTGGGGCTCTCCTACGAGACGCTCGTGCGCCTGAAGGTGGCGAGCGACGACAACCGGCTCGAGGACGACCTGCGCGACCTCGAGGAGCGGACCGAACGCCAGGTCGAGGTGATCAAGAACCTCTTCGAGGAGAAGAAGGAGAAGATCCGCCGCGGCGACGAGCTGCCCCCGGGCGTCATCAAGCTCGTGAAGGTCTACGTGGCGATGAAGCGCAAGCTGTCGGTCGGCGACAAGATGGCCGGCCGCCACGGCAACAAGGGCGTCATCGCGCGCATCCTCCCCGAGGAGGACATGCCGTACCTGCCGGACGGCACCCCGGTGGAAATCGTGCTGAACCCGCTCGGCGTGCCGTCGCGCATGAACGTCGGCCAGATTCTCGAGACGCACCTCGGGTGGGCGGCGCATGCGCTCGGGCTGCACTTCGCGACGCCGGTCTTCGACGGCGCGATGGAGACCGAGATCAAGCAGTGGCTCGACCGCGCCGGCCTGCCGACGAGCGGCAAGGTGACGCTGTTCGACGGGATGACCGGCGAGGCGTTCGAGCAGAAGACGACGGTCGGCTACATCTACATGCTGAAGCTGTCGCACCTGGTCGACGACAAGATCCACGCCCGCTCGATCGGGCCGTACTCGCTCATCACCCAGCAGCCGCTGGGCGGCAAGGCGCAGTTCGGCGGCCAGCGCTTCGGCGAAATGGAGGTCTGGGCGCTCGAGGCCTACGGCTCGGCGCACATCCTCCAGGAGCTGCTGACGGCCAAGTCGGACGACGTGACGGGCCGCGCGAAGATCTACGAGGCCATCGTCAAGGGCGACGCCTCGTTCACCGCGGGCCTGCCCGAGTCGTTCAACGTCCTGATCCGTGAGCTCCAGTCGCTGTGCCTGGACGTGGAGCTGATGAAGACCAAGAAGAAACCCACGGACGTGACTCCTCAACCCGTTCTGGAGGAGGTGTAGATAGATGCGACCCTCATTTCATGATCGTTCGGCCCTGACGAGCGACTTCGACGCGATCCGCATCAGCCTCGCGTCGCCGGAGAAGATCCTCTCGTGGTCGCACGGCGAGGTGACCAAGCCGGAGACGATCAACTACCGGACGTTCAAGCCGGAGCGGGACGGTCTGTTCTGCGCCAAGATCTTCGGGCCGATCACCGACTGGGAGTGCCTCTGCGGCAAGTACAAGCGCATGAAGCACCGGGGCGTGATCTGCGACAAGTGCGGCGTCGAGGTGACGCAGGCGAAGGTGCGCCGCGAGCGCCTGGGCCACATCACGCTCGCCACGCCCGTGAGCCACGTGTGGTTCTTCAAGGGGCTGCCGAGCCGCATCGGGCACCTGCTCGACATCTCGCTGCGTGACCTCGAGCGCGTCCTCTACTTCGAGGCCTACGTGGTCGTCGATCCAGGCGACACGGACCTGAAGCAGAACCAGCTCCTGAACGAGGAGCAGTTCCGCAAGGCGCGGGAGGAGCATTCGGACCCGCGCTCCGGGATGCCGAGGTTCCGCGCGCAAATGGGCGCGGAGGCGATCAAGGAGCTGCTCAAGCGCGTCAACGTGGAGCGGCTGTCGATCGAGCTCCGCGAGAAGATGAAGACGGAGCAGTCGGCGCAGAAGAAGCTGAAGTACGCCAAGCGCCTGAAGGTGGCCGACTCGTTCCGCAAGTCGAGCAACCGACCGGAGTGGATGATCCTGGACGTCATCCCGGTGATTCCGCCGGAGCTGCGTCCGCTCGTGCCGCTCGACGGCGGCCGGTTCGCGACGTCGGACCTGAACGACCTCTATCGCCGCGTCATCAACCGGAACAACCGGTTGAAGAAGCTGATGGAGCTGAAGGCGCCGGACGTCATCATCCGCAACGAGAAGCGCATGCTCCAGGAGGCGGTCGACGCGCTGTTCGACAACGGCCGCCGCGGCCGCGTGCTGCGCGGAGCGAACAACCGTCCGCTGAAGTCGCTCTCGGACACGCTGAAGGGCAAGCAGGGCCGGTTCCGCCAGAACCTGCTCGGCAAGCGCGTCGACTACTCGGGCCGGTCGGTCATCGTGGTCGGCCCGGAGCTGAAGCTGCACCAGTGCGGCCTTCCGAAGAAGATGGCGCTGGAGCTCTTCAAGCCGTTCATCTACAACAAGCTCGAGGAGCGGGGCCTGGTCGCGACCATCAAGCAGGCCAAGGAGATGGTCGAGCTGCAGCGTCCCGAGGTGTGGGACGTGCTCGAGGAGGTCATCCGCGAGCATCCGGTGCTGCTGAACCGCGCACCGACGCTGCACCGCCTCGGCATCCAGGCATTCGAGCCCGTGCTGGTGGAAGGCAAGGCCATCCGCATCCACCCGCTCGTCTGCACGGCGTTCAACGCCGACTTCGACGGCGACCAGATGGCGGTGCACATCCCGCTGTCCCCCGAGGCGCAGATCGAGGCCTCGGTGCTGATGCTGTCGAGCAACAACATCCTGTCGCCGGCGCACGGGGCGCCGATCGCGATCCCGTCGCAGGACATCGTCCTCGGCTGCTACTACCTGACGAAGGCGAAGAGCGGCGCGAAGGGCGAGGGCCGTGCGTTCGGCAACGCGGAAGACGTGATGCTGGCGCTCGAGGCGGGGGAACTCGAGACGCTGTCACCGATCCGGCTGCGGTTCACGGGCGAACTCCAGGACCTCACGGCGGCGCGCGACGACCAGGACGTGATCCGGACGGAAGTCCTGCCGGTCACCAACAAGATCATCAACACCACGGTCGGGCGCGTGATCCTGAACCAGGCGCTGCCGGGCGGCATGCCGTTCGTCAACGGGCTCCTGAAGAAGAAGGGCCTGCAGCAGCTGGTGCAGTCGTGCTACCTGAAGTTCGGGCTCGAGAAGACCGTCGAGATGCTCGACGCGCTCAAGCACCTGGGCTTCACCTACGCAACCCGCTCGGGGCTCTCGATCGGCATCGACGACCTGATCATCCCCGAGAAGAAGGTCGACCTCGTGACGAAGGCGCGCGAGGAAGTGATCCGCGTCGAGTCGCAGTACCTCGAGGGCGCGATCACCAACGGCGAACGCTACAACAAGGTGATCGCCATCTGGTCGGAGGCGACCGAGGAGATCGCCAACGCGATGTTCAACGAGATGGAGGCGCTGGACCGCGAGGGCCGCACCTTCAACCCGGTGTACATCATGGCCGACTCCGGCGCGCGAGGTTCGAAGCAGCAGATCCGCCAGCTGGCGGGCATGCGCGGCCTCATGGCGAAGCCGTCGGGCGAGATCATCGAGACGCCCATCACGGCGAACTTCCGTGAGGGGCTCGAGGTGCAGCACTACTTCATCTCGACCCACGGCGCGCGCAAGGGCCTCGCGGACACGGCGCTCAAGACGGCGGACTCGGGCTACCTGACGCGCCGGCTCGTGGACGTGGCGCAGGACGTCATCATCCACGAGATCGACTGCGGCACGGTGGACGGCATCGAGGCCCGGGCGATCGTCGAGTCGGGCGAGATCATCGAGCCGCTCCGCGAGCGCATCATCGGCCGCGTGACGCTCGAGCGCATCACCGACCCGTTCAGCGGCGAGGTGATCGTCGACGTCAACGACGAGATCACCGACGACAAGGCGTCGGCGATCCAGGACGGCGGCATCGAGAAGGTGAAGATCCGCTCGGTGCTGACGTGCACGTCGCGTCGCGGGGTCTGCGCGAAGTGCTACGGCCGCGACCTCGCGACCGGCCGCATGGTCGAACTCGGACAGGCGGTCGGCGTCATCGCGGCGCAGTCGATCGGCGAGCCTGGCACGCAGCTCACGATGCGCACGTTCCACATCGGCGGCACGGCGTCCCGGGTGTCCGAGCAGTCGACACTCGAGGCACGCCACGCCGGCATCATCCGGTTCGAGGGGCTGCAGGTCGTGCAGGCGAAGGACGGCAACCTCGTCGTCATGAACCGCAACGGCTCGCTGGTGGTCCAGGACTCGAAGGGCCGCGACCGCGAGCGGTACCCGATCGTCTACGGCGCCCGCCTCAAGGTGAAGGAAGGCCAGTCGGTCGAGCAGGGCCAGACGCTCGTCGAATGGGACCCGTACACCTTCTCGATCCTCACGGAGGAGCCGGGGCAGGTGAAGTTCAAGGACATCCTCCAGGGTGTCACCGTCCACGAGGAGGTGGACGAGGTCACCGGCCTGTCGCGCTACATCATCATCGACTCGCCCGACGAGAAGAAGCAGCCGGCGATCGAGATCAAGTCGTCGCGCGAGGGCAAGGGCGCGCGGAAGTACCACATGCCGGTCCACGCGCACCTCATGGTGCAGGACGGCGAGACGGTCTCCGCCGGCGACATTCTGGCGAAGATCCCGCGCGAGACCACGAAGACCAAGGACATCACGGGCGGCCTGCCGCGCGTGGTGGAACTGTTCGAGGCGCGCAAGCCGCGCGAGACGGCCGTCCTCTCCGAGATCGACGGCATCGTCAAGCACGGCGGCATCGTCAAGGGCAAGCGGAAGATCGTCATCGTTCCGGACGAGCCCGGTGCCGAGCCGCGTGAGTACGAGCTGCCGCGCGGCGTCCATGTGAACGTGCAGGAAGGCGAGCGGGTCACGGCGGGCGATGCACTGATGGACGGCCCGTCGAACCCGCACGACATCCTGACGGTCCTCGGCGAGAAGCGGCTGCAGGCCTACCTGGTGAACGAAATCCAGGAGGTCTACCGGCTGCAGGGCGTGAACATCAACGACAAGCACATCGAGACCATCGCCCGGCAGATGATGCGCTGGGTGAAGATCGAGGACGTCGGCGACACCGAGTTCCTCATCGACGAGCAGGTCGACAAGTTCCGCTTCCTCGAGGAGAACGAGCGGGTCATCCAGCAGGGTGGCCGCCCGGCGCAGGGCCGTCCGCTCCTGCTCGGGATCACGAAGGCATCGCTGTCGACCGACTCGTTCATCTCCGCGGCCTCGTTCCAGGAGACGACGCGCGTCCTCACGGAGGCGTCCATCTCCGGCAAGGTCGACTACCTGCGCGGCCTGAAGGAGAACGTCACGATGGGCCGCCTGATCCCGGCCGGCACCGGGTTCGAGTTCTACCGGCACGTCAGCATCCCGCCGGACGAGCCGCCGCCGCCGCCGGCGCCGCCGCAGCCGAGCGACGATGAGCTCGAGCTTGAGCGGGACATGGAGTACTTCGTCGAGCCCGAGGAAGCCCTCGGGCCGCGGACGGGGGATCTCGGCGAGTAGCACGACATTGCTGGTTGCCAGTTGCTGAATGCTGATTCGAGACGCATTCGGACTGGCGGCCGGCAATCAGCAATTGGGCGTTCAGGAGAGGGCGGTGGCTGGCAACAGTCACCGCCCGTTCTTTTTTCAGCGAGTGCAGTGCGACCTCACGGGTGAGCCCCGTGAACGACGTCTTTCCGTTCCGCTTCGCGCACCGAACCCGGCCAACAGCTCTCCTGGTCCTGTAATGAATCGCCCGCCCGTCTTGCGGATGGGAGCGCGGTGGCGCGGCAGCAAGGCCGTGACCCGTTCGCTCCAACCACGCTTGACCAGGAGAGTCCGATGCCCGCCTACATCCTGTTCGACAACCTCGAGGTCCGTGACGCCGACAAACTCGCTCGCTACAAGGAACTCGCCGCACCCATCGTGGCGCGCCATGGCGGCCGCTACGTCGTGCTCGGCGGCCCAGCCCAGGTCCTCGAGGGCTCGCAGGGCCCCACCTTCCCGGTTATGATCGAGTTCGACAACGCCGGGGCCGCCCGCCGCTGGTACGACTCGGATGACTACCGCCCCCTGCGAGCGATGCGACTCGAAGCGGTCCGCTCGACGGCCGTCCTCCTCGAAGGACTTGCGCAGCCGGCCGAGGATTCACCGCGTTCCAGCGCCGTGACCACGGAGAGCGCGAGCACCGAAGACATGCGCGAACGAAGACCGGCGCAGCCGGAGCAAGCCGCGGCCGCGCACCTATAAGCGCGGGTATGTCGCTGAACCGGTGGTCCACGCTCGCGCTCACTGCGCTGCTCGCTGGAGGGCCTCCTTCCGTGCGGGCGCAGACGTCTCCCGCGGTCGTCGAGGTCGCAGCATCGCTGCACGTGCTCGTGCGACTCTCCGACGGGTCAGTGGTGGCGCTCGGTGAAAACCGATCCGGGCAGCTGGGTCGACCCAAGGCCATTCGACGATTCTGGCCGGCCGAACGCGTGCCGTTGCCAGGCAAGGCTGTGCAGGTGGCCGCCGGCGACGATACGTCATTCGCGCTGCTGGACGACGGCACCGTGTGGGCGTGGGGGCGAGGCTACAACGGTACGCTGGGTGTGGAACTCAGTGGTGAAACCGAGCGCCATACGCCTATGGCGATCCCCGGCCTCCGTGACGTCTCACAGGTGGTTGCCGACGGCAACGCGGGCATGGCGGTTCTGGCCGACGGCACGGTCCGCGTATGGGGCGCGCTTCCTGCGGTTCTCACAGGAGGACAGCAAGTACACCCGGGCGTGGCGCGTCCCGTGCCACTGCCTGGCCTCGCGAACGTCACCCGCGTGTTCGGCGGTCCGTCGCTTGGCTTTGCCCTCACGAAGGACGGTCGCGTGATGGCCTGGGGAACGAATACGCGAGGCTCCCTTGGACTCGGTCGCCAGACCACGGAACCGCAGTCGCCGACAGAGATCCCCGGCCTGCGAGACGTCGTCTCGCTTGCGACCGTCTCCGGCGCTGCGGTGGCGGTGACGCGCGATGGCCGCGTCTGGAGCTGGGGCAGCAACGCACAGGCCGGCCTCGGCAATGGTCTGCGCGCCGATGCAGCAGACCCTGGACAACCGACGCCCCAGGTGGTGGGCGGGATCGCCGAGGCGGCGGAAGTGAAGGCCGGCACATACGGCCGGCACTTCATCGTCCGTCGTCGAAACGGCACGCTCATCGGCTGGGGGAGCACCGACTGGGGGCAGTTGGGTGCTGGCATCTCTGGTGCGCATCAACCAGCACCGAGACCGATCGTGCTTTCTGACGTCGACGCGTATTGGCTTGGGGGAAACTTCTCGTTCGCGCGAACGAAGGACGGCGCGATCTGGTTTTGGGGTGAAGAATCGGCAGCTCGGTCTCTTGTCGGTGCAAAGGGCAATCAGCGCGTGCCGGTCACGATTCCGTTGGAGAGACTGCTGCCGGCCGGACCCGCGAACTAGGCCATAGCCGGCGGTGCGGCCAGCGGAATGCCGCCGCGGTCCGGCTCCTTTCCGGAACCGCTCATGATGACCTGCGGATGCCGGTCACCGCGGTTTGCGCCGCCACGAGACCTGCCGTACACTCCAACGCTCCATCGGGCGGCCAATTCCGGACGTCCAACACGCTTTCGGAGAGCACGATGACCGACTCGACCAGCGCCATCAACGCCACTACCCTGGGCTGCTCGCTGACCTGCAAGGACCTGGAGGCGTCGATCCGGTTCTATCGCGATGCCATCGGTTTCACGGTGGAGCAGACCTATGAAAGTAATGGCAGGGTGGCTGCCGCGGTTGTCGTTGCAGGAGACTGCCGCATCGTCCTCAACCAGGACGACGGCAAGCTGGGATGGGATCGGGTCAAGGGGCAGGGCTTCTACCTGCAGATCAATGTGACGGCTCCGGCCGATGTCGATGCGGCGGCCGCGCGCATCCGGGCAGCGGGCGGGAAGCTAATCGACGAACCGGCGGACCGGTACTGGGGGGTCCGCATGTTCCAGTTCAACGACCTCGACGGATTCAAGCTCGGGGTGTCGACGCCGCTGGCGGGCTGACAGGCGGCTCCGCTGAGACACTCTCAGGAGGCAACATGCATCGTGCGTTCGCGGTGGTGCCGTTCCTGCTCGCGTTCAGTGCACCCGGGCACGCCCAGGCGCCCACCAACGACCTGCGGGCCGCCTTCGAATCGCTCGCAGCGGCACCCGATGCCGACGAATGGGGCAGGTTCGTCACCGACGACGCGGTCATCGTGCATGCGGACGGTGAAGTGCACACGAAGCGCCGTGAGATGGACGAGATCAGGAAGTCGTCCGGCGGGCCGGTGAGGAAGGCCAAGGGCGAGGAGGTGCACGTGTACGGCACCACGGCCATCCGGCGGTTTGAACCGCCGACCGGCGGCGTCGAATCGCAGGTGTGGCTCCAGCAGGACGGCAAGTGGCGCATGGCGTTGAGCCAGCACACGCCCGCGAAGAAGTAGCGTGGTGCACGTTGCTCGGAGGTTGCGACCCTATAATGGCCGCTCGACTCGACGATGCCGCTTCTCCCAGGCAGCCAGCTTGGCCCTTGTCTCATCTCCAGTCCTCTGGGTGAGGGAGGCATGGGCGAGGTGTATCGCGCGGTCGATACGCGGCTCGGACGGGACGTTGCGCTGAAGGTGCTGCCGCTGCCCGCGGTGACCGTGCGATGATGCGGTCCCCGAGGACCGAACCTCGGCTCACTGCTGGAGACCTCGACCTGGCGAAGTACCTGGTCGAGGCGTCGTACAACGCGAATGGCGTGCAGGGGCTCATGGTGGAGGGGAGGCACTGGTCGTCGCCTCGCGGTGCCGCTGCTCACCTGCGAACAGGTGAATGCCGCGCGGAGCCGGGTGGTGGGTCAGCGCGCACCCGGAGGCTGAGTCTCCGCCGGCGGGGCGGTAACCGAGCGACAGGCAGTTCCACAGGGGCGAGCCACTGTAGACATCCACGGCGAACGAAGGGCGGGTCGGGAACCATGCGACGCAGCACTGCGCAGCTGATCCTCCGGGCGTCTCTCTTGGTGGTGGCGTCGGCATTCGCGTCACACGGCGTCCTCGCCCAGGCCCCGCCGCGGCGCGCGGCTGCTGCGACCGCGAAGCCCGATCTCGGCGGATTCTGGTACTTCGGTACGGCAACGCCGCTCGAACGCCCCCGCGATCTCGCGGACAAGGCGACGCTCACCGAAGAGGAGGCGGCCGCCTTCGAAACCCGCACGGCCGATCGCCTCAGCCGAGTCGTCGCGGTTCATCCTCCCGAGTGGCTCGACTACGGGACGAAGGTGCAGCCGGATCGTCGCACCTCGCTCATCATCGATCCGCCTGATGGCCGGATTCCGGCGCTCACCGCTGAGGCGCGCGAGCGGGCCGCGGCGCGTGCGCGCGTCGAGACCCGCGCCGACAACCCGGAGGATCGATCGCCGCAGGAGCGCTGCCTCACCTTCGGTGCAGGGCCGCCCGTGGTGCCAGGGCCGTACAACAACAACCTGCAGATCGTCCAGACGGCCGGCGCCCTGATGATCTTCACGGAGATGGTTCACGATGCCCGGATCATCCCGCTCGACGGCCGTCCGCAGCCACCGCCGCGGATCCGGCAGTGGCTTGGATCCTCGCGCGGGCACTGGGACGGCGCCACGCTCGTGATCGAAACCACGAACTTCCACGACCAGGTGAGCTTTCACGGGTCGGATGCGCAGTTGAAGGTGATCGAACGGCTGACGCTCGAGAGCGCCGACGCCCTCCGATACGAATACACCATCGACGATCCGACTGCCTTCACGCGGCCGTGGACCGCCGCCTTCACGATGACTCGCAGCGACGCGCCGCTTTACGAGTACGCCTGCCACGAAGGGAACTACGGACTGATGAACACGCTGCAGTTCGAGCGTCTCGCCGAGAAGGAGCGCGTCAGATGACCCGGTGCGCGGGCCTGGCCGCACGAGCCGTGACGACCCTGCTGCTGTGGACATCTGTCGCCGACGCGGGGGTCGTCCGCATCGAGATCACCGAGCGGGAGTCGCCTACCTTCGGCGGCTTCGTGTTTCCTGGCGTCGGACCCTACGAGAAGATCGCCGGCAAGGCCTACGCTGAAATCGACCCGAACGATCGACGCAACGCCGTCATCGTCGATCTGGCCCGCGCGCCGCGGAACGGCAATGGCAAGGTCGAGTACTCGTTCGACTTCTACATCCTCAAGCCGGTCGATCTCGCTCGCGGCAACCACAAGGTGATGTACGAGCCGCCGAATCGTGGCCGCAAGCTGTCGCTGGCCGCGTTGACCCGTGGAATCACTGGCGCCGACCCCGGAGCCACCACCGACACCAATCGGCTCGCGGCCACGTTCCTCCTGCCGCAGGGGTACACGCTGGTCTGGAGCGGGTGGGACGCGAGCACGGCGCGGCTCACGTTCGATCACAACGTCACGATTTCGCTGCCGGTGGCCACGGGCGCCGACGGGACGCCGCTTACCGGACCCGCCTACGAATACATCGTGACGCAGGCGTCGCGATACGCGCTCGCCTACCGGGCAGCCACGCTGGACAAGGGCCGTGCCCGACTCACGCACCGTGTGCACCTCGACGATCAGCCGGAGGTGGTGCCCGAGTCGGAGTGGAGCTACGAGGACGATGGCCGGGCGATCGCCCTGCTGCCGGCAGGGCGACGATTCGCGGCCAACGACATCTACGAGTTCACCTACCTCGCCAGGGATCCGACGGTGAACGGGATCGGCTTTGCCGCCGTTCGCGACTTCAACGCGTTCCTGCGGTACGAGACCCGTGACACCAGGGGGACGCCGAGCCCGCTCGCTGGCGGTGTCTCGCGTATCTACACCATGGCGACGTCGCAGCCGGCGCGGATGCTCAACGACTTCCGCCTGCTCGGCTTCAACGAGGCCGAGAACGGGCGGATCGTGTTCGACGGGATGCTGCAGTGGGTGGCGGCAGCCGACGGCATCAACATGAACCTTCGGTTCTCGCAGCCCGACCGCACCCAGCGCAATCGCCAGGATCAGCTCTACGTCGAGGGCGTCTTCCCGTTTGCGAACCAGCCGGTGACCGACCCGATCACCAGGACGACGGCTGGCCGTTACGACGCCTGCATGCGGACCAACACGTGCCCGTTCGCGCTGGAGGCATTCTCGGCCAACGAATACTGGGTGAAGGGTGCCTCCCTGATGCATACAGACCCCCTGGGTGCGGGCGATCTGCCCGAGCATCCGATGTCGCGCCTGTACTTGTTCTCGAGCCACGAGCACGCGTTCGCGCAGGACCCCACCTCGCGTGGTGCGTGCCAGCAGGTTGGCAACCCGCTCGACCCGGGCCCCGTACTTCGCGCGCTCTGGGCCGCGCTGGACGCGTGGGTCACCCGTGGCATCGCGCCACCACCGAGCCGTGTGCCACGGATAGCCGACGGCACCCTGGTGCCGCCGCTGCCGCAGAGCGTGGCCGGCTTTCCCGGCATTCCCGGCGTCACGTACACGGGGCTCAAATCCACGCGTTACCGGCTCGACTACGGCGCAGACTTCTACCGGACGGGCATCATGACGATCAACCCGCCGGTCGTGAAGGCGCCGATCTTCGACAACCCCGCCAACGGGCCCATCTATCCCACGTTCGTCGCGAAGACCGATGTCGACGGGAACGAGACTGCGGGTATCCGACTCCCGGATGTCGCGGTGCCGCTGGCCACCTACACCGGCTGGTCGCTGCGTGGCGGTGTGCACGCCAACGACGGCTGCGACACACAGGGGCAGATGATTCCGTTTGCGCGGACGCGGGCCGAACGGATGGCGAGCGGCGATCCCCGCCTTTCGATCGAAGAGCGATATCCGTCGGCGGCGGTGTATCGCGAGGCTGTGGATCGCGCGATTGCCGACCTCGTGGCGGGGCGCCTGATGCTGCCGGATGACGTCGCGTCGGAGCGCGTGCGGTTGCTGGGTGCCGGCCGGGCAGCCGGCGTCAGGATCGACGGTTCCGGCGCGCGCTGAGCGGCGTCAGCCCGCCGCGCCGAGCTAAGATCACTCCGTGGAACATCATCGGAAACCTGCCATCCTCGTCGGCGGTGGCCCCGCGCCGGGCATCAACGCCGTCGTTGGAGCGGCCACGATCCGCGCCGAACTCGAAGGCCTCGAAGTCGTGGGGCTTCGGGACGGCTTCGAGTGGATCATGCAGGCCGACATCGACCATGACGTCAGGCTCACGACTGACGCCGTCAGCCGCATCCATTTTCGTGGCGGGTCGCACATCGGCATTTCGCGCGCGAACCCCACCACCAACCCGCACTACCTCGGGAACGCCGTCATCTCGCTGCTGCGGCTGAACGTCACGCAGCTCATCACGATCGGCGGCGATGACAGGGCCTTCTCGGCCATGAAGCCGGCCGAGAAGGCGGCCGGCCGCATCTGAAGAACCTCATGGTCGATGCGAAGACCACGTCACGCTGGTACTTCGTGATCGCGATGGGGCGAAAGGCCGGTCATCTGGCCCTCGGTGGCTACTGCGCGGCGAAGTACCTCATCTCGGGCGGCGACGCGGCCATGATCTCGATGCAGGGTGGCCACTTCGTGCCCATGAAGTTCTCCGAGATGATCGACGGCGTGACCGGGCGCACGCGTATCCGACTCGTCGACATCAGGTCGACGCGGTACGCCATCGCGCGCCGGTACATGATCCGGCTCCGGCGCGACGACTTCGAGGATCCGCACGAACTGGCCAAGCTCGCGGCCACCGCCCGGATGACGCTGGAGGATTTCCGTGCGCAGTTCGAGCACTTGATCGCGAACGAGCCGCCGCCGTTCGACGTGGACCGACACGGTGAGCGGGCACTGGGAGACGCCGACGACTGAACCGCGGGTCTCAGCTGGAGGTGCGTGACGGCCGCGCTCACAGGAGGCACCGCCCGCAGAGGGACGCACATCAAGCGACTGCCGGCCAACACCGATGTCCTTTTACTATCGCACTCCGCTCATCGTACGCCGTCGACAGCCTTATATCGACTGGGCGAATGCCGGCGACGACGACCCGCTGATGACCGAGGACCTGGCGCAGACGCCCGTGGTGTACCTCGTCGACGCCGCCGAGGAGGACCCACCCCTCGATCGACTCCTGGAGGAGTACTGGCCGGAGATCTTCGAAGAGGAACTGGCCGGCTGGATGCAGGACGAATCGACGTGGCCGGAGGGTCGCTCAATCGAGATGTTCCGCGCCTGGTTCGATGTGACGGTCGGCCAGGGCGTCGTGGACCTCGATCCGGACGCCCCGCTCACCGATGAGGACCTGGACGCCGAGGAGCTCACCTACGCGAGGACCGTCTGTGCGTGGTGCGGTACCGAACTCACCGAGCAGTCGCGGGACGTGGCCGTCGCCATCTCGGATACGACGTGGCTGGAAGAGCGACGTGAGCGCGCGGTGTCGGTCCGGGTCGACGATGAACATGTGCCGATCGGCATCGTCGCTCCGGCAGACGGCGGCGAGGCGGCGCGCCCCGAGATTGTCTTCCGCGTCTGCAGCCGGGCGTGCATGCAGGCTGTCAGCAGGCGCGTGCCCGCGGCGTTGCGACGGCTGCGCCACCAGGTTCAGTGAGCCGGCCTGGTGCTCCAAACGCCTGGAGCCACGCCGTTGTTGAGTGCGGGAACGCAGGGAGCCTGGTGAGCGTGTCGTTCTGACGCTGCCTCGCAAGAGCGATGAAGACGGCAGGACGTTGCGGGCGCGAGCCCGTTGCGCCAGCGCGCGTGTGCTGAAGCGTTCATCGGCTGCTCGCACGACATAAAGGCCGTGCGCAACAAGACCACGGACGATCAGGCGCGGTTCGTCGGATTGACACACCATGGCACCGGCGTCATGATGCCGGCCATGCGGAGACGCGGCGCCCTCCTGCTCTCCATCGCGCTGCTGGTCGCAGCCGGCGGCGTCCTGCTCGATGCCCAGAACCCCAGGACCCGGCACAACACAGGCCCCGAACGGTTCGCCATGCGCGTCCTGGCCTCTGGGCTGGGCAACCCGTGGGAGGTGACGTGGGGCCCAGACGGCTTCCTGTGGGTGACTGAGCGCACGGCGTTCAGGGTCACGAGAATCAACCCCGCAGACGGTTCACGCCATGTGGCGCTGACGTTGACCGATGCCTACTCGGCTGTCGATCAGGACGGGCTGCTCGGGATGGCGCTCCACCCGGACCTGCTGCGTGAACGGGGCAGTGACTTCGTCTACCTCGCCTACGTGTACGATGCCGACGCGGGAGCGGGCCTCACCCGGCGAATGCGGGTGCGCCGCTACACGTACGACGCCTCGTCGCAGACCCTGCAGGGCGCCCGCGACCTGATCGACAACCTGCCGGCCTGGGACGACCACGGCGGAGGCCGCCTCGTGTTCGGTCCGGACGCGACGCTGTATCTCACACGTGGCGACCAGGGCAGCAATTTCCTCGCGAACTACTGCAACGTGAACCGCGCCCAGGACCTTCCCACCGCAGCGGACGTGCTCGCGAAGGACTGGTCCACCTACCAGGGCAAGATCCTGCGGCTGGGTCTGGACGGCTCGATTCCCGCGGACAATCCCGTCCTGAACGGCGTCCGGAGCCACATCTACACGTACGGCCATCGCAACCCGCAGGGCCTCGTCTTCTCCCCCGGCGGGCTGCTCTACGAGACGGAGCACGGTCCCAGCTCGGACGACGAAGTGAACCTCATTCAGCCCGGCAGGAACTACGGGTGGCCGAACGTGGCTGGCTTCATAGACGATCGCGGGTACGTTTATGCGAACTGGTCGGCTTCCTCCCCGACGCCGTGTCGCGAACTGCGCTTCAACAATCTCCAGCCGCCGCCGTCGGTGCCGCGGCAGCAGGAATCGGCCTGGCAGCACGCCGACTTCATGCCGCCGCTCGCCACGTTCTTCACGGTGCCGGCCGGCTACGACTTCGCGGCGTTCGGAACGGCGACCATTGCGCCGGGTGGCATGGATGTCTACACCTCGAGCCGGATCGCCGGCTGGAACCGCTCACTGCTGCTCACCGGCATGCGGTCGGGTGCGGTCTATCGCGTCAAGCTGACGCCAGACGGCCGGAGGGTGGACGGAGCGCCGGTCGAGTACTTCAAGAGCACGAACCGGTACCGGGATCTCGCGCTCAGTCCAGACGGCGCGCGCATCTTCGTCAGCACCGACGACCACGGCTCGACGCAGGACGACGCCGACAGGCGGACGAACACGCTGGCAAACCCCGGCGCCCTGCTCGAATTCAGCTACCAGGAGTGACCGCGCCGGTGCCGCGGCGCACGCGCGCCGGCGGGGCGCTCAGACCTCGCGGAGGCCAAACCACTCCGCCGCCTCCCGGAGGCTCGCGTGCCTCAGCGTCAGGGCCTCGACGTTCACCAGGCGAAGTAGCTTGATCGCCCGGTCGAAGAGCGTGATATTGGCCCACTGCGACTCCCACACCGACCACCACTTGATGCCGGCGGCCTGTGGGTGCCGGCGATAGATGGACAGTGCCTGCGGCTGCGTGACGCCCCGCTCTCGCGTGGCCACGCGAGAGGGCCTGAGCCGCTCACGCTTCAGCACGCCGACATCGTCGAAGTCGATGAGGGGCACGTCGTCCGCGATCTCGAACCGGGCCAGGGCGAGCGGCAGCCCGCGCCGGACGAGCATCGAGGCGATGAGCCGCTGCCCTCGGAACGCAGCCAGTTGTTCGACGATGCAGGAGAGCGGGCGGTCGGCGAGGTACAGGCACCCGTAGACCCCGGGATTGTCGTGCCGTCCTTCGCCCTGGAACGGGCGGGGACACCAGAGCGGCCCGTCCACGTCGGATGGTTTGGCCGACGCACTCCACGCGAAACAGCGGTAGAGGGTCACTCGAACGCGTCTGAGCGTTCAGCGCGAATGGCGCGCATGAGTTCCTCGGCCCGTCCGGCGCGGATGAGATCGATGGGCCGGCGATCGTCGAGCCGCGGGTTGACGCCGAAGAGCCAGGAGAGCGCAGCGTCCGCCTGATAGAGACGCAGCAGGTTCGCCCACACCATCTCCAGCAGGTCGACCTTCTCGGCGTTCACCGGATCGATGCCGGCGCCGCGCAGCCAGCGCGTCACCTGCGAGCGGCTGACCCCCAGCATGTCGGCGACCCGGGCGGCAGAACGGAAGTCGTTCCGCAGCACCGACACCTTGTGAGCCGTGGCGAGGGGCATGACTGTTGGGATCGTACCGCAACAGTTTCTGTTGCGCAACACACGCCGTTGCGCAGGCGGGTTGGTGAGGACGCGCAGTGCCCGCCGTCGCGAGCGCGCGGGATCCACCCGTGATGCCTGGGCTCAGTGGGCGAGCCTGACGATGTCCTGCGTGATGGTCGTGGTCGACAGCTGTCGCACGGCCGTTGACATCGCGTAGCCTACAATGGCGATGGCCACCACGGTGGCAACCGCGACAACTCCCGCGGTCGTGTTCAGCGTGATGGTGTCGGGTGTGCGTCTCAATCGCCGCCTCCCTGGGGTGACCGCCCGTCGTGACGGACGCATCCTGCACCTGTTTGGGCACGGACGCAAGCGGTTTGTTGAAAGGGCCCGCCGTGACACACGCGACGACGACCTCGCCCCTCGTTCACGAGCCGTTCCGGACGCCGCGTGCGGGCAGGAGCACCGCCCGTCGCGGTCGTCCGACTGGGCTTTGCGTGCGCCTGGTTCTTCGCGCGTTCGTGTGGTGCGTGGTGCTCCTCGTCCCGCGCGAGGGGTTGACGCAGGGGGCCCGACCCAGCCTGGAGGGCATCTGGAACTCGGCCACCGCGACGCCTCTCGAGCGGCCCGCCAGGCTTGCCGACACGCCGTTCTTCACGCCCGAGGAGGCAGCCGCCTTCGAGCAGCAGGTTGCGGCCTCGAATGCCGAACCCGCACCAGGCTCCCCCTCAGCGTCGCGGGGGACGGGCACCTACAACACGTTCTTCCGCGAGTTCGGATCGAAGGTCGTCAAGACCAGGCGGACGTCGATCGTCGTCGATCCACCCGACGGGCGCATTCCGCCGCTCACTCCGGCTGCCGCCGAGGTCAGGCGTCAGCGCATCGAGGCGCAGCGAGGCCTTGCCAGCGCGCAGGACGCCGGCCTCCAGGACCGCTGCCTGGCGTTCGCGACAGCCGGGCCACCGATGCTGCCGTACTCGTACAACAGCAATTACCAGATCGTCCAGACGCCGTCCGCCATCGTCATTCACGTCGAGATGATCCATGACGCCCGCATCATCTACATGGATGGCCGGCCGCACCCTCCGGACGCCCAGCGGTTCTGGCTCGGACACTCCGTCGGACACTGGGAGGGACAGACCCTGGTGGTGGATACGACGAACTTCAGCGATGCGGGCGGCTTCTACGGCGACGCGTACGCCAACTTCGGCTGGGACCGCAACCTCCACCTGGTGGAGCGATTCAGGCTGCTCGATGCGGATACGCTCGTCTACCAGTTCGACGTCGACGACGCGACCGCCTTCACGAAACCCTGGCGCGGGGAACTGACCATGGACCGAACGACGGGTCCGATCTACGAGTATGCCTGCCACGAAGGCAACTACGCGCTGGCCAACATGCTGCGCGGCTACCGCGCGAGCGAACGGCGAACCGCTCGTCCGGGTGCGCGGTAACCATCCGGCGATCCAGGCGGCGCACCCGATCGGGTCCTCGGCGCGGTCCTGCGGCTTGGCGGTTCGCAGACGCCCGGGGCGCCAACATGCGCCGGGTCACGCTGGCAATCAGTGGTCGTCGCGCTAGGATTGGAGGAGCGGCGACGGCCATCCCTGGTCAGTGTGCTGCATCCCTGGAGATACGGACATGCGGATCGCGTGCATCGGGTACGGACACGTCGGCGGCCCCATTGCCGACCACCTGCAGCGCCTCGGACACGAGGTGACCCTGGCCGCGCACGACCAGTCGTCGCCACGTCTTGCGGCGCTGCTGGCCCGCAACGGTGCGCTCACCGTGCGCCCGCCTGCCGATGCGGTGGGGGCGGCGGAGGTGGTCGTGCTGGCCACACCGTTCGCCGCGAACGAGGCGGCGGTGACACCGATCGCGCCACAGCTGGCGGGCAAGATCCTGATCGACTGCACGAACCCCGTTGGCGCCGGCCTGACCCACGGGCTTGGCAGCCGCCAGTCGGCGACCGACGTGCTCCAGCGCCTCCTGCCCCGTACGCACGTGGTGAAGGCGTTCAGCATCTACGGCTTCGAGAACTTCGAGGATGCATCCTATCCCGCGTACAACCTGAAGCCTGCGATGCTGATGTGCGGGAACGACACGGCGGCCAAGGGCGTGGTGAGCGGCCTGCTGGCGCAGCTCGGCTGGGAGCCGCTCGATGTCGGCGGTGCCGAGCAGGCCCTCCATCTCGAGCACCTCGCGCTGTTGTGGATCCGGATGGTGCGCGTCGGTGGACACTCGCCGCACCTGGTGTGGGCGGCCCTGCACCGCTGACGGATCTGCGACGGTTGAAATGGTCGAGCTGGTACTGCCGGCTCGCACCTCCGTTGACCCCCGTCCGCTGCTGCACGTGCGTCCACGCCGTCGAGACTGGTGGTAAAGTCGCGCAGTGACCGTCACGCTCCGCGCGACGCCGCACGACTCTCTCCTCGATTCCAGCGCGATGCGCGACGCTGCGCGAGCCGCGACGTGACATCCCTCTCGCCAGGGCGCCGCGCACGTCATCGGCTCACTGCATCACCGCGCCTCGGTGCGGGGTCGCCATCGATCGCCGCCAGATGAAGGACGATTTCTACCGGGCGCTGTTCGCGGCGATGCAGGAAGCCGTGCTCGTGGCGGAACTCGTCGACCGCCCCCCGCACCCGATCGACTTCCGTTACCTTGATGTCAATCCCGCGGCGGAACGCCTGCTCGGCCTGCGGCGTGAGCAGATCGTCGGACGTACTGGCCGCGAGCTGATCCCCGACATCCAGGAGGACCTCGTGGAGCTGTGCGCCCGCGTCGTGCGCACGGGCGTGTCGGAGACCCGCGACGTCTACGAGCCGCTGGTCCAGCAGCATCACCACACGGTGTTCTTCCGCCCGGCGCCGGGCCAGGTCGCCGTCCTGTTCAATGACATCACGTCGCACCGGCGGACCGAGGAGGCGCTCGCCGCCACCGCCTCGTCGCTCGAGCGGGAGCGCAGGCGTCTCGAGGTGCTGGTCTCCAGCATCGACGATCATCTCGTGAGCTACGACGCGGAGTGGCGCTTCACGTTCGTCAACGAGGCCGCCGCGGCGGCGATCGGCCTTCCAGCCGATCAGCTCATCGGCCGCTCGATCTGGGATCTCTTCCCGGACGCCGTCGGCAACCAGTTCCACGAGCACCTGCACACGGCGGTCCGCGAGAACCGCGTCATCAGGTCGGAGCACTACTACGAGCGGTTCAACCGCTGGTTCGACAACCACATCTATCCGACGCCAGGCGGCGTCACTGTCTTCGCGTCGGATGTCACGGCCCGCAAGCGCGCGGAGGCGGCGCTGCGCGAGAGCGAAGAGCGCTTCCGTGTCATGGCCGACAGCCTCGCGCTGCTGGTGTGGGTGCACGGCACCGACGGGGCGCAGGAGTTCGTCAACCAGCGGGCCTGCGAATTCTTCGGGCTCACGCGGGAGGAGATGCGGGGGGCTCGCTGGGAACAACTGGTGCACCCCGACGATTACGAGCGTTACGTAGGCACCTTCCGAGCGGCGCTGGCAGGCAGACAACCCTTCCAGGAGGTGGCGCGCGTTCGCCGGGCGGACGGAGAGTGGCGCTGGGTCGAGTCATGGGGACGACCCCGGTTTTCGGGCAGCGGCGAGTTCACAGGCCTGGTGGGTGCGAGCGCGGACGTGACCGACCGCCTCGCGGTGGAGCAGGCGCTGCGCGACGCGGATCGTCGGAAGAACGAGTTCCTCGCCACGCTCGCGCACGAACTGCGCAACCCGCTGGCGGCGATCCGGAGCGCCGTGGACGTGGTCCGCGCCGCCGTGCCGGTCGCCGGCCAGGCGTCGGGCGCGCTTCAGATCCTGGACCGCCAGGTCGCGCACATGGTGCGCCAGGTGGACGACCTGCTCGACGTCAGCCGGATCAGCCGCGGCCGGATCGAACTCCGGCGCGAGCCGACCGACCTCGTGCGCGTGGTGCAACAGGCCATCGAGGCATTCGAGGTCGGGTCGCGGGCGCACGCGCTCGAAGTCCTCGTGCCGGGGCACCCGCTGTACGTGAACGGCGATGCCACGCGCCTGGGCCAGGTCGTGGGCAACCTCCTGAGCAACGCGCTGAAGTTCGGCGGGTCGGCTGGGCGGATCCAGGTGACGGTGCTCGCCGATCAAGGCCACGCGGTGCTGCGGGTTCGCGACGAGGGTATTGGCATCGCACCCGATCACCTCGATCGGATCTTCGACATGTTCACCCAGCTGGACACGCCACCCGAGGTCGGCCGCAGCGGGCTCGGCGTCGGCCTCAGCCTGGTTCGGACGCTGGTTGAGCAGCATGGCGGCACGGTGCGTGCCTCGAGCGCCGGCCCGGGACGTGGCGCGGAGTTCACCGTCCGTCTTCCGCTGTCGGAGGACGCCCGGCCGCTGGTGGCGAAGCCCGCGCACGAGCCATCGACGGCCGGGGTCCGGCGCATCCTCGTCGTCGACGACAACCGGGACGCCGCCGACATGCTCGCCATGCTGCTCGCGCACGCCGGGCACGACGTGGCCACCGCGTACGACGGGGCGGACGCGATCGGACGCTCTTCGACGTTCCGGCCCGATGTCGTGCTCATGGACATCGGCATGCCTGGCATGAATGGCTACGAGACCGCCCGCCGGCTGCGGCAGCGCGACGGCGCCATGCGCCTGGTGGCCCTGACCGGCTGGGGCGCCGAGGCCGATCGGCGCCGGTCGATCGACGCCGGCTTCGATGCCCACCTAATCAAGCCGGCCAGCATCGAGCAGGTGACTGCGCTGCTCGCCGAGTGGAGCCGCAGCTGACCTCACCGCCGCCCCCGCCGCCGCTCGAATGGCCGCGTGGCGCTACTGGGACCTGCCGCGCGCGGTGACCGGCCACACCGCCTCGACCCGGTCGTTCCGAACGCCGTACATCTGATCGTAGAGGTTCACCACCGGGTCGCAGTGCGGCACCACGAGTTCGAGCCGATCCCCCATGCGATAGGCCTTGCGGGCCTCGGTGAACGTGATGACTCCGAACTCGTCCGAGCTGGCGTTGTAGTCCATCCCCGGTTCGCCGACCACGCCGGCGTGGGGCAGGTTGAGGGTGAGGGCCTTCGCCCCGGCGTCAGTGGTGAGACGACCGGGAAAGCGGTTGTTGAGCACCGTCGCCAGGACCGTGAGCGACGGTTCGAAGTCCTTGTAGACCGCATCGCCGTCCGCGCTGCCGATCGCCAGGTACTGCATGTCCATGAAGACGTAGCTGCCGACCTGCACGTCCGTGAGACCCGGCACCTCGTGGAGGATGTTGTAGGTGCCCGTGCCGCCGCCGCTGAAGATCCCGGTGTCGAGGCCCGCCTTTTTCATCGCCTCCCAGGTGCGGACGTTCTCCTCGAGCGCGGCGAGAGCCCTGGCCCTGCGCGTCGCGAACCCGGCAATGTGCTGTGCGCCGCCGTCATAGGAGAGCAGGCCACGCAGCTTCAGGTTGGGCAGCGTGTCCACGAGCCTGGCCAGCGCCAGCGCGCCGTCGCCTGCCGGGATGCCGCTGCGTGCGCCGACCGCGACGTCGATGACGACGTCGGCCACGACGCCGGCCTCCTTCGCGGCGGCCGACAGGTCGCGCGCGTTGGCGTCCCAATCCACGGCCTGGATGAACTGCGGCAGTCGCTTGCGAAGCTGCATGGCGCGCCGAATCTTGGCCGGCGACAGGTTCGCCGTGGTCATGCAGATCCGGTCGATCCCCTGCGCCGCCAGTGCCTCCGCTTCGCTCAGCTTCGACGCACAGATGCCGATGCTGCCGCGGGACAGCTGCAGCCTGGCGATGTCGGCGGATTTGTGGGTCTTGGCGTGCGGCCGGCTTGCCAGGCCATTCTTCGTGAGCGTCGCCTGCATCCGGGCGATGTTCCGATCGAGCCGATCAAGGTCGACGCACAGCGCCGGCGTGTCGAGTTCCCACTTCGAGATGCCCTTCTCGATCAGGGCGCCGCTGGCGGAGAGGGCGTACAGCTCCGTCGGGCTGTAGCCCTTCACCGGATCGGGCACCCAGACATGCGCGGCTCCGATGGCGGTCGTGGCCAGGAATGTCCGTCTCGTCACATCGTGTTCGCTCGCCATGAAGCCTCCCGTGAGGTGTTCGCCGCTTCCGCCGCTCGTGGTGACGTGTCGTCCGGCTCCCTACCCGGTCCTGGCCGGAACCCGTCGTCACGCGGGCAGCGGGAGGGCTCAGACGACAGCCGGCTCCAGCAGCCGGATCGTTCCCTTTTCCGCATCGACCTCGGCAGGCAGGCCCTGCGGGATCGTGAACTGCGCGTCGATGTGGCCGAACTGTGCCCCGTGCCACGCCGGCACGTTCAGCGACGCGACGTGATCGGACAGGATCTCCTCGATCGTCAGCGTGCCGTAGTTCCTGTTGCCGGGGTCGCAGTCGGTGCAGGTGCCCCAGACGAACGCCTTCGCCTGCCGCAGCACGCCTGCCAGCCTGAGCTGCATGATCATCCGGTCGATACGATACGGCGCCTCCTCCACGTCCTCGAAGAAGAAGATGCGATCGGCGAAGGACGGCAGGTACTCAGAGCCGAGGATCGTCGTGAAGACGGTGAGGTTGCCCCCGAGCAGTCGTCCGCGCGCCATGCCCGGCGTGATGGCGCGGGTCCGGTGTTCCCGCTGGACCAGGGTGTCGGCCACCTCGAACCTCCGGTCGTTCTCGAGCGTCGGCGCGCCCGCCTCGAACAGCAGTTCGCGGACCCAGCGCACGTTGAACGCGTTCCACTTCGAGATGCCGACGGGGCCGTGGAAGGTGACCAGCCCGGTCCTGGCCTGGATGGCCATGTGCAGCGCGGTGATGTCGGAGTAGCCGAGGAGGACCTTGGGATCGCGGCGGACGGCGTCGTAGTCGATGAGCGGCAGGATCCGCGAGCTGCCCGTGCCGCCGCGGACGCACACGACCGCGCGCACGTCCGGATCACGGAACATGGCATTGAGGTCGCCGGCCCGCTCCTCGTCACGACCGGCCATGGAGCCGTAGCGCCCGAGGACGTGCGGGCCAACCTTCACCCTCAGCCCCATGGCCTCGAACGACTCCTTCACGATGTCGATGTCGATCGCGCTCCAGGTGGCCCCTGCGGGGTTCACGAGTCCGACGGTGTGACCAGCCTTCAGGCGCGGCGGCTTCAACACAGGAGGCGATGGCCGTGCGGCTGGACCCTGCGCGCGCAGGTCGGCACCGGTCGCGGCAGCCGCGCCGGCCGCGGCGAGCGCCGCGGCGTGGAGGAAGGTGCGTCGCGAGCTCTGCATGACGACGCGAGCATATCGCAGGTCGGGGCCACGGCAGAGCTGTGGGGGTGGTCCGCCGCGCTTACCATGGGGGCATGGCCACACGCCGGCCCGCCGGCTGCGAGCACGCGATCCACTTCGAATCGGTCGAGGCGCTGCGCGCCTGGTTCGACGCGCACCACGCGACGGCCGGCGAACTCTGGCTGCTGCACTACAAGGCGCACACCGGCAGGCGCGCAATCTCCTGGTCGCAGTCCGTGGACGAAGCCCTGGCCGTCGGCTGGATAGACAGCGTCATCCAGCCGCTCGATGCCGATCGCTACGCGCAGCGGTTTTCGCCCCGCAAGGCAGGCAGCACCTGGAGCGCGGTGAACGTGAAGAAGGCCGTGGCGCTGATTGCGGCCGGACGCATGCGGCCCGCCGGCCTCGCGGCATTCGAGGCACGACGGGCGGAACGGACCGGCACCTACACTCACGAGCAGGGTGACATCGCGCTCGAGGCCGCCGAAGAGCAGGCGTTCCGCGCGAACGCGACGGCATGGGCCCTCTTCGCCGCGCAGCCCCGATCGTATCGTCGTGCGGCAACATGGTGGCTGCGCACTGCCAGGAGGGAACCGACCCGCTCTGCGCGCCTGTCGGCGTTGATCGCGCACAGCGAACGGGGCGAGCGCCTGCCGCAGTTCAGGCCACGCACGCCGCCGACAAACACCACGGCACCCACTCAGGGTCCACGGCCCCGCCGCCGGCGCTCATCGTCGCGCTGAGGCCCACGGGAATCAGGAGATGCCGGCGCCTTCGCCGTCGCACCGGTCCTGGAGCGCCCGTGCCCCGATCAGAGGTGCGCCTGCAGCGGCGCGTGCATGCGGCGCCCGTGCTCGAGGGTCATGAGCACCACGTCCGCGGTGACCGGTGCGCGCCGGAAGGCGTCGACGCCCACGGCGCTCGCGATCGCATTCAGCACCGCTCCATAGGCTGCGCCGACCGGCGGCTCGCCTACGCCGCGCGCGCCGACCGGTGTTCCCGGATCGGGCAGGCCCACGGCGTCCGCGCGCATCGACCTCGGGACGTCGAGGATCGTCAGCGGCTTGTTGTAGTGAAAACGCTTGGCGAGCGGCACCCCGTAGTGCGGGTCGTACACCCACTTCTGCGTCAGGGCGTGGCCGATGCCCAGGCAGCTTCCGCCGCCGACCTGCGCCACCATGCTCCGCGGAATGGCCGGCGCGGGTACACGACGAGCGCGTTCGTGAAGGAGGCCCTCCAGCAGGGCGCGGAGCGATTCGGGTGGAAGGAGCGCGCCGCCCGGGCCGGCCGGCGCGTCGGCAACAAGGTCCGCGGCGTGGGTGTCGCGGTCGGCACGCACACGGCGGGGTCGGTCGGACACGACGGCCTGATGACCATCCGTCCCGACGGCAGGCTGTACGTGCAGAGCGGTGTCGGCAATCTGGGTACGCACTCCGTGTTCGATCTCGCACGTGTCGCGGCAGAACTGCTGGCCATGCCGTGGGACCGGGTGGAGGTCGTGTGGGGCAGCACCGATCGCTCGCTTCCCTACTCCTGCCTCTCGGTGGGCAGCCAGACCACGCACGCGATGACGCGCGCGAACCACGCGGGCGCCATGGACGCACGACGGAAGCTCCAGGAGATCGCCGCCCGCGATCTCGGCGGCAGTCCGGACGAATACGAGCTTGGCGGCGAGCGGGTGTTCCGGCGCGGCAGCCCCGGGCGCGGCCTGTCCTATGCGCAGGCGGCGGCTCGCGCCATCGCCCTCGGCGGACGCTACGATGGACACGAACTGCCCGAGGACATCCACCCGACGACGAAGGCCGCGGCTGCGGCGCTGGCAGGCGTCGGGCTGATGGGCGTGGCGAAGGACACCTACCCGCGCGACGGCACGACCTACTCGTTCGTCGCCGGCTTTGCGGAGGTCGAGATCGACCTGGAGACCGGCAAGCCGACGCTCATCGATTACTTCGGCATGGCCGACATCGGCACGGTCATCAATCCGCTCCGGCCCGAATGGCGCCTTGCCGGCGGGCGCGTTGATCGTGCGCATCTCGACCTGGTCGATGCCAAGCTGCTGGGCCGCCTTGGTGACCGCCTGCTCCACAATCGCGATGCCCTGCATCTCACCCGGCGACCGCTGGAACAGGCGGGTCGGCGTGTTCGTGAGCACGTTGACGGCGCGCCACCGCATCGCCAGCGGCTGATACAGCAGCGACGTCGCCATGCCCGCCGCGCGGTGGTCACCGCGCTCGCCTCGGGCGCCGTTGTCCTGGACGATGAACAGGTCGAGCGCCGTGATGCGCCCGTCGCGGCGGAAGCCGACCCTCGCCCGGCCGGTCATGTTCGTGCGTGCATGGCCGATGTAGTGCTCGTCTTCCCGGCTGATGCGCATCATCACCGGCGCATTGGCTTTCTTCGCGAGCAGCGCCGGGATGCACATCGACACCGCGCCGCCGCCCTTGGCCCCGAACCCGCCGCCCGTGTACTCGGAGACGAAGACGACGTCCGACGGGTCGACGCCGACCCAGTTCGCGACGAGCGCGTGGGTCCGCATCGTGCTCTGCGTCGAGCCGTGCAGGAACAGCCTGCCGTTCTGCCAGTAGGCCAGAGCGCTGCGGGTTTCCAGCGTCTGGTGGCTGGTCGCCTGGACGACGAAGGTCTCGTCGACCAGGAGCGCGGCCTCCTTCAGGCCGGCGTCGACGTCGCCAAAGCTCCACTCCTCGGGCGCCTCGCCCATCGGGAGCTGCCCTTCGCCCGCCGCCGCGAAGTCATCGTCGGTCCACTTGAGGGTGCGAAGCTCGGTCTGTGTGGAGACGGCGCCCTCGATGTCGCGGCGGGCCGGGCCACGCGACGGTGCGAGGACGTTCCCGGTGGTCGTGGCGTTGGGGCTGTTCGGACGCAGGCTCTCGAGGGGGTCGGTGACGAACGGCAGCAGTTCGAGATCAAGGTCGATCCGCTCGATGGCTTGTGCAGCCGTCAGCTCGTCGACGGCGGCGACGGCGAGAATCGGCTCGCCCTCGTACAACGGCTCGTTGGTGAGCGCCGGGATATCCCCGCGGGCGGCATCGGGCAGGTCGTCGGCGGTGAGGATGGCCTTGACACCCGGCATGGCGAGCGCGGCGGCTGCGTCGATGCGCCTCACGCGTGCGTGCGGCATCGGGCTGAGCAGCAGCTTGCAGAAGAGCATGCCGTCTGCCCGATAGTCCTCCGCGTACTTCGCCCGGCCGGTCACCTTCGCGAAAAGGTCGGGAGTCAGGTAATCCCTGCCGATGAGCCGTTCGTCAGCCACTCAGGCCTCCTCGAAACAGTATCGGGGCACCTTAGGCCCTGCAGCGTCGGCTGTCAATGTGCGCGGGCCTTACGGCGCTCCAACGATGAACGGGAGCTGCCTGGCGAAACGGGCGGCGCGTGCCCGCATGTCGGCGGCAAGCCCGGCCTGACCGTCCGCGTCGGCCAGGGTCGCCGCCTCGCCGCCGGTCGCGGCCGCCGCCTCGAACCGGCCGTTCGCGGCGAGTGCAACGGCCAGCACATCGAGTGCGGTGGCATCGCGCCTCCCCGTGACGCCGACCGCCCGCTCGGCCAGCAGCAGGCCCTCGCGGGGGCGCCGCACCGCGGCGTCGGCGTGCGCCGAGAGCAGCCAGGCGAGGTTGACGAGCGCCGGTGCCCAGTCCGGGCGCGTGGACAGCGCGGCGCGGTAGTGCGAAACGGCGTCGCCAGGCCGCCCGACAAGCGTGAGCGCGCGCGCCAGGGTGAAGTGGGCCTCCGGATAGTCCCGCCGAAGACGCAGCGCGGCCTCGAGGTGTACTGCGGCCTCCTCAGGCGCGGTGCCGACGAGCAGCGCACCCAGGTTCGCCAGCGCCTCCGCGTTGGACGGGTCCGCGCCGGCGGCGCGTCGATACGCCGCGAGTGCCGCGTCGCGGCGGCCGGCGGCAGCGAGCAGATTGCCGATGTTGTTGTGCGCCGCGGAGTACGAGGGCTCGAGGTCGACGGCCTTCTGGTAGCGGTCGGCGGCGTCGCCGAGGCGCCCCAGAGCCTCCAGTGCGACACCCTCGTTGAACCACGCGGCAGCCGACCGCGGCTCGAGAGCACGGGCCGCCGTGAAATGCCGCAGGGCATCAGCCGGCCGGCCGAGTTCCATGTAGAGGGTGGCCGCGTCGTTGCGGAGGCTCACATGACCGGGCGTGCGCGACACCAGCAGCTCGGAGCCAACCACGTCCTCGTTCGCCATCTTGCGTCGCGCGTCCCCGTCGAACCGCGCGCGGTCCTCCGGTGACCGTGTCATCACCTGGATCCACACGTCGGCCATCTCGTCGGTCGATCGCCACCCCCATTCGACACGACGCGGGGGGCGGTCCGGGTTCCGCACGTTGTCGGCCGAGTTGTCGAACCGGTATTCCATCCGCAGCGTAGTACCCGCGGGGAGCCAGAACGGCGTCGCGTACCGATACTGGTCCTGCCACGCGAAGTTCCACTCGGCGATCCTCAGAAGCGGGCGCTCCGCGCCGTCCGGGAGGGTGGCCCACGCTCGGATCGATGTCGCCCGGTAGTGCGCGTGCGGCTGGATGGCCAGCACCTGCACGTCAACAGGGATGGTGAAGCTGTCCACGACCAGGTGGTCGGCGCGTCCGGGCGCGAGGTCCACGTCCTGCCGCCCGAGCCGAATGAGCGACGGCACCTGCGTGCCCGGCTGACTGGCGAAGTACAGCCCGATCACCGGCTGCACCCGTTCCGGCTTGCCTGTGGGATACAGGTGCAACTGCACCACCAGATCGCTGCCCTCCCGCAGTGGCCACGCCAGTGCGGGCGGCGCGAGCGGCGGCGCCTGGCCTGGTGTCCAGCCGAGGAAATGGCCCTCCGGGAAATCGGCGGAGCGAAGGATTGGGCCCTCGTAGCCGCCATCCGGGTCCGCGTCATCCAGCCGGCGAGACGCGGGCGTCGGGTCAACGCGGATGTTGGCGTGGTGCACTGCCCGCGTGCCCGGCCGGAACTGAAGGCCGCGAACGTAGCGGCTGCCCGTACCCGGCACGTGGACCGTGAAGTTGCGGAATACGTCGGGCCCGTCCGCGCGCAGCGTGTAGGGGTCGAGCGGCAGCACGAGGTCCGGTGTTCCGTGCAGCCAGCCCGACGAGGGTCGGGTAACAGGTGGGGAATCGGCCGACGGCCCTTCCGGCGCGCCGGCGTCCGCCCAGCGGCGCAGCAGGTCGATGTCCGCGGTGTCGAGACGACGCTCACCGACGAACGGCCCGCCCTCTGGGTCCGCCTGCCAGGGGGGCATCACGCGAGCCCGTGTCACCGCGGCGATCTGCGACGCGCGGCGCCTCGCGTCGGCAAACGTCAACAGGCTGAACGGAGCATCGCCATCGGGCCGGTGGCAGCTGACGCAGTGCGTGTCGAGGATCGGCCCGACATCGCGTGTGAAGGTCGGGACCGTCTGGGCACTGACCGACGCCGACGCCCACACGGCGAGCCCCAGGACGCCGCACGGTCGAATCCACCCTGCCACCCGCAGATCCTCGCGCGGAGTATACAGCGGGGCCGTCCGGAATCTTGGAGATCGCTCCCGCAGCCCCGCCATCGACGCGCAAAGTGCTTGATCGGCACGACTCCCGGACGTATTGTCGGCGCCGCTCATAACGACGGCACTGCGGTGCTGCTCTCACCTCGGACGACTCGGTCTTCATCCTCGGCGGCGTCTGGCCCGCGTGTGTCACACGCGGGCGGCTTGGTTCGCTCATCTGGAGGGGACATGCGACGAGTTCTCGGAGTGTTCATCACGGCCCTGGGACTGATCGGCGCGGCGACGCCGGCGTGGGCGCAGCTCAGTGGCATTGCCGGCGTGGTGCGGGACACCAGCGGCGCCGTGCTGCCGGGTGTCACCGTGGAGGCGAGCAGCGAGGCCCTGATCGAGAAGACGCGCAGTGCGACGACCGACGCCTCCGGCCAGTACCGGATCGTCGATCTGCGCCCGGGGGTCTACAGCGTCACGTTTTCGCTGACGGGTTTCTCGACCGTCAAGCGGGAGGGGATTGAGCTGCCCGCGGCGTTCACCGCGACGGTGAGTGCCGACCTGCGCGTGGGCGCGCTCGAAGAGACCATCACGGTATCCGGCGAGACTCCCGTCGTCGACACGCAGAACGTCATCCGGCGCCAGGTGGTCTCGAAGGAGACGATCGACGCCATGCCGACCTCGAAGAACTGGTCGACCATCGGCGTGATGACCATCGGCGTGCTGAGCAACCAGAACGACGTGGGCGGGTCGGCCGGTGAGCACCAGAACCAGCTCAAGGCGCACGGTGGCTCCTTCAACGATCGGATCGTTCAGCTCGATGGGCTGATGATCGCCAACATGGCGTGCAACTACTCCTGCACGGGCCTCTCCACCAACGACGCGTCGACCCAGGAACTGAGCTACGAGTTCGGCGCGATCTCGGCCGAGGTCTCTGGCGGCGGCGTCAGAGTGAACATCATCCCGCGCGAGGGCGGCAACCGGTTCAGCGGCCAGGCGTTCACGAACTTCGCGAACGACAAGCTCCAGGGCAACAACGTGGACGACACGCTGCGGGCCCAGAACGTGCTCACGGCCGACAGCATCCGGCAGATCTGGGACACCAGCTTCGCGGTGGGCGGACCCCTGAAACGCGACCGCCTGTGGTTCTGGACCGCGCACCGGTTCTGGGGCTACGAGCAGGTCCGGACCAACACCTTCTACGAGAAGAACCCGAACGACTTCTTCTTCGACGCCGACCCCACCCGCCCCGGCACCGAGACGCAGCGCAACGGCTCGCTCGACATGCGGCTCACCTGGCAGATCAGCCCGAAGAACAAGATCTCGGGCTACTACAACTACGCGCCGCGCAAGACGGAGCACTGGAACCTGCTCAGCACGGCGCAGCCCGCCGCGGCGCAGACGCAGAACCTGCCGATCAACCACTTCGAGACGTTGACCTTCCGGTCCACGATCAGCACGCGGACCCTCTTCGAGGCGGCCGCGGGCAACATGACCGAGATCTGGACACGCGAACCAGCCGAGGACGTCGACACGGCGCTGGGATATCCGGTCACCGAGCAGACGACGGGGGTCAACTTCCGCGCCTACAGCGGCACGTTCTCGCGCAATTACACGTCGCTGCGTTCGTATCGCAGCACGCTGTCGTACGTGCCGGGAGCGCACGCGCTGAAGTTCGGCATGACGCTCCAGGAAGGACCCGCCAATACCGATGTCTACACCAGCTACGACACGGCGCTCACCGTGCGCAACGGGCAGCCGTTCCAGGTGACGGTCCGTACGACTCCGTACACACAGCGCGAACGGCTCGTAGCCGACCTCGGAGTCTTCGCGCAGGACACGTGGACCGTGAAGCGGATGACCGTCAATGCGGGCGTTCGATGGGATTACCTGAACAACAAGGTTGAAGCACAATCGGCGCCGGGAGGCCGCTGGATCGGTCCCCGCAGCTATGAGGCGCTCTCCAACGTGCCGAACTTCAAGGACCTGAACCCGAGGCTCGGCATCTCCTACGACCTGTTCGGCAACGGGAAGACCGCCCTGAAGGCGACGGTCAGCCGCTACGTGCAGACCAGCACGGTGGGCACCGCGCGGGCGCTCAATCCGCTCGCGACCTCCGTGAACTCGACGACGCGCAGCTGGGCCGACGCCAACGGCGACGGCATCCCGCAGGAGAGCGAACTGGGTCCGCTGGCGAACAGCAACTTCGGCAGGGTGAACGTGGCCACGCAGTATGACCCCGAGACGATCACCGGCTTTGGCCGGCGTCGATACAACTGGGAGTTCTCGGGCAGCATCACCCAGCAGCTCATGAACCGGGTCGCGGTCGACGTGGCGTACTACCGGCGCAACCAGGGCAACTTCACCGCCACGAACAACCTGGACGTCGTGCCCGCGGACTTCCAGTCGTACTGCGTCACGGCCCCCTCGGATCCGCGGCTGCCCGGCGGCGGCGGCCAGCAGATCTGCGGGCTTTACGACATCGTGCCGACGAAGTTCGGTCTCGCGTCGAACAACCTGGTCACCTTCGTGGAGAACTTCGGCCGCGGCAGGCAGACGGAGATCTTCGACGGCGTGGACGTGGCCTTCAATGCGCGTATCCGGTCCGGCTTCTTTCTCACCGGCGGTTTCGCGACGGGCAACATCCGCACCAACAACTGCGCGTCCTACGTGGACAACCCGACGACACAGTTCGGGCTGTCGGGATCGACCTTCGCCTACTGTGACTTCGACACGGGCTGGCTCACGCAGGTGAAGGTGAACGGGTCGTACACGATTCCGTGGCAGGACATCCAGGTGGGCGCCGTGCTGCAGAACCTGCCAGGGCAGCAGATCCTGGCGCAGTGGAACATCACGCAGGCCGACGTCACGGCGTCCCTTGGGCGTCCGATGTCGGGCGGCGTGAACACGTCGCGCGTCGTCCCCCTCATCAAGCCTGGCACCCAGTACCTGCCGCGCCGGACCCAGCTCGATCTGCGGCTGGCGAAGAACTTCAGCCTCGGCGGCGCCAAGCGGTTCCAGGTGATGGCCGACATCTTCAACCTGACCAACTCGAACGCGGCCGTCGGCGCCACCTCCAATGCCGGTGAACCACCGGCGGCCTTGAACAACAACTTCGGCGGGTCGTGGCTGCGCCCGCTGAACGTGCTGCAGGCGCGATACGTGAAGTTCGGCGCGCAGTTCAACTTCTAGGCCCGACCCGCCGCCCGCCGCGCGACGCACGAGCCCTCTCGTGCGTCGCGACGTCGTGCCGGCACGCCGTCCGACCTCCGCCTGCCACGCCGCACTGACGTGAGCGGCGGGTGCTCGTCCCGAAGCCGTCTAAGATGGAGTCCATGCGCCTGGTGCCGACCGCGTTCGGACTCGTCGCGCTGGCCTGGTGCAGCGGACTCGCTCCGCTGCCACGGCTCGATGCCGCCGCGCCTCCGCTGTCCGTGGCCACTACGGCCTCGCTTGCCGCTGTCGCCCGGGCCGAACTGACAGCCGGCCGCATCCCGGGCGCCGTGCTGCTCGTGGGACTGGACGGCGACGTCGCGTACCGCGAGGCATTCGGACTGCGCTCCACGAGAGGGCCGTCTCTCGCGATGACGAGCGACACGGTGTTCGACCTGGCGTCGCTCACCAAGGTCGTGGCGACCACCACGGCGGTCATGCAGCTCGTCGAGCAGGGGCGCATCGATCTGGACGCTCCCGCCGCGCGCTACTGGCGGGACTTCGGGTTGCACGGCAAGTCTGCGATCACGGTCCGCCACCTGCTGACACACTACTCTGGCCTTCGCGCCGACCTGCCGCTCGGCCGGCCCTGGTCGGGCTATGACACGGCGATGCGCATGCTCACCGCTGAACGGCCGGACCACGCGCCAGGGGTGGCCTACGTCTACAGCGACGAGAACTTCGCCGTGCTTGGCGAACTCGTGCGCCGGGTATCCGGACAGCCCCTCGACGTCTACTGTGAACGTCACGTGTTCGCCCCGCTCGGGATGCGCCAGACCGGCTTCCGGCCGTCCGCCGAGATGATGGAACGGTTTGCGCCCACGTTCGCGGTGCCCTCGGCGGGGCGTGTGCCGGTTGTCAACGACCCGATGGCGCGGCGCATGGGCGGTGTGGCTGGGCATGCCGGTTTGTTCTCCACGGCCGACGACCTCGCGCTGTTTGCAACGGTTCTGCTCCACGGCGGCTCGCACCGCGGCGTCCGGGTGCTGAACCCGGAATCAGTCGCCACGATGATCGAACCCGCGTCGCCGCCTGACGCGTTGCATCCCCGCGGGCTCGGGTGGGACCTGGCCGCTCCCTTCACCCCACCGGAGCACGGAGGGGCAAGACGGCCGTCCTTTGGGCATACCGGCTACACCGGGACGATGCTGTGGGTCGACCCTGCGTCGAGCAGTTACGTGATCGTCCTCACGAACCGCACGCACCTCGGCGGCCGGGGCGACGCCCAGCCCCTGAGACGGGCGGTTCTCGCCGAGGTGTCGGCCGCGCTCGCCTCAGCGCCCCTGACGAGGCCGGACCGCGAGCCGGTGCCTTCCTCCGCGAGGTAGTGGGGGCCACCGGCCGGTCGAACGACCCCGCAGCTCGCACGGCCTGGTCGTGTATCCTGTCGGCCGCGTGCGACATCCTCGAGTGCGGGCGCTGGCGTCTGTGGTCTGTGTGACGCTGGTGGCAGCGGCGGCACCGGCTCCACTGCTTGCAGGCCAGGCGCGGGCACGAGCGGCCAGCCAGGACGCGCGTGCGGCGGCCGACGATCCGCCAGCTCCCGTCGCCCCCGACGTGATCGTCCGCGACCACGGACGCGCAACCGTTCGAGCCGTGCGCCTGGCCGAACGGCTCCGGGTGGATGGCCGGCTCGACGAAGCCGTCTACCAGCGGGTGCCGGCGATCACCGACTTCATCCAGAACGTGCCGGTCGAGGGGGCGGTCTCGACCGAGCGGACTGAGGCCTGGATCCTCTACGATGACACGTCGATCTACGTGGTCGGACGCATCTGGGATACGGCGCCTCCCGAGAAGTGGGTGGCCAACGAGCTGCGACGCGATACGAACCAGCTGCGGCAGAACGATCACTTCGGCGTCCTGCTCGACACCTTCCACGATCGCCGCAACGGGTTCTTCTTCTACGTGAACCCGCTCGGAGCGCGCGCCGACACATGGGTGACCGACGAAGGGAACAACAACTCGGACTGGAACCCTGTCTGGCAGGCGCGCACCGGCCGCTTCCCCGGAGGGTGGACCGCGGAACTCGCCATCCCGTTCAAGTCGCTCCGGTACGTGTCGGGTCAGAATCAGGTCTGGGGCATCCAGCTGCGACGCTCGATCCGCCGCAAGAACGAGTGGACGCACCTCACCGCGCTTCCGGCCGCCGACGGCGGACCGTCGGCACTGACGCGGGTGTCCCGCGCCGCAACCCTGGTCGGCCTCGACCTGCCGTCGGCGGGCAAGAACCTCGAGATCAAGCCGTACACGATCGGCAGCGTCACCACGGACCGGCTGCGGACGCCGCCGGCGTCAGGCGCGCTCGACGGGAACGTTGGCGTGGATGTGAAGTACGGGGTCACGGCGAACCTGACCGCGGACGTGACGGTGAACACCGACTTTGCGCAGGTGGAGGCCGACGAGCAGCAGGTCAACCTCACGCGGTTCAACCTGATCTTCCCGGAGAAGCGGGAATTCTTCCTCGAAGGCCGAGGCATCTTCGAGTTCGCACGCGGCGCGGGCAGCGTCAGCCCTCTCGTGCCCACGATGTTCTACAGCCGCCGGATCGGGCTGAACGCCGGCCGGATCGTACCGATCGACGTCGGCGGCCGGCTGACCGGCAAGGCCGGACCGTGGGGCATCGGTGTCATGAACATCGAAACGCACGAAGAGCCAACCTCGCGGACGCCCGCGACGAACTTCTCGGTCGTGCGGGTGAAGCGCGACGTGCTCAGGCGCAGCACGATCGGCGCGATGCTCATGAACCGCTCGCAGTCGGCCGCCGGGGCCGGCGGCAACCAGGCGGCCGGTGTCGACATGGCCGTCAACCTGTACACGAACGTCTCGTTGTCCGGGTACTACGCGCAGACGAGCACGCCGGGACTGCGGGGTGACGCAGCCAGCTACTTCGGCCGGTTCGAGTACGGGGGCGATCGCTACGGCGCGCGTGCGGAGTACCTGGTGGTGGGTGACAACTTCAACCCCGAGGTCGGGTTCGTGCGCCGCGACAACTTCGCGCGCACGTTCGGCTCGCTTCGCTTCAGCCCGCGCCCGAAGAGGATGCGACGGGTGCGGAAGTTCACCTACGAGGGCAGCGTCGAGTACATCGAGAACCGCGGCGGCGTGCTCGAAACGCGCAACCAGAACGGCCGCTTCAACGTCGAGCTCCAGAACAGCGACCAGGTCACCGCGCAGGTGTCGACCGAGTAAGGTGAACCGGCTGCTGCGCTTCTGACGGCCGTCAGGCACCGCACGAACCGGACGCGCCCTGCGGCGCGCCGCGTGCGGGCGCCCGAGGGCGCCCCCAGACGCGAATCGGCGTGCTCGCCGCTCGCCGACGAGCCGGCTGGCGCAAAGGCTGGCTCGGTCGGTTTTCGGACTAGAAGTTGCGGACGATCTTCGCCGATAGCGTGCGTGGCTGCACGAGCCGCGTGCCCACGAACACCGACTGGAAGTTGTAGAGCGCCGTCCTGTTCGTGAGATTCGTCACCTGCAGCTGTACCGCCCAGCGCCTTCGCCCCCGCCCGTCGGCGAAATCGAAGCCCGCCGCGATGTCGGCAATGGCGCGGGGACGCACGCGGGGCGTGGACGCCTCGAGGTTGACATACGGCAGCAGGTCGCGAAAGTCGGGATCGGCCGCGACCTCCGCCGGATCGGACGGATTGGAAACGAGCCCCGAATCGTACCGCGCGGACCCGCCCACCCATACCGGTCCCGCCGGATCGAACGTCACCACGGCGTGCATCCCGAGGCGCTGATCGTGGTCGATCCGGAAGGGCCCCGCCGAAAGCAGGTCGACGGCGTCCTGCCCGAGGAACAGCCCGCCGGTGAACGGCGGCGATGACAGGGCTCGGGCCGTCGTGACGCTGAGCGATCCTGACCAGCCCCTTCGCGGCAGCACCGCGAGCCGCGCCTCCGCACCCCTCACGTCGATGCCCCGCAGCGTGGTCGGGAAGATGATGCCCGTGTCGAAGAAGTTGTTGTTGTCCTGCTGATCGGTCGACCGCTTGTAGTAGACGGAGCCATCGATCGTCGACCAGCCGCCGATCGTGGTCTGCACGCCGGCTTCGAGCACATCCTGGCGTTCCGGCCGAATCGGCCGGTACGCGCCCCCAAGCGCGTCGCGGACGCTCGCCGGCGCGAGCCGGCTGGCCGCTTCCGAACTGGAGAGCAGGAGGTTCTCGTTCGGCGGGGTCTGGTAGTTCCTGTTATAGGAGCCGCGCACCACGACGCTGCCACCGGGCAGCGTGTAGGCAACGCCGACGCGAGGCTGGAGCTGCCTGCCGGCGACCAGGAAGCGGTACTCGTCGTAGCGCAGGCCGAGGTTGAAGGAGAAGCCTGCCGCCGCGAGGGTTGACTGCACGAAGCCGGACACCTGCGTGCCCGCCTGCTCGTCGGCAAAGACGAACGGCGTGCCGCCGCGCGTCAGGTCGTGCGGTCGCAGCGCGTCGTTGTAGCCGTCCGCGCCGGGTGTGTTGAAGTTGGCCGACGTGATGCCCATCGTGAACCACTCACGCACCGGGAACCGCTGGACATCTGCACCCGCGCGCAGCAGGTGACGCCCGATGCTGCGCGTGTACCTGGTGGTCGCGGTGAGCGTGGATAGCCGCCGGTCCTGTGCGGCTGTAACCGGGGTGTCGCCAGGACTGCCGCGCAGGACGGCGGTGGTGGTGCGATACCCGACGGTCGCCTCGACGACCGATGTCCCGTCGAGCGTGTGTGCCATCGAGGTCCAGGCGGAGACGTCGTTCAGGGCCTGACGCTGGTCCTGCCCCGCGGCGTGCTGCGACCGGAGATTCGCCAGTTCGAAGCGGGAGGCACCGCCCATGACGTGCGTACGGAGCTGGGTGCGATCGCCCAGCTTGACATCGAACCTCCCGAACGCGCGCGTGGACTGGCCGCTGTTATGGAGGTTGTCGAGCGACACCTGGTCGAGGAACCGGTCGGTGCGCAGCGTGGTGACGGATCCGAAATAACCGAGCCGGCCCTGCTCGCCCCCGAACTGTGCGTTCCCGTGCGCGGTGTCGAAGCCACCGTAGCCGATCGATACCGCCCCGCTCCCCGGACGGGCGGTTCCGAGGCCGCTGCGACTGTTGAGTACCGCCACGCCTGACACCTTGCCACCGAACTCCGCCGGGATGTTTCCGGTGAGCACCTCCGCCGTCTGGACGACTCCGACGTCCAGCGAGTTGGCGAAGGCGCCGGTGAGCTGATCGCTGATCGGCAGGCCATCGACCACGAAGGTCATCTGGTTGTGCGCCCCGCGGGGGTGAATCGCGCCGTTCGCGTTCTGCGCGAAGCCCGGAAACGCGACGAGCACCCCTTCGAGTCCCCGGCTCGTGACCGCGATCGGCATCCTCTCGATCCGGGTGACGCTGACGGCGTGGCGCGTGCCAGCGGACGACCTGTCGATCGCGGGTGCGGGGGGGACGACGCTGACCGAATCGGTCAGCCCTGCCAGCCTGAGGGTCGGGCTCACCTCGACGGGGGTGGCCGTCGCCGCCTGGATCCGGTGCGTCTCGTCGTCAAATCCGGTGAGTGAGAAGGTCACATCGTGCGTGCCAGCGGGGAGGTTGCCGATCTCATACCGGCCGGAGCCATCGGTCGTGGTCTGGCGTTCGAGGCCGCTCGCGAGCTGCCGCAGCAAGACTGTGACGCCAGGAATGGCAGCCCCCTGCTCGTCAACGACGGTGCCGAACACGCCCGTGGTGGTCTGGGCGTGGGCGGGTAACCACAGGAGGACGGCCAGAACGACCACGAGAGCGGCGCCGGCCCGATTTCTTGCGGCGCTCTGATGAATGTGACCTTGTTCAAAACATCGATTTTGGTTACTCAAAATCACAAGGTCATCATACGGCCGTCCGGAGCCGACCGTCAAGGCAGCGTGGGGCGCGGGTGGTGGACCTGCCGCATCCAGGCCGTCGTCTACGGGCCCGGGAGGTCCGGATGCTCAGACGCATCGGGTGGTGGGTGATGACCTACGCTGCGGTGATGCTGCGCATCTAACTTCCACTGAGCCTGGCGTCCGGCATCCCATTCGACGACGCCTTCCGGGTGATCGCGGGGGCGTGCTGTGGGCGCCGAACCTGCTGGTCGCTGAGGCGGTGCTCCTCCCACGTGTTGCCCTCCAGCGGCGACCCGAGTCGGAACGGCGTACGGGCACGGTCGTGGTGTAGCACGTCCCGCCGTGGCTCAGCGCGGAGCCCCCTGCCGCTCGCCGTAGCGCGCGCCGCGCAGGATGCCCTCGAGCGCGTGGTTTCCCTCATGACACGCGTACTCGAACATCGACTCGTCCGTCGCCTTCATCGGCAGCGCCACCCGCCATGGCCGCGTGAACGCGGTCGGATCGTCCACGGTGAATTCGTAGAGCAGCGTGCCGGGGTCGACGCGCGTGAACCGCTCCACCAGGTGCAGCCGATCGCTCGCCCCTCGGAAGTTCGTCGTCGCCGTGAAGTTGGTCGTGTCCACGACCAGCGTCCGGCCTTCCCAGCGTCCAATCGAGTCACCCTGGAACCGGCGCACTCCCTCGGGCAGGTGCTGTCGTCCATCGGTGGGCACGATGCGCGCATCGTGAATCATCTCGTTCACGATGACGACGGAGCCGTCGAATACGAACAGCTGCACGTAGTTGTTGTAGGGGCCGGGCAGCATGGGTGGCCCGGCGTTGAAGCTGAGGCAGCGCTCTGCGAGGGAACGATCCTCGGGGCCGTCCGCCGGGCGCTCGCGACGCGCCTGCGCGCGCGCGGCCTGGCGGGCCGCAGCATCGGCCGTCAGCGGTGGCAGGCGTCCATCCGGCGGATCGACGATGAGTGAGGTTCGCGCCTCGCCGTTCACCACCGCGACGCCCGTCCCCCGGTCGTACCACGCGTCGTTGTACGCGCGCGCGACGTCGGCCTCCACCGGTCCGTCGCGGCGGTCGGCATTGTTGCGCTCCATCGCGTCGCGCGCAAACCGCGCGGCTTCCTGCGGCGTCATCGTCGCCCTGCCCGCAAACTCGGCTGGCCGCTCGAGCGGCGTGAGCGTGGAGAAGTTCCAGGTCCCGTTGAGCGACGCACGGTCAGCGGCCGAGGCCGCACGGGCGGGCGCCGTCTGGGCCCGCACCTCGGTGCCGCCCCAGCCTGCCCAGGTCGCCACCGAGAGTGCGGAACCCACAAGCGCCGCACCGAATGAGCACGCAGTTCGCCAGCGGAGTCTCGTCATGGCGGCAGTATAGGCCCGTCCGTCGAAAGCCGACCTCGGCCACACCAATTCACGCAGGTTTCGATGTGAGCTACAACATCGGGATGCCGCGTTCACACACACCGACAGGACGCCGATGAAGCCACGGGTCAGCTTCATCACGCTCGGCGTGGACGACCTCGACCGGGCGGTCGCGTTCTATCGCGACGGCCTCGGACTGGCCACGGATGGCATCGTCGGTAAGGAATTCGAGCACGGGGCGGTCGCCTTCTTCGACCTGGAGGGCGGCCTGTGCCTCGCGTTGTGGGCCCGCACAAGCCTGGCGCACGACGCCGGCGTCGCCCCGGGGCCCTCCAGCGCGACGGAGATGGCGCTCGCGCACAACGTTCGCACCCGCGAGGAGGTGGACGCCGTGCTTCGCCAGGCCGAGCGAGCGGGCGCACGCATCACCAAGCCGCCAGGGGCGACCTTCTGGGGAGGCTACACCGGCTACTTCCAGGATCCGGACGGACACCTGTGGGAGGTCGCGTGGAACCCCGGCCGGCTGCCGCCGGACTGACGTGGCCGCCGGGCGCACATGCCCTGACGGCTCGTCACGCAACCGGCACCACCAACCCGAACTGCTGGCGATACAGCAGCGCGTACAGGCCGCCGTGCGCGAGCAGTTCGTCGTGCGTGCCGCGTTCCACGATCCGGCCCTCGTCAAGGACGAAAATCACGTCGGCACCGCGCACCGTCGCGAGGCGGTGCGCGACGGTGATCGACGTGCGCCCCTCAAGCAGGTGCGACAGCCCCCGGAAGATCAGGGCCTCGGATTCAGGATCGAGCGCTGCGGACGGTTCGTCCATCAGCAGCAGCGGTGCGCCCCGTACGATGGCCCTCGCGATGGCGATGCGCTGCCGCTCGCCGCCCGACAGCGTCTCGCCGCGTTCCCCGACCATGGTCCCGTAGCCCTGCGGGAGCTTCATTATGAAGTCGTGCGCGCACGCCAGCCTCGCCGCACGTACGATGTCGCTGGTCGACGCGCCGGGCCGTCCATAGGCGATGTTCTGTGCGACGGTGGTGCGGAAGAGCACCGTGTCCTGCAGCACGAAACTCACCTGGGCCCGCAGGGATGCCAGCGTGTACTCGCGACAATCCCGTCCATCGAGCAGAATGCTCCCGCCGGCCACATCGTAGAGCCGCGGGATCAGGCCGATGAGCGTGGACTTGCCGCTGCCGCTCGGTCCGACGATGGCCGCCCGCTGGCCTGGCTGGATGGTGAAGTTCACGTCCGACAGGACGAGACGGTTGGGTTCGTAGCCGAACGACACGTGCCGGAACTCCACCTGCCCGCGCAGCCGTGGCGCGACAGTAGCGCCCGGCCTGTCCGCGACCTGGCTCTCCACGGCGAGGACCTCGCCGATCCGCTCCAGGCCTACCGCCGCCTTGGACAGCGTGTCGGTCATCTTCGACAGGTCCTTCATCGGCTTGTACATCTTCCCGAGGTACACGACGAAGACGAGCAGGGCGCCGGCCGTCATGCGATCGATCAGCACGAGGCGTACGCCGTACCAGAGCACCAGGAAGGTGCCGAAGGCCACGATGACATCGACGAGCGGGGACAGGCGCGCCTTGACGCTGCGGGCGTGCAGGCTCAGGTCGACTGCCGCACGGCCCTGGCGATCGAGCCGATCTTCCTCGAACGCCTCCTGTGCGAACGCCTTCACGACACGCGCCGAAGCAATCGACTCCTGCACGACCGACGCAAGCTCGCCTTCCTTCTGCCGCACGGCACGCGCCGCCGACCTGATCTGCCGGGTGAACCGGTAGGTCACGGCGAACAGCAGCGGCGCGACCGACAGCCCTATCAGGCTGAACCGCCAGTCGAGTGCAAGCATCACGACGAGCATGCCGGAGAGGGTGACCAGGTCGAGGGCGATCCCCAGGACGGCGTTGGACAGGAAGTCCTCGGCCGCGTCGATGTCACTGGTGAGGCGCATCACCATGTCGCCGGTCTGCTGCCGCTCGTAGTACGAAAGCGACAGGCGCTGCACGTGGTGGTAGAGCATGTGGCGAAGATCAAACCCGACCCGCTTGGCGACCGTGGTGGCGAGGTACTTCTCGGTGAAGGCGCCGACGGCACCCACGGCGGCGAGCACCACGACGGCGGCCGCTGCCAGGTTCAGGACGAACAGGCGGTCGTGCCCGTCTGCCAGCGTCGCGAGCCAGTGCGGCATCGGACGCGATCCCAGCACGTAGTCGAAGATCACCTTGAGCGGCCACGGTTCGAGGAGGTCCACCCCGGCCTCCACGAGCATCGCGGCGCCAGCGATGGCGAGCAGGTGCCAGTGCGGGCGTACGAGCCGGGCCAGCCTCACGCGGTGCGGCATGCCGCCTCCCCGCGCGCCGCACGAGGATGTGCCTGCCAGCGGCTCGCGACCCATTGCACAAAGGCGCCAGGCCGATCGCGAAGGACCACGGTGCCGAGAGCCAGTGCCCTGTGTCCCAGGCGTGTTCGCCGCTGCCTCAGGTTGCGCAGGCAGCGGGCCGTATCCTCGCGCGCCAGGCAGGACCCTTCCCGCAGGAACGCTTCCAGCAAGACGATGTTGTGATAGTCGCCGAGCAGGCCATCCAGCCGCTCGAGACGTCGGCGCATCGGGAGCAGGCGATGCGGACAGCAGCCTTCGACCAACCGCACCTGGAACCAGAGGTCCTTCACCCGCCGGCGCCACGTGTGGAAGGCCTCCTGGCGTCGGCACGAATCCGCGCGTGCCATCGCGCGCCGGGTCCGTCGCATGCTGCGCGCGAGTCCGGGCGCGAGAGACTCAAAGCCACCGAGAGGCGCAGCCCAGCGCTCGACCCGCGAACGTTCGAGCGCAAGCAGCCTCGCCGCCCTAGTGCGCACTCTTCGAAACGCCGCTTTCCGGTCGGCGTCTGCCTGCTGCCGACGAAGGGCCGCTCGGACGGCCGACGCTGATGCCGCGTCGATGCCCGGATGGCGGCTTGCGGCCTGTCCGCTGGCGGTGCCCACGAGGGCTTCCGCGTCGGCAAGTGGTGCGAGCATCAGACACGCCCGGCGCACGGGACCGGAGAACCGTGAGTACTCCTGGGCAATCGCAGGCTTCACGAGCCGGAGCAGCGCCAGGATCTTCTTCAAGTGACGCCGCGCGTCGTGCAACGCCCGATCACTGCGGGCATCACCGATTGCGATCAGTTCATGCTCCGCACGGTCGATCTGCCGGCACACGATGGCCCGAACATCCCGTGCGAGCGTGTGGTGCGGTTTGAACGCGTATGCCACGACGACTGCCCGCCTCCGCTCGTCCAATTGCAATGCCGGTACCTCGGCTGAGGCTGGCGCTTCGCGATGCAGTGACGTTCAGGTGCCTGGACGGCCATTTCCTCTGCCGGGAATCCGGCGGCGGCGTGGACCCACAAGTCGGGCGCGTGGCGTGGACCGGGCGTGCAGGCCTGTGCGGCTACTAGTGGCGGATGGTCTCGTCGAGGAGGGTGACGTTGGCGACGGTGACGAGGCCGGCGTCCTGTTCGATCACGGTCTGCGTGGCCGTGATGGCTCTCAGCACGCCGCGTTCGCCTCGGACCTCCAGGCGGTCACCCGGGCTGAACAGCTTCCGGGCATAGAAACCGGCGAGGATGTTGCGCGTGATGTCGCGTGTGCCCAGGCCAAGCGACAGGCCGAACGCCAGCGCAGCCCCGGCCAGGATGCAGGTGGTGACAATCCTCACCATGGCCGTGTCGAACTTCAGCTGGCCGATGGCCATGACCGCGACGATGAACAGGATCAACCCCGAGACCAGGCTGCCGAGCGAGCGCGCGAACTCGATTCCCGAATCGTCGGCGGCCCTCGCCACGCTGCGCCCCGCGAACTGGCTGACCGACGTGCCGACCACGAGGATGAGCACCGCGGCCGCGATGTTGGGCAGGTAGGCGAACATTGCCCCGATGCCCTCGGAGATGGCCACCAGGCCGAACGCGTCGGCCGCCACGCGCGCGAACAGGAGCAGGAGCAGGTAGTAGATCAGGCGCGGCAGCAGGACGTTGATCGACCCGGCGACCCCGATGCGCTGGAGGGCCGAGTCGAGGCCGGCCTGCCCGAGCAGGTGGTCGATGCGGATTCGGACGAGGAGCGTCCGCAGCAGGCGCTCCATCAGCTTGGCGGTGGCGACCAGCACCACCGCAACCGCTATCCCCAGAAGCACCCGCGGAACGGCCTGGATGGCGAGTTGCCGGAGTTCATTCCCGATCTGGAGGAGTTGCTGCTGCATCCGTCGATCTCCGGTTCGATGATCAGGGCTGTCGCCGCGGGCCCAGCAGGCCGAGGGACGCGCGCAGGCATTCGAGCAGGACGGCGAGGGGGCCCGACCAGCCAAGCGACACGAGGTCGCCGGCCAGTACCCGACGCTCGATCCGTCCCCGGACTCGGCGCGCGAAGCGCTCGTCCACGTCCAGTGCCAGGCTTCGCAGGGCGAGGATGGGCGGCCCCTCGTCGTCCTCGCTCGGGGGAAGGGTGCGCGGTTCGTCGGGCGGCGGGCTCACCGTGGCTCCCGGCCCGCGGCAGCCGCGAGCGGTGCTTCGTCGGCGCTGGCAAATCGGCGACGGAACTCCTCGCGTGCCCGCTTGATCCGCATCTTCACGGCCGACAGGCTGATGCCGAGCGCGCGGGCGACGTCCTCGTACGCCAGCCCGTCACCGTCGCGCAACATCAGCGGCATGCGCAACGTGTCGGGCATGGCGTCGAGCACCTGCACGATCCGCTCTCGGTCCGCTTCATGCTGCAGGTCGAGGTCCGCTGTCGGCTGGCTGCGCATGGCCTCGTGGTCCTCGGGCGCCACCGTGTCCAGATCGACGAGCGTGGCGGCGCGCGCCTGGCGAAGGTGATTGAGGCAGTGGTTCACCTTGATGCGCTGCAGCCACGTCCGGAACTGCGCGCGCCCCTCGAAGCGTGCAAGGCCGAAGAAGGCTTTCACGAACACCTCCTGTGCGAGGTCCTCCGCGTCGGCGGAGGCTCTCGTCAGGATGCGGCAATTGGTGACGACGTGGCGTTGATGCCGTCGGACGAGCGCGTCGAAGGCACGCGTGTCGCGATGGCCGCCCTGCCGCGCCCGTTCTACCAACTGCTCGTCGGAATCCGTTTCGTCCGCGCTCACCTGTGTCCCCGCTCGTCCGCTCGAGGCTGAGCTGGATTATACGCGCGGGAGACGACGCGTCCGAGGTGTCAGCGACCGGCAGCCGCAGCCATCAGGGGCTGCGCGCAGGCCGCACAGCGCCGTGCGGCGATCGGCACCTCGGTAAGGCATTCGGGGCACTGCTTCGTCGTCGGGTCCGCCGGCGCCTCGCCGCGCTTGCGGCGCTCCGCGATCATGTTCATCGGGGTCACGACGAAGAAGTAGATCGCCGCCGCCACCATCACGAACGACACCACCTGGTTGAGGAAGTCGCCGATCAGGAACTGGCTGCCGTTGATCGTGAAGCTGATGGCCGAGAAGTCCGGCTGCCCAGCGATGGCCGCGATCAGCGGGGTGAGCAGGTCCTTCACCATGGCGTTGACGACGGAGCCGAAGGCGCCGCCGATGATCACGGCGACCGCCAGGTCGACGACGTTGCCCCGCATCAGGAACTGCTTGAATCCACTCAGCATGGTCGACTCCTTCTCAGAACTTGGCCACGAGCGCCACCGACGTGATCGCGTCGGTGCTCTTGAAGCCCACGACCGGCAGGTTGAGGTGACGGATGGTATTGGAGAGCTTCAGCGACAACAGGCTGTTGATGCGCGCGGTCAGCGCCGCGACGTTGGTATACCGCCAGTCGCTGCTGTTGTCCATCGCGATCACGAAGCGACCGTCCTCGGTGAAGGTGCTGGTCGCCGACAGCTTCAGCGTGTACAGCCCGCCAGCGCCGACGATCCCGGTGGAGAGGTCCGGTCCAAGCATCCGCTGCTCGTTGGCGTAGCCGAGGCTGGCATCGAGCGCCAGCTTCTGGCGGTCCGAGGCGAGGGCGCTGAAGGCCAGGCCCGCGTCGGCGCTGTTGCGTGCGCTGATGCCGGCAAAGCGGTCGCGAAGGTAGCCGTACTGTCCGAAGGCGGCGAGGCGCGGGGTGATCGAGCGCTGGGCCCGCGCCGCCAGGACGAAAGCCTGCGCCCGCAACTGACTTTCGGCCTCGTTGCGCACGTAGGTCACCTTCAGCCGGGTCTCCCACGGAGACGGCCGGTAGATCAGGTCGCCGCCGATGCCGACGGTCTGCGTGGACGCGTTGCCGGTGGTCCCGACGAACGCGAACTCCGCGGAGCCCTCGCGTACCGGGGGAGGCGGCGCCGGGGGTGCGGCCTGGGCGAAAACCAGGCGTGGCAGCAACGTGGCGCTGGCGAGCAGGACGGCGGTCAGGCACCGCCGCACGAGTGTCGATGGGGTCATCATTGGCCTCGCTGTTTCCAGGTCTTGCCGTTGCCGACTTCCAGCACCTCCAGCGAGACCTCACGCATGACCTTCGGGCTGAACCCGAGGGCGGCTGCCGCCGCCGGGGAGATGTCGAGGATGCGTCCGGCCTGCACCGGGCCGCGGTCGTTCACCCGCAGTGTCACGCTGCGCTGGTTACGGGGATTGGTGACCTTGATCCGGGTGCCGAATGGCAGCGTCTTGTGTGCCGCCGTCAGGGCAGTATTGTCGTACACCTGTCCGCTGGCTGTGACCTTGCCGTTCAGGATGTCGTTGTAGACGGCGGCGAGGCCCGTTTCGGTCTGCCCGACCGTCTGCGCGAAAGTGCCAGACGCGAAGGCGAGGACGGCGGCGGCAAGTATGGCGGTTCGAGTCATGGATGCTCCTTGGGGGGCGCGCCATCGGGTCCGCGCCATTCCCATGTCCCTAGACACAGGTATCCGCAGAAAGTCACACGCCGGGTGCTCCAGTCGATGGGGTGGAGGAGGCACCGATTCCCCGGCTCCCGCCGGTGATGACCATGATCCTGTCCATGCCCCATCCTTGCGCGATCGGCGGCGCGGTGCACGCGGAAGTTACGCTGGCGCGTGACCAGGTCCGACGGGCAGTGCCAGGCACCTTCGGGCGATGGTCCGGCGGAGATGGGGTCCCGTACGCTCGGACCATGCGCTCGATGACGATCGCCTGTCTTCTCCTGGCAGCGATGCCTGCTGCGGCCGCGGCGACTGAGCAGGGCCTCCCGGCCAAGGTGAGACACGCAGAACCCTTGTTCATCGACCTGATTCGCGATCTCGGTGCGCACCGCGGCGAGCGCGAATGGAACATCGGTTTCGGATTGTCGGATCAGACGCGCTTCGACCGATACGAAGCACTGGTGGAGTACGAGTGGGCGCCCGTGCACCGTCTCGGGCTGGAAGTGGAGGTGCCCATGACCTTCTACCCGGGGACCGCCACGGGGCCGGCTCCGTCGAACCGCATCGAAGGACTCAAGAGCGCCGTTCAGTGGACTCTTGCCGTCCGGCGCCGGTCGCGGACGTCGTTTGCCCTGGGATACATCAACACGCTGAGACTGCCGCACCGCCACGAGCTGTCGGCCGCGCGTCCACTACAGGGACTCCAGCACAACCCCTTTCTGGTCGGCGCCCGACAACTCAGCGCCAACTGGCACTCACTCCTCCTCGCCGGTCCGCGGCTGTCCCAGTCTTTCCACGGGGAGCGCAGGCCTCCCGCGTTCGACCTCAACGCAAGCGTCCACTACATGCTCGAAAGCCGGAACTTCGTCGGCGTGGAGGTCAACAAGACCTGGCAGAGCGGCGACGCCGATCTCACGCTGCGTCCGCAGATGCGGCTGGCGATCAACGACCGCTTCCTCGTCGGCATCCTCACGGGCATTCCGGTACAACGCGATCGCGAGCGGCTCAGCACGTTCGTCCGCCTGATCTACGAGCCCAGGCACCGCTAACGGCCAGTCCGGGGAGTCTCACCAGGACTCGCGCCTGCTCGATGGCCCATCGCCAGACTATCCTGAGGTGTGGTTCGAACGCACCAGTCGGCGATGACCGCGCTGCAGGGCAGGACGCCCAGGGTCTGGCCGCTCGTGCTGGCCGGATCCTGCGGCGTGGCGTCGCTGGTGCTGCAGCCAGTGCCCAGCCCACTGCTCGAGCGCGCGCCGGCTCTGGCGGCCCTGCCGCCTCTCGCGCAGCGCGGTGTGCTGCTCGTGAACCCGATGCTCCTGCTGCTGGTGGCGACCGCGGCGGGGGCCGCCACCTCGCACCGGATCGGCCTGGGCAGCCTGCTGGCCGGTACGGCAACCACGACGCGGCCGCTGCGCGAGGCGGGTGCGGCCGTCGGTCTCGGCCTGGCGTTGGGACTGGGCCTCGCGCTTGTGGACACCGCCGTCGCCCCGATACTGGGCACGGAGTGGGAGGCGCTTGCCGCAACAGCTCCAGGCGGTGTCGATGCTCTGCTCATGGGCATGCTCTACGGCGGTATCGCCGAGGAGATCATGATGCGCTGGGGTGTGATGGGGCTGGCGGCCTGGGGTCTGGCAGCTGCACTCGGTCGCTCACGCCGGCAGATCGCGATCCTGAGCGCCGTCGTGCTCGCCGCCGGGCTCTTCGGTGCGGCGCACCTGCCGGCAGTCTCCGCGCAGATTGCGCTGACAGCACCAATCGTGGTCCGCACGGTGGCGGTCAACGGCGCGGCGGGGTTGGTCTACGGCTGGCTGTTCTGGCGCCATCATCTCGAAGCCGCGATGGCCGCCCATGCGGCCACGCACGTGGGTCTGGCGGTGTGGCGAGTGCTGGCGGGCTGACCGTGCGCGCCGCGCGTTCGGGGCGCCGGGTGCAGAATCACGCCGCGCTCATCGACAGCGCGCGGCGGCCAGCCGGGGGCCCCGCCGCCGGGTCGTTACCGACGCAGGTCCACGGGAAATTCCGGATTGTTGGCAATCGGCATCACCGGAGACGTCGCCTGGCGCCTGCCCAGCGCGCCGCGGCGCGGATAGAAGCTGAGGCCGAGGTACGCGTCGACGGTGCCCGTCGCGGCAGGCGTGATGAAGTTCGCCGCTCCGGTGACGCTCACGCGCCCGCTGAGCGGCATCTCCACCTGCGCGCCGTACACGACGGGTCGTTCCGTGCGCGAGTTGTCGGGAAACACGAATACCACGTTGTGGTGTCCCGACGCGATTCCGGCCCAGGCAAGCGTTCTCGCGCCGGAGACCCACGTTCGCCGCACGTACCCGGCCAGCTGGCCGATCGGGGCGAGCCTGACCGGCGTGCCGGCAGCCAACGCCTCGTCAGTGGTCAATCCGGTCGAGCCGAGCGCACCAAGTTCGGTCGACGGCGAGACCTGGATGCCGACGAGGCCACGCGCCTGCGCGAGCGACACCGAGTCGTAGTACGACGAGGAGAGGTAGTCCACGTTGGCCGCCCAGACAATCCGTGACACACCCTGCTGGAACAGGCCGACCGTGACGAATCGCTGGGTCCGCCGGCTCGTGCCGTCGATCCGATCCAGCACGTGGACCGCTGCGTCGGACAGGTTCAAGCCGGCTCCCACCTGCAGCCCGAGGCCCGCTCGCCTCACCAGCGGCAGGCCGACACCGGCCGCGAGCCGCACACCCATGTTGGCGTTGATCCCGAGATCCTGCGGCTGTTTCGATCCGTCCAGGCCGGCGAACACTTCGATGTCTGGGCCATCCTGGGACGCGGCTGCTTCACGCGGCAGGAGCACCAGGAGGGCACACACGGTCAGGATGACCAGCGCGGCACGCCTGGCGGCGGCGCCGCAGGAGATGCGAAGTGACGTCGACATGACTCAGGCAGCCTGCGTGTAGTCCTCGACGAGTGCGGCGTCGAGCCGCTCCGCCTTGACGGGCAGCGGGTTCTCGACCTCACCAGCAGCCAGCACGCGGCTCAGGGCGGCGACGACGTCCGGGTCGAGCCCGGCGCCGGCTTCGCGGGTGATGATGTCGAGGACGCGATCGTCGGGGAGTCCCTCGCGGTAGGGGCGCGAGGCGCGGAGCGCGTCGCAGATGTCCGCGACGGCGAGGATGCGTGCGAGCAGCGGGAGTTGGGCGCCCGTCAGGCGCTGGTGATAGCCGCGCCCGTCCAGCTTCTCGTGATGCGCCGCCGCATCCGCCGCGATCGGCGCGAACACGGGTACGCGCGACAGGATGCTCGCCGTGTACACGGTATGCCGCTGCATCGCCGTGTACTCCTGGTCCGTCAGGCGGCCCGGCTTGTCGAGCACCAGGTTCGACACACCAAGCTTGCCGATGTCGTGCAGCAGCGCTGCGCGTCGCAGGACGCGCAACTCACGCTCGGGCATGCCCAGCCGGCGACCGAGCGCAATGGCAATGCTAGCCACGCCGTTCGAGTGCGAGTACGTCCAGGGAGACTTGGCGTCGATCACGCCCGCGAAGGCCTCTGCATATCGGTCGAGCGTGTCATCGTCGATCGTGACCACCTGGCCCTCGGGCTCCAACGAGAGCGCGGCGTCCAGCCCCGTGTCGCGCCGGAGGTCGGACCAGAAGGGGTCGCTGCGCGAGATGGCGTAGAGGGCATCCACGACGTCGGGATCGAACCATCGACCCCGCCGCGCGGCGGCCATGGCGTAGGCGTCGTCCACGCCGTGGGCCGAGTAGAACACCTCGACGGTCTGTGCCAGGTTGAGGATCCGGGCGAGCCGCGGGATCTCTTCGCGCGTCCGGCCGTACGGCTGTCCGCGGCCGTCCCAGTGTTCATCGAGCGCTCGTATGGCCTGGGCCGTGTCCGCGGTCAGCCCGAGCATCGCGGCGATGTCGGCGCCGCGCTCGCATCGCGTGCGGACGACTTCGCGTGACCCTTCGGGCCCGCGTGCCATCAGCGCGAGCAGCGTCCACGTCCGCTTCAGAAGGAACTGCCCCGGCGCGACGTTGCGCAGGAGAAAGCGGAACGACTCCCCGGCCCGGGTCCAGTCGATGTTGGTGATGTCGGCCTTGATGTCCTGGTCGTTGTGGCCGAAGAGGGCCGCGAAGCGGGCCGAGTTGCTCGAGCAGCCGAGATCCTTCATCAGCAGCGCATAGAAGAGCGCCGAGAGATCGACGGGGGAAAGGCGGAGGATCTGGCCCAGTTTCATGCCGATCCGGCAGGTCCGCACGGCGTGTCCGGGTCGCTGGCCTTCGGTGAGGTCGAGCGCGTACGAGAGGCCGGCAAGCACCTCGGATCGTCTGACTGGCTGCATCCGGCCTCGTTCCTCGGAACGGTGGGCCCCACGCCCACCCCGAAGCCAATCGGCACCCAGTCGGCAGGCGTTTAGCTCAGCCGAAGCAACGCAGGTCCTGCACCACGCCCGCTCGTCCAGCCGCTACCCCCCGGACCCGCCCTGGCCTTGCGAGCAATGGCGGAAACCCGTCACGACTCCGGCTTCGCGTCAGGCGAACCGCCGCCGGCTCGCACTTCAGGCCGAACTGCGCCGGTCTCGCAGGGCACGATTTGTGGACTGGCACACGGCAACAGACTGCCTGACGACGCCCGAAGCGGACGGGCCACTGGAGAACGCCATGCCGACGCCCGGCCTCGTTGCTCGTTCGTTCCCCTTCCTCGCCCTGGCGCGTGCCGTCGCGATCGTCACCGCCGCTGCGGTTTTCGTGGCTCCCGTACCCGGAGGGGCACAGCCGTCCGCGCCGGGTGCACCCCCGCCCGCGGCCGACAACTACTACGCCGCGGGGAGCCGCATCGAGGTCACCTCGCCCATGAGCGGCGATGTGGTCGTGGCGGGGCGCGACATCGAACTGCAGCAACCCATCGCGGGAGACATCCTTGCCGCGGGCTGGCGTGTCCGCGTGGCTGGTGCGGTGGACGACGACGTGCGCGTGGCGGCGGGGCGGGTGGTGATCGACGCCCCGGTTGCCGGCGACCTCACCGCAGCGGGCCGTGACGTGTTCGTCGGCGCCAACACGCACGTGCGTGGACGCACCTGGCTCACCGGCCAGACCGTCCGCGTGGACGGCGTGATGGACCGCGACCTGCACGTTGCGGCCGCAACGGTCGTCATCGCCGGTGAACTGCGCCAGCCGGTGGACATCGTCGCAGAGAAGGTCGAGATCCTGCCCAGCGCCCGCATTCTCGGGCCGCTGGCCTACAAGAGCCCGGTCGCGGCCAGGATCGCCGCCGGCGCCACGGTGAGCGGACCGGTCAGCTACACCCGGATCGAGGAGCGTGAGGCACAGCGCGCACACGCGTTCCCGACGGCGTCGACGGTGCTCTTCATCGTGCACCTGATGCTTGCCGGCCTGCTCGTGCTCGTGTTCATGCCGCAGGGTCCCGCCTCGTTCATCCGGACGCTGCGCGAGCGCCCCGGCGCCAGCCTGATCGCAGGGTTCGGGCTGCTCTTCACCGTGCCGGTCGTTGCCGTCGTCCTGGTGATCAGTGTGCTTGGCCTTCCGATCGGCCTGACACTCGGAGCCGCCTACCTGGCCGCAATCTTCGTCAGCGTGCTGGCAACCGCCTTCTTCGTCGGCGACCTCGAGGTCCGCCTGGTGGCGCGAGCGTCGATCTCGCAGCCCTGGCTGGTGCTCCTCGCAGGCGTGCTGACGCTGGCGTTCGCCCGCGCGCTGTTCGGGGGCCTGGTGGTGTTCGTCAGCGTCCTGTTCGGTCTTGGCGCGCTGGCACTCTGGGCATACCAGGCGTATGCCCACCGAGCCGGTGTGGCGGCGCCGGCGTGAGGGCATCATGGTCATCAACGAGACGCCCACCTACGATGCGAGCGACAACCCGACCAACTGCTGCCCGCGCTTCCATCCGGGAGGGTGGGACAACCAGGTGCTGCACTTCGAGCAGAAGCCGTTCGTCAAGGCGTCGACCGTGAGCCTCTTCCACATTCCCCTGAACATGGGGTCGGTGTTCAGCCGGACCTTCGCCGCCATCAGGGACGCGCACGCCGACCACGCCGGCTTCCTCGTCCTCAGTCGCGACGACTCGCCGTGGCACGCCGAGCATCTCTTCGCCGTGGACCACGAGGTTCCCGGGGCCGAGATGGAGTATCTGAGCGGCACCTTCGTCACGCGAGTGTTCGAGGGGCCGTTCTCGCAGGCGCGCGACTGGTGCGCGGCCATCGAGCGTGCCGTGCACGATGCCGGGCGTCAGCTCGATGCGATCTACTTCTTCTACACGACGTGCCCGTCGTGCGCGAAGTTCTACGGCAAGAACTACGTAGTCGGCGTCGCCAGGGTGCATTGACGCAGCGCGCTCGCCCGTCTCGCGTTGCCGCCCCGGGCCCGTGATATCCAGAGCCGCTGGCCTCGTGGTCCGCGGGCCCACCGTCCGTCTGTCCGGTGAACACCCCATCTTGAGCCTGGCTGAAGAACCGGCGTAACCTGACGCGCGTCGGTAGGTGCGACGACGCGTCCGGCGCGGGCACCTGACGGGGACGTTCACCATGAAACAATCACGCCGCGACTTCATCCGCCGTTCCGTCCTTGCGGGCGCGGGGACGCTCGCCGCGACCAGCGCGGTGGCCGGCCTTGTGCAGACCGCCGCGCCTCCGCGACGTCGTCGCGTCACCGTGGGGGGCCGCGCGGTCCGGACCGTGGACGTGCATGCCCACACCGCCGTTCCCTCGGCGCTGGTGGATATCGTCCGCGGAACCCCGCTCGAGCCTGCAGTCCGCGCGCAGCTCACCGGCAACCTGGTCATGAGCGAGGCCCGCCTGCGCGCGATGGACGAGCAGGGCATCGACGTCGAGGTGCTCACGATCAATCCATACTGGTACAGCGCGGACCGGGAACTCTCCGCCAGGCTGATTCCCGCACAGAACGCCGCCCTGGCTGCCGAAGTCGCGGCCCGCCCCGACCGCTTCGTCGCGCTAGCAACCGTGTCGCTCCAGCACCCAGACCTCGCCGCACAGCAACTCGACGACGCCTTCCGGCAGCACGGCATGCGCGGCGTGGGCATCGGCGCGACGGTCGCCGGTGCGGAGCTGGCGGCAGCGAAGTTCGATCCGTTCTGGGCGAAAGCGGAGGCGCTCGGCGCGATGGTCTTCATGCATCCAGCGGGCGTACCCGAGCTTCGCGAGCGGCTCGAGGGGAACGGCTTCCTGGGCAACGTCATCGGCAACCCGCTGGAGACCACCATCGCCCTGGCGCACCTGATCTTCGAGGGCACCCTCGACCGCTTTCCGCGGCTCCGCCTGTGCGGTGCCCACGCGGGCGGCTTCCTGCCCGCATACATCGGTCGATTCGATCAGGGGTGCGTCGCATTTCCGGCCAACTGCACACCGAAGAACGCGAAGAAGCCGAGCGCCTACCTCCGTCAGCTCTATTTCGACTCGATGGTGTTCACCGGCGAAGGCCTGCGCCACCTCGCGGCAGAGTGCGGCGCGGACCGTATCTTCATGGGCACCGACTATCCCTTTCCGTGGACGAGCACGTCGGTCGATCACATCCTGGAGGCACCCGGGTTCTCGAATGCGGACCGCGAGGCGATGCTGGGCGGCACCGCCCAGGCGGTGCTCGGAATCAAGTGATCACACCACCGGTGTAGGATCGGCGGCCATGGCGACCCTTCCCCTCATCCAGTACGAGCAGGCGTCCGACGAGGTGCGCGCGGTGTTCGACGACATCAGGCGCACCCGCAAGGTAGACGACGTCAACAACTTCTGGAAGGCGCTGGCCAACCATCCTGAGACGCTCAAGCGCACCTGGGCGTCGGTGTGTGCGGTGATGGCGCCGGGCGCGCTCGACCCGCTCACGAAGGAGCTGATCTACATCGCCGTCTCGGTGACCAACGGCTGCGAGTACTGCACGCACTCCCATACGGCGGCAGCGGTCGCGAAGGGGATGACCGCGGCGCAGCACCAGGAACTGCTGGCGGTCATCGGCATGGCCAACGAGACCAATGCGCTGGTCAACGGGCTGCGGGTCCCGGTGGATGAGGCGCTGTTGAGGTAATTCGCCGGAGCGGTGTATAAACGCCGGTCGGAGGCGAGGGGGCGCCCGTGATCAAGAGCGGACGTGGCGCCCATGAAGGAGAGGGCATGATGAACGCGCGTTGGGCAGGGCATGTGTGGCGGTCGATCGCCGTGGTGTGTCTGGCGGCGAGCCTGGCATCGGCGCAGGGCGCGGCGCCCGCGCAGGGCGCAGGCCGCGGTGGCCGGGGCGGCGGCGGGCTGGTGATGCTGACGGTGTCGTCCACGTCGTTTGCCGACGGCGCGGAGATTCCGGCGAAGTATGCCGGTCCGCAGGGTGTGTCGCCGCAACTGAGCTGGACGGGGGCGCCCGCGGCAACGGCGAGCTACGTGCTCATCATGCACGACGTGGACGTGGCGTTCCCGGCCACGAACCTTGGCAGCGACATCACGCACTGGGTGGTCTGGAACATCCCGGCGAGCGCCACGTCGATCGCGGAGGGTGGGCCGGTCCCGGCCGGCGCGGGTCAGCTGAGCATGCGCGGTCCCCAGTACATGGGCCCGGCGCCGCCAGCGGGCCACCCATTCCATCACTACATCTTCCAGGTGTACGCGCTCAACGCCACGCTCGACCTGCCGGCGGGTGCGACGCGGGCGGACGTCGAGAAGGCGATGGAGGGCAAGATCCTCGCGCGGGGCGCCTACGTCGGGCGCGCGAAACCGGCGCAGTAGCGCGGGTCGCCTGGCGGTGCACGTCGGCGGTAGCATGGGGGCAGAGGTGACCCCATGCGTCCCGACAGCGATCAGGCAGCACGCCCCGACCAGACCGCCGAGCTCGAGCGCGCGCTCATCGCCGAGTTCCTCCAGCAGCGCGGCGTGGACGCGGCGGCGCTCCACGCGCTGCCCGAGGCCGAGCGCCACGCCCTGCTGCGCGAAGCGTCGCTCTACGCGTCCACGCACCTGTCTGAAGTGGAGTCGCGCGCCCGCTACGTGGATGACCTCCGCCAGGGTCACGAGTAGCCTCGACGCCGCGTCCGGCGTTTGGCACCGGTCGCCCGGAGCGGGCACAATCGCGGTATGCGTCGGCTTCCCGCCAAGGAATCCGCCGGCAGGCACCCGGTGCGGAACTACATCACGCCCGGGGGCCTCCAGCGACTGAAGGACGAGCTGAGGTTCCTCCTCGCGCGCGAACGGCCCGCGGTCACCGCCGTCGTGTCGTGGGCCGCTGGCAACGGCGACCGCAGCGAGAACGCCGATTACCAGTACGGCAAGCGCCGGCTGCGCCAGATCGACAACCGCATCCGCTTCCTGACCAAGCGCATCGACGCGGCCCTGGTGGTGGACCCGGCCGCTCCGCGGCACGGGGCAGCGGCGTCGCAGGTGTTCTTCGGTGCGACGGTACGGTTTGCCAACGCCGCCGGCGACGAGCGGGAGGTCACCATCGTCGGCATCGACGAGGTGGACCTCGAGCGGCACCACATCAGCTGGGTGTCTCCGCTTGCGAAGGCGCTGATGAAGGCGCGCGAGGGCGATCGGGTCGTCCTACACGCCCCAGGGGGGACCGAGTCGCTCGAGATCCTCGAGGTGCGCTACGAGCCCGTCGTGGTGAACGTGTTCACCGAACCCGCCGGTGCCGAGTCGACCGCCAAGGGGCCACGTCCCGCCGGCTGAAGTGAGGTCGCATGTCGATTTCCGTCCGTCACGAGCAGGGGCACGACTATGTCGTCTCGGTGGTCGATCCACGCGGATCCACCACGCATGTCGTGGCCGTGTGGCCCTCGGACGTGCAGCGCTACGCACCCGACGCGCTGCCGGAAGACCTGATCGAGGCCGCGTTCGAGTTCCTGCTGGAGCGCGAGCCGCCGTCGGCGATCCTGCCGCGGTTCGAACTGCCCGTGATAGAACGGTATTTTCCCGGGTTCCCCGCGGCGATGGCGGCGCGGTTTCCGTGACCGGGCCACAGTCAGTTCGCCCGGCGGCGCCGATCGTGGTGGAGCCCGATCCGCGGTGGCCTGCCATCTACGCAGCCGAGGCGCGGGCCATCGCGCACGCACTCCAGGAACGAGTGGTCTCGGTCCATCACATCGGCAGCACGGCGATTCCAGGCATCTGCGCCAAGCCGGTGATCGACATCCTGCTCGAGACCCGCGACGTCGCCGCGCTCGACGGCGTGGCCGCAGGCATGCACGGGCTCGGCTACGAGGGGCTCGGCGAATACGGCATTCCGCGGCGTCGATACTTCCGCAAGGGAGCGCTGCACGGCGCTCGAGGCTGTCACGTGCACGCGTACGCGACCGGCGACCCTCACGTGATCCGGCACCTCGCCTTCCGCGACTACATGCGGGCCCATCCCGACGTGGCGGCGGAGTACGACGCGCTGAAGCGCCGGCTCTCGGCCGGCCATCCGGCCGACAAGACCGCATACGTGGACGGCAAGGCGCCGTATGTGGCGGCCTGGCAGGCGCTGGCGCTCGAGTGGGCCGGTCGCATCGAGGCTCGCTGATCCCCGCTGTCGGTTAGTTCTTGCCCGACCACGTCCCGCTGCGGCAGGATCTGCCCTGCGTGGGCCGTACCCCGGCGCCGCGCATGGAGGTCCCTCCCGTGCCTGTCCTGTTCGCCCTGCTGTTCGTGCTGCTCCAGACCCGTGCCGTGCCCGGCGTGCTCGACGCGCCGGACCCGAAGCAGATGGAGAACGTGCCGGCTCTCGGGTATCACCCGATCGAGACCGGCCTGACGATGCCTCCCGACATGCGCCTCGGGGCCTCGTCGGGTGTCGCGTTTGATGCGAAGGGACACATGATCGTCCTCAATCGCGGGCCGCACCCGATCATGGAGTTCGATCAGCAGGGGCGCTTCGTCCGCGCGTTCGGGGACGGGCTGTACAACCGTGCGCACGGGCTGCGAATCGACCCGCAGGGGAACATCTGGACCACCGACGTGCAGGGCCACACGGTGATGAAAATGAGCCCCGCTGGCGATCTGCTGCTGACGCTCGGCACGCGGGGGCAGGCCGGCGCGTGGGACGAGGCGGCGGGCACGCGCCTCCTCCAGGAGCCGAGCGACCTCGCCTTCGCCCCGAACGGCGATGTCTTCGTGGTGCAGGGGCACGGTCGCGGCGAGGGGCGCGTGCTGCGGTTCGACCGGTCCGGCAAGTTCCTGGCATCGTGGGGCGGCAAGGGGGCCGAACCAGGAAAGTTCGACCAGCCGCACTCGATTCTCGTTCACGAGGGACGGGTGCTGGTGGCGGACCGCGAGAACCGGCGCGTCCAGCTGTTCGACATGAACGGCCGTTACCTCACCGCATGGTCCTTCAAGGGGTTGCCGTGCGGGCTGCTCGTCGGACCGGATCGGCAGCTGTATCTGGCCACCGGGTTCTCGGGTCAGATCCTGAGGCTGAACGCGGATGGCACCCCGGCGGCGATGATGGGCCAGCCCGGACCGGGGCCCACCCTGGGCAACTTCGGGGAGGCGCACTACATGGCCATTGCTCCGGGCGGCGACATTTACGTCGCGGACACGATCAACGCCGCGCTCCACCGGTTCGCGCGCAACTAGGCGGGGAGCACCGGCGCGCCAGCCCCTGCTGGCGGGTGCGGCCCGGTGCTGGCCTCTGGCGTGCCGTCGGCAGATGCGGGACAATCCGGAAAAGAGCGCGTCGCCCCACCGCGCGGGTGCGCCTGTTCAACCTGCTGGAGGGGAGTCGTTGCTGCGCCGGGTCCGACTTGCTGCTGCCTGCGTCCTGATGACCGTCGTTGCCGCCGCCGACCTGCGTGCCCAGACGCCGGTCGAGGCAGCAATGTCGTTCTACCTGAAGGGCGGGGCCTACTGCTTCCGCGTCGTCCCCTTCGGGGTGAACCTTTCCGAGGAGCCCGAGTGGACGGTCATGCTGCTGACCAGCCGCGGGAATCGGAAGAACACGTTCCGGATCCGCAGCGTGGATGCCGGCGAGACCGGCGTCAACAAGAACGGCCTCATGATCCTCGGCCGCCTGGCCAACGACGTGTGGAAGTTCGACAGCCAGCGCCACGAGTTCTTCGAGCGGTTCTCGACAGGCATCCGCGACGGGCAGCTGCGGGCCCGCGTGGTACGCATCGCTCCCCCGAAACTGAAGCAGGCCACGACCGATCAACAGCGCGCCGAGGTGTACCTGGCCTTCGCGGATCGCGGCTCCAAGGTCTCGTTCGATGACGTACCCGACCTCACGCCCGAGGCCTTCCAGGAGTACGCGGAGTACCTGATCGACTGACGCCGCCCCATTTGCCCCTGGGATCTGCCATGTGCCGCAACATCAAGACGCTCGCGAACTTCCAGCCGCCGGCCACCGACGACGAGATTCGCGCATCCGCGCTGCAGTTCGTGCGCAAGCTGAGCGGAACGACGAAACCGTCCCGGGCGAACGAGGCGGCGTTCAACCAGGCCGTCGATGAGGTGTTCGCGTCGGCCCGGCGCCTGATCGACACGCTCACCACGACGGCGCCGGCCCGCGACCGGGAGACGGAGGCGCAGAAGGCGCGCGCCCGCAACCGTGAGCGGTTCGGCGCGACGGGCAGTTGAACGGCGGCTTCAGCGAAGCTGCCGCACCAGGTAGTCCACGACGCGCTCGAACGGATCGAAGCCGAAGGCTGCCGCCACCGAGGGCCTGAGGTTCGAGTTCGCATTGATGTCGTAGAAGACGCGGCGGCCGTCCGGCGTCTCCAGGTACTCGATGCCGCCCACGTCAAGTCCGGCCTCGCCGACGATGCGCCGGCCCGTGTCGACGGCTTCCGCGGGCACCTCCGGATACGCGTGGAACTCGGGCGGCGGCGCGGGCACCAGCGCCGGAACCTCGCAGAGCCCCTCCCCGTCCTCAGGATTGCAGACCGGCGACGGACACAGGTTGAAGCGGCCGTGCGTCACCACGCGCATTGCGTAGAGCAGCTCCCCGTCGAGGAACTCCATCCGCACGATGCCGCGCAACGGGTCGTGCGGCAGCAGTTCCTGCAGCAGGAACAGGTTGTCGGGCTCCCACAATCCCGGGTCCGCGGTGAACAGGGCTTCGACCTGGGCAAGCGAGTCGACCACCTGGATGCGGGCGCCGCTGCCGCCCTGGTCCGGCTTCAGCAGCGCGGGCCAGCGGATCGCCGTCTCGTACCGGCGCAGCGCGGCCGGATCGTTGAAGGTGATCGAGAAGGGCGTGTCGATTCCCATGGCATGGAGCAGGCTCGCCTGGGCACTCTTGCTCAGTTCCAGCGCGAACACGTCGGCGCCATTGAGCACTCGCGCCCCCATGCGCTCCAGTGTCCGCATATAGGCGAGCGCCAGGGGCACCGCGCGCGTGTTGCCGCGGACGTACGCACTGGGACTGGCCTGGTTGAAGTAGAGCCGCGCCTCGGGGACATCCGCGTTGCTGAATGCCGCGCGTGTCACGTCGAAGGGCGCGAACCGCACGCGGCGGCGAGTGAGCGCGTCGAACAGCGGCTTCTGCCATTCCGGGTGTTCGTGCAGCACCACCAGGTCGAGTTCGCGCTGAGCCATGTCAGTATCCTACCCGGTGGGTCCAGCCGGTGCCTGCCTCACGGGCTGGCGGCGCGTCTTTCGGCTCCGGGCCTCGACCGACACACGACCCGAAAAAATCTTCCCGGACCCTGTCGATCCGACGTCCTCGCGTTCGACCACATGATGGAGCGGGCGGCACATGCCGTCAGCCAGGAGGACACCGATGCGCTACCTGTGCCTGATCTATGACGACGAGAAGAAGCTTGCGGGGATGCCGAAGGGCGAGTCGGACGCGTTCATGGGCGAGTACTTCGCCTTTACCGAGGACGTGCGCAAGAGTGGCCATCTGGTGGCTGGGGAGGCGCTGCACCCCGTGCAGACCGCGACGACGCTGCGGATGCGCGATGGGCGGCTCGTGACGACCGACGGGCCGTTCGCGGAAACCACGGAGCAGCTCGGCGGGTTCTACCTCATCGAAGCGCGCGACCTGAACGAGGCGATGCAGGTGGCCGCGAAGATCCCGTCGGTCCGCACGGGCAGCATCGAGGTGCGGCCGGTGATGGACTTCTCGCAGGGCTGAGCGGCATCGCCTCACGCCGTGCGACACTGGTCGCGTGCGTGTCGCGATTGCCACGATGACGCTGGTGCGCGAGCCCGGGGAGGCGGCGCTGCTCGAATCCGGGCTCGCCGACCTGACCGCGCTCGGGCACCGTGTCTTCGTCACCGACGGCACGAGTGCGCCCGTTTTCGCGCAGCGCCTCGCCCAACTGGGAGGCCTCGATGTGCGGCGCTCGGCTCACGGGCCAGGGCTCGTGGCGCAGGTGCAGACGAGCGTCGAGGCCGCCGAACGGTCAGGCGTCGAGTTCATCTGCTACACCGAACCCGACAAGGTGGCCTTCTTCCACGAGGGCCTCCCTCGCCTGCTGGATGCGCTGCCCGACGACGACCGCGTGGGTATCGTCGTCGCGTCACGATCGCCCCGCGCGATGGACACCTTCCCGCCGGTCCAGCAGTACGCGGAACGGGCGATCAACGACCTGACCGGTCACCTGCTCGGCGCCGCGGGCGACTACTCCTACGGCCCGTTCGTCATGCGCGCGGCGCTGGCCCGCGCCGTGCTCGCCGCGCCGCTGGACGTCGGCTGGGGCTGGCGGCATTTCCTCTTCGGGACGGCATCGCGCCTGGGGCTGGGCGTGCGGCACCTGGTCGGCGACTTCACGTGCCCCGACGATCAGCGGGGGGAAACACACGCCGAGCGGCTGCATCGCCTGCGCCAGCTAGAGCAGAACACCCGGGGGCTGCTGCGGTCGCTGGACGATGCCGCCGGCCAGCCCGGAGGGCTCGCGCGGCGCTCGCCGCGCTCCTGACGCTATACTGACGCGCGGCGCTCACGGTTCCCGGGGCGCCATCCCATGGCTGCCGTCGCACTCTCATTCGTCATTCCGCTGTACAGAAGCGCCGAGACCATCGCGGCGGTCGTGCGCGACATCGAGGCGCTCGAGATCGAGGGCGGCCACGAGATCATCCTGGTCAACGATGGCAGTGCCGATCGGACGTCGGAAGTGTGCCGCGACCTGATGCGGACGGCCCGCGTGCCCATCACGTTCATCGAGCACGCGCGCAACTTCGGCGAGCACAACGCGGTGCTGACCGGCTGGCGGCACGCCCGCGGCGTCCACATCGTGAATCTCGACGACGACGGGCAGAATCCTCCGTCGGAGGCCAAGCGCCTGTGGGAGCACGCCCGGGCCACGGGGCTCGACGTCATCTTCGGGCACTACCGGATGAAGCAGCACTCGGTGTGGCGGAACGTGGGCAGCTGGTTCACGAACAAGATGACCGACTGGGCCCTCGACAAGCCGAGCGGGTTCTATCTCTCCAGCTTCCGGTGCGTGAGTGCCTTCGTGGCGCAGCAGGTGATTCCCTACGCGGGGCCGTACCCCTACATCGACGGACTGATCCTGCAGGTGACGCAGCGGATCGGCTCCATCGAGGTGCGCCACGAGGCGCGCGTCGCGGGGCAGAGCACGTACACGCTGCGGCGCCTGATCCGGCTGTGGATGGCGGCCTGGGTGAACTTCTCCGTGCTGCCGCTGCGGGTGGCGACGGTGCTCGGCCTGTGCCTCGCCGGTGCGGGCGTCGTCGCCCTTGCCGTCGTCGGATACATGTGGCTGCGCGGCATCGGACCGGACCGCGGCTTCGGGTGGATCATGGCGGCGCTGCTCGTATTCTCCGGGACGCAGCTGGTGCTGCTCGGCCTCATCGGGGAGTACATCGGCCGCACGTTCCTCACGGTGAACCAGCGGCCGCAGGCGGTCGTCCGGGAGGTGCTCACCACATCCGGCGCGCCGATCGCGCGGGATGTGCCGCCGCAGTACCAGCAGGCGCGTTGAGGCGAACCGGCCGCCTGATGCCGCGCATCTGCGTCTTCACGGGATCGAGCGATGGACGGCGGCCGTCCTATCGATCAGCGGCCATGGAACTGGGCGCCACGCTCGCGGCGCGGCGCTTCGGCCTGGTCTACGGAGGCGCGCGCGTCGGGCTCATGGGCATCGTGGCCGACGAGGTCCTCCGGCATGGCGGGGAGGTCATCGGCGTCATCCCCGAAGCCCTCGTGGCCCGCGAGGTGGCCCACACCGGGCTCGGCGACCTGCGGGTCGTGCGCTCGATGCACGAGCGCAAGGCGCTGATGTCCGACCTGGCCGACGGGTTCATCGCGCTGCCGGGCGGGTGGGGCACGCTCGAAGAGTTTTTCGAGGTGCTGACCTGGGGCCAGCTTGGCCTTCACCGGAAGCCGTGCGGCCTGTTGAACGTCGAGGGGTACTTCGATTCGCTCCTGGCGTTCCTGCAGCATGCCTTCGACGAGCGGTTCGTGCGCACCGAGTATGCCGCCATGCTGGCGGTGGCCACGTCGGCCGATACGCTCCTCGACCGGTTTGCCGCGTTCGAGCCCCCGCAGGTCACGAAATGGATCGACCGGTCGTCGTCGTAACCCGGCCGGTATAATTCGATACGACGAAGGAGACACGCGTGCTCATCAGCAAGGAACTCGCCGCTGCGTTCAACCAGCAGATCGGCAACGAACTCGGTGCCAGCCTGCAGTACGTCAGCATCGCCGCGCACTTCCACCAGAGGCAGCTGCTCCTGCTCTCGAAGCTGTTCATGGCCCAGTCCGACGAGGAGCGGCAGCACGCCATGAAGTTCGTGAAGTACGTGCTCGACACGAAGGGCGAACTGCAGATCCCGGCGGTGGCAGCGCCGACCCCGGCCTTCGGGTCGGCCGAAGAGGCAGTGGCCGCGGCGCTGCGCTGGGAGGAAGAGGTCACGCGGCAGATCGGCCGCCTGATGGACCTGGCGGTGAAGGAGAACGACTACCTCGCACAGAGCTTCCTCCAGTGGTTCATCGACGAACAGCTCGAGGAGGTTGCGAAGATGGACCGGATCCTGAGCGTCATCCGGCAGTCGGGCGAGAAGAACCTGCTGATGGTCGAAGCCTATCTCGTGCACATCGAGAAGGCGGACTAGGAAGTCGCCGGGCGGGCGGGCCACCAGGCCGCGGCTCGCCCGCCGACGCGGTGACATGCCGCGCATGCTCGCCCTGCTGCGGGCCGTGAACGTCGGGGGCCGTTCCCGGTTGCCGATGGCCGACCTCCGCCGCGTCCTCGACGGGCTCGGGTTCGCGTCGGTCACCACGGTACTCCAGAGCGGCAACGCGGTCTTCACCGCCCGCGCGCAACCCATTCCGGTGCTGGAAGGCCGGATCGAGCAGGCGCTGCTCGACACCCTCGGCCTCGCCGCGGACGTCATCGTCCGCTCGGCCGACCAGTGGCAGACGCTGGTGGACGGCAACCCCTTCACGGCCGCCTCCGTCGAGGACCCGTCGCACATGCTCGCGATGTGCTTGAAGGCGCCCGCGACGTACACCTCGATGGAGCCGCTCGAGCAGGCAGCCACGGCGGGCGAGCGCATCCACCTCGTACGCAACACCCTCTACATCGTCTATCCACACGGCATCCATCGGTCCAGGCTGACCGGGCCGCTGATCGAGCGGACGCTCGGCACGCGCGGCACGGCGCGGAACTGGAACACCGTGTTGAAGCTGCAGGCGCTGCTCTGAGCTTCGGTCGGCCGTCTCCGCGTGCCGCCTGGGGCCGGACCGCGTCTATCGCCGGCCCATGATGCACCTCGGCGCCGCGCGGAAGCGCAGAGGTGCCTGCGGAGCGGCTCAGGCCGTTACAATCGTCGGCACATGGCGCAGACCGCGACGGTCTACAACTTCGACATCGATCTGGCCGATCACGACCGGGGTGTCTACGAGACGCTGGCCCTGCGCGTTGCGCGGCACCCGTCCGAGTCGGAGGAGTACCTGTGGACGCGGACCCTGGCTTATGCGCTCGAGTACGCCGAGGGCATCGAGTTCACGACCGGGCTGTCGACCCCGGACGAGCCTGCGTTGTGGATCAGGGATCTGACCGGCGCGCTGCAGGCATGGATCGAGGTCGGCACGCCGGACGGGGAGCGCCTGCACCGCGCCGCGAAGGCGTCGCCGCGCGTGGCCGTGTACGTGCACAGGGACCCGACGCAGTACCTGGCGCGACTGGCTGGCGAGACCATTCACCGGGCCAGCACCATCGACGTCTGGTCCTTCGATCGGGCGCTGATCGGCTGGCTGGTCGAGCGGCTCGAACGGCGCGTGGCCTGCAGCCTGGCGGTGACCGACCGCGAGCTGTTCGTGGCCATCGGCGCCGAGACCATGAGCGGCGCCAGCGTCCGACATCGGCTCGGGAAGTGACAGGATCGTGACAGGGATGGTCGATATCGTCGCGCGCGGATCACAGGTACTGCTGCGGCGGCCGCGCCCTGCCGACCGCCGCGAGATGCTGCTGCGCAACGCAGCCAGCGCGAGGCTCTATCGCGGGTGGGCGACTCCGATGCGGACGAGCGCTCAATTCTCGTCGTACCTTGCGCGGTGCCGGCGCGACGACTATGAAGGGCTGCTCATCTGTCGGACGGCGGATCTGGCGATCGTCGGCGCCTGCAACCTGAGCCAGATCGTCCGGGGCGCGTTCCAGAGCGCGTACCTGGGTTACCAGGTGTTCGTGCCGTTCGAGGCGCAGGGCTACATGTCCGCGGCGATGCCGCTCGTGCTGCGCCACGTGTTCCAGGCGCTCAAGCTGCACCGCGTGGAGGCGAACATCCAGCCGGAGAACCACGCGTCGCTCGCGCTGGCAAGGGGTGTGGGCTTCCGCAGGGAAGGGCTGTCGCCGCGCTACCTGAAGATCGCCGGTCGCTGGCGGGATCACGAACGATGGGCCATGACGCGCGAAGAGTGGCGGCCGAGGCGCTGAGCCCAACCTCCCGCCATCTCGCGCCTGAAGGTACGCACATGCCGACACGACCGCCGCAGATCATCGCCATGGGGGGCGGCACCTTCAACGCCGTCCCCGAGAGCCTGGCGTGCGAACGCTACATCCTGGCCCAGACCCGCAAGCGGCATCCCTCGATCTGTTTCATTCCGACGGCCAGCGCGGAACCCGCGGAGTACATCGCGAAGTTCTTCGACGCGTTCACGAGGCTCGGCGCGAGGCCCCGCGTACTGCGCCTGTTCCAGCGCACGCCGGATCTGCGCGAGGTGCTGCTGAACACCGACGCCATCTTCGTGGGCGGAGGCAACACGAAGAGCATGCTGGCCGTGTGGCGCGAGTGGGGCCTGCCCGAGGTCCTGCGCGAGGCGTGGCGCTCGGGCGTCGTGCTCTCGGGCGTCAGTGCCGGCGCGATCTGCTGGTTCGACCACGGTGTCACCGACTCGTGGGCGAACCGCCTTGCTCCGCTCGAGTGTCTGGGCTTCCTGCCCGGCACCTGCTGCCCGCACTACAACAGCGAGCCCGACCGTCGCCCGAGCCTGCACGGGATGCTGGCCGCGCAGGAGCTGCCCCCAGCCATTGCCCTCGACGACGGCGCCGCCGCACACTTCGTCGGGCGCCGCCTGCACCGGGTGCTGACGTGGCGGCCCGATGTGTGTGGCTACGCCGTCCGCCTGCGCCAGGGTCGGGTGGTGGAGACCACGCTCGAGTCGACCACGCTGCAGCAACCGGTCCTGCGATAGGAGGACGCATGAGCATGACGCGGCGAGAATGGCTGTCTGGCCTCGTGCTCACGGGGCTTGCCGGCCGTGCGGCGGGGCAGGGACGGACGGTGACCACCCTGCTGGGGACCGGCGCCTCCGGGCTGTCCGATACGCAGGTGAACAACCCCTATGGGCTGGTGTTCGGGCCCGACGGCGCCCTGTACTTCTGTGACCTCGACAACCAGCGCATCCGCCGGTTCGATCCGGCGTCGTTCCACGTCGTCACGGTGGCGGGCAATGGCGGGCGGGGACTGTCGGGCGACGGCGGTCCCGCGATCGATGCCACGTTGAACATGCCGCACGAGATCCAGTTCGATGCGAGCGGCCACCTCTACATCGCCGAGCGCGACAATCACGTGATCCGGCGCGTCGAGGCGCGGACCGGGCGCATCAGCACCGTCGCGGGCACCGGCGTGCCGGGCTATTCAGGCGACGGCGGTCCAGGCACCGCCGCGCAGCTGCGACAGCCGCACGCGATCCTCTTCGATCGCGACGGCGCGCTGCTCATCTGCGACGTCGGCAATCACCGCATCCGGCGGCTGCGGGTCGACACGGGCGTGATCGACACGTGGGCCGGCACCGGCGAGCCGCTGCCGACACCGGATGGCTCCCCGCGTGCCGGGACACCCCTGCGGGGGCCGCGCACCATGGCTGCCGATGCGAACGGCGACATCTATCTTGCGCTGCGCGAGGGCAATGCGATCCTCCGTATCGACGTGAAGGCCGGCACGCTGCACCGCATCGCGGGCACCGGCGAGCAGGGCTACTCGGGCGACGGGGGTCCCGCGCTCGCCGCGAAACTGGGAGGGCCGAAGGGTCTTGCATGGGCGCCGGGCGAACTCTTCGTCGCCGACACGGAGAACCACGTGATCCGGCGGATCGACCTCGCCACGGGCATCATCTCGACAGTGCTGGGCACGGGTGTTCGCGGCGACGGCCCCGAGTCGTCACCGCTCGAATGCCGGCTGGCGCGACCGCACGGACTGCTGGCCGCACGCGGCGTGCTGTACGTGACGGACAGCGAGGCGCACCGGATTCGTGTGCTCCGCTGATGACAGGGCAGTGGTGTCTTCGTGCGGCCGTGTCGGGCAGGAACGTCCGGACAGCCGTCGTCGGGACGTGTCGAAGGGGGAGGACGGTGCCAGGTATGCCGCGTCGCAGTCGAAGCATCCAGGTGGTCGTGACGGCTGTTGCCGTGGTGGGGCTGTCGCTCCTGTTGCGCGCGCAGCCGCCGGACCCGCTGCCCGCCATCGCACCTGCCGCTGCGCGCGTGGATCCGGCGGCGCTTGCGGCCGGCCGCGAGGTGCTCGAGCGGGCGGTCGGGCAGCAAAGCATCGCCGGGGCCGTCGCCATGCTCGTGCGCGACGGTCGCACCGTCTGGTCGACGGCGGTCGGCGTCCAGGATCTGCAGTCGCGCGTGCCGATGTCCGACCGGTCGCTCTTCCGGATCTACTCGATGACCAAGCCGGTGACTGCCGTGGCGGTGATGATGCTGGCCGAGCAGGGGCGATTCAGGCTGGATGACCCGGTCAAGGCGTACCTGCCGGAGTTCGAGAACGTTGTCGTGCGGGTCGAGGGCGGCGCGACGCGCCCGCCTGCGCGCCCCGTCACCGTCCGCGACCTGCTGCTCCACACATCGGGGCTGGAGCACCGGACCGCGGCGATCTACCGCGACGCGCAGGTCCGATCGCGCTCGATTCCCCTGCCGCAGTTCATCCGCAACATCGCCGCCGTGCCGCTGATGGAGGATCCCGGCACGCGCTTCCGCTACAGCGAGGCGACCACGGTGCTCGGCCGGTTGGTGGAGGTCTGGTCCGGTGAACCGTTCGACCAATTCCTGCAGCGCCGCGTGTTTGCTCCGCTCGGGATGCGCGACACGACGTTCTACGTGGCGCCCGAGCAGCGTGCAAGGCTCGCAACGGTGTACGGGCCGGCCGACGGCGGCGGCCTGCGGCCTGTCGAAGTCGAGGCCCTGCCGTTCACCGAGCGTCCCGCGCTCATCGAAGGCAGCGTCGGGCTCGTCTCCACGGTGCCCGACTTCGCGCGGTTCGCGCAGATGCTGATCCGGCGCGGCGCGCTCGGCGGCACCCGCCTCCTGGCGGCGGCCACCGTCTACACGATGGTCGTGAACAGCCTGCCGCCCGAGGTCGTCGCGGCCCGCGGCAACGGCGCCATGGGCTGGGGGCTCGGGAACGTGGACGTCGTGCTCAAGCCGGAACTGCTGCGGTATCCGGCGAGCGCGGGCGAGTACGGGTGGGACGGCACGGCCGGAACGATCTTCTGGAACGACCCCGACATGAAGACGACGCTGCTGCTGTTCACGCAGAGCGCGCCAGCGAACCCCGACGGCATCCGCCAGCGGTTCAAGGCCGCCGTCCAGCCCGGTCTGCGACCGTAGCGCCGCGGCCGCGGGCAGGGCTGCGGGGCGTCGTGGCGGGACGGAGCGTCGGCGCTCAGCGCGCCGGCTTCGAGGCGTCCGCCACCACCCGGTTGCGGAGCGGCGCGCCAAGCCCTTCGATCGCGATCTCGATCGTGTCCCCGGCCTTCAGCGGGACCACCGGTGCGGGCACCCCGGTCTGGAAGAGATCGCCGGCCTCGAGCGTCATCCGCCTCGAGATGTACGCGATCAGCTGCGGAATCCTGAAGGTCATGAATTTCGTGCTGGAGTTCGGCATCGGCGAGGGCTGGCCGTTGATCGTCGCCGAGATGGCCAGGGCGTGCGGGTCCTGCACGTCCTCCCGGAGCGTCAGGTAGGGACCGCAGGGGGAGAAGGTGTCCAGCCCCTTGTCGAAGGTCGCTCCCTGCGTCGGGTGTGTCCCCTGTTGCAGATCGCGCGACGAGACGTCGTTGCAGATCATGTAGCCGAAGACGTAGGAGAGCGCGTCGGCTTCGGGGACGTTCTTCGCCCGCCGGTTGATGACCAGCGACAACTCGGGTTCGTGGACGCCGCGCGTGACGAGTCCCGCCAAATCGATGGTGTCCCCATGTCCGGCCAGGGATGCCACCGACTTGAAGAACGAGCTGGGCAGCTTCGGGTTCGCCAGGTCGCCCTCACGCGGGTAGTTGCCGGCGAAGCCGTAGATCTTCGCCGGGTTCGGGACGGGCGGCAGGAAGTGGACGGCGCTGGGCGGATAGAACACGCGGTACTGGCCACCCGGATCCTTGAGCGCCCCGGCCGCGCGGCGCGCGATGGTCATCTGATAGACCTGCCGGATGGCCGCCGTCGCCCGCGGACCAGCGCCCGCGAGCGAGCGCATGTCGATCGGGATGTAGGGCAGTGCCTGAGCCTCGGGCACGGCTGCCTGCTGCAGCAGGCGGACCGCATTGTGGACGTCGACGAGGTCGTTGTCGCCGTTTCCGACCGTGGCGCCGAGACGCGGTTCGCCGGCAACCTCGAAGGTGGCCAGCCGGAATGTGCCCGTCGGCGCCTGGGCTCCAGGAGCGGGCTGGATGACGACCGAGGCCAGGACGAGCACCGATCCTGCGAGCCACCCACCGCCACGCGATGTCCTGTCCATGCGAGCCCTCCTGCGGCGCGCATCATAGGAGCCACCCCGCCTGCTGTCAAACCTCACGTGAGGGGCTCCGGTGCTGCTAGGATGCGCGTCACGGAGGCTCGCATGACCGCCCAACGCACCGTGAGTCGAAGGACCCTGCTCGCCGGCGCGGCCGCAGCGACGGCGGCGTCGCTCGGGACCCGGCTCCGCGCCCAGCGCGGTGCCCCGCCGAAGGCTCCGCTGCCGTTCCCCGACGTGAAGGTGATGGTGTTCGACACGTTCGGCACCGTCGTGGACTGGCGGAGCGCGGTCATCGAGGAAGGGCAGCAGCTCGGCAGGGCCAAGGGCCTGCGCCTCGACTGGGCGGCCTTCGCCGACGAGTGGCGCGCCGCGTACGGCCCGTCGATGAATCGGGTGAGGCGCGGTGAGCTGCCCTGGACGAAACTCGACCGGCTGCACCGCATGTCGCTCGACGATCTGCTGGCAAAGCACGGCATCACGTCGCTGACCGAAGCCGAGAAGGCCAACTTCAACAGGGTCTGGCACCGCGGGCGGCCGTGGCCCGACTCGGTGGCCGGCCTCACCCGGCTGAAGTCCCGCGCGGTCATCGCGCCGCTCTCGAACGGCAACATCGCCCTCATCACGAACATGGCGAAACACGGCGGCCTGCCGTGGGACTGCGTGCTCGGGGCGGAACTCGTCCGTCATTACAAGCCCGATCCTGAGGTGTACATGAGTCCGGTCGAGTTCTTCGACCTGACACCGCCCGAGGTGATGTTCGTCGCCGCACACCAGACCGACCTGCAGGTGCCGAAGCGTCTCGGGCTGCGGACCGCATACGTCCATCGGCCGTACGAGGGTGGCTCGTCCGGGACGGTCGCGATGCCTGCCGCGGGTACCTACGACCTCATCGTCAACGACTTCCGCGAGCTGGCCACCGCACTCGGCGTGTGATCCTTGGGCCAACGCGCGCGTCCGCGGAGCGCGCGCGAATGCCCTTCCCGCTTCCGCGCGAACACCGCGCGCGATACACGTCCCGTACAATCGGCCGGTGCCGATCGATCTGCGTTCAGACACCGTCACGCGACCCACCGACGCCATGCGGGCGGCCATGGCCGCGGCGCCTGTGGGCGACGACCAGTACGGCGAGGATCCCACGGTCAACCTGCTGCAGGAGCGGACGGCCGACCTGTTCGGCGCCGAGGCGGCGCTCTGGCTCCCATCCGGCACCATGGCCAACCAGGTTGCCCTCCGCATCCTCACCGCTCCCGGAGACGATGTGATCGTGAGCCGGGAGTCGCACGCGGTCTGGCACGAGGCCGGCGCCGGCGCGGCGAACGCCGGCGTGCAGTTCACCGAAGTCGGGAGCGGCGGACTCTTCACGCTGGCCGACTTTCTCGCCGCCCGCAAGCCGAACACGCATCTCCTGTATCCGCACACGACGCTCGTCCAGATCGAGAACACCCACAACCGTGGAGGCGGACTGGTGCTCGATCAGCAGGAGGTCGTGCGGATTTGCGACGCCGCCCGCGCGCACGGCGTGCGGACCTTCCTGGACGGCGCACGTATCTGGAATGCCGCGGTGGCGAGCGGCGTGCCGCTCCGGCAACTGGCGGCGCCCTTCGAACTGGTGTCGGCCGCGATGTCGAAGGGCCTTGGCGCGCCTGCGGGCTCGATGCTGGCCGGCAGTCGTGCGCTGATCGACCGCGCGGTACGCGCACGCCGCATGCTCGGCGGTGCGATGCGGCAGGTGGGCATCCTCGCGGCGGCGGGGCTGTACGCGCTCGACCACCACGTCGATCGCCTGGCGGACGATCATCGCCACGCGCGCCTCATCGCCGAGCGGCTCGTGGCCAGCCCGTCCGTCGAGATCGATCTCCGCACGGTGCAGACCAACATCGTGATGATGCGGCTGCCGGAGCACGGTCCCACGGCAGAGTCGGTGGTGACCCGCGCCCGCAATCGCGGCGTGCTGGTGTTCGCCTTCGGTCCGCGGACGGTGCGGATCGTGACACACTACGACGTCTCGCGGGCGGAGTGCGAAGAGGCCGCGGACATCCTGGCGGCAGCCGCCGAGGAGGCGTGACCGTGGCAGCACCAGTGGCTCCTCTTGTCGACCTCTCACTCGCCCGGCGACTCGAGCGCGCCGAAGGCCACACGAACGCCCGCTTCGTGGAATCGCGCGCGCGCATCGCGCCGGACGTGGGGGCCACCTGGCGTGAGGTCGGCGGCGCCTACGCGATGTTCGACGGCGTCGGCTCACCCTTGACGCAGACCTTCGGCCTCGGCCTCTTCGAGCCGGTCACCGACGCGGTGCTGGACGAACTCGAGCACTTCTTCTTCTCGCGCGGCGCCGACGCCTTCCACGAAGTCAGCCCGCTCGCCGACGGCTCGGCCCTCGAGCGCCTCAACGGGCGCGGCTATCGCCCCTGCGAGTTCACGGCCGTGACGTTCCAGCGGATCGAGGCCGCGGGCCTGGAGGTCGACATGCCTCCAGACCTGGCGGTCGGGTTGACGCCGGCCGGGGAGCTTGCCACGTGGGCCGACACGGCCGTCGAGGGCTGGAGCGAGTTCGCCGAGGTGCTGCCGTTCATGCGCGGCTTCGGTGCCATGGCGGCGTCTGCCGAGGACGCGTATCCGTTCCTCGCCCGGATTGCCGGCGCCCCCGTGGCGACGGGGATGCTGGCGATGCACGGCGGCGTGGCCCTGCTCGCCGGGGCCAGTACCGTGCCGTCGTTTCGCGGCCGCGGGGCGCAGCGGGCCCTGCTCCAGACGCGCCTTCGGTACGCGGCTGATGCGGGGTGCAGCCTCGCCATGATGTGCGCGGCGCCGGGCGGCGGGTCGCAGCGGAACGCGGAACGGAGCGGATTCCGCATCGCCTACACCCGCATCAAGTGGCACAAGCCCCGGCCATGACCCGGCCGCGCGCGTCGCGCGTGGGGCCGGTGCCCGTCGTACCGACCGTGCCGCCTGCCCTTTTCGCATGACCGCCGGGATCGTCCTCGCCCTCGTATCGGCGCTCGTGTGGGGCAGCGGCGACTTCTTCGGCGGCCGCGCCGCCACGCGGCACGACGCATTCCAGGTGCTGTACCTGGCGGCCCTCTCCGGCATCGCGCTGCTCGTCGTCGCGGCGCTCGTGACGGGGGAGCGGCTCGCACTCGATCCCTCGGTGTGGTTCGCCGTCGCGGCTGGCGTCGCCGGCGCCGGAGGGATCCTGTCGCTGTACAGCGGCCTGGCCATCGGCAGCGCGGCGACGGTTGCGCCGACGGCCGCGGTCGTCACCGCGGCGATCCCCGTTCTGGTGGCGGCTGTCGCGGGCGGGCTGCCGGGCCCCCTGCGCCTCGCGGGCTTCGCGCTCGCCCTGGTCGGCATCTACCTGGTCGCGCGCGCCGAGGGTGAGTGGGCCGCCTCGCACGCCGGCCTGCGCCACGGCATCATCGCGGGGGTTGGGTTCGGCAGCTTCCTCGTCCTGATCGCCCGCGGACAGGCCGGGGCCGTGTTCCTGCCGCTGGCGGTGGCGAGGACGATGATGCTCGCCGCGGCGATGGTCGCGATGCGTGTCAGGAAGACGCGGCGGCCGCGCCTCGGGGACAACCGTCTGGCGCTCGTCGCGGGGATGCTCGATGCGGGGGGGAACGTCTTCTACCTGCTTGCGCAGCAACACGTGCGGCTGGACATCGCGGCGGTGTTGTCCTCGCTCTACCCCGTCGCGACCGTGCTGCTGGCACGGCTGATCCTGCACGACCGCGTGACACCCCTGCAGTGGCTCGGCGTCGGCGCCTGCCTGATGGCGGTGGCCGCCATCGCGGCCTGATCACGCGGCGGTTGTAAGATTCCGGGCATGTTCATCGGTCATTTCGCACTGGGGTTCGCGGCGAAGCGCGCGGTGCCGGGCGTGTCGCTGGCCATGTTGTTCGTGGCCGCGCAGTTCGCCGATCTGCTCTGGCCGGTGCTGGTCCTGGCAGGGATCGAGCAGGTGCGGATCGACCCGGGCAACACCGCGGTGACGCCGCTCGACTTCGTGAGCTACCCCTGGTCGCACTCGCTTCTGCTTCTGGCCGGCTGGGGCGTTCTCGTCGGGGGCGCGTATCGCGGCATCGCCGGTGGGCGCCGTTCGTTCCTGGTCCTCTGGGCCCTGGTCGTCAGCCACTGGGTGCTGGACTGGGTGACGCACCGGCCCGACATGCCGCTGCAGCCGTACGGCGCCGTGTACGGGCTCTCGCTCTGGAACTCCTTCCCAGGCACGGTGCTGCTGGAGGGTGCGCTCTATGCGGCGGGCGTGTTCGTCTACCTGCGGGCGACGACGCCGCGCCCGGGGAGCGGCGCGTGGGGCATCGGCTCGCTGGCGGTGACGCTGCCGGTGATCTACCTCGCCAACCTGTTCGGCGGCGCCCCGCCTTCAGTGACGGCCATTGGCATAGCGGGCGTCGCCGGGGGTGTCCTCCTCACGGCGTGGGCCTACGCGGCCGACGCGCGCCGCGTCCCGGTGCGCCACTGATCGGCCACGCCGGGATCCGACACTTTTTCTCTCTGGAGACGCTGCATTTCTCCTCTGGAGAGCTGAGCAGCCGCTGTGGTTTCGTGGTACTCTCCCTCGACGCGTACGAGCGTCCTTAGAGGAGACCGCATGGCAAAGACTGCTGCGAAGAAGAAGGCGGCTGCGAAGCCCGCGAAGAAGGCGGCGGCGAAGCCGGCCCGGAAGGTGGCCGCGAAGCCCGCGAAGAAGGCGGCTGCACCGAAGAAGAAGGCCGCTCGCAAGCCGAACGCGGCGTTCATGAGGCCCGTGACCCCGAGCGAGACGCTGGCCGCGATCGTGGGTCCCAAGCCCGTGCCCCGCACGGAGATCACCAAGAAGCTGTGGGCCTACATCAAGAAGAACGGGCTGCAGGACAAGACCAACAAGCGTCAGATCAATGCCGACGCCGCGCTGAAGGCCGTGTTTGGCGGCAAGGCGTCGGTCGACATGTTCTCGATGACGAAGCTGGTCGGCAAGCACCTGAAGTAACCGTTCGCGCCCACTGCGACGGGCTTCTCTGGGCGACGGCCGTCAGGTCGTCGCCCTTTGTTTTGGAGCGGACTCGTGACACTGACCCGTGCCGCGTTCATTGTCGCCGCCCTGGCGGTGCCGGTTGCTGCCGTCGCGCAGGACCGGATGCCGCCGATTCCCGCGGAGCGCCTGACCGACGCCCAGAAGCAGGCGATGGCGGAGTTCCGGACGGCGCGCAAGGCCGAACTCTCCGGCCCGTTCTGGCCCCTGCTCCGCAGCCCCGAGGTGATGACCCGCGCGCGCGCCATGGGCGACTACCTGCGGTTCACCAGCGTGCTGCCGCCCCGCCTCAGCGAGTTCACGATCCTCATCACGGCGCGCCAGTGGAGCCAGGCCTACGAGTGGGACCTGCACGCGCCGCTCGCGGAGAAGGGCGGGCTGGCGCCGTCGATCATCAGCGCCGTCTCCGAAGGACGCCGGCCCAATCGCATGGCCGACGATGAAGAGGTGCTCTACACGTTCTGCGACGAGCTGCACCGCAACAAGAGCATCAGCGACGCCACGTACGCACGCGCCGTCGCGAGGTTCGGTGAGCAGGGCGTGATCGACATCCTGGGCATCACCGGCTACTACACCATGCTGGCGATGGTCCTCAATACCGCACGGACGCCCATTCCCGAGGGACACGCGCCGCTGCGGACCTTCCCCCGGTGAGGCTCGCGTGCCGATGACGTCCCGGCGCTACCTGCCCCTGCTGCTCGTGCTGTTCGTGGGCAGCGGGTGCGCGGCGCTGATCTACGAGGTCGTCTGGTTCCAGCTGCTGGAGCTGGTGATCGGCTCCTCGGCCGTCTCCATGGGGGTCCTGCTCGGGACCTTCATGGGCGGGATGTGCCTTGGCAGCCTGCTGCTCCCGCGGTTCATGCCGGCAACCGTGCACCCGCTGCGCCTGTATGCGTGGCTCGAACTCGGCATCGGCGCAATGGGCCTGCTGCTGCTCGCCGGCATGCCGCTGGTGGGCGGCGCCTACACGGCGTGGGCCGGCTCGGGCGTCACCGGCATCCTGCTGCGGGCCGTGGCTGCGGCGATCTGCCTGCTGCCGCCGACGCTGCTCATGGGAGCGACGCTGCCCGCGATCGCGCGCTGGGTGGAACGCTCCCGCGACGGCGTCGCGTGGCTCGGGTTCTTCTACGGCGGCAACACGGCGGGCGCGGTCGCTGGCAGCCTGCTGGCGGGGTTCTACCTGATGTCGGTGTACGACGTCTCGGTGACGACCTACGTGGCGGTCGCGCTGAACGCCGGCGTCGCCCTGTCGGCGCTGGCGCTGGCCGCCGTCGTGCCGTTCACCCCGGAGTCGCGGATGTCGTCGGCCGCGGCGGACGTGAGGCGGGGGCGGATGGTCGTCTACGGGGCCATTGCGCTTTCGGGGTTCACCGCCCTTGCGGCCGAAGTGATCTGGACGCGCCTGCTGTCGCTGATGTTCGGCGCGACCACCTACACCTTCTCGCTGATCCTCGCGGTGTTCCTCGCCGGGCTCGGGCTCGGCAGCAGCGGTGGGGCGGCGCTGGCGCGGTCGCTGCCGCGTCCGCGCCTGGCGCTGGGCTGGTGCCAGCTCGCGCTGTGCGCCGCGATCGCCTGGACGGCCTGGGTGCTGACCGAGTCGCTGCCGTACTGGCCGATCAACCCGTCCATCGCGCCGAACCCCTGGTTCCAGTTCCAGCTGGATCTGGTGCGCTGCCTCTACGCCGTCCTGCCCGCTGCGGTGCTCTGGGGCGCCAGCTTTCCGCTCGCGCTGGCGTCGGCCGGCGCCGCTGACGAGGACCCGGCGGCCGTGGTCGGCCGCGTGTACGCCGCCAACACGCTCGGCGCGATTGTCGGCTCGCTGTCCGCGGGCCTGCTGCTGATCGTCTGGATCGGCACACAGCACGCACAGCAGCTCCTGATCGTCGTGGCGGCGCTGTCGGGGCTGTGGGTCCTCGCCGAGAGCCGTGCGTCGGCAGCGGCGCTCGCCGCGGCGGGGGCGGTGGCGGGCCTGCTCGCGCTCAGCGTCCACCCGGTGCCTGGCGTGTTCGTCGCTTACGGGCGGTACACGGCCACTCAACTCGGACAGTCGCAGGTGATCTACACCGGGGAGGGATGGAACGCCTCGGTGGCGGTGTCGGAGCGCAGCAACGGGGTGCGCAACTACCACAACGCCGGCAAGGTGCAGGCGTCGAGCGAACCGCAGGACATGCGCCTGCAGCGCATGCTCGGGCACCTGACGACGCTGGTGCCGGCCTCCGCGCGATCGGTGGTCGTGATCGGGTGCGGCGCCGGCGTGACGGCGGGCGCGGTCTCGATCGATCCGGCCGTCGAGCACGAGACGATCGCCGAGATCGAGCCGCTCGTGCCCCGCGTCGTGTCCACGTACTTCGCGGAACACAACTTCGACGTGGTCCGCAACCCGAAGGTCCGGGTGCACATCGACGACGCGCGTCATTTCCTGCTGACGACCGATCAGACCTTCGACGCCATCACGTCGGACCCGCTCGACCCCTGGGTGAAGGGGGCGGCCATGCTCTACACGCGCGAGTTCTTCGAGCTGGCCAAGCGCCGGCTGAACCCCGGCGGGGTGATGACGCTGTTCGTGCAGCTCTACGAGAGCAACACGGAAGCCGTCAAGAGCGAGATCGCCACCTTCTTCGATGCGTTCCCCGGAGGGATGGTCTTCGCCAACACCTACAATGGGCAGGGGTACGACCTCGTCCTGCTCGGACAGCCCGGGGGGACGCGGATCGACCTCGATGCGATGGAGGCGCGGCTGCAGCGGCCGGAGTACGCGCCGCTGCGGCGCTCGCTGTCCGAGATCGGGATGCAGTCGGCGGTCGACCTGTTCGCCACCTATGCGGGTTCGGCCGAGGACCTGAAGCCCTGGCTGCAGGATGCCCAGATCAACACCGACCGCAACCTCCGCCTGCAGTTCCTGGCGGGCCACGGGCTCAACCTGTATCAGGCAGACACCATTTTCGCGGAGATGCGGCCGTTCGGGCAGCCGCCACAGGGGATCTTCACCGGCTCGGAGGCGCTGGTCGCGTCGCTCCTCGAGCAAATCCGCGTGACACAGAACCGGTAGGCGCAGGCGCATGGACATCAGCCATCTGTTCGACAACAACCGCGAGTGGGCCGCCCGGATGGTGGCCACGACGCCCGACTTCTTCGAGCGGCTGCGCGAGAAGCAGACGCCGGAGTTCCTCTGGATCGGGTGTGCCGACAGCCGCGTGCCCGCGAACGAGATCGTGGGCCTGCTGCCCGGCGAACTCTTCGTCCACCGCAACGTCGCGAACGTCGTCGTGCAGTCGGACCTGAACTGCCTGTCGGTCCTGCAGTACGCGGTCGAGGTGCTGAAGGTGCGGCACGTGATCGTGTGCGGCCACTACGGGTGCGGCGGCGTGCGTGCGGCATTGCGGCGCGAGCGGCACGGGCTCATCGACAACTGGCTGCGGCACGTGCAGCGCGTGGCCGAGGTCCATGCGACCGCGCTCGCGGCCGTCGACGATGAGGCTGCACGGGTCAACCGGCTGTGCGAGCTGAACGTGATCGAGCAGGTGCACCAGGTCTGCGAGACCACCGTGGTGCAGGAGGCGTGGCTGCGCGGGCAGCCGCTGGCGGTGCACGGCTGGATCTACGGACTGTCTGACGGCCACCTGCACGACCTCGGGCTCTCGGCATCGGCGCCGGGACAGGTGGAGCCGGCGTACCGGCGGGCGATCGCCGCGCGTACCGCGCTGGCCTCGCCGAGCCTGTAGGAGTGAGCGGCATCATGGGGTACTTCGTCTTGCGCTACGACGCGGTCGTGGACGACTATGTCAACCGGCGGGCGCCGCTGCGCGCCGAGCACCTGCGCCTCGTAAGGGAGGCACACGATCGGGGTGACGTCGTCATGGGCGGGGCCGTGGGCGAGACACCGGAAGGCGCGTTGATCATCTTCAAGGGCGATTCACCCGACGTGGCGGAACGCTTCGCGGCGGCGGACCCGTACGTGACCCACGGCCTGATCCTCACCTGGCGTGTCCAGCCCTGGCACGTCGTCGTCGGCGGGCAGGGCTGAGATGGCGACGCCAGCCGTCGCGTGGCCGCCGGGCCCGGCGCGAACGCTGCTGGGATCGTTCGTGCCGTTCGGGCTCCGCGGCGACGCGCTGGGGTTCCTGGCCGGCCTGGCGAAGACGTACGGCGACGTCGCGCATTTCTACGCGGCGGGCGAGCACTTCGTCCTCGTCACGCACCCGAACCAGGTGAAGGACGTCCTCGTCACCAACCAGCGCAACTTCCGCAAGGGGCGCGCGCTCGAGCGCGCACGCAAGCTGCTCGGCGACGGGCTGCTGACGAGCGAGGGACAGACGCACCTGACGCAGCGACGCCTGCTGCAGCCGGCGTTCCACAAGGAACGGATTGCGTCCTATGCCTCCACGATGACTGCGTGCGCGGAGCGCGTGCAGGCGCGCTGGACCGACGGCGGTACGCTCGACGCGTCGGAGGAGATGATGCGCCTGACGCTGGCCGTCGTGGGCCGCACGCTCTTCGATGCCGACGTGGAAGAGAAGGCGCGTGACGTCGGCGAGGCGCTCACGGCCGTGCTCGAGTCGTTCTGGACCGCCATGCTCCCGTTCGCGGAGGTGCTCGAGAACCTGCCGATTGGCGCGCTGCGGAAGGGACGGGACGCGCGCGCGACGCTGGACGGGATCATCTACGGCCTGATCGAGGAACGGCGACGCAACCCCGGCGATCGCGGCGACCTGCTGTCCATGCTGCTGATGGCCCAGGACGAGGAGCAGGGTGGTCGCGGCATGAGCGACAGCCAGGTGCGCGACGAGGCGATGACCATCTTCCTGGCCGGCCACGAGACCACCGCCAACGCACTGGCGTGGACGTGGTACCTGCTCAACGGGGCTCCCGACATCGAACGGCGCCTGCACGAGGAACTCGATCGCGTGCTCGGCGGCCGTCCGCCGTCGCTGGCCGATCTGCCGCGCATGCCGCTGCTCGAGCAGATCATCACTGAGTCGCTGCGGCTGTACCCGCCCGCCTGGAGCATCGGCCGTCGCGCCGTCGGGGCGTACAAGGCGGGCGACTACATGGTGCCGCCGCGCTCGATCGTGCTCATGAGCCCCTATGTCACGCAGCGCGACGCGCGGTTCTTCGCAGAGCCCGATCGCTTCTGGCCCGAACGCTGGACGGCCGACTTCCGCCAGACGCTGCCGCCGTTCGCGTATTTCCCGTTCGGCGGCGGGACGCGGCGCTGCATCGGGGAGTCGTTCGCCTGGATGGAGCTGGCGCTCGTCACGGCGTCGATTGCGCAGCACTGGCGGCTGCGTGTCGTGCCCGGCCACCCGGTGGTGCCGCAGCCTGTGGTCACCTTGCGGCTGAAGCACGGCCTGCAGGTGGTGACCGAACGCCGACGGACGTCCTCGTAGCGGCACCGGCTCCGACCGCCGCTGGGCACTGCATCGCTCCGCCGCCTCCAAGCTCTGCCGTGAGTTTGGGCGCGTGTCGACAGAGTCCTGAACTGTTCCTCCCCTGCGTGCCGGAAACCGTCTCAGGGTCGGACAAATGTCGCGCCCGATCGTCGGTGCACAGCAAACGTCGCGCGCCGACGAATTTGGCAAAGCGCTGACATATCAGGGCTTACGTCCAGATCCCGTGCAGCGAACGGCCGGCGCGGTTCTTGATGAACGGCCGCCCATCGCGACGTGTTGACCGCCTTCGTCTCGCCAGGTGGCTTCGCCTGCTGCCCCCTGGCCGGCAGGCGCACTGGTCTTGGTGACGACACATTCCGCGAGCCTCGCCGTTCACTGCAAGTGCGGTGCGCCTGACGCCCGTACGACGCACAGTTGATCGCGGCGTCGGATGCGGTGACAGCCGTTCTTGCTCGATGGGGTGACATAGCCGGTGCGGAGAGGACGATCAGCGCGCGCAGACCGCCGTCGGGCGGCGGTGAGTTCGACGGAGGGCCGGTCCGCGTCAGCCAGACGCCGCCTGCTGGTCGCGCTTGCGTGCGGCGCGGCGTCTGCGGTCGCGCTCGTCGCGATGGACCCGCAGGTCGCCGGTCTTCGCGTTGTCGTCCCACATCTCGCGACATCGTTGTATGCGGCGCAGGCCGCTCCGCTGCTCTGCGACCTGAACACCGACGGACGCGTCGACTCCGCCGACCTTGCGCTCCTCCGGACCCGCAACAACCAGACCGCGAACGGCCCGGACGATCCCTACGATCCGAATCGTGACGGCCGCATCAACGTCGCGGACGTCCGCTTCTGCCAGTTGCGCCTCACGCCTGCCAACCTGGCGCCGGTCGTGTCTGCAGGCGCGGCGCAGACGATCACGCTGCCGAGCGGCGCGACGCTCGCGGGCTCGGTGACGGACGACGGGCTGCCGACGGGCGCGACGGTGACCAGCCAGTGGACGCAGCAGAGCGGGCCGGGCACGACGACGTTTGCGAACGCGGCGAGCCCGCAGACGACGGCGACGTTCAGCG
>CAYLTD010000014.1:0-119585 GCA_964386715.1 uncultured Bifidobacterium sp.
ACGATCGTCCCTTCGGCGATCGACTCGCCCATCTGCGGCATCAGTACGTCGCTAGCCATCGTTGTCCTGTCCTGTCGCGTACGAAGGGTGCGGCCCGCGCGCCCCGGGGAGCGGGACGGGCGGGCCGGCGGCGATCAGACGTGAATCGCGGCGCCGTGGGCGGCGTGTGCCGCCTCGCCGATGCCCTCGGCCATCGTCGGGTGTGCGTGTATGGTGCGGACCAGCTCCTCGACCGTCGACTCGAGGCGCAGCGCGAGCACCGCCTCGGCGACGAGTTCCGTGGACCGCGGCCCGATCATGTGGACGCCGAGGATCTCGTCGTACTTCTTCTCGGCGACGATCTTGACGAACCCTTCCGTCTCGCCGGCGGCCTTCGCACGCCCCAGCACGCCGAACGGGAAGGTGCCGATTCGCACGTCGTAGCCCTGCTCGATGGCCTGCTTCTCGGTCAGGCCGACGCTGCCGATCTCGGGATCGCAATAGGTGCAGCCCGGCACGTGGCGGTAGTTGATCGGAAACACGTCGTGCCCCGCGATCCGCTCGGCGACGGCAATACCCTCGGCCGACGACACGTGGGCGAGCTGGGGGTGCGGGCCGCTGCCAAGGGTGATCACGTCGCCGATCGCGGAGACGCCCGGGACGTTGGTGCGGTACATCGTGTCCACCTTGATGTAGCCCCGCTCCATCTCGAGGCCCAGCTTCTCGGCGTCGAGGCCGGCCGTGACGGGGCCGCGCCCGGTTGCCACGAGCAGGTACTCGGCACGAATCTCCCGGGTGGAGCCGTCGGCGAGTGCAGCCGTGACGTCCACGCCGTTTCCGTTCACGGCCGCGCTTGTGACCTTCGTGCCGGTCAGGACGGTGATGCCCTTCTTCCTGAACGACTTCTGCAACTCGGCCGACACCGCCTCGTCTTCCACCGGCACCAGCCGGGGCAGCAGCTCGATGATGGTGACCTCGGCGCCGAAGCTCCTGAAGATCGACGCGAACTCGACGCCGACCGCGCCGCTGCCCATGATGGCAATCGACCTGGGCACCGCCTTCAGGTGGATGGCCTGATCGCTGGTGATGATGCGCTCGTAGTCGAGCGTGATGCCCGGCACGCTGCGCGGCGCGGACCCGGTGGCGACGATGATCTCGCGGCGGGCCTTCAGGGTCTGGGTGTCGCCCTCGAACACCTCGACGCCACCGTTGCCGGTGAGGCGTGCGGTGCCCTTGATCCAGTCGATCTTGTTCTTCTTGAAGAGGAACTCGACCCCCCTGGTAAGGCCGCTGACCACCTTGTCCTTGCGGGCGTTCACCTGCTTCATGTCGACCGAGACCGGGAGCGGCGAGCCGTCCCCGATTGTGACGCCCCACTCCTTCGCCGCCTGCACCACCTTCAGGGCGTGGGCGTGCTCGAGCAGGGTCTTGGTGGGGATGCAGCCCCAGATGAGGCACGTGCCGCCGAGCGACTTCTGCTTCTCGACACAGGCCACCTTCATGCCCAGCTGCGCGGCACGGATCGCGGCGACATAGCCGCCGGTGCCCGCGCCAATCACGATGACGTCGTATTCGTTGGTCATTTCTTCAAGGAGGAGAGAGGCACGAACGTGGTTGTCTGCGCCGGCCGCGGGGCTGCGGCGTCGGCATCCGCATCGGCCTCCCGGAATCCGGCGGCCGCTTCGAGTCGAGTGAGCCTGACCCTCATCTGCCCCACCTCATACCGCAGTTCCCAGTAGGACTCGGCCAGGCGTTCGGCGCGGCGGACCGCGCCGCGGGCGCGCAGCAGGGCGGCCGCGGCGACGAGCAGGCCACCCGCGGCGATGATCGAGGACAAGGTCAACAAAACCAGTACGTTAACGAACGGCTTGCAACAGTGTCAACCGCCTGCGACAATGGCCGCCTCCCCTTCAATTCAATGAGTCAGCACCCCAAGACGGTCCTTGTTGTCGACGACGATGAGGGCATGCGGGACACCATCGCGTCGATCCTGAAGCGCGATTATCGGGTGCTGCGCGTGGCGAGCGGCGAAGCGGCCCTGGCGGTGCTCGGCAAGGAAGAGGTGGACATCATCCTCCTCGATGTCCGCCTGCCCGGCATCAGCGGCTTCGAGGTCCTGCGGATCGTTCGCGAGAACTACAGCCTGGCCGAGATCATCATGATCTCGGCGATCAACGAAATCGAAACGGCCGTCCAGGCCATCAAGCACGGCGCCTACCACTACGTCACCAAGAACTTCGAATACGACCAGCTGCGCTCGCTGGTGCGCAACGCCAGCGAGCGGCAGGACCTGAACCGGCAGGTGCTGACGCTTTCGGCGCAGGTGGCCGACCAGAACGGGCGCGAGTTCATCGTCGGGCCGAGCCGGGCCGTCCGCGAGATCGTCGATCTGGTGAAGAAGGTGGCGAAGCTGCCAGCGACGGTGCTGATCCTGGGTGAGAGCGGGACGGGCAAGGAACTGCTGGCGCGCATGATCCACCGTGAAGCGGGCGACCCGGATGCGCCGTTCATCCCCGTGAACATGGCGGCCATTCCGAAGGACCTGGCGGAGAGCACGCTGTTCGGGCACGAGAAGGGATCGTTCACGGGGGCGTTGCGGCAGCAGCTTGGCAAGTTCGAACTGGCCTCGGGCGGCACGCTCTTCCTCGACGAGATCGGAGACCTCCGGCTCGACCTCCAGTCGAAGCTGCTGCGGGCCATCCAGGAAGGCGAGATCGAGCGGGTCGGTGGGCAGAAGCCGATCAAGACGAACTTCCGCCTGATCGCGGCGACCAACGTGGACCTGGCGAAGGCCGTCAAGGAGGGGCGGTTCCGCGAGGACCTCTACTACCGGATCAACGTCATCCCGATCAAGCTGCCGCCGCTGCGCGAGCGCGCGGAGGACATCCCGCAGCTCGCGGAATTCTTCCTCAGGCGCTACAACCTGCGGTTCCGCAAGCGGGTCCAGGGCATCACCGACACGACGATGGCGATGCTGAAGAAGTACACGTGGCCCGGCAACATCCGCGAGCTGGAGAACCTCATCGAACGGCTGGTGGCGGTCACCGACAAGGATTACCTGGGCGAGGAAGACCTGCCGCTCGAGTTCCACTTCGCACAGCTCGAGCCACAGGGGATGCGCACGGAGTCGCTCTTCGACGACGCGACCAATGCCTTCGAGCGGAACTTCATCCTGCGTTCGCTCGAGAAATGCGGGTGGAACGTCACCGCGACGTCGGAGTACCTCGGCCTGCCACTCAGCACGCTGAAGTACAAGATGGACAAGCTCGAGGTCCGTCAGCTCGCCCGCCGCATCCGCGGCCTGTAAATCTCCGTCCTACATCCTCAGGAAACTGGCCGCGGCGGCCAATTTCCGGCCGCGCAACGAACACGTCGATATCCACCGTGTTTGTGGCGGGCGGCCGCGCAGGCGCCCGAAAGTGCAGCCAACGGCTTGTCTCGTTTCTGGCGGTGGTGCGCGCGGCACGCGCAGGCCGCCACGTCGAGACTCGCGAATTTCCTCAGCAAATCCGTCGATGGCGGCCATCAACGCACGGCTGGAACATGCGTTGCAGCCTCCTCCGATCAGCAGCCTGACGTTCGCGTCGGGTTCACATTCCAGGCCACACAGGACGGTCAGGTCGGGCGCCGCGCGGCGCTCATGCCCGTGGTGTGCCTGCGCGAGGAGACGAGTGCCGGGATCCATCTTCACCCTGCAAGTGCCACTGGAGGACGGTCGCGTGTTCCTGATGAACACGCTGACGGACGCTCAGGCGATCGTCGCTTCGGAGGTCGCCTCGCTGCTCGAACCGGGCGAGGCGCCGCGCCGCGAGGAGGTGGACGCGTCCACGGGCGAGGCACTGGAGGCGCTCGTCGAGCACGGCTTCCTGAGCGCGGGCCGTGACGCCGACCGCGCGGCCCTCGATCGGTATCTCGACACCCTGACGCACGACACGACGGAGCTGAACGTCACCGTCCTCACGACGCTGCAGTGCAACTTCGCGTGCGACTACTGCTTCCAGGGCGATCACGGCGACTACAACAAGTTCGCCGAGAAGATGTCGATGGACACCGCGGCGCGGGTAGCGTCGTGGATCGAGCACGAACTGGACCGGGTCAGGCCCGAGAAACTGGTGCTCACCTTCTTCGGCGGCGAGCCGCTGCTGAACCTGCCGGTCATGTACTACCTGGCGGAGCGCCTGTGGCAGGCGACGCAGGCACGGGCGGTCGGCCAGTCCGTCTCGATCATCACCAACGGCCTGCTGCTCACCGAGCAGGTGGTCGATCGCCTGCTGCCGTTCGGCCTGCGCGGCGTGAAGATCACGCTGGACGGCGACCGCGACACGCACAACCGCATGCGTCCGCTGCGCGGCGGGCAGGGCACGTTCGATCGCATCATCGACAACCTGAGGCGCGTCGCCCCGAAGGTGCGCATCGCCATCGGCGGCAACTTCGACGAGCAGTCGGTGGGCAGTTACCCGGCGCTGCTCGCGTTCCTCCGGGAGCAGGACTTCGCCGATCGGCTGGCCAAGGTCCACTTCAAGCCGGTGATCCGGTCGGCGGAGGACGCCGGCGTGTCGCGCACGCCTGGCCGGCCGCGAATCCTGCCGCTCACGCCCGTGGGCGCCGACGGCGTGCCGGCGAAGCCCCTGGGCGGGACGTGCATGACCTCGGCGGGCGCGGGCACGGCGTCGACGTGCGACACGTGCCACGCCCTGGACGACCAGATGACGTTCCTGCGCGAGGAGACGCGGAGGTTCGGCTTCCCGACGCCGGACGGTGTTCATAACGGGCCCTGCCACGTGCACATGAAGCACGCGCACACGATCGGCCCGGACGGTTCGCTGTATGCGTGTCCCGGCTTCACTGGGGAGAAGGGGTTGTCGACAGGCCACATCGACGAGCGGCGCGACCCGGGTCGGGAGCGGGCGCGCCGGGAGTTCGATCGGCTGCGGCCATGGGACAGCTGTGGGGACTGCGCCTTCATCCCGGTCTGCGCCGGGGGATGCGTCGCGGCCTCGCATGCGACGCTCGGCGACATGCACGCGCCGGCCTGTCACAAGCGTGCGTTCGAAACGGCAGTGGTCTCGCTGGCCCACCAGGTGGCCAGCCAGTTTCAGGAGGGTGCATGAAGAACCAGAAGATCGTGATCGTGAAGAAGGCGACAAAAGACGCGAAGCCGCAGGGGTGGTGCCCGATCTACGTGGACGACTTCCCGCCCGGAGGCTAGCGATTCAGGGAACCGGGGTAATCTCGGTTCGTGTCCGGGCCACCACATACAGCGGCAGCCGCAGCGCGGCGGCGTCTCGTCGCCGCGCTCGCAGTGCTGCCGCTCGCGTGGCTGGTTGCCTGCGCCGGTCCCATCGAGCCGGCGCAGCCTCGCCCTCTTCTCCGCATCGGTTTCGGCCTGACGTCAGGCATGAACCCGGCCCTCGGCATCAGCCAGGCGGCACGTAACGTGGCTCTCGAGGGGTTACTGCGGCCGTCATCGGCAGGGCGCCCACAGACGTGGCTGGCGGATGGCTGGTCGCTGTCCGACGACGGCCTGACGCTGCACGTCCGGCTCAAGCCGAACGTCCACTTCCACGACGGTCAACCCCTGACGGCTGACACCGTGCGCGCCGTGCTGGCCTCACAACTCGAGACGAACCTGGGACCCGCAGCGGGCGACATCCGGACCATCACCGCGGTCTCGCCGCTCGACTTGGCGATCACCATGCACCGCCGCTCCAACTTCGTGCTCGAGGCCCTCGACGTCGGCATCTCTGCTCCCGGAAACCGGCTCGCGGGCACTGGGCCGTTCTCCGCGGGCCCACCAGCACCGGACGGCGCCATCACGATGCAGGCCTACGATACATACCGTGAGGGGGCGCCGCTGCTGGCTGGCGTCACCTTCAGTCCCTACACCTCGGTGCGTGCGGCATGGGCCGACCTGCTGCGCGGCGAGGTCGACATGCTGTACGAGGTGGGCATCGATGCGCTCGATTCGCTCGAGAGTTCCACCCGCGTGCGCGTCTTCACGCACCCGCGCAGTTACGTCTACCAGTTGATCCTGAACGTGCGGCGCCCAGAGCTTCGCGATCCCGCGGTCCGACGGCTCCTGAATGCCGCCGTGGACCGTGACGCGATCGTCCGCGATGTGCTGGCGGGTCACGGCCGGCCAGCCGACGGACCCGTCGTTCCCGGCCACTGGGCACACGACCCCGCCTCGCCGCGCTTCACCTATGCCCCGACCGTACTTCCGAACCCGCTGCGGATCGTCTGCCTGTTCGGCGACACGTCGCTCGAACGGCTGGCGGTGGCGCTGCAGCGCCAGCTGCAGGCGGTCGGGGTCGAGATGACGCTGGAACACGTCACGGTGGATCGGATCTACGACCGCGTGTCGCGCGGAGATTTCGACGCGATCCTGGCCGACGTCGCCGCGGGGCCCACGCTCGTCCGGCCGCTCTGGTTCTGGTACTCCGGCGCGCAGTTCAACTGGGGCGGCTACAGCAACCCGGACGTCGACCGTGCCCTCGACCAGGTGCGCGCGGCCCCTGACGACGACGCCTACCGCAAAGGGGTGGCCGCCTTCGAGCGCGCCATCGTCGCCGACCCGCCCGCCGTGTTCATCGCGTGGAGCGAACGGGCGCGTGCCGTCAGCACGGCGTTCGAGGTGCCCGCGGAGCCCGGACGCGACGTGCTCGGCTCGCTGCGACTGTGGCGGCGGGCCGCGCAGGACGCCGCCCCGGGGAGCCGGTAAGGATGCGCATCCGGCACATCTCGACCCGGTTCGCGCTGGTGCTCGCCGCGGCTGCGCTGATCCCGCTCGCCGCCTACGGTGCCTGGTCGGTGCTCACCCTGCAGTCCGGCACACGCGAGACGGTCGTGACCGCGAACCTGAACGTCGCCACGCGGGCCGCCGAGGAGATCCGGCGCTACGTCAAGGGCAACATCGCGATCCTCACCGCGCTGGCCGCCGACCTCCAGGACACAGGCCTCGAACCATGGCAGCAGGACCGCGTCCTCAAGAACTACGTGCTGCAGTTCCGGGAGTTCCGCGAGCTCACGCTGTTCGACGCCGCCGGCGCGACGATGGCGACCAGCCGCGTCGGCGCCCCCCCGGGCTCGGTGCCCGATCCCGCGGGCACCAGCGTCGACGGAGTCATCATGACGCCGCTGCAGGTGGACGAAGACCTGCTGCCGACGACGCACTTTGCCATGCGCCTGCAGCGGCTTGGCCGGCCCTCGGGCTGGCTCGTCGGCGAGATGAGCCTGGAGGAGATGTGGCGCATGGTCGATCGCATCCGCATCGGGAGCCACGGCTTCGCGCTCGTCATCGGGCCGGACGGACGGCTGATCGCCCACGGCAACCCGGACCGGAAGGCGCTCATCGCCCAGGGTCAGACGCTGAGCACCCACCCACTGCTGGTGTCAGCTCGTGGCAGCACCGCCTGGCGTGAATACGACGACGAGGCCGGCGCGCGCTTCCTCGGGGTGGCCGCTCCGCTCGACGAACTCGGGTGGACGCTGGTGGTGGAGCAGCCGACCGCCGAAGCTTACGCGAGCGCGACGGAGCAACGGCGCCAGCTGATGGTCGCGGCGCTGCTGGCACTGGTGCTGATGGTGGGCGCCGGACTGGTCTTCGGCCGCCGGTTCATCGCCCCGATCTTCGCGCTGCGGCGCGGCACGGAGGCGCTGGCGGCGGGCGACCTCGCGGCCCGGGTGCACATCGACAGCGCAGACGAATTCGGCCAGCTGGGGGCGTCGTTCAATGCGATGGCCGACCGCCTGGTGGAACTGCAGGAGGACGTCAAGCGGCAGGAGCGGCAGGCCATGTTCGGCCGCGTCGTGGCAGGCCTCTTCCACGACCTGAATCATCCGATACAGAACATCGGGAACAACGCACGCCTGCTGCTGCGGGCGGACCTGGACGACGAGACGAGGACGGCGTCCAGGCAGACGATCGAGCGTGAACTGGTCACGCTCAAGCGCTTCATGGACGACGTTATCAACGTCACCCGGCCCCGCCCCCTCGAGCGGTTTGCGGTGGATGTCAACACCGCGGTCGCGGAGGTGGTGGACGCGATGCGGGCGGAAGCGGAGCGGGCGGATGTGCAGCTGGCGGGCATCTATGCGCCGGTGCCGCTGCAGCTGGACGGCGACCGGTTCGCCCTGGGGCGCGTCTGGCGAAACCTGATCACCAATGCGATCCAGGCCACCCCCGCGGGCGGCCGGGTCACCGTCCGGACGGGCGGCGACGATCGCACGATCGACGTGACGGTGACGGACACGGGAGTCGGCATCCCGGCGGAGCGGCTCGGCGCGATCTTCGACGACTTCGTGACGACCAAACGGCGGGGACTCGGCCTGGGCCTTGCGATCAGCAAGCGCATCGTCGAGCAGCTCGACGGGACGATCACCGTCGCCAGTCAGCCAGGGCACGGCACGACATTCACGCTGCGCTTCCCGCGCAGCACCGCGGGCGCAGTGGACGTCGCCAGCTGAGAGGCCGCGGCCCAGAGGAGGGACAGCATGTTTCGCACGTTGGTCAAGTCGGATACGGTGCGGGTGAACGACCGTGCCTACCCGGTGCGCTACTTCGAAACCCGCACCGGACGCGGATTGCGCCGGTACAGCGCGGAGGTACTGCTCGGCCCCGGCGACCGGATCATCCTCGACGACGACTCGGTGATGAACCTCGAGACGCGGACGGCGCGGCTCGTGCCGGCCACGCTGTACAGCCGCGCGCTGGCGCGCCCCGCCTGATACGACCCTGCCCCCTGCCCTCCCCCTCCGCGCGGCGCACGCGCGGCCGGGCGGGGCCCACCTCCGCGGCACGCCGGCCACCCACCGACGGTGCGTCCCGCGACGCCAGCGCACACGCGGCCCGGGGTCGTCCCCGTCAGTGCGAGCGCGACGCGCGCGGCGTGAGGCGGGGCCCGAACTCCCTCGCAATCGCGACGGTGTACACCACGACGCGCTGGTGCTCGACGAAGTCGAGGGCGAGGTCGGGATCGATGCTCCACCCGTGTCGCAGCGGGAACTCCCACGTCGCGCCGACGCGCAGCAGGGCATGATTGCGGAACCGGCTGGCCGGTTCGTCCTCGCGCGCCCGTTCGATCCCGGGCCCGACGGTGAGCTTCAGCGCCCGGGTCGGATGGATCAGGAGGGGGAACACCCAGACGTTCTCGCGGAAGGGCTCGTTCACGTGTTCGCCGGTGACACCGATGCCGAACAGGCGGGCGACGCGCACCTCGAGGTCGCCGCCGAAGGTGACGCCGTTGCGATCGCCGTTGTGCGACTCGCCGACGAAGCCGGCCGCGTGCAGGCGCAAGGGGTCGGCGTCGGCCTCCTGCGCGTGCGCGGCGGGCGTGGAGAGCACGAGGGCGAGGGACAGGAAGAGAACGATTCGCATACCTGATTGGGATCCGGCCAATTCGGGCCTGGCGAGGCGGTGACGGCGCGCTCGGGCGCGAGCACGGCGGCTGCGAAACCGCGCACGAGACAGGTCGCGGCGAGGGAGCGCAGCGGCCGACGGGCCGCCGCGCTGCTCTCCACCGCGATGTCGATGTGTTGTGACGTGTGTGGAAAGCGGGTCCGGCAGCTGCCTACTTGCGGGGCAGGACAGCGTCCTTCAGCTGCTTGGTGATGCGCGCCTTCACGACCGTCTTGGCCGGAATCTTGATGGCCTCGCCGGTGGCCGGGTTGCGACCCATGCGCGCCTTGCGCTTCTGGACGACCAGCTTCACCATCCCCGGCAGCACGAACTCGCCGGACTTCTTGAGCTCCTTCTCTGCGAGCTGCGCCAGTTCATCGAAGAACTCGCGAGCCTGCGTGCGCTTCACCTCGAACCGCTCGGCGAAGTGCGAGAACAGCTCGGACTTGCCCATCCTGCGGGCATCAGCCATGTGGGTCTCCCTATCGTCGCGCGCCGTAGTCTGCCCGACGACCCACGCGCGCGCGGCGGAGATCGCGGTGTTTCATGCAGGATTACCGCGCAAATGCTAACGCGCAATTTCGCCCAGTGTCAAACGGGTTCCGCCCCAAAATCGGTGATTTCCTTAAGGAACTGCTAGAATTTTGCGCATGCCCAGCTCGACGCTCGAAACGTTCCCCAATCCGAGGCCCGAGCGCGATTTCGAGATCGCGATCCACTGTCCCGAGTTCACGTCCATGTGCCCCAAGACGGGCCTTCCCGACTTCGGCACGATCCGCATCACCTACGTGCCCGATCAGACGTGCGTCGAGTTGAAGTCGCTGAAGTACTACCTGCTGGAGTTCCGCAACAAGGGCATCTTCTACGAAGCGGCGACCAACCAGATCCTGGACGACCTGGTGCAGGCGATCCGCCCGCGGCGCATGGTCGTCGTCGGCGACTTCTCGGCGCGCGGCGGCATCACGACGGCGGTGACCGCCACCTACGAGGCGACCGCGGCCTGATCGCCGGCGGCGCGGCTCGCCACTCGCGACTTACGGGACGATGCCCGACTGGCCTGGTGACAACGCGGAGGGCGACGATCCGGTGACCGTGCCGATCGGGCCCGAGCTCGATCTCCACGCTTTCGCACCGCGCGACATCCCGTCGGTCGTCGAGGAGTACGTGCACGCGGCAGCCGCAGCGGGCCTGACGACCATACGGCTCGTCCATGGGCGCGGTCGGGGTGTGCAGCGCGCCATCGTGCAGCGCGTGCTCGCGCAACTGCCGGGCGTGCAGCGATTCTGGGACGACACGCGCGCTCACCTGGGCGCGACCGTCGCGGAGCTGCGGGCGCAGGGACATCTGCCACGCTCGCCCGACGAGGAGGAGCACACGCTCTGATCACACCCGTCCGCGTCGCACGCGCGCCACGCAGCTCAGGCGCAGCGGCGCTTCAGGAGCGCGGGCCCGGCTTGGGACGCGCAGGGGGACCGGGATCGCTCTGCTATCATGCGGCGGTGACGATTTCCAGGGCGTCTGCCCTGTTGCTGGGCACCCTGCTCTGGCTCGCCACACCTCTCGCGGCGCAGGTGCCGACTCCCGAGGCGCACCTCGGGTTCCAGCCAGGCACCGATCGCCGGCTCGCGACGGCCGAGGCCATCGACCGGTACTTCGCGGCCGTGGACGCCCAGTCGGACCGCGTGACGCTCCTCGATCTCGGCAAGACCACCGAGGGCCACGACACCGTCGCGGCGGTCATCAGCTCACCGGCCAACATCCGTAACCTGGCGGAGATCCGCCAGGTGAACCAGCGCCTCGCGGACCCGCGACTCCTCGAACGCGACGAGGCACGGGCCCTCGCCGCGTCGCACAAGGTGATCGTCGCGATTGGCGCCAGCATCCACTCCTCCGAGGTCGGGCCCACGCAGGCGGCAGTCGCGCTCCTCCACCGCCTTGCCACGGCGGCAGACCCGGCGACCCTGGCGGTCCTCGACAACGTCGTGATCGTGCTGATCCCGATGCTCAACCCGGACGGCCACCGCATCGTCACCGACTGGTACGAGTCGACCAGGGGCACGCCGTACGAAGGCGGCTTCATGCCGTGGCTGTATCACAAGTACGCGGGCCACGACATCAACCGGGACGCCTTCATGATGAACCTCGCGGAGAACCGGAACCTCGCGCGGTTCTTCTACGGCGACTGGCACCCGCAGGTGTTCCTGACGATGCACCAGATGGAGGAGAACGGGCCGCGGTTCTTCGTCCCGCCGAACACCGATCCCATCGATCCGAATTACGACCCGCTCATCTGGCGATCGGCGGCGCTGCTGGGCAACGCGATGGCGCTGGCGCTGCAGCGTGACGGGCGCTCCGGCGTCGTGTCGGGCGCGAAGTACGACTACTACTGGCCCGGGTTCGAAGACTCGGCTCCCCTGGGCCACAACACGGTGTGCCTGCTCACCGAGGTGGCGAGCGTGGCGATCGCCTCGCCGATCAACGTGCCGGCGAGCGAGCTGCGCGCCGGGTTCAAGGGCCTGCAGGAGTACCGGCCGCAGATCAACTTCCCCGATCCGTGGCCCGGCGGCCGCTGGACGCTGCGCGACATCGTCGACTACAACCTGAGCGCGATCGAGGGCCTGCTGTTCGCGGCGAGCGCGTACCGCGAGCAGCTCGTCCAGAACTTCTACGAGATGGGGCGGCGCGCGGTCGAGAAGGGGCGGCAGGGGGCGCCGTTCGCGTTCATCATCCCGCCCGACCAGCAGGATCCCTACACGGCGGCCAGGCTCGAAGAGTTGCTGCTGCTCGGCGCGGTCGAGATCCAGCGCGCGATGGAGCCGTTCCGCGCGGACGGGGAGCCGTATCCCGAAGGCAGCGACATCGTCTTCATGACACAGCCGTACCGCGCCTACGCGAAGACCCTGCTCGAGCGGCAGACGTACCCGGGACGGCGCACGGTGCCGGGAGGCACGACCGAACGGCCGTACGACGTAGCTGGCTGGACGTTGTCCGCGCAGATGGGCGTGCGGGTGATCACGATCGAGCGGACGTTCGAGCCGCCCGCGCTCACCAGGCTCACGACGGCGTCGGTCGCGCCGGCCGGCGTCTACGGCGAACGCAAGCCGACGTACTGGATCATCGACGGTTCGGGCAACGGGGCGGCACTGGCCGTCAACCGGCTGGCTGCGGCGGGTGCAGCGCCCTCGTGGTCGACCACGGCCATCGAGGGCGCGGGCGTGCGCTACGCACCGGGGGCGCTCGTCGTACCCTACGCGCGCGGCGCGGAGACCGTGGTCGCCGGCATCGCGCGCGACCTGGGGCTCCGAGCGGACGGCATGAAGGGCCGGCTGCCCGCCGATGTCCAGCCGATCGGGCGCGCACGGGTCGCGGTCTACAAGCCGTGGACGGCGAGCATCGACGAAGGCTGGACGCGACTCGTGCTCGACCGCTTCGAGTTCACGTACGACGTCGTGACCGACGCGCAGGTGCGCGCCGGCAACCTGCGCGCACGCTACGACGCCATCGTGCTGCCGAACGTGCCCGGGGATCGGGTGGCCTCGGGGATGTCTGACGAGACGGTCCCGCCTGAGTACGCCGGCGGGCTCGGCGCGGCCGGCATGGACGCGCTCGGCGCGTTCGTGCGGACGGGGGGCACCCTGATCTGCCTGGGCCAGTCGAGCGGCCTCGCGATCGGGATGTTCGAACTGCCTGTGCGTGACACGGCACGCCAAAGCGAGCGGCTGTTCGTGCCCGGCTCCATCCTGCGCCTGACGCTCGACCCGGCTCACCCGCTGGCGTTCGGCATCCCGGACGAGACGACGGCTTTCTTCGCGTTCAGCTCGGTGTTTGCGGCAGCATCAGCGGCGGGGCCGAACGCGCCCTACGCCGACCCGTCGCCGGCTGCGGGCATCCGCACGGTGGGCCGGTACGCGACGAAAGATCTGCTGGTGAGCGGCTGGCTCGAGGGTGAACCGCTCATCGCCGGCCGCGCCGCGATCCTCGAGGCGCCGCTCGGCAGCGGCCGCGTCGTGCTGTTCGGGTTCCCGGTCCAGCACCGGGCCCAGTCGCACAGCACGTTCCGACTGCTCTTCAACGCGCTCTTCACGGCACCGCAACCGCCGGCGCGGAGATAGTGGTCCACCTGCGTGGCGCCGACCTGGCACCGAGGTCAGGAGGCGGACAGCGACGCGAGCGACCGGGTCGGGCGGCCGGCGGCATCCGGTGGCCCGCCGGGAACGAAGCGCCCCGCGAACCCTGTTAACCGGGCCCCCGTCTCCTCCGTTGTAGAGAAGAGAGACAGGAGGCCGCGTGAATCCAGATTTCGTGATCTTCCCCGCATTTTTTGCCACCATCGGCTACGTCGTGTGGGTCACCCTCGACTCGTGGCAGAGGCGCCAGCGCCTGCGCCTGGCCTCGGACTTCAACACCCGGCTGCTCGAGCGGCTCGGGTCGGTGCGCGACTTCAACGAGTTCCTGCAGACACCGGCCGGGTCCCGCTTCATGGCGGATCTCGCCGCCGAGCCGAGCACCACGAGCCCCAAGGACCGCATCCTGCGGGCAACCCAGATCGGCGTGGTCCTCATATGCCTCGGGCTGGGCCTGCTGCTCCTCTCGTTCTTCTCGCAGATGCCCGAGGCCATGGCCGGGTTCGAGGTGACGGGGGCCATCGCGCTGTCGCTGGGCATCGGCTTCGCGGTGTCCGCGGCCGCGTCCTACCGCCTGGCTGGCGCGCTGGGCCTCATCGCGCAGGACGGCGCGCCGTCGAGGCAGCCCGCGCCCGTGCAACGCTGATGACGACCCGGGGCGACGCCATGACCCGCGCCGACACGGAGGCCGCCGACGCCTCGGCTACGGCCTCCACGCTGCTCGACGAGCCGACGTTCCACGCGCTCTACGCCCGGACGGCCGCTCCGCTCCGCGCGTACATCGCTCGCTCCATGGCCTCGTCGGCGTACGCCGACGACATCCTGCAGGAGACGTTCCTGCGCCTTCTCCGCACGCCCCTGGCCACACGCGACCTCGACGAACTGCGCGCGTACGCGTTCCGCGTGGCTGGCAACCTGATGGCCGATCACTGGCGCGGGCGGCGGCACGAATCGGACGAGCGCCCGCCCGAGCCTGGCGGCGCTGGACCCGACCCGGTCCTGCAGGTGGACGTCCGGCGGCTGTTCGGCCGCCTCACGCGGCGCGACCGCCAGCTGATGTGGCTCGCGCACGTGGAGCAGGCGAGTCACCAGGAGATTGCCGGATTACTGGGACTGAAGGCGGGGAGCATCCGCGTCCTCCTCTCGAGGGCGCGGGGTCGGCTGGCATCGCTGCTCCGCGCCCATGGTCACGACCAGGAGGAGCGCCGATGAACGGGACCGTCGATCGTGACGCCCACGTGGCCGGCCGGGCCATGGACACGCTGCGCGACGTCTCGCGGGAACTCGGCCCGCTGCCAGACCCCTCGTTCCTCTGGTGGAAAGCGCAGTTGCTGCGGCGACTCGATGCCGAGGAGCGGGCCACGCAGCCCATCGCCGTCACCGATCGCCTCCACGTCGGGGCGGCGGTACTCGGTGCCGTGGCCCTCGCTGGCGGCGCCTGGTCGCAGGCCGGTGTGTCCGGGTGGGGCATGAGCGCGGCAGTCGTCGTGCTCGGGATGCTCGTCGCCGCAGCGTTCGTCGGCCTGGTCGCCTGGGCCGACCTGCGCAGTCGCTGATCCGCACTGCCGCACGAGGGAGGCTGAACACGCCTCCCCACTCCGGCGCCTCCTGACGACCCGCACCCTCCCTTCCGGAACGCGGCTTGCCCTCTCCTCGCCAGCACACCAGGCCGGGCGACCCGTTCCCGTTGAAAACGCCACGTCCGGCACTGACGCGCGGCAGTTTCCGCAACACGCCGGAGCAAGAAGGATGGAGATTTCTGAGACACCGGCAGGGCGCCTCGTTCGGGCCGGCGACCACGTACGGGTGCGCCAGTTGCCGTGGGTCGTCGCGTCGGTCGAACCTCACGGCGGCTGCACGGTCGTGTCGCTCACGGCCGCCTCGCCGGATCAGGACACCCGTGCGCTCACGGTCATCGCGCCGTTCGATGACATCCAAGCCATCCGCACCAGCGACCTGCCGCTTCGCACAGGACGAGGCAGGTGGCGCACGGCCGCACGCATGCTGCTCGCGGCACACGGTCCCGCCGGGACGTTGAAGGCCGCGTCGTCGGCGGCGATGACGCTGCTGCCGTACCAGCTCGAGCCCGCGATCGCGCTCCTGCACGGGCACGGCTGCCGCCTGCTGCTGGCCGACGATGTGGGGCTGGGGAAAACAGTGCAGGCGCTGCTCGCGCTGGCGGAACTTCGGGGCAGCGGCGTTGTGAGCCGTGCGCTGGTGCTGTGCCCTGCGGGCCTGCGCGACCAATGGGCCGCCGAAGCGGGGACGCGCTTCGGCATCGACCTCGCGGTCGTCGACCAGGAGGCCATGCGCCGCAGCCGCCGCGACCTGCCGCCGGAGGTGAACCCCTGGAGTGTCCCGCCCGTGGTCGTCACGTCCGTGGACTTCGTGAAGCGGCCCGAAGTGCTGCCGCTGGCGCTGCGCGCGCCGTGGGATCTGGTCGTCGTGGACGAAGCGCACGGCACGACCGGCTCGACGGACCGGCACGAGGCCGTATCCGCCCTGTGCGCACGCGCCGCCTACGTCCTGCTGCTCACGGCCACGCCGCACAGCGGCAACGACGACGCGTTCCGCTCGCTGGTCGACACCGGCGCGCACGGCGATCCGCTGCTCGTCTTCCGACGAACCCGTCGCGAGATCGGGTTGGCGTCGTTCCGGCGGATCCATACGCGGACCATCGTCTCGTCGTCGGCCGAGCGTGCGATGCACGCAGCGCTGGACGCGTTCGCCGCGGAAGTACGGCGGGAGCGGCGCCACAGAGGTGGCGGAGACATCCCGTTGTTCCTGGCACTGCTCTACAAGCGAGCGTGTTCGGGCGCCTTCGCGCTCGCGGAGTCCGTGCAACGCCGGCTTGCGATGCTCGAGGCCGACTCTCCTGAGGCGGCGGAGGAACAGCTCCTGCTACCCATCGCAGACGAGGGCGAACTCGATGCCGCGGACGTCCCGCCCATGTGGCGCGAGCCGGCCCTGCACGACGTCGCCCGCGAGCGGAGGCTGCTGTCCGCGGTGCTCGGCGCCGCGCGCGTGGCCGAGGGCGCCGACTCGAAGCAGGCGAGGCTGCGCCGCCTGCTCGGGCGCGTGCGCGAGCCCGTGATCGTCTTCACCGAATACCGGGACACGCTGCTCCACCTGCGGCGCCAGGTCGCCCCGAGCGCCGCTGTCGTGCACGGGGGCCTCACCCGCGAGGAGCGCCGCGCCGCGCTCGCGGAGTTTGCACGGACGGGGGTTCTCCTTGCAACCGACGCCGCGGGCGAGGGACTGAACCTGCAGGAGCATTGCCGGCTGGTGGTCAGCCTCGAGCTGCCGTGGAACCCGATGAGGCTCGAACAGCGGATCGGGCGCGTCGACCGCATCGGCCAGGTGAGGCGCGTGCACGCCGTACACCTGGTCTCCGCATCGAGGGAAATGGGCCTGCTGGCGAGGCTGACGGCGCGTGTCCGGCTCGCCGCCGAGCGCATCGCGGCCCCTCGTCCGCTTGGCGATCCGCCACCGTGGACGGAACAGCGCGCAGCCGCTCTCGTGATGGGGGTCGATGCGGCGGGCGGGGATGCGGAGCCGGATCCGCGGGTGGCGGTGCCGCTCGTGCGGTTCGCCGACGAGGCCCGCACGGCAGCCGCGCAGGTGGGTCTCGCGCGTTGCCTCGGGCGGCGGCAGCCGTCCGCCCGGATCGAGGGAGCGTGCGAGACGATCGGCTCACGCCCGCTCGTCGCGTGGTCGCGGCATGCCGCCACGCGCACCGCGGCACGTGGCGGGGTCATCGCGGTGCTCAGGACGGATCAACACGACGCGACGGGGCGGCTGGTGGCCACGCTCGTGACGCCGGTGCTCGCCGATCTGCGCGTGTCGCCTGCCGACGTGGTGCGGGCCCTGCACGGCGCGGCCCCGGCGGCGATGCGAGCCGGCATTCACGAGTGGCTCGCGGCGTCGGAGGAGCGCACCCGGCGGCGAGCGGGGGCGGTTCGCGTTCGGCTGCAGGCCATGGCGGCCGAGCACGCCGTTACGCCGGCGCCGCACCAGCCGGGTTTGTTCGACAGGCGCGCAGAGCGCCTGCACGCCGATCGGGAGCGGCTGCGCGATGAATGGCTGGCCTGGCTCGAGAGTCGGATGGCGGATCTCGACGCGGCAACGACGGTCACGGTGAGCGGACCCCGCGTGGCGCTCCTGTTGTACACGCGCGGCGGCCACGCATGATTGTCGGGTTCAGCGGGCACCTGCTGCCCGAGGATTTCCTCGAGGCCCGGGCCGCCCTGCACCCCGAGGCGCTCGACTTTCAGCGGGCCGTCAACGCCCTCCGGGGCAACATGCAGGGGCTCGGCCCGGCCTCGAGCGTCCGCGCCGTGTTCGACGTGGCGCTGGTGCCGCTCGCGGCGCTGCTTGGCTTCGAGGTCCTCGGCACACGACGATCGTCGGACTTCAGCACGTCGGCGGTCGGGTACGGGGATCACGCGAGCGTGCTGCTGATGGCCTGCGGGTGGTCCGCATCGCTCGACGCCCTGTGGCGTGAGGCCGTGACCCGGGCTGCCGAAGCAGGGGCGGCGTGGTGCCTCGTCACCAACGGACGGGTTGTGAGGCTGGTGCGGGCCGGCCGCCTCTTCTCGCGACGATATGCCGAGTTCGATCTCGATGCGCTGGCGGAAGAACCGAGGTCCTCGGCTGCCGCCTGGCTCGTGCTGAAGGCACACACGCTGGCGGCCCCGCCGTCGTCTCCACACGGCATCGAACTGCTGCTCGAGGCGGCCGAGCGGCATGCCGCCGGGGTGCGCCAGTCGCTACGGGGCGGTGTCCTGTCGGCGACCACCGAGATCCTGCGCGCGCTGGCGGCGCGGGGCAGGCGCGAACCGGTCAACGAGGTCTTCGAGCAGGCGCTCACGCTCGTCTACCGGCTGGTCTTCCTGCTGTTTGCCGAGGCGCGGGTACTGGTCCCGTTGTGGCACCCGGTGTATCGCGCCAGTTACAGCGTGGAGGCGCTGCGGGAGCGGGCGCTCGCGCGCCGGTCCCGCGGGCTGTGGGACGCGCTGCGGGCGATGACCCGTCTCGCCCATGCGGGCTGCCGCGTGGGCACGCTGCGGGTCACGCCGTTCAACGGCCGCCTGTTCGCACCCGCACGCACTCCGCTGGCGGAGCGGCCCGGGCTCGACGACGAGGCTGCGCGGGCCGCGATCCTGGCGGTGTCGACGCGCGTCGCGCGCGATGGCGAGTCGCGGGAGCGCGTGATGTACCGCGACCTCGGCGTCGAGCAGCTCGGTGCCGTGTACGAGACGCTGCTCGAATACGCGCCGCACGTGGAACCCGGCGGTTCCGCCCGGGCACCCACCGTGTTGCTGCGGGCAGGATCGGATACGCGCAAGGCGACGGGCAGCTTCTACACGCCGCGGGCGATTGCCAGCTACGTGATCCGGGACACCCTGGCACCGCTGGTCAGCGGGGCCACGCCGGAGCGGATCCTCGGCCTGCGCGTGCTGGATCCTTCCATGGGCAGCGGCGCGTTCCTCGTCGGCGCCTGCCGGTTCCTGGCGGATGCGTACGTCACCGCGCTGGTCGAGCACGGGCGCTGCCACCACGCCGACATCGGGCCCGGAGAGCGCGCGTCCATCAGGCGTACCATCGCCGAACGCTGCCTCGTCGGCGTGGACCTCAACCCCACCGCCGTGCAGCTGGCGCGCCTGTCGCTGTGGCTGGCCACGCTCGCCGCCGATCGACCGCTCACCTTCCTCGACCACCACCTGCGCGTGGGTGACAGCCTCGCGGGCACGTGGCTGGCGCGCCTGCACCACGCCCCGACGCGGCGGCGGACGTCGGGCACGCCGCCGCTGCTGGAGCAGATGGGCATCGACGAGATCATGCGCGACGTCCTGCCGGTGCGGCAGTCGCTCGAGCAGGCCCCGAACGACACGGCGGCGCAGGTGCGCGCGAAAGAGCGTGCCCTCGATGCGCTGGCGTCGGAAGGCTCGCCGCTGGCCCGGTGGAAGCAGGTGGCAGACGCCTGGTGTGCCGCGTGGCTCGCGACGCCCGCGGTGCCGGCGGCAGCCTTCGGGGCGGTCCGCGATCATCTGCTCGCCGGTCGGCGGTCGCTGCCCGATGCCACGATGCAGCACCTGTGGAGCCGCATCGCCAACGCCAGCCTGACGCGCCGGCTGTTCCACTGGGAGCTGGAGTTTCCGGAGGTGTTCTTCGACGCGCACGGCCGGCGGCGCGCGGACGCGGGCTTCGACGCCGTCCTCGGCAACCCGCCGTGGGACATGGTGCGGGCGGATGCCGGGGACGATCGAGCCGGCCAGCGGGCCTCGTCCTCCACGCTGGTACGCTTCGCACGCGATTCCGGTGTCTACGACGTGCGGGCAGGCGGGCAGGCCAACCGTTACCAGCTGTTCCTGGAACGTGCGGTCGCCCTCACGAGGCCCGGCGGCCGCATCGGCATGATCGTGCCCTTCGGGCTGCTGTCGGACGCCGGCAGTGCCGCACTTCGCCGCTGGCTGTTCTCACGGTGCCAGGTCGATCGGCTCGTCGGCTTCGACAACCGTGCCGCCGTCTTCCCCGTCCATCGCAGCCTGCGGTTCGTCCTGTTGTCCGCAACGGCTGGCGGCGAGTCGGACGAGATCCTCTGCCGCTTCGGCGAGTCGGACGCCTCGGCGCTCGACGGAGCCGGGGCACCCGACACGCGTGCGCCCGCGTCGTGGTTCCCGGTGCGGGTGAACCTCCCCCTCCTCCGCCGCCTCTCCGGCGACAGCCTCGCGGTGCCCGATGTCCGCAGCCCGCTCGATCTCGCGCTCGCCGAGCGGGCGGCGGCGATGTATCTGCCGCTCGGCCACGTCCGCGGGTGGCACGCGCGGTTCGCGCGCGAACTGAACGCCACGGAAGATCGCGACTGCCTGCGCGAACGGCCGCCTGGATGGCCGGTCCTCGAGGGCAAGCACATCGTGCCCTTCCGCGCGGATGCGACCACCGTACGATGGCATGTCGACGAACGCGAGGTGCGGCAGCGGCTTGGCGCGCGAGCCGGGCGGCTGCGCCTCGCGTACCGCGACGTAGCGGGTGCCGCGAACCGCATCACGCTGATCGCCGCGGTCCTGCCCGCCCGGTCGGCGTCCACGCACACGCTATTCTGCCTGCAGCCAGGGCTTCCGGCCCGGGCGCACCATTTCCTCTGCGCGATCCTGAACAGCGTGGTGCTGAACTTCCTCGCGCGGCTCTGGGTCGGCACGCACGTCACCACGGCCATCGTCGAACGCCTGCCGGTACCGACGCGCGACGAGGCAGGCGACGCGTTCGAGACGCTGGCCGATCTCGCCTTCAGTCTTTCGCACGCACCGGACGTGCGGAAGGAAGCCCGCGTACACGCGGCCGTGGCGCGCCTTTACGGCTGGCGGCGCACGGACCTCGAGGTCGTGCTCGGTCGCTTCCCGCTGGTGCCGGACGCGGAGAAGGCCGCCGTGCTGGAGGCGTTCGCGCGGACGGGGTGATGCGCTTTACATCGGGCGGCTGGACAGGGTTTCATCAGGACTGCCGGCCGAAGGAGCCCCCGAGATGAGCACACCGCGTTTCACGCCGAAGACCCTGTCGTTCCTGCGGAGCCTCAAGCGGAACAACGACCGCGACTGGTTCCGCGAGCGCAAGGCGCAGTACGAGGAGCACGTGAAGGCGCCGATGGTGGCCGTGATCGAGCAACTCGCGCTCGACTTCCAGGACTTCGCGCCCGAACTGGTGGCAACCCCGTCGTGCATCTACCGCATCTATCGGGACACCCGGTTTTCGGAGGACAAGACACCGCTCAAGACGAACATCGCCGCCAGCTTCCCGTGGCGCGGTCTGCCGCGCCACCAGGGCGCGGGGCTCTACATGGAGGTGGCGCCCGGGTGGGTGTGGATCGGCGGAGGCATGTACGCGCCAGACACGAGCAGGCTGGCCGCGGTGCGCGAGCACATCGCCGCGAACCACAAGCGCCTGCGCGCGATCGTGGAGTCGCCGGGGTTCCGGAACGCGGTCGGCGCCCTCACGGGTGAGACTCTCCAGCGGGTGCCGCGCGGTTTCGATCGCGATCATCCTGCCGCGGAGTACCTGCGTCATCGCCAGTTCCTCGCCGCGCACGAATATCCGCCTGAGTTCGCCTGCGATCCGGCGTTCTACAAGGGGCTGGTGTCCATCTTCAGGCAGGTCGCTCCGCTGGTGCGCTTCCTGAACGAACCGTTCGTCCGGTGAGCCGCCGCAGACAGCGAAGCAGGTCTGTACGGCTCCTGGGCTCCCGGGCTCATCGTCGGCGCTCGGCGTCGGCGCCTCGTCGTCGGCCCTCGTCGTCGGCGCTGGTCGGCGCTCCCGATCGGCGATTCGGCAATCGCGCTCCGGACGGGCCGGCAACGGCTCGCGTGGTTGGTGAGGGCCATCGACGCTGACGTCCGCTGCACGATTGATCGACGGCCAATCGCCGCACTAGGATCGGCGCCGGTTCGACCTCCTGTGGGAAGGGGTGGCAGATGGGCCAGCGCGAACAGTTCTGGGCGGACTACGCACGCCGCAGTCGAGAGAACGACATGGACTCGCCCGGGCGCAGTCCTTTCGCGAGCAACCTGGCTGAAGTCGCTGCCGACGCGGGCACGCCGGCCCCGGTGCAGACCGGGGGCGACGGCGCTGGCATGCTGGTGCTGCTGGCGATTGGCTGGCTCGGCACGCTCGCCCTCAACACGTGGACGGTGGGCTACCTGGCGTTCGGCGAGAGCGCGCTCGCCGGAGTTGCGGTTCTGGGCGGGTCGATCGCGTACGCGGCGCTGGTCGTGCGGTGGGCGGTCCGCTTCTGGCGGCGCTCCGCGGGCGGCACGCTGCGCAGCGCCGCGATCGTCGCGGTGGTCTTCGCGGTGGCCTGGGTCGGACATGGCCTGATGATGGGCGTCATGCTCTACGGCGGTGCCATGGCACAGGTCGACCGCATGATGCCGGAGTAGGTCCGCGCTCGCGCGGCTCGCGGGCGGTGCCTTCAGGGTCAGCCCGTCGCGGGTTCGGAGTTGCGGCCGATGAAGACCCCCGAGTTAGACTGGCCTCATGGCTGCTTCCTTCAACGGCCGTGCTCGCGTCATGCCCCCCGGCAACGACCCGATTCGCGCGTACATCCCCGGCTCGCCCGAGCGCGCCTCCCTGAAGGCGCGGCTCGACGCCATGGCGTCGGAGCGGATCGACATCCCGATCGTCATCGGTGGCGAGAAGATCCGCACGGGAGACACCGCAGCCGCGGTGATGCCCCACGATCACCAGCATGTGCTGGGCACATGGCACAAGGCCACGCCGGCGCTCGTCACCAGGGCGGTGGACGCGGCCCTGGAGGCACACCACGAGTGGTCCAGCTGGGCCTTCGAGGATCGGGCGGCGGTGCTGCTGAAGGCGGCGGAACTGCTGCGGACATCGTGGCGCGACACCATCAACGGCGCGACGATGCTCGGCCAGTCGAAGACGGTGTTCCAGGCGGAAATCGACGCGGCGTGCGAAATCATCGACTTCTGGCGCTTCAACGTGCACTACGCCGAGGAGCTGCTGGCCGAACAGCCGGTCAGCGATCACACGATGTGGAACCGCGTGGAGTACCGCGCGCTCGAAGGGTTCGTCTACGCGGTCACGCCCTTCAACTTCACCTCGATCGCGGCGAACCTCCCGACCGCGCCGGCGCTCATGGGTAACACCGTGGTCTGGAAGCCGGCCGCGAGCGCCATGTTCTCCGCCCACTACCTGATGGAGCTGCTCGAGGCGGCCGGCTTGCCTCCCGGCGTGATCAACCTGGTGTCCGGTGATCCCGCGGCCGTCTCCGACGTGGCCCTCTCGCACCGCGATCTCGCCGGCGTGCACTTCACGGGCAGCACGTCGGTGTTCAACCACATGTGGCGGACGATCGGCGCCTCGGTGGATCGGTATCGTTCGTACCCGCGCGTGGTCGGCGAGACCGGGGGCAAGGACTTCATCCTCGCGCATCCCTCCGCGGACGTGGCGGCGCTGGCGGTCGCCATCGTGCGCGGCGGCTTCGAGTTCCAGGGGCAGAAGTGTTCGGCCGCCAGCCGCATCTACATCCCGCGCTCGATCTGGCCCGAGCTCCGCGATCGGGTGGTGGCGATGATCGAGGACATCGCAATGGGTGACGTCCGCGACTTCCGCAACTTCATGGGCGCGGTCATCGACCAGCGGGCCTTCGACCGCATCACGGGGCACATCGCCGAGGCGCGGACGACCGCGCGCGTGATCGCGGGCGGCGGGTCGGACGCAAGCCGCGGCTACTTCGTCCAGCCGACACTGATTGAGACCGACAACCCTGCCCTGCGGCAGCTCTGCGAGGAGATCTTCGGGCCGGTCGTCACCGCGTACGTCTATGACGATGCGAGGTGGGGAGAGACGCTGTCGCTGGTGAACACCACGTCGCCATACGCGCTGACCGGCGCCGTGTTCGCGCAGGACCGCGCCGCGGTCGTCGAGGCGTCGTCTGCCCTGCGGTACGCGGCCGGCAACTTCTACATCAACGACAAGCCGACGGGCGCCGTGGTCGGGCAGCAGCCGTTCGGTGGGGCGCGCGGCTCGGGCACCAACGACAAGGCGGGGTCGAAGCTCAACCTGGTCCGCTGGGTGAGCGCGCGTACGGTGAAGGAGAACTTCAACCCGCCGCACGACTACCGGTATCCGTTCATGGGCGACAAGTAGCGCGTGCGCCCGACCGCACGCACGAGGGGTACGGCGTCGCCGCGCGGGACGTTTCCTGGAATAGCAACGACCTCAGCGGGCTTCGCGGCGATGCTGCTGGGGTGTGGACTCCTGCTCGCGACACCGCCAGCCGGGCTGCGGGCCGTCGGCCAGCCCGGCGCCTCGACACGGCAGGCCGACGATCTCGCGACGGTGCGCCAGCGCTACGTGCTGGCTTCGAAGGCGTTCACGCCGTTTGCCCGCAGCCGGGCGCTGGGCCTCATCGACGCGGTGGCCAACGGTCCGGTGCTCAGCGCACCCGAGTTGCACCTGCGCCTGCTCGAGATCGCTGCGCTCTCCGACAACGCGCACGACCGGCTCTCGGGGGGCACCGATGCCGCGCGCCCGGATGGGCGACTTCCCATCAGCATCGCCTGGTTTCCCGACGCGCTGCTGATCGTCCGCGCCGCGGCACCGGTCGCGGACCTGGCGGGTGCGCGCATCGAGTCGGTTGAGGGGGTTCCGGTGGCGCAGCTCTACGACCGTCTGCTTCGCTACGCGGGCGGAGTGGACAGCCGGCGCAGGCTCGCGCTGGCCGAAATCATCGAGGCGCCGTCGCTGCTGCGCACCGCCGGACTGGCCTCGCGCGACGACAGCCTCCGCCTGCAGGTGCGGCGTGCGAACGGGGCCGTGGAGTCGCGCCGCATCACGACCGTTCCCGCCGGCGAGGTGCCGCGCGACGAGGCGTACGCGCGCCGGCTCTCGCCAGAGGCCCTGTCTCCAGCCGACGCCACCTGGGTGCCGGCCGTGCCCCGTACCGACACGCCACTCGCGCTGCGCGACGCCGCGCTGCCGTTGAGGGTGGAGCCGGTGCTGGGCGGCGCCGCGCTCTACCTGCAGTTCAGGGAGCACGTCGCCGAGGCCGGGCAGGACGCTGCCGCGCTGATAAGGCCCGCGGTCGCCGCGATCGAGCTGCAGCGGCCCGTCGACCTCATCCTGGATCTGCGGTTCGACGAGGGCGAAGCGCCGGGGCCGACGCTTGAGTTCGTACGCAGCCTTCCACAGCGGGTCGGCGGCCGTGTCTACGTCTTGATCGGCCGCTACACGTTCGCGTCGGGCCTGGTCTCGGCGGCGGCGGCGAAGAAGGCGGGTGGAGACCGCGTCGTGATCGTCGGAGAGTCACCGGGGGATCGACTCAGGTTCTGGATCGGAGGCGGCCGTACGTGCCTGCCGCACTCGGGGTTCTGCCTGCATCACAGCGACGGCCTGGTGGACCTGGAGCGTGGCTGCCGCGGCACCGACGGCTGCTACGGCGATCGTTTCGACGCGACGATCGGGTCGCTGGGTATCGAACTGGCTGCACCCTTCACCGCGGACGACTATCTGGCGGGGCGCGACCGCGCGCTCGAGCAGGTGCTCGAGCGGCTGCGCTGACCGCAGGCAGGCACCTGGTGCTGGGCTACTGTGGAGCGCGCTCGAGGTGCGCCCGAATCGCTTCCGCGAACGCTTCAGCGATCCGGCGGTGCCCTTCGAGCGTGGGGTGCAGACCGTCGGTGTCGATGTACGGGTCGGCTGCACTGCCGAGCGCCCGGTACAGGTCGACGAGCACCGCCCCCTCCGCGGGCACCAGGGTGCGCAGGCGAGTGTTCACCGGCTCCACCCACTCGGGCCGCGGCGCCTTGCCGCCGGGCCGCTGCGGCAACAGCGTGGCGACGAACACCGCGCGCGGTCCGCGCGCCTGCCGGATCATCGAGCTGATCGCGCCGGACACCTGCGCCACCGCCGTGGACGCCGTACCGCCGGCCTGCGCGATCGCGGTGAAGTCGTTCGCGCCGTGCAGCACGAGCACGACGTCGGGTCCGGTGAGGGAGAGGGCGCTCGGCAGGCGCACGGCGCCGTCGCTCGCCGTCTCGCCCCCGACCCCGCAGTTGATGGCCTCGATTGGCTGCGTCGGGAAGCGCGCCCTCAGCAGTTCGCCGAGCACACGGGGATAGGACGTCGCGCGATCGGGAATCGGGCACCCGACGGCGACCGCCGGCAGGTCGAGCAGTCCCGCTGCGGTCTTGCCCTCGGTGATGCTGTCGCCGAAGGCGAGGATGCGGCTCGCCTGGAGAACCCGCGCTGGCTGCACGGTGACACTGAACGCGCAGGTGGCGATCCGTCCCCGTGCATCGGTCGAGCGACAGGTCACCGTCGTCGAGCCCAGCGCGAACGTGGTGGCTGTGTCCGGTGTGCAGACGGTGCTGACGGGCTGTGCGCCGCCGCTGACGTCGGGCTTGGCGTACGTGACGGCCACCGGGGCGTTCTCCGGTGCGCTCACGGTGAGCGGCGCCGGACAGCTGAGGGACGGCGCGCCGGGGTCGGGTGTCGGCCGCACGGGCGAGTCGCTGCAGGCAGCCGCCGCCACCATGGCGCTCAGCAGCCACCCGACGACACCACGAGCATGCGTGCTCATCACTGCGGCCCATCCATTCTTGCTAGTGACTATGCAGGACGGATTCGTCCATACTCTGAGGCAGATGTCGGACCCGGTCGTCAGCATGTCTGCATATGTCTGGGATCTGCGCGCCCAGCTGGAAGCCGAGTTGCGGACGCTCAGTGCATTGCAGCGGCTCATCGAGCCGCGCGGCATCGGGGCGGCAGGAGGCACGGCCGCGTGGCGCGAGCAGGTCCAGCACCACCTTCACGAGCTGGCCGTGATGAATACGAACATCCGCGACGTGATCGCGGAGGCCAGCAACAGCGTAGCCGGGGCGCCGGGGGCGAGCAGCGTGCCGGCGCGGCCCGTCGAACCGGCCTGATCGCCCGGTCTGCCGTCACGCCGTCCAGACGAGCGCCACGAGCTTCAGCGTCACGTTCGTCCGCTTGGCCTTCACCGTCATCCGCTCGAACACTTCGGTGGCCGGATCCCCGGACGCCTCGATCGCGGCGGTTTCCGCGGCGATGTCGTCGTCCAGCGCGCGGCGCTGCTCCTCCAGCGCGGCCAGCTTCTCGCGTGCGCGGGTGATGTCGCCCGACTCCTGCATGGCACGGCCGACTCCGCGCGCCGCCGTCGTCGCCCGCCCGAGCGTGGTCGCCGAGATCGCCTTGCGCCCCATCAGCGCGCCCATCAGCGTCGCGCCCATCGAGATCATGGTCTGCATCTTCTGGCTGCTGGCCTGCTCGGTCTGCTTCTCCACGTCCTGCTGCGCCCGCCGCCGCTTTTCCTCGATCGCGGCCAGACGCGGGGCGAACTTGCGCCGCAGCGTCTCGACGGCCCGATCGCGCGCCTCGCGCGAGGCCTGCTGCAGCCTCGCCCGGAAGTCGCGCTCGGTCTCGCCCGGGCGCGAGACCTCCCCGGTCGACGGGCTGCGCAGCACCTCGATCGCTTCCTTCGCGAGGACGGCTGCCGTGAACTGCTTGCCCCAGGCTGCGTAGTTCTTCGACTTCAGCGCCGTGGCCGGGACCTCGGCGTAGGCCGCGCCGTCAGGGGCGTCGGAGTCGAGCTGCTCGGGCGCCCAGTCCACGTTGGCCGCGCGCTCCCAGTCCACGGCCACCGGGCCGTCGACGATGGGAGTAGTCCAGTTGACCAGGTAACTCTCGTCGAGTTTGAGCTTCGGTTCGACGAACCGCACCTGCGCCGAGCCGTACACGACGGGCGTCAGGGGCACGGGTCCGCCGTCCGCGTCCGGCGAGAAGAACTGCGGCACGTCCGGAGGGACCACGGGCCGATGCCCGGCAACGGCGGCGGGCGCGGAGGGCGGCGCGGTGCCACGTGCCGCGGCGGCCGCCGCGGCCGGGTGTGCCGCCGCTCCCGCGCCGGGCAGGGCACCCACGGGCGGCGCCGTGGTCGCGTCGCGCGCGCCGGTGAGCCGCCTGATCTCGTCGCGCCCCAGTGGACCTCGCAGGTAGGACAGCGCCCACCGGGACTGGAAGAGGGTCAATCCTTCCTCGTGGACGTTGCGCATGAGGAACACGCGGCTGGTCAGGCTGGAGAGCAGCCGGTCCACTTCCGCGCGGTCGAAGCCCGCGTGATCGCTGGCGCCCTCGAGCCCGTCGAGCAGGCGCGCCTTGTCACGTTCGGTCTGCAGCCGACCGAGCCACCAGGTGCCGATGTTGGAGAGCCCCTTGTAATCGAGGTCCACGGGGTTCTGTGTCGCGAGCACCACGCCGACGCCGGCCGCACGCCCCTGCTTCAGCAGCGTGAGGAGCGGCCCCTTCGACGGCGGATTCGCGGTGGGGGGAAAGTAGCCGAAGATCTCGTCCATGTAGACCATGGCGCGCAGGCTCGACGTGCCGGTCTGCCCCCGCATCCAGCCGGCCACCGCGTTGAGCAGCAGCGACACGAAGAACATCCGCTGGCCATCGTCCAGGTGCGAGATCGAGAAAATCGAGACGCGCGGCCTGCCCGTGGCCGTGCGCAGGAACGCGGCAACATCGAGCGGTTCGCCCTGCATCCACACCTCGAAGCCGGGTGAGGCGATGAGCGCATTGATGGTCATCGCGAGCTCGAAGCGATCCCTGGCCGGGAAGAAGCTCTCGAGATCGATCACGCCGACCTTGGTCATCGGCGGCTGCTGCACGCGCTGGATCAGCAGCGCGAGATCCGGGCTCTCGCCTGCCTGCCAGGCAGCGAGCAGGATCGACGTGAGGAGGATGTGCTCGCGGCTCTTGAGCGGCTCGGCGTCGATGCCGGCGAGCGCCAGCAGGCTCGACACCGTGGTCTGCGCCCGCTCGCGCACCAGTTCCGGGTCGTCGGACGCCGGGCGCTGGAACGACGTGAGGACCGACACCGGCACGCCCGCCGTGCTGCCGGGCGTGTAGATGGTGAACTCCGCGGCGTCCTTCAGGCGCTTGATGCGCGCACCGTCCTGGCCCCAGTCGGCCAGGCCCTTCTGCCACCGCGCGCTCTGCTCGGCCGCGAAGCTTGCCACGTCCTTGCCCGCGCGCCTCGCCTCGTCCTCCTGTACCCAGGGCTGAAAGTCTTCCGGCCGCAGCTCCGGGAACGTCAGCAGCAGGTTCGTGAGGTCGCCCTTCGGGTCGATCACGATCACCGGCACGCCGTCGATCGCTGCTTCCTCGATGACCGAGACGCCGAGGCCCGTCTTGCCGCTGCCGGTCATGCCGACACAGAGCGCGTGCGTGACGAGGTCTTTCGAGTCGTAGAGCACGAGATCGTTCGTCGGGGCGAAGGAGGCCGGGTCGACGCGGCGGCCCAGATAGAAGACACCGAGCGATTCGAAGGAGGCGGCAGAAGGTGGCATGGCAGAGATTCTAGATTGGCTTTGGCAGGCCGCACCGTCGATGTCCGTTGGCCGCCCGGCCGGCTCCCTCCGCAGAAGGGCCATCGTGGCGTCGGCTGACCGGCACGGCCAGGCCGGGGTCGGCCCCTACCGCGGTGTGGCGGAGCGGACGTCGCGCGACCAGTTCCGGCCGTCCGGCCTTCGGTGCTAGAGTGATGGACCTGATGGCTGACAAGGACAAGCGCGAGATCGGCGACGCCCTCGGCATGGTGGAAACCCGCGGGCTGGTGGGCATGATCGAAGCCACGGACGCCATGCTGAAGACCGCCAACGTCGTGTTCGTCGGCTGGCAGAAGGTCGACGCGGGCCTGGTCACCGCCATCGTGCGTGGAGATGTCGGGTCGGTGAAGGCCGCCACCGATGCCGGCGCGGCCGCCGCCCGGCGTGTCGGCGAGCTCGTGGGCGTACACGTCATCCCGCGCCCGGCCGACGACCTCGAGAAGGTTTTCCCGATTTCCTGAACTTCCCGGCCACCAGGCGCAGCCTGCGCGCGTCGCCCACCTCCATCAGGGGCTGGACCGGCGACTCGAGCAGGTTGTAGAACTCGCCTGCCGCCGTCCGCGCAAAGACCCGCACGCCGTCGGTCAGCACCTGCAGCCGCGTGCTGCCGCCCGTCGCCTCGAACACCGACACACCGAATCGATCCCGCAGGACCTCGACGATGTGATGGAGCTGCTGGATGGAGAACCCGTGCCGCCGGAGGTCGGCGAGCACGAGCAGTTCGAGCACCTCGATGGGCGTGTATCGGCGTTCCGTATAGCCCCCCGCCGTCGTCGGGTGTGAGGGGATGGCGGGCCGCAGCAGGCCGCTCGCATCCCACACCTGCAGTTGCCGGGCCGTAAGGCCCGTGGCAGCCGCCACCTCGCGCGAGCTGTAGGTGGCCTTGAGCCGCATGTCAGGCCAGGTCGTCGGTCATCGCCGCACCGGCGAAGTCCTTGTCCGTGAGCCCGCCTTCGCTGTGCGTCGTCCAGGTGATGGTGACGCGGCGGTAGTTGATGGTCACGTCCGGGTGGTGGTCCGCGGCCTCGGCGCCTGGCACCAGGCGCGACACGAAGGCGACGGCGTCGGGAAATCCGGCGAACGTGAACTGCCTGCGGATGGTGTCGCCGTCACGCGTCCATCCGGTGAGGGTCGCGAGCCGCTGGTCGATGTCGACGGACGAGAGCCTCGCCATGTGCCTCGCTCCTATCGCGGGCGTCGGGCGCGCAGGTCGTCGAGGCGTGCCCGCGCCGCGTCGACGGCTTCGAGTGCGTCGCGTCGCGTGTCGGACCCGGCCCGCCCGCCGGACTCGTGGCCGGCGAACGCCGTGTCCGACACCGAGCGGTGATACGCGTGCTGGGCCTCCTGCAGTTCGAGGAGGGCGGCGCTGTGCGCGTGCTGCCACTCGAGCCAGCGCTCCAGCCGGTCGCGGGCCTCGGACTCGGTGGCCCCGTGCAGGTCGGGGCCGAACTGCTCGCCCGTGCCGGCGCGCAGCGCGTAGGCCCGCCACCGTCCGTCGCGTGGCACCGCAACCAGACGGTACGCCACCCCAGCGATCTCGACCTGCATCTAGAGCGCACCGAAGCGGCCGGGGTCGGTGACATCGAACGCGGCGTCACGCGTGCCGTCGAGGATGGCGTCGGCGACGAGATGCGCCGTGAGCGGAGCGAGCAGAACGCCGTTGCGATAGTGACCGGTGGCGTACATCAGCCCGGGCACGCTGGCCGACCAGCCGATGGCGGGCAGCGGGTCGGGACTGCCCGGCCGCAGGCCCACCTTGACGTCGAGCAGGCTTGCGGTCCACGCGTGCGGCAGCAGGTCGCAGGCGGCCTCGAGCAGCTCGCGTACGCCGGCGACTGTCGACCGCTCCTCGAACCCGGCGTCTTCGACGGTCGCGCCGACCAGCAGCGTGCCGTCGCGGCGGGGCACGAGATAGCAGCGCTCGTCCCAGGTGATCCGCCGCGGCAGCCCCCCCTGCCAGCCGAGGTGCAGGATCTGTCCACGGACGGGTTTGACCGGCACACGCGTCGCGACCCCGTCGATCTCCACCTCGCCCGACCAGGCGCCGGCTGCGAGCACCACGGTTGCAGCGCGCAGCGTGCCGGCGGCGGTGAGCGCCTCGAGGCGTCCACCGGCGGCGCGGACCAGACGGACGGGGGTGTTGTTCAACAGGCGCGCGCCGCAGCGTTCTGCGGCGGCGGCAAGCGCGCGCGTGAGGTCGAACGCCGCGACGTGTCCCTGCGAGGGGATCAGCAGGGCGCCGAAGATGTCGGGCGCCAGGTGCGGCTCGCGCTCCCGCGCCGCGGCCGGCTCCAGCCGTTCCCAGGCGACACCGCGGGCATCGAGCGCCCGCTGCATGCCCGTGAAATGCGTGAGCGTCTCCTCCAGGCGCGCCACGTGCAGGCTGCCCGTGCGCTCGTAGGCCACGGCCATGCCGCTGTCCTCGCGCACGCCGGCGACGAAGGCGTCGTAGCGATCGAGGCTGCGGGCGCCGAGGTCGAGCAGCGGCCCGCCATCGGCGGCTTCCGTGAACGGCGCCAGCATGCCGGCCGACGCCTGCGTGGCACCGAATCCGGAGGGCCGCGCGTCCACGATCTGCACCGCGGCCCCGCGGCGCGCCAGCTCGTATCCCACGGCGCAGCCGACAATGCCGGCGCCAATGACGAGGACGTCGCGGGAACCGGTCACCTGTCGCATCTTACGTTAAGATCAGCACGGCCTGTCGCGCTCCAGCCTGCCGACACTCCGGCCTTCCACGAGACCATCAGCCGGACCCCGGGTCCGTCACGAGACATATGCGGAAACTGCTCGTCGCCAATCGCTCGGAAATCGCCATCCGGTGCTTCCGCGCAGCCACCGAACTCGGCTTGCGCACCGTGGCGATCTACAGCCATGAAGACCGCTTCTCCCTGCACCGGTTCAAGGCCGACGAAGCGTTCCTCATCGGCCCGCCGCAGGGCGGCGAGCCGGTGAAGTCCTACCTGAACATCGACGCCATCATCGCGGTCGCGAAGGAACAGGGTGTCGACTGCATCCACCCGGGTTACGGGTTCCTCTCCGAGAACGCCGCGTTCGCCCGTGCCTGTGAGGCCGCGGGCATCCAGTTCATCGGGCCCACCCCCGATCACCTCGAGGCGTTCGGCGACAAGACCGCGGCGAAGAAGCTGGCCGTGGCTGCGGGCGTGCCCACGATCCCCGGCACGGAGGATGCGCTGTCCGATCCGGCGGAGGTCGCGGCGGCCGCCGAGCGCATTGGCTATCCGCTGATGATCAAGGCGAGCTTCGGCGGCGGCGGGCGCGGCATGCGGGTCGTGCAGCACGCGGACGAACTGGCCGGCAAGCTGGCCGAGGCGCAGCGTGAGGCGGGCGCGGCGTTCGGCCGCGCCGAGGTGTTCCTCGAGCGCTACATCGCGCGCGCGAAACACATCGAGGTGCAGATCCTCGGCGACGCGCACGGCAACCTCGTGCACCTCTGGGAGCGCGACTGCTCGGTCCAGCGGCGCCACCAGAAGGTGGTGGAGGTCGCGCCGAGCATCAACCTGCCCGAAGCTCTGCGCCGCCGCATCTGCGAGTCGGCGGCCGCGCTCTGCCGTTCCGTGAACTACCGCAGCGCGGGGACGGTCGAGTTCCTGCTCGATGTCGACCGCAACGAGTTCTTCTTCATCGAGGTCAACCCGCGCATCCAGGTCGAACACACGGTCACCGAGGTGGTCACCGGCATCGACCTCGTGCGCAGCCAGATCCTCGTGGCGGCGGGCCACCGGCTGCACGAGCCGCCGCTCGGCGTGCCCACGCAGGACAAGGTGGAGCACCGCGGGGTCGCGATGCAGTGCCGCGTGACGACCGAGGATCCCGAGCGCAGCTTCACGCCCGACTACGGCCGCATCACCACCTACCGCTCCGCCGGCGGCTTCGCCGTGCGCCTCGACGGCGGCAACGGCTTCGGCGGCTCGGTGATCACGCCCTACTTCGACTCGCTGCTCGTGAAGGTCACCACCTGGGGCTCGTCGCTCGAGGAAGCCGGCCAGCGCGCCAACCGTGCGCTCCGCGAGTTCCGCATCCGTGGCGTCAAGACGAACATCTCGTTCCTGCTCAACCTGATCGAGCATCCCACCTTCAAGTCGGGCAGCGCGACGACGACCTTCATCGACAACACGCCCGAGCTGTTCCGCTTCCGGCAGAACCGCGACCGCGCGACGAAGATGCTCGGCTACCTTGGCGACGTCATCGTGAACGGCCGCCCCGACGTCAAGAACGGCATCGACCCGCTGCGCAAGCTCACCGTGCCGGTGCCCCCGCCGATGCCGCGCGGCGAGGCGCCTCCGGCCGGTACCCGCCAGACGCTGCAGGAACTCGGTCCCGAGAAGTTCGCCGAGTGGGTCCGCAACGAGAAGCGCCTGCTGCTCACCGACACGACGATGCGCGACGCGCACCAGTCGCTGCTGGCGACGCGCGTGCGCACCTACGACATGCTGGCGGTGGCGGACGCGGTGGCGCGCCTGACGCCGAACCTGTTCAGCCTCGAGATGTGGGGCGGCGCGACGTTCGACACGTCGATGCGGTTCCTGCAGGAGGACCCGTGGCAGCGGCTGGCCGAACTGCGCCAGCGGATCCCGAACATCCTCTTCCAGATGCTGCTGCGCGCCAGCAACGCGGTCGGCTACACGACGTATCCCGACAACGTCGTGCGGGCCTTCATCAAGCGCAGCGCCGAGGCCGGCATCGACGTCTTCCGCATCTTCGACTCGCTGAACTCGACGGCGAACATGCAGCTCGCGATCGAGTCGGTGCGCACGGATACCAACGTGATCGCCGAGGCGGCGATCTGCTACACGGGCGACATCCTCGACCCGACGCGCACCAAGTACTCCCTGAAGTACTACGTGAAGCTCGCCAAGGAGCTGGTGAACATGGGCACGCATGTCCTTGGCATCAAGGACATGGCGGGCCTGTGCAAGCCGTACGCGGCGTACGCGCTGGTGAAGGCGCTGCGCGACGAGGTCGGCGTCCCGATCCACTTCCACACGCACGACACCAGCGGCATCAACTCGGGCAGCATCCTGCGCGCGTGCGATGCCGGGGTGGACATCGCGGACGCGGCGCTCGCCTCCATGTCGGGGATGACCAGCCAGCCGTGCCTCAACAGCATCGTCGCCGCGCTGCGGAACACCGAGCGCGATACGGGCGTGCACCAGGTGGCGCTGGACGACCTGAGCCGCTACTGGGCGGCCGTGCGCGAGCTGTACTACCCGTTCGAGGAAGGGTTGAAGGCCCCCGGTCCGGATGTCTACCAGCACGAGATGCCGGGCGGGCAGTACACGAACCTGCGGCAGCAGTCGAAGAGCCTCGGCCTCGAGCATCGCTGGCCGGAGGTGTGCGAGGCGTACGCAACGGCGAACCGGCTCGTCGGCGACATCGTGAAAGTGACGCCGTCCAGCAAGGTGGTCGGCGACCTCGCGCTGTTCCTGGTGACGAACAAGCTGACGGAAGCCGACGTGATGAACGCCACGACGCCGCTCAGCTTCCCGCGCTCCGTCGTCGAGATGATGCAGGGCCTGCTTGGCGAGCCCGAGGGCGGGTGGCCGGAGCAGTTCCGGAACATCGTGCTGAAGTCGGCGCACGTCGAGCCGATCGTCGGCCGGCCCGGTGCGTCGATGCCACCCGCCGACTTCGCGGCCGCGGCGAAGGAGATCCAGGCGAAGACGCAGAAGGAGCCGACCGAGGAAGACGTCCTGTCCTACCTGCTCTATCCGCAGGTGTACCTGGACTTCCAGAAGCACTGGGCGCTCTACGGCGACACGTCCACGATCCCGACCTCGAACTTCTTCTACGGCCTGCAGGCAGGCGAGGAAGCCTCCGTCGAGATCGAACGCGGCAAGACGCTGATCGTGCGCTACCTGACGACGGGCAACGTGCGCGAGGACGGGACCCGCACCGTGTTCTTCGAACTGAACGGCCAGCCGCGCGCGGTGAGCGTGATCGACCACTCGGTGGCCGGCACGGTGAAGCGCAATCCGAAGGCCGATCCGGACAACCCGACCCACATTGCGTCGCCGATGCCGGGCAAGGTGTCGTCCGTGGCGGTGCGCACGGGGCAGGCCGTGAAGAAGGGCGAGCGGCTGCTGTCGATCGAGGCGATGAAGATGGAGACCGCCGTCTACAGCCCGCGCGACGGCAAGGTGGGCGAGGTGCACGTGGCCGCAGGCGCCGCGGTGGACGCGCGGGACCTGCTGCTCGTGCTGGGCGAGTAGCGGCGCGGCGGGTTCAGGCGGGGGTCGGGCAGGCCTGGCGGGCGGGGCGGGTGGGCAGGCGGGTGGATGGGTCCGCTCGCGTGGGAGTCGGGCCAATCGACCACCTGCTGAGGACCTGCGGCCGCCGCGAACGGCTACGAGTGGTGGCGGCGCGGTGCTGTGAGGACCGCGCCGACACCCTTCGGTGATGCTCCTCGGTGCCGCCGCCCGAAGTCGCGATACCTGCTGCCGCTCCTGATGTCTGAGGACCCTGCGGCCTGACCTCTGGGGTCCGACGACTGACGACTGTCCTAGTCCTTCGCCATCTTCAGCGCGTCGGCGGCGATCGAGCGCTTACCGGCCTTCTCGGTGACCTCGCCCGTGATCTCCACCGTGTGGAGCACGTGCGCCACCAGCTTCTCGTTCTTGTTGGCCGCGAGCCCGCCGGTGATCTCGTACACCCTGCCGTCGGAGGTGAGCAGCGCCATCGGCTTGCCCGACTTCGCGCACTCGACCGCGCACGCCCTGTCGGCGTCGACCTTCTTCTCGCGCAGGTAGCACTCCTGGTCGACGACCTGCCCCTTGATCGTTTCGGTCTTCGCGAACGCTGGAACGCCCAGCATCAGGATGAACGCCGCCGCCGACATCGACGCGATGAACTTCCGCATCTCTTGCACCCTCCTCGAAGAAAGACCGGGCCTCTGCATCGCCCGTACTTGCTTATCCTACCCCGCTCCCCCGGCGTGCCTGACCGGCGAGCCGAGCCCGCCGTCGCCAACCCGACCCGTCGGACGATGCCCGACCCACCGGACCACCGGCCCCACGTCGACCCGACCACTCGGCCAACACGACCCTCCCGCCCCTCCCGACCTTCCCGACCCTCCCGACCCTGCCGACCCTCCCGACCTTCCCGACCCTCCCGACCAACCCGACCCTCCCGACCGACCAGACCCTCCCGACCCACCTGCCCTACCTGCCCTCTCCGTCCAGGTCGTTCCAGAAGAGCAGCGCGTTGAACACCATCGCGTGCTCGCCGAAGGTCTGCCACCGGTAGATCGGGTTGTTCGCAAACAGCAGCACGTGCCCCGTCCCGAGCGGCGCGTCGACGATCATCGGGCGATTCCGCACCTGGTCCGACCCGCGCATCAGCCCGCTCAGCACGGACGACTCGCCGCCCACGAAGCGCGCCACCACGCGCGTGCGGTACGGCGAGAAGGCATTGGGCGGGGCGCCGGGCGCAGGTCCGGCCTGCAGCAGCGGCCCTCCCGCATAGCGCACGGGCAGCGTCTTCTCCCCGTAGCCGAACATCACCGGGTGCGCCGGCAGCAGCACTTCGCTCTGCACGTACGGCCCCGGCGCATAAAAGCCTGGTGCCGACGGCTGTGCGTCCACTCCCTTCGCGAGCCCGAAGTCGACCGGGAAGCTGCTCGCGATGCCGAGCGTCACGAGCACGCCGCCGGCGTCCACGAACTGCTCGAAGGCGCGCACGCCCTCCAGCCCCATCCCGCCGCGCACATCGTCGGTTTCGGTGTAGAAGCCGAAGCTCTTGAACCGGTCGCTCCTGCGGTACGGCAGCGGCTTCGAGAGCGGCGGCTGCTCGTAGACGATGCTCTTGCCCCCGTTTCCCTGGTGCGGCATGAGGATGACGTCGAAGCGGTCGCGCAGGCTGCCCCGCTTCACGTCGTCCTTGTGAATGAGCGTGAAGGGGATCTCGAAGCGGTCGAACGCCAGCCGCACCCAGCCCACCTTCTCGGTGTTCGACCAGGTGGTGTAGACCGCGATACGCGGCAGGTCGACGTCCACCGTGGGCACGTCGGGTGCGGTCGCCGTCGCGGCCGCCACCAGCCCCAGCTTTTCCACCTCTGCTCGCACGCCGGGGCCGTCCGCCACGATGAACGAGCCGGCCGGGTACTCGACGCCGTCGGCGGTAAAGGCCACGCGCGTGGCCTTCACCGGCGTCGACGCGAGCCGGTAGCGCAGCGTCACGAGCGACAGCGCGCCGTTGTGGCGCACGATGAGCGTGCTGCCCGAGCCGTCCACGCGGCCGCCCGTGACCACGTCCGCCGTCAGCAGGTCCGCCGGGGCGTCGAGCACGGCGCGGTCGGCGATCGTCTTCACCTCCACCTGGTTCGCCAGCCCCATCGTCCAGGCGCTGTCGTCGTAGGTGTTGAGCGCCGCGTCCGGGTAGACCTGCTTCTCGAGCAGCGTCTTGGCGAGCGGTCCGTACGGCTGGTTCAGCTTCACGATGTACGAGCCTGCATCGTACGTGCCCTCCTTCACCGTGACTGGCGAGGACGCCCGGTGCACCTCGATGGCCTGGAGCCGCAGCAGGTTCACGACGCGGTCCACCTTCGTGGCGTCACCCTGGCCGGCAGGAATGACGAAGGCGTAGGGCGCGTCCGACGTGCCGCGCGCGACGGCGTTGACCGCGCGCCTGTAGTAGTTCTCCACCACCATCGCCGGCACGCGCGACGTGAGTTCGAGCGCGGTGAGCACGGCGGTTTCCGAGTAGTTGATCGAGTTGCGGATCGACCAGTCCACCTCTCCCGCCTTCACCGGGTTCGGGCGGAACCACTGCCGCTCGGTGGGCGCGCCGGAGAAACGTGCCTTCTTCGTGGTGGCGCCCTGCTGGTTGAAGATCTCGTACATGCGCAGCATGCCGTTGTGGTTCTGCGCCGCGATGGCGAGGTAGCCCGGCGACCACGCGTCCATGAACCCGAAGTGCCACACGCCCGGCATGCCGTAGCCGGTGAGCTTGCTCACCTCGTAGTTCGCGAAGAACATCAGGTCGCTGTAGAGCGTCGGATCCCAGTTCGCGTTCTGCGGGGCACCGCCGCTGTAGGTGTAGAGCAGCGTCTGCGCCTCGTGCAGGTCGTGCCAGATCGGCGGCACCCACGCGAGGTACCACTTCAGGTACGTGCGCAACGTGTCGACGCCGTAGTTGATGTCGCGGTTGTTGTCGTGGAAGACGTACTTGCCCCAGTAGGGCGGCTCGCCGTAGGTTTCGCCACCGTCCGCCCGCTCGTCGATCTTGTAGGCGTAGTACCAGTCGAGATACCGATCGCGGCCATCGATGTCGGTCGTCGGCACGATCGACACGACCACGTTGTCGCGGATCTGGCGGATGTACGGCTCGTCGCTCGTGGCGAGGCGGTACACCAGTTCCATGAGCATCTCGGGCGGGTTCGTCTCGCCGCTGTGCAGGCCGCCGCTCAGGTGATAGTGCGGCCTGGTGGCCGCGATGAGGCGGCGCGCCTCCTCGTCCGACAGCCCGCGCGGGTCGGCGAGGCGCCGCATGTTCGCGCGGTTCTGGTCGAGCGCCTTCAGGTTGGTCTCTGAAGTGACGTACACGACGAGGATGGGCCGCCCCTCCTCGGTCTGTCCCACGACCTGCGTCTTCACGCGCCCGGGCAGCGCTGACTCGAGCGCGCGGTAGAACTTCTGCTGATCGGCCCAGTAGGTCAGTTTCTTCTCGGCACCCACGTGATACCCGAGCACGTCCTTCGGCGTGGGCACGCCCGCGCGGCGCGGCAGGTGATCCACCAACGGCGACAGGAACTCCGGCTTCGTGGTCGCGCCCTTCACGAACGAGGCGAAGTCCTGGTCGTCGGCGGGAGGGGTGGTGCCCTTGCGACCCTGGGCGGACGGGGCGGCAACGAGGGCGGCAACGAGCAGGGTAGCGAGAGGCAACCGGGCGGACGACAACCTGGGCATGCGCGCCATGGTACTCCTTGCCGTGCAGGTCCAGCGGGCCAGGGTCTCGTGGCCGCCAGCGTCTCGCCGTGGTCCCGGAATGCCGTCAGCGACGCGTGATCCGCCTGTTCTACGGGTACGGCAGCAGGCGGGTGTGGTACAGATCACGCGTGGCGACACGCACTCGCGGCTTCGAATACGTCCTCGGCGACACGGCGCGCGAGTCCGCGCGGCTCCGGGCACAGGCGCGCCTGTGGGACCCGGTGTCGCACGCGCTCTTCGATCGCATCGGGGTCAGACGCGGCTGGAAGGTGCTGGAAGTCGGCCCCGGGCAGGGGTCGCTCCACATGGAGCTGCGGCGCCGCGTCGGCGGCACCGTGGACGCGGTGGAACGTTCGGAGGTGTTTGCGTCGAGGCTCGAGCAGCTCACGCGCAAGGACGGGCTCGGTCCCAGCCGCATCTACTTCTCCGACCTGATCGACGCGGACCTCCCGGCGAACCACTACGACCTGATCTTCGCCCGCTGGGTCTTCCTGTTCCTGCCTGATCCCGCGGCGCACGTCCGGCTCCTCGCCCGGTCCCTGAAACCCGGCGGCCTGGTGGCCATCCAGGACTACCACCGCGACACCTTCATGCTCGTGCCGCGGCCCGACGACTGGGACGACTTCATCGCGGCGGATCGTGCGCTGTTCGCCTCGCAGGGCGGGAACGTGAGCATCGGCGTCCGCCTGCCCGGCATGATGACGGCGGCCGGACTCGAGGTGACCGGCATCGAGCAGACGACGAAAGAGGGGCACCCCGGCTCGCCGACGTGGAACTGGGTGACGAACTACGTGCTGTCGGTGCTGGACCGCCTGCACCACTCACCCGCGTTCACGCGCGAGAAGGCGACACGCCTGAAGCGGCAGTGGCTGGCTGCAGGACGGAGCCGCGCGTCGCTCCTGATCGCACCGTGCGTGCTGGACGTGGTCGGGCGGAAACCGCGCCGCTGACCTCGCCGCCGGCCCTCATCGCGACGCGAGGCGGACACCGTCGGCGATGGTGTCGCCCGGGTGCATCACCACGACGGCGCCGGCGTCGAGCCCCCCCGTCACCTCGGCGGTCTGGCCGTTCTGGTGGCCGAGGGTGAGCGGCACCAGGGCGGCGCGCCCGTCGCGCACGACGTAGGCGGCCCACTGGTCGCCGGTCCGGATCAGCGCGCCAGTCGGGATCGTCAGCACGTCGGCCGACTCCCAGGTGACAATCCGCGCCTCGACGCGGTACCCGTCGCCGAGCGAGGCCCAGGCGCCGGACGGGTCCACCAGTTCCAGGATGACGTTGACGCGCTGCTCTTCCACCCCGAGCGCCGATATCTTCGTGAACCCGTACGGCTCGACCCGCTTCACGCGCGCCTCGAGCGAGCGGTCGCCGCCCCATTGCTCGATGAGCACGCGCGCGCCCGGTTTCACCCGGACGGCGTCTACCGACAACAGGTCGACCACGATCTCGAGCTGCGCCGGATCACCGATCTCGACGAGCGGGTCACCCGGCGGGACGACGCTCTCGCTCTCGCGCAGGCGCCGCAGCACGACACCGTCCACGGGCGCGACAACCGGCACGATCCGTCCTGACGCGTCGACGACCGCCGGCGTCAGGCGCACCCGCGCCCGTTCGACGTCGGCAGCCGCGGCGCGGGCGGCAAAGGACGCCGCGTTGACCGCCTCCTGCGCCGTGCGGACGTCGGCCTCGCGGGCATCGAGCTGCTGCGGTGTCGCGAGACTTTCCGCCACGAGGTCGCGTACCCGCTTCAGCTCGCGCTCAGCCTGGGCGAGCGCGGCGCGCGCACGCTGCTCCTCGGCCTGCACGCGGCCGACCGTGGCGCGCGCCACGTCGAGAGCCGCTGCCGCTTCGGCACGCGACCGCGCATCGAGCATCGGCGCGGCCTCGGGCCGAAGCCGCGCCACGACGTCGCCCGCCTGCACGCGATCGCCGGGCTCCAGTTCGATGCGCAGCACGCGGCCCGCGAGCGGAGCGGCCACCACGAACCGGTCGCGCACCCGCGTGCGGCCCTCTTCGTCGATCGTGACCATCAGGGGGCCTCGCGAGACGATGGCCGTTTCGACCGGTACGCTGGTCGGCCAGAGGGCCACGGCCAGGAGGCCCGCGACGCCGAGCACCACAATCCACAGGCGAGGGTTCTTCAACAGCCGCATCATCGGCTAGTCCCTTCTCTTGAGCACCGCCACCAGGTCGAGGTGGTCGAGGCGGCGGCGCACGATGAGACCCGACAGAAACGCCGCGGTGACGACGATGAGGAACGACCAGGCCACGGTCGAGGCCTTGATCACGAAGGAGAGCCGGTAGAGTTCGTTGTTGAAGCCGCTCATGATCAGCTGTCCGAGCAGGTAGCCGATGACGGCGCCCACCGGGAGCGCCAGCACCGTCAGCGCCGCCAGTTCTCCGAGGAGGATCAGCGAGATCTCGCCGCGCGTGAATCCGAGCACGCGCAGGCTCGCGAGCTCGTGGCTGCGCTCCGACAGCGACACCCGCGCCGAGTTGTAGACGACGCCGAACGCGATGATTCCCGCGAAGATGACGTTGAAGAAGATCTGCAGGTTCATCGTCTGCGCCATCGTCTCGCGGAAGTTGCGCAGCGCCATCTCGCGCAGCGCGACACCGGCCACCGACGGCATCCGCTTGACCGAGGTATAGAAGCGATCCATCTCGGCTGGGTCCACCGACACCGCGGACCCCGACAGCGTCGGTCCTTCGCCCAGCAGCCGGTGCAGTGCGCCCGCCCGCATGTAGGCCTGCAGCCCCATGCTGTCGTCCACCATGGCGGCCACCGGCAGTTCGAGGGTCTGGCGCCGCCCTTCCAGCACGGCCACCTGGAGTCGATCGCCGGGCCGGATGTCGAGGATCTGCCCGAGCATCTTCGACAGGACGAGCCCCTCCTCCGGGAGGGACTGGACTTCCCCGCTGCGCGAGACGACCCGGCTGAGCGTCGGGTTGTCCGGCAGCCCGGTGATCGCAAGCGTGCGCGTGTGTCCGCCCGAGCGCAGGCGCACCGGCACGCTCCGCATCGGTTCGGCGTACATCGCCCCTGGCAGGTGCTCCACGTCGTTGATCGCGCGCCCCGAGCGCGGCTCGACGAAGGTGACCGTCGCGTCCTGCCGCATGGAGAGCACGAACTGCTGGTTGATCAGCTTGTCCATGATGTCGATGAACGACAGGCCGACGAGCAGCACGGCCACCGCGAACGCGATCCCGACCACCGACACCGTCGTGCGCAGCGGCTGCCGTTCCAGGTTGCGCAGCACCATCCGCGTGGCCATCGTCAGGTGAACGGTCCCTTCGAAGACGCTGCGGTGATAGTTTGCCGGTGCCTCGGGCCGCATGGCCTCGGCTGGCGGAATGCGCACCGCGCGATGCACCGCCGACCACGCGCCGAGGGCGGCGACGGCCAGGGCACCCAGGATCGACTGCACGGCCACGTCCGTGGACATCGCGTACGAGAGGTTCGGGAAGCGGAAGTACTGGTTGTAGAGCCCGATCATCCCCGCGCCGAGCCAGTTGCCCCCGACGATGCCGGCCACCGAGCCGAGCGCGGCGATGACGAGGCCCCACTTCGTGTAGTGCCAACCGATCTCGGCGTTCGAGAAGCCGAGCGCCTTCAGCGCCGCAATCTGCCCGCGCTGCAGGGCGAGCGCACGCGTGAGCGCCACGTTCAGGATGAAGGCCGCCACACCGAGGAAGATGAGCGGCAGCAGGAATCCGAACGTCTGCAGCTGGGACAGCTCGTTGTCGAGCGTCCACGCCGACACCTGCTGGGTGCGTGGAATCGCGCCCAGGCCGCCGTAGGGCTCCAGCACGCGGTCGATCGCGGCAATCACCTCGGGCGCCGACGCGTCCCGCGTCAGCGCCAAGGCGACGTCGTTGAAGCCGCCCTCCATGTTGAACGCCGGGGCCAGGGCCGAGCCGTTCATCCAGAAGATGCCGTAACGGCGTCGATCGGGAAACAGTTCACCGGGCTGAATCGCGTAGACGTACTCGGGCGACAGCGCCACGCCGACGATCGTCAGCGTGCGGCGCCGCCCGTTGATCAGGGCCGCGACGGTGGCGCCTGGCTGCAGCCCGTTCGCGTCGACGAACATCTCGCTGGCGAGCACCTCGTCTGGCCTGGCCGGGTCGGGCCAGCGGCCGCGCCGCAGGAAGACGTCGTTGAGCGCGGGGCGGCCCCGCGGGGGCAGCGAAATGAGCCGCCCCGTCGCCGGTTCCCTCATTCCGGGCACGTCGAGCGTCACCATCGCCACCACGCGGGTGATCACGCGCTCGACGCCTGGGATTGCGGCCAGCCGCGACTGCACGGTGGCGGGCGCGCGCTTGGCCGAGGCGAACACGTCCGCGAACCGCGCCGCCTCGTAGTAGTCGGCCCGCGTCCGGCGCAGCGAGTCGAAGTTCGACATGTAGGTGACGAACATGGTCACACCGGCCGCGACGACAGCGGCGATCGCAAGGGCCTGCCCCTTCATCTCCCAGAGATCCCGGAGCAGCTTGCGATCGAGGATGGGCACCCAGCGCGGCATCACCACTGGATATCCCTCACGCTGCGCTTCTGCGCGTTGCGTTCGATGGAGGCGACGTGTCCATCGGCCAGCCGCACGACACGGTCGGCCATGCCGGCGATGGCCGCGTTGTGCGTGATGACGACAGTGGAGGTGCCGAGTTCCCGGTTGACCCGGTCGATCGCTTCGAGCACCACGATGCCCGTCGTGATGTCGAGCGCGCCGGTCGGCTCGTCGCACAGCAGCACGTCGGGCCGCTTGGCGATCGCGCGCGCGATCGCGACCCGCTGCTGCTCGCCACCGGAGAGCTGCGCCGGGAAGTGGTCGAGCCGCTGGCCGAGGTTGACGAGCGAAAGGGCCTCCTCCGGCGTCATCGATCCAGATGCCAACTCGGTGACGAGCGCGACGTTCTCGCGCGCCGTGAGGCTCGGGATGAGGTTGTAGAACTGGAAGACGAAGCCGACGTGGGTGCGGCGGTACTCGGTGAGCGCCGTGTCGCCGGCCGTCGTGAGGTTGTGATCCTGGTAGACGACCGAGCCCGACGTCGGCACGTCGAGCCCGCCCAGGATGTTCAGCAGCGTGGACTTTCCGGAGCCGGAGGGGCCGAGCAGGACGACGAATTCGCCGGGATACAGCTCGAAGTCCACCCCGCGCAGTGCCTCGACCCGTACCTCGCCCATCTCATACACCTTGCGCAGGTTGCGGGCGACGAAGACCGGATGAGAGAGGTCGGGCATGAGGCAGAGCCCAGCGTAGCGTGGATATTTTGATTAATCAAACTTTAAACTGTGGACTGAACAAGCTCAGCTCAGCGTTCAACCGGCAGGATCTCGAGCCTCCGGGCAGGCTCCCGCCCCGGGATGCCGGTCCACGCGGCCGCCGCCACCAGGAACGCCGCGCCGGCGACGGTGAACGCCACGCCGAACCCGCGGGTCGCCGCCAGCGACCCCACGATGAACGGCGCCGCGGCACTGGCCAGCCGCCCCACGTTGTAGCAGACACCCGCTGCGGTGGCCCGGACGGCCGCCGGATACAGGTCGGCAATCAGGGCGCCGAACCCGCTGTAGTAGCCGGTGCCGAAAAAGGCGACCAGCGGTCCGAGCAGCAGCAGGACCCACGGCGTGCGCAGATTCCCGTAGAGCGACAGCAGCAGGCTGGCGAGCACGAGGAACGCGACGTAGGTGCGCTTGCGCCCGAACGCGTCGGCGACGTAGCCGAAGCTGACGTAGCCCAGCCACATCCCCACCTGCATCGCCAGCACGAACAGCGACATCGTCTCGCTGGGCAACCCGATGCCGCCGCGCTCGGCTCCGAGGTTGAGATACGCGGGGATCCACGAGTTGAGCCCCCACCACCCGAACAGCGTGGCCGCGTTCATGGCGATGATGGCCACGGTGACCCTGGCGCGGTCGGCCGTGAACAGGGCACCCACCTGTCCGCGCTCGTGTGACGGCGTCCGCCGCCAGGCCTCCGGCTCCTCGAGGTTGCGGCGGATCCACAGGGTGAAGAGCGCGGGCGCGATGCCGGCGAGAAACACGCCGCGCCATCCCCATCGCGGCATCACCACCAGGTTCACCAGCGCGGCGAGGCCGTAGCCGAGCGCCCAGGCGCTCTGGACGAACGCCAGCGCCTTGCCCCGGTGCCGGGCGGGAAACGTCTCGGACACCAGCGCGACACCGGTGGCCCACTCCCCTCCCATGCCGACGCCGAGCGCAATCCGGAAGAGCGCGAGCTGCAGTACCGACTGCGCCAGGCCGCAGAGCGCCGTGAAGCCGGAGTAGATCAGGACCGCTGCCATCAGCGCGCGCTTGCGGCCGATCCGATCGGCCAGCACGCCGAAACCGACGCCGCCGATCGCAGCGGCCACCAGCGTGAGCGAGCCGATCTGGCCCGCCGCGGCCGGCGTGAGCTGCAACTGCGGGTCGCGGATCAGCGCCGCGGTCACCAGGGCGTACAGCATCACGTCGAACGAATCGAGCATCCAGCCGAGCGCCGAGGCGATGAATGCGCGCCGCGCGCGAGGCTCGGCCTCGTGCCACCACGCCAGTGCGCCGTCGCGCGCCGCCCGGTCCGTCATGTGCCCGATTCTACGACCTGCCCGCTTCCCGTTCCACGGCCGGCTCCGCACGCGGCGGGCCGCGGCGCGGACACCCGCGGGCGTGGGCTGGCGGCCGGAGGCCGGCGGGTTTCGGCTACGATCGATGCGGCATGGCTCCGCAGGAACTGCTCGCTGGTCTCTCCGTCATCGCCGGGCTCGTCGTCCTGGAAGGGCTGCTGTCGGTGGACAACGTGCTGGGGATCGCCGCGCTCGCCAACGAGCTGCCGGCCTCACAGCAGCGCCGGGCCGTACGCGTCGGCCTCGCGCTCGCGTATCTGTTCAGGGTGGTTGCCCTGCTGCTCGCGAGCTGGCTCGCGACGAACACGTGGATCCGGTGGTTCGGAGCGGGCTACCTGCTGTGGCTGATGTCCTCGCACCTGACGAAAGGACACGCGCACGACGTCGCAGACGAAGTCGAGCACCAGGCGGAGCTGGCGGACGCGCGTGGCATCGAGGCAACGCGGGAGGCGGCGGGCGGCGCCCTGCCGGTGGCGGCCGCCGGCGCGGGCCTGGCCGCGGTGCTCGTGCAGATCGGCCTGATGGATCTCAGCCTGAGCATCGACAACGTCATCGCCGCCGTCGGACTCGCACCCAAGGACGCGGCGGGCGACCCTGTGATGTGGCCGATCTATGTCGGCGTGCTCATTGCCATCCTGGCCCTGCAGGCCATCGCGCCGCACGCGATGAACCTGCTGAAGCGCTACCCTGTCCTCGAACCCACGGCGTTCGTCCTGATCGGGTACGTCGGCGCGCTGCTCGTCATCGAGGAGGCCGCGCACCTGCTGCTCCACGCGCCGCTGCACGCGCCGCCGTATGCGAAATTCGCGGGCATCCTGCTCATCATCCTCGTTGCGCTGCAGTACGAGGCCGACCACACCACCCGCCGCGTCGTTCGACCGATCGTCCACGTGTCGGTGCCGTTGATGCGCGGGTTGACCCGGCTCGTCGCCGTGCTGCTGTGGCCGTTCACGCGCACGCTCGGCCTGCTCGTGCGCGGCAACGCCTGACGGCGATGGACGTCGGCCACCGTCGCTGACGCCCGTGCCCATCCAGCGGATCGAGGACACCGCTCACGAGCTCGTGGTGCTCAAGCCGTCGGCGCTCGCGTCCGAACTGCCGCGTGACGAACGCGCCGACTCCCTGCTGCGCCGCCTGGAACAGGACGGGTTCCGCGGGCTGCGCCTGGTCCACCGGCTGGACGCGGCGGCCTGCGGCCTCGTCGTCCTGGCGAAGTCGGCAGAGGCCGCCGCGCACTACGCGCGTGAAATCGAAGCGCGCCGCTGGCACAAGTGGTACGTCGCGCGTGTCGGCGTGCCTCCGGCCGAAGCGGCGAAACATCTCGGTCGGCAGAAGGCCTACCTCAAGACCGACGGCCGGTCCGCGCGCGTCGTTCGGGCCGGGGGCAAGCCGTCGTTCCTGGACATCGTGTACGCCAGCCCCGTGCCCGACGACACCCACGCGAGCGACCTGCTCGTCCAGTTGCACACGGGCCGTTTCCACCAGATCCGCGTGATGCTTGCGCACCTCGGCGCGCCGCTCGTGGGTGACGCCCGCTACGGTGGACGTGCCGGCACCATGTATCTCGAGCAGGTCATGCTGGCGGCGCGGCCATTCGGGACAGACGCGTTCCGGCTGTGGGTCGCACCCGTCCATGCCGACCGGCCGGCATGGGCGCCGCCGCTGGCCGAGGCATTCGAGTTGCAGCGCGCGGCGCTGGCCACGCAGCTCGAAACGCGCGGGCCACGCTGAGGCTGACACCGGGCCGTCAGCGCGGCGAAAACAGCACTGCGGCCACCCGGCCCGGCTCCCGCACGTCGATCGGCCACGGGGGCAGGGTCAGCCAGCGCGGCGATCGCCCGATGGCCTCCCGCACCATCTGCGCCAGTGCGCCCGGCGCGGCGAGTTCGCGCGCGTTCGTCGCGGCGAACACCACGCCCTCGCGTGCGAGCACGCGCACGGCCGCCTCGACAAGCGCTGGATAGTCGGAGGCGGCCCGCCAGGGTCGCCGACCGCGGCGCGGGTCGCCGGCCGCAAACGTCGGCGGATCGAGAATCACCAGGTCGAAGCGCGTCTCGGCACGCCGCGCCGCCCACGTGAGGTATTCGAGGGCGTCCATCCGGTGATAGCGCACCCGATCCGCGGGCAACGCGTTCAAGGCGATATTCCGCCGCCCCCAGTCCAGGTACCGCTGCGACACGTCCACGTTCACCACCTGCGCACCCGCCGAGGCCAGCGGCACGCTGAAGCCGCAGGTGTAGGCGAACAGGTTCAGGGCTCGCGCGGGGCGCATGGCCGCGAGCGCGCGCCGGTGCTCGCGGTGCTCGAGGAACAGCCCGGTCGAGAAGCCGTCGTAGAGGCGCACCTCGAACTGCGCCCCGTACTCCCGCACCACGAGCGTCTCCGGCTGCGGCCGACCCGCACGGGGCGTGGACGCGCGGGTTTCCGCAGGCGCCTGGCCACCGAGCCGGCTGCGGTCCCTGACGAACCGCTTCACGTAGACCGACTCGACGCCCTCCGGCTGCAGCACGTCGAGCATCGCGTGCGATGCGGCCGTCACGTCCTCCTCGCTCAGCCCGGCATCGTCGTACACGGAGAACACGAGGGCTGGCCCATAACGGTCCACGTAGAGCCCCGGCAACCCGTCACCCGCTCCGTCGACGATGCGACAGGCGGAGAGAGCGGAGACGGCGTGCAGCGGCGCGCGGAGGGACCACGCCGAGGCGAGCGCGCGACGGAATCGGGAAGCGTCCACGGTGACCAACGATCGTCCGCGCTTAGAAGACGCGCGGTCAAGCCATCGCGGCGATCGACCAGTTCCCGAACGGGCGGCGCATCAGGGTGACGATCGGGCTGGCAGCCGGCGTGGGGTGCGCACGTCTGGCGCATGGAGTCCGAGGCTTCGCGCCGACGACCTCGTTGACAGCGGCGCCGGGGCGGGATACGCTCTGTGGAACATGTTCGTCCGCGTTCACCACGTGCACCACCATCATCATCCGGCCGCTGCCGGGCGGGTGGAGTTGCGCGCACTCTAGGTCGACACGTTCGAACCAAGCGACATGCAACCCGCCTCCCGGCGGGTTTTTTTGTGTCTGGACACCGGATGACCGGCGGGGCGGCGCAGGCGCACGCCCCGCCCAAGGACAACGCGATGACGATCGACTTCTCCAAACTCGACGGGCTCATCCCCGCCGTGATCCAGGACGCGGAAACCCTGGAAGTGCTCATGGTGGGCTTCATGAACGAGGAGGCCCTCGCGAAGACACGGGAGACCGGCTTCGCCACCTTCTGGAGCCGCTCGCGCAACAAGCTGTGGATGAAGGGCGAAACCTCCGGGAACCAGCTCAAGGTGATCGAGACGCTGGTGGACTGCGACGAGGACACGCTCGTGCTGAAGTGCAAGCCCCTCGGCGACGGAGTGGCCTGCCACACGGGCGAGCGCAGCTGCTTCTACCGGAAGTACGAGGGCTAGGCGATGAAACTGAAACTTGGCATTCCGAAGGGCTCGCTGCAGGACGCGACGATTCAGCTGTTCCAGCGAGCGGGCTTCAACATCTCGGTGAGTTCGCGTTCCTACTTTCCCTCGATTGACGACCCCGAGATCGAGTGCATGCTGATCCGCGCGCAGGAGATGGCGCGGTACGTCTCGGACGGCGTGCTGGATGCGGGGCTCACGGGGCTCGACTGGATCGCCGAGCACGAGGCCGGCGAGGGGCGGACGGGCGTCATCGAGCCGATCGCGGACCTGATCTACGCCAAGCAGAGTTTCGGCAAGGTGCGGTGGGTGCTGGCAGCCCCGGAGGACTCGGACATCCGGTCCGCGAAGGACCTCGAGGGCAAGACGATCGCCACCGAACTGGTGCGCGCCACCAAGGCGTACTTCCAGAAGCAGGGCGTCAGCGTGAAGGTGGAGTTCTCGTGGGGCGCCACCGAAGTGAAGCCGCCGATGCTCGCCGACGCGATCGTCGAGGTGACGGAAACCGGCTCGTCGCTCCGCGCCAACCGCCTGCGGATCATCGATACGCTGATGGAGAGCAACACGCAGCTCTTCGCGAACAGGACGGCCCTGGCCGACGAGTGGAAGCGCAACAAGCTGCAGAACATCGCGCTGCTCCTGAAGGCAGCGATCGAGGCGCAGGGCCGCGTGGGGCTGATGCTGAACGTCCGGCGCGAAGACCTGCAGACGGTCCTCGGGCTGCTGCCGGCGCTGCAGCGGCCGACCATTTCGAACCTGAGCGACGATGAGTGGGTGGCGGTGAACACGATCATCGAGGAGAAGGTCGTGCGGAACCTCATTCCGCAGCTGAAGGCGGCGAGGGCCCAGGGCATCGTCGAGTATCCGCTCAACAAGATTGTGTTGTAGGACCATGCGCATCATCGAATCGAGCAACACGCGGGCACTCGAGCAGCTGTTCGCCAAGAAGGAGACCACCGACCGCGTCTTCGAGCGCAAGGTCGCGTCCATCGTGCAGAAGGTGCGCACGGGCGGCGACACGGCACTCCTGCGCTTCGCGCGGCGGTTCGACAACCTCTCGCTCCCCCTCGAGGTGACCCGCGAGGAGATGGAGGCCGAGGCGGAGAAGGTACCAGCGGACGTGCGCCTCGCCATCCGCAACGCCGCGCGCAACATCGCGCGGGTCGCGGCACGGCAGATCCCGAAGCACTTCGACGTGGAGGTGGCAAAGGGTGTGCTCGTCGAGCAGCGCGTCGAGCCGCTCGAGAGCGTCGGCTGCTACGTGCCCGGGGGACGCTTCCCGCTGCCATCGTCGCTGCTGATGACCGGCGTGCCCGCGCGTGTCGCCGGGGTGCGCCACATCATCGCCGTCTGCCCGAAGCCCGAGGGCAGCGTCATGGCGGCGGCGCTCGAAGCCGGCGTCACGAAGCTGTTCCGCATCGGCGGCGCGCACGCGGTGGCGGCCCTCGCGTACGGCACGCCGTCCATCCCGCGCGTGGACAAGATCGTCGGTCCTGGCAACAAGTGGGTGGCCCAGGCCAAGGCGCAGGTCACCGCGGACTGCGCCATCGACTTCTATGCCGGCCCGACGGAGATCGTCGTTGTCGCGGCAAGCGGGAACCCGAAGTGGGTCGCCGCCGACCTGATCGCGCAGGCGGAGCACGACCCGGATGCCCGGTCGGTGTTCATCACGTGGAAGAAGGGCTTCGCGTCGCGCGTGAGCAAGGCGGTCGACTCGCTGGCGCGGGGCCGCGACATCGTCACCACGTCGCTGGCCGCGCACGGCGCGATCGTGATCGCGAGGGACGCCGACGAGGCGATGACGATCTCCAACCGCTTCGCGCCCGAGCACCTCGTGGTCGAAAGCGACGCGCTCATCCAGCGGACCGTGATTGCAGGGGCGGTCTTCGTCGGCCCGCACACGGCGCAGGCCGCCGGGGACTACGCGACGGGCTCCAACCACGTGCTGCCTACGGCCGGCGCCGCACGCTTCCGCGGCGGCCTGAGCGCGGCGGACTTCGTCCGCGTGATGGCCGTGCAGCGGCTCACGGCGGACGGGCTGGCGCGGCTGGCGCCGACCATCGTGCCGCTCGCGAAGGCCGAGGGGCTGCGCGCCCACGCGGAGTCGGTCCAGGTCCGCCTGTGATCGGGAAGTACCAGAAGCCGGCCGAGCTGTACGAGGGCCTGCGGCTGCACCAGAACGAGAACACCGGCGGCTGTTCGCCGCCGGTGCTCGCCGCGCTGGCGTCGCTGACGGCCGAGCAGGTCGGCTTCTATCCCCCGTACGAGGCAGCCACGCGCGCCTGCGCCCGCTACCTCGGCGTCGATCCGGAGCGCCTGTCGCTCGTGAACGGGCTCGACGAGGGCATCATGGCGACGGCGGTCGCGTACCTGCGCCCCCGGCCCGAACTGCCGGTGGCCGAGGCGATCATTCCCGAACCGTCGTTCGAAATCTTCGCCTTCGACACGGAAGTCGTCGGCGCACGCCCGGTGCGGATCGCTGCTGGTGCGGACTACGCGTTCCCGCTCGATCGCGTCCTCGAGGCGATCACGCCCCACACGCGCGTCGTGTTCGTCACCAGTCCCAACAACCCGACCGGCGTGATGACGCCGCTGCACGCCGTCCGCGCCATCGCCGAGCGTGTTCCTGCCGGCGCGATCGTGTTCGTGGACGAAGCCTACGCGGAGTTCTCCGGCGTCAGCTTCATTCCCGAACTGGAGCGGTACCCCAACGTCGTGGTCGGGCGCACCTTCTCCAAGGCGTTCGGCCTCGCCGGGCTGCGGATCGGCGCGATCACGGGCCATCCCGACACGCTCGAACCGATCCGGCTGGTCGTACCGGTCTACAGCGTGAACATCGCGGCGGTGGTCGCCGTGCAGGCGGCACTCGACGCCCCGGCGCACATGCACCAGTACCGCGCGCAGGTCGAGGAGTCGAAGCGCCTGCTGTACGAAGCCTGCACCCGGCTCGGCCTGCGGTACTGGGAGAGCGCCGCCAACTTCGTGCTGATCGACGCGGGCGCACGCGCCGAGGCGCTGGTGCAGGGCTCCGCCGCACGCGGCATCTACCTGCGCGACCGATCGAAGGAAGCTGGCCTCGAAGGCTGCATCCGCGTCGGCGCCGGCATCGTCGCGCACACGCGGCGCTGCATCACTGTGTTCGAGGAGGTTCTGTGCGGCGCGGCGTAATCGACAGGCAGACCACGGAGACCCAGATCGCGCTCTCGCTCACGCTGGACGGCAGGGGCACGTACGCGGTCCGCACGGGGATTCGTTTTCTCGACCACATGCTGGAGCTGTTCGCCCGGCACGGCGGCTTCGACCTGAGGGTCGACGCCAGGGGCGACCTCGACGTCGACCAGCACCATACCGTCGAGGATCTGGGCATCGCTCTCGGCGAGGCGGTGTCGAAGGCGCTCGGCGACCGCAAGGGAATCAACCGCGCGGGCTACTTCGTCATGCCGATGGACGAGACGCTGGCCGTCGCGGCCATCGACCTCGGTGGACGGCCGCATACCGTCGTGGACATCAAGACGAAGGTGCGGCTCGTCGGCGACCTGCAGACCGAGCTGGTGCACGACTTCTTCGAGGGTTTCGCGATGGGCGTGCGCGGCAACGTGCACATCAAGGTGCTCTACGGCCGCTCGAACCACCACAAGATCGAAGCTTCGTTCAAGGCGTTCGCGCGGGCCCTTCGGGTCGCGTGCGCGAAGGACAAGCGCCTCGCCAAGATGCTGCCCAGCACGAAGGGGCTGATGTAGGGGCGGGTGGGTCTGGAAGGGCGGGTGGGTCGGGTAGGGCGGGTGGGGCAGGCAGGACGGGTGGGGCAGGCAGGACGGGTGGGGCAGGCAGGACGGGTGGGGCGGGCAGGACGGGTGGGTCGGGATCGGTAGGGCTCAAGTGATGTCACCGAGGATCGCGCTGATCGATTACAAGGCCGGCAACCTGACGTCGGTGCGCAAGGCACTGGCGGCGGTGGGCGCCGTGGTCTATACGCCGGATTTGCCGGAGGACCTCGCGGACGCCCAGGGCATCATCGTGCCCGGCGTCGGGCATTTCGGCGCCACGGCTGCGCTCGACCACGCATGGACCGACGCCATCCTGGCGCGCCTTGGCGAGGGCCGGCCGCTGCTCGGCATCTGCCTCGGCCTGCAGTGGCTCTACGAAGGCAGCGAGGAGTCGCCCGAGCTGCGCGGTCTGGGCGTGCTCTCCGGCACGTGCCACAAGCTGCGGGGCGGCGAGCACGCCGGCGTGGTCATCAAGGTGCCGCACGTGGGGTGGAACAGCCTCGAGCGCATCGCCGACGCCCCGATCATCGACGGCGTGGCCGACGGCGCGCAGGTGTACTTCACCCACAGCTATGTCGCCCCGGTCACGCCCGACACGGCGGCGGCGACGACGCACGGCGAGCGGTTCGCATCGATCGTGCAGCGCGGCCAGGTGGCGGGCGTGCAGTTCCACCCCGAGAAGTCGGGGGACGTCGGCCTGCAGATCCTGCGCAACTACATGAAGATGGTGGGCTGACCGTGCTGTCCAAACGCATCATCGCCTGCCTGGACGTCCGCGACGGCCAGGTCGTGAAGGGCATCAACTTCGAGGGGCTCCGCAGTGCCGGCGATCCCGCGGAGCTGGCGCGCCGCTACAACCGGGAGGGGATCGACGAACTGGTCATCCTCGACATCACCGCCACGCTCGAGCGGCGCCGCGCGCTCGCCGAGACGATCCGCGCCGTCGCGCGGGAGCTGTTCATCCCGCTCGCCGTCGGCGGCGGCATCCGCACGGAAGACGATGCCGCGCTGGCGGTGGAGGCGGGAGCGGACAAGGTCAGCCTGAACAGCGCGGCGCTGGCACACCCGGAATTGCTGACGGTGCTCGCCAACCGGTACGGCAGCCAGGCCGTGGTCTGCGCCATCGACGCGAAGCACGCCGTGGACCCGGATGGGAAGAAGATTTTCGCCGTGTACTCGCGCAGTGGTACGACCGCCGCGCACCGCGATGCGGTCGAGTGGGCCAGGGAAGCCGAGGACCGCGGCGCCGGCGAGATCCTGCTGACCTCCATCGATCGCGACGGCACCAAGGTCGGGTTCGACAACGAGATGACGGCAGCCGTGTCGCGCGCGGTATCGATTCCGGTGATCGCGTCGGGCGGCGCGGGGGGCCTCCACGATTTCGTCGACGTCTTCACCACGGGCGCCGCTGACGCCGCCCTGGCGGCGTCGATCTTCCACTACGCGGAAACCAGCGTACACGCGCTGAAGGAACACCTCCGCGCGCACCATATCCCGGTCCGCATCTGACCGTGCGCTCGAACAGCGACTGAGGACTTGCAACGTCGATTGACCACGATCGACTCACGACCAACCACTGACGACTGACGACTGAGGACTCCCCGTTGCTGATCCCCGCCATCGACCTGAAGGACGGCGCGGTCGTGCAGCTCGTGCAAGGCGAGCGGCTCGCGATTCGCGACGCGGATGTGGACAAGTGGGTGAAGCGCTTCGAGCGTTTCCCCAAGGTGCAGGTGATCGACCTGGACGCGGCCATGGGCAAGGGGGACAACCTCCCCATCGTCAGACGCATCGCCGGGTCGCTCACGTGCCGCGTCGGCGGGGGCGTGCGCACCGTGGAGCGGGCGCAGGACCTCCTGGGGGCGGGGGCGAAGGCGGTGATTGCCGGCTCCGCCCTGTTCAAGGACGGACGCCCGGACCTCGAGTTCGCGCAACGGCTGGCCGAGGCCATCGGCGTCGAGCGGGTGATCGCCGCCGTGGACAGCAAGGGCGGGCACGTCGTGGTGCACGGCTGGAAGACCGCCCTGCCTGTCACGGCCGTGGAGGCCGTGCGGGCGCTCGAACCGTACTGCAGCGAGTTCCTCTACACCTACGTCGACGCGGAGGGGCTGATGCAGGGCACGAACATCCCGGCGATTCTCCAGGTGCGTGAGGCGACGAGCCGACGGGTCACTGCAGCCGGCGGCATCACCACGCAGCAGGAAATCGACACGCTCCATGCCAATGGCGTGGACTCGGTCGTCGGCATGGCGGTCTACACGGGCACGCTGCGGATCGAGGCGCCCGAATCGTAAAGGCGACCGACGAGCCCGCCCACCGCGAACCGCGTGGCGTGCGCTCAGGCTCAGGGGCGGGCCGGGTGGCCGCAATCGACCGACGCCCGGCCGCGATCGGATTCGGCCGGCGCCAGGAAACGCCCCGCAGTCAGGCTGCCATGGCCTGCGCGCCGTGGAGCGACGCGACGACGAACGCCGCGTCCTCGCCCACCCCGCCGAGCAGCGACGATCCGAGGCGTGCCTGGAACCGCAGGCCGAGAAACGCCAGGCGCGGCTCGTCGCGCACGATGCCGTTCGTGTGCACCGGATATCCGTCGACACCGAACACCGGCAGGTGGATCCAGTCGAACGAGGGACGATACCCGGTGCACCACACGACCGAAGCCACGTCGAGCGGCTCGGACCGGTCGTCGATCACCGGCAGGCCATCGTGGACGCCCACCGTCCGTCCGACTCGTGCGAGACCGTCCCGCACCAGGGCACGGCGGCCGAGGCCGACGAGCGGATCGCCGGTAAACAGCCGTCCCCCCGTCAGTCGACGCCCGAGCCACGAGCGTACATGCGGCCGCATGACCGTGGGCCACAGCCAGTCGTACACGTCGCGCCCGAGCAGGCGCCGTGGGATGTGCCCCGTGTCCCGCCCTGACAGCCACACCCGGCGCGACGCCGCGAGTTCGATGGCGATCTGCGCCCCCGAGTTGCCGGCGCCAACCACCAGCACGTCGCCCGGCGGCAGCTGACTCGGGTTGCGGTATCCGCTCGAATGCAGCTGGCGAGTGCCACGCCGAAGCGACCCGGCGAAGCCGGGCACGTGCGGCCGACCGAACGCGCCGGTGGCCACGATGATCGACGTCGCCGAGAGGGCGGTGCCCGCCGACCGCACCTCGAATCGGTCGCCCGTCCGTTCCAGGGCGGACACGGACGCGCCCAGCCGTACCGGCAGGCGGAAGCGCGAGGCGTACGCCTCGAGGTAATCGGCGACCTCGTCCTTGCCGGGCAGCGCGGAGGGCTCGCCCGGGAACGGCAGGCCGGGCAGGCCGTTGTAGCGGTTCGGGGTGAACAGCCGGAGCGAGTCCCACCGCCGCCGCCAGGGATCGCCGATGCGCCGGCCGGCATCGAGCATCACGAAACGCGCGCCGGCTCGCGCCAGATGGTAGCCGGCCGCCAGCCCCGCCTGGCCGGCTCCAATCACGATCGTGTCGTAGTGCTCGTCCATGCCCGTGTCCCTCCTGACGCGAGACTACGGGTACGGGCCGACGGTGGCTTGAACGAAGCGGCTGATTTGCGGGGATCGGCAGCCGACGCCCGGCCACGGACGAGGCGGCGGTGCGTCAGTCCGGGCGAGGTCAGGGCATGTCGCGCAGCGGACGGTAGTACCACGCGACGTCATGCCACTGCCCGAACTTGAATCCGACCCGCGGCAGGTTACCCACGCGCGTGAAGCCGACCGCCTCGTGCAGCCGCTCACTGGCCGGGTTGGGCAGGGCGATGGCCGCGTAGGCGTTGCAGTAGCCCGCCGAGGCCAGCCGCGGCAGCAGCGCCTCGTACAGCTGGCGGCCCACCCCTCGCCGATATGCGCCGGACGCGACGTACACGGTGGTCTCGACCGACCAGCGGTAGGCAGCACGCTCACGCAGCCGCGTGCCATACGCGTATCCCAGCACACGGTCGCCGTCGACTGCGACGAGCGCCGCCCACTGCGCGAGGTACCCGCGAACGCGCGCGGCGAACTCCTCGACCGACGGCGCCTCTTCCTCGAACGACACGGCGCTGCTCTCGACGTGCGGCCTGTAGATCTCCAGCATGGCTGCAGCGTCAGCTTCACTCGCGGAACGAATCTGGAGCGTCATGTCATCACCGGCGTGCCCTCGCGGCGATCATGGCACGTCCCCCGCGGCACCAGGCGAGCGTCCTGTCCGCAGAAACCAGCAGCAGCGTCACTGCGTCGTTGCCGAGCCAGCCGAGCGCGATCCAGGCGACGTCACGGTACGGATCGAACATCAGCCCGCTGGCGGACTGGACGATCATGCCTGTGAGGAGTGCTGGCAACAGCCTGGACGTGGGCATCGGATCGACTCGGTCGGAGCGGGGACGTGCGGAGCCTCAGCGACGCCGCGGCATGACCTCGCGTTTCGACATCGGCCCGGCACCGTCGCGTCCTGACGTTCGCGCCTTCCGGGCGACAACCTCGCCAGGCTGGGTCGCGAGCCGCCGCGTGACGTCCCGGTATGCGGCCTCGATGAGCGCGTCCAGTGCCTCGACGTCGAGCACCGCACCCGGCTTCACCTTGACGTGCCGCATGCGTTTGCCGCTGCCCTGCAGTACTGCCGCCGGATCCGGGAGCTCCGCCCCGAAGAAGAAGCCCACGTTGACGTGTGCCGTGAAGACGGCGACATAGCTGAACGCGGCGTCACCCACGCACGCAGTGGGACAACCGTCGTGCATGATCTCGCGGACGTCCGCACCGCAATGCCGCATCCGGACGAACCATCGGCGGGCGATGGCGGCGAGTGCGGGCGGCTGCGTCCCGAACCAGGCGTCGACTGCCGTGTTCTCCCTGACGGCCGACGCGAATCGGAACAGGCCTGATCCGAATTGAGCGGGCGGCACCTGCCGCGCTCGCTTCAACGCAGCCACCCCAGCACCTCAGGGTCCGGGAGCGCCAGGTCGGGCACCTCCAGGAGTTCAACCTTGCGCCCCTGGTACCTGTCATAGAGGTCGCGGTGCGCGCGGAGCGACATGGGACCGTCGCGCGTGTAGTACTCGGCCACCCACGAGAGCAGGAAGCCGAGCCGCGCGTCCTGCTCCTCCCTGGTCGCGTATTTGTGCGGTTCCCACGGACGAGCACGGCAATTTGTGGCGCACCGTTCCAGCCCCGGGTTCAGGAACACGAGAACCGGCGAGGCCTGCAGGGCAACCTCGACCAGGTTGGCGTAGCAACCTTCGACCGCCCAGTGTTGATGGGTCGCGCAGAACGTCGAGACGTCGGCCGCGGCGAGCGCGTCGGGTCGCTGCACCGCAACTCGAGCGGGCTCCCAGGCCACCGCATCGAGATCGAGCACGGCTAGATCCGCCGCTTCGGCGAGCCACGTGGCCAGCGTGGACTTCCCGGACCCGGAGTTGCCGACGATCGCGACACGCATGGACAAGTCCCAGAACAGCCGCGGCACGCTCCGCGCGACGGCTGGATGAGGCCAGGGATTTCGCGGAATCGACCGGCCCTGCTGTTCGTCGGGCATCATACCAGCGCGGCTCGCCGCCCAACGGCCGGGCCGAGGCAGGTGCAGGCAGTCCTGCGCAACGCCGCCCTGACGTTTTCCTGCTCACCGGGACGTTCTCCCTGCTGGGAGGTTCTCGCCCCGTGGAGGGCGCCAAGGCCACTGCCGGCGTTCGGGCCGCCGCCGGCATGAGGGCCACCAGCGGCGTTCGCGCCGCCGCCCGCCTGAGGGCCACTGCCGGCGCTCGCGCCGCCGGTTGGGGTCCACTCGTGCTGCGCTCGGGTGCCGCGGCCCGGCGATTGCTCGCGGGCCTGTGAGGGACTCAGGCGGTAGAATGGGATCCTGACCTCGCCGAGCGACCCTGCTGGATCCGTGAGTACCACCATCCAGGCCCCCGTGGCCGTTCCCCTCCCCGGCGTACTCAGCTCGGCGGTCCCTGTCGTGACCGACGGCAAGTTCCTGCGCGCGGGCTCGAACCGATTCCTCGTCAAGGGCGTCACCTACGGCACGTTCGCTCCCGACGCCGACGGCTACCAGTTCCCCCCGCTGGCACGGATCGACGAAGACTTCCGCCTCATGGCGGAACTCGGCCTGAACACGGTCCGCGTCTACACGCCGCCGCGCCGCGACCTGCTGGACGTCGCGGCCCGCCACGGGCTGCGGGTGATGGTCGGGCTGCCGTGGTCGCAGCACATCGCGTTTCTCGACGACCGCAAGCTGCGCCGGCGGATCGAAGACGAACTCGTCGGCTCCGTCCGCGAACTCGGCGACCACCCGGCCGTGCTGATGTTCGCGCTCGGCAACGAGATCCCGCCGAGCATCGTGCGCTGGCACGGACGCCTGCGGATCGAGCGCTTCCTGCGCCGGCTCTACCGCCTCGCGAAGGCCGCGGCACCCGCGAAGCTCTTCACGTACGTGAACTTCCCGCCGACCGAGTTCCTCGACCTCTCGTTCTTCGACGTCTGCGCCTTCAACGTCTACCTCCACCGCGAGCCCGACCTGCGCGCCTACCTCGCCCGCCTGCAGCACATCGCCGGCCACAAGCCGCTGCTGCTCGCCGAAGCGGGCGCCGACAGCATCCGGGAAGGCCAGGAGGCGCAGGCTGCGATTACGGCCATGCACCTGCGCGCCGCCTTCGAGGAAGGCGCCTGCGGCGCGGTGGCCTTCGCGTGGACCGACGAGTGGTGGCGCGGCGGCTTCGACGTGGACGACTGGGCGTTCGGCCTCGTCGACCGGCAGCGGCGGCCGAAGGCAGCGGCGGCGGCGGTGGCGAAGGCATTTGCCGATGCGCCCTTTCCGACGACCGAGCAGGCCGCCTGGCCGAAGGTCTCCGTCGTCGTCTGCGCCTACAACGCCGCCGACACCCTCGAGGACAACCTCACCTCCCTCGAGAAGCTGACCTACCCGGACTTCGAAATCATCCTGGTCAACGACGGGTCTCGCGATCGGACGAGCGCCATCGGGCACGCCCATTCGCGGGTGCGCGTGATCGACATCCCGAACGGCGGCCTCAGTGCCGCCCGGAACGTGGGCCTCGCCGCCGCCACCGGCGACATCGTCGCCTACACCGACGCGGACACGCGCGTGGACCCCGACTGGCTCACCTTCCTCGTGCAGCCGTTCCTCCATTCGGACGTCGTCGGCTCCGGCGGCCCCAACGTGGTGCCCGCCGACGATCCGCCCATCGCGCAGTGCATCGCGCGCGCTCCGGGCGGGCCGACGCACGTGCTGCTCGACGACCGCATCGCCGAGCACGTACCCGGCTGCAACATGGCGTTCCGGCGCGAGGCGCTGCTGGCGATCGGCGGCTTCAACCCCATCTACCTCCGCGCCGGCGACGATGTGGACGTGTGCTGGCGGCTGCAGGCGCGGGGCTGGAAGATCGGCTTCGCGGCGGCCGCGCTCGTGTGGCACCACCACCGGTCCAGCGTGAAGGCGTACTGGCGGCAGCAGGTGGGGTACGGAGAAGGCGAACGCTGGCTGCTCGCACACCATCCCGAGAAGTTCCTCGACGGGCACATGCTGTGGCGCGGGCGCATCTACAGCCCGCTGCCCTTCGTGCGGTCGCTCTGGAGCGAGCGCATCAACGCCGGCGTGTGGGGCACGGCGGCGTTCCCCTCGGTGTACCGCGCGGACGTCCATCCCTTCGCGTTCCTGCCGCACTCGGTGCACTGGCAGCTGCTGTCGTTCGTGCTGGCGATCGTGGGAGGCGGGGTGGCCGTCGAGGGGAACCATCCGTGGGCGGCAGCCCTGCTGCTGTCGACCGGGCTCGTGGGCATCCTGCTGACGCTGGCGAAGAACGTGTCGTACGCCTGGCGCTCGAACGTGGACGAACTGGAGGGCAACCGCCTCTGGTACCGCGTGACGGTGGCCTACCTGCACTTCATCCAGCCCTTCGCCCGCGTGCGGGGCATCATCCGGGGCATCCTCTCGCCGCCCGAGGTGACGACGCCGGTCGGCCCCCGGCAGACGAGCCGCGGGCCGCGGCCTTCGTTCCGCGAGGCGTTTCGCGCGCTGCTGCTGCTGTGCGGCAGCGTCTCGGAAGATCGGTACTGGAGCGAGTCGTGGACCAACACGGAACGGGTGCTGGTCGCACTCACCGACTGGCTGCACAAGTCGCGCGCCGTCCGGGTCATCGAGGTCGACGACGGGTGGTCGCACGATCGGGATGTGAGCGTGCTGGTCGGCCGATGGGCGTGGCTGGACATCCGCGCCCTCGTGGAGGAGCACTCCTCGGGGCGTGCGCTCCTCAGGATCAGCACCTACCTGCGCCCGACGAGCGTCGGGATCCTCTCGGCGATGGGGTTGGCGGCGCTGCTGATCGGGTCGGCGAGCGCCGGGCTCGCGCTGCGCTGGCCGCTCGCCGGGGTGATCACGGCCGCGTTCTCGGTGCTCGTCACGCTGTGGGCGGCGTACCGCGCTGCGCAGACCACGGCGATCGTGCAGCGCGCCGTGAGGGCGGTGGCGGACCAGTCGGGCATGGTGGTGATGAAGTCTGGCCCCGCGAGGGTGCCGCTGCTCGCGCCCTCGACCCTGCGCGTGTACGGGCTGCGCACGGCCGCGCTCTTCCTCGTGATGATCGTGGTGCTTGGCGCCGGCACCTTCATGCTGCGGGAGGCGGCGACCGCGCAGGTGATCGGGGCCCGCAAGGGGTACGGCGGGGACAACGGGCCGGCAATCGACGCCGCGCTCGACACGCCCGGCGGCATCGTTGCCACGCCGTCTGGCGAGGTGTACTTCGCGGACTCGAACAATCACGTGGTGCGGCGCATCGACGCCCGGAACAACATCACCACCGTGGTGGGGAACAACGCCGCGGGGGCGGGCTTCTCGGGCGACTTCGGCCCCGCGACGGCGGCACAGCTCGACACGCCCGACGGCGTGGCGATTGCGCCTGACGGCGACCTGATCGTCGTGGACTCGCGCAACGAGCGCGTGCGCCGCGTGGACAAGCAGACCGGCACCATCATGACCATCGGGGGCAACGGCCGCAGCGACTTCGACGGCGATGACAAGCCGGCGACCGAGGCGGCGCTGAACAACCCGACGGGCGTGGCGGTGGCCCCGAACGGCGACATCTACATCGCCGACACGCTGAACTACCGCATCCGCATGATCGACCACGCCACCGGGCACATCCACACCATCGCCGGCACGGGCGAGCCGGGCGACGACCCGCAGGAGGTCGGCGACGGCGGACCGGCGACCGGCGCCCAGCTGAACATGCCGAGCGACGTGGAGATCGCCCCGAACGGCGACATCTACATCGCCGACATGCATCACCAGCGCGTGCGGCGCGTGGATGCGCGCACGCGCGTCATCAGCACGGTGGCTGGCAACGGCCGCTGGGGCAACAGCGGCGACAACGGGCCGGCGACGCAGGCGTCGCTCGCCGGGCCGGCCGGCATCACCGTGGCAGCCGATGCCGCCGGCAAGCTCACGCTGTTCATCACGGACTACTACAACGGCAAGGTGCGGGCGGTCGGCCCCGACGGCATCATCCACGACGTCACGGGCAGCAGCGGCGAGACCTTTGGCGCGCCGACGCGAGTCGCCTTCGCGCGCCGCGGCGGCTGGCTCTACGTCGCCGACTCGAGCCGGGATCGCCTGGTGGTGCTGAACATCGCGAAGGTCGCGCCCACGCTCGTGCCGCCGCCGGCCGTACGCCGGCCGCCAGCCACGCCCGCGAGGTCGAATTGACGCCCGCCTCCGCGCCCGACCCGGCACTGCCAGCCCCGCCACCGGGCACCCCGCTCCTGCAGTGGGCGCTCGGCTTCCTGCAGCCCTACCGGGCGCGGGTCGTCCTGCTGGTCTTCCTCACGCTCTTCCAGATCTCGCTCGGGGCGCTCCAGCCCTGGCCGCTGAAGATCGTGGTGGACTACGTGCTGGGCGATCACGTGCTGCCCGATCCGTACCGGAGCTGGGTGACCTCGCTTGTCGGCAGCGGCACGATCGCCCTGCTCGTGTTCTGGGTGCTGGCCGGAGTCGTGGTGCAGATGAGCAACCAGCTCATCACCGCGGTGACCACCCAGGTGCAGCTCGATACGGGGCAGCGCATGGTGTACGACCTGCGCACGCGGCTGCTGGCGCACCTGCAGTCGCTCGGACTGCAGCACCACATCACGACGAGCACGGGCGACGCGGTGTACCGCGTCGACGTGGACGCCTACTCCATCGAGAACCTCGCCATCGGCGGCGTGTTCCCGCTGCTGACTTCGGTCACCACGCTCGTCGTGATGTTCGTGATCCTCGCGCGTCTGGACGTGACGGTCGCGCTGCTCTCGCTGGCGGTGATCCCCTTCATGTTCCTCGCGCTCCGCTACTACACCAACACGCTGTCGGTGCAGGAGGAGCGGGTGAAGGAGCTGGAGTCGAGCCTGATCTCGAAGCTGTACGAGGTCTTCTCCTCCATCCGGCTGATCAAGAGCTTCGCGCGCGAGCCGTACGAGACGGAGCGGTACACGAAGTCGGGCACCGTCACACGCGACGCGCGGATCGCGGTCACCTGGCAGCAGTCGCTCTTCGGCGTGGCCGTCGGCGCGATCATCGTCGGCGGAACGGCGCTGGTGCTCATCGTGGGCGGAATGCAGGTGACCCGTGGGCTCATGACGGTCGGCGACCTGCTGGTCGTGATCAACTACCTGAACGCGGTGTACGGGCCGCTGTCCGCGATCGCACACACCACGGGACAGCTCCAGGGCGCGGTCGCCGGCGCCCGGCGCGTGCGTGCGATGCTCGCGCTCGAGCCCGAAACGGTGGACGCACCCGGCGCCATCGACGCGGACGCCGTCACGGGCGACATCCGCTTCGAGCACGTCCACTTCGCCTATCGGGACGGTACGCCCGTCCTCGAGGACATCAGCTTCGACGCGCGGCCCGGCCAGATGATCGCGGTGGTCGGCCTGACCGGCGCAGGCAAGACGACGCTGGTGAGCCTGATCCCGCGCTTCTACGATCCGACGCGCGGGCGCGTGCTGATCGACGGCGTGGACGTGCGGCAGTACCGGATCCGGTCGCTGCGCGAGCGCATCGCCATCGTGCCCCAGGACGCGGTGCTGTTCTCGGGGACCATCGCCGAGAACCTGCGCTACGGCCGGCCGGACGCCACTCCCGAGCAGGTCGAGGCCGCGGCCCGGGCGGCACACGCGCACGAGTTCGTCTCGCGCCTGCCGAAGGGCTACGATACGCCGGTCGCCGAAGCGGGCGGGGGCCTCTCGGGCGGCGAACGCCAGCGGCTCAGCGTGGCGCGGGCGATCCTGAAGGACGCGCCGATCCTCATCCTCGACGAGCCGACCTCGTCGCTCGACGCCATCTCGGAGGAGATCGTGTTCGCCGCGCTGAAGCGCCTGCGGCGGGGGCGGACGACACTCGTGATCGCCCACCGCCTGTCCACGGTTCGCGACGCCGACGCGATCCTGGTCCTGGACAAGGGACGGATTTCGGCCCTGGGCCGCCACGACGAGTTGCTGAAATCCAGCCAGCTCTATCGCAGAATGTGCGCGCGGCTGTCGGTGGGCAAGTCCCTCGACGAGCCGGAAACCGTGGACGAGCTCATCCAGGCGGCCAAGCAGTGAAGATCCTCTTCGCGGGCATCATCGCACGCTACCCGTTCGGCGGCGTGACCTGGTGCTCGCTCATGTACCTGCTCGGCCTGCGCGCGCTGGGGCATGAGGTCTTCTACATCGAGGACACGGGCGAGGTCGTCTACGATCCGGTGCTCGACACCCGCTCGGTGGACCCGTCGTACGGCACGACCTACATCCACCAGTCGCTCGAGCCGTTCGGGCTCGGGGATCGCTGGTCGTTCGTCAACTACGACGGCACCTATCACGGCCAGCCGGCCGAGGCCGTGCGGCGCTTCTGCGCCGACGCCGACCTGTTCATCAACCTGTCCGGGGGCTCGTGGTTCTGGCGCGACGAGTACGCACGCATCCCGCGCCGCGTGTTCATCGACTCCGACCCCGCCTTCACGCAGCTCGCCATCGCGAAGGCGGAGCCGTGGTACGTCGAGTTCTTCACGCGCTTCGACCACCTCTTCACCTTCGGCGCGAACATCGGCACCCCGGCGTGCACCGTGCCGGTGGGCAACTTCCACTGGAACAAGACGTGGCAGCCGGTGACGCTCGACGACTGGGCGACGGACACCACGCCCACCGATCGCTTCTCGACGGTGATGACCTGGAAGATCGAGAGCTTCGCGGACGTCGGCGGCAACAAGGACCAGGAGTTCGTCAAGTACATCGACCTGCCCTCGCGCACGTCCCAGCGGTTCGAGCTGGCCGTGAACGGCCCGAGGACGCTCCTGCACGCGCACGGCTGGGCGACCGTCGACGCGATGGGCATCTCGCGCAGCCTGTGGGACTACCGCAGCTTCATCCAGCAGTCCCGCGCGGAGTTCGGCGTCGCCAAGCACACCTACGTGTCGACCCGATCCGGCTGGTTCAGCGATCGCACGGAGTGCTACCTCGCCTCCGGCAGGCCGGCGCTGGTGCAGGACACGGGCTGGTCGTCGCACCTGCCCGCCGGGGAGGGGCTGCTCGCGTTCTCCAACCCGGACGAGGCGCTGGACGGCATCGCCCGCATCAATGCGGACTACGCGCGGCACGCCGCCCGCGCCCGGGAGGTCGCGGCCGCGCACTTCGACGCGCGCACGGTGCTCACCCGGCTCCTCGATACATGCAGCCGCTGAGGATCGCGCACGTCGCCCCCCTGCCGACCGGCGTCCCGCCGCCCAAGTCGGGATCGGTCCAGACGATGACCTCGCTGCTCACCGAGGGGCTCGTCGCGCGCGGCCACGACGTGACGCTCTTCGCCGCGGGCAACTCGGTCACCCGCGCGAAGCTGCACGCGACCTTCCCGCACGGCTATCGCCAGGACCCGACCATGTGGCCCTGGGAGATGTACGAGCTGCTGAACCTCACGGCCGCCGTGGAGCGGGCGGCGGAGTTCGATGTCATCCACTACCAGGCCGGGTATTACCCGATCTCGCTCGCGCTCGATCGCGTGTCGGCCACGCCCGTCTCGCAGACCATCCACCACGCCCCGCAGCCGGCGGAAGTCGCGTTGTGGCGGCAATATCCGCGGGCCCCGTTCGTTGCCATCTCGCGGCTCCAGGCCAACCTGATGGACGGGGTCAACGTGGTCGGGGTGGTGCCGCACGGGATCGATACCGACGCATTCAGGTTCCGCGCCGATCCCGAGGACTACCTGCTCTTCCTCGGCCGGTTCACCCCGGGCAAGGGGCCCGTGCAGGCCATCGAGCTGGCGCGGCGGGTCGGCATGCGGCTCGTGCTCGTCGCGGCCGAGGACGAGTATTATCGCGAGGCGGTCGCGCCGCTCGTGGACGGCCGCCAGATCGTGTACGCGGGCGAGGCCGACTTCGAGCAGAAGGTGGCGCTCTGCGGCGGCGCCCGCGCGCTGCTCTACCCGGTGCAGTCGGGCGAACCCTTCGGGCTGGTGCTGGCCGAGGCCATGGCCTGCGGCACGCCGGTGGCCGCGCTCGATCGCGGCGCGGTGAGCGAAGTGGTGGACGAGGGGATTACGGGCCGCGTGTTCACGGATCTCGAGGCGATGGTGCAGGGGCTCGACTCGGTGCTGGCGCTCGACCGCGACCGGGTACGCGCCCGCGCGGTGGAACGGTTTGGTGTCTTCCCCATGGTGGATGGCTACGTGAACGCGTTTCGCACGATCGTCGCGCAGCGGCGGCGTTGATGGTGTCCCTCGATCCCGCCACGCTTGCCGGCCGGCTGGTGCTCGCGGTGTTCGCGCACCCCGACGACGAGTCGCTGTCGTGCGGGGGCACGCTGGCGCGGCTCGCGGCCTCGGGGGCGAGGGTGGTCGTGATGTGCGCCACGCGCGGCCAGCGCGGCGCGGTGGACGGCGTCTACCGGTCCGACGCGCTGGGGCGGCTTCGGGCAGAGGAGCTGCGCGCCGCCGCCGGCCTGCTCGGCGTCTCCGAGGTGCTGCTCCTCAATCACCAGGACGGCTACCTGCCCTGGAACGACATCACGGACTTCACCGCGGAAATCACGCTCTTCCTCCGCAGGCGCCGGCCCGACGCGGTGATCACCTTCGATCACGACGGCCTCTACTGGCATCCCGATCACATCGCCGTGTACGAACGGGTGGTGGCCGCGGCACGGTCGCTCGGCCCGGACGCGCCCCCCGTGTACGTCGTCACGATGGCACGCGGGGCGATGACGGCCATCGTCGGCCACGCCGTGTCGCGGGGATGGACGCCGCCAGGCGGCGGGTTCTGGAGCCTGCACCCCGACGCGTTCGGCAAGTTCGCCACGCCCTTCACCCTCGAGGTGGACGTGGCGCCGTGGGTACGCCGCAAGCTCGCGGCCATCTGTGCGCACGAGAGCCAGATGGGTGTCACCCACCCCTTCTGCGAGTTGACCGACGGCGACGCCGAGCAGTGGCTTGGCCGAGAGTTCTTCCGCCGCCTCGACCTGCCCTCGCGCGGGACATCCGTGCTGGAGGACCTGTGCACCTAGACCTGCTCGAGATCCTCCGCTGCCCGTACTGCGGCGGCCGCCTGGAACCCGTCGCCACCATGTTCCACCGCTCCGAAGGCGACGTGCTGCACGACGGCGTGATCGCGTGCGAGTGCTGCGTCTTCCCGGTGGTGGACGGCATTCCGGTGCTGCACCTGCAGCCGGCGGCGAAGGTGGCGCAGTCGTACATCGAGGCGGGCGATCCGCAGCGCGCGCTGCGCGCCATGATCGGTGCCGACGACGATGCGGTGGCCCTTGAATTCGAGGCTGCGGCCACATCCCCGGAGTCCACCTACCGCGACATCGTCGCAGCGCTGGGTCCACGGTTCGAGGGCGGGTACTTCCTGTACCGGTTCTCGGATCCCACGTTCCTGGTGGCCGACGCGGTGGTGCGGGCGGTCGCGTCCACCGTGCTGCGGCGCGGCGGACGCGCCATCGACGTCTGCGGCGGCTCGGGTCACATCACGCGCGCACTGGTCCCACTGTCGTCGCCGGCACCGGTCCTGGCGGACCTCTTCTTCCCGAAGATCTGGCTGGCGCGCCGCTTCACCGCCCCTGGGGCGATCCCGGTCTGCTGCGACGGGAACGCGCCGCTGCCCTTCGCGCGCGGCTCCTTCGACTACGCGATGTGCTCGGACGCGTTCATGTTCATCTGGATGAAACGCCAGATGGTCGCCGAGATGGCGCGCCTGGTGGACGGGCCGAGGCGGGGGACCGTGCTGATCAACCACGCGCACAACCAGCATGTGTGGAGCCCGTCGCACGGCCAGCCGCTCACGCCTGCGGGCTACCGCAACCTGTTCGACATGCGGGACGTGCGCATCCTCGGCGAATCGGCGCTGTTCAACGACGTCGTCCGGGACGAACATCTCGACCTGACACGGCTGGTGCCCGACGCCGCACTCGATGCGGAGGTCGCGCTCACGATGATTGCGTCGGAGGATCCCGCCGTGTTCGCCGTCCATCCCGTGGCCGCACCGACGCGACAGGGCGGCGAGTGGCGGCTCAACCCGCTGTACGACGTCACCGACACCGGCCCGCGGATCACCGGCGTGCTCCGCTTCCCGGACGCGGATTACGAGTACGAGTACGGCGCGTGCCGCGAGTACCTGCCCGCCACGATCGACGTCGACGCCGCGGCGCTGCGAGCGCTGCAGCAGGGCGGGGCACCCGGCGCGCTCGCCGACCTGATCCGCCGACGCGTCATCGTCGCGCTCCCGCAGCGCTACTGCTGAAGGTCGAGCCGCCGCCGGATGGCCGCGGCCACCGTCTCGCGCAGCGCGGTCACGGCCTCTCGCCCACCTGCCGACGACGGCGTCACCGGAGGCAGGACCTCGATCCGCACGGGCACCGGCGCGAGCCAGAGCCGGTCCGGGGGCAGCAGGTCGCGCGTGCCGGTGATCGCGATCGGCACGACCGACGCGCCGGACGAGACCGCGGCCCGGAATGCGCCGCTCCGGAAGGGCAGCAGCCCGTCCACGTTCGAGGTCGTTCCCTCCGGGAACACCAGGAGCGACTGCCCCGCGCGCAAGGCGTCCACCATCGAGCGCCCGCACTCCGCCCTGCTGCGCCACGAGCCGCGATCGACGATGTGATAGCTGGCGGCTCGGATGGCCGCGCCGAGCAGCGGGTAGCCCGCGAACACGTGGTTGGCAACGAACCGGAAGTCGAGCGGCAGCGCCGCGAGCAGGATGGCCGCATCCGCGAGGCTGGAATGATTCGATACGAACATGGCGTGGGTGCCGGTGGGGACGTGCTGAAGGCCGTCAACCGTCACGCGGACGCCCGACAGCCGCACGACCGCACGGGCGCAGCGCCGGACCAGTCGGTACCCGCGCCTGCCGTCGCGGGCGAACAGCAGCAGGCCCGCAAGCGGCGGCACCAGCGCTGCGAGCACGAGCCCGGCGCGCACCGTGAAGATCAGCGAACCGCGGCGCGCTCCTCGCGCACCGGCCACCGCAGACTGGAGATCCCGAACCACTCCCACGCGCAAGGCTCGACCATGGATTGTACGCTGCAGCGTACCGCCGTGCTGGCCTGCGGCTTGCGTATGAGCGGCGTGATGAGTCGAGCGCTGTTGCTCGTCGCGGCGATCGCCGCGTGGCCGGGTGCGGCGTACGCACAATCGGGCGGCATGCTGGCGCTCGGCATGGGCCTGACGATCCGCGACGCTCCGTCGGCCGGCGCGGCCGGCACCATCAAGCCGAGCTTCATCTGGCGCATCGGCCACGGGAACAACGGCTGGGGCTTCCGCTGGGGCCTGAACTGGTACTCCGCCGAGCTGACCGAGCCAATCGCGGCCCGTTCGACGGAGTTCGGGCGGCTGCGGGTGCGACCGATCATGGCGGGCTACGGGTACGAGCGCCGCTTCGGGCGGCTGCTGGTGGGCGGCGGCGTGATCGGCGGCTACGCGCTGACCGCCTTCGACATGACGCCGGAGTTCAACGACCAGTACCGGCTGCGGCTCGGGGCCACCACGGTCCGCACCACGGTCTCGAACACCTTCGTCGTGCGGCCCGAGATGTCGGCGTGGTTCGACATCAGCCCGAAGGTCGGCCTGAACATCAGCAGCGGCTACGTGATCGCGCGCCCGGAGGTGACGGTGCTGAGCAGCCTCGGGTCGGACACGCGCCGGATCCGGGCCGACATGTTCAGCTTCCGTGTCGGCGCGGTGTACTCCGTCTTCTAGATCACGCCGACTGCTTGCTCGATCGGCCGATGGCCAGCAGGAGGATGCCCAGGCCCCACGCGGCGAGCGCCAGGGCCTGCGGCCACAGCACCTCCAGCCCGATGCCGTTGAGGAAGATCGACCTTAGGATCACGAGGAAGTAGCGCACCGGAATGAGGTACGTGAACGGCTGAACGGCCTCTGGCATGTTCTCGATCGGGAACACGAACCCGGAGAGCAGCAGCATCGGCATCAGGAAGAAGAACGTCGTGGTCATCATCGCCTGCTGCTGTGTGGACGAGATGGTGGACACGAACAGGCCGAGCCCCAGCGTACTCACCAGGTACACGAGGGTCATCGCGAACAGGAGCACGTAGCTGCCCCGCATCGGGACGTCGAACCAGCCGATGGCGACGACCAGCACCAGCACGACGTCGATGAGGCCCACGAGCCCGTACGGCAACAGCTTCCCGATGACCAGTTCAGTGCGCGTGAGAGGCGTGACGTTGAGCTGCTCGAGCGTGCCGAGTTCCTTCTCGCGAACGATGCCCATCGAGGACAGGTTCGTCGTGACCACCAGCAGCAGGATGGCGACGATGCCGGGGATCATGAAGTCGCGGCTCTCGAGGCGCGGGTTGAACCAGACACGCACGACCGGGGCGAGGCCGCCGGCGCGGCCCGTGCCCGCGGGCAGCGCCGCCGTGGACCGTGCGGCCATCTCCTGCCCGTAGGCCGCGATGAGGTTCGTGGCGTAGCCGAGCGACACGCCCGCGGAGTTGGCGTCACTGCCGTCGGCGAGGATCTGCACCGACTGGGCCGTGCCGCCGGCGAGCGCCGCGCCGTAGCCGCGTGGCACGACCACCGCCAGCCACGCGTCGCCCCGCTCGAGAAACGGATCCACGTCCTGCGTGCCGGACACGACGCGTACGACCGAAAAACTCGGCGAGGCCTCGAAACGGCTGGCCAGCTCGCGGCTCGCCGACGACCGATCGGCGTCGGCAATGACGATGGGCACGTTGCGCACGTCGGTTGTCGCGGCGTAGGCGAGCAGGAACAGCTGCAGAATCGGCGCGAGCACCACGATGCCGAAGAGGCGCGGGTCCTGCCCGAGTTCGATCAGCTCCTTCCAGATGAGGACGCGGATGCGGTGCACGTCACCTCCACTGCCGGCTCAGTCGCGCCGACGCCAGCAGCAGCACCACCGTCGAGTACGCCACGAGCGAGGCGAGCTGCGGCCAGATGATCTCGAGACCGGCGCCCTTCAGCACGATGGCCCGGAGCGCCACGAGGAAATAGCGTGCGGGCACCATGTAGGTGACCCCGCGCAGGAAGGTCGGCATGCTCGCGATCGGGAAGATGAAGCCCGAGAGCATCAGCGTCGGCAGGAAGGAGGCCAGCACGGCCATCTGGAAGGCGACCTGCTGGGTGTCGGCAATGCTGGAGATGAGCAGGCCCAGTCCGAGCGCGCCGGTGAGGAACAGCGACAGGCTGCCGAGCAGCAGCAGCCACGACCCGCGCATCGGCACCCCGAACAGCACCATCGCGACCCCAAGGATGGCGAGCGCGGACGCCATGGCGATCGCGAAGTACGGGATCGTCTTGCCCAGGACGAACGACGCCGCATCGAGCGGCGCCATGCGCACCTGCTCCATCGTGCCGCGTTCCTTCTCGCGCACGATCGACAGCGCCGTGGAGACGACCGCCGTGATCATGACGATGTAGGCCATGAGCCCGGGCACGAGGAAGAGCGTGCTCCGGAGCTGCGGGTTGTACCAGATGCGGGGTTCCGCGGTGACGGTCGGCCCGGCGGGCGTGGCGGCCGAGAGGCGATAGCGCGCCGACTCGCTCTGCACGATCGTGAGGGCGTAGCCCATGACGGTGGTGGCGGTGTTGGCGTTGTCGCCGTTCAGCAGGATCTGCACCGGCACGGTGCGGCCGGCGGCGGCGTCGCGCGCCAGGCCTTCCGGGATGACGAGCACGACGCGAACGTCGCCGAGGTCCATCAGGCGCGTGATGTCGGCCGGCCCTCGGACGTCCGCGACGAGATCGAAATAGCCGGAGTGCACGAACGCCGACACGAGCGAGCGGCTCGCCGCCGTCCGGTCGCGATCGTCGACGCCCAGCCGCACGTGCCGGATGTCCCAGTTCAGGGCGTAGCCGTAGACCAGGAGGAAGAACGCGGGCACGAACAGCAGCACCATGAGCGTGCGCCGGTCGCGCAGGATCTGGCGGACCTCCTTGCGTCCCACGCTGATGGCCTTGCGCATCAGGCCCCCCCTTCCATGACGACCTCCAGGAAGACGTCCTCGAGCGAGGGCTCGACGGGCTCGATGCGCCGCGTCTGCACGCCCGCATCCGCCAGCCGCCGCCGCAGCCCCTCGGTGTCCACGTGCCGGTTCCGCATCACCGCGTGGACGGCCGTGCCGAACACGCTCGTCTTCTCCACATCGTCGAAGCCGTCGAGCGCGCGCATCGCCTGCACCGGATCGGTGGCCAGTACTTCGAGGATGGCGCGCGCGTCGAAGACGCGCTTCAGCTCGGCCGTCGACCCGAGGGCTGCCAGCCGGCCCGCGTGGATGATCGCGATGCGGTGGCAGTGCTCGGCTTCATCGAGATAGTGCGTCGTCACCAGAACCGTGACACCCGCCTCGGACAGCCCGTCGATGAGCGTCCAGAACTGCCGGCGCGACACCGGGTCGACCCCGCCCGTCGGCTCGTCCAGGAACACGATCGGCGGCTCGTGCAGGATGGCGCACCCGAGCGCCAGGCGCTGGCGCCATCCCCCGGCGAGATCCGACGCGCGGGTGTGCTCACGGCCCTGGAGCCCCGCCATCTCCATCACGAACTGCCGCCGCCTCTCCAGGCGCTCGCCCGACAGTCCGTAGATGCCGGCGAAGAACCGGATGTTCTGGTCGACGGTGAGCTGTTCGTACAGTGAGAACCGCTGCGACATGTACCCGATGCGACGCTTGACGCCTTCGGGATCGCGGCCGACCTCCACGCCGCCGACGACCGCGGAGCCGCCGGTGGGCTTGAGCAGCCCGCAGAGCATCCGGATCGTCGTCGACTTGCCAGCCCCGTTGCTCCCGAGGAAGCCGAACACCTCGCCCTGGCGGACGTCGAACGACACGTGGTCCACGGCGACGAAGTCGCCGAAGCGCCGGGTGAGGTCGGTGACCGTGATCGCGTTCATCGGCCCAGGGCGCGGTTCAGGCGAGCCTCGGCGAGGCGCGCCGTGGCGATGGCCTGCGTGCGATCGAGCTGCGCCTGCAGCAGCGCGAGCTGGGCGTCGGTGACGTCGGTGCTGATCGCCACGCCGGCCGCAAAACGCTCGTCGACGACACGCCGGGCCTCCAGCGCCGCCGCGATTGCGGCCTCGGCCGCCTCGATGGCCGTGCGGCTCGCCCCCAGTTCGGCGACGCGCTGCCGGATGTCGAGTTCGAGCAGCGAGTCGAACTCGGCGAGCCGCGACTGGAGGGCCCGCACCGCCGCCGACGCCTCGGCCGTCTCGGAACGGGTCCGCCCGCCGTCGAACAGCGGCCAGTTCACGTTGATGCTCGCATCCCACGACTCGCGCCAGTCGCGCATGCGCGGGAAGATGCGCGGATTGGGACGCGCGTAGTCCACGCCGCCGCCGACGGCTACCGTGGGACGGTGCCCCGCCGTCGCGGCCTCGCGGCGCAGGCCAGACGCCTCGAGGCGCTCGAGCAGGGCCCTGCGATCCGGGCGGTGCTCCCTGGCCTCGCCGACCAGTGCCGAGACATCGGCGGAGGTGGACGGCGGCGCGAGCGCCGCAGCCGGTTCGATGCCCGTTCCGGCCGGCACGCCGACCAGGCGCGCAAGATCGGCCTCAGCCACGTCCCGGTTCGACCGGGCCTGCGCCACCAGCATCCGCTGCCGGGCCGCCTGCGCGCGCGCCGTGAGCACTTCGTTGGGTGGCAGCACACCGGCCTCCACCTGGTTCCCGACGGTGACCACGTGGGCCTCCATGCGCACGAGCGATTCCCCGGTGACCCGCAGCGCCTCACGGGCGACGACGAGCGACCAGAAGGCCCGGGTGGTGTCGAGCCGAACGTCCACGCCGACGGCGGCGACGTCGCTGGATGCCGCCGCTTCGTCCTGGCGCGCCGCGCGCTCGAGGGCATTCAGGCGACCGCCCGTGTACACCGGCCACTGCACGTCGAGCCGCGTCCGGTAGTTGTCCGGGATGTCCGGGTAGATGACGCGAAACTGGTTGTTCGGCAGCAGGATGCCGAACTCGTCGATGTGGTTGGTCCTGGTGTAGCCGGCCTGTGCCGCGACCTGCGGCAGCAGCGAGGCGTGGCGCGTGCCGACCGCCGCGGCCGCCGCCTCGCCGCGGGCGCGCGCCTCCGCGATGCGGTGGCTGGAGGCTTCGGCCCGCGAGACGGCCTCGTCGAGCGAGAGCACGAGCGGCGCAGCAGGCGCCTGCGCCTCGAGGGCAGCGGGCGCGGCGGCGGCGGCGCAGGCGAGCACGAGGGTAAGGGAGCGCAGCGTCATGAGTGCGGGTCTCCGATTCGGGCGACGAACACGTCTTCGAGTGAGGCGCCGACCTGGCGCACCGTCGTGGCGTCGACGCCTGCCCGGCGCAGGTGTGCGAGCACCGCATCCGCGTCCAGTGCCGAAGGATCTTCGACGCGCACGTGGGCCCGCTCGCCGAAGGTCTGCACGCCGACGACGTCCGGCAGCGCCTGCAGCGCGGCGACCACGCGCCGGTCCCCGGGTGCCACGACTTCGAACAGCCGCCCCGGCAGGGCCGCCCGCAGTGCGTCGGGCGCATCGAGCGCGAGCAGGCGCCCGTTGTGCACCAGGGCAACGCGACCGCAGCGCTCGGCTTCGTCGAGGTACGGCGTGGACATCACGATGGTGATGCCCTGCGAGAGGAACTCGGAGAGCAGCTTCCAGAACTCGCGGCGCGAGACCGGGTCGACGCCGGTCGTCGGCTCGTCGAGGATGATGAGGCGCGGTTCGTGGACCAGCGTGCAGGCCAGGGCCAGCTTCTGCTTCATGCCGCCGGAGAGCTGCCCGGCCAGCCGTCCGCGGAACGGACTGAGCTGGGTGAGTTCCAGCAGCCGCGTCCGCCTGGCCTGGTAGTCGCGAACCCCGTGAATCTCGGCGAAGAACGCGATGTTCTCGTCGATGCTCAGGTCGGCGTACAGGCTGAAGCGCTGCGAGAGGTAGCCGACGACGTGCGTCACCGCGCGGTGCTCGCGGACCGGATCGTGGCCGAAGACGCGGATGACGCCGCGATCGGCGTGCAGCAGCCCGCAGATCATGCGGATCGTCGACGTCTTGCCGGCGCCGTCCGGACCAATCAGGCCGAACATCTCGCCTTCCCCGATCGTGAGCGAGAGGTCGGCCACCGCCGGCACGGCGCCGTAGTGTTTCGTGACGTGTTCGAGCGTCACGGCGTCAGCGGGCAAGGGGAATCTCCGCTTCCACGGGCATGCCGCTCTTGAAGATCCCCGAGGTGTTGTCCACGGTCACCTTCACGCGGTACACCAGCTTCGACCGGTCGTCGGCGGTCTGCACGTTGCGCGGCGTGAACTCCGCCCGCTCCGAGATGAAGCTGATCGTGCCCTTCGTGCCCTCGCCTCCCGCGTCGGTGAAGAGCGTGGCGGCGTCGCCCACGCGCAGCCGCGGAACGAGCGGTTCGTCCACGTAGACGCCGGCCCAGGCGCGATCGAGATCGGTGACCACGAGGATGGGCGCGCGCGGTTGTACCAGCTCGCCGACGTCGGCCACGGTGGTCGTCACCACGCCGGCGATCGGCGAGGTGACGGTCGCATCGGCGACGGACTTCTCGAGGATCGCGATCTGCGCGTCGGCGGTGGCGATGCGCGCCCGCGCCGCATCCAGTTCTTCCCGCCGTGCGCCTGCCCGTACGCGCGCGAGGGCCTGCTCGGCCACGTTCACCCGTTCGCGTGCGGAGGCGACGCGCTCCCGCGCCACGCTGGCGCGCGCCGCGGCATCGTCTCGCTGCTTGCGGGATCCGGAGTTGGACGCGAGGAGCTGCGCGAACCGGGTGGCATCCACTTCGGCGGCGGCGAGGTCCGCGGCGGCGACTGCCACCTCGGCGCGGGCCGAGGACACCTGGGCCTCCGCCTGGCGGACGTCTTCGGGCCGGCTGCCCGCCTGCAGCAGCCGCAACTGGGCGTCGGCCTGGTCGCGTTCGGCCCGGACGCGGGCGATCGCCAGCTCGGTGTCTGCGGTGTCGAGCACGGCGACGACCGCGCCTCGTTCCACCCGGGCACCCTCTTCCACGCGGCGCTCGAGCAGCCGGCCTGCGACCGGTGAGGCGACCTGCACCTCGGTGGCCTCGACCTGCCCGGAGACACGGACCCGGTCGGCAGGCGGCGCCTCGCGACAGGCGGCGCTCAGGGCGACGGCGATGAGGATGGTTCGCGAGCCGGGAAACGAAGGACGTGGGATCATCGTGGCGATCTCGGCGCCGGCGCCGGCGCGGCGAAGGCGAGCCGCAGCGAGTGCTGCAGGTCGCCGATGAAGGCTTCGGTCGACAGGGCCGGCTGCAGGCCGCGCGAGGAGAGCCGCGCGCGCACCGGCGTGCTGGCGATGTACATGAGAATGGGCGCGACCGTGGTGAAGTAGGCCGCCAGCGGGTGGACGGGCCGGAAGACGCCGGCTTCCCTGCCGGTGGCGACGAGGGCGGCAAACGCGCGCGGGACGGCGGCCAGGGCGTCGAGGGTCTCGGCGTCGAGATGCGTGCCTCCCTCCGCCACTTCGCGGAGCATGATGGAAGGGAAGTACGCATGCCCATCGACGAAGGCCACCATGGCGCGGACGGCGGCGTCCAGTTTCCCGGCGGGCGGCTCGCCGGAGGCGGCGAGGCCGGCCAGCACCCCGGCGAACTCGAGGAAGGTTCCCCGCAGCAGGGCGCGGTAGAGGCCCTGCTTGCTGCTGAAGTGGTAGTACAACATCGCCTTGTTCACCCTGGCGCGGCGCGCGATGCGGTCCACGCGGGCACCGGCGTAGCCGCGGGCGGCGAACTCGGCGGCGGCAGCGGCGAGGATACGTTCGGGCGAGGCTTTCAGCGGGCGCGGCATTCGTCAGGAACCGTGTTTGAAACTAACCAGTTAGTTAATTACGATCATTGTATACCACAACCATGCACATCGTCATAGCCGGCGGCACCGGGTTCCTCGGCACCCCCCTCACCGCCGCGCTGCTCGCCGACGGGCACCGCGTCACCGTCCTCTCGCGCAACCCCGCGGCCCCCGTGCCGCCAGGCGCGCGCGTCGAGCCCTGGGACCCGCACCGCGCCGCCAGCCCCTGGACCGGCGCGATCGATGCGGCCGACGTGGTCGTCAACATGGCCGGCGAGCCGATCGCCGACCATCGCTGGACCGCCGCGCGCAAGCGCCGCATCGAGGACAGCCGCATCGTCTCCACGCGACGCCTGGCCGACGCCATCACCCGATCGCCCTCGCCCCCCGCCGTGTTCGTCAACGGCTCCGGCGTGGGGTTCTACGGCCCGTGCGGCAGCGAGATCGTCACCGAGGACACGGGCGCCGGCACCGACTTCCTGGGCGCGGTGTGCCGCCGGTGGGAGGCCCAGGCGGTCGAGGCCGCGAGCGCCCGCACGCGCGTGGTCTGCGTGCGCACCGGGCTGGTGCTGGCGCCCGACGGGGGGGCCCTGAAGCCGCTGCTGCTGCCGTTCAGGCTTGGCGTGGGAGGACGGCTCGGGAGCGGCCAGCAGTACTGGCCCTGGATTCACCGCGCCGACTGGGTCGACCTGGTGCGCTTCGCGATCGCGCGGGCCGACCTGGCCGGCCCCATGAACGCCACCGCCCCGCAGCCGGTGACCAACGCCGAGTTCACGCGTGCGCTGGGACGCGCGCTCCGGCGCCCGGCCGTGCTGCCCGTGCCGGCGCCGGCGCTGCGAATCCTGCTTGGCGAAATGGCGGACGCGCTCCTGCTGACTGGCCAGCGCGCCGTGCCGGCCAAGGCGCAGCAGATGGGGTACACGTTCCGGTTCCCGTCACTGGACGGCGCGCTCGCCGACCTGTTCCCGGCGGGCGGCCGCTGAGGCGCGCCGCCCCCGGACGGGGGCGGCCGGGAGGAGCCGCGCGGGCCGTGGGGAGGCGTCGGCCTAGATGAACGTCAACCGATCGTTGCGGAAGTTGCCGCCGAGGATGCCCGCCGAATCGGCTCCCAGCCACTGATCGAGCACGCGCGCGTAAACCGATCGGAAATCGGTCTCGAAGCGCACGTCGCCGGCGCTGTTCTCGAGCGTCGGGTTCTGCGGATCGGTGTTGAGGTTCGGCGCGGTCCCGTAGAGACCGCCGTTGATCCGCCCGCCGAGCGCGAGCATCACCGACGCGGCGCCGTGGTCGGTGCCGTTGCTGCCGTTCTCCGAGATGCGGCGGCCGAACTCGGAGAACGAGAGCACGAGCGTGTCGCCGAGGAGCCCCTGGTTCAGGAGGTCCTGGTAGAACGCGAGCAGCGCGTCGTTCAGCGTCGCCATCAGGTTGAAGTACGACCCGTTGTTCTGGTTCGGGTTCTGCGCCGCGTGCGTGTCGAAGCCGCCCGTCGTGACGTAGAACACGCGCGTGCCGACGCCGCGCACCATGGCTCCTGCCACCGCCCGCAGCGCCTGGCCCAGCCCGGAGTTCGGGTAGGTGATCGTCGATCGGTACTGCGCGACGCCGGCCACGCGGTCCAGCGTCGCCATCGCCGCGGCGGCATTGCCGTACACGAACGCAAGGTCCGGTCGATCCACCGGGACGTGCGAGGCGATGCGCATCGCCGCGACGCGTGCGGCCTGTGCGTCGGCGCCGGTGTTGGGGCTGGCGAGGGCATAGGTCGCGGGGCTCGGGATCGCCGGCACCGCCACCTTGTTCGACATCAGCACGCGCGGCAGGTCGCGCGTGGTGTTCCACCCCACGAGCGGGTCCACCGGCGAGGGAAGCGTGTCGAGATAGCGCCCGACCCAGCCCGTGCCGGCCGGGTTCGACGGCGAGGCCGACGACCAGATGTCGGTGCCCAGGAAGTGCGAGCGGCTCTGGTTCTGGTAACCGGTGCGCTGGATGAGCGCAAGGTTGCCGCGGTCGAAGATCTGCTTGAGCCCCGTGAGCCGCGGGTGGAGGCCGAGCACGACCCGCGACGAGTCGGTGCCAACCTGCAGCACGTTGCCCGCGGGAATCGCGATGTTCGGTCGGCGGCTGTAGTAGAACGGGTCCGCGTAGGGGATCAGCATGCTCAGCGCGTCGTTGCCGCCGCTGAGATACAGCACCACCAGGTTGCGCGAGGCGGCGCCCTGTGCCTGCGCCACCTCGCTCAGGAACTCGGGCGCCGCGAAGCTGACGGTGAACGCGGCGATGCCACCCTTGACGAACTGTCGCCTGGTCACCTTCATAGGAACTGGTACTCCGGGGTGCTGGCCACGAGGTGCACGATCCCTGGAACCTTCGACTGCAGCTGCGTCGCACTGCCGGACCAGGCTCCGGAGGCGTTCAGGTACTCGAGCATCGGCCCGGTCACCGCCGGGTCGAGCGGCGGCGTCTTCAGCGCCTCCTGCACGAAGGCCAGCAGCGACTCGGGATTCTGCGCGCGCGGGGCGGCGGCGGTGGCCAGGTTGAAGCGCTGGTTCGCCGCCAGGGCCGACGCGAAGTTCATGCGGGCAAGCATGGAGCCGGTGGAGAACCATCCGCGCCCGAGGTCCCAGCCGGCGACGTCCGGCGGGTCGAACAGGTTCTGCCCCATGTTCGACAGCGGCGTCAGCGCCTCACGCAGCGAGAAGCCGTTCCAGCCGATGTCCTTCAGCGAGCGGATCACGTACTCGACCGGCCACGACAGGCGGCTGAAGTAGTTCCGTTCGTCCCAGAACTCGCGCGAGAGCAGCACCTCGCGCATCACCGCCCGCATGTCGTAGCGGCTCTCGCGGAACGCGTTCGAGACGCGCCCCAGGAACGCTTCCGGAACGTCGCCCGCCTCGGAGATGAAGAAGCGATAGAGCTTGCGCCCGAGATACCGCGGCGTCTCGGGATGCGCGCACAATCCGTCGATCAGGTCGAGGCCGTCCTGCATGCCGGCCGTGGCCGCACGGCTCGGGATCGTCCTGGACCCGCTGCTGTAGACCGCGAAGCTGAAGGTCTTCTCACCCGTGTCGTGCTGGGCCGCGTTGTAATTGAACTGGAGCCTGGACGAACCGTCGGCCACGCTGCCCACGCGCGTCACGTTCCACCCGGTGAACACGCGGGCCGCGGCGTACACGTCGGACTCGGTGTAGTTGCCGACCCCGAACGTGAAGAGTTCCATGATCTCGCGGCCGAAGTTCTCCTGCGGGCGCGTCCGGGTGTTGAGATACCCGTCCAGCCAGTAGAGCATCGCCGTGTCCTTGGACACCTCCACGAGCAGGTCGCGGAAGTTCCCGAGCGCATACTCGCGGAACAGCTCGATCTGGCCGCGGACCCCGCCAGGATCCTCGCTCGGTTTGGCCGCGAGATACCGCGTCGCTTCCTCGGTCCCCAGCTGGCCGGCCAGCTTGCCGTAGGCGGTCGCGAAGTGGTTGTGCCAGAAGAGAGCCATCTTCTCCTGCAGCGGACGCTCCGTATGGAGCATCCGGAACAGCCAGCGCTGGCGCGCGTCGGTGATCACCGTGCGCGGAGAGAAGGGGCCGGTCGTCGTGACCCCGACGTAGCCGGGCGTCCCGATCTTCTGATCGACGTTGTCCGGGATGCTGCCGTAGTTCAGCAGGCGGCCGACGGCCGTGGCAAACAGGTCCTGACGATACGTCTCGAGTTCGTCCGCGCGGGCACCGAACCCTGCGCGCCGAAGGAGATGTTCGATTTGCGGATACGGGGTAAACGCCATTGAGCCCTGCCGTCAGGAGTATCGGACGCGTAGGTGCGATCCTACGCCCAGCTCTTCCGCGAACGCAACCGACTGCAGATGTCGGCAAGGTCGCGACCCGCGCCACCCTCCCGAGGCGTCGCGGCGGCCGCTCGCTCGGCGCAGCCCGCGTGTGCCTGGCGAGCCCGCCGGGCTCACGCGAGGCCGGCCGCCACCGCGCGCCACGCGAGCCGTGCGGCCATCAGGGGCGCACCGGCAATCACGCGCAGGCGTACGCTCCGGTAGGAGCGGCGCCCCATCGCGTAATCGAGCACGAGGCGCGTCACCCGCGCGTCGCGGGCGGCGGTGCGGATCACCGAGGCAATCCTGTGCCGATCCGCGAAGAGGTGCCGCTGCACCAGGACGGAATCCCGCAGTTCGGGTCCCACCTCCCGGGCGCACGCACGCCGGTAACGAGCAGCGAGGTCGCGGACGACCGCGGCCGCCGGTGTCCCGACGATGGAGGCGGCCGCCAGTTCGCCGGTGACCATCGCGTAGTAGATGCCCTCCGCCGTGAACCCGTTCACGAATCCGCCGGCATCCCCCGCCAGCAGCACGCGCCCGCGGCCCGGCCGCTTCAGCGGTCCTCCTACGGGGATGATGAAGGGGGTGAAGTTCTCGCGCACCGAGTCGCCGCGGATCACCCCGCGCTGCCGCAGGAACTCGATGAACCCGCGCTGCAGGTCGTACGGCCGCGCCGTCACGTCCTGCTTGAAGTGATCGAGCACGTACCCGATCCCCACGTTCACGTGTTCGCGCTTGGGAAAGATGTAGGCGTACCCCTCGGGCGCCCGCCGCCCCTCGTCGGCTGGCGGCTGCGCGGAGACGCGCGGCCTGTAGCCGTACGCCACCCACAGCATGGACGGGTCGGCCGACAACCGCTCGATCGGCGTCTCCTCCATCATGTCGATCGCCACGTGCCCGCGGGGCCATCCCGGGTTGAGGCCCAGGCGCCGCGCCACGATGCTGTGGACCCCGTCGGCGGCAATCACCGCAGGCGACCTGAACCCGCGGCCGTCGCGCGACTCCAGGTGCACCCCCTCCGCGTCCTCGCTGGCGCGGACGATGTCCACGCCGGTGACGAGGCGCGCACCCGCCCGCACCGCGAGGTCGACGAGCAGCTGGTCGAACTCGATGCGCCGGATCATGAGCACCGCCGGCTCGTCGGAGGTGATCGTCGTGGAGTCGCCGTCGGGACCTTCGAGGTAGAGGCGTGCGATGCGGTGGGTGCCAATCGCACCGAGTTCGCGCTCCAGCCAGGGGAAGCGCCGCAGCACGCGGATGCTGATGCCCCCGCCGCACGGCTTGTTGCGCGGGAAGGCGTGACGATCCAGCAGCGTGACGGGCACGCCGGCGAGGGCAAGCGCGCGGGCGGCAACCGCGCCGGCCGGACCTGCCCCCACGACGATCACACCGGCTTCGGGCGTCACGAGCCGTCCCCTGCTGCCGTGTCCGCCCGTCAGTCGTCCCGAGCCACGCTTACCGCGCGGCCCCGAGGCTCACCAGGTTGGCCAGCAGCAAATAGGCACCGTCAACGCCCGCTGGCAGTTCGCGCCACAGCCCGAGCCCCACATAGAGCCAGCGCCCCTTGCCGTACCGGGCCTCGACGAGGGCCCCGCGCTTGCTGCCGCGGTTGTACGGGAATGGCTCCTCGAGCGACACGAGGTCGCGATACTGGGCATCCCGCTCGCCCAGGAAGTACAGCCCGCGCTCCTGCACCCAGTTCTGCCATGCCTGTTCCGCGATGCGGTTCGGCGTCGTGAACACCGGGCTCGCCGGGTCGAGCAGCGTCACGGGTGCGTACTCGTCGGTGACGCGGTCGGAGCTGACGCGCGCAGGATAGGGGCCGTACTGGGCCTCGTTGAACTCGAACTTGTTGTACTGGACGATCAGCGTGCCGCCGCCCCGCACGTACTCGAGCAGGCGGCTGTTGTTCGCGCGCAGGTCGTCGCGGCGTTCATAGGCCCGGACGCCGGTAATGATGGTCGAGTACTGCGCGAGATCACCCCAGGCGAGGTCGTCGGCATCGAGCAGGTTCACCGACACGCCGAGCTGCTCGAGGGCCGGCGGCACCTCGTCGCCCACGCCCATGATGTAGCCGACCTTCAGGCCCGCCGCGACCTTCACGTCGATCACCTTCAGCACGACCTCGGCGTCGCGGTAGATGTGCGCACGGCGGATGTGCGGGTACTCGATCACCTGGTAGCCGCGCGAAAACTCGGCGCCACCGGCGCTCACACGCGCCTTTATCCGGTACTCGCCCGCGGCGGCCGAAGCGGGCGGCAGCACCTGGAACCGCACCGTCTGCGACTCGTCCTCGCGGGTGAACTGCACGTCGGCCTGCGGGGGCGTCACGCGCCAGCCCTGCGGCACGGCCAGCGAGACGCGGCTGGCCGATGCGCCCTTCACGTCGTTGACGACGGTCACCCGCACCTCGCGGCCACCGGCGGCCGGTCGTGCGTTGCTCGAGGTGCTCGCGGCGGCACGCGGCGCGCCCGCAGGAATGATCGCAATTTCTGGCGTCACGCGCACCGACGCTGCAGGCACCACGAAGAGTTCCGTGCGCTTCTCGCCGCTGAAGATGTTCCCCTGGTAGCGATACAGGACCGGCTGCGTGCGCACCACCTCCACGGCTCCGGCGCCGGCGCCGATGTCGAGCGTGAGGGTCGCCTGGAAGGGCGTCGGCCGGTACGGCAGGCCGAACGGCGCGTCTGCCTCGAAGGTGTAGCGGCCGGCGTCGCCGGCCCGGTGCCAGTACGGCTCGGTCGGACGGGCGCCCGGCGGCACCGTGGCGGAGGGCTGGCACTGTGCCACCTGGTCGCGGCCGAGCGTCGAGAGCGGCCGCGCCGGCGGCGCGCTGCCTCGCCGGCCGCCGGGGCCCATCGCGCCGAAGATGTTCGCGCTCGCCACCTCCGTCATCGTGCACGCGCCCGGCGCGTCGAACCCGCTGTAGCGCACCTGCTTCACCGCCACGGGCGCCGCCCCGCGGTTGGCCACCATGGTCGTCACCGACACCGCCTGGCCCGGCACCACGACGCCGTCGTCGGCGAGCACCTCGAGACGAACGTTGTTGGCCAGCAGGATCGCGTCCTGGAACTCCTGCTCCTTGCGCGCGAGCCTGCCGTCGATGTCGAACCGGGCGAGGTCGCCGAGACCGCTCATCGTCCCGAGCTGCGCGCGCAGCGTGCGCACCGCACGAAGACCGTTCGCGAGCGGCGCCAGCGTCTCGGCGTCGGACTGCGTGTCGAACGCCTGCTGCGCGGCGGTGACGGATGCCTGGATCGCGGCGAGGCCGTCGCGCAGCGGCGCGGGGGCGGCATCACCCGCGAACCCGGCGATACCGGCGATGGACGAGTCGACCGCGTCGAACATCGAGCGTTCGTCACGCGCCTTCTGGCCAGGGATGGCCGTCTCGGCCATCCAGTACGTGGTGGCCATCGGCCCCGGCAGCGAGAGCAGCTGCGCCATGCCCTGGCACTTGTGCATGCTGCGCGCCTCCGTGCCCACCTCGGCGTAGGTGCGACCGAGCAGCGGGTCGTAGCCCGACAGGTTGATCGAGAGCGTCCTGGCCGGCGTCTCGGCGCGCGGATCGGGCGGGCCGCCGAAGTTCGTCATGAAGTACAGCTTCTTCGGCTGCCAGGGGCGCAGCCCCTCGCGGATCTGCTCGGGGTACTTCGTGGGATCGGCGGCCAGCGCGAACGCCTCCCGCACCAGCACGGCAGACGCCTGGTGGTGCTGACCGCCCCCGGAACCCGTCGGGCTCAGCCCGGCGATCACATCGGGACGGATGGTCCGGATCATCCGGACGACGTCGCCGAGGGCAGTCTCCTTGTCCCACTTCTGCAGCGTCTCCTCGACGCTGAAGGAATAGCCGAAGTCGACGGCGCGCGTGAAGTACTGCTCCGCGCCGTCGAAGCGGTGGAGCGCATCGAGTTCCTCGGTGCGGAGCACGCCGAGCGCCTCGAAGATCTCCGGCCCGATTTCATTCTGTCCACCGTTGCCTCGCGTGAGCGTCACCAGCGCGGTGCGATACCCGAGCCCACGATTGAGCAGCACCAGCAGCCCGTTGTTCTCGTCGTCTGGATGCGCGGTGGTCATCATGAAGACGCCCGCGTTGTTCAGGTGTCGCAGCGCCAGTCCGAGCGCCACGTGCCCCTGCGAGAGGTCGAGCGGCACGACGCGCATCTGGGCCCGCGGCACCGTGAGGCCGACGCAGGCGGTGAGCAGAAGGATCGTGAGGAGGCGTTTCATGCCGGTGGGTCCTGAAAGAAGGCCGGGAAGGCCGGGAGGGCCCGGAAGGCCCGGGAGGCCGGGAGGGTCAGGCACGTCGGAAACGGCCGGAGGGCCGGAACGTCGAGTGGTCCCACCCGTCCGTTCGGCCCCGTCTGTCCGTCCCGACCCACCCGGCTCACCCGACCGCTAGAACGAGAGCTTGAACCCCACCTGCGTGAGCCGCTGGTCGTAGCCGGTGATGCCCGTGAACGGGAACCCGGCGCGCGTCGTGGCGACGACGCTGCCGATGTCGACGGTGGGGTTGCCCACCGCATCAGTGGCCACGACGCGGTTCACGCTGGCGATGTTGGCGCGGTTGAAGAGGTTCTTCGCCTCGAAGAACGCCTCGGCACGCACCCGGCCCTGGATCGGGATGAACCGCGAGTAACGCAGGTCGAACGTCAGCACGTTGCCGAGCCTGCCGGTGTTGCGGCCCACGAACAGCGGCCGATCGTTGTTCAGGCCGTCGCCGTTCAGGTCGCGGTTCGACCGGATGTTGAACGGCAGCCCGCTGTTCGCCTGCACGACCAGGCCGATCTGGTTGTTGTTGGCGAGCAGGGCCCCGATGCCGTCGCCGCTCACCTGCGGCGAGTACACCGTGGAGGCCGCCAGCGTGTGCGTCTGGTTGAAGGGCGTCAGCCCGCGGTCGCGATCGAGGTTCGTCGGGTCCGACAGCCGGTCGTCGGTGCTGCCGACCACGTAAGTGCCGGTGAGCGGGGCATTGTCCGTGCCGCGCGCGAGGGTGTAGGTGACCTGGCCCTGGAAGCCCTTCTGCAGCCGGCGCGTGAAGGTCGCGGTGAAGGCGTTGTAGGTGGACTCGCCGATCGACCGGAACACGTCGATGCGGTCGAACGTCGGGTTGACGCGCGTCTGGGCGTTGACGGTGGTCGAGAAGATCGGCCGGCCGTCGGCCAGCGTCTGGCCGGTCGGGATGCGGTTGACGTCGAGCAGGATCGGCAGGTTACGCCCGATCGCATTGACGTAGCCCACCGCGATCGACATGTTGTCCGTGAGCGCGCGTTCCACCTGCACGTTGCTCAGCCACGCCGACTGCACCCGGAACTCGGGGTCCACCGCGATGATGCTCTGCCGCGGCAGCGCGAAGCCGGGCGGCGGGCTGGCCAGGCTCGTCGGGAACGCCGGGGCGCCAGCCGCCGACCCCGCGATGTTCACGTTGAAGCGGGCGGGATCGCCGTTGCTCAGGATCGCGTTGTCGTAGAAGTCGAGCAGCGGCGGCTCGTACATCTTGCCCACCGACGCCCGCAGGACCGTGCGGCCGGACTGGTCGAGCGACCACGAGAGGCCGGCGCGCGGCCCCCAGTTGTTCTTGTCGATCACGAAGTCGTTCGAGTAGATGTTCTGCGCGAACGGGCGCGCCTGCGGCACGTCGAACAGGTCGTAACGGATGCCGTACAGCAGCTTGATGCGCGGCGTGATCTGCCAGTCGTCCTGCACGAAGAACCCGTAGAACCGCGAATCGTAGTTGATGCGCAGCTGCCCGAAGTTCTGCACCAGGCTGACGTAGCCGAACGGGTTCGTCCCGTTGCGGGCGGCCAGGTAGGCGTCGACCGTCGCGAACGTGTACTGGAAGTTCTCGCCCTGCGTCCGGACGTCGTCGATCAGCTGGATGTCGAGCCCGGTCTTGATGGCGTGCGACCCCTTCACCCACGTGAAGTTGTCGACCACCTGCCAGATGCCCTGCTTGAAGTCGAAGCCGACCGCGTTGCCGTCGCCGAGGCGCGGGCCGCCGAACTGCGCAATGCCGCTGACCGTGATGGCCGGGCCGGGCACGCCGAGCCCGATCGTCCGGAACTGGCTGCGCTGGGCATACTGCACGCGCAGCTCGTTCAGCCGGCTGTTGCCGATCGTCGTCACCGCCTGCAGCGCCGCCGAGTCCATCTTGTCGTTGAAGTCGGTGGCGCGGTCGGTGGTCGTCAGGCCGCCGCCGATGTTGGCGAGCGACAGGTTCTTGAAGAAGAAGTAGCGCCCCGTGACGAGCGTGCTCGGATGAATCTGGTAGTCGACCTTGCCGAACGCGAAGTTCACCTTCTGGCGCGACGGGATGACGCCGCCCGAGGGCAGCGTGATGCCGAGCGCCGCGGCATTGGCGGGCGTGACCGAGATGACGCGGCCGCCGTCCACCAGGCTCCGGTCCACGAACTCCCACGCGCCGAAGTAGTGCGCGCGGTCCCGCTTGATGGGGCCGCCCAGGGCGCCGGTGATGTCGTCGACGTCGGTGTCGGGCGTGCGGTTGCCGGTGAAGAAGAAGGGCTTGGCGGACATCGCGTTGCGGCGGAAACGGTAGCTCGCCGACCCGCTGACCGTGTTGGTGCCCGACTGCGTGATGGCGTTGTAGACCATGCCGGTCGTCTGCCCGAACTCGGGGGCGAAGCCGTTGGTCACCACCTTCACCTCGCGGACCAGCACTTCCGAGATCGGCAGCAGGCGCAGGCCCGCCCGATCCTTCTCCGTGTTGGTGTTGCCGTCGATCTGGTAGTTGGTGCGCATCTGCGATCCATTCGCGTTGATGCGCGGCACGCCGAACTCGTTGTTCTCGTAGCCGGTGACGTTCGCCTGGAGGAACGCGAAGTTGTACGGGTTGCGCGACGGCAGCGGCAGGTTGTGCAGTTCGACGTCGCCGATCGTGCGGCCCAGGTCGATCTTGCCCGGCTGCGCCACGGGCGCCTGCGTCGTGATCGTCACGGTCTCGCTGACGGTGCCGACCTCGAGGGCGATGTTGATGGTGGCCGTGTCGCCGGCGCTCAGACGGATGCCGGTCTGCTCCGCCTTCTTGAAGCCCTGGAGTTCGGCAGCCACGCGGTACTGGCCAAGGGGCAGCAGCAGCGCGCGGTAGAGGCCCTCGACGTTGGTGACCACCGACCGCTCGAGACCGGTGTCGATGTTGGTGATCGTGACGGTGACTCCGGGCAGCACGCCGCCAGAGGAGTCGGCAACAGTTCCTTCGATAGTGCCGTTGGCCGCCTGCGACTGCGCCAACACGGGCGCAGCCGACAGGAGTGCCGCCAGCACGACAGCAGCAAGGCGAAACATTCGGGATTCTCCTTCTTGGACTCTTCCGGAGTATAGTCCGGCCTCTTCAGCTCGGACGTCCCGTACGTCGAACCTGGGCCACAGGAGCGGCTACAGCTTCGCTTCGTTGGATCGACGGCCCCTCGGATCGGCGGCGCCACGCCGTCACCGGCGGGGGCCAGGTCAGCGGTGCCCCGGTCGCTCCCCTGTTGCCGGCTTCGCCAGCAGTTCCCGGTAATACGCCTCGTACTGCGGGACCACCCGCTCTTCGCAGTACCGCTCGTGTGCCGCCCTGGCCGCCGCACCGGCAACCCGGGCGTGGAGGTCTGCGTCGGTCAGCAGCGTCACCACCGACCCTGCCATGCCCGCGACATCGTCCAGCGGGTGCAGGTACCCGGTGACACCGTGCTCGACCACCTCCGGCACGCCTCCCACACGGGACGCCACGACGGGAACGCCGCAGGCCATGGCCTCGAGCGCCGCAAGCCCGAAACTCTCCTGCGCCGACGGCAGGAGGAACACGTCCGACGCCGAGAGGAGCGGCACCAGGGCGTCCTGCTCCCCGAGGAACAGGACGTCGTCGGCGACGCCGCACTGCCGGGCGTCGCGCATCGCGGCACCGGCTTCGGGGCCATCGCCCACCAGCACGAGCCGCGCCGGCACACGCGCGCGGACGCGCGCGAACACCTGCACCACCGTGCTCACGCGCTTGACGGGCCGGAAGTTCGACACGTGAATCAGGAGCCGTTCGCCCCTGGGCGCCAGCCGTGCGCGCACGGCCCCGGCGTCGCGTCGCTGGTACGCACGGCAGTCGAGGAAGTTGTGGATCACGCGGATGTCGCAGGACACGCCGAGCGCGCGGCGCGTGTCGTCGCGCAGGCTCTCCGACACCGCCGTCACGCCGTCCGACTGCTCGATGCCGAATGCGACGATTTCGGAATACGACGGGTCGGGGCCGAGCACCGTGATGTCGGTGCCGTGCAGGGTCGTCACCACCCGGGGCGCGATGCCCCCATGGCGAACGGCGAGGATCTGGCGCGCCAGGCACGCGGCCGTCGCATGCGGGATGGCGTAATGCGCATGCACGATGTCGAGCCGCTCGTCGAGCGACACCTGGACGATCTTGCTGGTCAGCGCCAGCAGGTATTGCGGTTCGCGGAACACCGGGTAGTTCGGCGGCTCGACACGATGATAGGCGAGGCCCGGCTGGTAGTCGCCGAAGCGCACCGGCATGTCGCCGCTCATGATGTGCACGCGATGGCCGCGCGACGCGAGCGCCTTGCCCAGTTCGGTCGCGATGATGCCGCTTCCGCCAATCGACGCGTAGCACACGATGCCGACGTTCATGCGAACGCCTTCAGCAGGCCCGGCCGCAGGATCGGCTCCCGGACGACGAACCCTTCTGCCCAGCGTACGCCGGCGAGCGCGCCGAACTGGGCATCACGGCTCTCGATCAACTGGCGGAACAACGGCGTGTTCAGCCGCGTCGCCACCGGTCCGGCCGCGGCGGGCGGCGTGAACTGGGTGACGTGACAGTCGAGCGCGCGTCGCTTCACGTCGTAGACGTCGCTGACGTCGACGACGAAGGAGGGCGTGGCGGCGTCGTTGATGAAGTAGTAACAGATCCAGTCGGCCTTCCACGCCTCGGCCGCCCCGGGATAGCGGCGCAGGCCGGCATTGAAGACCGCCTCGGTCAGGACCTCGCTCGCGGCCACGTGATCGGGATGCCGATCCGCCCAGTAGGGCAGCGCGACGACGCGAGGACGGTGGCGCCGGATGACGTCTACCGCGTGCTCCAGATGGGACGGGTCGCGCCCGAAGCGGCGGTCGGGCCAGCCGAGGTTCTCGCGCCAGAGCGCGCCGAGCACCGCCCGCGCCGCCTCGGACTCCGCCAGGCGCTCGGGAACGCTGCCGTTGCTGCCCATCTCGCCGCCGGTGAGATCGCAGAGCCCCACCCGGTGCCCCGCGGCCGTGTGCCGGGCGATGGTCCCGCCAAGACCTATCTCGAGATCGTCGGGGTGCGGGCCGAACGCGAGCAGGTCGAGCGGGTCGCCAGGGGGCGTCATCGGTCCTCCGTCAGCGCACGAACCCGAACACGTCGTCGGTGGGCTCCGCCTCGCCGCGGCACCGGCGCAGCAGGATGCGGCTGGCCAGGTACGCCGAGGTGACGCTGTGTCCCCCACCGAGGGCGAACAGGTGATGCGGGTAGTTGCGGTGCGGCCCGATCACGGGCAGTCCATGCGCGGTGATGGCCAGCGGGATCTCCCAGCCGTAGGCGGGCAGCAGGCCGGAGATGTCCGGGTACAGCGTGGACAGTTCGTACATCAGCTGCGCGGTGCGCTGCACCAGCACGCGCTCGCGGGATCGGGCGGGTACGACGTCGCCATCCGCACCGCTCACGAGCAGGCGCGTGTCATCGACCCACGCGATGCGGTGAGGCGGGTCGGCGAGGTCGCGCACGAGGAACTCACGCGACCCCAGCTGCTGCCGGATGCGCGCGGGAACCGGCTCCGTGAGCGCTGCGTATCGGGTGCGAACGGTGACATGGCGCGCGAGCGGCTTGAACAGCGCCGTCGCGTGATCGGTCGCGACGATGACGTGCCGGGCGCGGACCGTTCCGGCGGCGGCCGTTCCAGTCGCGACGGTCAGCGTCGCCTCGTCCCGACCCGACGCGCTGCGCGTCACCGGCGATCGCTCGAAGATCTGCGCTCCACCGGCCGCCGCTGCAGCCGCAAGGCCGAGCGTTGCGCGGTAGGGGTCGAGCGTGAAGGCGCCGCGGCTGCGGAGCGCGCCGACCGCCGCGAACCCGACGGCTGCTGTCGCCGCGCGGGGGGCCATCCGCGTCGCGTCGAGGCCTGCCTCGCGCCGCCGGGCGTGGTCGCGGCGGAGGGTTTCCTCTTCGTCGGCGGTTCGCGACGCGGTGAGGCTTCCGGTGGGCTCGAGCCGGCACTTGAGGTCGAGCCGGCGCATGAGCGCCGCGAAGTCGAGCGCCGCGCGCCGCCACGCCTGGAACGCCTGCCGAGCCGCGCGACGGCCGGCGCTGGCCTCGAGCGCGGCGAACGACACCGGCGGCTCGTCCAGAATCCAGCCGGTGGACGCGCCGCTCGCACCTCGTCCGACGCGGTCGGCTTCGAACAGGGCGACGCTCATGCCCGCTGCGGCGAGCGCCTGCGCTGCGGTGCAGCCCGTCAGGCCGCCGCCGATGATGGCGGCGTCCACGTGAAGCGTGCCTCGGAACTTCGGGTAGGCAGGGACGCGGGACCGGGGAAACTGATCCACCCACGGGGAACGGCCGTATACCGGACGCATCGGCCGCGATTCTATAGCAGCGGCAGGTCCGCGGTCCGCCGCGCGCAGTGCTCAGTCCCCGGCCGGCCCTCAATCACCGCGTTTTCTGCCTGACGCATCCTTGCGCCTGCTTTCGGACGCCGGTGCGGGGTGCTGCGGGTGCTGCTCGCGGGCCAGGAGATCCGCCTTCCGCCTCGCGCCCCACCGATAACCACCGACGCCGCCGGCCGCCGGCACCACGCGGTGACAGGGAACGGCGATCGCCACCGGGTTCGCCGCACACGCGCGGGCGACGGCGCGGGCACTGCCCCTCCGCCCGAGGCTGGCGGCCACCTCGGCGTAGGTGCGCGTCTCGCCCGGCGGAATCGTCCGCAGCGCCGTCCAGACCTGCCACTGGAACGCCGTGGCCCGGACGTCGAGCGGCACGTCGGCCGCCGCAGTCCTGCCCTGAATCGCGTTCACAATCTGCCGCAGCCAGGGCCGCAGCGTGTGCGCATCCTCGACGAACGTCGCGCCCGGGAACTCGCGCCGCAGGCTGCGCACCAGATCGGCGGCCTGCGCGCCGAGCGTCACCGTGCACACGCCGCGATCGGTGGCGCCCACCAGCACGGCCCCGATCGGCGAATCGGCGGTGGCGTACCGGATCGACTGGCCCGCCGCACCCGAGCGGTACTCCGATGGCGACATGCCGAGCCGCGGGGCGGCCCGCTCGTAGAAGCGGCTGCTCGATCCGTAGCCCGAGGCCGTGAACGCCGTGGTGACATCATCGTCGCCGCGCAGCGCGCGCTTGACCCGCGCCAGCCGGCGCGCCTCGGCGAACTCGCGCGGGGTGACACCGACGATGCGTTTGAAGTTGCGCTGCAGGTGGAACGCGCTGGTGCCGACGCGCGCCGCGAGCGTCGGCAGGGTGACCGCTCCGTCAGCGTGCGAGAGGTACTGGCAGGCCAGGCGGATCCGCTCGCCCCATACATCGGCGCGCGGCTCGAGCGGGCGGCAGCGCAGGCACGGCCGGTATCCCGCGGCCGAGGCGGCGTCAGGCGTGTCGAAGAACGCCACCCGCTCGCGCCGCGGGCGGCGGCTCGGGCAGGTGGGGCGGCAGAAGATGCCGGTCGAGGAGACGGCGTAGACGAACCGGCCGTCGAATGCGCGGTCGCGCACGAGCACGGCACGCCAGCGCTGGTCGTCGAGGGACAGGGAGCGGGGCGACATCTCGTGGGCGGTGTCAGTGGCTGTGTGCATCATGCCGCAAGTTGTAGCGCCGCGACAGGCGGCGCCGCCATCCGCTCCTTGCGATCGAACCTCGGCGCGGGTCGGGCACCCCGAAGCCCAGCGTCTCTGGCCACACCCGGCGCTGCTGGCTCCGCACTTGCTACGGGTGCCGCCATGCCCACACCTCAGATGCGTTCGGAACCCACGCCTCCGTTCCCCGAGCAGAAGCTCGACAAACCCGGCATCGAAGCCGACCTGCGGCCCAGGCCGCGTTACGAGGCCCCGCGCTACAAGCCTGCTGGAAAGCTCGAGGGCAAGGTGGCCCTGGTCACCGGCGGCGACTCGGGCATCGGCCGCGCCGTTGCGGTGCTCTACGCGCGGGAAGGCGCCGACGTGGCGATCGCCGCACTGCCGTCGGAACGCGTCGACTCCGAGGAAACGCGGCGCGCGATCGAGCAGCACGGCCGCCGCTGCATCATCATCGAGAACGACCTCGGCGAGCTGGACGCGTGCATAGAAGCGGTCGAGCGGACGGTCGACGAGCTCGGCCACCTCGACATCCTGGTCCACAATGCCGCGCACCAGAATCGCAAGGACACGCTCGAGGCGGTCGAGGAGGCGGAGTGGGACCGCACCTTCCGGGTGAACGTCTACGCCTACTACCGGCTCGTGAAGGCGGCGCTCCCGCACCTGCGGCCGGGCGCGTCGATTATCGCCACCGGCTCGATCACGGGCATCGAAGGCGCGGCCAAGCTGTACGACTACTCCGCCACCAAGGGCGCGATTCACACGCTGACGAAGACGCTGGCCCAGGACCTGGTGGAACGCGGCATCCGGGTCAACTGCGTCGCGCCGGGGCCGGTCTGGACTCCGCTCAACGCGGCCGACGAAGGGCAGAGCCCCGAGAAGGTGGCGAAGTTCGGCGAGAGCACCCCGATGAAGCGGCCGGCCCAGCCCGAGGAGATCGCGCCGGCCTACGTGTTCTTCGCCTCCGACGCAGACAGCAGCTTCATCACCGGGGTCGTGCTGCCGGCGCTCGGGGGCGAGACCATCGGCGGCTGAGTCTCGTCACGAAGCTGTGGGCGGCACTTCGATTCGTGGCCGAGGGGAGCAGCCCCGCTTCCGCCGACTTGAGCGCTACCCACTGGCTCGAGCAGGAGGGCGCGACCGAGGCTCTCCTGCCGCGAGCCAGCGACGCTACTGAGGTGGGAGCTTGAGGGCTTCGCGGATCTGCCTGGCGGTGAGGCCTCGCACGTACACCGCCGTGTTCCGATCGAACTCGCGGGCGCGCGACAGGCCACCCACAACTACCGGGTCGAAGCCCGCGTCGTTCACCAGCTGCACCGCCACGGTCATGGCGGCGGCGTCGTCCGCGGCCACCGGCACGCCAAGCTTTTCGCCGGCGCGATGCGCGTCGCGCTGTACCTGCTGGAAGCTGAGCGCGTTCAGCGTCCGCACGAGGCGCACGCCGGGCAGGTACTCCGCCGACGCCACGCCCGTCCCCTTCTTCATGGCCTCGGCCGCCATCGGGCCGTCACGATCCTCGCGCGGGTTGCCCAGCTCGATCACGACCTTGCCCTTCATCTGCGCCGCGTAGTCGCGGCCCACCTGCGGCAGCGCACCGTAGGGAACGGCGATGACGATGACCTCCCCGAAGCTCGCCGCGTCCTGCGGCAGCCCGGCACGCGCCTTCGGGCCCGCCTTCGCGACGAGATCCTTCAGCTCTTCGGGATGACGGGACGAGAAGAAGACCTCGTGTCCAGCCTGCGCCCAGATCAGGCCGAGGCTGCCCCCCTGGTTGCCCGAGCCGATGATCCCGATCTTCCGGGGCTGCCGCGTCTGCGGCACCTGCGGCTGTGCCGCCAGGATGGCCGATGCGACGAGCGCAAGCCCCGCCGCGGCTGCCACCGCGAAGCCTGGACGTCGTGACCGCTGCAAGAACGTGCTCATGTCTCCTCCACCTCGGGCCGTCCCGTTACGCCGACACGGCCGGCGGGCGCATGTTACCCCGGAGCCGGTAAGATCCGGAACGTGCCCCGTCGAACCGGCTATGCCTCGCTGCCGCTCCATACGGGCCGCGCCCCGGCCTGGCTCTTCGGCCGCATGGTGCGCCTCTCACGCGAGATCCTGCTCTACCTCGCCGCCGAGTACGACACACGTGAAGTCCTGAGACGCCTGTCGGATCCGTACTGGTTCCAGGCGTTCGGATGCGTGCTGGGCTTCGACTGGCACTCGAGCGGCGTGACCACAACGGTCTGCGGCGCCGTCAAGGAGGCCCTCGTCGACATCGATCGCGAGATCGGGCTGTTCGCGGCCGGAGGAAAGGGCGCGACGTCGCGGCGGGCACCGGATGAGATCGCGCGCGCCTGCGACCGCGTGGGGACCGACGCGGCCAGCCTCGTCTACGCCAGCCGCACAGCCGCGAAGGTGGACAGCGCCGCCGTCCAGGACGGCTATCAGCTGTACCACCACGTGTTCTTCTTCACCCGGGCTGGTGACTGGTGCATCGTTCAGCAGGGCATGAACGACGACACCGCGACGGCCCGCCGCTACCACTGGCTGTCGGAGCAGGTGGCCAGTTTCGTGGAGGAGCCGCATGCCGCCGTGTGCTGCGACGAGCGGGGCGACACGCTGAACCTCGTGGCACATGAGCACGAGCGCGTGCGGACCGCATCCGCCGAGCTCGCACGCTCGAAGCCCGACGTGACGCTCGCTGCCATCGAGCGCGTCGACCCGGCGCGCCTGCGCACCCGGCGCGTGCCGATGTTGACGATGCCGCGCCGCCACGAGCTGCTGCCGGAGCTCGACGTCGCGGGCCCGTACCTCGAGAAGATCCTGATCCGGACCTACGAACAGGGGCCCCGGGATTTCCAGGCGCTCATCGGCATCGACGGCGTCGGCCCGAAGACGCTGCGCGCACTGGCGCTCGCGTCCGAACTGCTGCACGGAACTCCGCTCGCCACCCGCGACCCGGCGAGGTTTGCCTATGCCGTGGGTGGCAAGGACGGCTTCCCGTATCCCGTCGACCGCCCCACCTACGACCGCGTGGTCGAGGTCTTCAACAAGGCCATCAACAAGTCGGGCATCGACCGCTCCGAGAAGGTGCGCGCGTTCAGGCGGCTCGCGAAGTGGAGCCGGAAGGACTAGGCACCGGCGGGAGGTGCGGGCGCGATGTACGCGTAGAGCACCTGATCGACGATGCGCCCGTCCTTGATCGCACTTCGGCGCAGGCGACCTTCGACCAGGAACCCGGCCTTCTCCAGCACGCGGCACGAGCCGGTGTTGTGCGCGAAGGGCAGCGCGAACACCCGGGTCAGCCCATGCTCGTCGATCGCGTAGCGTGTGACGGCCGCCAGCGCTTCGCTGCAGATGCCGCGTCCCCAGAACGTCTCGCCGAGCCAGTATCCGATCTCGGCGGACACCCGCTCGACGTCCGCCTGCAGCACGAAGCCGATGCCGCCGACGGCGAGGCCGTCCACATCGATCGCGAACGTGGTCTCTGGCCACGCGCCCCTCACCCGTTGGAGGAACGCCTGCCCGTCCCGGCGGGTGTAGGGGTAGGGGAATCGGTCGCGCAGGTTCTCCCAGATGCGGCGGTTGTTGGCGTGCGCCACCAGCGAGGCGAGATCGCCCGCCTCCCACGACCGGACCGTGCAGGTCTCAAGTTCGAGCAACATCGTGGCGCTGCTGCCGCCGCCTGGCCTCGAGCGCGAGATCGAGCTTGAGGCGGGCAGCTGCCAGCTCGTCCCGCAGGCGTTCACGCCCGGCCTCGTCGGCAGAGGCGAGGGCGCTGTCGAGACGGTCCACTTCCCGCAGCAGCTCGACCTCCTCGGGCACGCACCCTGCGCTCTTCAGGACCGAGTAGGCGAGGCGGAATTCGGGCGGGAGCTTGAAGTACTCCTCCAGGTCGAGCGCGCCGCGTGGAGGCAGGTCGTCGAACACCCCCTCGCGCATGGCCTCGCGGATGCGGTTCTCGGCGAGCCGTTCGAGCCCCATCAGACCCCCAGGCCGAAGAGCGGACGTGCGCGTGTCCCCACCACGTTGCCGGCGAACGCCGCCACGAGCCACACCCAGCCGTGCAGGCTCGTCGACGCCACCCCGCTGAAGTACGCGCCGATGTTGCAGCCCGCCGCGATCCGGGCACCGTACCCGAGCATCACCCCGCCGACCACCGCCGCGGCAAGCGAACGCAGCGGGATGCGCCAGGTCGGTGCGAACCGTCCCGCAAGCGCGGCCGCAGCGCAGGCACCCACCATGATGCCGAGGTCCATCACGGAGGTCACGTCGAACAGGACGCTGCGCTGGAGATCCAGCGCACGGGCCGGCGTCTGCCAGTACGGCCACGCAGCGACGTCGACACCTCCGAGCATCAGGAGCTTGCCGCCCCAGAGCGCGAACGCGGAGGTGACCCCCCAGGGGCGTCCCGCCAGGACGAGCGTGGCGGCGTTTACCGCCGCAAGACCCAGCGCCCCAGCGGCCAGGGGCCACGGCCCATGCAGCACGCTCGAGCCCGCAACGCGCCCGATGGGCTCCACCGCGCCACGGCGGCGGCGTTCGACAACGAGCGAGAGCGCCAGGAGCAGCGCGAAGCCGGCAACGCTGAGCCCGAAGGCGGACGCGGCCCCGAGTTCCGCCACGAGGGAAATGGGGGGCAGCGCGGGCGTGTGCTCCCAGAACCCCGAGAATCGCACGCCGAGCACGGAGCCGGCGATGAACGCCGCGAGCGTGACGAGCATGCGCACGCTCCCGCCGCCGGCGCTGAAGAGGGTGCCCGATGCGCAGCCGCCGCCAAGCTGCATGCCGATGCCGAAGAGGAATGCCCCGCACAGCACCGGGACGCCCGCGGGCGCCACCGAACCGCGCACCGCCTGCCCGAGTACCTCGCCGCGCGCGATGCACGGGATGAACACCGCGGTCGTGACCGCGAGCATCAGGACCTGCGCGCGGAGTCCACCGCCGCGGCCGTGCGCGATGAACTCACGCCACGACGAGGTGAACCCGAACGCCGCGTGGTACAGGACGAGCCCCGCCGCCGCGCCGACGATGAACAGCGCGGACTGGCGCACCGACACCATCACGGCGAGCACCACGACGCCGACCGCGACAAGCAGGAGCGACGCGATCAACGCGGAACGATTGACCAGGCGCGGGCGGAGAGTGGAGCCCGCCGGGAGCGCCACAGCCGGGGCCATGCCCGCATCATATCGCGTCAGGCCTCCTCCCACTGGAAGCGCAGCCACGCCAGGCCGGCGAACAGGCCCGCGAACCCGAGCATCACGGCGGATGGGGCCACGGCGGCCGCAAAACCGAGGCCGCGCCACGTCATGGCATCGAGCCCGTCGATCGCCCACCGCGCCGGTACCGCCACGGTGACCTGCTGGAGCCAGGCGGGGAAGATGAAGCTTGGCACCCACGCGCCGCCGAGCATCACCATGAGCAGCACGGCGAGAATCGCGACGCCGCGTGTCCCTCCCGGCGTCTTTCCGACCGCCGCGATCAGCAGCCCGAAGGCCGACGCCATCACCGCGGTCGCCGCCGCCACGAGCACGAACCCGGCCTGGCTGCCCTCGATGCGGACCCCGAATACCACCATGGCGAACCCGAACGACACGAAGAGTGTGAGCAGCGCGATGATCGCGCCGCTGAGCGCACGGCCGCCGAGCAGCGTCGCCTTCGACAGCGGCGCACTGCGCAGGCGCTTCCAGATCCCGCGCTGCCGCTCCAGCAGGATGCCGATGCCGAGATCGACCGCCGCGAAGAAGAGGAACTGCACGCCCATGCCGGCGAACGCGTGCGCATAGCCGTTGTACGCAACGCGGTCGCCGGAGGTCACCGCCTGCGCCGCAACCTCGTAGGGCATGCCGAGCCCGCGGGGCGCCGCGCTGCCGCCACCGGCGTTTCCGCTCGCACCCGTATTTCCGCTGACACCGGCGCCGGCCGCCGTGCCACCGGGGCTGCCAGGCGCGTCACCCCCTGCGGCGGCCCCCCCGGTCGCGTGTCCCGCGGCACCAGCGCCCGGGACGGCGGACCCGCCGCCGTCTGCGCTGCCGCCGTAGAAGCGGCGCGCGGACTGCAGCAGGTCGCGGAGCATCGTCTGCTGCTGCGAGGGCAGTGCCGTCGACTCCAGCGAGGCCAGCGTCTCGTCCACGAGCTTCTGCCCCTGCGCGCCGCCGAACATCTCGGCGCTCACCGCCTGCATGACGTGCTGCGTCATCACGCCGCGTACCAGCGCCAGTTCGGCGCTGCGCGACGGGTCGTACAGCATCGTCAGCGACGGCTTGCCGCTTCCGCTGAGAAACGCGCGACCCGCCGCGTCGCCAAACCCGGCCGGGATCACCACCGCAACCGACAGCGTTCCCGTGCGCACCGCCGCCCGCGCAGCGTCGGCGTCCATGGCGGACATGGCCAGCGCCGCGTCCGTCGACGCGCCGTTCACGATGCCCCGTGCGATCGCGCTGCCGTCCTGGTCCACGATCGCCACCGGCACGCGCGCGGGCTCGCTGCTCCCGCCGCCACCCGGGAAGATGGCGCCGAAGAACGACGCAATCGCAATCGGCGCGACGAAGCTCATGATGAGCGCCCGTCGATCGCTCGCGAACAGCTGCAGGTCCTTGCGGATGAGCGCAACGAGTGCACGCATGGCTAGTCCCTCAAGGAGCGGCCGGTGAGCGCGATGAAGATGGCCTCGAGCGACGCCGGCGCACCGCCCGCGCCGTGCTGCTGCCGGAGGCCGTCCAGGGTGCCGGCGGCCACGACACGGCCGTGGTCCACGATGACGATGCGATCCGCCAGCCGTTCGACTTCTTCCATGTAGTGGGTGGTGTAGACGAGCGCCTTCCCCCGGCCGCGCAGCGTCTCGAGGTTGTCGAAGATGGCGTAGCGGCTCTGCGGATCCACGCCCACGGTGGGCTCGTCGAGCAGCAGGATGTCTGGATCGTGCAGCAGCGACGCCGCGAGGTTGAGCCGCCGTTTCATGCCGCCGCTGAAAGTGCCCACGACGTCGGTCGCTCGATCGCGCAGGCCCACCAGTTCGAGGGCAGCATCCATGCCCGCCCGCAGCGACGCGCCGCCCAGCCCGTAGAGCCCGCCGAAAAACTGCAGGTTCGCGGCAGCCGTGAGCTCCTCGTACAGCGCCAGATCCTGCGGCACGAGGCCCAGGCGGCGCCTGCGAGGGTCCGTGTCTCCCCGGGGCGGCTCCCCGTCAATCCGGACGACACCGGCGGTCGGCCGGACGAGGCCCGCGATCATCGAGACGGTGGTGGTCTTGCCGGCACCGTTGGGGCCCAGCAGGCCGACGATCTCGCCGGCCTGCACGGTGAAGGAGATGTCGTGGACGGCTGTCACCTCACCGTAGGTCTTCCTCAGCGACTCGACGCCGAGCAGCGTGGGCATCCGGCCTACTCGAGACGGTCCAGCAGCTGTTCCACTTCGTCCATCACCTGCGTCATGCGGCGCATCGTCAGGTCGAGCGGCTCGTCGGTCGTCATGTCCACACCGGCGTCCTTCAGCATCTCGATCGGGTACTTCGACCCGCCGGACGAGAGGAACGTGAGGTAGCGCGAGGTCGTCGCGGTGTCGCCGGCGAGCACGCGCGCGGCCAGCGCCTCGGACGCGGTGAAGGAGGTCGCGTACTGGTAGACGTAGAACTCGCTGTAGAAGTGGGGGATGTAGCTCCACTCGTGCTGCACGTACTCGTCGACGACGCAGACACCCGCGTCGTGGCCGTAATACCGGCGGGTGATGTCCTGGTACAACTCGGCGAGCGCGTCGCCCGTGATGGCGTGGCCCTGCGCCGCGCGTTCGTGCATCCGCAGCTCGAACTCGGCGAACTGGGTCTGGCGGAAGACCGTGCTCTTGATGCTCTCGAGATAGCTCCCGAGCAGCGACAGACGCGTCGCATCGTCGTTGATGGTGCGGAGCATGTAGTCCACCAGGAGGGCTTCGTTGAAGGTCGACGCGACTTCGGCCGTGAAGATCGGGTAGTCGGCGGTGACGAAGGGCTGGTGCCGGTTCGACAGGAAACTCTGCATCGTGTGCCCGAGTTCGTGGGCCAGCGTGCTGACGTCGTCGAACTTCGCGTTGTAGTTCATCAGGATGTACGGGTGCACGTCGTAGGCGCTGCCTTCGGAATAGGCGCCCGAGCGCTTGCCGTCGGTCGGGAACATGTCGATCCAGCGTTCGTTGAAGGCGCGCGACACGGTGTCCTGGTACTCGGCGCCGAGTGGCGCGAGCGCATTGACGATCAGCCCCTGGGCCTCTTCGGGCGTATAGCGCGTGTCCACGGACGCAACGAGCGGCGCGTACAGGTCGTAGTAGTGCAGCTGCTCTACGCCCAGGACCCGGGCACGCAGCTTCAGGTACCGGTGGAACACTGCGAGGTTCCGGTTGACCCCCTCGATGAGCCGCATGTAGACGGAGGTGGGCACGTTCGGGCCGTCCAGCGCGTATTCCAGCGCAGACCCGTACCGGCGCGCCTTCGCGTAGAACTTCACCTTCTGCACCTGCCCGTTCATCGTGGTGCCGAGGGTGCGGCGGTATGCCCCGAGCGTGGTGAAGAAGGCGGACATCACCGCCTCGCGATCCGCGCGGTGCGGGACCGCCCGCAGTTCGGCGTAGCGGGCCGGATCGATCTTCACCGGCCTGCCGTCGCTCAGGGTGACGATGGGATAGGGGAAGTCCGCGTTCGACAGGATGCTGTAGACGTTGGAGGGCGAGCCGGCCAGCGGCCCGACGTCGGCGAGCAGCGCTTCTTCGGAGTCGGACAGCGTGTGCGCGGCACGGCGCGAGACGTCACGCAGCAGGTGGGCGTAGATCCCCAGGCGTGGCTCCCCGGCCTGGAAGCGCGCGAGCACCGTGTCGCCGGCCCGCAGCAGCTCCGGTTCGATGAAGGCCGACTCGGCGCCGAGCGCCGCTTCCACCTCGGTCATCTCCTGCCGCATGCCCTGGTGCGTCGAGTCGCGGGTGTCCTCGTCGGACAGCATCGCCGCATAGACGTACAGGCGCAGGAACTCCTTGCGCAGCTCCATGACGGCGTCGAGCGCGTCGGCCAGCACGCCGGCCGACGTCGCGAGCCGCCCCCGGTACGCACCGAGCGCGGGGATGCGGGCAGCAAACGCCTCCTTCGCCGCCCGCCAGGCCCCCGGCGACACGTAGATGTCCGCGAGGTTCCACTTGTACTTCTCGTCGATGCCTGCGCGGTCGCGCTCCGGCACCAGGACAGACCCGGTCATGGGATTACCGCCTTTCGTCCGGACGCCCGGTCTCCACGAGTCGCGTCAGGCGCGCGACCTGCGTGGAGAGCACCGCGTCCACAATCGGTGCGAGCGGCGCCAGTCCTCCCGGCGCATAGCCGCCCACGTTGTACGTGACCTCGAGGTGCGTGCCGCCGTTGTGCGGCGTCAGCACCCACTCCATCGAGCCGGCAACGCCCAGCGAGGCCAGCGGCCCGAGGCCCCCCTGCAGGGTAAGCCGTTTCGACGCGTCCGCGTGCACGACGATCATGTGCTGGACGCTGCCGGATGGCAGCCGCTCGCAGAAGCAGCCACCCGCACGCGCGTCCAGCGTCAGCCCGTCCGCCCGGCCCCCATAGGTGTGCGACGGCTCCCACCAGCGCCCGATGCTGGTGAGAGTCGAGTACACCGCCTCGGGTGACGCCTCGACGTCGTGCACGTACTTCAGCGCGAACCCGTTCGCTGTCGCCCCGACGACCTCCGCGCGCACGGGAGCCGCCAGGCTCAACAACAGGAGCGCGCCCACGGCCAGTCGCGTCGTCATCCGGCTATTGTGGGCGATCTTCGATAGGATTGCCGCATGGCACCAGAAGTCTGGCAGCGAGGCCCCGTTCCCGGGTTCGACCCGTATCTGATGCCGGTGGCGCATGCGCTGCTCCAGGCGAAAGAAGACGTTGAGGCCATTGCCGCCCTGGTGAAACCGGAGCGGCTCTGGGATCGGCCGAACGGCGCCGCGTCGGTCGGCTTCCACCTGCGCCACATCGGCGGCAGCACCGACCGGCTGCTGACGTACGCGCGCGGCGAGTCGCTGTCGGACGCGCAGTTCGCTGCGGCGCGCCGCGAGGCGACCGAGCAGCCCAGCCTGCCCGTGCTCCTCAAGGAGGTGCAGGCGGCCCTCGACCGCGCGCTCGATCAGGTGCGGTTCACGCCGCACGACTCGCTGCTCGACACGCGGCGGGTCGGGCGGGCCGGGCTGCCGTCCACGACGCTCGGCCTGCTCTTCCATGCAGCCGAGCACGCCACCCGCCACGCGGGCCAGGCCTTCACCACGGCGCGGATCGTCAACGGCGACGACACGGGCGACGTGGGCTGAACGCCGGGCTCGCCGGCGGGGCGCACGGCCTCCGCCACCTGATGCCACGGGTCGCACCGCGCAGCGACCCGGACCGGCCGCTCAGGCTCGTGCCGTCGACCGCGCCGGCGGACGTGCGGCGAGCAGTGCGGCAAACGCCACCGCCGCGAACACCCCCGCCGCGAAGAAGGCATAGCGGTAGTCGCCGAACGTGTCGTACACGCGCCCGGCAATCGCCGGCCCCAGCGTGCCGGCGGCTCCCCACGCCGTGAACAGCACGCCGTAGTTCAGGCCCAGGTTGCGTGTCCCGTACAGGTCGGCCGTCGTCGAGGCAAAAAGCGACAGCTGCGTGCCGTAGCACCAGTACACGATGAAGATCAGCACGAAGAAGGGACCCACGCTCTCGCGCAGCAGGAACAGGGCGGGCATGGCGGCGGCCGAGATGAGTACCATCACCTGCAGGGTGCGAAGGCGGCCAAGCGTGTCCGACAGCCAGCCCGAAAGGATGCGGCCCCCGGCATTTCCGAGCGACGTCACGACCAGCGAGTAGGTGGCCACCGTCGCGCCGAGGCCCGCCGAGCGGGCGAACGGCACGAGCTGGCTGATCGTCATCTGGCCTGCGGTCGTGCCGAGGCAGAACGCCACCCACAGGAAGTAGAACGCGGAGGTGCCGAGCATGGCGCCCGTCGTGAAGTCGGCGCCTGACGCGGCGCCTGCCGGCGGCATCCACCCGGCCGGCCGGAACCCGGCCGGCGGATTGCGGAGGAGCGTCGCGCCGGCCATCGTCATCACGAAGAAGACGATGGCGAGCACCTGGAAGGTCGTGCGCCAGCCGAATGCGGGGATCAGGTAACCGCTCGCAAGGGTGCCGAAAATGGCCTGGCCGCCGCCGTAGCCGCCCACCATCAGCCCGACCACGAGGCCGCGCCGATCGGGAAACCACTTCGACCCGACGGGCATCGGCGTCGCGTACCCGAACCCGTTGCCGACGCCGACGATCACGCCGAAATACAGGTAGAGCGTCGCGAGCGACGACGTGAAGCTGCTCAGGAAGAAGCCGGCGCTGACGAGCAGTCCGCCGAGGTACGCCGGGATCTTCGGCCCCCTGAGATCCTGCAGGCGCCCGGCGCCGATGAACGTGAGGGCGAAGCAGACGATGGCGATCGTGTAGACCCACGATGTGTCGGCCCGCGTCCAGCCGAACTCCTGTTCGAGCGGCAGGACGAACACGCTCCATGCGTAGAGCGAGCCGAGTGCGAGGTTCATCAACACGCCGCCGAAGACGGGCAGCCAACGGTTCTCGGTCATGGCGGCGCATTATGGCCCGAAACGCGCGCGGGGCGCGGCAACCGGGCGGACACGCCGGCCGCGTCCAGCCGCGGCCAGCGGCGGGCGGCGTACGGCGGCCATCCCGCCGGCCCGCGCAGGGTCAGGCGCGCATCAGCCGCGCACGGGCTTCGACGGCGCGGAATCGGGCCTCGTCGCGGGTGGGCGCCAGCACCGTGATGTGCCCCATCTTGCGCCCGGGGCGCGGCTCCGCCTTCCCGTACAGGTGCAGCTTCACGTCGGGCATGGCGAGCGCGGCGGACCAGTCCGGTTCGCCGCCGCTCCACACGTCGCCGAGCAGGTTCACCATCGCCGCCGGCTGCAGCAGGTCCGGCGACCCGAGCGGGAGCCCGCAGATCGCGCGCACCTGCTGCTCGAACTGGCTCGTGCGGCACGCATCGAAGGTCAGGTGGCCGGAGTTGTGCGGGCGGGGGGCGAGTTCGTTCACGAGCAGGCGACCGTCCCGCGTGACGAAGAACTCGATGCAGAGGATGCCGATGTAGTCCAGTCCTTCGAGCACGTCGCGCGTGATCGCCACCGCCTGCTCGGCCAGTGCGTCCGGTACGTCTGCGGGAGCGACCGTCACGTCGAGGATGTGGTGACGGTGGGTGTTGTCGAAGGGCGCAAAGAACGACACGGCGCCGTCCACGCCGCGGGCGCCGATCACGGAAATCTCGCGCTCGAGATCGACGAATGCCTCGAGCACCGCGTCCGCCCGCGCGAGCGCGGCCCATGCGGCGAGCGGATCGGTGTCGCCGGTAATCGCGACCTGTCCCTTGCCGTCGTACCCGAGCGCCGCCGTCTTGAGGACGGCTGGCCGTCCGATCGCGGCGACAGCCTGCAGCAGGTCGTCGCCGGACCGCACCTCGCGGTAGGGCGCCACCGGCAGGCCCCGGCCGCTCAGGAACGCCTTCTCGCGAATGCGGTGCTGGGCCACGGCCAGCGCCCCGCCGTTGGGCCGCACGAGCGTCAGGTCGGCGGCGGCGGCCGCGGTCGCCGCCGGCACGTTCTCGAACTCGAAGGTGACCACGTCCACACCGCGTGCGAAGTCGCGCACGCGGTCGAGGTCTTCGTAGGGCGCCACCACGGCCACGTCGGCGACGTGCGCCGTCGGCGCGTCCTCGGTCGGGTCGAAGGTGTGCACGCGGTAGCCGAGGCGGCGCGCCGCGATCGCGAACATGCGTCCCAGCTGCCCGCCGCCGAGCACACCGAGGCGTGCGCCGGGAGCGATGATCGGACGGGTCACGACAGCGTGTCGCGCTGCACGGCGTCGGCAATCCGCGCGCGGTAGGCGTGCAGCTTTTCCCGCAGGTCGGGGCGGGACGTCGCCAGCATGGAGACGGCGAGCAGCCCGGCGTTGGCGGCACCAGCGGCGCCGATTGCCACCGTGGCCACCGGCACCCCCTTCGGCATCTGCACGATCGAGAGGAGCGAGTCGAGCCCGTTCAGCGCCTTGCTCTGCACCGGCACGCCAATCACCGGCAGGACGGTCTGCGCGGCCACCATGCCGGGCAGGTGCGCTGCGCCGCCGGCGCCCGCGATGATCACCTCGAGGCCGCGGTCCGCTGCCGTGGACGCGTACTCAGCCATCAGTGCCGGGGTCCGGTGCGCGGAGACCACACGGCACTCGTGCGGTACGCCGAATTCGGTCAGCACCTCGTCGGCCAGGCGCATCGTCTCCCAGTCCGACTGGCTGCCCATGATGACCCCGACGAGGGGGCGCGGCTCCGGCATCCCCGTATTTCATCATAGAATCGCCAGATGAAGCTCGCTGCCCGCTCCCGCCTGCCGCGTGTGCTTCGATGCGCGCTGGCCGCCTGCCTGACGCTCGCGGTGCCCGCCGCCCTGCCGGCGCAGACCCAGCCGCTTCAGCTGCCGTACACGCAGTTCACGCTCCCCAACGGGCTGCACGTCATCCTGCACGAGGACCACAGCGTGCCGGTGGTGTCGGTGAACACGTGGTACCACGTCGGCTCCGCCAACGAAAAGCCCGGCCGGACCGGCTTCGCGCACCTCTTCGAGCACCTGATGTTCATGGGCTCGGGACACGTCAAGCCCGGCGAGTTCGACCTGCTGCTCGAGAGCGCCGGCGGCAGCAACAACGGGTCCACGGAACAGGACCGCACCAACTACTACATCGACGTGCCGGCCAACGCGCTGGAACTGGCGCTGTTCCTGGAGTCCGATCGCATGGGCTACCTGCTGGACAGCATGACGCCCGCGGTCGTGGACGCCCAGCGCGACGTCGTGAAGAACGAACGCCGTGAGAACGTCGAGAACCGGCCCTACGGCACCGCCATCTCCGTCACCCTGCCGGAGATGCTCTATCCCGCCGAGCACCCGTACCACTGGCCGATCATCGGGTACATGCCGGATCTGACGGCCGCCACCTACGATGATGTCGTTGCCTTCTTCAAGGCGTACTACGCGCCCTCGAATGCCACCCTGGTGGTGGCCGGGGACATCGACCCGGTGAAGGCGCGGGCGCTCGTCGAGAAGTGGTTCAGCGACGTGAAGCCCGGCGCCGCGCCGCCGCCACCCACCATCCCCGGCGTGCGGCTCGACGGCGTCAAGAAGCAGACGATCACGGACCGCGTGCAGCTGCCGCGCCTCTACATGGCGTGGCTCACGCCGCCGCAGCTCGCCCCCGGCGACGCCGCCCTCGACATCGTCGCCGACGTGCTGGCGGGCAACAAGAACTCGCGGCTCTACCGCCGGCTCGTGTACGAGATGCAGATCGCGCAGAACGTCTCTGCGTTCCAGAACTCGCAGTCGCTGTCGTCGTACTTCCTGCTGGTGGCGACCCCGATGCCGGGACACACCGTCGACGAGCTGCAGAAGATCATCGACGAGGAGATCGCGACGCTGAAGGCCGAAGGGCCGACCGACCGGGAACTGCAGCGCGCGCTCAACCAGATCGAGGCGTCGTTCTACGATCGCATGGAGCGGGTCGGCGGCTTCGGTGGCAAGGCCGACCAGCTGAATCACTACTACACGAGCACCGGCAATCCCGACTGGTTCAACGAGGACCTGGCCCGCTATCGCGCCCTGTCGCCCTCGGACGTACGCGCCGCCGCCGCGGCGTGGCTGCCCGCCGGGCGCCGGGTCGAACTCACCGTCGTGCCCGAGGGCGCTGGCGGACGCTGAACACGCCGCCCGCACTGCCCCCGGCCGGGCGCCGGGCGCACCGGGCCCCGTCTCCTGGAAGGAACATGCGCATCCTGCCTGCTCTCCTCGTCCTCGTGCTCGGCCTCGCGGACCCGCTCGCCGCGCAGGCGCCGGACCGCGCCGCGGCACCGGCCCTGGGTCCCGCGCCCGCCCTGCAGCTGCCGCGGATCCAGAAACAGCCGCTCTCCAACGGCCTGCCGGTCTGGGTCGTCGAGATGCACGAGGTGCCGGTCGTCCAGGTGAACCTGGTCGTGAAGAGCGGCAGCGCCGACGACCCGGCGGGCAAGTTCGGCGTCGCGAGCCTCGCCACGGCCATGCTCACCGAAGGCGCCGGGAGCCGCTCGTCGCTCGAACTCGCCGACGCCATCGAGTTCCTCGGCGCTTCGATCACGACCGGCAGTTCCACGGACGGCTCGGCGGTTCGGCTGCACACGCCGGTTGCGCGACTGGCCGACGCGCTGCCGCTGATGGCCGACATCGCCCTTCGACCGACGTTCCCCGCGCGCGACTTCGCGCGCCTTCGGCAACAGCGGCTCACCTCGCTGCTGCAGGCGCGTGACGACCCGTCGACCATCGCCGCGCTCGCCTTCTCCCGCGTGCTGTACGGGACGACGCACCGGTACGGCACCGCCACGATGGGCACCGCGGCCACTCTGGGCGCATTCACGGCCGACGACCTGCGCGCCTTCTACGACGCGACATTCAGGCCCGGGAACGCGACGCTGGTCGTGGTAGGCGACGTCACCCCTGCCAGCGTGGTGCCGCTGCTCGAAGGGCAGTTCGGCGCCTGGAAGCCCGCCTCCGCCGGCGCCGGTCATGTGACGCAGCCGGACCCGCCGCGGCGTACGCGCCGCGAGGTGTTCCTCATCGACAAGCCGGGCGCGGCGCAGTCCCAGATCCGGATCGGCATGGTCGGCGTGCCCCGGTCCACGCCCGACTACTTCCCGCTGCAGATCCTCAACACGGTGTTCGGGGGCTCGTTCTCGTCGCGCCTCAACCTGAACCTCCGTGAGGAGCACGGCTATTCGTACGGCGCGTTCTCCTCGTTCGACATGCGCCTGCTGGCCGGCCCCTTCTCCGCGGGCGCCGGCGTGCAGACCGACAAGACCGCCGAGGCCCTGAAGGAGGTCTTCACGGAGCTGACTGGCATGCTGCAACCGGTGCCCGCCGACGAACTCGAGCGCGCAAAGAACTACGTCTCCCTGCGGTTCCCCGCCGGCTTCGAGACCACCGGCGACATCTCGCGGCGGCTCGAGGAGACGATCGTCTACGGGCTGCCCGACGACTACTTCTCGCGCTACGTGCAGAACATCGGCGCGGTCACCGCGGCGGACGTACAGCGCGTGGCGCGGCAGTACCTCCAGGCCGACCGCGTCGCGGTGGTGGTGGTGGGCGACCGCAAGATCATCGAGCCGGGCATCCGGGCACTGAACCTCGGGCCCGTGCGCGTGCTGACGACCGACGAGGTCTTCGACGGGCCTCCGCCCGCGCCGCCGGCGCGCTGATCGAGCCCACCAGCAGGCGCCGTTCGAGCCACTCCTCACACGCGGACCACGGATCACCGACCACGCACTACGGCCCGGTCAGGGCCGCCGCGGGTCGAGGCCCCATCGCACCTGTGGATGGCGGCGAGGCCCTCGGCAACGAGCTGCCGCTCAGGACCGGCACGAATCCGTAATCGCCGTGTGCAGGAACGGAACGCCGCGGCACGACGCTCCCGGACGGATCGCCTCGACAAACCGCTGACCCACTGACACTTACCCGACGCACTGGCCGGGGAACACCGCTTGCCCTGAGCACGGGCGTGCGTTCCCTGCATCCTTCTGACGGGTTCTCGACCATCGAGCTGCTTGCCACGCTGGGCATCGTGGCGGTGATGGCGGTCATGACCGTGCCCGCGACCTCGAGCGCGCTGGCAGACGCGCGCCTGCGAGGCGACGCGCGGTCCGTCCACAACGCGCTCGGCCTCACGAAGATGCGCGCCGCCGCCCGGTATACGCGGGAACGGCTGTACGTGGATCTGACGTCGAACCGCTTTCACCTGCAGTACTGGGACAAGGCCAACAGCCGCTGGGTCGCCGAGGCCGGCGTCACGAGCCTGTCGAGCGGGGTCACCTTCGGCTTCGGCACACTCAGCACCCCTCCGCCCAGTACGCAGTCGACCATCGGCCAGGCCGCGCAGTGCCGCGACAACGTCAACAACCCGATCGACGGCACCGCCTGCATCGTGTTCAACTCGCGCGGCATTCCGGTGGACAGCAGCGGCAGCCCGACCGGCAGCAATGCGCTCTACCTGACGGACGGCACCGCCACCTACGGCGTCACCATGTCCGCGACCCCGCTCGTGCGGCTCTGGTGGACGCCAGCCTCGAACGCCCGATGGGTACATCGATGAACACCGCAGCTACTGTCCCTTCTTCACGAGCCCGCTGTCCTGCCAGGACGGAAGGGTTCACCCTGGTCGAGACCGTGCTCGCGCTGTCGCTCCTGACGGTCGTCGCGCTCGGGCTGCTGCCGCTCGGCGTGGTGGCCACATCGACGACCGAGAACCAGGGACACCTCATGGCGCGGACCACGGAGTACGCGCAGGACAAGATGGAGCAGCTGCTCGCGCTGTCCTATGGCGACACGACGACCGACACGCGGACCTTCCCGTCGGGCAGCACCGGGGGCACCGGCCTCGCGCTCGGGGGCAGTGACGATCCCGCCGCACCGGTCGCGCTCTACGTGGACTACCTGGACATCAACGGCACGCTGATCCCGTCAGCCGGAACCACGGCGCCCACCAACTGGTACTACAAGCGGGTGTGGCGGGTGGCGTCGGTCGGCGTGAACCTGAAGCGGGTCACGGTCACCGCCACGGTGAAGAGCGCCGTCGGCAGCACCGGCCGGGTGCCGAGCGCGACCGTTGCCGCCATCAAGACCTTCCCCTTCTAACCATGCATATGACACCATCCGGCGTACGCGTCCGCCCCACCGACGCCGGCTTCTCGCTGCTGGAACTGCTCGTGTCGATGGGCGTGCTGCTGGTGGTGTCCGGCGCCGTCTTCGACGGCGTGTTCCGGCTGTCCAACAACAGCGCGCGCGTCAACAACCGCGCCGCGATGCACGCGGGTGTGCGAAACGCCACGGAGCTGCTGCAGCAGGAGGTGGGTCAGGCCGGCCGCGTGGCGCTGCCCAATGCCGTCCGCCTGGCCGCCGCCGTGGCGGCAGGCACGAGCACCGTCGGTGTCCAGGCGGTCAACGCGTCGGGCCAGGTGCTGGGCAGCGTGAGCGGCGTCGCCGGCCTCTTCGTCAACGAACAGGTGGTCGTCGGCACTGGGAACGCCCAGGAGACGGTGACGATCACGGCCGTGAACACCGCCACCAACCAGATCACCGCGCTCTTCGCGCTGCCGCACGCGGCCACCGAACCGCTCGCTGTCTACGGCGGATTCGCAGCCGGGGTGATCCCGACCACGGTGGCCAACGGGTCGACCGCGTCCACGCTCAAGATCTTCGGCGACGTCAACAGCGACGGCAACATGGTGTACGTCGAGTACACCTGCGACACGGCGAACGGCAACCTCTATCGCCGCAGCGTGCCGTTCACTGCGGCCGTCAAACCGGCGCTTGCCGCGGAGCAGACGCTGCTCAACAACATCGAAGCGAACCCCGATGGCACACCCTGCTTCACCTACCAGCAGCGCACGGTCAACAACGTCCCGTACGTGGTGGATGTGGCTATCACCCTGACCGTGCGCACGCCTGACCGCGATCCTGTCACCCGACTCTTCGAACGGGAGACCAAGGCACTGCTGAACGTCTCGCCCCGCAACGTCTTCAACGTGTGGCAGCTGGCCGGGCTGGGGATCAACAACCGCATCCAGCCGATGCCGGCGTCCGTGCAGAACCTGATGACACAACCATGACTGCTCCCACGACTTCGACGGACCGGCTCCACGCGAACGAACGCGGCATCGCGATGGTGCTGGCGCTCTTCATGATGCTGACGATGTCGGTCGTCGGGACGTCGCTGATGTTCGTCTCGCAGACCGAGACGCTGTCCAGCCACAACTACCGGCTCACGTCGCAGGCGCGCTACGGCGCCGAGTCGGGCCTGCATACGGCCGCCAACTACCTGCTCAGCGCGGGCTATGGGGCTGTGATGCCGGGCACGGCGGGCGATCCGCTTGCCAACTACAACCTCAACGTGTCGCCGGTCACCTACAACGGCCAACCGGTTCGGCTGTCGTGGGACACCGGGCAGTCGAACTACCCGATTGCCGGAGTCCGGACGGCGTTCGCCTCCGCCGCCCAGGGGTCGCTCGACGTGAAGGATGCACCGGTGAACTACCGCGCCGTGGCGACGCTGCGCGCGATGCGCCAGATCGCCGACGCGTTCACCGGCAGTCCCATCACCCTGCAGACGTGGGAGATCTCGTCCCTTGGCAGCGTCAGCGGCGCCAGGGTCGCGGAGGTCGACGTCACCTCCACGGTCGAACGGCAGACGCAGCCCGTCTACTCGTACGCGGCGTTCGCCACCGACAACGGCTGCGCGGCGCTCTCCTTTGCCGGCGGCGCGACGACCAACAGCTACGACTCGGCCGCCGCCCTCGTCGGCGGCGTGCCGGTGACGGCGAATCACACCGGCAACGTCGGCACGAACGGGAACCTGACCGAGGTGGGCAACCCGACGGTGATCCAGGGGTCGCTGTCGACGCCGCGCTCCGGCGTGGGTGCGTGCACGGCTAACAACGTGACGGCCTTGTCGCAGGTTGGCGGCGCGACGGTGAGCTACGGGGTCTCGCAGCTCTCGCAGCCGATCAACTATCCCACGCCGCCCGATCCCTCGCCCGTGCCCCCGACGACCGCCGTCGGCTTCACGCAGAACGGCGGCTGCCCCGCCGGCGTCGCCGGCTGCACGGTGAGCGCCAACGGTGCCACGCTGACGCCGGCCGCAGTGGGCGGAACCATCGTGATGGGCAACATGACCACGAACGGCAACTCGGTGCTGCGCCTCAACGCGGGCACCTACATCGTGAACAGTGTCACGATGAACGGCAGCTCGAAGATCCAGGTGGACTCGGGGCCCGTGATCATCAAGGTGATGGGCGCGGGCCAGGCCACGCCGATCACGATCACCGGCAACGGGCTGGTGAACCCGTCCTACCGACCGACGGACCTGCAGTTCATCTACGGCGGCACGGGCGATGTGCGCCTGGCTGGCGGCGACACGACCGCCGGGCTCTTCTACGCACCGAATGCCACCGGCGCGATCAGCGGCGGTGCCGACCTCTGGGGCGCGATCGTGGTCCGGCAACTGACGGCCACCGGCGGCGCAGCGATCCACTACGACCGACGGCTGTCCACCTCCGCGCTCACGGCCGGCAACTACATGCTCAGCGCGTTCACCTGGAAGACCTACTGACGCGGGAACAGCCTGCCGGCTTCGTGGGACCCTCGTCGGGGCGGCCCTTCACCTCTCCCGCACCTCCAACATCGAATAGCAACGCCGGCGCCGCCCCAGGCTCCCCAACCGAGCACACTCGAGCAGGCCGGGCGACCCACGGCTCACCCGGTTCAGTCGCGGCGCCAGGCGCGCAGTGGCATCCTGGATCGCGCCGGCACGACCCGGTCCCACAGACCTTCCGACGATGGCCATGACGGCCTGATCGGCCGATATCAGACTGCCTGGGAAGTGCGGCTCCGTCCCTACCGATCGCGTCGGCAGGGAAGCACCCGCCTGCGATCGCCGGGACGCGCAGGGCTGCGCGAGCGCCGGGCTCCGGCTCCGTCTCGGTTGGGCAGCCGCAGGACGCGAGGCCGCCAGGCGAGAGCGTCGGCCACGGCGCGATGAGGATGGCAGCCGACCAGTCCGGGCCGCAGTCTGCTGCGGGCGTACGGACGTTGCCATGGCACCGTGCCTCGCACGCGGAGCGGCTCGTCGCTGAAGGGGCTCGTAGCTGAAGCGGCTCGGATCTAAAGCGGCGCGCAGGCGACCCCGCCCACAATCGGCCCGCCGCGGTCGCGCTCAGCGACCGGGCCGCAGTTCCTGCGCGAAGCCAACCGCGTTCAGGTCGCGGAACACCGGCGTGTTGGGCGGAAGCAGCGCCGGGTTGAGGAAGTCGGTGTCGAAGGCGAAGTTACGGGTGGGGGCTCCGTACACCGTGGTGCAGCACTTGAAGATGCCGTTGGCCTGCCGGGCGTAGTAGAACACCGCCAGGGAGCCGCGGTAGTTCACTGGCTGGTCGCCGTTCTCGAGGAAACGCAGGAAGTTGTGGGCGCCGCCGTCCGTGCCGGTGTCCTTGCTGGTGCCGACCGGCTGCGCGAACGCGCGTCCCTTGCCGGCGATCACCGCAAGGCGGTACCAGGTCTGGCTCACGCGGTTGCGGTTGCCCACGGTGAACGGCTGGGTGAACGACGTCACGTCGGACCAGTTGTTCGACAGCAGCGTGAGCGAGTCGGCCATCACCGCCGTCGCCGCGTGCGCGCCGTTGAACGAGCCGCCCGTCGCGTTCCAGTCGCCCTGCACGTAGACCGGGTTCTCGGCGACGATGGTGAGGCCGTTCACCCCCTGCCCGACGATGTTGGATCCCCGCACCAGCTTCAAGGCCCGGCGGAACAGCAGGGCGCGGTTCACCTGCGCCACACTGCGCCCGACCAGCGTCGTCGGACGGGCGTTCACGTCGAGCGGCGCGGAGGCACCAGGAGGCGCTGTGTTGTAGACGCCCTGGTAGCTCGGCACGCGGCCGTAGACCTCGAGCGCGCCGTTGCCATTGACGTCCTCACCCGTATCGAGCGCGTCGTTCGGCGCGCCCGCGGCCCCCGTGTTCACCACGTCTTCCCAACCGTACTCGCCTGTCTCGGCGCCCGCGGCGCTCCGGTTGGTGCGTCGATCGGAGAAGTAGACGGTGAAGCCCGTATTCTCGGTACGCGACTGCGCCCCCGTGCCGGCCCCGTATGGTGCGGCCCCGGCGAACCATCGCGCCAGGTTCTGCACGTCGAGCGTGATGTAGTGCATCACGCCACCAAGAGGAAGCGAGGCGGCGGCGACGTCGCGCTGCAGGGCCTCGCGCGCGTCGAAGAGCACGTTGGGCCAGTAGTCGTTGGACGCTCTACGCGTGCCCGCGGCGAACGGGCAGGCGCCGAGGTTATTGTCCCGAAGGCGCTGCAGCCGCAGGATGGCGTCCGGCGAGGGATCGGCGCAGATGCCGCCCGCAAGATTGGGCGCCCCGATGCCGTAGTTCAGGACCTCCATCGTCACATCGAGCCAGGTGCCGTTCGCGTCCGCGCGCTCGATCTTCAGGAAGCCGCCAATCGTGCCGGTACCGGCATCCGACCGCCGCGCGTCGGTGAGCGTGGAGTTGTTAGCGATCGCCGCGGGCAGGGTGCAGCCGGTGAGCGTGGTGGCGGTGTGGCCCGTGCACGAGATGAGGTTGTCGTTCACCCAGAAGCTGTCGTTCAGGGCCCACGGCATGGTGTTGGCCACCGTGAGGATCATCGCGTTGTTCACCCAGTTCGCGGTCAGCGTGCTCGTCACGACGACGTTGCCGTCCAGCGTGGCCACGGTTCCCGAGACTGCCGCGCCGACCAGCGTCGTGATGCCGGCGTGTGAGGGGTTGATAGCGGTGCAGGTGACCGTGGTGGCGGTACGCGCCGTCGAGCAGCCGGTCAACGTCCACGTGTTCGCACCGGACGTGACCGTGAGCGTGTCGGTCGCACGGAACATGGCCGGCACGCCCGCCCCGATCGTCAGCGTTCGATTGGCGCCCGCTGCGGCGCCCACCGTGATGATCGCCGTCGTCAACCCGGGTGAACGGGCGATCGGCGGACGGGTGGCGTCCACGGGACCGTACACCGTGCCGTTGTTCGGCGGGTTCGTGACCCAGTTACCGTCCAGCGCCACCGGCGGCGTGGCCGTGACGCCGGGCAGGCCGGTGATGTCACCGGCCGTGTCCGACAGCAGGATGCGCAGGCTGGCTTTCGTGTAGAGCCGTTCGGCCAGGAGAATCGGGTTGGTCGCGTCCTCGTTCACGGCCGGGCGACGGATCAGGTCCGGGTTGCTGCCTCCGGCGGTGATGAGGGGCAGCTGCAACTGCTTCGCACCGGTGCGGCCGTTGCGGACCCAGCTGTTGTAGTTGGTGAGCGACACGGTGTGCCAGACGGGTTCGTTGCGGGCGCTGCCCACGCCGTCAACCAGGCTTCCTTCCGTGCGTAGGAGATCCCTGAACACTCCGGGCGCCCTGGCAACGCGAACCGTGCCGGTGTGCGCGGGAGCATCGTCGAGCGACGCGCCGTTCTGCAGCCGCTGCCGGATCACCTCGCCGACTGCGGTCACCTTGTCGCTCATCGTCAAGGTGTTGCCGCCGCCCTGGGCGAGGAACAGGTTGCCGTTGGTGTGTACCCGCCCGCCGAAGCCGAAGCTCGGGCCGGCGAAGAACGCCAGGTCCACGTCCGAGAACAGCCCGAACTGGAAGACCGGAATCGCCACGGCCTCGAGCGTGCGGGCCAGGTGCACCTCGCCGCCGGTCGCCATCCGCGCCGTCACGTCGACCTGGAACGGCGTCTGCAGGGCTATCAGGCCCTCGTACGGCCCACTCTTGATAGGCGAAGTGGCCGAGGTGGTAGGCCTTCCGTTCGGCGCGGCGCAGTAGCGGAGGCTGTAGCCGTTGCCGCCGGCCTGCACGATCTGATTCGGGGCCGCGCAGCGCCCCAGCGAACTCGTCGCAATGGTCTCGGGTGCCACCGCACCGCCGAACGCTACGTGCTCCAGTACCGGCTGCCGCCCACTGGCCGTGATGCCGGTCAGCTGCGCGGGCGTCGGGGAGACGTTGGCGAGGAACAGGCTGCCCAGGTCGGCGGTCAGCTTCTCGATGCCGGCGCTCGCCGCATAGAAGGCCTGGTTGCGATTGCGATCGATGATCCGGTAGCGGTTGTCGCCCATCACGACGGCCGTGAAGCCGGCCGCGAGCGCCGCCATCAGCATGGTGACGAGCAGCGCCGCGATGAGCGCGATCCCCTTCTCGTCCCTCCCCCGCACGGCGCTACTCCGCGACGTACCGATCGACGCTGGCGAGGCTCCGCACGTCGACGGCCGTTGAGATGTGGTTGCGCACATAGTCCTGCTCCAGGCGTGACGACGCCTCCGACCGGACGCCGACGTGGATGTTCACCTTCCGGATCTGGTTGGCCGAATAGGTGACGCCCGCGGTCGTGTCGGTGTACGGCAGCTCGGGAATGTCAGCTGGATTGTTCACCCCGTCCACGAGGTCGTACGTGAGGTCCAGATCCTCGACCACACCCGCGAGCGCCTGTGGTGTGAAGTTGTTGACCTGGCGCATCAGCCGGGGGGACGTGGGCGTGGTGGTCGCATCGACGAAGTAGGTCACCATCAGCAGCCGGAACAGCGACGTACGGTCCACCCACGCGGTGGCGGGATTGGTGGTGTCCTTGATCTGCATCAGCGTGCCCTGCGCCGCGTTGCGCTGGTTCAGGCCGAACCAGTCGCCAGCGTCGAAGTAGATCCGGGTCGCGTCCACGCGCGTCACGGTCTGCATCGCCATGCCGCGCGGGTTCTTGAACAGGATGATGTCGCCCACCCGGATGGGCGGCGTATCGTTCGCTGGATCTCCGGCGATCCACAGCGAGTTGGCGGGCAGCGTCACCGAGGCGCCGGAGGGGTCGATGGTGCCCTCGTTGGGATCCACGCCCCCGCTCGGCGGCGTCTCCACCGCCGGCATGAAGGCGTCCACCGAGATGATCGTGACGATATCGGTGGGCTGCCCGTTCACCGTCGGCCCGATGGCGTAGCCCGTGGTGATGTCGGGCATGTTGGTCGTGCTCGCCGTGTCGAACGTGAGCGTGACACCTGGCGGGGCGGGTCGTCGGACCGGAGCCGCTCCCGCCCCTGAGGGAATCGGTACGCCCTCGGGGCCGATGATGCGACCGGCCTGCATGAGGTCCTTCACCATCTGGTTCACGCCGGCGCGCAGGTTCTGATTGACATCGGCGAACTGCGCCGCGTGGTCGCTCATCGACAGCCCCTGACGGAACGAGCCGAGGGCGGCGCCCGTGATGACGAGCGTGATCGTCGTGGTGACCATCAGCTCGGTGAGGCTGAAGCCGTGTTCCGAGCGCAGGGCGCTACGCATAGGAGGAGATGTAGGTGACGAGCGTGTACGCATCCTGGGCTCCCGAGTTCGTCCAGAAACGGATGATGACCGTGATCGAGCGCAGCAGGCCGCCGCTGTTGGGCACGTCCCGGATGATGATCTCTCGCGTGAACCCGTCGAGCGCCAGACGGCGATCGTCATACGTGCCGAGCGCCTGGTCCGGACCGGGCAGCTGCGCGGATTCGACGGTCGACGGATCGTCCGCCGTGTTCACGAGACCGTCGGGGCCGGCCAGATACAGCGCCCGCGGGCCGTCCACGAATACGCCGCCGTCGCCGCCGGCCCCGTTGACGTTGCGGATCTGGTTCCACGCGAGCCGGTGTGAATCGCGGGCCGCGAACACCGATTCGACCGCCTGCGACGCCTTCTGGGCGGCGATGACGTTCACTGGCGCCGACCCCAGCTGCCGCATGCCGGCAGCCATCACGCCGGCGAGCCCGAGCACCGCGACGCTGAGAACGCTGACGGCGATCATCAACTCGATCAGCGAGGCACCGCGCTCGTCGCGCCGCGGCTCAGATGAGTCGCCAGGCATTGCCGTCCCACCTGTAGGCGCGCACGCGCCCGGTCGAGCCCAGCACCGTCAGTGCACGCGCCGCGCGTGGCTGCCCCGGCTGGGCCAGAAAGACCGAACCGCTCGCCGAGTTGCCGTCCTGATCCACGAGCGTGCCGTCGGGCGAGAACTTGACGACGGCCGCCGTCCCGAAGTCGTCTGCGCGCGCGTTGCCGAACGCGTCTGGCGTGTCGGGGAGTCCGGGAGTCAGGCCGACTCGCATCCCGCTCTCGAACCCCACGGTACTGAGGACCGTCACGGCGGGGCCGGGCACCTCCTCGCGCGTCAGCGTGACACCGTCCGCGCCGAACGCGATGCGGATGCAGCGTCGCTCGGTGATCGCCCGCTCACGGGCGATCCGGATCTGCGACGCGACGACGCGCATCGCCGCATCGGCCTGCAGCGTCGGACGCGCCTGAACGATCTGCAGGCCGGCCATGCCGGCCAGCACCGCCATGATGCCGAGGACGACCAGCATCTCGATGACCGAAAAGCCGCGGGTGCACGGGAGTTTTGGGCGTGGCGGGCGTAGAGCGCCGAGGCACATGCGAGCCCGGTCGAGCAAGTCATGTACCCCGCCGGACGGTGGCCGCAGCCTCAGCGCCACTGCACCTCGAGGCACGTGCGTGCACTGGGGCTGGACCCGCCTGCAGGTGAGCGTCGTGCACGCGACTGTAACCGCCGCGACCAAATCGTCAGCGGTGTTGCGCAGCGGGGGGCGTCATGCCGCGTGCGGCCACGACGTCTGAGGCACGGATCGCTGCGGACGACGTGCGGTCAGTGCGCGACCCGGCTGACGACGAGCCCCACCACGACCACGACGGCCGCGCCGATCAGGTTGTGCCAGAGGAAGGCGATCCAGGGCAGGCCGAAGGCGACCGACAGCACCACCGCCATGCCGGCAATCAGCCCCACGAACGCCCCGGTGGCCGTGGCGCGCTTCGTCAGCAGCGCCAGGATGAACACGCCGAGGATCGACCCGTAGAAGAACGACCCGTACCGGTTGACCACCTCGATGAGCGATCCCTGGTCGGCGGCGAAGAT
>CAYLTD010000015.1:0-111863 GCA_964386715.1 uncultured Bifidobacterium sp.
AGGACGGAGGCTCGATCGGCTCTCGGCGCGGGCGAAGCAGGCGGGGCTGGCCACCAGACGCGCGTAGTATACAACCGTTCCCTTACGGTGCAAGGGCAAATGACGGACCTGCCGGCGCCAGCTCAGCGCCACATCGGGGTTCCCGTGACGCTGGCCACCAGCCCCCCTTCCAGGCGGATCACCCGGGTCGCGGCGTGCTCGACGAAATCCTCGTCGTGGGTGGCGATGACGAGCGTACGCCCCCGGTCCACGAGGCTTCGGAGGAGCGTGCCCAGCTCGTCCCTGCGCGCCGGGTCGAGCGACGCGGTCGGCTCGTCCATCAGCAGCACGGGCGGATCGGTGGCCAGGGCGCGCGCGATGGCGACCCGCTGGGCCTCGCCGCCCGACAGCTCGCGCGGGAGTGCCCCCGCGCGGTGCGCCACCCCGAGCTGATCCAGCAGCTCGCGGGCGCGGGCCTGCGCCTGCGGGGCGGCCACACGGTGCACGTGCACCGGAGCGAGCCACACGTTGTGGAGCGCCGTCAGGTGCTCGAACAGGCAGTGGAACTGGAAGACCATCCCCACCTGGCGCCGCAGCAGGTGCAGCCCACCCATGCCACGACCGGCCGCCAGCCGCACGCCGCCGACCTCCACGTTCCCTTGCTCGAAGGGCTCGAGCCCGGCCAGCGTGCGCAGCAGCGTGGTCTTGCCCGACCCGGACGCCCCCATCAGCGCGACGATCTCGCCCGGGACCACGTCCAGGGAGACACCGCGGAGCACGTGCCGATCTCCCCGGCGCAGGTGCAGGTTCGAGACGTGCACCACCGGAGCGCTCATGGCGTGGGCGCCTTCCACCGTGCCTCGAGCCGCCGCGCCACGGCCGAGAGCGGCAGGGACATCGCCAGGTAGAGCGACGCGCAGATGGCGCCGGGCACGACCCAGCTGCCGATGTTCGTCGCGAAGATCTGCGTCTGCTTGGTCAGCTCCACCACGGTCAGCACCGACACGAGCGACGAGTCCTTGAGCAGCGCGACGAAGTCGTTGGTCATGGGCGCCAGCGCCAGGCGGAACGCCTGCGGTCCACGAATCAGCGAGAAGATCTGGCGCTCCGAGAACCCGAGCGTCCGCGCGGCCTCGAGCTGTCCCTTGCCCACCGCTTCGAGTGCCGCCCGGTAGATCTCGCTTTCGTAGGCGGCGTAGTTCAGCGCGAGGCCCAGGAGCGCGGCCAGGAACGCCGGCAGCCGGACGGCAGCCGCGAGCCCGTAGTAGAGCACGAAGAGCTGCAGCAGGATGGGCGTGCCGCGTACGAGCTCGACGTACCCGACCAGCAGCGTCCGGACGACCGGGGAGCCGTACACCCGGCCGCTCGCGATCACCACGCCCAGGGCCACGGCCAGCAGCATCGACGCGCACGAGAGGGCGAGCGTGACGAGAGCCGCCCGCAGCAGCGAGGGCAGGTATCGCCGCGCGGCCTCCCACGGCGCAGCACGGGGCGCGCTGCGGGTGTCGACACCGGCTGGCGGCGGGATCGGATTGCCCGCCAGCACGCTCGCATGGAGTGCAGGCTGGTCGTCGTTCCAGACGTTCCACGCGCGGAAGATCCGCTCGAGCGAGCCGTCGCGCATGGCGCCCGCGAGGACGTCGTTGCACCGATCGCGCAGGGCGGCATTCCCGGGTGCCAGCACGCCGACGTAGTGGCCGACCGCGACGCTGGTCGGCTGGACGGTCAGGCCGTCAATCGTGCGCTGCCGGCGCTCGGCGAGCACGTGATCGAGAAGCACGGCGTCGACGCGCCCGAGCACCAGATCTTCGAACGGATGTACGTCATCGTCGTACGACACGGCGGTGAGGCCCGCCTCGGCACGCAGCAGGATCTCGTAGGCGATCGTGCCCCCCAACGTGCCGACACGGCGGCCGCGCAGGTCCACGAGCGAGCGGAACCGTCCGGCGTCGCCCGTGCGCACCGTGAGCACCTCGCGAAACCGGTAGTACGGCACCGTGACGGCCATCGTCGCGCGGCGCGCGGGGGTGTCTTCGATGCCGCTCAGCCCGATGTCGGCGTCGCCGCGGGCCACGGACTGATCGATGGAGGCGAAGCCGACCAGCGTGAAGCGCGGCTGCAGCCCCAGCCCGCGGGCGAGCAGCGTCGCGATCTCCACGTCGAAGCCCTCGAGCCGGTCCGGATGTTCGGGGTTGGCCTCCACGAACGGGGCGCCGCCTTCGGGGTCGCCGGCCCACCGGAGCTCGCCGCTGACAGGCTGCGCCGTGGCAAGCGCGGGCACACACGCGAGCAGCGTGAGAAGGAGCGTGGCGGCGCGCGGCAGGCGCGCGGCGGGGCGGACCATCTGAGGTCCGCAGTATAGCCGCGCGTTGCACCCGATGGTGTGCGGGGGCGCGTCGCGCGTGGGGATCGCGTGAAAGCGGGAGCGGTGGCGCCAGACCTCGCCGTGCGCGGACCTGAACCGCGTCCAAATCGGCTGGTGCCGGTGCCGGCCCCCCGGGGCACCCGCCCACCAGCACCTGCGGCGCGGTATCAGTCGAAGGTGAGCACCGCGAACACCACGGCTGTCAGCGCGCAGAGCGCCGCCACCTTGCCGACCACCTGGATGCGGGCCTGCGCCGCGCGATCACCTGCGCGCAGTCGCCGTTCCAGGTGCGCGATGTAGAACACGACGCCCGTCAGGATGAGCACGGCCGCCAGTTTCACGTGGAAGAACCAGGGCATGCCGCCGATGCCGTTCCACCGCGTGTAAACCATGCCGAGCCCGGTGAACCAGAGCAGCGCCAGGCCTATCTGGCCCACCCTGCTCATCGCGGGTGGAAAGCGCGCCAGCACTGCACGCTCGCCAGGTTGGGCCCGGTGCATCACCTGGAGCATCACGAGGTTGGCTGCCGACACCGACATCCCCAGCGCGAGTCCGATGAAGTGCAGGATCAGGATGGTCTGACTGAAGCTCCTCATGTGTCGCCTCCGGACCTGAACGCGACAAATGCGGCCGAGTCCCGCAGGCGGACGGCAGACGACGCTCCGCCGGGCTGTGGTCTGCGCCGACCGCACGACCACGCACTCAGCCGGAACCCGGGACCTTCGCGAAACGCGGCCGGGTCGTCCCCTCCACCTGCACGTGACCGAAGAACATCGCGTGCGGCCTGACCCAGAGCCCACCTTCGCCGTACAACGGGCGGTACAGCACGAGGGGCTCGAGCGTCTCGCTGTGGCGCACGCAGCCGAGCACGTCGTACTCACCGCCCTTGTAGTGCCGGTATCGCCCGGGCGGCGTGGGAGGCAGGGGCGTCATCTCGCTCATGCACGCATGGTACCGCGGGGTGCCGTGGAATAATCGGGGGGCTCATGCGGATTGCCCTCGGCTCCGAACAACTGCTCGCGTCAGGCCGCCTCGACGGCGCACGCGTCGGCGTGGTGTGCAACCCGGCGTCCATCGATCACGGCTTCGGCCACGTCGCCGACCGTCTCGCGGCACGGCCGGACACGACGCTCGCGGCGATCTTCGGGCCGCAGCACGGGTTCCGTTCGGACGTGCAGGAGAACATGATCGAGAGCGGCCACGGGCGCGACGACCGACGCCGGGTGCCGGTCTACTCGCTGTACAGCGAGACGCGCGTACCCACCACGGCCATGCTGTCGGGTCTCGACCTGCTGATCGTCGACCTTCAGGACGTCGGCACCCGGATCTACACCTACATCTACACGATGGCCTACTGCCTGTCCGCGGCGAAGCGCGACGGCGTGCCGGTGATCGTGTGCGACCGGCCGAACCCGATCGGCGGGCTCCAGGTGGAGGGTCCCATGCTCGTGCCCGGGTTCGAGAGCTTCGTCGGGCTCTATCCGATCCCGATGCGGCACGGCATGACCGTCGGTGAACTCGCGCGGCTCTTCAACGAACACTTCGGCATCGGCGCAGATCTCGAGGTGGTGCCGATGGCGGGCTGGACGCGCGACATGTACCACGACACGGCGCAGGCGCCCTGGGTGATGCCGTCGCCGAACATGCCGACGCTCGACACCGCGATCGTCTACCCGGGCACGGTCCTCTTCGAAGGCACGAACGTGTCGGAGGGCCGTGGAACGACACGCCCGTTCGAGCTGTGTGGCGCCCCATGGGTGGCCGACGAACGGTTCGCCGACGCGCTCAACGCGAGGCGCGTCCCTGGTGTGTTCTTCCGGCCGACGATTTTCGAGCCGACCTTTCACAAGCACGCGAGAACCACCTGCGGCGGTGTGCAGATCCACGTCACCGACCGGACCGCCTTCCCGGCGGTAATGGCAGGTGTGCTGCTCACCGAGGCCTTCCGCGACGCATCCGAGGGGCAGTTCGAGTGGCGGCAGCCTCCGTATGAATACGAGTACAGGCTGCTGCCGTTCGACATCCTGGCCGGGACGGATGGGACGCGCGAGCAGATTGAAGCCGGGGTTCCCGCCGAAGAGATCGCCCGCTCGTGGGAGCCCGCGGTCCGGCAGTTCCTCGCCCTGCGCGAGCGTTTCCTGCTCTACTGACGTCGCCAGCCCGCGGGCGCTGGCATCGGTGGCCTCGCGGCAACACGGGCCGGGCCTGATGGGCGCCGCGATGTCGGGCGCCGAGATGTCGGGCGGCACGATGCCGCACGGCACGATGTCGGGCCGGGCGGTGTTGGGCGGGGCGATGCTGGGCCGCGCGATGTTGAGCCGCGCGCCGGTACGCAGCGCGGCGCGCTCGCCTGCGGCGCGTTCACTTCACTCGAGCCTGGCCTTGCGCGCTGCGTCGCGCGCCACGCGTATCTGATCGGCGTGGCCGTGCGCGTGCGCGGCGTAGAGTTCGAGCCACCTGTGGACGGTGTAGCGGCCGTGCTCGGTGTGCGTGCCTTCCCGCAGCCAGTCCGCCTCGGACATCCGGTCGAGGAGTTCGGCCGACGTGCGACGGGCCGCGTTGAACGCGTCGAGCGACGCCTCGATCGGGCGCGTGTCGTAGTACAGCTTCTGGGCGAACGCTTCCTGGTCGTATCCGACGATGGCCGGGGCCGGTGAGGCGAGCAGCAGCCGCAGGCGGATGGCCGACGTCATCTCGCTGTCGGCGAGGTGGTGCACGATCTGCCGGACGGTCCACTTGCCCGGGGCCGGCGCGGTATCCAGCTCATCGTCCTTGATGCCTGCCAGCGCCTCGGATACCACCCGGTAGCCGTCCTTGTAGGCGGCGACCAGCGTGTCTCGCATCTGCCTGTCCATGTGCGTCGCTCCCGATACCTGCTCAGCCGCGCGTGTGCGCCAGTCGCGGCGCCTTCGCGCCCTCCTCGAGATGATGCTCGATGAGGTGATCGCGCAGGGCCTCGAACGCGCCGACGGGCGTGTCCGCGTACTTCAGCAAATCCAGATCCTGATCCGCAATGGCGCCCCACTCGGCCATCGGTTCCAGGCTGAGAATCTGGTCCCAGTACTCGCGCCCGTAGAGGATCACCTGGATGCGCTTCGACAGCTTGTCGGTCTGCATCAACGTGACGATCTCGAACAGCTCGTCGAGGGTGCCGAAGCCCCCCGGGAAGATGACCAGCGCCTTGGCCATGTAGGCAAACCAGAACTTCCGCATGAAGAAGTAGTGGAACTCGAAGTGCAGGCCCTCGGTGATGTACGGGTTGGCGCCCTGCTCGAACGGCAGCCGTATGTTGAGGCCGATGGTCTTGCCGCCGCCCTCATGCGCGCCGCGGTTGGCGGCCTCCATGATCCCCGGCCCTCCCCCCGAGGTGACGACGAAGCGGTGGTACTCGGACGAGATGGTGCGGCTCCACTCGGTGAGCAGCCGGGCGAGTTCCCGCGCCTCCTCGTAGTACCGTGCCCACTCGAGCGCCTTGTGGCTCTTCCGGAGTTCCTTCTCGTACTGCTCGTCGGCCGACTCGACGCCGCGGGCACGGAGGGTCTTCAGCGCACGTTCGGCCCGCTCGCGGCTGCTGACGCGCGCCGACCCGAAGAACACCACGGTGTCCTGGATGCGTTCGCGTCGCAATCGCTGGAGCGGCTCGAGATATTCGGAGAGAATGCGGATGGGGCGGGCCTCCCCGCCTTCGAGGAACTCGGGGTTCAGGTAGGCAAGCGGCTGCTGGGACATCCTGGCAGCACTTTAGCAGATGTTATGATGCGGCTTTTTGGCCGCGCAGAGCGCGTGTGGCCGTGCGGACCGGCACGCGACGCAGAGATATTCCACCCATGACGGTCAAGGATCAGGCGCCTCCCCGGCTCGATGTCACGCTCGACATCGCGACCTCGCCGGACACCGTGTTCCAGGCTTTTTTCCAGGACGGCGCGCTCGCGGCGTGGCACGGCACGTCGCGCTCGATTGCCGTGCCGCGCCTGCTCGGACCCTACGTACTGGAGTGGCCCACCGCGGCCGAGCGCGACGAGATGCTCGGGCGGCTCGGCGGCGTGTTCCGCGCGACGGTCATGCACATCGAGCCGAACGACCACGTCTTCCTGGCTGATGCGTACTGGCTCCCGCCCGACGGCGCACCGCTCGGCCCGTTCGCGGTCGAGTGTACGTTCACCCCGGCGGCGGCGGCCGACGGACGCAGATCGACCGTGGTGCGCGTCGTGATGACCGGCTTCGACGAAGGCGTCCGCTGGCGGCGTTACCATGGGATCGCCACCGCGCAGTGGCAGCGGGCTTTGCGCGTCCTGAAGATGCTGCTGGAGAAGTGACATGTTGTTCCACGCCCTGGCCGTCGTTGCCGCGCTCGGTGTCACCGCACCCCAGCAACCCGCGCACGGCGAGCACCGCCCCGCGGCCGACGCCAGGCCGGTCACGCTCGTTCCCGGCATCAAGGGGGTGAGCTTCCCGATCTCGACGCGCCGCGAGGAGGCACAGAAGTTCTTCAACCAGGGCCTGGCTTTCGTCTACGCGTTCAATCACGACGAGGCGGTGCGCTCCTTCCGCAAGGCCGCGGAGATCGACCCGGCGTCGCCGATGCCGCACTGGGGCATCGCGCTCGCCCTCGGGCCCAACATCAACCAGGACCTCGATGCGGAGCGCCATCGGGAGGCGTTTGCCGCCATCCAGCGCGCCTCCGACCTCGCCGTCCGCGCCCCGGCGCGCGAGCGCGCCTACGTCGCGGCGCTGGCGAAGCGCTACTCGAACGCCCCTGATGCGGACCTGAAGAAGCTGGCCGTCGACTACAGGGACGCCATGCGCCAGCTCGTTCGGACCTATCCGAACGACCTGCACGCGGCCACGCTCTACGCGGAAGCGCTGATGGACCTCAATCCCTGGAAGCTGTGGACGGCCGACGGCACGCCGGCAGAAGGCACGACCGAGATCCTCGAGACGCTCGAACGTGTGCTCGAGCGCGAACCGGACCACGTGGGCGCCAACCACTACTACATCCATGCGACCGAGGCGTCGCTGACGCCCGAGCGCGGACTGGCGTCGGCCCGCCGGCTCGAGACGCTGGTGCCCGCCGCCGGCCACCTGGTGCACATGCCGGCGCACACCTACATGCGGACGGGCAACTACGCCGGCGCGGTCGCGGCCAATGCGCGCGCCGCCGAAGTGGACCGCACCTACATCGCGGAGACGACCACCGGTGGCTTCTACCCGGCGATGTACTACAACCACAACCTCGATTTCCTCGCATCGGCCGCGATGATGACGGGCCAGTTCACCGAGGCCCTCGAGGCGTCCCGCGAGCTGGTCACCAACGTCGGCATCATGATCGCGGACATGCCGATGATCGAACCGTTCGGCACCAAGACGATGCAGGTGCTGCTGCGATTCGGGAAATGGAACGAGGTGCTCGCGCTGCCGGCTCCCGATCCGGCCATGCACATCATGACGGCGTTCCATCACTTCGGACGAGGCGTCGCGCAGGCGGCGCTCGGCGCGACGGCCGAGGCGGAGCGCGAGCTGGCGGCCTACACGGCCGCACGCAAGGCCATCCCGGCCGGTGCGCCGTTCAACCTGAACACGGCGGAACAGATCTTCACGATTGCCGATCACGTCCTCGCCGCCCGCCTGGCGGCGGCGCGCGGTGCCAGCGACGCGGCGATCCAGGAATGGCGCAAGGCGGTGGAGGCCGAGGACACCCTCGCGTACAACGAGCCGCCCGACTGGTTCTACCCGACACGCGAGTCGCTGGGCGCGGCGCTCCTGCGCCTGAAGAGATACGAGGACGCCGACCTCGTCTTCCGGCAGGACCTGGAGAAGAACCCGGACAACGGGCGGTCGCTGTTCGGGCGGTGGCAGGGCATGCGCGCGACCGATGGTGACATCCCCGCGACGCTGGTCCTCAGGCGGCGTTTCTCCCAGGCGTGGGGCCAGGCAGACGCCCCGCTCCGCCTGGAGGACTTCTAGGCTTCAGCCCGCGCCTGCACGGCGAGGCCCAGCCTCACCGCAGGCCCGCGTGGCGACGCCGCGACGCCCGTCGACGCTGCCGCACGATCAGCGCCGCCACGGTGCCCCCGATCAGCGCCGCGCCTCCCAGCAAGGCCACCGCTGCGTAAGTGACCGGCCCCGGCGGCGGCGGCACGGCCGCCCGGGTGGCCGGCGTGGCCGCACGCCGGCGTGCGAGTTCAAGGCGCAGGCTCTCGTCGCCCTGCGCCATGGCCCATCGGTGGTTCGCCTCGAGCAGCGGCCGCACGATCGGCGCGAGCGCGCGAACGAGCGGCTTCTCGGCCCTGATGCGCCAGTCGTAGGTCGCCTTCACCCACTCGCCGTCCTGCTCGATGGTCCAGACACCGGTTCCGACGAAGTCGCCGTAGGCGTCGAGGGCGAACCGCGACGGGTATCGGTTCTCCGTCACCACGAACTCCCACACCAGGGTGTACGGCAGCCAGCCCTTCGTGCGCAGGCTGATCCGGCGCCCGATGCCGTCCTGGCCTCCGGGTTCGATCTCCTGCGCCTCGAGGTACACCGCCGGCCACCAGCGCACGAGATCGAGCGGCTCGCGCAGGATGTCCGCCACCTCGCCGGCGAGGCCCGGCACGCGCCAGGTGGTGATGAAGTGATACTGGTTCGGGTCACTCATGATCGTGTCGGCGGAAGGTTCCGCGCCTGCATCAACTGGCGTATGGCCGGATGCCGCGGCCCGCGAGCGCGCCGATGAGGCGGCGGCGCAGTTCGTTGGCCACCCTCCCCTGGTTGAGCGGCTGCGTCTTGAACCTGCTGAGGATGGTCACCTGCCCGTCCGCGATCGAGGTGACGCCCACGACCTCGATCGGGGCCAGCAGCACGCTCGACCACTTCGGGTCGCGCTGCATCGACGCGCCGACTTCGGCGATCGTGCCGAACACCCGGTCCAGGTTCTCGCTGTAGAGCGCCTTCACCTCGACGACCGCATAGGCGAACTGCTTGCTCAGGTTCGCCAGGGCGGTCACGGTGCCGTTGGGAAACACCTGCACCGCGCCCTCGGGGTCGCGCAGCACGATCGTGCGCAGGTTGATCTGCTCGACGACGCCCGTCACGCCGTTGATGCGCGCGATGTCCCCGACCCGGACCTGGTCCTCGAGGATCAGGAAGAACCCGGAGATCACGTCGCGCACGAGGTTCTGCGCGCCGAAGCCGATGGCCAGACCCGCGATCCCCGCGCCCGTGAGGATCGGGAGCACGTCGATGGAGAGCTCGCGGAGCACCATCAGCGTCGCGACGAACCACACGGAGACCGTCACGGCGCTCGTCAGGATCCCGCCGAGCGTGCTTGCGCGGCGCTGCCACTCGAGGTCGTTCGGGCCATGCCGGTGCGACAGCCGCTGCTGCAGGTGTTCGATGGCGAGGCTGCCGGCCCGGATCGCGACGGCTGCCCCCACCAGCACCACCACCAGGTTCACGCCGTGCGTCAGTACCCAGCGCACCATGGTGCGCGGATCCCAGTGCTCCTCGGTGATGCCGAATCGATCGAGGGCCAGCGAGATGCTCGCGATGGCCGCGACGCCGAACGCCAGCAGCCGCACCGACCCGACGAGCCGCGTCGCCCGCGCGTGCAGCGCCTCACGGCTCTGCGGGCTGGCAGCCTCGAGCGCGCCGAGCGATCGGTGGACGAGGCTGCGCGCGACGCGCGCCGCCGCCGCCGCCAGGACGAAGGCCGCAGCAATCGCGGCAAGGGTCAGGACGTACCCGGGCATCAGAGCTGCTGGATCTTGAGGTAGTTCGCGTCGGTGCGGGACAGGTCGGGATGGATGCTCACCAGCACGACGGTGCCGCCCGGCGGCACGAGGCCCCGGGCCACGAGTTCGGGCCCCAGCTGCACACCGCCGAGGTCGATGTGCTCGGGCAGTTCCAGGCAGACCGGCACCACGCCCCAGTACGGCGTCAGCCTGCGGGCCGACACGTCACGGCTCGTCGTCGCCAGGATGGGCGCTCCAGGCCGGAGCGCCGACAGGCGGCGCGCCGTTCCTCCACCGCGGGTGATGGCGACGATCGCGTCGGCCTTGCCGCGTTCGGCCAGCGTGACGGCCGCCTCGCAGATGGCCTGCGCGTGGTCGTGCTCACCGCGGAACGCGCGCCGATACCGATCGTGCTGCAGGCCGGCCTCCGCTTCGCGGATGACCGAATCGAGCACCTGCACGGCTCGAACGGGATAGGCCCCCGACGCCGTCTCGCCGGAGAGCATGATGGCGTCCACGCCGTCCTCGACCGCGTTGGCCGCGTCGCTGACCTCGGCTCGCGTGGGCCGGCCCTCGACCGTCATCGACTCGAGCACCTGCGTCGCGAGGATCACCGGCACCTTGCGCTCGCGCGCGCGACGCGTGATCAGCTTCTGGGCGATCGGCACGCGCTGGAGCGGCATCTCGAGGCCCAGGTCGCCGCGTGCCACCATCACGACGTCGCTGCAGTCGAGGATGGCATCGAGATCGTCGAGCGCCTGCGGCCGCTCGATCTTGGCCACCAGGGGCACGTCGGCGTTGTTGTCGCGGATCACCTGGCGGGCCCGTCGCAGATCGGCGGCGGACTGCACGAAACTGAGCGCCACCAGGTCCACGCCAAGCGCCAGGCCGAACTGCAGGTCGTCCATGTCCTTGAGCGTCACCGCGGACGTGGGCAGCGCGACGCCGGGCGCGTTGATCCCCTTGTGCTGCCCGAGCATTCCGCCTTCGACCACGGTGGTCAGGATTTCCGTGCCCGTGCTGCTGAGCACCCGAAGTTCGATCGTACCGTCGGACAGCAGCAGCGGATCGCCCGGGCGCACGCCGGTCGCAAGCCCCTCGAACGTCGTCGACACCAGACCGGGTCGACCCTCGATGTCCCCGGTCACGATCCGGAGCTGTTCACCGGGCGTCAGCGGAATCGGACGCCCCCCTTCCAGCCGACCGGTGCGGATCTTCGGACCACCGAGGTCCTGCAGCACCGCCACTTCCCGGTTCGCGCGCCTGGCCGCGGCGCGGACGCGTGCGAAGGTCGTGGCGTGCGAGTCGTGCGTGCCGTGGGAGAAATTCAGGCGGATGATGTTCGCGCCGGCTGCGATCAGGGCATCGAGCACGTCGTCCGAACTCGAGGCCGGCCCCACGGTGGCAATGATCTTGGTCTTCCGCATGTAGAATCCGTTTCATTATGGGCCAGATCGTTCCGGACCTCGTCGAGCGCTACCTGAGCGGACTCAATCATGTCGGAGACCCGACGCTCGATGACATCGCCCGGGCGGGGCTCGCGCGGGATCTCCCAATCATCGACGCCGAGGTCGGTGCGCTGCTGCGCGTCCTGGCGACGGCCATCGGCGCCCGCCGCATCCTCGAGATCGGGACCTGCGTCGGGTACTCCGGCATCTGGCTGGCGCGCAGCCTGCCGCCCGATGGCATGCTGATCACGATGGAGAAGGATCCCGAGCGTGCCCGCACCGCGAAGGAGAACTTCGAGCGCGCCGGGCTGGCCAGCCGCGTCAGCATCATTGTCGGCGACGCCGCCCTGAAGATCGTGAAGGTGGCCGGCCCCTTCGACCTGATCTTCCAGGACGGGCACAAGCCGCTCTACAACACGCTGCTCGATCCGCTCGTGGCCCTCCTGCGCCCCGGTGGGCTGCTGGTCACCGACAACGTGCTGTGGGACGGAGAAGTGGTCCCCGGTTTCGTGGACGCACCGAAGAAGAACGCCGACGACACCCGTGCCATCGTCGAGTACAACGAACGCCTCAACGCACATCCGCAGCTGATGACCTCCACCATCCCGCTGCGGGACGGTGTGGCCATCTCGGTGAAGAAGCCATGACCGTGGAGGAATGGCTCAGGGCGGCCCTTGCCGACGCCGAGCGACGGGGCCTTCCCGAGTTGAAGCCGCTGCTCGAGGGCCTGGCGCAGGCGGCGCGCCTGTTGCGCGACGCAGCGGCCGGGGGACACGCTGGTGGACCTGCAGAGCATTGACGGGTTCGGGCGCGCGCTCCGCGAACGCCGCGTCAGCGTGCGTGACGCGGTCGACGCCTGCCTGCACCGGATCGACATCGACAACCCCCGGCTGAACGCCTTCATCCTGGTGATGGCGGATGAGGCCAGGCGTCAGGCCGACACGCTCGATGCCGAACTGCGCGCCGGCCGCGATCGCGGACCGCTCCACGGAGTGCCGGTATCCATCAAGGACCTCTTCGACATCGCAGGCACGGTGACGACCGCCGCCTCGCGCGTGCGCGAAGGCCTCGTGGCCCGCGACGATGCAACCGCGATCGCGCGGCTGCGGGCGGCCGGTGTCGTATTCGTCGGCAAGACCAACCTGCACGAGTTCGCCTTCGGCACGACCAACGAGGATTCGGCCTATGGCCCCGCCCGGCATCCGCTCGACGCCTCGCGTTCGCCCGGAGGATCGAGCGGGGGATCGGCCGTCAGCGTCACTGCGGGCATGTCGCTCGCAACGCTCGGCACCGACACCGGCGGATCGATCAGGATCCCTGCTGCCGCGTGCGGGCTCGTGGGGCTGAAGCCCACCTGGGACGAGCTGCCCACGGGCGGCGTCATTCCGCTGTCGCGGACGCTCGACCACATCGGCCCACTCACGCGCACCGTGTCCGACGCCTGGCACCTCTTCCACGTGCTTCGGGGACAGCCGGTGATGCGCCCCCTGGCGACCGCGCCGACCCGCTCCCTGCGGCTCGCCATCCTGAAGCCATACTTCTGCGACCTGCTCGACGACGACGTCCGGAGGATATTCGACGCGGCCGTCGAGGAACTCCGTCGCTCAGGGGTGGAGCTGACCGAGGTGACAATCCCGCACACCTCGCTCGTCGCCGCCGCCTACCTCCACATCGTCTTTGGCGACGCGGCGGCCTACCATGCGTCTACGCTCGACTCCGTCCCGGAGCGCTACACCCCGAACGTGCGCCTTCGGCTCGAGCTGGCCCGCTACGTCCTCGCTGAAGACTACGTGCGCGCCCTGGACGTGCGCCGGATGCTGCGCCACGAGGTCGACGCCGCGCTGACCGGCGTCAACGCGCTCCTCCTGCCCACACTGCCCATCGTCGCGCCGCCCATCGGTGCTACGGCGGTAGACATCGATGGTCACGCCGAGCCGGTCCGGAACGTGATGCTCCGCCTCACACAGATCTTCAATCTGACGGGTCACCCCGCGATCACGGTACCGTGCGGGGCTGGGGCGAGCGGCCTTCCGGTTGGTTTGCAGCTCGTCGGTGCGCTGCACCAGACTGACGCCCTGCTCCAGATCGCGTCCAGCGTGGAAGGGATTTTCGGCCGCGCAGCCTGATGCGCCCCTGGCCCGGCGGCGCGCCTATCCGGCCAATGGACCCGGTTGCCCTGGTCCCGGGCGCGTCGGGCTCGGCACAGGAATATCGGGCGGCCCCGCTGGCGGCGGGATGTCGGGCGGCGGGATCGGCTTGATGTCCGGCGGAGGGGTATCGATGATGTCCGGCGGACGCGGGAAGTCGGGAGCCTGTGGCTGTTCAATCATGCCCGTTGCCGGTGCAAGCCTCGAACCGCATCGTCAGACGTCCAGCCCGACCGAGCGCATCAGTTCGAGGGCGTTGCTCCGCTCGACCACTCCGTCGCGCATCCGGTAGTCGAAGACCATCCGGCCGTCCTCGATGCGGTCCTGGAAGTGGACGTTGCGGGCCCGCGCCCCGAGCGACCCCGCCAGCGCCGTGAGCGCCAGGTCGTGGGTCGTCACGATCCCGATCGCCCCCGCCTCGACGAGGGCGCGCACGATCGCCTCGGCACCGACGCGCCGGTCGTGGGAGTTGGTGCCGTGCAGGATTTCGTCGAGCAGGAACAGGACCGGGAGGCGACCGCGCGTGAGTTCGACGATGTCCCTGATGCGCAGGATCTCGCTGTAGAAACGGGAGTGTCCTTCCTGCAGCGAGTCCTCGACCCGGATGCTGACGCCAATGGCCACGGGCGACAGGCGGAGGCGTGTCGCGCGCACCGGACCGCCGGCCAGCGCGATCACGACGTTCGCCCCGACGGCGCGCATCAGGGTGCTCTTGCCCGACATGTTGGAGCCGCTGACGATCAGGAGGTGGGGCGCGGCCCCGCCGAGGCGCACGTCGTTGCGAACTGCGCCGTGCTCATGCAGCAGCGGATGGGCGAGCGCGTCGGCCTCGATCACCGGTCCCTCGGCGGCAAGCACCGGAAAGGGATCGTCCGGGTGCTCGAAGGCCAGGGTCGCGAGCGATGCAAACGCTTCGAACTCGCCGATGGCCTGAAGCCAGCCCGCCAGGGAGGTTCGGTGCGCGGCATGCCAGCGATCGATGGCGGCCGCGGCCTGTGTGCGCACCAGCAGCAGCAGGGCAAAGGGCCTGGCCAGCTCGTTCCGCAGGGCATCGCGGGCGGCGATGAGCCTTCGCAGCCTGGCGATGAGCGCAGACGGCCGGGCGCCTCCGTCCAGCGCCCCCCGCAGCGCTGACAGGCGCGCCGACTCGAACGAGGCGCGCTCGAGCACGGCCAGCAGTTCGGCGAGCAGCGTGAGATCGTCCGCGGCGCTGTCCACGCGCTGCAGTACCTGCCACACCCGCTTCCTGTAGGAGCGGGCAAGGCCGGCTGGCACAATCAGCCACGAGAGGGCGACGCTTCCCGGCACGAGGCCGGCGGCGCTGGACGCCAGCAGCACCACGCTCACCAGTGCTGCCGACGCGAACATCCACTGCTGCGTGCGTCCGAAGCCGACCGGTTCCGCCGTCGCCCAGCGCGAGAGGCTGCCGGTGCGGGAGACGTGTGCCTCGGCGGCGAGCACCGCCAGCGTCTCCCTGAAGTCGGTGCGGTCACGCAATTCCGCCACCGCCTTCTGCCGCTCGTGGAGTTCGTCGGGCGGAGCGGGGTTCCGCAGCCAGTCCGCAAGCGTTTCCTCCCCCGCTTCGGTTCGCGCGGTGTTCAGCAACTGGAAGAGCGACCCCGGCCCGAACACGTCGAGATCCCGGGCATAGTGGTGCGGGGTAAGGAATCGCAGGCCGTCGGCGCCCAGCCCCTGCCACGTCCCGTCGAGGCGCCTGAGTCCTCGCTCGAAGTATTCTCGCGCCCGCAGCGCGCGGTCCCGTGCGTTGAGCACGTGCGCGTGCACGACCATCAGGGCCCCGAAAGCCAGACCAGGCACGACCACGAGCCACCCCGGCACCGCCTCGCGCGCAAACGCCAGCCACGCGATCACGCCAGCCGTGGCGAACAGCCCGAGCCGCACGTTCGCGATGCGCAGGTGCCGGCGTTCGCCCGCCGCGATGGCCTCGTTCCATCGGGTGATGCGACGGGCATACTCCGCGCGAGGGTCGATGGCGGTCGGCGCGCCCGGTTCAGCCATGGGGGTCGACAGGTCGGAGACCGGCACCCGTCACGCGTGCTCGATGCGCGCCAGCAGCGTCCGCGCGATGCGGACGTAGGCATCGACGGCTCGCGCCTGCTCACCGATATCGATGAACTCTTCGGCCGTGTGCGCCACGTGGATGGAGCCCGGACCGAACAGCAGCGGCTGCCCCCAGGCGCGGAGGAACGGGATGTCAGTCGTGTACGGGAAGACCGCGGTGTCGAAACCGTCCACGGTGGCCATCCGCACGGGGGGCACCTCGGTAACAGTGACGAGTTCGACCAGCGGCTCCAGCACGGCGAGCGTTCGCAGCACGGCGGCCGCCGAGCTGACGGTCCGGAACATCACTTCGGCAGTGGCCGACGGCGACACGACATTGGGCGCCACCCCGCCGGCGATGAGGCCGATCGAGTAGTGCGTACGGCCGAGCAGCGGGTCTTCCGGGAACGCCAGTTGGCGCAGCTGCATCAAGGCATCGAGCAGCTTGTCGATGGCCGATACGCCGAGTTCCGGGAAGGACGAATGGGCCGCTCGGCCCGTTGCCTTCAGCTGCACGCGCAGGATGCCTCGGGTGGCCGAGCCGAGCCGGCTGTCGGTCGGCTCGCCGTTCACCAGGAACCTGCAGCGTCGGGCCTCCTGGTTGGCACGCCTGGCGCCGTCGCTGCCGCGCTCTTCGCCGACGACGAAGAGCAGGCCCACCCGATGTTCCCCCTCCGCGCGCAGTCGAAAGGCCGCCGCAACCTGTGCGGCCAGGATGCCCTTGGCATCGCACGCACCGCGGCCGTAGATGCGGCCCTGCTCGACGCGGCTCGGATAGAAGGGCGGGACACAGTCGAAGTGGGTGGAGAAGATGACGAGCGGGTCGCCGGCCGTGGCGAGGACGTTGAACCGCTGCTCGTCCACCGTCTGCTCGACCACGTCGAACGCGAGCCCGCGGAGGTAGCCGGCCAGCCATCGTGCCGCGTCCCCTTCCCTGCCGGTGGTCGAGTCGATGTCGACGAGCGCGCGCGTGAGCGCGACGAGATCGACGTCGTGGGTCATGGCCTGTACGCCTCGGCCTTCCTCCGCGCCACCCCTACCGGGCGAGTGCGGGCTTGATCAGGCCCAGCTCCTGCAGCACCCGCACGATCCGGTCCCGCGAGTCCGGCCGCGGCGGGCACATGGGCAGCCGATACGCCTCTTCGATGAGGCCCATCGCCGCCAACGCCGCCTTCACCGGGATCGGGTTCGCCTCGACGAAGTTCACCTGCATGAGCGGCAGGATCCGGTCGTGCACGGCACGGGCGGCAGCAAAGTCGCCGCGCGCCGCGGCGCCGACCATCGCCACCATGTCCGCGGGGATCTCGTTCGACGCCACCGAAATCACGCCGTGCCCGCCGATGGCCATCAGCGGCAGCGTAATCGCATCGTCTCCTGACAGGACAAGGAAGTCCCGGGGCACCACCCGGCAGATCTCGATCATCTGCGAGATGTTGCCGGACGCTTCCTTGACACCGACGATGGTCGGCACCTGCGCGAGCCTGGCCAGGGTAGCCGGCTCGACGTTCACTCCGGTACGCCCAGGGACGTTGTAGACGACGATCGGCAGGTCGGTGCTCTCGGCAATGGCCCGATAGTGCAGCACCAGCCCTTCCTGCGTCGGCTTGTTGTAGTAGGGCGTGACCGAGAGGAGACCTGATGCACCGGCCTGCCGCATCAGGCCGGCGAGGTGGATGACCTCGCGCGTGTCGTAGCCGCCCGCGCCCGCGAGAATCGGCAGCGACCCGCCGACCTCGTCCGCCAGCGTCTCGACGATCCGCACGCGCTCGTCATGGGACAGGGTCGGGTTCTCGCCGGTCGTGCCGCAGGGCACCAGGAACTGGACGCCGCCGTCCCGCTGGCGCCGTGCCAGGCGCCGCAGCGTCTGATAGTCGACCTCACCGCTCGCAGTGAACGGTGTGACGAGTGCGGTGCCGACGCCGGTAAACGAAGTAGTCATAAAAGCCTGCCGCTGGAACGGCCGCGGGCGCTTCCCGCGGTGCCGGCGATCATCGGGTTCCCAGGCCCAGGACGTCCTGCATGGAGAACCAGCCCCTGCGCCCTGCCACCCACCGCGCGGCGGTGAGCGCCCCACGAGCGAATGCGCCTCGATCGCGTGCCGTGTGTGTCAGCGTAATCGATTCCGACGGGCCGTCGAAGCCAATCGTGTGGGTGCCGGGTATGTGGCCCGCACGCGTCGAGGACACGTCGATGCCTCGGGTGTATCCGGCGGCTTCCATCGCCTGCTTCAGCTTGAGCGCGGTACCCGACGGCGCATCCTTCTTGGCGGCATGATGCGCCTCGTGCAGCCAGGCCCCGAATTCGCCCTGGCCCTCGAAGAGCACCGCCGCGCGCGCGACGATCGCCTCGAACAGCACGACGCCGGTCGAGAAGTTGGGCGCCGCCACGACACCGATGCCGGCCTGCCTCACGATGCGCTCGAGGTCGGCCCGGTGCTGCTGCCAGCCGGTCGTTCCCACCACGACGTTCACTCCATGCGCCGCAAGCGTCGTCACGGTCCCGACGACCGCGTCGGGCACGGTGAAGTCGATCGCGACATCCACGCTGCGCCAGCGGGGGTCGTCGAGGCCGGCCGTGTGGGCCGCGGACGCCGGGTCGACCACACCCGCCACCTCGCACCCGTACTGGGAAGCGAGGTCGCCGATGAGCCGGCCCATCCTGCCGTGGCCAACCAGCAGAATCCGCATCACGCCACCTGCGCCGCGAAGAACTGGTCGTGCAGCCGGTTCATGGCCGTCACGACGTCGCTGTCCCGCAGCACGAAGGTGATGTTGCGCCGCGAGGCGGCCTGCGACACGAGCCGCAGGGGTACGTCCTTCAGCGAGATCACCGCCCGGCCGAACAGGCCCGTGTCGCTCCGCAGGTTCTCGCCGACGATGCAGACGATCGCCATGTCGGGCTCGGCGCTGACCTCCGCGAAGTTGCGGAGGTTGCTGATGATGTCGTCGAGGCGACGCGTGTTGTCGATCGTCACCGAGACGCTCACCTCGGAGGTCGTGACGACGTCCACGGGCGTCTTGAAGCGCTCGAACACCTCGAAGAGCCGGCGCAGGAACCCGTGCGCCATCAGCATGCGGGTGGACGTGATGTCGATCACCGTCACGCCGCGCTTGCAGGCCAGCGCCGTCAGGGTGCCCGAGTCGCCGCGGCCCTCGGCGGTGATCATGGTGCCCTTCACCTCGGGCCGGCGCGAGTTGAGGATGCGCACCGGGATGTTCTTCGCCACCGCGGGCAGGATCGTGCTCGGGTGGAGGACCTTGGCGCCGAAGTACGCCAGCTCCGACGCCTCGTCGAACGACAGCTCGGGCACGAGGACCGGGTTGGAGACCACCCGGGGATCGGCCGTCAGCATTCCGTCCACGTCGGTCCAGATCTGGATCTCGTCCACGTCGAGGCAGGCGCCGAAGATCGCCGCCGAGTAGTCGCTGCCGCCTCGACCCAGGGTGGTCGTCACCCCGCCGTGCGTGGCCCCGATGAAGCCGCCCATCACCGGCACCTGTCCTGCCGCGGTCTTCGGGGCGACAAGCGCCCGCGCGCGTTCCGTGGTGGCCTCCATGTCAGGCACGGCGGCCGAGTGTTCGGCGTCGGTCACGAGCACCTGCCGTGAATCCACCCACGCCGCATCGACGCCCTGCTGCCGGAACGCGGCCGCCACGATCCGGCTGCTCGCCAGTTCGCCGATGGCCTGCAGCGCGTCGGCTGCCGCCGGCGTGACTTCGCCGTCCGCCGCCCACCGCCGCACGTCCTCGATCAGCGCCTGGAAGTCCGCGGTCACCTGGGCGTTCAGCGCCTCCAGGGCGGGTCCCTGCACGAGGGTCTGCGTCACGCCGAGGTGACGCGCGAGCAGGTCGGCGAGGATCTGCGCCGCCTGGTCGCCCTGCCGTTCGGCGGCCAGCCGACCCGTCTCCACGAGACGGTCGGTCACCTTGGACATCGCCGACACCACGACCACGGGGGGCAGGCTCCCGGGATGATCGGACCATTGACGCCGGACGATGCTGATCACCCGGCTCATCGCCTCGGCGTCCTGCACGGAGGTGCCGCCGAACTTCATGATGACGTTCACAGCAATCCCTCGGCGTGCATCAGTTCCGCGTTGAGGATCGCGGCGCCCGCCGCGCCGCGGATCGTGTTGTGGCCCAGCGCGACGAACTTGTAGTCGAACAGCGGGCAGGGCCGCAGGCGTCCCACCGAAACGGTCATGCCGTTGTCGCGATTCACGTCGAGGATCGGCTGGGGCCGGTTCGGCTCGTCCAGGTAGACCACCGGCTGCGGCGGCGCGGACGGGAGGTCGAGTTCCTGGGGACGCCCGCGGAACGAACGCCACGCCGCGATGACGGCGTCCGGCGTCGGCTTCTGCTCCAGGCCGATCGCGATCGAGCCGGTGTGGCCGTTCTGGACCGGCACGCGCGTGGTGGTGGCGCTGAGCCGCACGGGGTGATCCTCGATGCGCCCGTTCGCGAGCGTGCCGAGAATCTTCTTCGTCTCGATCTCGATCTTCTCCTCTTCACCACCTCCGATGTGCGGAATGATGTTGGCGAGGATGTCCCACGAGGGGACGCCGGGATAGCCTGCGCCGGAGATCGCCTGCAGCGTCGTGATCATCGTGGAGGTCAACCCGAACTGGCGGAGCGGCGCCAGTGCCATGGCCAGCACCACGGCCGCGCAGTTGGGGTTGGTCAGGATGCGCCCCTTCCAGCCCTGCGCTTGGCCCTGCGCCTCGAGCAGCTTCAAGTGCTCGGCATTCACCTCGGGGATCATCAGCGGTACCGTGTCGAACATGCGGTAGTTGCGCGAGTTGCTCACCACGATGTGACCGGCCTGCGCGAAGGCCGCCTCGATCTCTCCGGCCACCGAGGAATCCAGCCCCGAAAAGACCAGTTGCGGGGCGTTGGTCGGCGAGGCCTGCTCCACCACCAGCTTCGCGACATCGTCGGGCAGGCGGTTGGGCAGGCGCCACGCCGCGGCTTCGGTGAACCGCTTGCCGGCGGAGCGCTCGCTGGCGCCGAGATACGCGACCTTGAACCATGGGTGGTCCGCGAGCAGGGCGATGAACTGCTGGCCGACCATGCCGGTCGCGCCGAGGATGCCGACGGGTATTGAGGGCATAACGAGCCTGCGTTTCTCCAAAAAAAAAGCCGACGCGGTTGGACCGTGTCGGCAGGGTTCAGCTCGGATGTTCCGGACGTTCAGTGAACGAGCACAACTCCCCCGACACGGCGGGCCCGCTTTCGGTCGGTGCGCTTTCGGGTGGAGGTGAGGAACATGAGAACCGGCTGAGTATACCATGTGAGTTCGATGCTTCAAGCACTCTTCCACGCCTGGGAACGACGGCTCGCCTCGGTCACGAAGGACCGTGTCGTCCGCCCCTTCGAGTGGGGGCTCGACTGGATGCCCGGCGCCGCCGGCCCGGCACACCGGCCCGCCGAGCGCCTCAGCGAGTGGGTGTCCGAAGTGATGGCTGATACCGATGCGTTCTACACGCCGGAGCCCACCACCGACTACACGCTGCATCCGGCAAAGGCAGACGGCAGCCAGCTGCTCGAGTTCCCGAGCGCCATGGTCACGCCTCACGCCGAGAACAACAGGGTCTATGCACGCATGTTCCACCCGCAGGAGCACACGGCACGGGGCCACCGCGCCGCCGTCCTCGTGCTGCCGCAGTGGAACTCCGATGCCGGAGGCCACATTGGCCTTGCGAAGCTGCTGGCCATGAACGGGATGACGGCGCTGCGCATGAGCCTGCCGTATCACGACCGGCGTATGCCGCCCGAACTGCACCGCGCCGACTACGTGGTCAGCTCCAACATCACGCGCACCCTGCAGGTCTGCCGGCAGGCCGTGCTCGATGCCAGGCGGGCCATCGCGTGGATGCACGCGCAGGGCTACGATCGCATCGGCATCCTCGGGTCGAGCCTCGGCTCGTGCCTGTCGCTGTTGACCACGGCGCACGAACCGCTCGTGCGGGCCCAGGCCCTCAATCACATCTCGCCCTACTTCGCCGACGTGGTGTGGCGAGGCATCTCGACGGCCCACGTGCGCGAGGGCCTCGACGGCCACATCGAACTCGACCTGCTGCGCGAACTGTGGCAGCCGCTCAGCCCCTCCAACTACCTGGAGCGGGTGCGCGACCGACAGACGCTGCTCGTCTACGCGCGGTACGACCTCACCTTCCCGGTGGATCTCTCCCGGGAACTGGTGCGCCAGTTCCGCGCGCAGGGGATTCCGCATGAACTCGCGGTCCTGCGGTGCGGGCACTACACCACCGGCAAGAGCCCGTTCAAGTTCATCGACGGGTGGATTCTCAGCCGCTTCCTGCGGCGCGCGCTGCTCACCTGACCGGCGCGCGGGCGGCGCCGAGCCCGAGCGGCGCCGAGCCCGGGCGGCCCAGGGCCGACGACGGAGCCGGGCCGTCCAGGACGTCGGGGCGGCGAGGCTGCTCCTGCCGCGGCCAGCCTGCGCGGGGCTAGTCCTCGCTGGGCAGCTTGAACAGGCGCGTAAAGAGGGCGCGCCGGCCCAGTGTCCGGCGCGGGTCCGGCTCAGGCTCGGGGTTGGTGGTGTTGAGGATCTGCTCGAGCTTCGCTGCGGCGTTGTTGAAGTCGTAGAAGGCCGTGAGCTGGTCGCGGGTCGTCACGGAGATGTCGTTCAGCAGCGGCCGCATGCCTTCGTGCGGCAGCGGGCGGTTGATGCAGCGGTCGCGGAACATGAGGCACCGCCGCTGCTCCACCCGGCAGTTGCTCGCGATCTGTCGCAGCACGTCGATGTGCGCGCGCTGCACCCGCACGCGCAGCTCCTCGGACATGCGGTCGACGGCCGCGACGACTTCGTCAATGGCCTCGATGAAGAAGTCGAGGTACTCGAGGACGGTCTTCGGGTTCTCGAGGCTGGTGCTCTCCGCCACGACCCGCGCGCGCTGCGCCCGAAGCATCTCGAGGGTGTGGACCGCGTCGGACCGGCGCAGGCCGAGCTGCTCGATCACGCCGTCGACGGTCGGCTCTTCGCTGGTCACAGGTATTTGAGCAGGCCCTCGAGCGCCTGCAGCAGCACCGACGCGAGATCACGGACGAACGGTGAAATCTCGCCCTCGGTCACGGCATTCGCCACGGTCACCGGGTTGGTGAGGAACAGCCAGACCGTCGCCAGCGTGAGCACGACGACGATCAGCGCCACGGCGCCGAACAGGCTCAGCCCTATTTCGTCGAATCGCATCAGACCAGCGCCCCTGGAATCCGGCCCACCGACAGTTGGACGGCCACGCCGTCCCGGCGGTTCGGAGGGCGGCGTCGGCACATGCTGCGGGGAGGGCCACCGCCGAGGCGCGGCTCACCCGGCTCGGGCCGCGCCTAGAAGGTGTCGGGCGCCAGAATAGCAGGGATTCCGAGTTCCAGGGCCGGCAGGTCCCGCGCGATCGCGGTGTAGTCGCCCACAACAAGCGTGGTGAGTCGGTCGGGCCACAGGTACTCGCGGGCGGCGCGCGTGACGTCGTCCACCGTGACCGCCTCGACCCGGGGCACGAACTCGTCGAAGTAGCGGTCCGGCAGGTCGTACAGGGCGAGCTGCGTGACGGCGCGGGCCAGCTGTTCCGCTGTCTCGAAGTTGCGGGCGTAGCCGCGGGTCAGCGCAGCCACGCCGAGGGCGAGTTCGTCGGGCGTCACCGGTCGCGTGCCCCGCATGCCCGCGATCTCGGCGAACGACTCGCGGATGGCGGCGGCTGTAGCGGCCGTCTGTACGCTCACCTGCAGCGAGAACGGTCCGGCCAGCCGGCGGAAGTCGAACGACGTGCGCGCGCCGTAGGTGAAGCCCTTCTCCTCGCGCAGGTTCAGGTTGATCCGGCTGACGAACTGCCCTCCGAGCACCATGTTGGTGGCCACGAGCGCATGGTAGTCGGGCGTGTTGCGCGGTACGCCGATGTGGCCGATCCGCAGCTCCGACTGCGGGGCGCCGGGTCGGGAGATCACGCTGAGGCGCGTCGGCTGGAGCGCGTTGGGCGGGGGCACGAGCGGTGCCGAGGCGGCTCCCGTCCACGCCGCGAACGCGTCGGCGGCAATCGAGACGACGTCCCCGTGCGGGCAGTCTCCGGCGATCACGAGCGTCGCGTCCGCGGGACGGATGAAGGCCGCGTGAAAGGCGTGCACGTCGTCCAGCACCAGACCCGACAGCGACTGGTCGCTGCCAAGCGGCGTGTGTCCGTACGGGTGGGAGCCGTAGAGCAGGCGCATGAACGCGCGGTCGGCGACGGCGCCTGGCATGTCCCGCAACTGCATCAGGCGGTGCAGGCGCAGCTGCCGCACGCGCGCGAAGTCCGCTTCGCGCAGCGCGGGCCGGCCCACGATGTCGGCCAGCAGCTGCAGCGCCGGCCGCATGAAGCGGCTCAGCACCGTGACCGTCAGCAGCGCGGCGTCCGGGCCGATATCCGAGTCGAGCTGCGCGCCGATGCCAGCCAGCGACTCGTGCACCTGGATTGCGGAGCGGTCGCCCGTGCCCTCGTCGAGCATGTCCACGGTGAGCGCAGCCAGCCCCTCCTTGCCCGCGGGATCGTCAGCCGCCCCGCGCCGGACCAGCAGCATGACGGTCGCAACCGGGATGGACGCGTGCGGAACCGTCCAGACACGCAGGCCGTTCGGCAGCGTCGAGCGCTCGATCGCCGGAAAGTGGAACGGCGGCGTCCGGCCCGGGACGGGGAGGCGGCTGCGGTCAACGGTCATGCGGACGCCTCATGAGACGAGCGACGGCGTGGAGTCCGGCAGCGCGAAGATGGCCTTCCCCTTCGGCACGATGCTGAGCGTCACGCGATCATTGTGATCGAGGTAGCGGCGGACGGCGGCCCTGAGCGAGTCGGCCGTGACGGCGTGATACCGGGAGAGATCGCGATCGAAGTAGCCCGGGTCGCCCAGGAACGTGTTGTAGGCGTTCAGCTGGTCGGACTTGCCGCCGAAGCCGCCCACGGTCTGCAGCCGGTACATGAACTGCGCCTCTGCCTGCACCCGGCCGCGCTCGATCTCGTCGTCGGTCGGCCCCTCGCTCGCGAGCGTCGCGATCTCCTCGCGCATGGCGCGCTCGAGTTCCGCAAGCGTCCGGCCCGGGGCGGCGGTCGCCGCGATCTGCAGGAAGCCGCCCGCCTCGCGCGAGTTCTGGGCCGCGGAGACGTCGGTCGCGGCGCGTTGCTCGTAGACGAGGCGCTTGTACAGGCGCGACGTCTTGCCGTTGGCCAGGATGTCGGCCGCCAGATCGAGTTCCGCATCGTCGTCGGCAAACATCGGGGGCGTGAGCCACGCAACGTAGACGCGCGGCAGCTCCACGCGGTCCTCGAGCAGCAGCCGCGTCTCGCCCGCAAGCGCCGGTGCCTCCGGTCGCACGGGCGCCACCCGCGGACCGGGCGCGAGTTCCTCGAAGTAACGCCGGACAAGGTCGAGCACCGGCCCGGTCTCCACGTCGCCAGCGATCGCGATCGAGGCGTTGGCCGGATGGTAGTAGGTGCTGAAGAAGCGGCGGACGTCGTCGATGCGTGCGGCGTGCAGATCGGCGATCTCGCCGATGGTGGTCCAGTGGTAGGGGTGCTCCGGCGGGAACAGGCCGGCGAGCATCGCCATCGGCGCCAGGCCGTAGGGGCGGTTCTCGTAGTTCTGCCGCCGTTCGTTCAGGACGACGTCGCGCTGGTTGCTGAACTTCGCCTCGGTCAGGGCCGGCAGCAGGTACCCCATCCGATCCGATTCCATCCACAGCGCCAGCTCGAGGGCGTTGGTGGGCACGACCTCCCAGTAGTTGGTCCGGTCGGCATTCGTGGAGCCGTTGAGCAGGGCGCCAGCGCCCTGCAGGGGCGGGAAGTAGCCCTTGTCGTGGTGCTGCGAGCCCTCGAACATCAGGTGCTCGAACAGGTGCGCGAAGCCGGTGCGCCCGGGCACCTCGTTCTTCGAGCCGACGTGATACCACACGTTCACGGACACGATTGGGCACGACCGATCCTCGTGGATCAGCACGTCGAGCCCGTTGGCGAGCGTGTGCTTGGTGAAGGAAATCGTCATCGCACCAGGGTGAGCGGAATCGTGGGGCGGTTGTAGCTGGCAATCGAGACCTGCGCGGCCGCCTGCTCCGCCGCGGCGACGATCGCCCGGGCCGCAGGCGATCCGGGCTCGCTGATCATCACGGGCACCCCGCTGTCGCCACCCTCGCGGATCGGCTGGTACAGCGGCACGCGCCCGAGGAACGGCACGCCGAGCGACGTCGCCATCGCCTCACCGCCGCCGTTGCCGAAGATGTCAGACTCGTGCTGGCATTCGGGGCACACGAAGTAGCTCATGTTCTCGATCACCCCGAGCGTGGGGATGTTCAGCTTCTTGTACATGGCCACCGCCCGTCGCGTGTCGGCCAGCGAGACCTGCTGCGGCGTCGTGACCACGATGGCGCCGGCGACCGGCACCGTCTGGCTCAGGCTGAGCGCCACGTCACCGGTGCCCGGGGGCATGTCGATGATGAGGTAGTCGAGGTCGAGCCACCGGACTTCGCGGAAGAACTGCTGCAGCGCGCCGTGCAGCATCGGTCCGCGCCAGATGATCGGCGCGTCCTCTTCGGTGAGGAAGCCCATCGAGATCACCTGCAGGCCGTACTTCTCGGCGGGGATGATCTTCTCGCCGTCGGTCCCGAGCTGCGTCTTCATGCCGAGCATGATCGGTACGTTGGGTCCGTAGATGTCGCCGTCGATCATGCCCACGCGGCTGCCCGACTTGGCGAGCGCGATGGCCAGGTTCACCGACAGCGTCGTCTTGCCGACACCGCCCTTGCCGGCGCCCACGGCGATGATGTTCTTGACGCCGGCCAGCGGCTGCTTCGGCCCGTCGCCGCCCACGGCCTCGCGCACCCGCGCGCTCATCGTCACGTTCACGCTGGACACGCCGGGGATCTGCAGGATCGCCGCGCGAGCCTGATCGCGCATCTGGTCCTTGACCGGGCAGGCCGGCGTCGTCAGCTCGATCGTGAAGGCGACGCTGTCGCCGCTGATGGCCAGGTCCTTGATGAATCCCAGGCTGACGATGTCCCGATGAAGGTCCGGATCGCGGACGATCTTGAGCGCTTCGAGGACGGTGGCGTGGTCGAGAGCCATGATCAGATGGTATCGGCTTTGGCGCAGTCAGAACAAGAAATGGTGCGGATCTGCTGGTAGACTCGTGGCCATGTCCGAGGGCGCGCCGAACCGCTCGGCGATGCTGGTGCTCGCCTACCTGTGGCCGCTCGCCGTCGTGCCGTGGTTCCTGGCCACCGACGATGCCGAGGTGCAGTGGCACGCGAAGCACGGCCTCGTGCTGATGGCCGCCGAGCTCAGCGTGTTTCTGGCGCTCTCGATCGCGACCACCGTGCTCACGGTGGTCACGCTCGGCCTCGGCTGCGTGGTGTCCATCGCGTTCGTCTTCCTCTGGGCCGGCGTCCTCGTGCTGCACGTGGTTGCCATCGTGCGCGCGCTGAACGGGTCGAGGCTGATCGTCCCGGGAGTGAGCGAGTACGCCTCGCGCTTCTAGCCGGGCGAGGCTCGCTGCGGCTGCGATCGCGCTGGCGGCCGTGATGGCGATCGTCGTCGATGAACGAGCAATCGCGCTGGCGGGCATCCGCCGTTATCAGCAGCACGTCGCCCCGCTCGTAGGACGCGCCGGGCTCCGGTGCCGGTTCACACCGAGCTGCAGTCGCTACGCCGAGGCGGTGATCGCGCGCGACGGTGTGGTGGTCGGAGGGGCGAGGGCCCTCTGGCGCGTCGCCAGGTGCGGACCGTGGACCCCGAGCGGCACCGAGGACGCGCCGTGACGGCGAGCGGCGGTTACGCCGCGTCGGGCGCCTCGGGCGACTCGAACAGCCGCTTGACGTCCTCGTGCAGCAGCACCCATAAGGCGTAGATGCCGAGCGCGGTGCCGTAGGGCAGCAGCAGCAGGTCGACGCCGCCGAGCATCATCGCGCCGAGCCGCGTCCAGTGACGGCGCCTGCGCGCGAGCATCCCGACGGCGACGTGCGCCGCGCCCCACAGCATCGCGAGCACCGCGAGCAGCGTGAACGTGGCCGCGGTCAGGCCCGCCGCGAACTGTCCGCGGCCCGCCGCGGTGGCCGATGCAATCAGTGACGCAGCCGCCATGCCGAGCGCGAGCGTGCACGCACCGATGAGGACGGTCAGGCCGCCCCAGACCATGAAGAGGACGCCGAGCAGGTCGACGTGCGACGCGGGCGATCGAAGCGGATGCGAGTTGGTGGCCTTCACGTGACGCGGAGCGTCAGGCGCCGACCGCGACCCGGAGTTCCACGCGAACCGGAGCGGCGTTGGGCGAGTTGACCCGGAAGCGGAACCGCGCGCCGTCGGACACGCCGGGAGGAACCGAGACACGGATCGGGTGGTGCAGGAGCGAGTCGCCCGTGCCGAGGCACGAGGAGCAGGGTTCGGTCCAGACCTCGCCGCGCCCCCCGCAGCACCGGCAGGTCCGCTTGAGCGGCAGGTCGAGCGGCACGATGGCGCCCCGCTGCGCCTGGCGATTCGAGAGGCGCAATTCGCGCGTCAGCGTGTCGCTGTCCGGTTGCTCGTCTTCGCCGAGGAAAGCCGTGCGGACGCGGTCGACGAGCCGGTGAATCGACGGGAAGTCGATCGCAATCTCGTCGGTGAAGCAGTCGTGGGGCGCGTCCGAGACGCGCGTGACGTCGCGCATCGCGAAAATCGGCTCGTCTCGGAAGGGATCACGGCGCACGGTCACGACTCGCTAACGATAGGAGTGGGTCCGGAGCTTGTCAAGGCAACGGCACGGTGTTACCGTCGAGCGCGGACGTGCCTGCATGCCTGACACGCGCGAATGCCCGCTCTGCGGCGGGACCATGCACCTGAAACCGGTCACCAGCGTCGCACACATACCCGGTTACACCGACCCGGCGCCGAAGAAGACCTATGAATGGGTCTGCCCGGACTGCGATTACTTCGAGGAGGCCGACGGGGAGAACTCGTAGGACGCCGGCGCGGGCGTCAGCGCGCGCCGATGGTGAGCAGGACTTCCTTGCGGAGGGTTTCCTCGAACTCTTCGAAATTCAGCGCCGATTCGCACTCGTCGCACAACACCTCGAGCACGGCCGGGCGGCTTTCATCCGACACTTCCACGCGGTTGTCTTCCAGATGCACGACGTGCATCTGCAGCGTCTTGACCTGGAAGTTCCGGTCGTTGCCGCAGTTTGGACAGGTCAACGTCACGTACGAATCCCCTTTCGCCCCGATGGGCTGCGGTAAAGCCTGATTCTATGTAATGGGTGTGGGACTCCGCAATGAAAAAGGACCGAGATCGCGGCCATTCAACGCATTTCCCGCGCCACCGCTGCCGGTGCGCGGCACTCGTGCCCCCGATCCTGTCGCGCTGACACGGCCGCGCCGCAGGCGCGCGGGTGCCGAGCCACCGCGGCATCCGGGCTCGCCTGACGCAACACGGCTCTACTGTTCGGTACTGTCCGGTCCGCCGGATCGGGCGTGCGCGTCGGGCAGGTCGGCCTGCCCATCTTCCTGCCCGATCCCTGGACGTCGCGCCAGTGCGCGAATCCGGTGCACGCGCCCGCCACGAGACGTCCAGGCCACGAGGCCCGGCGATGCACTCGCCTGCACGAAGCAGGCACGCAGGGCCGGGGGCAGGACGTCGCCAAGCGCACCACGCGTCGGGCGGAACGTCGCGTTGCTCACCGTGCCCGACAGGTACAGGCGATCCCGGGCACGCGTGAGGGCGACGTAGAGCAGGCGCTTGGTCTCCTCCCGTTCGCGCGCGACCGCGTCGTCGTCCGCCTCCGACTGGTAGTCGGCCACGGCAACCGACGCCTGCCCTGCGACGTCGGCGGCCACCCGGATTGGCGCGCGCGCGTTGCCCGTACCGCGCGACATGTTCACCACGAACACGATCGGGAACTCCAGCCCCTTCGAGGCGTGCACGGTCATGAGCCCCACCGCGCCGTGGGCATCGATGGCCGCGTTCGACTCGTCGCCGACGGCGAGCCGCTCGATGTGCTCCGCCAGGCGGGCGAGCGTCGCGTAGCCGCGGTTCTGGTGGCGCCGCACCATGGCGCGGAACTTCTTCAGGTTCTCGCGCGCCTGCAGGTAGCGCGCGCCGCGCAGTTCGTAGGTCAGTGCCGTCTCCGCGATGATGCGGCCAAGCAGGTCGGCTGGCGCCAGACGGTCCACCCACGTGAGCCAGTCGCGTGCCGAGCTCCGGAGTCGCTGGAGCACGCGTTGATCGTCGGTGCGCAGCCGATCGAAGACTGGCGGTAGCTCCTCGCCCGTGATGGCGAGCGCCACGTGTGGGGCGAGCGTCGCCAGGGCCGCATCGGAGAGACGCACGATACGCGAGCGCAGCAGCGCCGCGGCCCTGAGGTTCGACTGCGGGTCGGCCAGGAAGCGGAGCGCCGCCACACAGTCCTGCACCTCGTCTGCGTCGAAGAATCCCAGCCCCTTGTAGACGTAGGTCGCGATGCCGCGCCGCTCGAGCGCCCGCTCGAACTCCCTGTGCGTGTCGCGCGATCGGAACAGGATGGCCACGTCGGCCGGTGTCGCGACGCGGCTCAGGCCCGAGAGCCGGTCGCGCACCAGCGCCGTGCCGACCAGCCTTTCGATCTCGGCTGCCACAGTCGCCGCCGCCTCGGTGACGCTGCCCCCCACGACGAGGCCAATGCGTTCGGGGTCGCCGGTCTCCGCCCCGGTTGCCTCATCCGCGACGGGAAATCGATCCGTTTCGTCGTACCGGAATCGGTCGACGCGCTCCGGAGCCTTGTCCACGTCGGCGAAGACGTCGTTGACGAACGCCAGCAGGTCCGCATGCGATCGGAAACTCACCGAAATGGCGCGCTTCGGGTCGTCTTCGCCCCGCAGCGACGCAACGAACGAGGCGGCCTCGTCCAGCACCGACACGTCGGCATCACGGAACCCGTAGATCGACTGCTTGCGATCGCCGACGATGAAGATCGATGGCGGAATGGCGTCCGCCGATGCGCCGAGCCCCTCGCCCCAGTTGCGTACGAGTTGCGCCACCAGGTGCCACTGCGCCCGGCTCGTGTCCTGGAACTCGTCGACCAGCACGTGGCGGTACCGCGCCTCCAGCCGGAAGCGGCTCTGCGCGAACTCGTCCATCTCCTTCAGCAGTCGTACGGCGCGCTCGAGCACGCCGGAGAAGTCGAGCAGCGAACGGTTCTCGAGCGTCTGCTGGTAGGTGCGGAGCACGACATGGAAGATCGTCCACACCCCGCGCGACAGCACCACGTTCAGGTCCCGCCGGAATGCCTTCAGCGCCTCGGACACGGACGGGGCAATGGCGCCAGCCGCGGCACGGTGACGCTTCCACGCCGCGTCCGACGCGCAGTCGTCCGCCGTGTAGCCCGTGCCGGCGAACGTCTCGCCACGGGGCTGGCCATCCGCCTTGAGGAAGTAGGCGCGGAGCCGGTCGGCCAGGGCCCGGAACTCGGCCTGCTCATCCCGGTGCTCGAAGGCAGCGGCGGTGGCTGCCTGCAGCGACCGCAGGTCGGCCGCAAGGAGCGCGAACCCGGGATCCCGCGTGGGCCCGTCGGCGAGGAACGCATCGAGTCCGCCGCGTACGGCACCCAGCGCGTCCCGCACGCGGCCGGCCGCCCGCCGGCACACGACCGCCGCCGTCAGGTCGCGAGGGCCGGACGCAAGGTAGCGCCGCAGCGCGTCGGGCGCGACGAGGCGGCGATCCAGGAGGGCTGCAAGGCCGCCTCGAAGGCGGCGCTCTCCCAGTTGTGCGAACACCAGCGCCACGTCGTCGTTCTCGCGCGCGATTGTCCGGCAGATCCGGAGCGCCTGGTCGAGCGACTCCCCGATAAGGCGGGGCACCTCCGTGTCGTCGGCAAGGTCGAATCCGGGATCGACATCGGCCTCCAGCGGGAACTCCCGCAGCAGCGAGAGGCAGAATGCGTCGATCGTGGAGATGGCGATGTCGCCCAGGCGCTCCTTCAACTCGCGCCAGCGCCCGGCATCGAACTCCGACAGGCGCGCCGCCTCGCGCAGCCGGTCGATGATCCGTTCGCGCATTTCCGCGGCGGCCTTGCGCGTGAAGGTGATCGCGAGGATGTGCTCCGGTTCCACGCCCGCACGCAGCAGGTTGACGTAGCGCTCGACGAGTACACGCGTCTTGCCGGTGCCGGCCGAGGCCTCCAGGACGACGTTGCGCGACGGATCGACCGCGTGCGCGCGGGCAGCAGCATCAGACGTCCCCGACATAGTCCTTCCGGCACACGGAGGCATAACTGCAGGTCTCGCACCGATACACATCGTCGGGTGAGGGCGGGAAGTCGCCGCGCTCGATGGCGTCGATGGTGTCGACGAGGCGCTGCTGCGCCCTGATCAGGACGTCGGTCCTGCCCTGCGGCGTCGAGAAGAGCGGCACGACCCGTCGCGGACCCTTGAACGCCAGGTACATTGCCTCGCCCAGCACCCAGCGCTGGTGCCTGACGCGCAGTGCCTGCTCGGCGCAGAGCGCATAGATCGGCAACTGCAGCGCCTTGTTACGATCCGGCGGCCATCCCAGCTTGTAGTCGATCAGCCTGAACGTGCCGTCAGCGAGCAGGTCGATTCGGTCCGCCTTGCCCCGCAGCGAGACGAGCCGCGGTCCGTTCGCGCTCTCGATCGTGAACAGACCATCGAGTTTCTCCTCGAGCAGGCGGCGCACCACCGGCACGGGGCGCTCGGCCTCCATCCGGAACACCGCCTCACCCAGGCCCGCGGCGGCCGGCGACCCGAGGAGCCGTGTGCGCTCGAGGGCCGCTTCCCCCTCTGGCAGGGCGGCGAGGGCCCGATCCACGACGGCCACGAAGACCCGGCGTGCGTCGGGCAGGTTCGCCGCCGTGATCTCGCGGTGGCCGCGGTCCTGCCATTCCGTGAAGAAGGTTTCGAACACCCCGTGCACGAACTGGCCCTGCCTGCGCGGGTCCATGACCTCCTCATCGTCGGGCTCCTCCTCGAGGCGGAGGATGTGCTGCGCGAAAAACCGGAAGGGACACCCGATGTAGGTCTCCAGCGCGCTCACGCTCCACGTCCGCCCCTCTCGCGGGCCGGTGCGGCCATGGAAGTCAGGATCGTCGGCCGGCGGGCGCGCGACGCGCAGCGCGAGCCACTCGGCCGCCGGTTCCGCACGCACCACCTGCGACACGTCCGACTGCGCCAGCGCCTCGTCTCCGATGAGCGTGGCGGCCGACGTGCGGGTGACGGTTGACAGGTGCGCGCGCGCCACGTCGTCCAGCTGCATCGACCGCGACACGATCGCTTCGTCGTCGAGCTGAAACGTGGACAGCTCGACCCAGGTGGACGCGGACCCCAGCAGGTCGATGAACCGGGCATCCGCAGCGCCACGACGATCCTTCTCCGAAGGCCATCCCAGTGCCTTCAGGAGCTGCGGGGGATAGAAGATGTTGCGGCGCGGCTTCTCGGGCCACTCCTGTTCCACCAGCCCGACGACCGTGATGTCGTCGAACAGTCCGTAGCGCGCCGCCTGATCGTCGAGCAGGCGGACGCCGGAGGCGGCACCAGGCAGCACGAAGGTCTGCTCGCTGATCCAGCGGCGAACCGCCGGTGCGAGCTCGGCGATCGTCCAGTCGGGGTCGTAGTGCGTGGCGTGCGCCGCGGCGCCCTCGGCCAGCAACTGCAGCACCGTTGCCCGGGCGCGCCGTTCACGCGCGAAGAGCGGGTGCGAGTCGGCGAGCGGCGCAAACCGCGCCTCGAAGAACGCCGCCAGGGTCCGGAGCTGCGACGACGCGGGCCGCGGCGTGGTGAGCGGGGCAAGTGCATCGGCCAGCGCGATTGCCTCCTGCAGCGCGGGCAGCGCTGTGATGCGCAGGCTGGCGGGCCGGCTCGCAGCGGGTGCCGTATCGCGCCAGGCACCGGCAAGGTCGCGCAGCCGCTGGGGATCACCGAGGTAGCGTGCCTCGCTCAAGGCGTGGTTCATGGCGGCGACCGCCTCTGGCGTCACGGCCGGCGGGCGGGTCAGGTGCGGTGAGCGCAGCAACGCCACCAGGCTGTCCCGGACGAACGCGGATTCGATGGCGTCGAGCACGAGGTCGATGGCGGCGATGGTCGGCTCCGACGCCAGAGGCAGCGCGTCCACCGAGACGACGGGCAACCCGGCGGCACCCAGCGTGTCCGCCGCCAGATACAGGTATGGGAGCGGCAGCTTGAACACGATCGCGACTCTGTCGAGATCATCCGGGCGCGCGCCCGAGAGACGCCGCGCCACCGACAGCAGTTCCTCCTCGCGGTCGCGGTGGGTGAACCACAGCGGCGTCGAATCGCCTGCCCCGTCGGGGCAGACCAGTCGCGGCCGCACGAACGGGGTCGGCCCCGTCAACTCCGCGGCCATGCATTCATCGATGCCCGGCCACCAGGTGTGGAGCCGTTCGTGGAATCCCGAGGCCAGCACGGTCTCGGTGGACACGAGGTCGATGGTGGCCACATTCGGGAGGCGGTTCAGGAGGTCGAAGTCCGCCAGATACAGCCCCGCAGGATCGGCAATCCAGTCCGGGACGGTGACGATCACGTGGGCGAGCGGCAGCACGTCAGCGTCGGCGACGAGCCGCTCCCGCAGCCCGTGCTCGTCCACCGCGCCGGTCTGCAGCACACGCGTCTCATAGCTCCTGAAGGCGTGCGCCAGGAACCGCGTCTGCCGCAGCAGCCGCTCGGCGCCCCGGTCATCCAGGTCTCCGCCGCCGAGCGCGTCTGCGATCAGCTCCTCGAACCGCTTCACCGACTGCGACTGCCGGCGCAGCTGATCGTAGAAGCGCACCAGTTCGGTCACCAGCCCGGGTCGGACCCTGAACGCGAGGTCGGCCACCGCCAGCTCCGCCTCGCGTGTCGCCGCCTGGGCGAGCGCCTCCCGTTCCGCCGCGCCCAGCCGGCGTACCGGCGTCGAGAGGCGGGCGTGCAGCACGTCGTACAGGTCATCGCGCGACGCGAGGATCGGGTGGACCGCGGCGCCGACGCCCAGCCCGTCGAGCGTGCGGACCAGCGCCTGCGCTGCACCGCGGGTCGGCACCACCACCACGCGCGATGACGGCGCCGCGGGTTCGCGTACGAGGTGCGCGATGACCCGGCGGAAATCGTGCAGGTCGGGGACCCGGACCAGCCGGGTCGTACGCGGCGTGATCACTGCGGCAACTGTGGGGGCCGAAGGGCGGCCTGCAGGTCGGACTGCGCGCGCGATACGAGCATCAGCGCGCCCGCCGCGGCCGACGAGGCATCCCACGCACGCGTCATGCTGCCGATGAGCGCGGCCTCACGACGGATCCGGGCCGCGTTCTCCGCCAGCTGGGCGGCGCTGACAATCAGGGCATGCACCTCGCGCAGTTCGTCGGGCGGCGCCAGCGTCGCCACCCGGCTTCGCACGGCGATGGTGGCCTTGAGGATGGACCCGATGGCCTCCGGGCCCGAACCGGTCAGCGCCTTGATGTCCTCGAGGAGCGGACGCACGCGGGAGAGTTGCTGGAGGGGGTCGGTCACCTGCGCCTGGTAGGCGCGCAGCTCGGGAGCGCGCAGCGCCCATCGATCACGCTCGAGGCGCAGTCGCCGCGCGGTGTCGAGGTACGTCTCCACGTTCGCCAGGATGGACGCCACCGCGTCGGGGCGCGTCGACCCCAGCAGTTCGTCGTTCGCGTGCACCGAGGCGATCACCCGCTGCACGCCGCGCACGTCGGCCTGGGCGGCGCGAAGCGCCGCCAGCCGCAGCATGCGCAGGCCCATCGCCTGATAGTCGCGGTCGATCGCGGCTTCCTTCGCGAGCCGTGCGCGCACCGTGTTGAGGATCGGCCCGGCCCAGGCGGTCGGCAGGGTGGCACGGTTGGCTTCCAGCGCACCCGCCGCCGCGCTGAGCAGGGAGAGGCGCTCGGCCGGCAGGTCTGTTGCCGACGCGGCAGCTACGGTCTGCTCAATCGCCTCCCGGGCCGTCGGCTTCGGCATCAGGGCCGGCAGGGAACGTGGACCCGGCGACGTCGCCACGAAGCTGAGGTCGAACGTGTTCGCGCCGCTCGAGGCGCGAAACCCCGCGATGATTTCGTCGAGCGTCGTAATCGTCTGCTGCACATCCTCGCGCCGATACTGGAAGTGGGCGGCTGGCCACTCCGCCAGCATGCGGCGTGCCCGCTCGAGGATTGCCAGGCGCCGGTCGGTGGAGTCGGCAAGCAGCGCTTCGTTCAGCAGGCGCTCGACCTCCGCGTTGAGCGCCGCGTAGTCCGTTTCCGCGCGCGTCGCCAGGTACCGGGACTCGCGCACGGTCTCGGCGTATGCAAGGGTGCGCTCCCAATCCACCCGGCTGGCGGGCAGGTTGACCAACTGGAGCTGCGGGGCGACCTCGGACGCCGAGGTCGGCATGGAAAACACCACGCGGTCCTGCACCTTTGCGAACTCACCGTAGCTGACCAGGGCCGTCCCGTCCTGCAGGAAGACCCGGAACAGCGGTGCGTCGCTGGGCGTGGCAGGGGCCTGGGGTGGCGCGGCCCCAACGTCCTGGGCTGGCGAGACCTGAAACGCCTGAAGGCTGCCTGCACCGGCGGCTGCCAGCAGGCAGGCTACGCACGCGCCCGCCAGCCGGGGCAAATTCATGGGCTTCCAGCGTACGTGCGGCCTCACGGACCGTCAAGGCTGTGGAAATCCTGTGGATGGAGCGTGCATTTCTTGTGGACAAGGCGACACGCGGGGAAATTTTTGTGCCGGTCGTTCCGGAATTCACTCGGTGCCGGCTGTGGACGGCCGTTTCGTACGGCGCTTCGCTTGAACGCCTGTAACGAGGGCGTGACAATGCCTGTCGACTTCCCCGGACAACAGACAGCGCTGACTCGTGGTTACAACGTGAAAACGGCTCCCCTCTGCTTCGAAGAGACCATCGGCGGACGCTCGTACCTCATCGAGGTCAGGCCGGTGGACCCGCTCCGCTGGCGCGCCTACATCGTGCGCGTCCCCGGAATGCCGACGGCGCTGATGCCCTTCTACGGGACCACGCCAGAAGAGGCCGCCGCACAACTCCGCAACTGGCTCCATCGCGCGCACGCTCGCGCTGGGGAAGCCGCCAAACCCACGGCGCGAGCCCGGTAACGACCGGCCAGCTGCACCTCTGGCCCCAGCGGCAGGAACGCCGGTAAGATCGGGGGTTCATGCGGGTGTCGGTCCGGATTCGCGCTGTCGCTGCGATCACGCTGCTGCTGGCGTTCGCCCCGTCCTGGCCGGGCGCCGCGGGTCAGGAGGGTCGTGTCCCCGCCGCGGCCCGTCCCTCCCTCTCCCGCAACACGCCACGCGCCGACCCCGGAGTCCCCGACTTCGACCGCATGGCGCGCGATCAGGCACAGACCGACCGCGCCTGGCGTCAGGCCAGCGAAGGCATCATGCGCATGGAGAAGATCTCCTACCGCAGCAGCCAGGGCGACCTGGACATTCCCGCCTTCGTCTTCCAGCCGCTGGTTACCCGCGGCATCCACCAGCATCCAGCCCTGGTCTGGGTACACGAGAACATTCGCGGCCACGTCTACGAGCATTACATCCCGTACGTCCGCGAAGCCGTCTCACGGGGTTACGTCGTCATCGCGCCCGAGTACCGGGGCAGCATCGGCTACGGCCGCGCCTTCTACGACGCCATCGACTATGGTGGCGCCGAGGTGGACGACGTGGTGACGGCCGTGTCCGTCCTCAAGGCGCAGTACCCCGCGGTGGCCCCGGACCGCATCGGCATCATCGGATGGAGCCATGGCGGGCTGATCACGCTGCTCTCGATTTTCAGGAACCCGTCGGCGTTCCGGGCGGCCGCGGCGATGGTCCCCGTGACGAACCTCTTCCACCGGCTCGCGCGCAAGGGCGTCGAGGAGCAGCGCAGGCTCATCGACCCGCATAACCGCTTCCGGGGGGCACCGGACCAGCGTCCGGAATCGTATCGCTACCGCTCGCCGCTGTTTCACGTCGACAAGCTCCAGATACCCCTGCTGGTCCACGTGGCCGACAACGACGACGACGTGAACATCGACGAGGCGATGCAGCTCGTCGACGCGCTGCGTGCCCGGAAGGCGGAGCAGGCGGACGTCAAGGTCTACCACAACCCTCCCGGCGGTCACCTCTTCGACCGACGCACGGTGGGGGGTCCTCTGCAGCCCGAGAACACGACCGACCAACTCGATTCGTGGATGCGCACGTGGCAGTTCCTCGAACGGCACCTCCAGGCTGTGCCGCCCGCCCCGTAGCCGGTAGAATGGCGAGACACATGGACAACAAGACCCTCATTCCGACAGACCTGACCGACTCCTCGACATGGACCCGTCGCCGATTCCTCGAGCAGCTGGGCCTCGTCGGCGGCGCGTCGCTCGTGATGACCGCGATGAGTTCGCTGGACCTGATGGCCGGGGCCGCTCAGGGCCGGCCGCAGCTGTCGGGACGTCCGGCCAAGAACAAGGTGGTCGTCCTCGGCGCAGGTGTGTCCGGGCTGGTCACCGCCTACGAACTCGGCAAGCTGGGGTACGACGTGCGCGTCCTCGAAGCTCGCGACCGTGTCGGCGGGCTGAACTGGACCGTCCGTCGGGGCACCGAACACGTCGAGCTCGAGAGCGGCGAGAAGCAGGTCTGCGCGTTCGATGAGGGCCTCTATGTGAACGTCGGCCCCTGGCGCATCCCGTACTCCCACACCGGCGTGCTCGGCTACTGCCGCGAGGTCGGGGTGCCGATGGAAATCTTCATCAACGAGGCCGAGAACTCGTTCTTCTACTACGAGGGCGAGCAGTACGGCTCGCTGGCCGGCAAGCGCCTCCGGCTGCGCGAGGTGAAGGCCGACATGCTCGGGCACGTCAACGAGCTGCTCGTGAAGGCCGTCGATCAGGACAAGCTCGATCAGCCGATGACGGGCGAGGACAAGGACCGGTTCATCCGCTTCCTCGTCAGCGAGGGCTACCTGGACGCGACGACGAAGGCCTACAAGGCGATCGGCGAGTCGGGCCGCCAGCCCTACGACACGGCGATGCTGCTGAAGTCGGGTATCGGCAACCGGTTCCGCTCGGTGCCGCTCAGCGATGGCACCCAGGCGGCGCCGATCTTCCAGCCGATCGGGGGGATGGACCAGTTCCCCAAGGGCCTGGCCCGCGCCATCGGGGCCCAGAAGATCGTCTTCAACGCCGAGGTCCAGTCGGTCCGTCAGACGGAGGCCGGCGCGAAGCTCGTCTACCTCGACACCAAGACCGGCAAGAAGACCGAACTCTCGGCCGACTACGTCGCCGTGTGCCTGCCGCTCCCGATCATCGCGAAGCTGGACATCGACTTCTCGCCGGAGATGATGGTTGCGGTAAAGGGCGTCGCCACCAGCAACAGCGCCAAGATGGGTCTCCAGATGAAGCGCCGGTTCTGGGAAGAGGACGACAACATCTTCGGCGGGCACCTCTACTCGAACCTGCCGCTCGGCGAGTTCTCGTATCCGTCCACCGGCTACTTCTCCAAGAAGGGCGTGCTCCTGGGGCTCTACGCGAACGGACCGGTCGGCGCGCTGCTCGACCAGACGCCGGCTCAGCGCCTGGAGCACGTGCTCGGCAACGCCGCCAAGGTGCACCCGCAGATCCGCGCCGAGTTCGAAAGCGGGTTCGGGGTGTGGTGGAAGAAGGTGAAGTACAGCGAGGGGGGGTACGCCACCGGCTCGGCGCACGCGCGTCAGCCGCAGCTGTCGAAGATGGAAAACCGCCTGGTGATCGGCTCGGCTGCCGTGTGCCCGTACTCGGAGCCCGACTGGCAGGAGGGCGCCGTTGCCGCCGGCTGGCTGACCGTCAAGACGCTGCACGAACGCGCCATGCGCACCTGATCGGGTCCCAGGACCCACTCGGCCGACGGGCGCGCCCTCGATGAGACCGCATTTCTGGGGCGCGCTCGTGAGCCCTTCCCGCCCGCCTACGTTCTGCCACTTCATCACGCCGCCAGGCCGCTGGTCGCGTCTCGAAGTGTCGCGGGCTGCGACCGCCGCGTCGTATCAGGCGATGGGGTCAACGGTATCGAACGGCACAGGGGGACACTGATGGGCGGGGTGACGCCGCACTCAACCACTCGCGCGCGCGACACCGGCGCTTACACGGCGGCGGCCAAGTGGTTCCACTGGGTCACCGTCCCGCTGCTCGGCCTCCTCCTGCTGTCAGGCCCCGTCATCCGGTTCATCGGCGACGACACAAAGATGTCGTTCTACGTGTTCCACGAAAGCCTCGGGCTGCTCATGCTCGGCCTCGCCGGGGCGCGGCTCGCCTGGCGGCTGCGTCACCGGCCCCCGCCTCTGGCATCGGGCGTGTCCCCTGTCGAGCGGGTCGCCGCCGAGGCGACACACCGCGTGCTCTACGTCCTGCTCATCGCCCAGCCGCTCATCGGCTTCTTCACCACGAACGCGTACGGGTTTCCCCAGCGCGACGCAACCGCGTTCCTCGGCCTGATCGACCTCCCGAAGATCATGGAGGCCCGGCCGGAACTGGCCACATCGCTGCACTGGGCGCACAGCATCATCGGCTGGACGCTGATGCCGCTGATCCTCGCCCATGTATGCGGGGTCCTCTATCGCCACGTGGTGCAACGCGACGGAACCCTGCTGCGCATGTTGTGAGCGGCTATACTGGAGACGTGGGTCGGATGACGCGAATCATCACATGCCTGGTCGCCCTGGTCATGGGCGGCACCCCGCTCATCGGGGCGGTGTGTGACGCGACGTGTGCGCGCCCGGCCGGCTCGACGGCAAGCCACGCGCATCACGGCGGGCCTGCTGTGGAGCCGGAACGTGCCGCATCCGCCCCTGTCGAGGCCGTGTCGCCGACGTCCCACCATCACCATGCGGACGGGCCCGCCGCGGCACCAGCTGCCGAGCAGATGAGAGGAGCCACTGCCGCGGACGACTGTCCGGCGCGTGTCGACGCCTGGGTTGGCACGGCACGCACCGAGCAGCACACGAGTGCCCCGGCAGTGAACACGCCTGTTCGGGCGTCGATCAGCAACGCCTGCACCGGGCGTCCCGCACGTCCGTTCGCCACCTCGCTCTCCCGCCAGATCGCATCGCCACCTCTCGTCCTCCGGATCTGATTCACGCCAGTTCGTCGCCGGACGCGGCCGCAGCCTCGGCGTGCGTCCCGTGCGCGGGCGTCTGCGGTAATGCCGCGCCTGCGCGTGCGTCACCTTCGTGAAGATGTCTGGAGGAGGCTGCCGGCACCGGCAGCCCTGGAGTGGTATGGAGTTCCCGAACGAGTCGACCCGAACCTTCGACCGATCCTGCACGCGGCGAACCTTCGTCAAGGGCTTGGCGATCGGTGGCGCTGCGGCGTCGATGGGCCTGCTGCGAGCGCCGGCGTGGGGCGCCCCGCGGATGGACGCCGCGCCGTGGACCGACCTGAGCGGCACTGACTTCGAGCTGCGCATCGGCGAAGCACCCATCAACGTCACGGGCAGTCCCAGGCTGGCGGCCACCGTGAACGGCTCGGTGCCCGCGCCGACCTTGCGGTGGACCGAAGGCGACACGGTGACCGTGCGCGTCTCGAACACGCTGGACGAGGAGACGTCGATTCACTGGCACGGCATCATTCTGCCCGCCAACATGGACGGCGTACCCGGGCTGAGCTTCAAGGGAATCCGCCCAGGCGAAACCTGGACCTACCGCTTCAAGGTCAGGCAGGGCGGCACCTACTGGTACCACTCCCATTCAGGATTTCAGGAGCAGCGCGGCTTGTACGGCGCGCTCGTGGTCCGGCCGCTCCAGCCCGAACCGTTCCAGTACGACCGGGAGCACGTCGTGCTGTTGTCCGACTGGACCGATGAGCGTCCTGAACGCGTGCTGGCGAAGCTGAAGAAACAGTCGGACTACTACAACTGGCGCCAGCGCACCCTTGTCGACTTCTTCCGCGACCTGCGCCGGCGTGGAAGCCGCGAGACCGTCGAGGACCGGAAGGCGTGGGGCGAGATGCGGATGAATCCGACGGATCTCGCCGATGTCTCGGGCTACACCTATACGTACCTGGTGAACGGCGCATCTCCGGCCGCGAACTGGACGGGGCTCTTCCGGCCTGGCGAGCGCGTCCGGCTCCGGTTCGTGAACGGCTCGGCGATGACCTATTTCGACGTGCGGATCCCGGGGCTGAAGATGACCATCGTCGCGGCAGACGGCCAATACGTGCATCCCGTGACGGTGGACGAGTTCCGCATCGCGACGGCCGAGACCTACGACGTCATCGTGGAGCCCGCGGGGCAGGAGGCGTTCACGATCTTCGCGCAGTCGTTCGATCGCACCGGATACGCCGCAGGCACGCTCGCGGTGCGGCCGGGGCTCAGGGCGCCGGTACCCGCGCTCGACCCACGGCCCCTGATCACGATGGACGACATGGGCCACGGGGGACACGGCGATCACGGTGCGCACTCCGCCGCTGCGCCGGTGACGGCTGCAGATCCCCACGCAGGGCACGTCATGCCGGCTCCGGCGAGCGAGCCCGACCCCCACGCCGGCCACGTGATGCCCGAGTCCGCACCCGATCCCCATGCGGGGCAGGTCACGCCGGCCGCGCAGGACCCGCACGCCGGCCACACCGTGCCCGGATCGCCTCAGGATCCACATGCCGGGCACACCATGCCTGGCGATCCTCCTGATCCAAATGCAGGACACGGAGCGGCCCAATCCGGCATGCAGCAGCATCCGGCCAGCGAACGCGGCAACCCGCTCATCGACATGCAGACCATGACGCCCTCGGCGAAGCTCTCCGACCCCGGCATCGGTCTGCGCAACAACGGCCGCCGCGTGCTCACGTACGCCGACCTCCGCAGTCTGTTCGACGATCCGGACGGCCGGGAGCCGCGCCGGACGATCGAACTGCACCTGACCGGCCACATGCAGCGGTTCGCCTGGTCGTTCAACGGCATCAAGTTCTCGGACGCGGAGCCGCTGCGGCTCACCTACGGTGAACGGCTGCGCATCGTGCTGGTGAACGACTCGATGATGACGCACCCGATTCACCTGCACGGGATGTGGAGCGATCTCGAGGACGAACAGGGCCGGTTCCTCGTGCGCAAGCACACGATCGACATGCCTCCAGGCTCGAAGCGCTCCTATCGGGTCACGGCGGATGCGCTCGGCAGGTGGGCGTACCACTGCCACCTCCTTTACCACATGGAAACCGGCATGATGCGCGAAGTGCGGGTGGAGGAGTGATGCGCGTGTCCCGAGGCGCGTGGCTCGCGGCGATCGGAATTCTGATCGCCGGGGCACCGAGTGTATGGGCGCAGGCGCAGGCGCAGGCACCGGCGCAGGCCCGACCGCAGGCGCCCGCGTCCACACCGGCCGATCCGCATGCCGGCCACGAGATGGAGCAGCCCACGACGGCCGCTCAGGATAACCGCGACTCCCATGGCGGCCACACCTTCGTGCCCTCGTCTCCCGATGCGCGCGGGGGGCCGGTCGAACTGCCGCCGTTCATCCCGACCCCGACCGACGCCGACCGGCTGGCCGCCTTTCCGGACGTGAACGGGCATGCGGCTCACGATCGAAGGCTCAATTACTTCATCCTGCTCGAACAGGCCGAGTGGCACTACCGCGACGGGCAGGGCATCCTGGTCGTCGATTCGACCGGCTGGGTGGGACGCGACCGCGATCGCCTGTGGTTCCGGGCTGGAGGCGAAGGCGTGAACGGTGGCGTCGGCGACGCCAGCGTGCAGGCGCTCTACGGGCGGCAGGTCGCGCGCTGGTGGGACATCGTCGCCGGCGTCCGGCAGGATGTCAGGCCGGGTCCTGCGCAGAGCTGGGCCGCGCTCGGCGTCCAGGGCCTGGCGCCGTACTGGTTCGAGGTCGAGGCTACCGCGTACGTCAGCACGTCCGGCCAGGTCCAGGCGCAGTTTCACGCGGCGTACGACCTTCGCGTGACGAATCGCTGGATCGTTCAGCCGCTCGCCGACCTGCGCCTCTCCGCCACGTCGGATCTCGAACGGCACGTCGACAGCGGCCTGCAGCGCACCGAACTGGGCGTGCGGCTGCGCTATCTCGTTCGGCGTGAATTCGCGCCCTACCTCGGCGTCACCTGGCCTCGGCTCTACGGCCACGGCGCTTCGCACGCCGTGCTGCGCGGGGAACCCGGCCCTGGCGCGCGGCTCGTCGCAGGCGCGCGCCTGTGGTTCTGAGCACGCCCGGGGGCGGTATGATCGGGGGTCTCACAGGTGAGGAGCGCATCGTGACCGGCCCAGAAGACGATTTCGCGGCGATGTTCGAGGCATCGCTGCAGGCAAAGCAGTACGAACGCGGACAGACGATCAAAGGCGTCATCGTGGCCATCGGTCCGGACGTCGCCTTCATCGATGTCGGCGGCAAGGGCGAGGCGGTACTCGACGTCGCCGAGTTGCGGGACGAGAACGGCGCGATCGAGGCCGCCGTGGGCGATCGCATTCAGGCCGTCGTCACTTCCACGGCCGGCGGCCTGACGCTGTCACGCAGGCTTGCACGCGGGGCGGTGACCGACCGCGCGGTGACCGACGCCTACGAGGCCGGCCTGCCGGTCGAAGGCAAGGTCGAGAAAGTGCTGAAGGGCGGGTACGAGGTCCGCATCGGTCGGCAGCGGGCGTTCTGCCCCTTCTCGCAGATCGACATCGTGCGCACCGAGAACCCCGAGGCGCACGTCGGCCGTGCGTATACCTTCCGCATCATCGAGTACAAGAACGACGGCCGCGACCTTGTCGTCTCCCGGCGTGCGCTGCTGGAGGCCGAGAAGGACGCGCGTGCTGCGGAAGCGCGCCGCGCGGTGGTGCCGGGCGCGGTGCTGCGGGGCCGGGTGGTGTCGGTGCGCGACTTCGGCGCGTTCGTCGATCTCGGCGGCGGCGTGCAGGGACTGCTCCACGTCTCGGACATGGGCTGGTCGCGCGTCGTCAACGCGACCGAATCGGTCACGGCCGGTGAAGAGCTCACGGTCAAGGTGCTGCGGGTCGACGAGGCGACGGGGAAGATTTCGCTGGGCGTGAAGCAGTTGTCGGAAGACCCGTGGGCAACGGTCCCGGCGACGTACGAGGTCGGCCAGGTGAAGACGGGCCGCGTCACCCGCGTCGCCGAGTTCGGGGCCTTCGTGGAGCTCGACCCGGGGATCGAGGGGCTGGCACATGCGTCCACCTTCGCGCCGACCGGCCGGCCCGGCGGCTGGGCGCGCCAGGTGGCCGTCGGGATGACCGCACCGTTCGAGATCCTGTCGATCGACCTCGACAAGCGCCGCATCGGCGTGGCGATGATCGACGAGGGCTCGAGCCGCGCCGCTGGTGCTGCGGCGTCGCAGCACGACATCGTGCCGGGCGCACGGATCACCGGCAAGGTCGAGCGGCACGAGAGGTTCGGCGTGTTCGTCTATCTCGCGCCGGGGCGCACGGGATTGATGCCGCACAGCGAGACCGGGATCGGCCGTGAGGCGGATGTCTCGAAGGCCCTCCCGGTGGGGTCCGACGTCGAGGTCATCGTCCTCGAGGTCGACGCCGCAGGGCGGCGGATCCGTGTGAGCAAGAAGGCGGTGCAGGACGCAGCCGAGGCCGCCGAGGTCCGCGAGTATGCGGAGCGGGTGGACAAGGCCGAGGGCCAGGCGGTCAGCTCTCTGGCGGAGAAGCTACGCGGCGCGCTGGACGCGCGGAAGCGAGGCTAGTTTCTCGCGGCGCCTCAGGTGGCGGTCAGGTGGCTTCACCCGGGCAGTCCTCCCGTTCGAGCGAGAGGTAGATCGGCATCCCGCCCAGGAAGAATGCGGCGATGGAGTACGTGCCGAAGCCTTCGCGGTTGACGGTCATGAAGGTGGCGTGTTCACCCACCTTCACCGTGAAATCCAGGGTCTTGCGGAACAGCGTGTTGTGCACGCGGAGGCGGTGTGGCCCCGGCTTCACGTCCTGGGTGAACTCCTGCCCAGGCTTGAGCATGGCCACCTCTTCACCATCGAGCAGCACGTAGATCTCGCGCAGGCCGATGTCGTCCGAGGATTGACGCCTGACGGTCACGCGTGACGTCCAGGCATGACGCAGGCCCGCGATGATCCGATCGAGGTCGGTGGCGGTCGGCTCCGGTTCGGCCGTCGTCGGCTGGACGATGGTGACGCGCGGTGACATGCAAGGGACGCCTTGAAACTAGGATAACCCGCCGTTTCAGCCGAATATTCCCGGCCGGGCGCCTGCGGGCCCCGGGAGCCGGTCTCACACCGCAGGGCGGGGGACATGCGAAAATGTCGCCCGCGGCCGTCCCGCCGGACGGCCAGGCTTACAGGTGAGCTGATGCCTTTTGCGGCCATTACCGGCTGGGGTGACGGATTACCCCCGGCAGTGCTGACCAACGCGGACCTGTCCACGTTCCTCGAGACGTCGGACGAGTGGATTACCACGCGCACCGGGATGAAGGAGCGCCGCGTTTCGCATGTCTCGGCGGTCGAGATGGCGACGGTCGCCGCGTCGCGGGCGCTGGCGTGCGCCGGACTGGATCCGTCCGACGTGGACCTGATCGTCTACGGCGGTGCCTCGAACGAGGAAGTGGTACCCAACAGTGCGTCCGGCGTGCAGGTGGCGCTCGGTGCGGCGCGGGCAGCGGCCATGGACGTCAATACGGCCTGCACGAGCTTCATCTACGGCCTGGCCGCGGCCACGGCCATGATCCAGAACGGCACCGTCCGGAATGCCGTGGTCATTGGTGTCGAGCTGATCTCGCGATACCTCGACTGGAGCAACCGCAATGTCGCGGTGCTGTTCGGTGACGGCGCGGCGGCCGTCGTGGTCCAGGCGACCGACCGAGAAGAAGGCGTCATCGGGTCGGTGCTCGGCTGCGATGCCGAGGCGCGGCAGGTACTGCGCGTGCGCGGGATGGGCTGCGCCTACACCGGGGTCGGGGTGATACTCGGGGACGCCATCTGGGACTTCGACGGGCAGGCGATCTTCAAGCGCGCCGTCAAGGGCATGTGCGAGGCCTCGGAGCGCGTGATGCGGCAGGCCGGCGTCACCGGCGAGCAGATCGACCTCGTCATTCCGCACCAGGCAAACCTGCGCATCATCGAGGCGGTGGCCAAGTACGCCGGGGTGCCCATGGAGCGCGTGATGCTCACCGTCCAGAAGTACGCCAACATGAGCGCCGCAACGGTGCCGGTCAGCCTCGTCGAGGCGTTGAAGGAAGGACGCGTGCAGCCGGGCTCGCTCCTGCTGATGCCAGGCTTTGGCGGAGGGCTGTCCTACGGCGCGCTGCTGGTCCGATGGGGCCACCGTGTCACGCCGCTCGGCACGTCGTCCCTGGCGCTGCCACCGGCGGACAGAAGCGCCCTGGAGATGGTGAACGCGATCCGCGCGAACCAGGACCCGCACGGTCGTTCCGCGGCCGGTCTGGCACGGCCGGTGTTCGCGGAAGCGCGCGCGGCCGCGCGCGCCTGACGAGCGGGGTTCGGCAGGATCAACCAGCCGCCGATCGGCTGTCGCCGATGTCTGCACCGGTTCCTGTCACCGCGACCTCGGTCCGTACGCGGTCGATCGCCTCGAGCAGCGCGGCATTCTCCTCCGGTGTACCGATGGTGATCCGCAGCCGGTCGCGCAGGCCGGGCTTGTCGAAGAACCGGACGAGGATGCCGGCGTCCTTCAGTGCCCGGTACATCGGCTGTGCAGCCGCGCGGCCCGGCAGCGTGGCGAGGACGAAGTTGCCCTGGCTGGGCAGGACCGAGAAGCCACGTTCAGTGAGCGCGGCGGTCATCCGGGCGCGCTCCGCCTTCACCCGGGCCCAGACCTCACGCGCGTAGGCCTGATCGTCGAGGGCGGCCGCCGCGGCGGCAATGGCAATGGCGTCGCAGTTGTAGCTGTCCTTCACCTTCGTCATCTGCTCGACCACCGCGGGATGGCCCACGCCGTAGCCGAAGCGCAGGCCGGCCAGGCCGTACCCCTTGCTGAGCGTCCGCGAGACCAGGACGTTCGCGTGCGACGCCACGAGCGCAAGGCAGTTGTCCTCGGCGAAGTCCACGTACGCTTCGTCCACGAGCACCAGGGCGGACGTCCGCGTCGCAAGGGTCGCAACCTCCGCGACCGGGACGACCGTTCCCGAGGGCGCGTTGGGATTGGCGAAGAAGATGGCGCGGGGGCTCGTGGCGAGCAGGGCCTCCGTTGGCAGACGCCACCCGTCGTCCCATGGCACCGTCACGAACCGGACATCAGCGAGTTCCGCGAGGACCGGGTACAGCGAGTACGTCGGGTCCGGGCTGGCCAGCACGTCGCCCGGGCCGCAGTACGTACGAAGCGCAATCTGGAGGATATCGTCGCTGCCATTTCCTGCGATCACGTGGTCTGGCGTCACCCCGTGCAGGCGCGCCGCGACGCGCCGGAACTCGTCGGCCGCGGGCGAGGGATACCGGCGCAGGGCCTCGGCACTCACGGCGCGAATCGCCTCGACGACCCGAGGACTCGGCGGATACGGGTTCTCGTTGGTATTCAGCTTGATGACCGACTCCCCAGGCTTCGGCTGCTCGCCAGGGGTGTAGCCGGACATGTGTGCGACCGTCGATCGGGCGTGTGGCAAGGGCATCGGCAAACGTCGATGTTAGCAGGCGGCCGGCGCGGATCGAACCGGACCGGCGCTCGTGCACGTGCCAGGTGGCACCCCGCAGGCGTCAACAGCGGAGGCGTCAGCGGCGCGGCACGGTCCACGCGTGGATGACGTCGTGTTCGAGGGTGCGCGTGCGGGAGGGCTTCCAGGACGGCCCCATGTCGTAGTTGTGGGAAACGATACGGGTGCCGGGGCGCAGCGCGCGCAGCACGGGGACGAGGCGCGCGTTGATGTGCGGCAGCAGGTACATCGTCACGACCGATGCCGCCGAAAAGTCCGACGCAAACAGGTCGGCCTGGATGAATTCCACGCGATCGGCAACGCCGGCGGCCTCGGCATTGCGCCGCGCCTCGGTGACGCGTTGCGGATCGAGTTCAATGCCGACACCGCGTGCCGCGTGAAAATCGCGAACGGCCGCAATCACGATGCGGCCGTCGCCTGAGCCGAGGTCGTAGACAACATCGCCGCGGCCGACTCGGGCCATCGACAACATCTCCGTGACAACGGCATCCGGCGTCGGCACGTAGATGACATCGAGGGGCTGCGGGGCCTGGGCACCCAGCGGGACGTACGCCGTCGCCAGGAGACCCAGGACGATCACCGCCGGCAGGACGCGGGGCTGACACCCGCGAGTCCGTGTCATGGGACGGCCCTCCCTCAGCCGGGACATGCCGGCCGAGGCGCCATCATACGCGCACTGACCCTACCTGGGCAGGGCGAAGATGCTCGCCGCCGTCTCGCGCTGGGAACGTCAGCGCGCGGGGCACTGTCCGGCGTCACCGGCTCACGGGCGGCCTGTCACGGATGAAGTCACGACCACGCGCCGCCTCCGCAAGGTTCTTGGCCCCGCCGACGAACGGGATGAAGTCGAGCACGGTGTCGGCGGTGCCTCCGACGACACCCTTGCGCCGAATCGTGCGGCTGAGCGTCGCGAGCGCGAGGAAGCCGCCGACCCACGGCATGGCTCGGGTAATCCGCCTCGTGAGACGCCGCGTGCCGTATTGTCTGATCTGTGTGGCGATGGACATGCTGTATTACCGGAGCAAGTGGTGTTCCGCTCCAGATCGCACGCGACTCACGATCGAGCCAGCGATGAAGACGTCCGAAGTGCTCAGCAGTGGCCCTTCCCTGGCCCCTTGCACGTGCAGTTCACGCAGCCGTGCTCCGCGCAGGTTCCGCAGGACTCGGCCACGCGCTTCTTCAGTGCTTCCCGGGCGCGGAAGACCCGGACGGCCGCATTGCTCGGCGAGAGCCCCATCTGCTCCGCGTACGCCTTCACCGGCGTGCCGCCCACCTCGATGGCCTGCAGAGCGTCCGCGTACTCCGGCTTCAGCGTGCGCGCGAGTCGGGTGACACACGCACAGATCTCGGCCTCCAGCTCGGCGTTCGGCTCCTCGTGGGTCTCGAGCTCGCGTGCGAACGCCTCGTAGGCGCGATCGGCGGCACCTCGTCGACGAAACTGATCGATGGCGGAGTTGCGCAGCGTGCGGTAGAACCAGGGCACGATGGCTTCGTCGGCCGGCGCCTGCTCCGGACGCGCCACGACCTTGGCGAATGCATCCTGCAGGACATCTTCCGCGAGTTCACGGCTGCCGGTGCGCCGCTCGAGGTATCGCAGGAATGCGCGATGGTTCTCCAGAAGGACGGCGACCGGCGTCGATGTGTCACTCACGTCGTCCATGTCTTCCTCGTCGAACTCCCTGGGGACGTCGGGGTCGAGCGACTACCCACCGCAGCAACCGCAGCAGCCGAGCTTCTTCTCCAACGCATTGCCGGCATAGGTCGGTTCCGGACTGGCAGTCTCGATGCGGGCATCATATCCGGCGTCACGCACCGCCGCCACGAGCGAATGGGCGTCCACGTCGGCCTGATGCTCGACCGTGGCCGCGCGACGGTCGAGATCCACGGTCACATGCGCGACACCGGTCAGCCCCTCCAGGGCGCGGGCGACGTGCCGCTCGCACGCGGCGCAGCTCATGCCTGAAATGGTGAGCGTCGAGAGACGAATACGGGCGGTCGAGGAAGGAACAGTGTTTGTCATGCCCGGTATACGTCCGAGCGCCCAAACGATTACAGTCGCCACCTGGCCGCACAGGCCTCGGGTTCCTGCCGCGAACAGCCAGCATTCCGACTCTTCGTTCCGCGGTACCTCCATTGCTCAGCAACACTCCCGCCGCGACCTGTAATGATCCCTCCGTTGACACGTTGAATCGGGTGGAGGTCACAGTCAATGCCGCGCAGCTCTCACACACTCGCCCACGCGCACGCCGCCCCGGCCGAGGTTCTGGATCCGGTCTGCGGAATGACCATTTCACCCGACGAGGCAGTAGGCTCGGTCGACTACCAGGGCCATATCTACTACTTTTGCAGCCAGGGGTGTGTCGAGCGGTTTCGCGCCACGCCGGAAGCCTTCCTCGGCGAGCGCCCCTCCGTGGCGCCGGCGGCAGCGGACATGGAACGCGAATACACCTGCCCAATGGATCCTGAAGTCCGCCAGAGGGGACCCGGGGCCTGCCCGAAGTGCGGAATGGCACTCGAGCCGGTCGACGTCACACCGGTGACGACAACCGAGTGGACCTGTCCCATGCACCCCGAGGTCGTGCGGGACGAGCCAGGTGCCTGCCCGATCTGCGGCATGGCGCTCGAGCCGAGGACCGTCACCGTCGCTGACGACAACCCGGAGCTCGACGACATGACGCGGCGGTTCCGCTGGTCGGCCCTGCTGACCGCCCCGATTCTCGCGCTCATGGTGTCCGAGTTCGTGCCGGGACGACCGTTGCAGGGGCTCATGCCGCATGGGTGGATGAACTGGTTCGAGCTGCTGCTCGCCGCACCCGTGGTGCTCTGGGGCGGATGGCCATTCTTCGTCCGCGGCCGGGCGTCGGTCGTGAACCGGCACCTGAACATGTTCACGCTGATCGCCCTCGGTGTCGGCGCCGCGTTCGGCTACAGCGTGGTCGCGACGCTGGCACCGGGCATCTTCCCGGACTCCTTCCGCATCATGGGTGAGGTGGCGGTCTACTTCGAACCTGCTGCCGTCATCGTCGTCCTCGTACTGCTCGGACAGGTGCTCGAACTTCGCGCCCGGTCGCAGACGAGCACTGCCATCCGCAACCTGCTGGGGCTCGCTCCGAGGACCGCCCGTCGTATCGAAGCGGACGGCGCCGAGCACGACGTGCCGATCGAGCAAGTGCATGTCGGCGATCGGCTACGTGTGCGCCCAGGCGAGCGCGTGCCGGTTGACGGGGTCCTTCTCGAGGGCGCGACGACGCTCGACGAATCGATGGTCACGGGAGAACCCATGCCGGTCGAGAAGACCGTGGATGCCGCCGTCACCGGCGGGACCGTGAACGGCACCGGCATGTTCGTGATGGAAGCTCGTCGAGTCGGCAGCGACACGCTGCTGGCGCAGATCGTCCGGATGGTCAGCGAGGCTCAGCGCTCGCGAGCACCGATCCAGCGGCTCGCGGACACGGTCTCGGGGTGGTTCGTACCCATCGTGATTGCCGTGGCCATCGGCACCTTTGTCGTGTGGTCGCAGTTCGGTCCGGATCCGCGGCTCGCCCACGCGCTTGTGAATGCGGTGGCGGTCCTGATCATCGCGTGCCCGTGCGCCCTCGGGCTCGCGACGCCGATGTCGATCATGGTGGGCACCGGCCGCGGTGCCGAGGCAGGCGTGCTGATCAGGAACGCCGAGGCGCTCGAGACCCTCGAGCGGATCACGACGCTGGTCGTGGACAAGACCGGCACTCTCACCGAAGGCAGGCCCCGCCTCGCCGCGGTGGAGCCGCAGGCGGGCTTCGACGCCGACACCCTGCTCCAGCTCACCGCGAGCCTCGAGCACGTCAGCGAGCACCCGCTGGCCACGGCAATCGTCAATGGAGCGCGGGAGCGTGGCCTCGCCCTGTCGGAGGTCAGGGACTTCGAGTCGGTTACGGGCAAGGGCGTCATCGGCACTGTCGGCGGGCTTCGCGTGGCGATCGGAAACGTGCGGCACATGGAGGGACTCGGCATTCAGCCCGCTGCGCTCCGAGACCGGGCCGACGCACTTCGGGCGGCCGGACACACGGTTGTGCTCGCCGCGGTGGACGGCAGGCCCGCGGGCGTCATCGGTGTCGCGGATCCCGTGAGGCCCACGACGGTCGAAGCCATCGAGGCTCTTCGTCGCGAAGGGATCAGGGTCGTGATGCTGACGGGCGACAACCGCGCGACGGCCGAGGCCGTCGCGCGAGCCGTGGGCATCGACCGGGTCGAAGCCGATGTCCTTCCAGACCAGAAGGCCGCCATCGTGAAGCGCCTGCAGGCCGCCGGCGAACGGGTGGCCATGGCCGGAGACGGCATCAACGACGCGCCCGCGCTGGCCGCGGCCGATGTCGGCATCGCGATGGGCACGGGTACGGATGTGGCGATGGAGAGCGCGGGCGTGACGCTCGTGAAGGGCGACCTGCGCGGCATCGTCCGCGCCCGCCGGCTGAGCCGCGGAACGATGCGGAACATCCGGCAGAACCTGTTCTTCGCGTTCGTCTACAACACGCTCGGCGTACCGGTCGCGGCCGGCGTGCTGTATCCGTTCTTCGGCCTGCTCCTCAGCCCCATGCTGGCGAGCGCCGCGATGACGTTCAGTTCGGTGTCGGTGATCGCGAATGCGCTGCGGCTGCGACGAACCGAGCTGTGAGTGTCGCGCATTCGCCGAGGCGGCGGGTGCGTCAAGGCTGTGGGCGCGCGGCGGCGGCCGCGCGTCTCACGCCAGGCGCACCTCTTCCCCGTCGCGGGGAATCCGCACCTGGGCCGCCATCGCCGGTCTGCCAGCCAGACCTGCCCGCAGGCCCTCGCGATTGAGCATGCAGTGGTTCACCGCCTCGAAGTGGACGGCGATCACCGTGGCGCGCGGGGCTGACTCGCATACCTTCACGACGTCCTCCACGCCCATGATGATCGGGCCGCCCTCGAGGAACTGCGCCTCGCCAGCGTTGACCACGATCACGTCAGGTGTGTGCTGGCGAATGGCGTCGGCGACCTCGGGGCACCAGATTGTGTCGCCCGCGATGTAGAGCGTCGGGGAGCCCTGGTGCTTGAACACGTATCCCGAGACCGCGCCCATGCGCTGCCCCACCGCGCCTTTGCCGTGCTGCGCGCCCGTGCGCGTGATGGTCACGCCGTCCCAGGCCAGCGTCGGGTCGACAACGCGGACGTCGGTGAAGCCGGCCTGAGCGACCCGGTCTTTGTCGGCGGGCTGCACCAGCACAGGACCAGCCTTGGGCAGGATCTCGCGCGCAACCGGGTCCCAGTGATCGAAGTGGGTGTGGGTCAACAGCGTGGCGTCGATGCCAGCGACGACCTGCGCCGCCGGCATTGGCAGCGCCACGAGCGGATTGGGCCGCGGGTTCGGCGCGTTGTTCACGGGCGGCATCGCCCCGACGTCACTCAGCCACGGGTCGAGCAGGATCGTCCTGCCGCCGTAGCGCACCAGGCACGTGGCGTTGCGGATCAACTGAATGCGGGCGCCACCCTTCGAGCTGCCGCCCTGCGTCGAGCCTGCGGCCGCAAGGGCGGGCAGGCCCAGGCCCATGGCCGTCGCGCCAGTGGATTTCAGGAAGTCGCGTCTGGTCAGCGTCATCGAAAGACCTCGGGCTGCATTCTGGCCCAGAACGGGCGAGCTGCAAAAGATACACGAGCGCGGGCTCTCGCTCGAGCGGCGAGCTCTCGATCGGGTGTACGCTCCGGTGGACGCCTGTGCATGTGACCATCAGGGATGAACGCCTCGGCGACACTCCCCTCATTGACCGACTCATCGCCGACGCGTTCCGCTCCGCCCCGTACTCGAATGGAGCCGAGCAGGCCATCGTGCACGCACTGCGCGGCGCGAGTGCGCTGACGCCGTCGCTCGTCGCTGAACTCGACGGCGCACTGGTGGGCCACGCGGCCATCTCGCCGGTCACGACATCATCTGCCGACGGGGCCTGGTACGGTCTCGGCCCGATTGCCGTCGCGCCATCCATGCAGCGCCGGGGCATCGGTTCAGGATTGATGCAGGCGAGTCTGGATCGGCTTCGCCGTCTCGGTGCAGCCGGCTGCGTGGTTCTTGGTGATCCGGCGTTCTACTCCCGTTTCGGGTTCGCGTCCAATCCGGCACTGTCACTGCCAGGGGTTGGACAGGAGTACTTTCCAGGCGCTACCGTTTGCGGGCCTCCACGCCTCGGGCGTCGTCTCGTACCACGAGGCATTCACTGCCGAGTCGTCCCATGCCGCTCCCGGCACGGTCCATCCTCCAGACTGGCCCCCAAAACTGGATGCCCTTGTCGCCGCTCCGGCGCATCACCGTCTCGTGCTGGAGAACGACCGCGTCCGGGTACTCGACACGCGCATCGAACCCGGCGAGCAGACGCCGGTCTACACCCACCGCTGGCCCGTTGTGCACCATGTGGTGAGCTGGAGCGCCTTCGTGCGCCGGGACGACAGCGGGCACGTGATGCTCGACTCGCGGGTGGCGGGCCCGACGCTGGCTCCTGGGGCATCGTTCTGGGGAGAGGCGCTTGGCCCGCACTCGCTCGAGAACGTCGGCAATTCCCCGGTTCACGTGATCAGCGTCGAGATCAAGAAATAGGGCCGGGAGCAGGCGCGAGTTGCGGCGTGCTTGCGTCGCGACGGCCCGCGGAAAGCCTGCCGCGCGGGCTTTCAACGACGGCGGGAGATCAGACTTGGAAGGAAGGGGTTGGTGGACCTGACCGGGATCGAACCGGTGACCTCATGAATGCCATTCATGCGCGCTCCCAGCTGCGCCACAGGCCCACTCGTTGGAGGTCGAACCCAGAGTGTAGCACGAGAGTAGAATCCCGCAGAAGGGTCTACGCCAATGCAGCCACGCACCACGACCTTCCGCTCCACGTTCGCCGCGTCACGAATCCTGGCGTGCGGTCTCATGCTCGCCCTCGCCACCGCCGCATCGGCGCAGGATGAGGCGCCATCGGCTCCCGCTCCGCGCAAGGCCGGGCCCTGGTTCGGGCTGACGCTGCCCCCACGACCGGGAGCCGAGCCGGCCGTGATCGTGGGCGACAGGCCCGCCCGCCCCGTGCAGGTTCCAGACGATGCGCCATCGGGACCGGAGTTCGCAGCCGACGCCCTGCGTTCGAGCCTCGACGGCCTGATCCGCTTTTCGAAGGAGAGCCGGGGAACGCACGAGGTGGGCACCGGACAGCAGTGGGGGCGCATCTCCGGCTTCTCGTCCGGCGCCAACGCCGTGTTCTGGATGGCCGAGGAGTTCCGCAGGGCCGGCATCAGCGATGTGCAGGTGCAGCCGTTCGCGCAGGACACGCGAGCCTCGTTCTGGTTGCCCCTCGCCTGGGAAGTGCGGCTGCTCGCCGACCCGGTGTTCGGGGCCGGCAGCGCCGACGTGGTGCTGCACTCGGCGATGCCCGTGCCGCCCTCGGATATCCCGGGCGGCGCGCTCACGGCGCCGCTCGTCTACGTCGGCACCGCCAATCCGTCTCTGCTCAGCCACATCGACGTGCGCGGCAAGATCGCCGTGCAGCTCACCGTACCGCAGGGTCACATGCTGTTCGAGCGCAGCGCCGTCACGACCAGGGCCCAGGACCTCATGAAGCGCGGGGCGGTGGCCGTGCTGAACCTGGTGCGGCTGCCAGGCAACGAACTCGGCCGCGATTTCAGCAACTGCGGCGGCCCCTGCGTGAACATCGGCGGCCGCGACGGCTTCTTCCTCGAGAACGTCTTCGACCGCGCCACCGAGGCCGGGCTCGTCAACCGCCTGCAGGCCCGCATCACCCTGCGCACCGAGACGTTCCGGAACCTGCAAGGGGTCAACGCGATCGCCGTCGTGCCCGGCGTACGCACCGACGAGGTGATCGTCGTCGACGCGCACGCCGACGCCTGGTTCGACGGCGCCGGGGACAACGCCGACGGCGTCGCCGTGATGCTCGCCATGGCACGCCACTTCGCGAAGCCGCAGAACCAGCCCGGACGCACGCTGGTGTTCGTGGCCAGCGCGGGCCACCACACTCCCGGCATCAACGGCCCGCGCGCGTTCATCGCGGCCAACCCTGACCTTGCGGCGCGAGCGGTGCTGGTGCTGAACGTCGAGCACGTCGCGCAACGCAACTTCTCCATGGCGCGGACCACGGCGGCCGACGGGTACCGCCAGGCGATCGCGGATTCGGGCGAGGCCCCCATTTATGCGGGCGTCGTGAACCGTGCTCCGTTCCTCGATGGCCTCTTCGAACGTGGCGTGACCGAGTACGGGGTGAACTTCGTGTCGCAGAAATCGCCGATGCAGAGCGGCGAGACGGGCGGGTTCAGCCAGCTCAGGGCCGCGCTCGTCACCGTGATGCAGGCGCCGCCGCTGTATCACACGACGGGCGAGGTCGCAGGCGTCATCTCGACGCCCGGGCTGGAACGAGTGGCCCGCTTCCTCTCGTTCTTCGTCCGGGAGGCATCCACCGCACCGACCGAGCGCCTGCGGCCGTGATCAGCGCGCGGCGTCGCCAAGGAGCCGCGCGTAGTCCTCGGGCGTATCGATGTCGACGAACGCTCCGGGATCGTCAACCGTGACGTCGCCCTCGCTCGACACGTGACCCCGCACCACCGGCTTCGCTCCGTACGCGGGGTCCGCGGATCGCAGCGTCCCGAACAGGACGCGGCCGAGCAGGACGGGATGGCCGTGCTCGCGGCCGCGGACCGCACGGACGACCGGCGCTCCGGTCTCGGCGAATCGCTGCACGAGTTGCCGCACCGTCGACGCCGAGAACAGCGGGGCGTCCACGAGTGCGAGCACGACGGCGTCCACCCCCGGGCGGTCGAGCGCCTCGAGTCCCGCGAGCACCGACGTGAACTGCCCGTCGGCGAACGAAGGGTTGCACACAACCCGGGCCGGCAGGCCGCTGTGCTCCACGACACGACGCACGTCGTCGGCCTGGTGCCCGACGACCACCACCACGTCCTGGATACCCGCGTCGCGAAACGTGCGCACGATGCGTGTCACGAACGTGTCCTGCTCGATCGGCAGCAGTGCCTTGGAACGCCCGCCCATGCGCGTCGAGAGCCCGGCGGCGAGCACCATCGCGGAAACCATGCGGATACTGTAGCCCTGAGTTGGCGGCCCGGTGGCCTGGTTCCCCGCTACACTGAAGCCGATGCCGGACCGTGTGCTTCGCGTCCGATGCCAACGCTGCGGGAGCGACATGGAAATGCGCGACCCCGCCCCAGACATGCCGTGGACGCCCGATCAGTTCTGGGTCTGCCCGCGTTGCGGTCGGCACTTCTGGACGACCTATCCCCCGCCCCGCCCAGAGCCGCCGGCGTCCGGCGCCTGAGCCGTACACACGCAGTCCGCCGCTCGCTTGACTTCGAGAGGTGGCGCGCCTAGACTTGCGCGGTTTCCAGCTCAGCTGAGTTTGGATTCGCGCGCGGCCGGCGTTCGCCTCGACTGGAACACGCGGGAGTGTTCGCCAAAGTGGTACCGGCCGGGCACCCCCGGGATGTCCCTGGGGGTCGAACGGAGGGCTTCGGGTATGCCAACCGGGACTATCGCAAGACTCCTCATCGACAAGGGCTTCGGATTCATCCGCGATGAGGGTGGCATCGAACACTTCTTCCACCGCAGCGCTGTGCGCGGCGCCGTCTTCGAGCTGCTGCGCGAAGGTCAGCGCGTCGAGTTCTCGCCGGAAGACTCTGGCAAGGGTCCCCGGGCCGGCGACGTCCGCCTGATAGAAGGCTGAGCCACGCGGACCGGCCCGGGCGCCTCGTCCGGGCCGGACGCACGGCCTCTCACGCGTCTCCCACCCTCCGTCAGCCTCGAAGAGCCTCGATCACCCGCTCCGGATCAGCCAGGTCGGTCAGCACGACGTCTGCACCGGCGCGGCGCAGTTCGTCTTCGCCGTGCCCTCCGGTCGCAACCGCCACGGCCCGTGCGCCCCCGTTGGTGGCCACGGCCACGTCGAGCGGCGTGTCGCCGATCACCACGACATCCCGCGCCAGAAAGGCCGGGCCACCCCGGGTCCGGATATCGGTGAGCGCCGCTTCCAGCAGGGCATTTCGTTCGTGGGCGTCGTCTCCGAAGGCGCCTCCCTCGAAGTAGTCCCACAACCCGAAGTGGCGGAGCTTGATCTCGGCGCCGCGCCGGAAATTGCCGGTGAGCAGCGCGAGGTACGCATCATCTCGAGACGCCAGGGTGTCGAGCAGGTGACGTACGCCGGGGAGCACGCGCTGACTGGGCGAGGGCGCCTGCATCTCGTGGACGAGGTGCTGGACGTAGGAATCGCGGAACTGCTGGACGAACTCGGCCGTTTAGGCGAACCCGTGGCGCTCGGCGACGCGGGCCACGATCCAGGCATCCGTCCGTCCCGCCATGGGGATTGCCGCGGCACCGTTCTCGATGCCCGCGATCTCCTGAAGCGCGCGGGACATCGCGCGGCCTCCGGCTCCGCCCGTATTGACCAGCGTGCCGTCGATGTCGAAGAGAATGAGCAGGGTGGACACGGCCGGGAGCCGATTGTAACGTGGCCCCCGACCCATAAGACGCCCCCGCTAGCCTTCGCCGCGCACGTTGCCGGCGCGAGGCCCCTTCGCAGATGGCTCCTCCTCGAAGCTCACCCGCTGTCCTTCGTTCAGTTCATCGAAGCTGCCCTGGACGGAGCTGCGGTGAAAGAACCATTCCTGCCCGCCGTCATCCCGGATGAAGCCGAAACCTCTGTCTCGTACGAGTCGCTTGATCGTCCCGCCTGGCATGCGTCGTCTCCTTGGGCCGCTGTGCCCGACGACGAACTTTCAATATCCGTTCCGCGCCGCAGCAACCTCGGCCTTGGCCTGAGGCACGGGGCCCGCTACCTGCGGCGGAGACGCCCCGTGGCAGGCTCGAGCACGAGTGTCCGCGTTGCGCCGGCGGAGGCGAATTCGAGATCGGCCGTGATTGAGAGGGCACCGAGTTCGCGGCGCGAGGCAACACGGCGCACGTCATTCGCGAATCGCGCCACGGCATGCCTGGGGAGCGTCGCGGAGGGATGCTCCAGCAGGAGCACGGAGGGGTTGAGCGCGAGCGCCCGCGCCAGGCGGATACGCATGCGCAGCGCACTGTCCAGGTCGCCGACGCGCCGCAGGAGCACGTCGCCAGGCAGCCCGGCTTCTTCCGCCAGTGCCCGAGCCTGCGCCGCAATGCTGGGAGGCGGCGGCTCGATCTCGAGGGAGAAAGGCACCGCCAGGTTCTGCACGACCGTCATCGGTTCGAGCAGGGCCGCGCGCTCGCTGACGATGCCGAAACGGTCGACGGTGGTGAACCAGTCTGTGCTGTCCGTGATGTCTGCCGTCAGCCTGCCGAACACCTTCACTGTGCCGGTGTTCGGCAACGATGCGCCGGTGACGAGATTGATCAACACTTCTGCGGCCGGCTGATCGAGGCCGACGAGCGAGACGTGTTCGCCGGCTGTCAATGACAACTGCTCCAGTCGCAGCGGGCGGAGCGCCCCGTACTGCATGCTGAGCGCCTCGATCTCCAGAAGTGGTGCGGCCATGCGAAGGTCCGGGACGGCCCGGCACGCGACGGGCGGCGCGGGGTACAAGATCGAGTATGACTGACCGGGCACTCGACGATCCAGCGTCGCCCTTCCTCGAGCGGTGGATTCGGCGGCTCGCGCCCACGCGAACCCGCGGGGCCTGCGCGCTCGACGTCGCATGCGGCCGGGGCCGCCATACCCGAGTTCTCGCTGCCGCCGGTTATGCGGCGATCGGGATCGACATCCGCATGGACGCACTGGCGCAGGCACAGGCCGCGTCGCGTGCGGCCGGCCTGCAGGTCACCTTTGTCTGTGCGGACCTGACGCGGCAGCCCCTGCCGGACGCGACCTTCGAACTGGTCGTGGTCAGCCGGTATCTCGATCGCGAGCGCCTGCCCGCGATGGTAGCGAGCCTCGCGGACGGAGGCACGCTCCTCTACGAGACGTTTACCGATCGGCAGCTCCAGTACGCACGCGGTCCGCGGTCGCGGGCGCACCTGCTCCGCCCGGGCGAACTGCGCGCGCTGGTTCACGGGATGGACGTGCTGTTCGACGAAGAAACCGCCTGGCCGGCCGCGGTGGCGCGGATCGCCGCGCGCAAGCGCGTGCGCTAACGGCCGGCGCGGGCCAGCAGTCGGTCCCAGTGCGGGCGCGGAAGCGCCACGCTGCCCGGGCCGCCGCCGCCGTGCTCATCGTCTGCGTGATAGTCGGAGCCGCCGGTCACGAGCAGCCCGAGGTCGGCGGCCACCTGGAGGTAGCGGGCGGTGGCCGCGTCGTCGTGGTCCGAATGGTACGCCTCGATGGCGTCCAGTCCGGCTTCGGCGAAGGGGGCGATCCACTGGTCATGACGCACGAGGATCGGATGCGCCAGGGACACGATGCCACCTGCCTCGTGGACGCGCGCGAAGACCTCTTCGGGCGTGGCCCCCTCGCGAGGGACGAAGGCCGGCCGGCCGGGCGACAGCCAGCGGTCGAATGCTTCGCTCACGTCGCGCACGAAGCCGCCGGCCACCAGCGCCCGCGCGATCCACGGCCGGCCCACCGACCGCGTCGAGTCTTCGAGCCCCGGCTTCAGCACCGACTCCACATCGAGGTGAATGCCGTGGGCGTCGAGCCGCTCGAACATCTCACGGACGCGAGCCACGCGCCGGGCGCGCTGCTCACCGAGGAAGGCGAGCAGCGCAGCCGAGTGGAGGTCGAAGAAGTAGCCGAGGACATGCACGTCCCGCTCGCCAGCCACAGCGGTGATCTCGATCCCGGGGACAAATGCCACGCCGAGCCGCTCGCACGCGACCGCGGCCGCGGCGCAGCCTGCCACCGTATCGTGATCGGTCAGGCCCAGGACGGTGACGCCGGCGGCGGCGGCGCGGGCCGCCAGTTCGTCCGGCGAGCACCTGCCGTCGGAGGCGGTGGTGTGCGTGTGGAGATCGATCAATGGGCGGCTGGAGCGTGGGGCGAACGCGCGCGCCGGCCCGGACGGCCGACGCCGAGCCGTGCCTGCAGCGCGCGGTATTCCCGGATCAGCATGTCGCGGTGTTCGCGTTCCTCTTCTGCGAACTCCAGGAAGATCTGCTTGCCTTCCGAATCCTCGAAGCGGTCGCCGTAGCGCTTGAAGAACTTGTGGGAATCGCGCTCGCAGCGGATGCCGATGAGAAGGGCCTGCAGGTCGTCGACGCCACCGCGCAGCTTTTCGGCGCCCTCGGCGAAGATGCCCTGGGCCGCGCCCTTGAAGAACAGGAACGTGGGCCTCGCCTCGAGCGTCGGATCCGAGGCGATCAACGCGGCGTACCGCTTCTCGAGCGTGCCGAGGTGGTGTTTCTCGTCCTCGGCCAGGCGTTCGAACACCTCGCGACCTCGTGGATCGCTGGCCAGCGACGCCGCGCGCGCGTAGAACTCGAGCCCGCTGCGCTCAGTGGCGACCGCGATGCGCAGGGCATCGCGTGCGAAGACAAGTTCGGTCGCCGCGCCGTCGAGCGTGGGCGCCTTGTGCCCGGTGCGGCATTCCTCGCAGATGCCGAACACCTTGATCTCGGTTTCGATGGCCTCGAAATTCCGGGCGGCGGCCACCTCTTCGAGAATCGCCTCGATGTCCGAGCTGAGGAACTCGGACGATCGATGGCACGAGTTACAGATCAGGTGAAAGTGGCGAGGATGGCGGAGCGAGGGCTCGAAGCGTGAGCGGCCCTCACCGAAATCCACCTTGTGGGCGATTCCGGCCGTGACCATCCACTGCAGCGTCCGGTACACCGTTGCCCGGCCGATGCCGGGGTCCTCACCGCGGACGAGGTCATACAGTTCGTCCGCGGTGACGTGCCCCTTCTGGGCCAGGAACAGGTTGACGATGCGGTCGCGCTTGCTGGAGCGCTTGCCGCCCTCCGGGCGAAGGCCCGATAGCTCCAAGTGACTCTTTATTCGGCCGAGAACGACTGGCCGCAGCCGCAGGTCGACTTGGCGTTCGGGTTCTTGATCGTGAAGCCGCCGCCGGTCACCGTGTCGACGAAATCCACCTCGGCACCGCCGAGATAGCGGACGCTGATCGGGTCCACGAACAGCTTGACGCCGTTGGACTCGTACACCTGATCGCCCGCGCCCTGACCGGTTTCCTCGATCATCAGGCCGTACTGGAACCCCGAGCAGCCGCCGCCCTGCACGAACACGCGGAGGCCGCTGCCAACCTTGCCCTCTTCGGCAAGGAGCTCGTTGATCTTGGTTGCTGCCGTCTCCGAGACGTTGATCATCTGCAATTTCTCCTGGGGACAATGGCCATTATACCATTCACGGTTCATGCCTTACGTCGTCCTGCCACCGTTTGACACTGCCGCCCGCGGGCGTCTCGCGGAGAGCCGCTGGTCGGCCCTGGTCGCCGGCCGGCCAGAACTTGCGGCCCCGGTGGAGTTGCAGCGCCACATGGTCGGAGCCGTCCTGCAGCTCACCGAACGGTTCGAACGCGAAGGCACCAGACGCCTCTCGCTCCCGGCAGGGTATCTGACGGCCAAACTGAAGCGCGGGATCCCGGCACTGGCCGGGGAACCGATCCCGGTACCCACCGCGCTCATCAAGCCTACGATCCTGGAACTGTGCCGAATCCTGCAGGCGCATGGCGGCGGCGAAGCCGCCGTCCGGCTGGCGGCGGCGGCCGGCGAGGACCGCCTCGAGATCGGCCCACTGGCCACCCTCACGCTCCGGCGAGAACAGGCGGCCATCCGCACGGCGGCCACCCAGGCCGGGCTGGGTCACGACCTGCTGTGGCTGGTGGCTGACATGGGCGTCTCGCCGTTCGCCCACATGCTGCGGTTCACGCTCTTCGACACCTGCGCTCCAGCGTCGCCGCTCCGGCTCGCGCTCGACCACTGGACACATGGCTGCTGTCCGCTGTGCGGCACCTGGCCCACGTATGCCGACGGCTCGACTGCGCCGCGTCTGCTGCGGTGCGCGTTCTGTGCCGCGGCGTGGTCGCGAGCCGCGGACACGTGCGTCTACTGCGGGACGACGGGAGATCGCCTCGTCGAGCTGAGCACCGCCCCGGAACGGGCGGCGCGCGGCGTCCAGGCCTGCCGCTCGTGCAGGGGCTATCTCAAACTCACAGGCGACCCCGACACGTTGCCGTTTCCGCTCCTGCCGATCGGCGACCTCGAGACGCTCGACCTTGACATGCGGGCCATCCAGGAAGGGTTTGCCAGGCCCGCGATCCGGCCACCCTCGCCCCGGCGCTGAGAATCAGCCGCCGATGGCCGCGAGCTGGCGCGCCGAGTCCTGCTCGACGTCCTTGTGCAGACTGTTGCCGTGCGCGTCCATCGTCACAATCGCGGGGAAGTCCTCCACCTCGAGGTGCCACATCGCTTCGGGCGTCCCGAACTCCATCAGTGAGACCCCGGCGACGCGCGTGATCGCGCGCGCGTAGAACTGGGCCGCGCCCCCGATCGCATTCAGGTACACGCCCCCGTGCTCCTGCAGGGCCGCTAGCGTCCTGGCCCCCATGCCCCCCTTCCCGATCACCGCCTTCACCCCATAGCGCTTGATGATTTCGCCCTGGTAGGGTTCCTCGCGGATGCTCGTCGTCGGGCCGGCCGCGGTGACCTTCCACGTCTCGCCGTCCTTCACGACCACCGGCCCGCAGTGATACAGCACCGACCCGCGCAGATCGACCGGAGGCTCGTGCTTCATCAGGTGCGCGTGAACGGCGTCGCGGCCCGTGAACATGCGGCCCGAGATGAGCACGACATCCCCCACGGTGAGCGCCCGAACGTCGGCGTCGGTAAGCGGCGCCCGAAGGCGCACCTCACGCCCGGTCCGCGTGAAGCCAGACTGGTCCAGCATCGGGATGATCGGGTGCGCAGGATCCCGGTAGAGCCAGCTGTTGATCGCGCCCGTGTTGGCGTTCAGCAACACGCCCAGCCGCCGGAACGCCCAGCAGTCATACGCCACGGAGACGAAGAAGCTGGCCGGCAGCCGGTTCAGTGCGCCCACCTTGCAGCCAATCAGCGTGACCTTGCCGCCGAAGCCCATGGGCCCGATCTCGAGGTTGTTCACCTGCGCCATGATGGACGCTTCGAGCTGCGCCAGCCGCGGATCCGGATTCACGTCGTCGAGCGTACGGAACAGCTGCTCCTTGGCGTGGAGGTAGCCCGACGTGCGATCCCCACCCACGCACACGCCGACGGCACCTGGGCTGCAGCCCTTGCCTTGCGCATTCCACACGGCGTGGAGGATGCACTTGCGCACCCCGTCGAGGGAGCGGTCCGCACGCCCCAGGTTCGGCAGTTCGACCGGCAGGGCATACTGCGAGTTGGTGTTCTCGCAACCTCCGCCTTTCAGGATCAGCCTGATTTCGATCTCGTCCCGTTCCCACTGATCGAAGTGGATGATGGGCGTGCCCGGACCGAGGTTGTTGCCGGAGTTCTGGCCGGTGATCGAGTCGACGGAGTTGGGCCGCAGCTTGCCCCGCCTGGTCGCCTCGGCGACCGCCTCCCGGATCTGCTGTCGCATCCAGATTTGGTTGGCGCCCACGGGCACGTGCACCTCGAAGGTCGGCATGCCGGTGTCCTGGCAGATGGCCCCCTCGTGCTCGACCGCAAGGTCGATGTTCTGCCCGATGATGTTGAGCGCCTGCGCCGCACGCGTCCCCTCGGTCTCGGCGTTGATGGCGTGTTTCATGGCGGCCCGGACGTCGGGCGGCAGGTCCGTCGAGGTCTTGACGATCAACTGGAGCACGCTATCGAAGAAAGAGGGCAGCATGGGCTCGATTTCCTTGTGGAGACGAGAGTTAGGCGGCGACCCCCCAGTATAATTGGGGCCATGGCGTTCCGCACCGAACGCGACCCGCTCGGCGAGCTGCCCGTGCCGGCCGACGCGTACTACGGAGTGCAGACCGTCCGCGCCATTCAGAACTTCCCCATCAGCGGCCTGCGGGCGCCGGACACGCTCGTCGTCGCCACGGTGCGTGTCAAGCGGGCGGCGGCTGAGGCAAACCACGCCCTTGGCCGGCTTCCCGCCGCTGTCGCCGGCGCAATCGTCCGCGCCGCCGACGATGTCCTCGCCGGCGGCCTGCGCGATCAGTTCGTCGTCGACGTGTACCAGGCAGGCGCGGGTACCTCGCACAACATGAACACCAACGAGGTTCTCGCCAACCGCGCCGCCGAGCATCTGGGCGGCACGAGAGGCACCTACGACCGCGTTCACCCGAACGACCACGTCAACATGGGGCAGTCGACGAATGACGTCTTCCCCACCGCCACGCGGCTGGCGCTGCTGGCCGCCCACGCCCCGCTGCTGGCAGCGGCGCGCGCGCTGGTCGAGAGCTTCGCGGCCCGGGCCGATGCGTGGCGGGATGTACTCAAGACAGGTCGCACGCACCTGCAGGACGCGGTGCCCATCACGTTCGGCCAGGAGTTCGGCGGATATGCGTCGAGCCTGCGCCGTGGTGCCGACGATGTGGCCGCAGCGGCCGAGCAGCTCCTGGAGTTGAACATCGGTGCGACTGCGGTAGGGACCGGCCTGAATGCCGGTGAAGCCTATCGCACGCGGGTCGTCGCGATCCTTGCGCGGGACACCGGACTGCCACTCCGACCTGCGGAGAACCTGTTTCGCGTGACGCAGAGCATGGGCGACGTGCTCGCGTATACCGGGGCCCTCCGGCGGCTCGCCGTGGAGCTCGGCAAGATTGCGGCGGACCTGCGACTGCTGTCGATGGGGCCGCGTGCCGGACTCTCCGAGGTGCGCCTCCCGGCCGTGCAGCCCGGTTCGTCGATCATGCCGGGCAAGGTGAATCCCTCCATCCCGGAGATGGTGAACCAGGTCTGCTTCCAGGTCATCGGCTGCGATCAGACGGTCGCCCTCGCGTGCGAGGCGGGCCAGCTGGAGCTGAACGTCATGATGCCGGTCATCGCGTGGAACGCGCTCCATGCGGCAACGATCCTCGGCAACGCCATGGAGGCATTCCGCGTGAGGTGCGTCGACGGCCTCGAGCCGGACGCGGAGCGCGCGCGGGCACTGCTCGATCGGAGCACCGCCGTCGCGACCGCGCTCAACCCGTACATCGGCTACGCCGCGACATCCGCCATCGCGAAGGAGTCGGTGCAGACCGGACGCAGCATACGCGACCTAGTGCTCGAGCGCGGCCTGATGGAAGCAGCGGCGCTGGATCGCGTCCTGGCTGCGGACGCGATGACCCAGGGAGGCATCGTCGGGGGGAGCGCGACATCGATGCACCCCGAGGAGCCGTCGCGATGAGGGCCGCGGCCGTCGTGTGCGCGGCCCTCGTGGCGAGCGGCCTCGCGCTCGACGCGCAGACCCGGAGCGGCCCTCCCACCCGCCCCCCGCTGGTCGGACGGGGACGCATCGTGTCACCCGCTCCCCAGCCGCTGCGCCAGCGCCGCCTCTTCCCGCCGCAGGACCTGGGCCTGCTGTCGGCGCCCGATCGGGACGAGTGGAACAAGCCAGACCTGATCATGGACGCCCTCGGGATTGCGGACGGCGGCGTCGTGGCGGACCTCGGCGCCGGAGGCGGCTGGTTCACCATCCGGCTCGCCCGCCGCGTAGGTCCCAACGGCGTGGTCTACGCGCAGGACATCCAGCCGCAGATGATCGAGGCCATCAATCGTCGCGTGCAGCAGGAAGGCCTCGCCAACGTACGGACGGTGCTCGGCACTGCCACCGATGCGCGGTTGCCCGGGGGGCTCGACGCCGTCCTGATCGTGGACGCGTATCGTGAGATGGACGAGCCCGGCCAGCCGGCTCTGCTCCATTCGCTGCTCCAGAGCGTGGAACGCGCGCTCAAGCCGCAGGGTCGGCTCGGTGTCGTGGATTTCCTCCCGGGCGCAGGAGGGCCCGGGCCCGCCGCCGACGACCGCGTGGCCCCCGAAACCGTCATCGAAACCATCGAAGCCGCGGGACTCGTCCTGCAGGCGCGGGAGACCGTGCCGCCGTTTCAGTACTTGCTGGTGTTCGGCAAGCCGCAGCCGGTCCGCACGCCCGTGCGTCGACCTTCCTCCGAGAACCGATGACCCGCCCCGTTCGCAGCGTCCTCGCGATTGCCGGCAGCGACTCGGGTGGAGGCGCCGGCATCCAGGCCGACCTCAAGACCTTCGCGGCCCACGGGCTGTTCGGCACGACCGCGGTAACCGCCGTCACCGCACAGAACACCGTCGGGGTCACCAGCGTCCAGGTGCTCCCGAGCGAGATCGTGACGGCGCAGATCGAAGCCGTGGCCTCCGACATCGAGCTGCATGCCACCAAGATCGGCATGCTCGGCACGGCAGCCGTTGTCGAGGCCGTCGCGGCGGCGATCGAGGAGCTTGATCTGCCACTCGTGGTGGTCGATCCGGTCATGGTGGCCAAGAGCGGCGACCGCCTGCTCGACGACGACGCGGTCGGGATGATCCGGACCGAACTGCTGCCGCGCGCGATGGTGGCCACGCCGAACATCCCCGAGGCCGAAGCGCTCACCGGGCGTCTCATCGGCGACCTCGACGCCATGAGGGCGGCTGCCCGGCGGCTGCATGACGACACGGGCATTGCGGTGATCGTGAAGGGCGGGCACGCGCACCATGCCGAGATCGTGGACGTGCTCTTCGACGGGCATGAACTCTACGAGTTCCGGACGGAGCGCCAGCAGACGAAGAACACGCACGGGACCGGCTGCACCTTCGCGTCCGCCGTGGCGTGCTATCTGGCGCTGGGGTTCGCGTTACCCGAAGCGGCCGGCCGCGCCCAGGAATATGTGGCGGGCGCCATCCGCCACGCGCTCGCGGTCGGCCACGGTCACGGGCCGCTGGACCATTTCTGGCGCATGAGGCCTTCGGCCGGAGCGGCTCCCTGACGGTCAAATACCTGAGTCGCTTATACTTATCTGGTGCACATGCCGTTGCTGGCCATCGGGCCCGCCCCCCTGGCCCTCGAGACGCTGATTGCTGCCGTGACGGAACGCGGAGAGGCCACGGGCTCGGATGGCGCCGTCGCCACGTTCCTCGGCCTGGTGCGCAACCACAATGTGGGCCGCCACGTGCTGCACCTGGAGTACGAAGCCTACGAGCCGCTGGCCCTGCGTGCGTTCGAGAGGATCGCGGCCGAGGCGGCCGTGCGCTGGCCCGACGTGAGGCTCGCCATCCACCACCGCACCGGACGCATCGACATCGGCGGCGCGAGCGTCGCCATTGCGGCAGCCTCGCCACACCGCGGCCACGCGTTCTCGGCCTGTCGCTACGCGATCGAGCGAATCAAGCAGATCGCGCCGATCTGGAAGCGGGAGTTCTTCGAAGGCGGCGACGTGTGGATCGAGGGCGCCACGGCCGACCCGGAAAATCCGGACGCACTGGCGCAGGCGGAGCGGATCGCATGCGTGTGACCGTGAAGCTGTTCGCACGCCTCCGCGACATCACGGGCACCGGCGAGTTCACGCAGGAACTCGCCGACGGCGACACCGTGCGGACGGTGTGGGAGGCGCTGACCGCGCGGTTCCCCGCGATGGCACCGTACGAGCGGTCTGTCTCCTGCGCCGTCAACGCGGACTATGCACGCATGACCGACCGGCTCGCGGACGGCGACGACGTCGCGTTCCTGCCGCCGGTGTCGGGGGGTTGACCGTCGTCTGCCGACCGGGAATGTCCAGGGACCTATGTTCGACAAACTCGCAGCAACGGAACAGCAGTACGAGGAGCTGATGCAGCGGCTCGGCTCGGCCGAACTCCAGGCCGACCCGGTCGAGTACCGCAAGCAGGCCAAGCTCCTGTCGGACATCGAGCCGACGGTCGAGCGCTATCGCGAATTCAAGGCCGTGCAGCGCGACATCGCCGGGGCGCAGGAACTGGTGGCAGGGGGCGACCCTGACATGCGGGAACTCGCGCAGGAGGAACTGCGATCCCTCGAGTCGCGCCGGGAGTCACTCGAGCAGGAACTCAAGATCCTGCTGGTGCCCAGGGACCCGAACGACGAGAAGAACGTCATCCTCGAAATCCGCGCCGGCACGGGGGGCGACGAGGCCGCGCTGTTCGCCGGGGAGCTGTTCCGGATGTACTCCCGCTACGCGGAGAAGCAGGGATGGAAGGTGGACGTGATGTCCACGAGCGACACGGGGGTCGGCGGACTCAAGGAAGTGATCGCGACAGTCGAGGGCCGTGGCGCCTACAGCCGGCTGAAGTACGAGAGCGGCGTGCACCGCGTGCAGCGAGTGCCCGCCACGGAGGCGAGCGGGCGGATTCACACGTCGACGGCAACGGTAGCGGTCCTGCCCGAGGCCGAGGACGTCGACATCCAGATCAACGAGAAGGACCTGCGCATCGACACGTTCTGCTCGAGCGGCCCCGGCGGGCAGAGCGTCAACACCACGTACTCGGCCGTGCGCATCACCCACATGCCGACGGGTCTGGTGGTTTCGCAGCAGGACGAGAAGTCCCAGATCAAGAACCGCGCGAAGGCGATGAAGGTGCTGCGTTCGCGGCTGTACGAGATGGAGCTCCAGAAGCAGCAGGAGGCCATCGCGAAGGACCGTCGCAGCCAGGTGGGCACCGGAGAACGTTCGGAGAAGATCCGCACCTACAACTTCCCGCAGAGCCGCATCACCGATCACCGGATCAACTTCACCACGCACCAGTTGGTGAACGTGATGAACGGGGACCTCGAGGAGCTGCTCGACACGGTGATCACGCACTACCAGACCGAGAAGCTCAAGGACGCCACCGCGGTATCCTGAGCCGGGGTGACGCGGCACACCCGGGGAAGGGCCGATGCCTGTCGAGATCAACGCCCTCATCGCCGATGCGCGCCGCCGGTTCCGGGCGTCCGGTATCCCGCGCGAGGAAGCGGCCCTCGATGCGCGGCTGCTCGCGCAGCACGTGCTCGGGTGGGATGCGGCACGAATCCTGACCCACGGCGAGGAGCCCGCGCCCGAATCCTTCCTGCGTGGCTACGAGGCGCTCGTTCTGCGTCGCGCCTCCCGCGAGCCGCTGGCCTACATCACCGGAACCCGCGAGTTCTGGAACCTGACCGTCGAGGTCACGCCGGCCGTGCTCGTGCCGAGGCCCGAGACCGAACTGCTCGTGGAAACCGCGCTCGATCACTGCGAGCGGCTCGAACCGCTGCGGGTGGCCGACGTGTGCACCGGCAGCGGCTGCGTCGCGGTGGCGCTCGCGCGCGAATTCACCCGCGCGACGATCACCGCCAGCGACCTCGTTCCGGACGCGCTGGTGGTTGCGGCGCGCAACGTCGAGCGCCATGGTGTCTCGGCGCGTGTTCGCCTGGTCGTCGCGGACCTGTTCGACGGCGTGGGCGGGCCGTTCGACCTCATCGCCGTCAACCCTCCCTACGTGCCGCTGACCGATGCGCCTGGGCTCGAGCCGGAGGTCCGGGAGTTCGAACCGGCCACGGCGTTGTTCGCGGGGCCGGACGGGCTCCAGGTGATCCGCAGGCTGGTCCTCGAGGCGCCGGCCTCCCTCGCCAGGCACGGGTTGCTCATGTTCGAGTTCGGTGCCGGGCAGGACCGGGCGGTCACGGCCCTCATCGATGCGTCTCCGGATTTGGAGCTTCTGGAACTCAGGAACGACCTGCAGGACATTCCCCGCATGGCGGTGGTCAGGCGCGCCTGAGTCTCCGGCGTCGCCGCCGATCGATTACACTCGGCGAGCACCGCACATCATGTCTTGCCTTTTCTGCCGCATCGTCAGCCGGGAGATTCCCGCGTCGGTCGTCTACGAGGACGCCGACGTCCTGGCATTCAACGACATCAACCCACAGGCTCCGACCCACGTGCTGATCGTGCCGAAGCAGCACGTCGCCACGTTGAACGATCTGGAGCCGGGCCACGACCATCTGGTGGGCGCCATGGTTCGCTGCGCCGCGGCGATCGCCCAGGCTCGGGGCATCGATGCCGCCGGTTACCGTACCGTGTTCAACACGAACAGGGACGCCGGCCAGACGGTCTTCCACATCCACCTGCACCTGCTGGGTGGCCGCAGCCTCGGCTGGCCTCCGGGCTGACGCCCGTCCCGCGCGCGGCATCCTCGGCGCCGGTTCCATCTGGTTGCAATCCGCCACGGGGGAGAGTCCCGGCGCTAGGGGTGGACGACGAGCGATAGTTCCTGCAGGGACCGGATAACCGGCACGCCTCGCCTCTCCAGTTCTGCCTCGAGGGGGTGCGGGGCCGGATTGCGGTGCAGCAGCGCCGCCCTCATGCCAACTCCGAGGGCACCGTCGACATCGTGCCGCACGCTGTCGCCAACCATCAGCGCGTCTCCCGGCTCCACCTGCAGCAGGTGGAGAGCGGCCAGGAAGATGCTCGGATGCGGCTTCATCATGCCGTGATCCGCCGAGGACACCGTCGCGCTGATCAGCCCGTCGAGCGCGAAGTGGGCCTGGAACGTCTCGAGACAGCGGTTCGAGTTCGACACCAGGCCCAGCCGGACACCCGCACCGGCGAGCGTCCGCAGCGCCTGGGGCACGTCTTCATACAGCTCGAAGTGGTGGCACGCTGCCCACTGGCCGTACATCTCCCTGGCACAGGCATCGAGCGATGCCCCGCGGCCACCCATCTGCTCCAGGATGTGCCGCGTGTACTTCACGTGGATCTCGTCATCGTACACTTCGGCCTCGCGCCCCTCGAGCAGCCGACCGGCACTGCGGACGGCCTCTTCGAACAGCGTGGGGTCGCAGGCGAGGCCGTATCGGGCGCCGAAGGCGTGGTATCCCTCAGCCTGGAAGGTCGGACCAGGATGAATGAGCGTGAAGTCGACGTCGAAGATGACGGCTCGTGTCATGCGAGGGCGTACGGACCTGCCACGGCGATGGCGGCCCGCTCCGGATCGAGGCAGGCCGTCGCCGCGTTCACCTCGTCGCGCGTCACAGACGCCAGCAGCCCGGGCAGTTGCTGGTCGTAGTCGACGCCGAGGCCGAAGAACTCCGCATTCTGGAGGAACTGGGCGATCCCGGCATTCGTCTCGAGCGCGCGCGGCATCGAACCGACGAGATACTGGCGCGACTCGGTCAGCTCCTGCGCCGTCACCCCCTCGGCCCTGATCCGGCGCAGTTCCTCGTCGATCGACGCAAGGGCGCGTTCGACATTCGCCGCCGCCACGCCTGCTCGCACCATGAGGGGCCCGGGCACGACCGACGCGTCGAAGACCGTCGAGCAGTAGTAGGCCATGCCCTGCTCCTCCCGGATTCGGTTACCGAGACGGCCGCCCATCGCGTATTGACCGAGGATGTTGTTCATCAGCCAGAACGCGTAGTACGAAGGCGCGGCCCGCTCGATCGTCGTAAACCCATACGCGATGTCCGCCTGCGCCTTGTTCATCATCGTCACCACCTCCTGCCGGCGGGACGACGCGGGAGGAAGGGGCGGCAAGGTCTGGGCGGCGAGCGCACGGAAATCCCACGTCTCGAACGCCGACGCCGCGGCGCCGATCACGCGTGCGGACTCCACGTCGCCGACCACCACGAGCGACACGGCGGATGGCCCGAAGGTGCGTGCGTGGAGGTGGACCAGATCCTCGCGGGTGAGCCGTTCCACCGACGGCACCGTGCCCTTCAGCGGGCGTCCGTACGGATGAGCCGCACCATAGAGCATCGCCATCAGCCGATCGACCGCCTGCACCGCCGGGCTGTCCGCATCCTGCTGGATGCTGGTGACGACCTGCCGCTGCCGGACCGCCACCTCGGCATCGAGACAGGTCGGCGCCACGACCATGTCGGCCAGGAGCGTGAGCGTCGCTTCGAAATGCTCGGACAGGCAGGTGCTCACCAGGGTCGTCTGGTGCCGATTCGCGTGGACGTTCAAGGACGTGCCGCGGCTCTCGAGCGATTCCCCGATGTCCTCGGCCGAGTGGCGCTGCGTGCCGCGGTCGAGGACCCGTGAGAGCAGATACATGCCTCCCTCGGAGCCTTCGGGGTCCTGCGACGCGCCAGCGCGAACCGCGAGGCTGATTGTCACGGCCGGTGTCTTCGGCGTCTGGCGTGTCGTGACCACGACGCCGTTCGACAGGGTCCGGCGCAGCGGGCTCAGCGAGGCACCCGAGCTCATGATGCGCGTGCCGGCAGGTCGGGCGTCACGGGCAGCGGAACGAACCAGCCTGTCGTCCGGTTCGTGTCCGTCAGCATCGACGCCGCAACCGCCGCGACGTCGTCGAGGGTGACTGCGGCAATCCGGGAGGACAGCCCGTTGAACACGTGGGCGGCCCCGATGGTCTCGAAGAACCCGATCTGGTGGGCGATGTTCGTAATGCTGTCGGCATCGAAGATCAGGCGCGCGTGGAGCTGGGCCTGTGCCCGTTGGAGTTCAGCCGGCGTGACGCCGCCGCGTCGGACTGCCTCGACCGAGGCGACCAGCGCCTCCTCGACCGCCGCGAGCGGCGTGCCGCTGGTGGCCGTGACCGACAGCGTGTAGAGGAACGGGTCGGCCGTCGGCAGCATCGATCCATGGACCGCCGAAGCCAGGCCGCGCTCCACGAGCGCCTGGTAGAGACGGGCCCGGCGCTGCGGCGGCGGCACACGGAAACTGCTCCACAGGTTGACGCCCTTGGCTCCCGTCAGCACGGCGTCGAGCACGAGCGCGGGGACCCACGCCGGGTCGCGCGTCGCCGGAGCGTGAAACGCGGCTCTGAGGTAGGCGGTGGTGCCCTCCTGGCGCACGATGACGCGGCGTTCGCCGGTCTGTGGAGGCTCTGGGGTGCGTCGGATAGCTGGCACGGCCGCGGGTGCGAATCCGCCGAAGTGGCGCGTTGCGAGTCGACGCGCATCGTCGCCGTCCACGTCACCAACGATGACCAGCGTGGCGTTGTTCGGCGCGTAGAACCTGCGGTAATGCCCCAGCAGATCCTCCCTCGTCATCGACCGCAGATCGGCCAGCCAGCCGATCGTCGGGTGGCGATACGGGTGAACCTTGAACGCGGTGGCGGTGACCTCCTGGTCCAGGAAGTTATCGGGATCGTTTTCGCCACCTTCGAGTTCCGAGATGATGACCGTCCGCTCCGACTCGCAATCGTCGGGATCGTACAGGCACCGGCCCATCCGCTCGGCCTCGATGAACAGCATCCGGTCCAGCGCGTCCCTGGTGGCGGTCTCGAGGTATGTGGTCTGGTCGATCCAGGTGTAGCCGTTCCACGAACCGCCGAACTGCTCGATGATGCCCTTCACCTGGTCGCGCGGGATGTTCTCGGTGCCCTTGAAGTTCATGTGCTCGACCCAGTGTGAGACGCCGGTGAGACCGGGCGCCTCGTCACGTGACCCGACCCGGTACCAGCACCAGACGGACGCCAGCGGGGCGGTGTGCTCTTCGAGCACCAGCACCTTGAGGCCGTTGTCGAGCACCAGCGTCTGCAAGGGGGCGGTGGGACGGGCTCCTGGGGAGGCGGCCATCCATTCATTATAAAATTGAGGGATACCCATGCCTGAGTGGAAAGACACCGTCAACCTGCCGCGTACCGACTTCCCCATGAAGGCGAACCTGCCGACGAGCGAACCCGACACGCTCTCGCGCTGGGCCGCCATGGACCTGTACGGGAAGATCCGCGAGGCACGGAAGGGCGCACCCAAGTTCATCCTGCACGATGGGCCTCCCTACACCAGCGGCAACATCCACATCGGGACCGCCCTGAACAAGATCCTCAAGGACTTCGTCGTGAAGTCGCGGTCGATGGAGGGCTACGACGCGCCGTTCGTGGTGGGCTACGACTGCCATGGTCTCCCCATCGAGCTGAAGGTCGACCGGGAGCTCGGGCCGAAGAAGCGCGAGATGTCCACGGCGGAGTTCTGCCGCGCCTGCCGTGCCTTTGCCGAGCGGTTCATCGACACCATGACCGCGCAGTTCCAGCGGCTGGGCGTGCTCGGCACGTGGGACGCGCCGTACGTCACGATGGACTTCCGGTACCAGGCGGCCATCGCGCGGGCGTTCGGCCGTTTCGTCGAGCAGGGTCTCGTCTACAAGGGACGCAAGCCGGTGCACTGGTGCATTCACTGCCGCACCGCGCTGGCCGAGGCGGAGGTGGAGTACGAGGAGCACACGTCCCCCTCGATCTACGTGGAGTTCCCCCTGCCCGGGGAGCACGCCGGTGATCTCGTGGCTCGGGTGCCGGATCTCGCCGGCCGCGAGATCTCGGTCCTGATCTGGACCACCACCCCCTGGACGATACCGTCGAACCTGGCAATCGCGTTTCATCCCGACCTCGACTACGTCGCCTACGACGTGAACGGCCGCGCGGTCATCCTCGCCGAGGGACTCGCCGGGTCCGTGTCGTCGGAGTCGGGCGTTCCGCTCGATCGGCCGATCGCGAGGATGAAGGGGGACGTCTTCGAGCATGTACGCTTCCGGCATCCGCTGTACGAGCGCGACTCCCTGGGTGTGCTCGCCGACTACGTCACCCTGGACGCCGGCACGGGCGCGGTCCACACCGCGCCGGGTCACGGCGCCGAGGACTTCCGCACGGGCCAGAAGTACGGGCTCGAGGTCTACGCGCCGATCGGGCCGGCTGGTCACTTCCTGGACTCCGTTCAGCTGTTCGGCGGGATGCGGGTGTTCGACGCGAACCCGAAAGTCGAGGACGCCCTGCGCCAGCGCGGTCGGCTGTGGCATCGCCGGTCGTTCGAGCACACCTACCCGCACTGCTGGCGCTGTCACAATCCCGTCATATTCCTCGCCACCTCGCAGTGGTTTATCGGCATGGACGACCCGAAGCTGCGCGAGGGAGAGGAGACGCACACGCTGCGTGAGGCGGCGCTCGACCAGGTGGATAACCACGTGACGTGGATCCCTGGATGGGGACACGACCGGATCTACAACATGCTGGCCCATCGCCCGGACTGGTGCGTCTCGCGCCAGCGCGCGTGGGGTGTGCCGATTCCAGCCCTCGACTGCACCGGCTGCGGCGAGGCCGTCATCTCACGCGAGATCGTGGAGCGCGCGGCGGCGGTGTTCGAGCGCTACGGCGCCGACGCCTGGTACGAGCGGCCCACCGCAGAGTTCGTGCCGGAGGGCCTGACCTGCACGTGCGGCAGCACGTCGTTCGAGCGCGAGATGAACATCCTCGACGTCTGGTTCGACTCGGGCTCCAGCCACGAGGCGGTGCTGTCCGTGCGCCCGGAACTCACGTGGCCGGCCGACATCTACCTCGAGGGAAGCGACCAGCATCGCGGCTGGTTCCAGAGTTCGCTGCTGGTGGGCCTCGGCACGCGGGGCCGCGCACCGTTCGGCGAGGTCCTCACGCACGGCTTCATCGTCGCCGAGGACGGGCGCAAGATGTCCAAGTCGCTCGGCAACTCGGTCGAACCGCAGGACATCATCCGCCAGAGCGGCGCAGACATCCTGCGGCTCTGGGTTTCCATGAGCGACTACACGCAGGAGATCCGGATCGGCAAGGAGGTTCTGGCGCGTGCCGTCGAGGCGTACCGGAAGATCCGGAACACGCTGCGCTATCTCCTCGCCAACCTGTACGACTTCGACCCGGCCCGGGATGCCCTCGATGGCGCGAGCCTCGAGGAGGTCGACCGCTTCGTGCTGGCGCGATACGCGGAGGTCGCGTTGAAGGTCCGGCGTGCCTACGCCGCCTACGACTACGGCACGATCTTCCAGGCCGTCAACGCCTTCGCGACCGTGGATCTCAGCGCCTTCTACGCGGACGTCTCGAAGGACCGCCTCTACACCTTCGCGGCCCGATCGCGTGAGCGGCGTTCGGCGCAGACGGCGATGTACATCATGGTGGACGGGCTCACGCGCCTGCTCGCGCCGATTCTCTCGTTCACCGCGGAGGAGGTCTGGCGCCACCTGCCCGGCCGCACATCGGACTCGGTGCATCTGGCGCAGTTCCCCGAGCCAGCGGCGCTCGAGGCACTCGTGGACCGAACGCTGCTGGAGCGCTGGGCCCGGCTCGCCTCGCTGCGCGAGCGTGTGCTCGCCGAAATCGAGCCGCTCCGCAAGGACAAGCAGATCGGCAGCTCGCTGCAGGCGCGGGTGGTGCTGTCCGCCAACGAGAAGGAGCTGTCGTTCCTGGAGAGCTACGCGTCGCACCTGCCCATGCTCTTCATCGTCTCGGAGGTGGTGCTGCGGCCCGCTCCCACCGACGTGGAGGCCCACGAGGAGGCCAGTGCGCGCGTCAGCATCGAGCGCGCCGGCGGCGTGAAGTGCGAGCGCTGCTGGCGGTACGTGCCTGACGTGTCGTCCGAGCCGGAATGGGCCGGGCTCTGCCCGCGGTGCCAGGACGCACTCGCCGAGCCCATTCATGGCTGACGGGCTCGGCTCGGAGCCGACGCCCGGAGCGCGGCGGCTCGAACTCCTGGTACCCGTCGTGGTGGTGATCGTCGACCAGATCACCAAGTGGCTCGTGCGCACACGGGTGCCCCTGCATTCGAGCGTGCCGGTGATCCCGGGGTTCCTGGACATCACCCACGTGCGGAACACGGGTGCGGCGTTCGGGTTCCTCAACGGCGTCGACTTCCCGGGCAAGCCGCTCGTGATCGCGGTGGTCGCGATCTGTGCCCTGGCCGGGATCGCCTTCTATTCCGGTCACATCGCCGGCGAGAAGCTGCTGCCCCGGCTCGGGCTGGCGCTCATCATCGGCGGCGCCGCCGGCAACCTGGTCGACCGGGTGTTCCTCGGGTCGGTCGTGGATTTCGTGGACGCGTACTGGCAGGGCTTCCACTTCTGGGCGTTCAACGTCGCTGACTCGGCCATTACGGTCGGGGTCATCCTGATGATTCTAGATATGATCGGGGCTGGCACGCATGTATCCCATCCTGATTGACCTCGGTCCCGCGACCATCTACACCTACGGGGTGCTGCTTGCGGCCGCGTACCTCCTCGGGTTGAAGCTTGCGATGGTGCGGGCCGCAGCGCGTGGCCTCGACCAGACCCGCGTGCTCGACCTCGGGATCTACATCATCATCAGTGCGCTCGTCGGGGCGAAGCTGCTGCTGGTCGTCACCGACTTCCGCACCTTCGTCAACAATCCTGCGGAACTAATCACGCTCGCGCGATCCGGCGGTGTGTTCTACGGCGGCCTGATCCTGGCGGTGTCGGTGGCGCTCTGGTACATCCAGAAGATCGGCCTGCCCCTCTGGACCACGTGCGACGCATTCGCGCCGGGGATCGCGCTCGGCCACGTCGTGGGCCGCATGGGCTGTTTCTTCGCGGGCTGCTGCTGGGGCAAGCCGACGGACGTGCCGTGGGCGATCACGTTCACGAACCCGTACACAGCCGAGAACATCGGCACGCCGTTGAACGTGCCGCTCCATCCGACGCAACTCTACGAGGCTGGCGCCGAGGCCATCATCCTGGCGCTGCTGCTCGCCACGGAAACGCGCGGGCGCGCCTATCCCGGGCGGACGTTCTGGGTCTACATGCTCATGTACGCCGTGTCCCGGTTCATCATCGAGTTCTTCCGCGACGACCCGCGCGGGGCGGTGATGATGTTCTCGACGTCGCAGTTCATCTCCGTGGTGCTCGTGCCGCTCTCCATCGTCATGCTGGTCGTGCTCGCCCGCCGGGAACAACCGGCCCCGCGCTCCGCCAGGAAGGCAGCCTGACATTCACCTGACACTCACGGTTTCCGACGACCACGAGGGGCTCCGCCTCGACCGGTTCCTCGCGGCGATGATCCAAGGGCAGTCGCGCTCCCAGTTGCAGCGGCTGATCCGGGATGGCCACGTGCAGGTAGGCGGCCGACCGGCCAAAGCCAACCATGCGATCCGGGCCGGCGAGCTGATCGCAGTCGAGATGCCGGACGCCGTCGAGGCGGCGCCGGTGCCCGAGGCGCTCGACCTGCCCGTCCTCTACGAGGACCCGGACCTGCTGGTGATCGACAAGCCGGCAGGCATGGTCGTCCACCCCGCCGCGGGCCACGAGTCGGGAACGCTGGTCAACGCACTCCTGCATCACGTCACCGACCTGAGCGGCATCGGCGGAGAGAAGCGCCCGGGCATCGTGCATCGCCTTGACCGGGGCACATCAGGCCTGATGGTCGTGGCGAAGCACGATGCCGCCCATCACGAGCTTGCGCGGCAGTTCCACGATCGGGAGGTCGACAAGGAGTACGTCGCCCTCGTGTGGGGCGTCGTCCAGGCCGGGCGTCGGATCGACGACCCGATCGGGCGCGATCCGAACGACCGCAAGAAGATGTCGAACCGCGCACGACGCAGCCGCGAGGCGGTGACGCGCATCGTACGGGTCTATCACGTGAACCCCGCGTTGACGCTGGCGCAGCTCGCCATCCACACCGGACGTACCCACCAGATCCGCGTCCACCTGAGCGGGATTGGGCATCCGATCGTCGGCGATGCCCTGTACGGCGGCGTGCATCGTCGCGTGCCCGGTGACATCCGTCCGGTGCAGCGCCTGACGCGCCCGTTCCTGCACGCCGCACGGCTGGCCTTCACGCACCCGACGGACGGCCGGCGCATGGCGTTCGAGAGCGAACTCCCAAAGGATCTGAAGGACGTGCTCGACGCCCTCGTCGCCCTGAATGCGCCGGACGACCTGCCAGCTGGGTAGCCGGCAACGAGGAGGTTAAATGGCAGTCGTCTACAAGGGGCGGGTCTTTTCGGTGGAAGTCGATCGCCGCCGCTTTCCCAACGGAACCGAGCACGATGTGGCGATCGTTCGCCACGCACCATCCGTTGTGGTCCTGCCGATCGCCGATGACGGCCGGATCATCCTGATCCGGCAGTATCGGGCAAGCATCGACCGCGAGATGTGGGAGCTGCCGGCCGGGGGCGTTGAGCCGGGAGAAACCGCGGACGAAGCCGCGGTCCGGGAGTGCGAAGAGGAGATCGGCCTGGTGCCCGGCCGCATCGAGCGAATTCGCGGGCTTTACCCGACGCCGGGCTTCTGCGACGAGGAGCTGATCTTCTACAAGGTGTCCGGCCTGCGCCGGGCCGATCCGGCCACTGCGCGGCGGCCGGACGCCGACGAGGATATTACCTCGATGCAGGTGACGCTGGCCGACGCCCGCGCGATGGTGGACAGGGGTGAGATCGTGGACCTCAAGACGGCGTACGGCCTGACGCTCGCCTGAGGCCCCGACCCACGTTCGAGCGGGCGTTCAGCCCAGGCGTCAGGCCGGCGGCACGCTCTGACCGCTCGACCTCGGTACCTTGCGCGACGGCCGCACCACGTCGGTGGAAACGGGCTGAAGCGCGAGCGCCAGCACCTCGTCGATCGTCGAGACGAGGTGCACGACGAGACCCTGCCGCAACTCCGGAGTCAGGTCCTCGTTGACGTTCTTGGCGTTCTGCCGCGGCAGGATCACTTCGTTGATCCCCACGCGGCGGGCAGCCAGCACCTTTTCCTTGATGCCGCCGACGGGCAGCACGCGGCCCGAGAGGGTGATCTCGCCCGTCATCGCAATGTCGCCCCGCACCGGGCGCCCCGTCAGCTCTGACGCCATGGCCGCGGCCATCGTCACACCGGCCGAGGGGCCGTCCTTCGGAATGGCTCCCGCGGGTACGTGCACGTGCAGTTCCGCGGTCTTGAAGAAGTCCGGATCGATGCCGTGCTCACGCGCGTGGGTCCGGAGCCATGACAGGGCCGCGCGCGCCGACTCCTTCATCACGTCGCCGAGCTGCCCCGTCAGTGTCAGCGTGCCGGTCCCGGCCATCCGCGATGCTTCGATGAAGAGCACGTCGCCGCCAACCGGTGTCCAGGCCAGGCCGATGGCGACGCCCGGTTCCTTCGTGCGTTCCTCCATCTCCTCGTCGAGGAAGCGCGGCGCTCCGAGCAGTTCGACCACCACCTCCGGCGTGACCTCGAGCGGCGCCTCGTTGCCCTCGGCCCGTCGCCGCGCCGCCTTTCGGCACAGGGCGCCGATCTCGCGCTCGAGATTGCGCACGCCGGCCTCGCGTGTGTATCCGCGGATCACCTGCCGGAGGGCGTCGGCGGTGAACGTGATGAACTCGGCCGTGAGGCCGTGGTTCCTGACCTGCTTGGCAACGAGGTGCTCCTGCGCGATCTTCAGCTTCTCCTCTTCCGTGTAGCCCGCAATCTCGAGCACCTCCATCCGGTCGCGCAGGGCGGGCGGAATTGGATCGAGCACGTTCGCGGTGGTGATGAACAGCACCTCGGAGAGATCGAACGGCACGTCGAGGTAATGGTCGCGGAACGTGTTGTTCTGCTCCGGGTCGAGCACCTCGAGGAGCGCCGATGAGGGGTCGCCGCGGAAGTCGGCACCGAGCTTGTCGATCTCGTCGAGGATGAACACCGGGTTCTTCGACTCCGCTCGCCGCAGGCCCTGGATGATCTGCCCGGGCAGCGCGCCGATGTACGTCCTGCGGTGTCCGCGGATCTCCGCTTCGTCCCTCATCCCTCCGAGCGACACGCGGACGAACGTGCGTCCGAGCGACTCGGCAATGGATCTGGCCAGCGAGGTCTTGCCCACGCCGGGAGGGCCCGCGAAGCAGAGGATCGGCCCCTTCACGTCGGGGTTCAGCTTGCGTACGGCGAGGTACTCGAGGATGCGGTCCTTGGCCTTCTCCAGCCCGGAGTGCTCCGCATCGAGCACGCTCTTGGTCTTGGGCAGGTCGATCACCTCGTCGGTGCGCTTGGCCCACGGGAGGGCGACGAGCCAGTCCACGTAGGTGCGCGAGACGGTATATTCGGCCGCGGCCGGCGGCATCTTCGACAACCGGTCCAGTTCGCGCAGTGCCTCTTTCTTCACCGGCTCGGGCATGCCCGCCGCGTCAATCTTCTCCGCCAGCTCCTCGATCTCCTTGGTCTGGTCGTCTCCCTCGCCGAGTTCCTTCTGGATTGCCTTCATCTGCTCGCGCAGGAAGTACTCGCGCTGGTTCTTGCCGACCTCGGACTGCACTTGCGACTGGATCTTCGATCCGAGCTCGAGAACCTCGAGTTCCTTGATCAGGATGCGGTTCAGGCTGTCCATGCGCGCGCGGATGTCGAGCGTCTCGAGCACCTCCTGCTTCACGGGCGTGCCGATCGTGGTCAGGCTGGAGGCGATGAAATCCGCCAGGCGCCCCGGTTCGGTAATGTTGGTCGCCAGCGTCTGGAGGTCGTCCGAAAGCAGCGGCGACAGCGAGACCACCTGCTGGAAGTTCGTCTTGATGTTGCGGGCCAGGGCGTCGATTTCGAGGCGATCGGCGTCGTTCGTGTCTTCGGTGACGCCGGTCACCCGTGCCCTCAGGTAGGGCGTCGTCTCCACGATCTCGTCAAGGTGCAGGCGCGCCAAACCCTGGACAATCAGCCGCAGGCTGCCGTCGGGCAGCTTGAACATCTTGTGGATGTGGGTGGCTGTGCCCACCGGGTAGAGGTCGTCCCGCCCGGGCTCCTCCACGGCCGCGTCGCGCTGCGTGAACACCGCGATCAGCTTCCCGTTCGCGATCGCATCGTCGATCAGGCGGACGGAACTTTCCCGCGCCACCGCGAGCGGCATGAAGGAGTTGGGAAACAGCACCGTGTCCCGCAGCGGGAGAATCGGCAGTTCTGACGGAATCGCAGGCGGTCGATCGGAAACCGAGAGGTCCTCTGTCTTGAGGTCCTCGACCTGATCGCTCATGACGAACTCCTCATGGTGCCCCGCGCGGCACGGCTCGCCTCGGGGGACAAGCCGCATCGGGACGGCGCACAGAAGATACGGGGACGAGTCAGGATCCGGAAGGGAACGCCGGTGGGGAGGAAGACGGGCTCCGCCACCGGCGGAGCCCAGGGGTCGCCGGGTCTTACATGTCCAGGAACAGCGGCGTCGTGCCACGACGTGCCGCCATCTGGCGCTCGCGCTGCTCGGCCATCTCCCGCGCCTCTTCGCAGTCCTTGCAGCGGACGGCAAAGGGCAGCGCGCGCAGCCGCTTCTCGGCAATCTCCTCGCCGCACTCGAAGCAGTTGCCGTAATCACCCTGCTCGAGCCGGAACAGCGCGTCGTTGATCTTGTTCAGCGTCTCCGACTTCATCTGGATGAGCGTGAATTCGATATCGTCCTGAATGTCCGCCTCGGAACTCTCGACGGCATCGAACACTTCGCTACCCTTGCTGCCCCAGGTGCCTTCCGAGCGCACGTCCCGCATCTTGCCCTGGACCTCCGCCTGGATTTCCCTGCGGCGCTCTTCCAGCATGCGCTTGAGCTCAGTGTAACGGGACCGGGGCTTTGCCTCGGTCGCCACCTTGTTGGTCGCCTTCATGATGCCGCTCCTTCCCCGGAACGTCCGGGGCATCGCCGAATAAGATTCCGCCGATAATGCAAATGAGTTGCCAATAATAGATCGACCATCGCCTGAACTGCAAGGGGGTCGCCTGTCCGCCGATCCTGGCCAGCTGCCGAGTGCGATCCCCAACGATGATGGGAGGCCCGGGGCTGGCGTGTGCTCGGAAACAGTTGTCAATCAGAGACTTGCCTGGATACCGCCCGGCGGCCGCTCCCCCGGCTCCGTCTCATTGCCTCTTTAGACGCACCCGCCACACGAAGAGTTCGGGATGCGCCAACTTTGCACCTGTCCCCTCTGGGAGACGACAATCCCGTCGCGGAAGTGCGGTGCTGCCGCCTGTTCAGGACGGCGATCCGTCACCCTGGCCGCTGGTGCCACGCGTCCCGTCAGCACTCAGGGAACCGGTCGCGGCCTCCCGCCGCATCCGACCGACGGTGTTGTCGGACGAAGGCGAATGTGGCGACAACATCGTCGGCCGCACGCAGTGACGGAGGTACGCACCGGATGCGGATCGGTGCGCGGAGGCGTGGGGCGCAGTCGGAGCGGGCGCGCACCGTGCGCGGACCCCCTTGCGGCTCAGACAGTTGGCCGCTATACTCGGAGTTTTGCCGCGGAAGGAAACCCAAGTCATGGCGAAGCGTTGCGAAATCTGTGGAAAGACGCCGGTGGTCGGCCGGCAGGTGAGTCACGCGCATAACGTGAGCGCGCGCCGGTTCGAGCCCAACCTGCAGACGGTGCGGGCGAGCGTCAACGGCGGCACCAAGCGCATTCGGGTCTGCACCCGCTGCCTGCGCTCGAACAAGGTCGTCAAGGCCGCCTGAGTTGCACCATGCCCCGAGAGGCCGTCAGCGCCGCCGGCGCTCCCAAAGCAATCGGCCCGTATTCGTCAGCCCTGCGGGTCGGTGACCTGCTGTTCGTGTCCGGGCAGGTGCCGGTCGATCCGGTATCCGGGACCATGGTGGCGGGTTCGATCGGCGACCAGACGCGGCAGGTGCTTCGTAACCTGGGTGCGCTTCTCGAGGCCGCCGGGCTGACCTTCGCCGATGTGGCCCGAACCACCGTCTATCTGGCGGACATGAACGACTTCGCCGAGATGAACGAGGCGTATCGCGCGGCCTTCGTGGAGCCGTTCCCCGCCCGCTCGACAATCCAGGCCGCCCGGCTGCCGAGGGATGCGCGGGTGGAAATCGACGCGATCGCGTCGTTTGCCGGGCGCACCTAGCCGCTTCACGCCGGACGCCCCGTCCGCTCGACGTCGATCACCCCGGTCACGGTTTTGAGCGCGTTGATGACGCGCTGCAGGTGCTGCAGGTCGGCGATCTCGACGGTGACGTCGATCCGGGCACGCCGATCGTCCTCCGCCGCGCGGGCCTCCATGTTCCGGATGTTCGTGTTGATGTCGGAGATCTTGGCGCTGACCGCTGCCAGCACCCCCTTCCTGTCCTCCACGTCCATCGTCAGCTTCACCGTGTAGGTGGAGCCCGTGTCGGGCCCGGACGCCTTGTCCCATTCGACGTCGATCCGCCGCTCAGGGTCGTAGAGCAGGTTCACCACGTTCGGGCAGGTCGAGGAGTGCACCGAGACACCCTTGCCCCGCGTGATGTAGCCCACGATTTTCTCGCCGCGGATCGGGTTGCAGCACCTGGCGCGGAAGACCAGTACGTCATCGGAACCGCGCACCTTGATCTTCTCTTCTCCGCTGCCGAGGGCGCGCTTCACCGCCGACGCGACGAAACCATCCGGGCCCTTCTCACGCAGGCGCTCGCCCGGTACCAACTTCCCGAGGAGCTGCTTGGCGGACAACGTCCCATAGCCGATGAGGGCCATCAGGTCGTCCGCGATCTTGACGCCGGAGTCAGCGAGCGCCTTGGCGAACGCCTCGCCTTCGAAAAGCCCCTTCTGCGACACGTCGTAGCGACGCAGTTCCTTCTCGAAGACCTTGCGGCCCAGATCGATGGCGCGGGTTCGCTCCTCGAGCCGGATCAGGTGCTTGATCTTGTATCGGGCGTGCGAGGTGGCGACGAAGTTCAGCCAGTCCCGGCTCGGCTTGTGCCCGGGCTGCGTGAGGATCTCGACGATATCCCCGTTCTTCAGATGCGCGCGGAGCGGCACCATCTTGCCGTTCACCCTGGCCCCGACACACTGGTGCCCGACGTCGGTGTGGATCGAGTAGGCGAAATCAATGGGCGTGGCCCCGCGGGGGAACGCCTTCACCTGCCCCTTCGGGGTGAAGGTGTAGACCTCCTCCGGGTAGAGCTCGACTTTCAGGTTCTGGATGAACTCCTGCGGGTCGCGGACCTCCTGCTGGAACTCGAGGAGTTGCCGCATCCACTGGAAATAGCGCTCGTCCTTGTGGTCGCCGACGCGGCCCTCCTTGTATTTCCAGTGCGCCGCGACCCCTTCCTCGGCCATCCGGTGCATCTCGAGGGTGCGGATCTGCACTTCGAACGGCATGCCGTTGTGGCTGATCACCGAGGTGTGAAGCGACTGGTACCCGTTGGGGCGGGGCATGGCGATGAAGTCCTTGATGCGGCCAGGCACCGGCGACCAGGTCTGGTGAATGATGCCGAGCGCGGCGTAGCAATCCTTCACGCTCGTCGTGATGACGCGTAGCGCCACGAAGTCGTAGACCTGGTCCAGCTCGATCCGCTGCTTCTTCAGCTTCTGCGCGATGCTCCAGAGCCGCTTGATGCGTCCGTCGATCTGCACGACCGGAACCGACGCCTCGAGCAGCTTGGCCTCGATGGTGCCCTTGAGCTGCTCCATCAGGCCTTCGGTGGTGCGCCGTTTCGCGTCGACCCGCGCCCGGAGCGCCTCGTACGCCTGCGGCTCCAGGTAGCGGAACGAGAGCTCTTCCAGCTCGTTCTTGACCTTGCTCATCCCGAGCCGATTGGCGATCGGCGCATAGATGTCGCGGGTTTCCTGGGCGATGGCCATGCGTTTCTCGTCGGCCAGGTGGCTCAGCGTGCGCATGTTGTGCAGCCGGTCGGCGAGCTTGACCAGGATGACGCGAATGTCGTCCACCATGGCCAGGAGCATCTTGCGGAAGTTCTCCGCCTGCCGCTCCTCCGTCGAGGAGAACCGGATGGCTCCAATCTTGGTAACCCCCTCGACGACGTGGGCCACCTCCGGGCCGAACAGCTCCCGGATGCGCTCGATGGTCGTCAGGGTGTCCTCGACGACGTCGTGGAGGAGGCCCGCCGACACGGCGACGACGTCGAGCTTCATGTCCGCCAGGAAGTCGGCGACCGCCAGGGGGTGGATGAGGTACGGCTCCCCGGAATGGCGGACCTGCCCCCGGTGCTCGAAGGCGGAGAACACGTACGCCCGCCGCAGCAGTTCCACGTCGGCGTCCGGGCTGTACGCCCGGACTTTTTCTACGAGATCCTCGAAGCGAATCATGAAAACCGGTGTCTAAGCCTTCGTATTGACTAACGAAAATTTGCTTCACTATACTGGCGCGGTTTTGGCCGCGGCAATTCGCCTCGCCTAGTGGGCATTTTCACAGAACATGTCGGTTCACGGCCATAAAGGGGGCTCAATGCGTGGTTTTTCGGGTGCGTCGCTGGCGGTTGGGGCGATGCTGGCCCTATCGGTGTCGGTAGGCTGCTCGCAGGTCGGTCAGGTGCAGGCGAAGCGCGCATTCAAGAGCGCGAACGCCGCCTATCAGTCCCAGGACTACAGGAAAGCCGCGACCCTGTACGAAGAGGTGATCACCGCTGACCCCAACATGAACATCGCCTACTTCTTCCTCGGCAACAGCCTGGACAACCTGTACAAGCCGAGCCGGAGGGGCGATCCGGCCAACGACAAGCTGCTCGAGGATGCCGTCAAGTACTACCAGATGTCGGCCGAGCGCCTGGCGAACTCGCAGCTGCCGGACGAGCAGAAGATCGCCGAGCTGTCGCTCGAATATCTGGTGTCCGCCTACGGCGTGGACAAGCTGAACGATCCCGCAAAGGCCGAACCCGTCCTCATCAAGATGATCGAGATGGAACCCGCCGAGCCGTCGAACTACGCGGTGCTCGCGAAGATTTACGAGGATGCCGGTGCGTATCCCGAGGCCGAACAGGTTCTGCTGCGCTCCAAGGCGGCGAAGCCGAAGGACCCGACCGTCTACCTCCAGCTGGCCGGCTTCTACAATCGTCAGGGGCAGTTCGACAAGACCATCGAGGCCCTGAACGAGCGGGCGGCTATCGAGCCCAACAACCCCGAGGCGTTCCAGACGATCGCCGGCTACTACTGGGACGAGACCCGCGGTGACGCCACCCTGTCCGATGCGCAGAAGCGCGAATACATCGGCAAGGGCCTCGAGGCGGTGGACAAGGCCCTCGCGCTGAAGTCCGACTACGTCGAGGCGCTCACCTTCAAGGGCCTGCTCCTTCGCCTGCAGGCGAACCTCGAGAAGGAAGTCTCCAAGCAGCAGGCGCTCCTCAAGGAAGCCACGGCGCTCAGCGACAAGGCGAACGAACTGCGCAAGGCCAAGCAGGCCAGCAGCAACTAGCACCCGCGCCGCGCATATCCCCCGCTCAGGGCCGCCAGACTCGCGTCTGGCGGCCCTTTTCGTTTCCGCTTGCCGCCCCACCCTGAAGCCGCGCCCGGCAGCTACCCCACCGCCGTTTCTGGCCCTGCGGATGCGCCGGGCCCGCCCACCGACGCCGGCAATCAAGGGTATGCGGGCAGGCCGCAGGCGCGGGCAGGCCGCAGGCGCCCGCACGCCACCCGTGCGCCGCGTCGTCCGCCTGGTCCTGTCCGCGAGGCGATTGATGGATGTCCGGGCGATTGAGGCCATGGACGAGGGAGCCTGGCGGCCGGTCAGGCCCGCCCCAATGGACGGTGACCCTGCTGCAGGGTCGGAAGAACGGCAGAAACGCGAAGGGCCGGGACCCCCAGGGGGAGGTCCCGGCCCGTGTCTGTGAGCGCGGCGGTGCCTAGTTGAAGGAGTACCGCAGGCTGACCATGAACTGATAGACGTCGCCGGTGGTAGCAGACGACTGGTACGTGTTCCTGATCAGCTCGTTGTTCACCGTCGTGAGACGGTAGGTGGCCCGCCCCTGCGCGTCGACCCCGGGGTTCGTCAGGATCTGGAGCTGCTGGGCGTTGTTGATCGATGCCGTGGGCCGATACGACACGCCCCACTTGCTGTTCAACATGTTGCCGAAGTTCTGGATGTCGAGACGCACCTGGAGGCCATGACGGGCCCTGCCGACGTTCCGGAAAAGGTCCTGCATGATGGAAAGGTCCACGCTGTTGAACATGGGCATGACGCCGCCGTGGCGCGTGGCGTACTGTCCGCGGTTCTTGCGCAGGTATTCATCCTGCTCGATGAACGCCTCGAATGCCGCGGCCTGGTCTTCGGCGCTGAAGGTGCGCCCGGCCACGGTGAACGGCGTGAAGTTCATCTCCGAGGTGTTGCGCGGGATGTAAATCAGGTCGTTGTTGGCCACGCCGTCGCCGTTCATGTCGCCGGCGAACGTGTAGCTGACACGGCTTGACGCATTCACCTGGCTGTGACGCCCTTCCCAGAACAAGGAGAAGGAGGTCGCCCCGAGCTTGAAGTACTCCCGCGTGAAGTTGGCCAGCGCGTAGTAGCGATGGCCAGGCGACCACATTGAGATCTGGGCACCGGGGTTGTTCGGATCCGCCGACTGCGTGTTGCGGCCGAAGCTCGTGGCCGCCGTCGACTCGGGGTCCGAGATCGTTCGGGACTCGCCGTAGCTGTAGGCGCCGCGAAGCGTAAGCCCCCACGAGGTGTTCTTCGACACGGACTGGGCGAAGTTCCAGGAACTGCCGTCGGTGCCATTCTTCAGCACGAGCGCCTGCGTCACCTGGTTGCCCGCATCGTTGTTGATCCGGTTCACGCAACCGCCCGCCTGCCCCGCGGACGCGCAGGGAGTTCCCACCCACCGCGGCCGGCTGTCCACGCCGGCGAACGCGCCCTGTGCGGCCGGCAGGTTCGCGTTGTAGTAGTAGACGCCGTTCACGTCGTTGGCGTAGAGAAACTCCGTGGTGCTGATGATCCCAAGCGGCAGCTTGACGTCGGCAGCCACGTTCGTCCGCCACACCTGCGGAAACTTGAAATCGGGATCCGTGACGTTGAGCGCGTAGCTCGACGCGTTCCGTCCGGTCGGCGCGCCCCGGTAGCGCGAAGGATCCGGCGAGAACGGGTAGTTCGTGCCTGGTGCGGTGTCGATGCGCTCGCCGATCAGGACGCCCGTATTGCCGATCTGGTTGGAGATCCAGACGTAGGCGGGTCGGCCGCTGAACAGGCCGGCGCCGCCGCGCAGCTGCAGGGTCTGGTTGCCGAGCACGTCCCAGTTCAGGCCAACGCGCGGTGACCACAGCACCTTGGTATCAGGCATCGACCCGGTATCGAAGCGGATCGGGTTGCCTTCGTTGCTGCGGAACGTGAGCGCGTCCGCGGCGGCATTCGGATAGGCGGTTGCACCGAAGCTCGACACGTCGAATCGAACACCGGCGGTCACCGTGAGGTTGCGACGGGGGCGCCACTCGTCCTGCGCGTAACCGGCGGAGTACCACACATCGAGGGGCTGCAGCGGCTGCTCGAGACCAGGGATGTTCGCCCAGCGGACCTGGAAGGCGCGCGCTGCGACGCTGGTAGTCGTGCGGTTCGGATTGGCCAGATAGCCGTTGGCGTCCGCGTAGAAGTCGTCCAGCGAGTTGTACGACCACGCTCCCTGCGGGCAGCAGCCGAAGAACACGTTATCGGAGTGGTACTTCTCGACGTAGGCGCCAAGCGTCACCGTGTGCTTCGTGCCGAAGAACTTCGTCAGGTTGTCCTGGACCTGCAGCGTCTTGTAGCTCAGGAGGTTCCCCACGCTGAACGGCTCGAAGCCGAACGAGGTGTAGGACGTGCCCCCGTTGAAGATGTCGACGAACGGGAAGAGCTTGTCGCTCTGCGCACGGCTTTCGTCCTGGAAGGAGTACCCGATCTGCACCGTGTTGGTCATGGTGTTGGTGAGCACAGAGTTCCATTCACCGATGCCGGAGCGGATGTTCTCCTTGATCTGGTAGTTCGAGTTCTGGAAGGAGAGCCACTGGGTACTGTTGATCGAACGGCCCTGGAGCGCAGAGGTCGACCCGGAGATGCCGACGTCGGTGAACGAGTTCAGGTGGGTGTAGCGGAAGCTCACCTTGTTCGCCGTGTTGATGTTGTAATCGCTGCGCAGGAGAAAACGCTTTGCGGGCGTGCGGTCCGGAATGTCGTTGAACGGTCCCGTCGCGTAGCTGAATCGATCCTGCAGGAACGAGCTGAGCTGCGTCAGGTCGGAGGCCAGCACGCGGGTGGTCTGGCCGGTCACCGCCTCGCCGCCATTGTTCGCACGGAAGGTCGTGAGCGGACGCTTGTCGAGCTGATCCTCGTAGTTGCCGAACGCGAACCACTTGTTCTTCACGATCGGCCCCCCGGCCCAGCCGCCGGTATTGCGGAAGGTGAAGGTTCCAGGGTTCACGACCTGGCCAGCGGCTTCGGTGCCCACCCAGTCCTGGTTGCGGAAGCGATGATAGAAGGAGCCGGTGAGGCGGTTCGTGCCGCTGCGCGTCACCGAGTTCACGCCGGCGCCGATGAACGCACCCTGCCGGACATCGAACGGCGCCACGTTGACCTGCACCTGTTCGAGCGCCTCGAGCGAGATCGCCGCGACGCCCGAGCGGTCGCCCGGCTGGCCGCCGAGGCCGAACGAGTTGTTGAACGATGAACCGTCCACCGTGATGTTGTTCATCCGGTTGTCGTTGCCGGCGAAGTTGCTGCCGTTCGACTGGGGGGTGAGCCGGGTGACGTCGGTCAGGCGTCCGGCGAGGGTCGGCAAAAGGGCGATTTCCTGGCGGGATACGGAGGTCGCTGCGCCCGTGCGCGTCGAACTGAACACCGGATCCGTGGTCGCCACGACTTCGACGGTCTCGCTGACCGTTGCGAGGCTCAGGGTGAACTCGAGGTCCTGCGTGACGCCGAGCGTCAGGTTGATGTTGTTCTGGACGGCGTTCCGGAATCCGCTGAGTTCAGCGGTGACGGTGTACGGACCACCGACGCGCATGCCCGGGATCAGGAACCGTCCATCCGCCTGCGTGACACCGGAGTAGGTTGTCCCGGACGGCTCGTGGACGGCGGTCACCGTCGCACCGGGGACGACGCCGCCCTGGGCATCCGACACGATGCCGGTGACCGCGGCAGTGGTGACACCCTGCGCGTACAGGACACCCGCAGGCCGCAGCGCGGTGATCGCGCCGAGGATCGCGAGGGCAAGGAACAAGCGAGAAAGGCTTCGACTCATGTGGTCTCCATCAGAGGGCGATCGCGTTGGCACACCGCGGTGCGCCATTACTCAGCCTAGCGTGGCTGAGTAACGAACGCATGAAGCCGCGGCCGTGAGCGTGCGACCCCCAGGAGTCAGACGGCGTGCATGGTTCTGTTGATGTAAAACCATTCTATTCGCGCCGGGGATCGCCCGACGCACCTCATGCGGTATCTTTCCAGTGAGGATCGGCGGGTCCGGATGGTTGGATCGTCAAGCCTCCTGAGCAACAAATTCGGCGTTTTCTCGACGCCTTCGCCCGTAGAGCCGATATGGAAGCTGGACTCGAAGCCTGTCTGACGCAGTTGCGCTCGATCGAGCAGGACCTGCCGGGGCTGGGCAACCTCGACAGGACGCGCTTCAACTGGCAGCCGTCGCCGAACGCCTGGTCGGTCGGCCAGTGTATCGAGCATTTGAACATCACAATCGAACGATATCTGCCCGTACTGCGCTCCGCGGTGCAGTCGGCGCGTGCCCAGGGCCTGACCGCCCAGGGCCCGTTTGCCATCGGCTGGATCGAACGCTTGTTCATCCGATCGATGGAACCGCCGCCCGGTTGGCGTTTCAAGACACCCAAGCCATTCGTGGCGGGTGTCGACCTCGACCCCGTTGCAACGGTGGCGCGGGCGCGTCAGCTTCGCGTGGAGTTCGGGGAGTGCATCCGCAGCGCGGATGGCCTGAATCAGCCGCGGATCAAGGTGCGGTCGCAGTTCGCACCGGTGTCCTGGACGCTCAATGGCACGTTTGCGCTGCTGCTGGCGCACGAGCGGCGCCATCTGTGGCAGGCGCGGGAGGTGAGAAAGCACCCGGCGTTCCCGGCCGGGCCGGCCGGGCCGGCCGCCCCGGCGCGGCAGGCGTAAGCGTCGGCCGCTGGAAATGGCAACGGCCGCCCCTCGAGGAGGCGGCCGTTGGTTGACGTCCGGCGCGGTACCGAGCGGTTAGTTCGAGGCGACGCCTGCCGCGCGGCGCATGCCGGCGGTGACGATCCCGACCTTCTCGACACCGGCGCCGCGGGCGGCGTCGATGACGGCGACGATGTCGCCGTAGCGCAGGGTCTCGGCGCCGGCGATGAACATCGTCTTGTCCTTGCGCTCCTCGTAGATCTCGCGAAGGCGGGTTTCGAGTTCGGCGACGGTGACGTCCTGCTTGTTGATCGAGATGCGCTTGTCAGCCGTGTACTCGACGACGATCTGGCTGACGTCGACTTCCTGCTGCTGCTGTGCGGTCTTGGTTTCCGCCGGCAGGTTGATGTCGACACCCTTCTGCGTGAGGGGGAGGGCCGCCATGAAGATGACGAGCAGCACGAGCAGCACGTCGATGAGCGGCGTCACGTTCATGTCGGCGTTGGCATGCGCGGCCTCCGCCTTGACGACCTTCTCGGCGCCGTAGTGGTTATGCGCGTGTGCCATTACTGACCTCCCGCCCCGCCGCCCGAGCCCTTGCGCTTCTCGGTGATGAGCCCGACGTCCTCGATCGCTGCCTGGCGCAGCTGGTCCATGACCGCCATGACCGCACCGTACTCGACCTCTTCGTCAGCCTTGATGAGGACGATCTTCTCGGTCTTGTCTTCGAGGATCTCCGTGATGCGCGTTGCCAGTTCGCTCTCGGCGATGGGCTTCGCGTTCAGGTAGATCGACTTGAACTTGTCGACGGCGATGATCGTCTGGTCCTGCGACTCCGGCTTGTCGACCGTGTTGTCGGCCGTCGGCAACGTGAGGCTCACGCCCTGCTGGAGCATGGGTGCGATGAGCATCATGATGATGAGCAGCACCAGCATGACGTCCACGAGGGGCGTCACGTTGATATCGGACTTGACTCCGCCTTTGGCGCCGCCAAGGTCCATTGCCATAGCTGTTTCTCCCTAACGCGAAAGTGACTCTGCTCGCCCCGGATGGGAGGCCATGGCCCCGGCAGCGGCCGGGGCCACGAGCCCGTAGCCGGGAAACCTGCTAGGCCGTCTTCTTGATGAAGTAGTCGACGAGTTCCGACGAGGAGTTGTCCATCTCCACGTTGAAGTACTCGATCCGGGCGGTCAGGTAGTTGTAGATCCAGACCGCGGGAATGGCGACGACCAGGCCGAGTGCGGTTTCGACGAGGGCTTCCGAGATACCGACCGAGACCGCGCCGATACCGGCCGACCCGCTGGCGCCGATGCCCTGGAACGCGTTGATGACGCCGACGACCGTGCCGAGCAGACCGACGAACGGAGCCGTGGAGCCGATGGTGGCGAGCGCGGCGACGCCCTTCTTCAGGTCGTTGGCGGTGAGCGCCGAGGCGCGCTGGATGGCGCGACGGACGGTGTCCATGATGTCCTCACGGCTCATGCCCTGCCCCGACTCCTGCTGGAACTGATACTCCTGCAGACCGGCGAGCACGACCTTCGCGAGGTGGCTGTAGCGGTATTCCTTCTTGGACGACAGGGCGACCGCTTCCTTCAGACGGCCTTCCTTGAGGTGCTTCGCCACCTGCGGCGCGTACAGCTTGGACTGCGTCCGGGCCTGCTGATAGGTGAAGAACCGCTCGATACCCACACCAAGCGACCACATCGACATGACAATGAGGACGAACGCCACGGCCTTCGCGACAATCGTCATCTGCTCGTACATTTCCATGAAATCCACGGTCTATCCTCCAATGAGACGAAGTTGTGAATCTGTAGCGTCCGGGGTCCGGTGTCCGCCGGACCCCCAGGTCTTTACTGCAGCGTGAAGTTCACCGTCACCGTCATGATGACCGGAACGGGAACGCCGTTCAGCAGGGTCGGCGTGAACTGCCACTGCCGCACCGCGTCGAGTGCCGCCGCGTCGAGCAGCGGAATCGACCGAAGCACCTTCGCCTCCTGCACCGATCCGTCGGGCCCGATCGTCGCCTCGATGATGACGACGCCCTGCACACGGGCCGACTGTGCGATGGCCGGATAGGTCGGCCGCACGTCCTTGGTCTTCGTCGGCGGCTTGATGTTGCCACCCACGCGCACCGCCTGCGGAGGTGGGGGCGGCGGCGGCGGAGGAGGCGGAGCCGCGTCGAGACCGCCCACGATGCCGCCGGTCACCCCACCGACGACACCGCCTTCCACGCCGGCAGCCGCGTCGCGCGACCCCTGCTCCAGGCCCGTCTCGGCCTTGATTTCAGACGGCGCCTCGACTGGTGCCGCAGCCGGATTCACGTCGGGCGGCGGCGTCGGCGGCGGAGCAGCCTGTGGGGGCGGGGGTGGCGGTGGCGGTGGTGGTGGCGGCGGAGGTGCTGCGACAAACGCCATCATCGACGGCGGTGTCGGCAGCACGTCGGCCGCGAGCAGCGGGATGATCACCACCGCCCCGAGAACCGCCGTGTGCACGATGATCGAAAGCGGGACCGTATACCAGGCTCGGGTTCCCACCTTGACCGACGGGTCCACGACGTCGCCGAACATGTCACGTGGCACTGCTAGTCTCCTCCTCGGGATTCCGGCTCAGGCCGCCGGAAAGGCCGTGACGTGACCGCCCGACGCCGGCCGGCGGTCAAGTCAAAGGCGGCGATTATAGTCACTCGAATTTCAGCGAGTCAACGAGCTATCCGTGGGGTTAGACACCGGTTTCGGCGAAATGGACCACGCTCACGCGTGGTCCGTTCCGCCAATCCGCATCCCGTAGAACGAGCGCCACACGAAGTAGAGCGAAATCGCCAGGAATACCGCCGACAGCACCGTCGTCAGCCCGCCGCCGTCGCGCCCCAGACGTACCGCCAGCTCCACCGCCAGGAGGCCGAACAGCGTCGTGAACTTGATGACCGGGTTCATGGCCACCGACGAGGTGTCCTTGAAGGGATCCCCCACCGTGTCACCCACCACCGTGGCCGCGTGGAGCGGGGTCCCCTTCGCCTTCAGCTCGACCTCGACAATCTTCTTCGCGTTGTCCCAGGCACCGCCCGCGTTCGCCATGAAGATCGCCTGGTACAACCCGAACAGCGCAATCGAGATCAGGTAGCCGATGAAGAAGAACGGCTCGAAGAAGGCAAAGGCCAGGGTCGAGAAGAACACGGTCAGGAAGATGTTGAACATCCCCTTCTGCGCGTACTGGGTGCAGATCTCGACGACCTTCTTGCTGTCCTCCACCGACGCCTTCGTCACGCCGTCGAGCTTGATGTTCGCCTTGATGAACTCGACCGCCCGATACGCGCCCGTCGTCACCGCCTGCGCAGACGCTCCGGTGAACCAGTAGATGACGGCGCCGCCGGTGATGAGCCCGAGCAGGAAGGGCGGGTGCAGGACCGACAGGTTCTGCACCAGGCTGGCATTGAGTCCCTCGGTCAGCGACACGATGATGGAGAAAATCATCGTGGTCGCGCCGACCACGGCCGTACCGATGAGCACCGGCTTCGCCGTCGCCTTGAACGTGTTGCCCGCGCCGTCGTTCTCCTCGAGCAGGTCCTTCGCACGGTCGAACTTCACGTCGAAGCCGAACTCCTTCTTGATCTGCTCCTTGATGTTCGGCAGCGTCTCGATGACCGACAGCTCGAATACCGACTGGGCGTTATCGGTGACCGGACCGTACGAGTCGACTGCGATGGTCACGGGCCCCATGCCGAGGAACCCGAACGCCACGAGGCCGAACGCAAAGACCGCTGGCGCCAGCATGCCGTCGCCGAGCCCGAACGAGTTGCTCACCCAGGAGCCGATCCCCATCAGCATCACGATGCTGAGGCCCAGCCAGTAGGCGCTGAAGTTGCCCGCCACGAAACCGGACAGGATGTTCAGCGACGCGCCACCCTCCTTCGAGGAGGTGACCACTTCCTTGACGTGCGCCGACTCCGTCGACGTGAACACCTTCACGAACTCGGGAATGATCGCACCAGCCAGGGTGCCGCATGTGATGACCGTCGACAGCTTCCACCACAGGCTGCCGTCGCCGAGGTTCGGAATCAGCAGGTACGACGCGATGTAGGTCATGATCACCGACACGATCGAGGTGATCCAGACCAGGTTCGTCAGGGGCGCCTCGAAGTTCATCTTGTCGGCGTCGCGGTACTTGCCCTTGGTGATGCCCTCGTTCACGAAGTACGACAGACCGCTCGCCACCACCATGACGATGCGCATCATGAAGATCCAGACCAGCAGCTGGACCTGCACCTGCGGATCCCGGACGGCCAGCAGGATGAACGAGATCAGCGCCACGCCCGTGACGCCGTAGGTCTCGAAGCCGTCGGCCGACGGGCCGACCGAGTCGCCCGCGTTGTCGCCCGTGCAGTCTGCAATCACGCCGGGGTTGCGCGCGTCGTCTTCCTTGATGTTGAAGACGATCTTCATCAGGTCGGACCCGATGTCCGCGATCTTGGTGAAGATGCCGCCCGCGATACGCAGTGCCGCGGCGCCGAGCGATTCACCGATGGCAAAGCCGATGAAGCACGGACCGGCGTAGTCTCCCGGGATGAACAGGAGAATCATCAGCATGAGCAGCAGCTCGACGCTGATGAGCAGCATCCCGATGCTCATCCCGGCCTGCAGCGGGATTGCGTAAATCGGGTACGGCTTCCCGCGGAGCCCCGCAAACGCCGCGCGGGAATTCGCGAAGGTGTTGACCCGGATGCCGAACCATGCCACGCCGTAGCTGCCGGCGATGCCGATGAGCGAGAAGATGAGGATGATCGGCAGCGTCGCCGCTACGGACTTGCCGGGAATCGGGTTCAGCCAGCCGTAATAGGCCGAGATGATCACCGCGATGAAGACCCAGAGCACCATGATGAAACGGCCCTGGGTGATCAGGTACGTCTTGCAGGTCTCGTAGATCAGCTCCGACACCTCGAGCATCGAGCGGTGCACGGGCATGTTCTTCAACGTGTTGAACGTCATCAGGCCGAAGAGCAGCCCGAGCGCCGAGACCAGCAGGCCGGTCATCAGCAGGGTGTGCCCGTCAATGCCCATGAAGCTGACGGCCGACAGGTCTGGAACCACCAGCGACGCTTCACCACCCTGATGGACTGGTGCGCCGCCCGCTTCCGGCTGCGCCGCGAACACTACCTGCGGCAGCAGCGCCAGCATCCCGACAAAGGTCGCCATGGCAAGCAGGCGACTGACGAATCTCTGCACGGTCGCGTTCATCTCACCTCACACAGTTCCAGCGCTAGCCGGACAACGGGAAACCCTTGTCCGGCCCTCGACGGGCCGGCCAGTCTTGCAACAGGAAACGCCGGATTCTAGACCAAAGCACGGCCGCGACGCCACCGGAGACCGTGTCGTCCGTGTGGGGCGCGGACGCCGTCCTCGCGGGACGAGACGCCACGCTGCCAACGCCCTGTCCGACCTACGTGCCGGTGCGGGATGGGGCCAGCGCCGCTTCGGTCGCCTGCGCCCCCCGCACGTCCGGCGGTAGTGCCATCCCCCCGGTGAGGAAGATGCGAATGCCTTCCTCCACCGTGATGTCCGGATACAGGGCGCGATCCCGCTCGCAGATCACGATATCGCCCAGATACAGGTGGTTCGTGGGCACGTAGACGGCTACCAGCGGCTCTGGCCCCTGCCCTCGGTCCACGGTGAACTCCTTCGTCAGGAACCCGAGCGCGTACCGATGGCCATCCTGGACGAGCACGACCCGCTTGAACCCGAACTCGTTGTCGGGCGAGAACGCCACCACCAGCTGCTTGACCGGCGCATAAATCGTCCGGAAAACCGGCACGCGAAGGAGGTAGCCGTCCGCCTGCTGGAGGATGCGCTTCCCGATCACGTTGGTCGCGATGGCACCGACGACGAGGACGCCGACGGCGGTGGTGATGATCCCCAGCCCCGCCACCTGACGGCCGAGCGCCCGCTCGTAGATCGGCGCCGTCAGCCCGTCCACGATCTGGAAAATCCAGATGAACGCCGCAACGGTGATGAAAAGGGGCACCGTGACAAAGAACCCGGCGATGAAGCTTCGGCGTATCCACTGCATCAGGACACCATCCACCCGCCGAGCACGGCGGCGAGCAGCGCGGCGCCCGCCGCGATGCGGTACCACGCAAACGGGGCGAACCCGCGTCGGCGGACCACCGCGAGGAAGGGTTCCACGACGACCACTGAAGCCAGGTAGGCCGTCACGAACCCAATGGCCACTTCGCCGAGCCGGTCGGCGCTGATCTGGTTGCGCAGCTCCACCGCGCTGTGCGCGAACGTGGCGGCCAGCGTCGGCATGGCCATGAAGAAGGAGAACTCGGCCGCGGTTGCCCGGTCGAGCCCCATGAGGAGTCCGCCGACGATGGTGGCGCCCGAGCGCGACACACCGGGGACCAGGGCGAGCACCTGGAACAACCCGACGCCCAGCGCCTGCCCGACGGTAACCGTGTCGACGCTCTCCGTCCGCCTCGGCGGCGCACGCCGCTCCACCAGGAGCATGACGATCCCGCCGATCACGAAGGCGGCGGCGATCGTGGCCAGACTCTTGTGCAGCACTGCCTCGACGTAGTCCGCTGCGAGGGCGCCGACGAGCAGCGCCGGGGCCACGGAGACGACAAGCTTCACTGCAAACGCGCGCGCGTCAGGCCTGGACGGGATGCCGGACACGACGTCCCACACCTTCCGGCGATACAGCCAGACGATGGCGAGAATCGAGCCGAGCTGAATCATCTCGGTGAAGACACTCGCAGGATCGGCGTAGCCCAGCAGCCGTTCCAGGACGAGAAGGTGCGCCGTTGAAGAGACGGGCAGGAACTCGGTGAGTCCCTGCACGACCCCGAGGAAGGCAGCCTGAAGCCAGGTCGGCACGCGCAGCTACGACGCGCGGACCTTCCGCTGCGGCTTCGTGGTCCGGCGCGTCGGCTGCTGCGGCGCACCCGCGGCCATGTCCGGGGCGACCGGGGCGGCGGCCGCGGCGCGGGTCGGGCCCGGGTTGCGCCAGAACGTCACGACCGCCGCGGCGACGAAGACGCTCGAGTAGGTGCCGGTGATGATGCCGACGATCATCGTGAAGGCGAAGCCCCTGAGCACTTCACCCCCGAACAGGAACAGGGCCAGCGCGCTCAGCAGCGTGGTGCCGGCGGTCAGCACCGTGCGGCCCAGCGTCTGGTTGACCGACACGTTGATCACGTTCCGCAGCGAGTCGCGCCGCATGCTGCGCAGGTTCTCACGCACGCGGTCGAAGATGACGATCGTGTCGTTGGTCGAATAGCCGCTGACGGTGAGAATCGCCGCGATGACGTTGAGGGTCAGGTCGTACTGGAAGAAGGCCAGGAACGCCATCGTGATCAGCAGGTCGTGGATGGTCGCCACCACGGCGCCGACGGCGAAACTCAACTGGTAGCGGAACGCGATGTACGCGAGGATGCCCACGAGCGACAGGACCGTCGCCCAGATCCCCTTCGATGTCAGCTCGCGGCCGACCGCAGGGCCGACGATCTCGGTGCCGACCACCGTGAAGTTCCCCAGACCGGCCTGCTTGATGGCGTTCTCGACCGCGGCGGCCGTGGCGCTCAGGGAGGCCCCGGCTTCTTCACCCACCTGCGGCACCCGCACCATCTTCTGTCGGACGCCAGGATCGCCGTAGGTCTGGACGATCGCGTTCTGCCCGCCTCCGGGGAAGTTGCGGTTCAGGGCGTCCCGGACGGCGTCATCGGACGGGGCCTGATCGAACTGCATGATCACGGCGGTGCCACCCGCGAATTCGATGCCTCGAGGAATGCCCCTGGTCATCATCACGGCGACGCCGGCGAGGATGACGATCCACGACACGGCGACGGCGTGCCACCGCCACCGCATGAAGTCGATGTTGGTCTTGTTGAGAATGTGCATGGCTGCTGCTGCCTGCTTTAGATCGAGAGCGTCGCCGCCTGCGGCCTGCGCGACAGCGCCAGCTCAAACAGCGTCTTGGACACGAAGGTGGCGGTGAAGAGGTTCGAGATGAGACCGATGAACAGGGTGACGGCAAATCCCCGGATCGGGCCGGTGCCGAACTGGAACAGGAAGGCCGCCGAGATGAGCGCGGCCACGTGCGTATCCAGCAGGGTGAGGAACACGCGGCTGAAGCCCGCATTGATCGAGGCACGCACGCCGCGCTGCGCCTCGAGTTCCTCCTTGATGCGCTCGAAGATGAGCACGTTGGAGTCGACGCCGATGCCCATGGTGAGCACGAATCCGGCAATGCCGGGCAGCGTCATCACCGCGCCCATGTAGGCCATCAGTCCGAGCAGGATGACGAGGTTGAGCACCAGCGCGATGACGGCGTTCACGCCCGAGAAGCGGTAGTAGATGAGCATGAACACGATGATGAGCACCAGGCCAACCACCGACGCGATGACGCCCGACCTGATCGAGTCGGCCCCGAGACTCGGGCCGATCGTCCGCTCCTCCAGATAGGTCAGGGTCGCCGGCAGCGAGCCGGAGCGCAGCTTGATGGAGAGATCGCTGACCTCTTCCTGGGTGAAGTTCCCCGAAATACGCCCGTCGTTGGAGATGCGGGACTGGATCTGGGGTGCCGACTGGACACGGCCGTCCAGGATGATGGCCAGTTGACGGCCGATGTTCTCGCCCGTCACGCGGCCGAACTTCGAAGCCCCCTCCGAGGTCAGGGTAAAGGCCACGGCCGGGCGATTGTTCTCGTCGAGCGACGGTCGAGCGGTGCGCAGATCGCGGCCGGTGACCGCCGCGGCCTTGCGGACCATGTAGTAGACGGTCGAGCCCGCCACGTCCCCCGCGCTGCTCACGCCCGGGACGATTTCCATGCCGGGAGGCACCTGACCGCTGGGGATGAGCGCCTCCCGCGATGCGGAAGGACCCTGCTCCACGATCTTCAGCTCGAGCAGCCCGGTGGACCGGATGATCTCCTTGGCGCGGTTGACGTCGGTCACGCCCGGGAGCTGCACGAGGATCTGGTCGCCCTCCTGTCCCTGCTGCGCGATGCTCGGCTCTGCAACACCCAGCTCGTTGACACGGCGCTCGATCGTCTGCCGCGCCTGAACGACGGATTCTTCGCGGAGCGTGAGGGCGACGTTCGGCCGCAGGGTAAAGGTGTAGGTGCCGTTGACCCCGGCGTCGCGATCGAAGTTCGTGAGCACCTCGTTCGCGGCCCCGCGGAAGGCAGCATCCTGGTCGGGGGTGACCCCCTCCACCTTGAACTGCGTCGGGCTGACCACCGAGACCGAGGGCCCCGTCAGCCGCGCCGTCGAGAGGAGTTCCCGGAGCCGTTCCGACGTGGCTTCCGTCTCGATCCGGAGGGCATCGTCAGTCTGGACGCGAAGGACGAGGTGCACGCCGCCCTTCAGGTCGAGGCCCAGCTTGATCAGACGATTCGTCAGGACCTTGGGTGCGGTGATCCCATACCGGGCCGCCAGGATCGGGTAGACACCGACGGCGCCGAAGATCAATGCCACGGCGAGGGTGATGAGGAGCTTGAGGCGAAGGTTAGCCATAGCGCTTCTTACTGGTTTGGTGATTCAACCACGGGAGGCTGGCCCTGATAACCGCCGATCGCCGCCCGGGCCACGTCGATCCGGATCTTGTCGGCAATCTGGAGCTGGACCGTGTCGTCGGCGAGCTTGGTGATCTGGCCGTAGAGGCCGCCGGTCGTGATGACCCGGTCGCCGACCTTGAGCGCAGCGAGGAACTCCTGCACCTTCTGCTGCTTGCGCTTCATCGGCAGCAGGATGACGAAGTAGAAGATCCCCAGGACGAGAATGAACGGAATGAACTGGACGAGCGCGCTGCTGCCATCGGGCGGGGCAGCCATCGCGAACACGGCACCTGCGGGCATCGACATTAGCGCGAAACTCATTGCGCGGGTTCAGCCCCCGCGGTTCGGCGGGACAGGCGCTCGAGGAACGCTAGCCTGAAGCTTTCAAACCGCTCAAACGCTATAGCCTCCCTGATACGCCTGAGGGTGTCAAGGTAAAAGTGCAGGTTATGCAACGTGTTAAGGGTCGCCGCATTGATCTCGCCAGCGACGTAGAGATGCCGCAGGTACGCCCGTGAACAGGTGCGGCAGGTGTAACACGTGCAGTCCGGATCAGGCGGCTGGTCGTCCTCCGCATATCGGGCGTTCTTGATGTTGAGCCGCCCCTCCGAGGTGAACAACTGGCCGTTCCGGGCATTGCGGGTCGGCAGCACACAGTCGAACAGGTCGATGCCGCGCGCGACTGATTCGACGATGTCTGCGGGCGTGCCAGCGCCCATGAGGTAGCGGGGCTGGTCGGCCGGCAGCTGCGGCGCCGTGTGCTCGACGATGTCGTACATCTGATCGGTGGGCTCGCCGACGCTCAGGCCGCCAACCGCATACCCCTCGAAACCGATCTCGACCGTGCGCTGCGCGCTCTCGGTGCGGAGGTCGGGGAAAACGCCTCCCTGCACGATGCCGAACTGGGCCTGGCCCGGGTTCGTCACCAGCACGTCCGCCACCTCGCCGTTGCGGAGCGCCACCTGCCGCGCGCGCGCCCGTGCCGCCCACCGGGCGGTGAGCGCCGTCGAGGCGCGCACGCGCTCGGGCGGTGACGGGAAGGCGAGGCATTCGTCGAGCACCATGGCGATGTCGGAGCCGAGGTGTGCCTGGATGTCTGCGGCCTTCTCGGGGGTGAGCACGTGAAGCGACCCGTCGAGATGCGAGCGGAAGCGCGCGCCGTCCTCGCTGATCGACCGGCGGGCGGCGAGGCTGAAGATTTGATAGCCGCCGCTGTCGGTCAGCATGGGCTTCGACCAGCCAATGAATCGGTGCAGTCCGCCGCGCCGCGCGATGAGGCCATCGCCCGGGCGCAAGTACAGGTGATACGTGTTGCTGAGCAGAATCTGCGCGCCGGCGCCTTCGAGATCGCGGTGGGTCAGGCCCTTCACGGCGCCCTGAGTTCCAACCGCCATGAAGGCCGGCGTCTCGACCTCCCCGTGGGGCGTCGCGAGCACGCCACGGCGCGCGCGACCGTCGGTGTGCGTGACCTGGAAACGGAACGCGCCTTCGGACATCAGAACGGCCAGTTTACAATCGCGCCGATCGTGCAGCGAATCGTCGTGGCCATGGCCGCATGCGCGGCCGCCTTCACGCTGGCAACCGGGACCTCGGCCCAGTCACCCGGGAGCCTGACCGCGGGCGCGCAGCTCGCGGCGGCCTACGACACCATCCTCGACGCGCGCTTCGACGACGCGCGCGCTCAGCTCGACGCGGCGTGCCCGCCTGCGCCTCAACCGGCCTGCGACGTGCTGCGAAGCGCGGTGGTGTGGTGGATGATCCAGCAGGACCCCGGCAGCCGCGCCCTGGACCGGGCCCTCGAGGAGAGCGTGGCCCGCGCGATCGCATCAACGCGCGCGTGGACGACCCGTGAGCCGGCGCGCGCGGAAGCGTGGTTCTACCTGGCCAGCGCCTACGCGCCGCTGTCCCGGTGGAGGGTGCTGCGCGAGCAGCGGCTGGCGGCGGCCCGCGACGGGAAGACGATCAAGGAGGCGCTCGAGCGGGCACTGGCGCTCGACGGCCAGCTGCACGACGCGTGGTTCGGCATCGGGCTCTATCACTACTATGCCGACGTGGCCCCGGCCGCCCTGAAGGTCCTGCGCTTCCTGCTGCTGCTGCCGGGCGGCGACCGTGAAGAAGGACTCCGGGAGATGCTGCGGGCGCGGGATCGCGGCGAACTGCTGCGGGGCGAAGCCGATTATCAGCTGCACTGGGTGTACGTGTGGTACGAGGAGCAGCCTGCGCCCGCGATCGCGCTGCTTCGCGATCTCGCGGCGAGGTATCCGCACAACCCCGTGTTCCTGCAGCGCATCGCGGAGATGCTCCACGAGAACTTCAGCGATCACCAGGCCAGCGCCGACACGTGGGCCCGCATGGCCGACCGCGCGAGCCGCGCAGCCCTGTACGCTCCGGAGCTGGCGCAGACGCGCGCCCGGATGGGGCTGGCCGCCGAACTGATCGATCTCGGCGAGGCGTCACGCGCCGTGGTGCTGCTCGCCGACGTCGAGCGCGCACGACCGACGCGCCCGTACGGCGCCGCGGCGCAGGCCAGCCTGCTGCTCGGAGACGCGCACGGGCGACTGGGCAACCGGGAGGCGGCGCGCGCGGCCTGGGCGCGCGCGCTCGCACGGGTACCGGAGGGCGATCCCGACGGCCTCCGCGCACAGGCGCGGGCCCGCCTCCGACAACGCTGACGAATCGCAAAATTTTTTGACAATTTAGCTGTCTTTGTGCTTGACATCCCAGTTTTCCCGACCATAATCTACATCTGGTATGAGGGTGGTAGGCACAGACCACCCCTAGTGAGGTTGACTTTTCAGCCTCGCCCTTCCGCACCTGGACCTTCAGGGAGCGGCGCGGAAGGTGCCACCGGGCGGCGGACGACGGTTGTCGGGTGAGCGCGCCAGGCGGCAGCCACCGGACGGCAGGCCGCGATCCGCGCCGAGCCAAACCCGAAGGAAGGGAGGGAGATGACTATGGCCAAGAAGGCAGCCAAGGGCGCAAAGAAGAAGGCGGCGAAGAAGCGTTAAGCTCTTCACCACGGGAAAGAAGAAAGGGGGCGCGCAGCGCCCCCTTTTGCTTTGTACAACGGACCGGTCCGGCGAACGGCGACGTCAGTTGGTCGGGCTGCCGTCCCAGACGCGCACGCGCCGGATCACGTCCCACTGCTCGATGCCGTCCACGATATCCATGCCCGCGAGGACCCGGCCGAACACCGTGTAGCGCCCGTCGAGATGCGGCTGCGGGGAATGGGTGATGAAGAACTGGCTGCCCCCCGTGTCCGCCCAGTCCAGCGCCATGCCGACCGTGCCTCGCAGGTAGGGCCGCTGGTTGATTTCGTCCCGAATCGTGTACCCGGGCCCGCCCTCGCCATCGCCCCGCGGATCTCCGCCCTGCACCACGAAGTTCGGCACCACGCGGTGGAACGGCAGGCCGTCGAAGAAGCCCTGCCGTGCGAGCGTCACGAAGTTCTGTACCGTGAGTGGCGCATCGAGCACCGCCAGTTCCAGCTGGATGCTGCCGCGATCCATGTCCAGGTACACGTGCGTCGAGACGGGCGGCGTCGCCACGGCCGTCAGGCCATACCAGTCGGCCGCGCGCGCCGACGGCACCGGCCGGATCCGCACGCGCGCATCGGTGGCGGAATCGAGTTCGGCAAGCAGGTTCGCCGCATGGAGCCGGACAGCCCAGTCCTTGTCGGCGAGCGCGTCGGCGAGTACGGGCCTCGCCACATCGGCGCCGTACTGCCGAAGGCCCGTCAACGCAGCCGCACGCGCGACGTAGGTCGAATCCCCCAGGCTCCGCTGATACGCCGCATTCAGTGCGGCTGCCCCTTCGGGCAGCTTCAGTTCCCCAACCGCGCGGGCAGCGGCGGCGCGGACCGCTGGATCGGCGGCCTTCAGCTGTTCGAGCAGCAGCGGCCCGGCGTCGGGGGGATGCAGCCGCGCGATCGCCGCGATGACCGCGGGAATCACCTTGGGCTCGGGGTCGTCGAGCATCGAGCGCAGCCGCGGCATACCGGCCTCGGCCGTGAGGTCGCCCAGCCCGGAAGCGAGGGCGGCCCGCACGCTCCAGTTGGTGTCCGGGTCGAGCCCGGAGAGAACCGTGACGAATCCTTCGGGGTCCAGTCGCGAGAGGGAGCGGATGGCCGCGGCACGAATCGCGGGGATTCGGTCGCCGAGTAGATCAAGCAGGGTGTCGTACACGCCGTCGGCCGAGACGGCACCAAGCGCGGTCACCGCTTCCAGGCGCACATGCGACTCCGCCTTCGCAGACTGGGCAATCGCCAGCAGCGGCTGGGCCGCGCGTTTCTCCCGGAGTCGCGCCAGCGACCGGATCGCCTCGATCGCCACCGCACGTTCGGGCGCGGCGACCAGCGGCAACAGGGCGTCCGCGGCTGCGCGCTCGTTGATCGCGCCCAGCCCCTTGGCCGCGAAGGCGCGCGTGTAGGGATGCGTCTCCTTGAGGAGCGTGAGCAGCGCCTGCAGTGCGCGGGGATCCTCGAACCGCTGGAAGGCATAGGCCACGGGCCACCACCGCACCCTCGGCACGCCGGACGGATCGAGAACCGCGCCGGCAAAGGCGTCGTAGGCCTTCAGCTTCACGAGTGCGTAGATCCCCAGGCGGAACGCCGCCTGCGGGGTGTCGCGCGCGGCGTCGAGATCGTCGGATGGCGTCACGGCGACGGCACCCGACGCGCCGAGGTCTGCCACCATCCTGGCGATCGCCGGTGCCGCCGCGGCGTCCCCGAGCATACCGAGCGCCTCGGCCGCACTCCCCTTCACGCTCGGGGCCGCGTCACCGAGCGCGGCCAGCAACGGCTCGCGCGCGGACCGATCACCGATCAGCCCGAGTGCATAGGCAGCCATCTGTCGCACCTCGGGGTCCCCGTCGGCGAGCAGCGGCACCAGCGCCGGCACGGCTTCCGGCAGGCCCACGCGGCCGATGGCCAGTGCGGCGCGGCGCCGCACGCGCGCCTCCCGATCGGAGAGCAGACGCACCAGGTCGGGGACCGGTGGTGGTGGTGGCGGCGACGCCACGGCACCGCGGCGCGCCGGCGGAATCGGCGCCGGCGGGACGGGCGGTGATGGAGGTTCCGGATCTCGAAGCGTACGCGAGTCCTCCAACCGCAGCATCCACGACATCTTCTGCTCGAAGGAGGGTTCCGGGGGGGCGGGCGGCGCTGGAGGGACACTGGCGCAGGCGCACGCGCCGAACGCGAGCAGCAGCGCGACCGTCGTACGCGTCACGCCCGCGATGATATCATCGGGTCGCCTTGCAGTTCCGCTACATCGCGGTCGAAGGGCCCATCGCCGCAGGGAAGACCACACTCGCCGAGCGACTTGCCACGCGCCTCGACGCCACGCTCGTGCTCGAAGAACCGGAGAACCCGTTCCTCGCGGATTTCTACGCCGATCGTCCCGGGTCGGCGCTGCAGGCTCAGCTCTTCTACCTGCTCGCCCGCCACCGCCAGCAGACGACCGTCCAGCAGGCGGATCTCTTCAGCCAGGCGACCGTCGCCGACTATCTGTTTGCGAAGGACAAGATCTTCGCGTACCTCAACCTGGACGACAACGAGCTCTTCATCTACCAGCGCCTGTACGACCTGCTCTCGAAGGACGTGCCCGCGCCCGATCTGGTCATCTACCTCCAGGCACCCACCGATGTCCTGCTCCGGCGCATCCGCGCCCGCAGCGCAGAACCCGACGTCGACCGCTTCGAGCCCGATCCGGATTACGTGCGTGAACTGAACGAGGCGTACCACCACTTCTTCTTCCATTACAACGCCACGCCTCTGCTCGTCGTCGAGACCTCGCAGTTCGATTCGGAGGTGAGCGACGAGGCACTCGAGGACCTCGTGCGGCAGATCGAGCAGATGGGTGCGGGCACGCAGTACTACGTCCCGCGCACGAAGTGAGTGGTAAGCTGATCGTTTATGGCGTGGTTCAAGAAAACCCGGAAACCGATGGAGCCCAAGGAGAAACCCAGCCGGGTTCCCGAGGGGCTCTGGGTGAAGTGCCCGGGCTGCTCGCAAGCCATCTATCACAAGGAACTCGCCGCGAACCTGCATGTCTGCCCCAAGTGCGCGCACCACTTCCGCGTCAACGCGACCGAGCGCCTGCGCATGCTGTTCGACGGTGAATGGACGGAGCACGACCCCAATCTGGTCTCGACCGATCCGCTGAAATTCACGGACACCAAGCCGTATGCAGCGCGCCTTAAGGCCGGCGCCGCGGCCACGGGCACCAAGGACGCCGTCATCGTGGCCGCAGGGCGTATCGAAGGAATCGACACCATCGTTGCGGCCCAGGAGTACGCGTTCATCGGCGGCAGCATGGGCGTGGTGGTGGGCGAGAAGATCACGCGGGCCATCGAACGGGCCATCGAGCAGCGTCGTCCGATGATCATCGTCTGCTGCTCCGGCGGCGCCCGCATGATGGAGGGCGCGCTGTCGCTCATGCAGATGGCGAAGATCTCGGGCGCACTCGCGCGCCTGGATCGCGCCCGGCTGCCCTATATCGCCGTGCTCACGGACCCGACCACCGGCGGCGTCAGCGCCAGCTTCGCGATGCTTGGCGACCTCAACATCGCCGAGCCCAAGGCGCAGATCGGGTTCGCCGGGCCCCGCATCATCGAGCAGACCATTCGCCAGAAGCTGCCTGACGGGTTCCAGCGCTCCGAGTTCCTGATCGAGAAGGGCATGCTGGACCTCGTCGTCGACCGGCGCGAGATGAAGTCGGTCATCTCGCGGGCGCTGAGGTTCATGGGCGCACGGCCGGCGACCGACGTCACGGTGGCTGCAGCCGCTCCGGCCGCCGAGCCGGCCACTCAGGCATAGTGGCCGACACCATCGAGTGGCTGTACGGCCTCGGCCAGTTCGGCATCAAGTTCGGCCTCGACAACATGCAGGCGCTCATGGCCGCGCTCGGTCATCCCGAGCGCGCGTTCGCGTCCGTGCACGTGGCCGGCACCAACGGCAAGGGATCGGTCACCGCCCTGGTGGACCGCGCGTTGACGCTGGCTGGTCTTCGCTGCGGCCGCTACACCTCTCCTCACCTGCTCTCGCTGTCCGAGCGGATCGTCGTCGACGGCTCGCCGATAGAGGCCGCTGCACTCGTGGACACGCTCGAGGAGGTCCGGGCTGCTGTCAGCGCACTGCAGGCGAGCGGGCAGCTCGACGTGCACCCGACCTTCTTCGAGGTGACCACCGCGGCCGCTTTCGTCGCTTTCCGGCGTGCCGGAGTCGAGGTGGCGACCTGTGAGGTGGGACTCGGCGGCAGGCTGGACGCCACCAACGTCCTGGCCCCGACCGCCTGCGCGATCACGTCGATTGGCTTCGACCACATGCAGTATCTCGGCAACACGCTGGCGCAGATCGCTGCCGAGAAGGCCGGGATCATAAAGAGCGGCGTCCGCGTGGTCGTTGGGCCCGTCCCGGCAGAGGCGGCCGCGCCGATCGCCAGCAAGGCGGCCTCCGTGGGCGCGCCGGTAATCTGGTCGCACGAGGGGGTCCACGTCGGCACGCGAAGGGTGGACCGCGCGACAGGTCGACAGCACTTTGCGCTACGGACGCCGGCCCGCGACTACGGCGAGGTCGACCTCGCGCTTGCGGGACGGCACCAGGTCGACAACGCGGTCGTGGCAGTCCGGCTCCTGGAAACCGTCGCCACCAGCCTGGGTGTCCCGGGTGTGCCTGAGATCCAACGGGCGCTCGCCTCGGCCCACTGGCCTGGCCGTCTCGATCTGGTGACGTTGCCGGACGGACGCGCCGTGCTGCTGGACGCCGCACACAACCAGCAGGGCGCGGAAGCGCTTGCGGCCCACCTGGAGGAGACCGGAATCCGAGCGCCCGTCGTGTTTGCCGCCATGCGGGACAAGGACGCCTCGTCCATGATCCGCGCCCTGACGCCGGCCGTCTCCCGATTCATCGTCACGCGTGCTTCCAACCCCCGGTCCGCCGATCCGGCAAGCCTTGCCGACGTGATCGCGCGGGTGGCACCGACGATGCCGGTCGAGCTTGCGGAATCGCCTGAGCGCGCCCTGGCACTCGCCCTGGAGCGGTCCGCGTTCGCCGTGGTCGCCGGGTCGATCTTCCTGCTGGCCGACGTCATGAAGCGTCTCCCGCGACCGTGATACGCTCGGAATTCCTTCCGTGTTCCGCATGATCAGGATCGCTGCTGCCGCTTTCCTCTTGCTCATTGCCACGTCCGACGCCCTCGCTCAGGTCAACGTCGCGGGCTACAACGTGTCGGCGTACTCGCAGGAGAAGCTGGGTGAGAAACACTGGAAGCTCTCCGGCGCGGTGGAGCTCGAACGCGGCGACACGCGCGTTTACGCCGACGCGATCGAGTACTTCGAGGATCAGGAGCGTGCGGTCGCGACCGGCAACGTCGTCGTAGTCCAGGGGGAGAACCGCATCGCGGCCGACAGGGCCGACTTCAACACGAAGACCCAGCTCGGCACGTTCTATCAGGCCAGCGGCATCGCCACGGTCCGCGCGCCGCGCCAGAACCAGGTACGTGGGGGCATCAGTGTCCCGCAGATGAACCAGGAGAACGACGTCTACTACTTCGGCGAGGTCGTCGAAAAGCTGGGCGCCAAGAAATACAAGATCACGAACGGCGGGTTCAGCACCTGCGTCCAGCCGACGCCGCGGTGGGACCTCACCGCCGACACGATCATCCTGAACATCGACCACTACACGCTCCTGCGCCAGGTCCTGCTCAACGTCAAGGGCGTGCCGTTGTTCTACATGCCGTTCTTCTACTACCCCACCAAGGAGGACGACCGGGCCACCGGGTTCCTGATTCCCACCTACGGCGTCTCGACCCTCCGGGGCCAGACGATCCACAACGCCTTCTTCTGGGCGATCGATCGCAGCCAGGACGCCACCTTCCTGCTCGACTGGTTCTCGAAAACCGGAACCGGCACAGGCGCCGAGTACCGCTTCAACCGTGGCGGCGGCTCGGACGGACAGATCACGGCATACGTGCTCAACCAGAAGGCCGCCACCTACGTGCTCTCGAACGGCACGGTGACAACGCAGCCGGAATCGCGCGCCTTCAACCTCAACGGGGCCGTGAACCGCACGCTGCCCGGCCGCTTCCGCGCGCGCGCCCAGGTGGACTACTTCTCGAGCATCACCACCAACCAGACCTTCAACGTGAACATCTACGATGCGTCCCGCAACCGCCGTACGTTCAGCGGCAATGTGGTCGGCGCGGTGCGCGGCGTGACGATCAACGGCACGGTGGACCGGACCGAGTGGTTCAACACCACGACGAGTTCGGGCGTGGTCGGCACGGCTCCACGCGTGGCCGTGAACCGGGGCGAACGGCCGCTGTTCGGACGTTCGCCGGTGTACTTCGGCGTGTCAGGGGAGTACGCCAGCCTGATCCGGCAGACGCGCAGCAACGGCGCCGTGATCGACGATCGCGGCCTGACCCGCCTGGACGTCGCGCCGCAACTGCGGTACCCCTTCAAGCGCTGGCCGTTCCTCACGGTCAACACGACCTTGAACTGGCGCGACACCTTCTACACGCGCAGTCTCGACCCGTCGACGCAGGCCGTGGTGGACGACAACGTGCGCCGGCAGTACTTCACGCTGCTCGCGCAGGCTGTCGGCCCCGTGTTCACGAGGGTCTGGAACACCCCGAACAACGGCTACGCCGAACGGTTCAAGCACACGGTCGAACCGTACTTCAACGTGCAGCGCACCTCCTCGATCGACAACTACAACCGCATCGTCAAGATCGACGGCATCGACGGCGTCGTCGGCAGCACGACGAGCTACACCTACGGCATGAACAACCGCCTGTACGCGA
>CAYLTD010000016.1:0-106418 GCA_964386715.1 uncultured Bifidobacterium sp.
CCGCGGCGGCCAGCAGCACCGACACGCCGCGGAAGAACTCGCGTGTCGTGTACTCGGAGAAGCGGGTGGCGTACTCGTCGATGACGTGCCGGAAGATCAGCGGATCGAGCAGCGAGAAGATCTGGTTGATTGCGGCGAGCACCAGGGCGAGGCCGACGAGCCGCCAGTAGCCCTTGAGATAGTCGAGCAGTAGTCGCATTCGAGGTCCGCGCCCATTCTATCGGACCCGTCGGGGCCGGGCGCGCCAGCGGCGCTGCCGCCGCGCTGGCCGACACGACGCCGCGAGGTCCGCTGCCGCGCGACTGCTGCCCAGGCGGTCTGGCGGATCAGCGGAGCCGGGTTCGCGCCGCCGTCGGTAGAATGCGGAGATGACGAGACGCCCTGCCTTCGCCCTTGCCCTCGCCACGCTCTATGCCGCCGCCGCGGTGGCGCAGGAACGCCCCGATGCCGATGTCGTGTGGAAGATCCGGCGCGAGGTGTCCGAGCACGCGCAGATCATGCGCACGCTCCACATGCTGACCGACGTGTACGGCCCGAGGCTCACCGGGTCGCCGAACCTCAGGGCCGCGCAGGACTGGATCGTGACGCAGGGCACCGAGTGGGGGCTGAAGAATGCGCACCTCGAGCCCTGGGAATTCGGGCACCCGGGATGGAGCAACGAACGGGTCGCGGTTCACGTGGTCGCTCCGGTGAAGGACACGCTGGTGGCCGAGGCGCTGGCCTGGACCCCTGGCACCGCCGGGGCGGTCACCGGCGCCGTCGTGCAGATTGCGCCGCCCGCGCGGCCGACGAAGGACGAACTCGCCCGCTACTTCGAGGCCACGGCACCGGTCGTGAAAGGCCGAATCGTCATGCTCGGTGCGGCGCAGGCGGTGCCGGTCACGATCCAGCCGACGCCCAAGCGGCGGGAGGACAACGACCTGCGCACCCAGTACAGCGCACCCCCGGCGGCTGCACCCACGCCGGCGCCGGCCGGTCCGGCACCCGCACCGGCGCCCGACGCGAACCGCGTCACGCCGGCGCAGCTCGCCGAGCAACTCGACGGGTTCCTGGTGTCTGCCGGTGCGCTGGCCCGGGTGAACGACGCCGGGCGGGAGCACGGCCAGATCCGCGCGTTCAACAACCGCACCTTCGACGTGGCGAAGGCGGTGCCGACCGTCGTGATGCGGAACGAGGACTACGGCCGCCTCGCGCGCCTGCTGGCCGACGGCCGCACGGTGGAACTCGAGCTGTCGATCGTGAACCGCACCCACCCCGATGGCCGCACGCAGCACAACGTCGTCGCCGAGATTCCAGGCACCGACAAGGCGGGGGAGGTGGTGATGCTCGGTGGGCACCTCGACTCCTGGCATGCGGCCACGGGCGCCACCGACAACGCGATCGGGTGCGCCACGATGCTCGAGGCGATCCGCACCCTGCAGGCGATTGGCGTCCGGCCGCGGCGCACCATCCGGGTCGCACTCTGGAGCGGGGAGGAGCAGGGCCTGCTGGGCTCGCAGGCGTACGTGAAGGAGCACTTCGGCACCTTCGAGAACCCGAAGCCCGAGTACGCGGGCTTCGCCGGCTACTTCAACATCGACTCCGGCACGGGGCGGGCGCGCGGGATGACCGTCTTCGGACCGCCGGGCGCCGCGGCGGTCCTGCGCGACGTGCTCGCGCCCTTTGCCGACAACGGCGTGATGGGCGCCACCTCCACGCGCAGCCGGGCGCGAGGCGGCTCCGATCACACGTCCTTCAACGAGGTCGGGCTGCCCGGCATCGGCGTGCAGCAGGATCCCATCGAGTACGGCTCCACCACCTGGCACACCAACCTGGACACCTACGAACGTGTCATCGAGGACGATGCGAAGAAGTCGGCGATGGCGATTGCCGCGGCGGTGTACCACCTCGCGATGCGGGACGAGCCGCTGCCGCGGTTCGCGAAGGAGCAGATGCCGGCGCTGCCGGCACGATGACCGTCAGTTGGCCGACTTCGGGGTCGGGACCTGCAGCCGCCGTGCGCCCTCGTACTTCTTGCTCCAGTAGCGGTTGCTGAGCGGGGCGATGTTCACGCCGAGCCGGCCCGACGCCTGCGCGAACTCGCCGTTGCCCAGGTACACGCCCACATGGCGCGCCTTGAAGAACGGGCCCATGCCCTTGGTGCGGAAGAACACGAGGTCGCCGGGCTGCAGGCTCCGCCGGTCGATCTTTGTGCCGAGCCGCTCCTGGTCTTCTGCCGTCCTCGGCAGCTCGACGCCGTAGACGTCGGCAAACATCGCCTTCGTGAAGCCGGAGCAGTCCACGCCCGACCTGGTGTTGCCTCCCAGCTTGTAGGGCGTGCCGAGCCAGGGCTGCGTGGCTTCGCGCAGGCGACGCTCGTGCACCGACAGGTCGCGCCCGCTGGTGCCGGCCATCGCGCTCCGCGCGGTCGCCGGCCGCGCCGCAACGGCCGCGCCACCGACGACGGTGGCCAGGTCGGGATCGGGGTCGGGGTCGATGCGCCGCGCGCCCTCGTAAGCCTTGGCCCAGCGCGCATCCTTCAGCTTCGAGATGGTGACCGCCTGTCCCTTGACTGCGTGCACGAACTCGCCGCCGCCAATGTACATGCCCGCGTGCTTACGGTCGATCAGGCTGCCGATACCGACCGCCTTGTAGAGGATGATGTCGCCGGGCTGCAGGTCGGCCTGCAGCACGGCCTTGCCCATCTTCTCCCAGCGCTGCGGGTTGCCGTCGAGTTCCTCGTCGTTGATCGCTTCGTAGATGGAGCGCACGAACTCGTCGTTGCCGATGCCCTCGAACGTCGTGCCACCCTGCCGGTAGAGTGTCCCGACCCACGCACGGGCCACTTCGCGCAGCAGCGCCGCACGGTTGGTGCCGTAGGCTGCCGCATCGATGACCGGTGCCTCCGCGGTGGCGGGTGAGGAGATCCGGCGCGCTGTCTTGTAGGCATCGTCCCATTTCCGCGCCGACAGCTTCACCGTCGCAACACCGAGGTCCCTGGTGGCCAGTGCCACCTCCCCGCGGCCCACGAACATGCCGACCGTGCGCGAGCGGAACGGGCCGACGCCCTTGCCCTCGAAGAACACGAGGTCGCCAGGCTGCAGGTCCGGCCGCTCCACGAGCTTCCCGGTACGATACTGGTCGTCGGTCCGGGCCGGCAGGTCGACGTCGAACAGCTGCTTCGCGACTGCACGCGTGAACCCGGCGTTGCCGATGCCCTTGCGCGTCGTGCCGTCGTCACGGTAGGGCACCTTGCGCCAGGTGGCGACCTCGGCGCGGATCTCGCGCTCCGACACGGCACGGACTCCGGGGGACTGAAGGGGCGAGGCTGCGGCAGTGACCACGGGCGCCGCACCGTTGAGCGCACGAGCAGCGAGTGGTGCCGGGGGCGACGTGGGCGGTGCGGGGGCCTGGTCCGCCGGACGCACGACCGGTGGTGCCGCACCGGTGACGGCGGAGGCCACGATCGGCGCAACGGCCGGCGCCGCGGCCGGCTGCGATCCTGGCGACGGCGCGCTGCCCGCCCCTGCAGGAGGCTGTGCAGACCCGTCCACCTGGGCCGGCGGCGAGTCTGACGCCGGGGCGCTGCATGCGATCGTGAGCCCGACCAGCAGGCCGCTCACCCACCACTTCCTCAGCCTGGCGTCCTGCATGACGGTCATCCGTGAAGCGCGCGATCCGGCGGCAGCAGGGAGGGCTTCACGGCCTTCTGCGCGAATGCCGCCAGTTCGCGCTCGAGGTTGTCCACGAGGGTGTTGAGCCTGCGCTGGTGGAGACCGAGCGCGCGGCGGAGCGGGTCGCTCACCACCGCGCACGCGATGGCGCCTGCTGCCACGACCAGTGCGAGCAGCACGAGGATGAGCGCGGTCTCAACCGGATTGGCCGCCGGCCGGAAGACGCCGTAGAACACCAGTCCCGCGCGCTTCCCGAGGAAGAAGTGCGAGGCGGCCCGGCTCCGCGCGTTGCCCCGCGCGAATCGATCCGCCATCGACGCGAGGCTGAGCGAGGTGGTGCCGAACGCCAGCCAGCTCGCCGCCAGCGTCACGCCCGCGCCCGCAAGGTCGGAGACCTGCGCACGCGCGAGCGCGAACCCGTCGAACACCGCGCGCAGCGGCGCCGCGGCGTCCGGGTCGTGCAGGGCCGGGTGATAGGCGATCGCCGGATGCCGGGCGAGATCGCGCACGAGGCCATGGGGCAGGCCGCGCATGTCGGCGCGATCCCACTCGAGCAGATCGGAGGCGATCGCGGCCTCGATGTGCCGCTGGTATCCGGTGCGTACGTTCGAGGGCACGCGCCGGAAGAGCCGCGCCACCAGGGGCACCCCAATCGCATCCAGCCCGGTCACCAGCTTCCTGAGCGTCAGGTACGGTATCGCCCAGATCGAATTGACGGGACCGACCGCCAGGTCGGCCCAGAGCGAGCGCTGCTGCGCGGTCCAGGCCGCCTGCAGGGTGAAGTGCCGGTCGACGAACGCGGGAATGCGTGCCCGGCACCGGTCCACATATGCCGCCAGGCAGCGGTCGACGTGGAGGGCGGCTTCTCCTTCGGTGACGGTGACGCGGGCGTGGTCGTTCATGCCGTGCCCCATGCGCCTGCGCTCTTCAGCGCTTGAAGACCAGCATGATCGCGAAGCGGCTCGTCGCTCCGCCCGACGATCCGATGGCGATCGGGATGTCGATCTGACCGCGAAGGCCGGTTCGGTCGTTCAGCTCGTACAGCAGGCCGCCGCCAATCGTCAGCACGCCCCCGGTGTCGCTCGCACCGACGGAGCAGTCGATGTTGTATCGCTCGCAGTCGGCCCTGGCGAGTGCCCCCGGCGACGCGCCGAAGCTGCTGCGCATCAGGCCCACCAGGCCCTGCGCCTGCCAGGTGAACTTGTCGCTCGCCTCCCCGGACAGCCGCAGCCCGCCCTGCAACATGATCGTCGTGATGCCGAAGTCGCCGACGAGGGCGTTGCCGATGCCCTTGTGATTGAGCCCGAACTCCGCCACCCATCCGACGATGTTGTCGCCGCTCTGGCTGGCCAGGGGCTGTGAGTAGTCCACGAGGAAGCCGGCGCCACGCTGGTCGCCGAGGAACGAGATGCCGGCGCCGAACTGTTGCGCGTGGGCGGGAGGGGCCGCCAGGATGGCCGCCGCGAGCAGCGCGCCGCCAAAGAGCCGGGAGAGTCGAGTCACGAGTACCTCCGCTGAGGAAAGGGCCCGGCCGAAGGCCGGACCTCAACGGGCAAGTAGGGTACTGCAGGGCTCGAGCCCGAACGGCAGCAATGCGGCGAACGGTAGGGCGGCGCCCCGCGAGGTCGGCAGGTGCTCCGGCTGAGGTTCTCGCACATGATTGGCCACGTGCGCCACACACACCTCGTCAATGACGTGCTGTATCAGGCCGGCTGGTTCGCCTGCGTGCTCGGCGCGGCGTGGCATCGGCCCGACACGGGTGCGGCCGCGTCGGTCCTGCTGATTGCCGTGCACTTCGTCCTCACCCGCGAGCCGCGGGTCGAACTCCGACTGATGGCGTTCGCCCTCGCCGTCGGGCTGGCTGTCGAGTGGATGCAGCTCGTGGCTGATACCTACCGGTTTCCGGATGAAGGCCTGCGCATCGGCCCCGTCCCGGTATGGATGGCGCTGCTCTGGGCCCAGTTCGCGACGGCATTCCGCTACAGCCTTCGCGGCGTGCTCGCACGGCCCGTGGTGGCGGGGCTGTTCGGTGCCGTGGGCGGTCCGCTCGCATTCCTCGCCGGCCAGCGTCTTGGTGCCGTGCTCTTCACGCCGCCGCTCGCGGTGGCCCTGCTGCGCCTGTCCGCCGCCTGGCTGCTCGCGCTGCTGCTGTTCTCGGCGGCCACACGGCGCGGCGGGCCCGACGCCGGCGGTCCGCGCTACCGAGCCACGGGCTGACGGCGGCAGCGCCTGGCCGGCCCGCCTCGACCTGCCGCTGATACACTCGTGCCCGCGCCGCACGTCGGGCGCCGTGTCCACGTGAGAGGGAACACCATGCGCGGTTCGATCATCGTGCGCCTCCCGCCTGTTCTCGCCCTCTTCGCGGTGGTCGCCTGCGGTGCGGGCGCCCGCGGAGCGGGCGGCCCCGTCGACCGCGCGCTGGTTGGCGCGTGGCGCGGATCCGGGACCGTGATGACCGCCTCGGTGCAGCGCAGCGGCAGCTTCGTGCTCCGGATCGCCGAGGACGGCGCCTACGTACTCGTCTCGAGCGACGGGCCGGACTTCGTCGTCGACACCGGGCACTTCACCGAGGGCCGTGCCGGCGGATACGTCCGGCGCATGTCTTCCGGGCTCGAGGATCGGGGCCGCTACGAGGTCGAGGGTGACCGCTTGCGCTTCACGTCCGTCTACGGTGAACTGAAGGCCACCCGGGCGGCCACCGGCGAGGGCGAGCCCGGCCTGACGCGCGTGGCCACACTCGCGCGCCTGCCGACCCGCAACCACATCTCGCAGTGGACCGCGCGCGCCGCGCAGTACGCGCAACTGTGGCAGGCCGATGCGCGCCTCGAGTACGTGAGCCTGGCCGGCTTCGACGACCGTGGCCTGCTGCTGCCGCAGACGTCGGCCACGATCGGCTTCTACTCGCCATCGGTCGACGGCTTCCTGCTCCTCAGCCCGCGCGGGGACACCGGTGCCATGGTCATGTCGACCTCGCCCCGGGGCGGACGCGAGGTCGGGCCGCGCGCGATTCCCGTGCCGATCATCGACCTCGCGATGCTCGTGAACCGTCAGCGCGCGGCCGGGCAGGCGGTGCGCTATTCGACCGCTACCCTCCGCTTCGTGACCACGGGGGGCGCACCGCCTCGGTTGCTGTGGATGGCCGCCACCGCAGACAGCACCGGCCTGGACCGGCACTGCCTCGACGCTGCCACCGGAGAGGTGGTGGACTGCCGCCGCGTTGCCGGAGATCCGCGGGCCGACCTCGAGGCGCTGGAGCGCCGCGCCGTGGCCGCCTGGACCGCCATGCAGCAACGGTTGAGTGCCGGCGACGCCAGCAGCGGCGACTTCTCGTACGTCCCGCCGTCCGACTTCGAGCGGTGCGGCCTGCGAGGCGGGTCGCACAACGGCGTCGGCTGTTTCGGTGGTGATGGCGCCGAGATTCGGGTCTACTGAGCGCGGCGGCGCCCGGCGCGCGTTCCGCACCGCGCGCGGGCGGGCCCACGGTGCCGGGCTGCGGCGTCGGGGCGCGGTCAGCTCACCGCTGGACAGGGCTGCGGCGTCGCGGCGAGGTCAATTCACCGCTGGACAGGAATGAACCGCGCGTTGCCGTGTGCATCGATCACGGCGTCGAACTCGGCGTCCTCCGACCGATGCCCGCCCATGGCCTCGTACGGGAAGCCGGCATCCGACAGCGCCGGCAGCCGGAACGTCGTGTCGAGACGCCGCACCGTGCGCGCGTGGCTGAACACCTGCCGCGACCCGCGCGTCAGCGGGCCGTACTCCGGCATCTTCAGCCGCCCGCTCGCGAGGTTCAGCCGGAACGGCTGTGCGATCACGAGCAGCGCCAGCAGCACGGCCGACACCTCCCGCGGCCGCACCGCCGTCAGGCCGAGCGCCAGGGTCACCGCGGCACACGGCACCAGCGGCAGATACCAGTAGCCGTCATACGTCCCCTGCCAGAGCGAGAACCCGAGGCAGCTGCACGCGAGCGGACCGAGAGTCGTCGTCAGCACCGCGACGTCCCGTCGGTAGCGCCACAGGCAGAGCGCTACGGCGACCAGGAGGATCACGGCCAGCGGCTGCCAGGGCACCGGGTCGGCAATGATGTAGCCGACCTGGCTGAACGTGGCCCGCGCCGACTCCACCAGCCGCAGGCGTCCCTCGCGCACCGCCTGCGACGAGCCCGCCAGGAACCGCGTCGGCGCCGCCTCGGAGGTCGCGGTGAACAGGTAGTACAGAAACGGCAGCTGCAGCACGAGGATCACCTCGACCACCGCGCGGACGCGCTGGAGCGCCGCGCCAACGCGCGCCGCAACGAGATCCGTGGCCACGTAGGACGCGACGATCGGCGCGGCGGCGAACACCGCCGCTGAATGCGCCTGCACCGCGAACCATGCCGCCATCGTCGTCCCCATCATCCAGGGCGTGGGGGCGTCGCCCGGGCGCAGGAGCCGGAAGGCCAGCGCAATCTTGACGAACGCCACCGACACGGCGGGGTTCCAGATGGTCGAGGAGATGGCCAGGTCCATCGACGCTGTCGCCGCCAGGAGCACCGCGGCGAGGGCGACGACGGCCGACCCGGTGAGGCGGCGCAGCGCGTGCAGCAGCAGGAGGTCGCCCGCCGTCTGCAGGGTAGCGATGCCGTAGACGCCCGCGTGCGGCAGGTTCGACACCCAGGGCCCGATGATGTGCCGCGAGAGCCAGAGCACCCAGTAGTAGACCGGCCCGAGTGAGTAGCCTCCGGCGGTGCTCTGCGGACCCGTGAGGGGCAGCGACGCGAGGGGGCCGAGCGCGAGGCGCCAGTCGCGGATCTGATCGCGCAGCAGCCACAGGCTGTCCGCGGCGTGGTAACTCCGTACGACGACCAGGTAGGCCCCGAGCAGCACCAGCAGCGCGGTGTACGCCACGTGCGACCACCGACCGGCAGACGCGGCGCTCGACCACCGGCCGGCGAATGCGCGGCGAGCCGCCTGGCCATCGGCCGCTGTCACTTCAGGCTGCATCCGAGCCCCGGGTCAGCCTGGCCCAGAGTTCCCGCACGACCGCGCCCATGGTGGGCTCCTCCACGACGACCGTCGTCCGCCCCGCGGGCACCGTGACGCCGCAGACGGCCGGTATGTCCGCCAGCGCCTGGCAGCGGACGCGGCGATTGAAGGCGGCCGTCGAGACGCGGTGAAGCGGGGAGGCATAGACCGGCAGCGGCAGCACGCCCGAGTGTGCACACACCACCGCGAAGCGCACCTCGATCATCTCGGCATCCGGCGCCTCGCGTTCGTACGCGCACCCTGCGGCCGCCCACCGGTCTGCGATGCGCCCCCGCAGGTCGGCGAGCGGCGGCGCCATCACCGGCTCGTACTCGCGGTAGCCCGAGAAGTTCACGCCGGCCAGCGTCACCGGATCCACGGAGAGCCGCGGATCGACCAGCGGCACGAACGCGCCCGAGCCGGCGATCATCCAGGCCGTGGCGCCGCCGAGCGCCAGCAGCCGGGCGTCGTGCGGCAGCAGGCGATCGGCCAGCACCAGCGCCACGGCAATCAGCGCCGGCGTGAGCACGGCCAGCAGTCGCCAGGGGAACTGGATGTAGGCCGCGCCCGGCACGTGGAGGTAGAACCATTCCGTCCACGGCATCTGGAGCAGCAGGCACAGGGCCACCGGCACCAGCAGGGGAGCAAGGCGCGGTCGCGTCGACGCGGCCTCAGGTCCGGGAGCGTCGGCGCGTCGATGGTGGCGTGTCGCGAGTGTTGCGGCGACGATGCCGATCAGCGCCAGCATCGGCAGGTCGATCTGCCTGGTCAGGCCGGAGACGGTGTGGCCGAACGTCCACTGCCGGTCCCACAGGTACCACGACAGCGGGCGGAACTGGTAAGACGGATGCAGGGGCGGCGAGAGGAAGCGCGAGAGGTCGTACTGCGCGCCAACGATTGCCATCGGCACCAGGTACGGGAGCACCAGCAGCGCGAAGACCACCACCGGGCGCCATGCGGTGGCCGGATGCAGGACCGACCAGCGCGCCGCGCCTGCCGACGCGAGCACGAGATAGGTGGCGGCGAGGATCAGGGCGGCGTAGTACGCCATCACCGAGTGACCGAGCCACACCAGGCCGAGGCAGGCTCCGAGCGCCGCCGGCATGCGGCCCTGCTCGACGGCACGCGAGAAGTACAGCAGCAGGTGCGGCAGCAGCATCGCCGCCGTCAACTCCGCCATGGCGCCGCGCACGAGCCAGTTGGTGACGGTGTAGTTCGCCGCGATCAGGCAGCAGCCCGCGGCGGTCGCAGCGAGCCGGCTGGCGCCCAGCTCGCGGACGAGCCGGTACATCCCCACGGCTCCGAGCACGAGCACGGCGACGATCGCCACGACGGTGGCCGTTTTCATCGACGGCAACAGCATGGCCAGCGGTGCGGCGAGCACGTAGAACAGCTTGTGGTAGAAGAGCGGCATCGGCGAGCCGAAGCCGTTCACGTCGGCGCTCGACCAGATCGGCATGACGTCCAGGTCGGCGAAGTGACGCGCGTAGATGTGCGCGCGCTGGGCGAACATCGGGCCGTCGTGGCCGGAGGGCCACCCGGGTGCGTTCCATACCGGCGCGAGCGTGGCGGCAGCCGTCGCCGCGAACACGGCCAGCGCGGTTCCGTTCCTCCCGGCCCGCCGCCCGGCCGCCGCAGACGTCATCGTCCCGATCATCGCTCCGCGGCGAACAGCTCGAGGATGGCCGCGGTTTCAGCGCGGACCGCCGCCTTCAGCGTCGGCTCGAGGTCCGGGGCCCACTCCGGCGAGTGCGGGGCAGGCACGGGCGTGCGGGTGCGGGCCGCGTCGGCCAGCCTGTCCGGGGCCACCGCGCCGATGTGCAGCAGCACGGACTTCACCCCGGCCGCACCGTACTCGGCGAAGTCTTCGGACGTCATCTTCTGCGGCATCTCGATCACGCTGTTCTCGCCGAGCTGCCGCTTCAACGCGGCGGCGAGGCGAAGGGTGAGCGGCGGATCGTTGTACACCGGCCGGCCCGCCGTGGCCGGCACGTCGACGCGCGGCTCGCGTGGCGCACCGGCTGCGATGGCTTCGCCCCTGGCGACCCGCCGGATCGCGTCGAGCATCCGTTGGCGGACCTCCAGCGTATAGGTGCGGACGGACAACTGGAGGCGCACTTCGTCCGGGATCACGTTGCCGGCCGTGCCGCCGTGGATCGACCCGATGGTCAGCACGACCGGCTCGATCGGATTGTTCTCCCGCGACACGATCGTCTGCAGTCCCATGACGATGCGTGCGGCGAGGACGACCGGGTCGATGGTGTTGTGCGGCATCGCGCCGTGTCCGCCGCGGCCGTAGACCGTGATCGTCACGCCGTCGGACATGGAGCGGAAGAAGCCGGGGTGGTAGCCGATCGTGCCCGACGGCATCGTGTCGTCGTCGTGGAGGGACAGCGCGAAGTCCGGCCGCGGAAACGTCGTGAAGAGGCCATCAGCCAGCATCGCTTTTGCGCCGCCGCCGCCCTCCTCGGCCGGCTGGCCGACCATCACCAGCGTCCCCTGCCATCGATCGCGGTGTTCCGCCAGGAGCCGCGCGGTTCCCATCCAGGCGGCCATGTGGAGGTCGTGCCCGCACGCGTGCATCACCGGGGTGGACGTGCCGTTCGCGTTCGGTGAGACGGCGCGGCTCGCGAAGGGCAGGCCGGTCTTCTCCTCGACGGGCAGCGCGTCGAGTTCGGTGCGCATCATCACGGTGGGGCCGGGGCCGTTCTTCAGCACCGCCACGATGCCCGTGCGCCCGACGCCGGTGGTGACCTCGTAGCCGAACGCCCTCGTACGCTCGGCGAGCTTCGCCGCGGTCTGCGTTTCCTGGAAGCCCAGTTCCGGGTGCTGGTGCAGATCCACGTACAGCGCCTGCAGGTCCGGATAGATCGCATCGACCTCGGCTGGCGACGTGACGCGCCAGCGGGGGGCGGGCGCCTGTGCGAGCAGGGTGGTGGCGAGGAGGGACGCGGCGAGTCCGGCAGACAGGCCGCTGGTGCGCTGAAAGGGCATGGCGTGGGCATCTTATCGTGAGCACGTCCACGGTCGGGCGTGCCGCGCGCCTGGCGGCGCGGCGGTGCCGCGGCTGCCGGACTTCCGGCGTGGGAACACGCGCACCCGCCTGGGCGGCGCCAGTCTCGCTGAAATCGCGGCGATCCAGACGTTCGTCCGTGGGCCACGCCTTGCAGTCGGGAACGGGTGGTGCGCCCGCGCCGCGTGGGGCGCTTCCATGCAGCGCACCCCGATTCCGGAGACCCGCCATGAAGTCCATCAGTGCGTCTCTCGCCGTGTTGGCGCTGATGGTGCCGCTCGCCGGCGCCACGCGCGACGAACCGATCAAGCCGGTCCAGCCGGTGGTGGTGACCGATCCCGCCATGGTCGAACTCGGCAAGAAGCTGTACTTCGACCCGCGGCTGTCGAAGTCCGGCTTCATCTCCTGCAACTCGTGTCACAACCTGAGCATGGGCGGTTCGGACAATTTGCCCACCTCAATCGGGCACGGCTGGCATCAGGGGCCCATCAACGCGCCCACGGTGCTCAACTCGAGCCTGAACGTCGCCCAGTTCTGGGACGGCCGCGCACGTTCCCTCCAGGAGCAGGCCGGCGGCCCCATTGCCAACCCGGGTGAAATGGCGTTCACCCACGAACTGGCGGTGGCCGTCATCGGGTCGATTCCCGAATACGTGAGCGAGTTCCAGGCCGTCTTCGGCGCGCCCGCCGTGGACATCGATGCGGTCACCCGGGCGATCGCCGCCTTCGAGGAGACGCTGGTCACTCCCAACGCGCGCTTCGACAAGTGGCTGATGGGTGATGCCGGGGCCATTTCCGCAGAGGAGCACGCCGGCTATCAGCTGTTCAAGGCCAGTGGCTGCGCGTCGTGCCACAACGGTCCTGCGGCCGGCGGCACCTCGTTCCGGAAAATGGGCGTCATCAAGCCGTATGCGACGACGAACCCGGCCGAGGGGCGAGTGGCAGTCACCGGGCGCAACGCCGACCGCTTCAACTTCAAGGTGCCGACCCTGCGCAACGTCACCCTGACTTACCCGTACTTCCACGACGGCGCGGCGGCCACGCTGGCCGACGCCGTTGAAGTGATGGGCCAGGTGCAGCTGGGACGCACGTTCAGTGCGGAGGAGAACGCGCAGATCCTCGCGTTCCTGAAGACGCTGACCGGCGATCAGCCGTCGTTCCGCCTGCCGCTGCTTCCGCCCTCGTCGGATCGGACGCCGCGGCCGCAGCCCTTCGAGCCGTCGCCGCAGCGGCCGACGAACTAGCCATGCGCCGATCGCCGGCTCGCGGCGCGCACGTGCACGTCAGCCGGGCCCGCGCGTCAGCCGCTGGTGGATCCGCAGGGCCGTCGACGCCGGCGGCAGGAACCATCGCACGATGGGCGTGCGGGCAAGGCGGAAGTAGGCCGCACGCAGCAGGGCTGCAGCCGCGCTCCCCGGAGTGGGCTCGGCCCTGAACTGCTGCAGGTAATCGGCGACCGAGCGCAGTTCCTCGTCCGCGCCGCCGCTGCGGGGTTGCCACTCCGCGAGGACCTCGGCGTAGGTGTCGAGCAACTGATCCACGGCGGTGTCGAGGCGCGCCTCCTCCCGGATCCGCAGCGACACGCGCGCGGCGTCCGCCGGGTCGTAGGCGCGGACCGCGTCCGCGATGACCTGCGGCGAGTGCGCGGCCCGGAGTGTGCGCAGCCCGAAGTTCAGGCGGCGCAGCTCGTCGACGTTGCGCGTGTCAACCATGGGGCCCACGCCGGCCCGGTCGCACAGCACCACCGCGCACCCCACCGCCATCGCCTCCATCGCACACCGGGCCTTGGCAAAGACGATGTCGTACTGCGGCAGCAGGCGGCCCGGGTCCGTCGACACCCGGCCGACGTCCTCGCCCACGGCGTCGACGGCAAGGCCGAGGGGGTCGCACGCCTGGCGCACGATCGCGACGTGGTGCGAGGCCCGGTTGCTGAAGACCAGGGCGCGCGCGGGCCGCGCCGGCAGCGGGTCGCGCACAGGCAGGGCGGACGGGTCGACGAAGTTGCGGATCACCCGGATGTCGGACGTGGGCACGCCCCATTCCGACACCAGCCGATCGCGGACGGTGTCGTCGACGGCCACGTGGCGCCGGATCCGCGGGAAGCGCACCGGCGGCTGGTCGACCCACCCGTGGTGCACCTGGATTGCGGGCACGCCGGGAAAGGCGAGCAGCGCGGTGAGCGTCTGGTGCGTGTGCTGCCCGTGGATGATGTCCGGCGGCTCGGTCATCATCCGCAGGTTGGAGACGACCGGAATGGAGCGCGCCTGCAGGTCGCGGGCGAGCGGTCCGGGCGCAGGGGTGTAGAGGACCGGCGAGTGACCGAGCGTCATGAGGCGCTCGGCCACTTCAGCGGCATACAGTTCGGACCCGGAGCGGGCCGCGAGCACGAAGTTCGTGATCAGGACCCGCAGGGGTTCGGGACCTCCGCCCCCGTGGGCTCGAGCGCGCGCTGTGCGCCGAGCAGATGCGGATCGAAGCGGATGACGTGTGCGTACTGGCCGGCCGCGACCTGTCGTTCACCGTATTGTTCGTAGAACGGCTGCGCCGCCGGCGCCGGGGCGGCGCTCGTCACGCGGCACAGGTATTCCACCCGGAACGCGTCCGCGCCGTTGGCCGCGAGGGCCCGGTCGACCTCGGCCTGCAGTTCGGGATACCGGCGCGCGTGCTCGATCTTTCGCGCGAAGGTGCCATCGTCGAGCCGCACGACGAGCGCATCGTGCCTTGCCGCCGCCGCGCACGCATCTGGCGCGGCGATCAGCGGGAAGTCGTAGAGGCGGATCGTCCGGCCGCTTCGCACCGCCGCGACCCGTACCGCCGATGCGGCGACGTAGTGGCAGACATCGTGCGACGGGTTGTAGTACTCCACCCCGTCGCAGGCGACCACCGTCGTGCCCGCGTCGATCAGGGCCGTCGCCAGTTCGTCCCGCAATCGGGTGAGGACGTCGTAGCGCTGGTGCAGGAAGACGTCGTACAGGGCCCGATCGGCAAAGCGACCGTAGATGCAGCCGGGCTCGGCTCCGATGTCGGCGAGGATGTGGGACGTGGAGGCCAGCCGGGAGGCGCGGTCGCCGCCGTCGCCGTGGGTGAGGACGAAGGTCAGCGGACGGGCCTGCACGGCCCAGCCGAACGCACGGAGTTCGTGGCCTGGATGGGCGATTACCAAAGCGGCGTTTGACATGCGGGTGGCCGGGCCGGGTGGAAGCGACGCGCGCCTCTAGCCTATCACCGCCGACCACGTTCCAGGTCCGGCCGGCGCGGCTGCGCGTCGGCCGGAACGGGGTGTCTGCGGCCGGCGATCAGCGTGCGGCTGCGGGCAGGTTTCGGGCCCTGAGCAGATCGAGGTACCGGGTATCGGTCCGGTAGTCGTCGAAGGCTTCGTCCCACAGGAAGTGGACCGGCGCGATGTCGAGCGCGTCGAACATCGCCGAGGTGTCGCCGGTGGCCGCGTAATAGGCCGCCAGGTGCCAGCGGGCCCTGGCGCCTATGGTCTTCGCTGTCGCCGCCCATTCCCGCCCGCGCTCGTGATCGCCCGCCGCGTGGTGGACCGCGGCCAGGCTCGCGGACACCTCGCCCGACCAAGGTGCCAGCTCCGCAGCGCGCGTCAGGCTCGCAATCGCGTCGGGTCCCAACCCGAGTCTCCACTGGGCGTGCCCGAGGACGACCCACGAGATGAAATGCGTGGCGTCGATGGCCAGCGCCCGACGCGCGTGCGCGGCGGCCTCTCGGTACTGTCTCGCACCAAGCAGCGAATAGCCCATGCCCATGTGCACGAGCATGGACAAGGGGTCGGTCTCGAGTGCCAGCCGGCACTGTTCGATCGCTTCGGCGCTGCGTCCGAGCGCCAGCAGATGGAACCAGGCATACCGGATTCTGATCGCAGGAGGCACCGGCTGCTCGGCAAGCGCCCGGCGGTGGTGCTCCTCGGACATCCTCCAGTCGAACAGGTACGCACCCGCGAGAGCGCCGAGTACGCTGTGCGCATGCCGGTTGGACGGGTCGATGGCCAGCGCCCTGTCGACGGAGGCCCTTGCCAGCGGGCCAACCTCCTCGAAGGTCCGGCTCGTTGTGGCGAGCGCGAAGTAGTAGTCCGCCAGTCCGCTGTGCGCCGATGCGTAGGCAGGATCGATGGCCAGCGCCCGCTCGTAGCAGTCCTTGGCCTTCGCAAGGCTCCCGGGCGTGAAGAGGAAGCAGTGGTAGTTCCCCTTCAGGTACCACTGATACGCCTCGATGTTCACTTCGTGCGTGTGTCCCACGAGCCGCAGCTTGAGCGCCGCCGCAATCGCCTGCCCGATCTCGTCCTGCAGGGCGAACACATCGGTCATGTCCCGGTCGTACCGTTCCGACCAGAGGTGCGAGCCGCTCTCGGCGTCGATGAGCTGCGCCGTCACCCGGATCCGGCTGCCCGATCGGCGCACGCTGCCTTCCAGGATCGTGCGCACGCGCAGCGTGCGCGCAATCGTGGTGATGTCCTGCTCCTTGCCGCGAAATGCAAAGGAGGACGTGCGGGCGATGACCTTCAGGCCGGGAATCTTGGCGAGCAGGTTGAGGATCTCCTCGGCGAGGCCGTCGCTGAAGTACTCGTTCTCCTTGTCCGCGCTCAGGTTCGCAAAAGGCAGCACGGCGACGGAGGGCGGCGCCACGGCGGCGGCCCGTGAGCCGCTGGACTCTGACGTACGTCTCACGGCGTCCAGGGCCTCGCGCAGTTCAGCCGCAGACTGATACCGCCGTTCGCGATCCTTCTCCAGCGCACGGGTGATCAGGCGCACGAGCGTGTCAGGCAGGCTCGGGTTGAGCGAGGCGGGATCGGCCGGCTGCCGATTCAGGATGGCGTCGTAGGTGACGCCGGTCGTCGCCGCCTGAAACGCCGGCTGGCCGGTCGCCATCTCGTAGAGAACGGCGCCGAACGAGAACAGGTCGGTGCGGGCATCGAGGGCCTCTCCACGGGCCTGCTCCGGCGACATGTAGGCCACCGTGCCGACCGTTGTCCCCGCGCGGGAGTGCGGCGCGCCTGTCGCGGCGGTGGAGGGGGGCGCGTCGGTCGCCGCGGTCGATTGCCCCGTGACGCCCACGATCTTCGCGAGCCCGAAGTCGAGCACCTTCGCGCGCCCGCGGCTGGTGACGAAGATGTTCGCGGGCTTGATGTCCCGATGCACGATCCCGCGCGCGTGCGCGGCGTCGAGCGCGTCGGCGATTTCACCGGCCAGCGACAGGAGCGCAGGCAACGGCATCGGTGCGCCGCCGATCGCCTCGTGCAGCGTCTGGCCGTCGAGCAGTTCCGACACCACGTACGGTCCACCTTCGTGGACGCCGATGTCGTACACCGCGAGGATGTGGGGGTGGTTCAGCGCAGCGGTTGCGCGCGCCTCCTGGTCGAAGCGGGCGAGGCGCCCCGGGTCGGCGGCGACGCCCGGGGGCAGCACCTTGATCGCGACATCGCGGTCGAGGCGTGTGTCCCGGGCCCGGTACACCTCGCCCATCCCGCCGGCCCCGAGCGGCGAGAGGATTTCGTACGGGCCAAGGCGCGTTCCCGGCGTGAGAGGCAAGTCCGCAGTATATGGCGACTCTTCGTGTCTCCGCCGAGCTGGAGCGAACGCCTCCGCCGGTAGGATAGGAAGTGCCTCGCGACGTGTCGCGCGCGCACCATGCCACACTACGCCCTCATTCTCACCATCACCGGCGGCCTCAGCGCGGCGCTGCTCCTCGGGTACGTCACGCACCGGCTCAAACTGTCGCCGATTGTCGGGTACCTGCTTGCCGGGACCCTCGTCGGTCCCCATACGCCCGGGTTCGTCGCGGACCAGCACCTCGCCGAGCAGCTCGCCGAGATCGGCGTCATCCTCCTGATGTTCGGTGTCGGCCTGCAGTTCCACGTCGAGGAGCTGCTCGCCGTACGCCGGGTCGCCATCCCCGGCGCGCTGGCCCAGAGCGCGGCCGCCACGGCACTCGGCGCCCTCGTCGCGCACATGCTCGGCTGGTCGTGGTCCGCGGGCATCGTCTTCGGGATGGCGCTGGCGGTGGCCAGCACCGTCGTGCTCGTGCGCGTCCTGGCCGACAACAACGACCTGCACACGCCGGGCGGCCACATTGCGGTCGGCTGGCTGGTCGTCGAGGATCTGTTCACCGTGCTCGCCCTGGTCCTGCTGCCGGCGCTGTTCGGCACGGACGAGGCGCCGATGCCCTTCTGGCAGGCACTCGCCTGGACGGCCGCGAAGGTGCTCGCGCTGGTCGCGTTCACGGCCCTCGTCGGCAGCCGCGTGGTTCCCCGCGTGCTGGACTACGTGGCCGGGACCCGGTCGCGGGAACTCTTCACGCTGACGGTCCTGGTCATCGCCCTGGGGATCAGCGTCGGCTCGGCGCTCCTCTTCAGCGTGTCGATGGCGCTTGGCGCCTTCCTCGCCGGGCTCGTGGTGGGACGGTCGGAATACAGCCTGCGCGCGGCCTCGGACGCGCTGCCGATGCGGGATGCCTTCGCCGTGCTCTTCTTCGTGTCGGTCGGCATGCTGCTGGATCCGGCGGCCCTCTTCGTGGCCCCGGCGCTCACCCTGAGCGCGCTGGCCATCGTGCTGGTGGGCAAGCCGGCCGTGGCGCTGGCGATCGTCTGGCTGATGCGGTCGCCGTTCCGGGCGGCGCTCACCGTGGCGGTCTCCCTGTCCCAGATCGGCGAGTTCTCGTTCATCCTCGCGGCGCTCGGGCGCGAACTCGGCGTCCTGCCCCCCGAGGCCACCAACGTCCTCGTCGCCACCTCGATCGTGTCGATCGTCGCCAACCCGCTCGCCTACCGCACCATCCGGCCGCTCGAGCGGTTCCTGCGGCGCCAGCCCCGCCTGTGGGCCATGCTCGAGCGCGGCGCCGCGGTGCCGTCCGACCTCGCGCAGCGGCGCTCGCCGCCTGCGGGCAACCCGGCGCACCGGGCCGTGGTGGTGGGCTACGGTCCCACGGGCCGTACGCTCGTGCGCCTCCTGAGGGACAACGGCATCGAGCCCACGGTCGTGGAACTGAACGTCGACGCCGTGCGCCTCCTGCGCAGCGAAGGGCTCGACGCGATCTACGGCGATGCCACGCGGCCCGAAACGCTCGAAGCGGCTGGCGTGGCGCGGGCCGGCACCATCATCCTCGGCTCGGCGGGCATGGCCAACACCGCCGAGGTCATCCGGAGCGCGCGACTCCTGAACCCGAAGCTCCGCGTGCTCGCGCGTGCCAGCTACCTGCGCGACGTGCCCTCGCTCGCGCAGGCCGGCGCCACCAGCGTGTACTCGGGGGAAGGGGAAGTGGCGCTGGCCTTCATCGAGGACATCCTCGAACACCTCGGTGCCACGGCCGAGCAGATCGATCGCGAGCGTGCCAGAGCGCACGCCGAACTCCTGCCCGGCGCATGAAGCGCGAGCCGCGGCGACTGCCCCAGGAGCCCTGCCAGGCAGGAGCGAGGGCGGTGGCCGAGGCCACGGCCGTGCAGGCGACGTCGCGTCCTCGCGCAGGACACCGCAGGACCCCGGTCCCCACCGCCTGCCCCGGTCGCGCCGCCCCCTGCCGTGCCACCGGCCGGCGGTGTTACGATCCCGCGCCTGCAGGGAGGGAGGAACCCATGCGTCTGCGGAGTGCGTGCGCGGCCGTGATGCTGCCGGCGATCCTGGCGGGCGCCACGGTGCCGCTGGTCGGGCAGCGCCAACCCGGGAACACGTCGAGGGCCCGCACACCCTGGGGGCACCCCGATCTCCAGGGCACCTGGAACAACTCGACCATCACGCCGCTCGAACGGCCTCCGACCCTGGCGGGCCGCGAGTTCCTGACGGCCGAGGAGGCCAGGACACTGGACGCCGCGGCGGCCGACCGCTACGACCAGCGGCCGGCGGATGCGGCCCAGGACGTGGATGCCGCTTACAACCAGGTGTGGTGGGATCGTGGCAACACCGTCGCGTCGCGGCGCACCTCACTCATCGTCGACCCGCCCGACGGACGCATTCCCGCGCTCACGCCGGAGGGACAGAGGCGGGCAGACGCCATCGCCCGCCGTCTGCGCGGCGTGACCGAAGGGCCCGAGGACCGCAACCTCGCCGAGCGCTGCCTCACGCGCGGAGCGCCCAAGCTGCCCGGCGGCTACAACAACAACGTGCAGATCGTCCAGACGCCGACGCACGTGATGATCATGCAGGAGATGATTCACGAGGCGCGGATCATCCCGCTCGACGGCCGGGCCCACCTGCCATCGTCGGTCACGTCGTGGCTCGGCGACTCGCGAGGGCGGTGGGAAGGTGACACGCTTGTCGTCGAGACCACCAACTATCACCGGCTGTCGGCGTTCAACTCGTACTACTGCTGCCCCGGCTCCGCGGAGCACCTGCGGATCGTCGAGCGGTTCAGGCGTGTGAGCGCGGACACGATCGACTACCGGTTCACGGTGGAGGACCCCACCACCTTCACGCGCCCATTCACCGTCGAGCTGCCGATGTCGCGGACCGAGGATGCCATCTTCGAGTACGCCTGCCACGAGGCGAACTACGGCCTCGAAGGCATCCTGCGCGGGGCGCGGGCTGAGGAACGCGAGGGGCGTCGCAAGTAGGCGCGCCCCTCCGGCGGTGTGCCCAGGCGCGCGGTCGGGCCGCGCATGCCGCTTGCCGCGGGCCCGGGCCCGTGGCAGGATCTCGCGCCATGAACACCAGCCGTGCCGTCGCTTCCGCGCTGCTCGTGCTGCTGGCCGCGTCCTCCGCGTCGCACGCGTTGGCGCAGGGCGGCTCGTCGGGCGTGTCAATCGCGCAGAAACTCGACGTCGAGAAGGCGCGCGTCTATGTGGCGACGCTGCAGCCGCGCGTACCCGTGCCGTCCTCGAGCGGCCACGCCACCAACCGCGTCCTGATCCACATGGACGATGGCACCATGACGAGGCGCGAGGCCGGCGGGCAGGTCCAGACGATGACGTTCAGGCGCGGCGACGTCCGCTGGCAGGCGGCCAGCGGCCCGTACGAGGCCGAAAACACCACGGACCGCCCGATCCGCATCCTGGAGATCGACCTCAAGGGACCGGCCTCGGGCCCGGCTCCGGCCACGCCGCTGGACCCGACCGTCGTCGACCCCACCCGCTACACGGTCGTGCTCGACAACGCCCAGGTGCGGGTATTGCGGATCCACTTCAACCCGCACGAACAGGGCGGGCGCCACGAACACATCTTGAACCGGGTGGTCTTCTACCTGAACGATCAGGGCCCGATGAAGGCCGACGATGTGCGCATGGCGGGCGCGGCGGTGCACGCCGAGCAGAACGAAAACGACACACCCGCGGATCGGATTGCCGTCGAATTGAAGTAGGCGCCGGGCCGGCCCGCGCCACCCCGCACGCAGCCCGCCGGCGCGTGGGCAGTCCGTTCGAACAGCGCGCCGGGCGCGCACCGCGGCTAGAGGCGCGCCAGCGTGCCTGCCTTGGCCGCCTTCGCGATGTGCTCCGCGGCCCGGAACGCCAACGCCTGAATCGTCATCGTCGGGTGGTTGCGCCCGCCCGTCACCAGGTTGCTGCCGTCGACGATGAACAGGTTCGGGACGTCGTGGGCGCGGTGGAAGCGGTTGACGACCGAGGTCTTCGGGTCGTTCCCCATGCGGCACGTGCCGCGATTGTGGGCGCTGCCGCGCGCATCGTTCACCGGTCCGGCCCACACCTTGGTCGCGCCGGCCGCCTGCAGGACGTCGAGCGCCTTCTGCCGGAAGAACTCCATGTTCCTGATGTCGTCGGGGTGGCTCTGCGACGTGATCCGCATCGCGGGCAGGCCCCAGGCATCCTTCACGTCCGGGTCGAGGTCGACGCGGTTGGTCTCGAGGGGCAGCTGCGTGACGAACGAGGTGATCGTCATCTTGTGGTTGGCTTCGGCGCGCAGGGCCTGCTTGAACGCCGCGCCCCACCGGGGCGCCCCGGGCTGGAGGCCCCGCAGCGCGTAGTTGATCGGGGTGTCGAAGCCGCGGGCCGTCATGCGGCCGCCGCCGTAGAACCCGCGCTTCGGATCGCTCGGCACGAAGTCCACGATGGCGGCTCCCGTCACGTTGCCCTTGTACTCGTTGAGCGGGTGCTCGAAGAGCGCGCTGGCGCTGACCGTGTTGCCCAGCATGAGGTAACGTCCGACCACGCCATTGGAGTTCGCAAGCCCGTCGGGGAAGCGCGCCGACTTCGACATCAGCAGCAGCCGGGGGCTCTCGCTGCCGTTGGCCGACAGCACGACGGCCTTCGCCCGCTGGCGCACCTCGCGCTTCTGCTCGTTGAGATAGACGACGCCGGTCACCTTGCCGGCCGCGTCGACCGCGATCTCGCGGACGTACGATCGCGCGCGGATCTCGCAGCGGCCCGTTTTCTCGGCGAGCGGAAGCATCGTGACCGCGGAACTCGAGCGGGCGCGCACCTGGCATCCGAAGTCGGAGCACATGCCGCAGTACACGCACGCGGACCGGCCCTGGTAGTCGCGGGTGATGACCGCCAGCGGACCACGCACGACGGTCAGCCCGAGCCTGGCCGCGCCCGTCTGCATCAGCGCGCCGGACGCCTTCAGCGGCACCGGCGGCACCGGATAGTCCTTCGACATCGGCGCGACGAAGGGCGAGTCGACCCGCTGGCCGGAGATGCCCATCTCCCACTCGGCGCGTACGTAGTACGGCTCGAGTTCTTCGTAGGTCAGGGGCCAGTCCATCAGGCCAGTGCCGGGGACGTGGCCGACGTGCGTCGCCTCGTTGAACTCCCAGGGCAGGTGTCGCCAGCTGCTGCCGCCGTAGGTGACCGTGCCGCCGCCGACCACGCAGCCGTAGCTGTGCGAGCCGGGCGTGGCCTTGTCGGCGGCCGTCCGGCGGAACGTGTTCGGCTGGCGCACCGGGTCGCTCATCAGCTGATAGTCGATGCCGCCGTACTCGTTCAGGTATTCGTCCTTGGTGTACTCGTGCTCGCGGCCGTACTTGCCCCAGCCGCCCTGCTCCAGCACGACGACGGTGAAGCCGGCCGTGGCGAGTTCCTTGGCCATGATGCCGCCCGCGGCACCCGACCCGATGACGACGAAGTCGACCTCTGTGGATGGCGAGTACTGGGCCATGACGGATCTCCCGTACGCGGTCAGCGGCTGGTGCTGCCAGGCTGCGCGTCGTAGTAGCCGAAGGGAGGACGATGGTTGAGCGCATCGTCGTAATCGACGAGGCGCCAGCCGACCTTGTCGGCATTGCCGCCGTGCACCGGGCTGGCGAAGAAGCCGGTGATGGTGTGCGTGCGCACCAGGTTGAAGAACGGTGTCTTCTCCATCGCCGTCAGGACCTGGATCTGCTGCTCGGAGGTGAGCGCGGAGAAGCGGCTGGCTGCCGGGAGCATCTGGGCCGTCTGCGCCTGGAGCTGCTTCAGGCCCTCCACGTACTCGGCCTGTCGCGGCTGCTCGAAGGTGGTCAGGACGCGGTCGATGAACTGGATGACGCGGGCCTCACGTGCGCCGGGGGTGGCGTCGGTGGGGATGATCTGCGCGGCCATGGCCTCCACCTCCGCCGCCTGGGCAGGCGTGAAGAACGCGAACCGCACACTGCGCGCCCCGGCCGACTGTTGGACGAACGCCTGTGCGTCCTCGATGCCCGCGACGTTGGCGACGACCCACGCCGCACCGACACCCGACAGGGATTCGAGAAGGAACGCGCGCCGCGACTGGTCCCGAGCGCCCATGATCGTGTCCTTTCGCGGCTCGCGACGGTGTATGCCCGGCGGCCGCCGAGGTGCTGCCCGTCCGTGGTCCGCCCCGTTGTCCGGCGAGGCGGTGAGGGGCGTTTGTACGTCCCTCAGGGTGCGATGTCAACACGCGGCGAGACCGGGCTCGACACGCGGACGCATCGGCCCTGCCGCACCGACCCGACCGTCAGTCGTGTCCGCCCGGCGTACCACGCGCCGGCGCGGGCGGCAGCGTGCCACCTTCCGCGAGGATCTTCATGTTCTCGAGCGCCTGCGTGAACGTGGCCTTTCTCTGTGCGATGTTCCGTTCGCGCGCCGCATCGTCGGCCATCATCGAGTTGTCGAAGAACAGCGTGTACACGATCTTCGAGGTGGTGGCCGTCACCGGTCGTGCTTCGAGCGTCCCGTGGTAGACGTCGTAGGGGCGCCCCTCACGCACGGGCTGGGTGTAGGTGTAGGACAGCTCGGTCTTCCCGACGAGGATCTCGTTCGCCACCGATCGGACGGCCCCGAACTCGCCGTCCTGGCCGGAGGTGATCGTGCAGGGGATGCGCAGCCACTCGCCGATGTCGCAATACTTGCCGATGCGTTTCCACACGTCGGCCGCCGGCCTGTTCACGGCAATCTCGAGGGGAATCGACACGTAATGGGGATTGGGTACGGCCAGCGGCGGTGGCGGCGTCTGCTGCGCCGATCCTGCGGTGGCCAGCCCCAGCACCGCTCCCATGCTCATCACGATCAGACGACGCGCCGTTGTCCGCATGCTGCCTCCTGTGTGCCTCGTGCTGCGGGCCGGTGCCGAGCGCCCCGGCTGCAGCGGCGTGCTGCGGGGCACTCTACCGGCGAAGCCCGGCCGGGAGCAAGCAGCGACGATCGGCCGCATAGCTCTGCCGTTTTATCAGTGCGCGAAACCCTGCATTTCCGCGGACGGCAGAGGCGACAGCCGCGTTACACTGACGCGCAGGTCATGACGCACGACACCGAGAGGCAGGTTGCCTCACCTGGCACATCGCCACTCTCCGTGTTCCTCGGACTGGCCCGGGCCATCGGCCAGACCCACACCGTCGAGGACATCTACGCGACGGCGCTCGACGCGCTCCACCTCGGCATTGGAGTGAGCCGATCGGCCATCCTGCTCTTCGATGCCGACGGGGTCATGCGCTTCAAGGCGAGCCGCGGCCTGTCGGACGCCTATCTGGTCGCCGTGGAAGGGCACTCGCCGTGGCCGCGCGGCACCCGCGAGGCAGAGCCGATCGTGGTGCCCGACGTCACGCGCGACGCGGGACTCGCGCCCTTCCTCGCCGCGATACGGGCAGAGGGTATTGCGGCACTGGCGTTCGTGCCCCTCATGACGCAGCAGGGCGTCATCGGCAAGTTCATGCTCTACTTCGCCGAGCCGATCCAGCTGTCGGACGAACAACTGCAGCTGGCGTCGGCGGTGGCCGCGCAGGTGGCGTTCGCGGTGGATCGCACGCGCGCCGAAGCGATGGTCCGCCGCAGCGAGGAGCGGCTACGCTTCGCCCTCGACGCGGCGGCGATGGGCACGTGGGACTGGGATCTCACGACGAACGAGGTCGTCTGGTCGGACAACCTCGAACGGATCCACGGGCTGCCGTCCGGATCGTTCGACGGCTCGTTCGCGAGCTACGAACGCGAGATCCACCCCGACGATCGCGGGCGCGTGTTCGCCTCGATCCAGCGGGCCCTGGCCGAGGGTGCGCCACACGAGGTCGAATACCGCATCGTGGCGCCCGACGGCACCGTCCGGTGGTGCGAGGGCAAGGGGCGCGTGGAACACGACGACCGCGGCAAGCCGGTTCGCATGTCCGGCGTCTGCGTCATCGTGACGCGGCGGAAGGAAGCCGAGCTGGCCCGCCTCTCTGCGGCGGAGGAGGCGAGCCGGTTGAAGGACGAGTTCCTGGCGACCCTCTCGCATGAACTGAGGACGCCGCTCAACGCCATCCTTGGCTGGACGCAGATGCTCCAGTCCGGTGCGCTCGGGCCGGAGCGGACCGCCCAGGCCATCGAGGTCATCAGCCGCAACGCCCGCCTCCAGGCGCGCCTGATCGAGGACATCCTCGACGTCTCTCGCATCATCACCGGCAAGCTGCCGATCGAGCGGCGTCCCGTGTCCCTGGCGCAGATCCTGGACACCGTGCTCACGGGCATCCAGCCGCTCGCCGACGCAGGCGGGCTCGAAGTGAGCCGGGTCGTCGCGCCGGATCTCCCGATCGTGGAGGGGGACGCAAAGCGGCTGCACCAGGTGCTGAACAACGTGCTGGTCAACGCCGTGAAGTTCACGCCGCGGGGCGGGACCATCCGCGTCTCGTGCGTCGCCGATCACGACCGGGTACGCATCGAGGTTGCCGATACCGGCGTCGGCATCACCGCGGAGTTCCTGCCGTTCGTCTTCGACCGCTTTCGACAGGCCGACAGCCGCGCGACGCGGCGGCACGGCGGCCTCGGGCTCGGCCTCTCGATCGCCCAGTACATCGTGGACCAGCACGACGGCACCATTTCGGCGGCGAGCGACGGGCCCGGGACCGGCACGACCGTCGCGATCACCCTGCCGGTGGCCGCGGCTGGCCGCACGCTGGACGGCGAGACACAGGGGTTCCCCGCCGCCGTCAGGCTCGACGGCGCGACGATTCTCGTCGTGGACGATCAGGACGATGGGCGCGAGGTGGTGGCCGCGGTCCTGGAGGCGGCTGGCGCGGAAGTCATCCGCTGCGGCAGCGCGCACCACGCGCTCGATGCCATGACCACGGCGGGCGCGGACCTGCTGGTGGCCGACATCGCGATGCCGGACACCGATGGCTACGCTCTGCTGCGCACCATGCGCGCGCGCGGGAACTACATGCCCGCCATTGCCGTCACGGCCTTCGCACGACCCGAAGACCATGCGCGCGCCATGGCCGCCGGGTTCGACGAGTACAGCGCCAAGCCCGTGGACCGCGCGGCCCTGCTGATGAGCGTGCAGCGCCTCATCGAAAGCCGCAGGGAGGGCCTGACGGCCCACGAGGCGCGACCGGCACGATGAGCGCGCGCGGCACGTCAATCCCTCCGGAAGGGCCGGGGACGACGGGCTCTGTCGTCGTGCAGCCGCACGAGGCCGCGTCGTTCCGCGTGCTGGAGCACGAGTTCGCGGTGCTCGAACGCCATCTGGGCCCCCTCCGCACCGGCGTCGAAGGTGGCCTGACAGCCCTCCGATCACGCCTGAACCGCCTGACGATTGCAGCCCTCGCGGCAGACGACCACGGAGCCTACGTAGCGGTGAACGAGGCGGCGGCGTCGATCAGCGGGTTCAGCGTGCGCGATCTGCAGACCATGAGCGTGTGGGACCTGACGCCCGCCGCAGACACCCGGAATGGCCGGCAGCTCTGGGCGGCGTTCCTCGAAGCCGGCGAACAGCGGGGGATCTGCAGTCTTCAGGGGCTCACGCGGTCCGCCCGGGTGGCCTACCTCGCGCTGGCGCACGTCCTGCCGCACGTGCATGTCTCCCTGCTGATCGAGACGACGGGCGCGTCCCCGGATCAGGCTACGCAGCCTGACACCGGCGCCTGACGGCAATCGCCCGAGGCTGCACCCGCAGGCCCGCGTTCCAACTCCCTACCCGCGAACGCCGGCCCCCGGGTCGTGCGCCGAGGTGCGGCTCCATGCATACTTAGCGGGGGCCGCCGCGCGGCCCGCTGAGGGCCATGTCCAGAGTCCTGCTGCTGTTTGCTCATCCCGCGCTCGAACGTTCACGCGTCCACCTGCGGCTGCTCCGGCAGCGGCCCGACGACGAGCGCATCACCTTCCACGACCTGTACGAGGCCTACCCGGACTTCGACATCGACGTGCCGCGCGAACAGGCCCTGCTCGCCGAACACGATGTCATCGTCTTCCAGCATCCGTTCTTCTGGTACAGCACGCCGCCGATCCTGAAGCAGTGGGAGGATCTGGTCCTGGAGCACGGGTGGGCATACGGCCGGGAGGGCCGCGCGCTGCGCGGCAAGCACGTCGTGCACGTGATCTCCGCCGGCGGCCGCGAGCAGGCCTACCAGCACGGAGGATACAACCGGTTCACGATCGCCGAACTGCTCGCGCCCCTGATGCAGACGGCGCACCTCTGCGGCATGATCTGGATCCCGCCGTTCGTAATCCACGGCACGCACCGGCTGTCGCTCGAGGAAATCGAGGAGTACGCCCGCTCCTACCGCGCGTTCCTGCTGCGGCTGGCTGACGGTGAGGTCGAGCCGTGGGACCGGGCCCGTGCAGTCGAGGGACGGCACGAGGCGGGCGCCGCGCGGCCTCACGACACGGCGGGGCCGGCGCCACACCACCTGGCCGCGGGCGAGCCGCGATGAACGAACACGGGCTGCTGTTCCAGGCCTTCGTCTACCTGAGCGCCGCGGTCGTGGCCGTGCCCATCGCCCAGCGGCTGGGGCTCGGATCGGTGCTGGGCTACCTGCTGGCCGGCGTGGCCATCGGCCCGTTCGGCCTCGGCGTGATCGGCACGGGCAGCCAGGACCTGATGCACTTCGCCGAGTTCGGCGTCGTGATGATGCTGTTCGTGATCGGGCTCGAACTGCAGCCGGCGCTGCTCTGGCGGCTGCGCGGCGCGATCGTCGGCATGGGTGGCCTGCAGGTGCTGCTGTCCACCACGGCGATCGCCGCGATCGCGTTCGCCGTCGGCGTTCCGGCGAGGGCGTCCGCCGTGCTCGGCATGACGCTCGCGATGTCCTCCACGGCGATCGTGCTGCAGTCGCTGCAGGAGAAAGGTGTCCTCAAGACGGCGGGCGGCCAGGGCGCCTTCGCCATCCTGCTGTTCCAGGACATCGCCGTGATCCCGATGCTGGCGGTGTTCCCGCTGCTGGCGGCGCAGCCCGGGGGCGGGGCGGTGGAGTCGCACGGCACCACCCTGGTATCCGGCCTCCCCGCGTGGGCGCAGACGCTCGCGGTGCTGCTGGCGGTGGGCACGGTCATCCTGGTCGGGCGCGTGGTGATGCGGCCGGTCTTCCGGCTGCTGGCCCACGGCGGGCAGCGCGAGATCTTCACGGCCGCGGCGCTGCTGCTGGTGATCGGCATCGCGCTGCTCATGACGCAGGTCGGGTTGTCGCCCGCCCTCGGCACCTTCGTGGCCGGCGTCGTCCTGGCGACCAGTGAGTACCGGCACGAACTCGAAAGCGACATCGAGCCCTTCAAGGGTCTGCTGCTCGGCCTGTTCTTCATCGCAGTGGGCGCCTCGATCGACTTCGCCCTGGTCATCGCGCAGCCGCTGCTCATTGCGGGCCTGGTCGTCGCCGTCCTGCTGGTGAAGGGGCTCGTGCTGCTCGGGCTCGGCCGCGCCTTCGGCCAGTCGCTCGATCAGGCGCTGCTGCTGGCGTTCGCGCTGCCGCAGGTGGGGGAGTTCGCGTTCGTGCTCTTCTCGTTTGCCGTGCAGGAAGGGGCGCTCACGCCGGAACTGACGCAGCCGATGGTGGCGGTGGTTGCGCTGACCATGGCGCTGACGCCGCTGGTGCTGCTGGCATACGAACGGGGCGTGGCTCCGCGCCTGTCCACGCGCGGGCGCGCCGAGCGTGCGGCCGACGCCGTGGACGAACACGGCACGGTGCTCATTGCCGGCTTTGGCGGCTTCGGGTCGACGGTGGGCCGGCTGCTGCGCGCCAGTGGCGTGCAGACGACGGTCCTCGACCTGGACTCGGATCGCGTCGAGCTGCTGCGCCGGTTCGGGCTGAAGGTGTTCTACGGCGACGCCACGCGCCACGATCTGCTGCACACGGCGGGTGCGGCCGAGGCACGGCTGCTCGTGATCGCGCTCGACACGCCGGAGAAGACGATGCAGCTCGTCGAGACCGCCCGCAAGCACTTCCCGCGGCTCACGATTCTGGCCCGCGCGTTCGACTGGCCCGATGCCCACGACCTCGTGGAGGCCGGGGTCGAGCATGTCTACCGGCAGTCGCTCGATACGCCCCTGCGCGTCGGCACCGAGGCGCTGCGGCTCCTGGGCTTCCGCGCCTACCAGGCGCATCGGGCCGCGCAGCGGTTCCGGCGCCACGACGAGGAGTCGCTGCTCGAACTCACCCAGACGCGCCGGGATGCCACACGCTACGTCAGCGCGACTCGGCAGCGCATCGAGGATCTCGAACGGCTCTTCGAAGCCGATCGCGCCGAGCCGTCGCTCGATCGCGATGGCGGTTGGGACGCGGAGTCGCTGCGCGACGAGGCGCGATCCGGGAGCTTCGCACCACCGTCGGTCGCGCCGGCGTCAGAACGAACCTGAGCCCGCGACGCACCACCCGACGACGCACCACACGACGCCGCGCCGCCACGTTCCCGTCGCCACGATCCCCCGTCGCCTCGATGCCCTGATCCCTTGGGCGCCTCCGCGGCGGCCTTCGCGATGAATTCGCCGCACCGCGGCGGCCTGGCCTGCGCCCGCACTCGCAACAGGTTGGCGCGCGGCAGAAGCGGAGCGCGTGGTGGAGCGCGCGAGTCGGCTCACCCGAGCCCCCTGCTGTTGCTCCCTGCATCTCCTCTCGCACCGCGTGGGACGACACGCGTGTCCCAATCGCACGCATCGTGCGACACGCCTGTCCAAAATCGGGCGCTGAGCTGGCGCAATCGCCGACACGCGTGTTCGTTTCGGCCTGCCGGCGGGCGACGCGCGTGTCGATCGCCCGCGCGGCTGGCGGCCCGTGGCCAAACCGGCCGCTCGAAAACACGCAATTTCGGCCAGATTTGTCGCGTTGTCGGGGCATGTGCCTTGCACAACGCTTCCGCATTCGCACTGCCGCGATCGTCGTCGTGCGCGCCACCGGGCGCGCCCGGTCGAGGTGTGCCTCGGAGGCGCCACGTGAAAAACCGCACCATCCTGTTCCTGTTCGTGCTCGCGCTCGCGAGCGGGCTGTCACGCCCGCTCCATGCCCAGAGCACCATCGCCGGCGTCGTGAAGGACGCGTCCGGCGGAGTGCTGCCCGGCGTCGTCGTGGAAGCGGCCAGCGACGTCCTCATCGAAAAGGTTCGATCGGTCATCACGGATGCAGAGGGCCGCTATTCGCTGGTGGACCTGCGGCCGGGCACCTACGCGCTCACCTTCGCCATGCAGGGCTTCACCACGCTGAAGCGTGACGGGCTCGTGGTGGCCGCGGGCGTCGCCGTCCCGATCAACGTGGAGCTGAAGATCGGCGTGCTCGACGAGATGATCACCGTGTCGGGAGAGACGCCGGTCGTCGACGTCCAGACGCTCGCGACGACGCAGATTCTCAAGCGTGAGGTGCTGGACTCGATCCCGACCGGGCGCAGTATCTGGGCCGTGGGTCAGGTCCTCAACGGGGTCTCGATGAACTCGCCGGACGTGGGAGGCTCGCGGGGCATGCAGCAGACCTACATGTCCGTGCACGGGTTGAGCAGCGGCGGGCAGGACAACACCGTGCTCGTGGACGGCATGATGATCAACGGCATGCAGACCGACGGCGCGGTGCAGACCCACCTGAACGACGCCATGATCCAGGAGGCCTCGTACCAGACGAGCAACGTCTCGGCGGACACCTCCGGCGGCGGCGTCCGCATGAACATCATCCCGCGCGACGGCGGCAACCGCCCGAGCGGCGCGTGGTTTTCGTCCTGGCAGGGGAAGCAGCTCTCCTCCAACAACCTGTCGGACCGGCTCGTCTCGCGGGGCATGCGCTCGGTCGACAGCGTGGACCGGGTGTGGGACCTCAACGCGTCGCAGGGCGGCGCGCTGCGGCAGGACCGGCTGTGGTACTTCGGATCCTTCCGGCACTGGGGCGTCGACGCGCCCATCGCGGACACGTTCTACAGCGACGGTACGGCGGCGGGCACCGCCGCGTGCTTCCGGCGGGCGATCGAGTGCCGGCAGGCCGTCGACGATCAGCATGCATGGTCGGGGCTCGCGCGCCTCACCTGGCAGGTGAGCCCGAAGATGCGGCTCGCCAGCTACTACGCGCGCACGGGCAAGTACCGCGGCCACGCGATGACGGCCGGCACCGATGCGACGACGGCTGCCGTGGTCTGGCGCAAGCCGATCGACTACAACGGCCAGGTCAAGGTCACCTCGACGCTCACGAACCGCCTGCTCGTCGAGGGCGGCTACTCGACCAACATCATGAACTACACGAACGAGGAGCAGCCCGGGATCGCCCAGGAACGCTTCTCCGCCGCCTGGTACGCCACCGCCCCCAAGCAGGATCGCGGTGCCGGTACGGCCTGGAACGCCATCAGCCAGCGGCAGCACATCGAGCCGAAGCGCTTCAACCTGCAGGCGTCGGCCTCCTACGTCACGGGGTCGCACACCGTGAAAGTGGGCGTGCAGGACACCTTCGGGCACGAGACGCAGTCGCGCGACCGGCAGGCGGACCTGGTGCAGGTGTACCTGAACGGCGTACCCGACTTCGTGACCGTCTCGAATACGCCAATCTACCTGCAGAACACACTGAAGGCGGGCATCGGCGCCTACGCGCAGGACTCCTGGACCGTCAGCCGGCTGACCGTGAACGCCGGGCTGCGCTGGGAGTACATCAACGGACAGGTGGAGGAGTCCTACGCGGCACAGGGGCGCTTCGTGCCCGCGCGGGTCTTCTCCGGGGTGACCGACCTGCCCAACTGGAAGAACTGGGCGCCGCGCCTCGGCTTGGCCTACGACCTGTTCGGCACCGCGAAGACCGCGCTCAAATTCGGCTACAACCGCTACTACTACCAGATGACGACGAGCTTCCCGGGCAAGTACAACCCGCAGGCGTTCGTCACCGCCAACCTGCCCTGGCGCGACACGAACGGCGACGACATCGCCCAGGACGCCGAGATCAACTTCGCGAACCTCCCGCGCAACTTCGGCACGCGCGCGCTGAGCACGGTGGATCCGGACATCAGGCGCACCTACAGCAACGAACTCAGCCTGCAGGTGCAGCACGAGCTGCTGCCGCGCGTATCGGTGAACGTGGCCTGGTTCAACCGGCAGTTCCGCGACCTGACCGCGAGCCGCAACCTCCTGCTCACCCCCTCGGACTGGACGCCGGTGAGCGTCGTCAGCCCGCTGGACGGCGAGGTGATCACCGTCTACAACCTGAACCGGGCCAAGGCGGGCCAGGTGCAGAACTTCGACACCAACGCGCCGAACGACCCGGACAAGCGGGCGCTGACCTACAACGGCTTCGAGTACGCGTTCAACATGCGCCTGCCGCGCGGCGCCACCATCTTCGGCGGCGCGACGACGGAGCGCTCGATCCGCGTGGCGTGCGACCTGGGAGGCACGGGCACGTTCCCGAGCAACGCCTTCTCCGGGCAGGACGACCCCAACACGCTGCGGTTCTGCGATCAGCGCGACCTCGGCCTGCCGTGGCGCACGCAGCTGAAGCTGTCGGGCATGTATCCCCTCTTCCGGGGCATCAAGGTGAGCGGCGTGCTCCAGAGCTACGCCGGACGCGCGTTGTCGGACACCAACTCGACGCCCGCCTCGCCAACGGTCTGGCGCATCACCCAGACGACGCGCTACCCTGACGGCAGCCTGGTGGTTCCCAACCTGACGCAGACCACGCTGCTCGTGCCGCTCGTGGCGCCGGGCCGGGAGTTCCTCGATCGCATGAACCAGGTGGACGTGAGCGTCGCGAAGGTGTTCACGGTGGGCCGGACCCGCATCCAGGGCCAGCTGGACGTCTTCAACACGCTCAACGCGAGCCCCGTGCTCGACGTCCGCAGCGCCGACTTCGGAACCGCCGCCTACCTGCAGCCGTCGCGCACCCTGCAGGGACGTATCGTGCGCCTGGGAGCACAGCTGACATGGTGATGACTTCTCCGCAAGGGCGGCTGCTGGCCATGACGGCCCTGGCCGTCTCGGTGTCGGCGGTTGCGCTGGTCGCGCAGTCGCAGAGCCCCTTCGGCACCCCCGTCGCGGGCAGGCCGAATCCTGCCGCCGACATCAAGGCGGTGCCCGGATCGCGTGCGCAGGGATGGCTCGCGCAGGGGCGATCGGAGGTGCTGGCGCGCAACGGGATCGTCGCGACGAGCGACCCGCTCGCCGCCCAGGCAGGGCTCGACATCCTGCGTCAGGGCGGGAACGCCATCGATGCGGCCGTGGCGACGGGCGCCGTGCTCGACGTCACCTCCCAGAACGACACCGGCATCGGCGGCGACCTGTTCGCGCTCGTATGGGTGGCGAAGGAAAAGAAGCTCTACGCCCTCAACTCGGGCGGCTGGTCGCCGGCAGGGTGGACGCCGGAGTTCTTCACGAAGACGCTCGGCCTCAAGGCGATGCCCAACAGCGGCGTGAACACCGCCACCGTGCCAGGCGCGATCTCCGGGTACGACGCGCTGCTGCGCCGCTTCGGCACGATGGGCTTCAGGCAGACCTTCGAGCGCGCCGCGCAGCTGGCGGACGAGGGCTGGGGCCTCACCGAGCGGCGCCACGCCGATCTCCTCAGCGCCCTCAACGGGCTGCGCGCCGACGCCGGATCGCGCGCGACGTTCCTGGCAAACGACCAGGCGCCGCCGCTCTACGGCATCATCCGCAACCCGAAGCTCGCCTCGGCCCTGCGCGCCGTCCAGCAGGGGGGCGCGACGCGTTCTACACCGGCGACATGGCCTCGGCCATCGTGTCCACGGTGAAGGCGGGCGGCGGCGTGATGACACTGGACGACCTCGCGGCCTTCAAGAGCGAGTGGATCGAGCCGATCTCGACGAACTATCACGGCTACGACATCTACGAGCTGCCGCCGCCGGGGCAGGGCTTCGCGGCGCTCGAGATGCTGAACATCCTCGAGGTCTGCGTGCCGAAGCTGGGGATGAACCTTGCCACCCTCGGCCCCTCGAACCCGATGTACTGGCACCTCATGGTGGAGGCGAAGAAGCTGGCCTACTCCGACCTGCAGGCGCACAACGGCGACCCGCTGTTCTCCAACGTGCCGGTGAGCCGGCTCATATCGAAGGAGCACGCGGCGTCGCTGTGCGGCAGGATCAACCCCGACCGGGCGGGCAGCCCCGCGACCCCAGGGGGCACCGACGGGGGCACCATCTACCTCACCACCGCCGATCGCTGGGGCAACATGGTCTCGCTGATCCACAGCGTGTTCAGCGTCTACGGCAGCCGCGCCACCGTGCCGCAGTACGGCTTCGTGCTGCACAACCGCGGGTCGGCGTTCTCGCTCGACCCGAAGAGCCCCAACGTTGTCGCGCCGCGCAAGCGGCCGTTCCACAGCATCATCGCGGGTTTCGTGATGCAGGGCGGGCAGCCGCTCATGACCTTCGGCAACATGGGCGGCAGCGTGCAGCCCGAAACCCACGCGCAGCACATGGTCAACGTCATCGATCACGGCATGAACGTCCAGATGACCACCGACGCGGCCCGCTTCACGCACAACCAGAACCGCAACGTGCTGTCGCTCGAGCACAACCTCTTTGCGCTCGTGGGCGAGGCCCTCAAGGCCAAGGGGCACGAGGTGCGGGCGGTGGACGGCGGGGCAGTGGGTGGCTACCAGGGAATCCTGTTCACGCGCGACCCGTCGCTGCCGGAGCCGGTGCCGGGCCAGTCGAAAGGGCCGGTGAACGGCATCTACCGCGCGGGCTCCGATCACCGGAAGGACGGCCAGGCGGTCGGCTGGTAGCGGGCGCGGAGCCTGCGCGCGTCGTTCATCACCTCGCTCGAGCGTGACCGTCACGTACTCCGGACGGCGGTCACGCTCGATCCCCTCACCATGCTGCTGTCGTGTGCGTCCCGCCCAGCGGTCCTCGGCAGTAAGATCGCCCCGTGCCCCCGCCGGCCGCCCGTTCCGACGAGGTCAGCGCCTTCGACGCGGACCCACGCGTCCGCCGCGACGCGGCGTTCGCTCTCGCTGCGCTTGCCGGCATCCTCGTGTACGCCTGGCTCAGATGGGGCCTTGGGGTCGCACCCGCCCTGCAGCACGCGCCGCTCCTCGTGGTTATCCTCGTGGCCGGTGGGCCGCTGGTCGTCGGCCTCGCGGTGAAGGCGGCTCGCCGCGAGTTCGGCTCCGACCTGCTGGCCGGGATCTCGATTGTGTCGGCGGTGCTCCTCGGGGAGTACCTCGCCGGTGCGTTCGTGGTGTTGATGCTTGCCGGGGGGGCCGCGCTCGAATCCTATGCGGTCGCCCGCGCATCGTCGGTGCTCCAGGCGCTTGCCCGGCGCATGCCGCAGGTGGCGCATCGCCTCGAGGCGGGGCGTGAAGGCGACGTCCCGCTCGACGAGGTGCGCGTCGCGGACCTCCTGGTGATCCATCCGCACGAACTCTGCCCGGTGGACGGCGTCGTGACCGACGGCCGCGGCGTGATGGACGAGTCCTACCTCACCGGCGAGCCGTTCATGATGCCGAAGGTGCCCGGCTCCGAGGTGTTCTCCGGCGCCATCAACGGAGAGACCGTCCTGCGCATCCGCTCCACGCGCCTGGCCGTGGATTCCCGCTACGCTCGCATCATGCGCGTCATGCGCGACTCCGAGCAGCGGCGCCCCCGCCTCCGGAGGCTGGGCGAGCAGCTCGGGGCGTACTACACGCCGGCGGCCGTCGCCCTGGCGCTGGGCGCATGGGCCTGGAGCGGCGACCCCGTACGGTTTCTCTCGGTGCTCGTGGTGGCCACGCCGTGTCCGCTGCTGATCGGGATCCCGGTGGCCATCATCGGCGCGATCTCGCTGGCCGCGCGACGCAGCATCATCATCCGCGACCCGGCGGTGCTCGAGCGCATCGACCAGTGCCGGACGATCGTGCTCGACAAGACCGGCACGCTGACCTACGGGGCGCCGTCGTTGACGGAGCGGCTCCTGGCCCAGGCATTCGACGACCGCGACGTCCTGCAGCTGGTGGCGAGCATCGAGCGGTATTCGAAGCACCCGCTGGCCCGGCCGGTTCTCGCGGCGTCCGAGGCGGTGGGGCTGCCGCTGCTGGAGGCGAGCGAGGTACGCGAGCAGGCCGGGGAGGGGCTGCACGGCAGCGTCGCGGGCCGCCGCGTCCGCATCATCGGGCGGCGCGACGCCGTGTCCGCGGGCTTCGCCGCGTCGCTGCCCCCCCACGCGTCGGGTCTCGAATGCGTCGTGCTGATCGACGATCGATATGCCGCGACCTACCGGTTCCGGGACAGCCCGCGTGAGGACAGCCGGTCGTTCATCGACCACCTCGGGCCCCGGCATCGGCTCGAGCGCGTGCTGCTCGTGTCAGGGGACCGGGAGAGCGAGGTGCGCTACCTGGCCGATCACGTGGGCATCACGCAGGTCCACGCCGGATGTACGCCCGAAGAGAAGGTCACCATCACCCGGGACGAAGCCGCACGCGCGCCCACGCTGTTCATCGGTGACGGCATCAACGACGCACCCGCCCTGGTGAGCGCGACCGTCGGGCTCGCTTTCGGCCACCAGAGCGAGGTCACGACCGAAGCGGCCGGCGCGGTGATCATGGATTCGTCGCTCAAGCGCGTGGACGAACTGTTCCACATTGCCAGGCGCATGCGCCGGATCGCGCTGCAGAGCGCCGTCGGAGGCATGGCCCTGAGCGTTGGCGGGATGCTGTTGGCCGCCGTCGGACACCTTCCACCCGTGCAGGGGGCGATCCTGCAGGAGGTCATCGACCTCGTTGCGGTGCTCAACGCCCTGCGCGCTGCAGTGCCCGGGGGGGCGCTGAGCGACTATTGACGGTTCCGAGTGCCCGTTGGCGGGACGACGTCCAGTCCGGGCTTTCGGACGGCGCTGTCGGCAGCAACCCCTGCATTCCGGCATCCCCTGCACGTCGCCGGTTGAGGCTGGGTCGCAGGACCCCGTCCCGCGTGTATACTCTCGCGTCCCTACTCCCCAACCCGGTAACAGGACTCTAGGAGATCGATCGATGAAGATGCGCGTGATTCTGGCACTGGCCATGGCCGCGGGTATCGCCGCGTGCGCCCAGCAGCAGTCGGCGGCACCGGAGACCAAGGAAGGCGCCGCGCCCGCCGCCAACAAGGAAGGCGCTCCGCCGGCCCCGCCGGCCGGTGGCGGGCTCGCCGGTACCCCCGAGCAGCGAGCCAAGCAGGAGGAACTCGAGAAGAACACGCCGAAGCTGAAGATCGCCGAGGAAGTGCTGAAGCTCAACGTCCCCGGCCAGACCATCGGCGAGGCGGTCGGCGTGGCCAAGAACTCGAAGGGCCATCTCTTCGTCTACAGCCGCACGGGCAAGACCGCCACGGTGAAGGGCAGCGCGGCCTCGATGCTCTTCGAGTTCGACCCGAGCCTGAAGTTCGTCAAGGAATGGGGCCCGAACAACTACGCGGCCGGCTTCGCGCACACCGTCCGCGTGGACAAGGACGACAACGTGTGGGTGTCGGACGAGGGCGCCAACATGATCGTCAAGTTCCGCCCCGATGCCACCGTGGACATGGTCCTCGGCCGCAAGGAGGAGCCGCTCGACTGGCTCGAACGGTTCGTCGAAGAGGGTGACCATCTCGAGGGCACGCCGAACGCGCGGCCCTGGGTGTTCAACCGGCCGACCGACGTCACGTGGGACACCGCGGGAAACATCTTCATCTCCGACGGCTACAACAACTCGCGCGTGGCGAAGTTCACCAAGGACGGCAACTGGGCGAAGGCGATCGGGACGCGCGGGAGCGACCCCGACCAGTTCAACACGCCGCACGGCATCACCTCGGATGCCCAGGGCAACATCTACGTGGCCGATCGCGGTAACCGCCGCATCCAGGTCTACAACCCCGAGCTCGAGCGCGTCCGCATCATCGAGGGGATGGGCGCTCCGTGGTCGGTGTGCGTGACGCCGGGCCAGACCCAGTACCTCTACAGCGGGGACGGCAACGGCAAGATCTACAAGTTCTCGCTCGATGGCAAGCTGGTGGGCTGGGGCCAGAGCGGCCTCGGGCACGGGCAGAACGGCTGCCTCGTGCACGAACTGCACTGCGAGTCCGAGACGGTCGTCTACAAGGGCGACTGCTCGACCTGGACCGTGCAGAAGCTCACGATCACGCAGTAGTCACGGGGTGCGTGCAGCGGTGGCCCTCCCGGGCTGCCGCTGCACCACTGCCCCAAGGTCGAACCCTCTCGGCTACGCCCGCCTCTCGCTCCGCCACACCAGGAACGCCGCGATTACCCCGAACACCAGCAGCACCTGCCGCTCGAGCGTCGGGTCGAACGGGTCGCGCGCGACTTTCATCTCCAGCCGCCAGCGGGTGAATCCGCCGCGCCGGTACATTTCGTCGTAGCGGCGCACGAGCGCGTCACGCCGCTCCACCGCCTCCACGTCGTCGCCCATGCCGATGGCGAGCTGCGGCGGCAGGATCGGGAGCGTGTTCGCGGGATCGACCGCGCGCGCCAGCATCGTGAGGCCGAGGCTCCGGCCCTGCTGCGGCGGCCACGCGACGATCACCGCGAGCGCCGTGGCGAGCAGCAGCCACCAGCCACGCTCAGACGGTCGATGCACCGGGGCCTCCCCTGCGCGGCACTTCGTCCGGCGCCGGGATGCTGCGGGCTTCACCGTCCCACAGGAACGTCCGGACGTGATGGCGGCAGCACTCGGGCACTTCGTCACGCAGCAGCGACATCGCCTCCGACGCCTTGCTGAGGAAGTCCTCCGTGGCCCCGACGACGAAGCGGCGGGGGTGGCCGCCCCACTGATCCAGGATGCGGGCGTCGATCACCGCCGCCTCGCTCGCCGACTCGACGCGCAGCGGGTTGTCGCGGTTGTAGGCGCGGGAGGTGGGCGTGCGCAGGTGGATCACGGCGTCGTACCGAGCCAGCTCCGCTTCGCGCGTGGTGCCGACGCTGCTGAACAGGTCGCCGTCGCCCGGCCAGTAGGCCGCGCCGTCCACCGTGCCCCGGTCGCAGAGCACCACGGCGGCGTTGTCGGCATCGGCGGTCGTTTCCAGCTCTCGCTGGACGTGGTAGATGGCGCGCTGCGCCGCGCGGTGGACGTCCACCCGGCCGTTGCGCGGGAAGCGGCCGCCGAACACGATGCCCGCGGACTCGGGCAGCGTCCGGACGTGCTCGCAGAAGAAGAGGCGAATCAACTCGAGGACGGCGGTCTTGCCGGCGCCGGGCCCGCCGGTCAGGACCACCCGTCGTGGGGCATGCCGCCCGGTGCAGTCACACGGTCTCATCGGTCTGGCTGCACAGTGTATCGGAGCCGCCGTGCTAAGATCCGCTCGGCTTCCCCTCCATGCACTGCACCCTCTCGGGTCGTGCGCTCGGGCGCCTGCTGATCGTGCTGGCGCTGGCCGCCGCGGGTTGTCGCGGCCGGTCAACACCTGTCCAGCCATCGGACTCTCCGTCTGCCCCTTCGACAACCCCGGTGACGCTCGCCGGCACGTGGACCGGCACGGCCACCGACTCGTCGGGGCCTGGCCGTATGACCTGGCAATTGACGCAGAACGGCTCGGGACTGACCGGATCGGCCACGCTGGTGGACCATGCCACCGGCGTGACGGGCCGGGGGTCGGTCTCGGGCACGGTGACCGGTTCCTCGCTGCGGTTTTCCGTCATGGTGCCGGCCGGAGGCTTCGACGGCCGATACACCGCCTGTGCGGCGTCGGTGGCGGGGCAGGGCACCGTGTCCGGTTCGGCCCTGACCGGCACCTATACGGGTTCCAACACCTGTTCCGGGGCAATCGCCGCGGGGCAGCTTTCACTGAGACGATCATGACGACTCGCGCTGCACTTGCTCTCGCGTTCGCGGCGGCCCTGGCGCTTGCGGCGCCGACACCCTCCGGCGCACAGGGCGTCCCGCGCGTCCAGCCGCTGTTTGGCGTCGGTGCGGCCAACGAGCCCCCTGCCCAGGCACCGGATCAGGCGGCACCGTTCTTCGACGACTCCGTCGTGCAGGAGATTCGGCTCACGATCAACTCGAAGGACTGGGCCACGCTGCGCGAGAACTACCTCTCGAACGAGTACTACCCGTGCGACTTCCGCTGGAACGGCCAGGTGGTGCGCAACGTCGGCATCCGGTCGCGCGGCAACGGGAGCCGGAGCGGCATCAAGCCGGGCCTGCGCGTCGACTTCGATCGCTACCAGACAACCCAGAAGTTCCTCGGCCTGAAGTCGTTCGTGCTGCGCAACAACACACAGGACCAGACGAACGTCCGTGAACGCGTCAGCATGCAGTTGTTCCGGCGCATGGGCGCCCCGGCGCCCAGGGAAGCGCACGTCCGGCTCTACGTGAACGACCGCTACGCGGGGCTGTACACCATCGTCGAGTCGCTGGACAAGACGTTCCTCACCAAGAACCTGGGCGAGGATCAGGGCTACTTGTACAAGTACGACTACCCGGTGGACGGCACGCCCTACTACTTCGAGGATCGAGGCGACGATGCGGCTGCCTACGTGCCGCTGCCGTTCAACCCCGAGACCAACGAGAGCAGCCCGCGGCCCGAGTTCATCGTGCGCTGGGTGGCGGCCGTGAACCGCTCGAGTGTGGCGGCCTTTCAGTCGGCCGTGAGCGAGTTCGTGGACTTCGGTCAATTCCTGCGGCACGTGGCCGTGGAGGTGTTCCTGGGCGACTACGACGGGTTCATCGGCAACTGGGGCATCAACAACTTCTACATGTACCGCGCCGACAACCAGTCGCGGTTCGTGCTGATGCCGTGGGACAAGAGCGAGGCCATGCGCGCGCCCTCCGACTCGTCGATCTTCCACAACCTGAGTGACGTGCCCGAGGCGCAGCGCAACCGGCTCATGATCGGGATGATGCAGTATCCCGAGCTGTACAACCTCTACCTCGACACGCTGCTCGCGGTGGCGGCATCGGCGTCCGAGCCAGGCGAGGCCGACGGGCGCGGTTGGCTCGAACGCGAGATCGAGCGCGAATACCTGCAGATCCGCGAGGCCGCGATCGCCGACACCGACAAGCCATTCACGAACGACGAGTTCGAGGCGCAGGTACAGGGCCTGCTGGCGTTCGCCCGCGAACGCGCCGCGCAGGTGGCCGCGCAGGTGTCGGCGTCGCGGCGCTAGGTACACCCCCTCGCTGGCCCCGGCGCCGAGGTGGCGCTCCACGCGTGGCGTACGGCGCCGTCATGCCGCATCCCCCGTGCCCGCCTGCCCGTGCCCGCCTGCCGTGCGCGCCGCGCAGCTACGGCCGTGCGCGCGCAGGCCGGCGGGGTGCCGATGCGCGCCGTGCGCGTCGTAGCCGGCGGGCGCCCGTCGCCGGGTTGCACGGGCGTCGGCGGTATGATGCACCCGAGGGTGGTCGTACCCGGGCACAGGTGCAGGCATGAACATTGGAATCGTCGGGGCAGGGATGATCGGCGGGACGCTCGCGCGCCTGCTGACGCAGCACGGATACCAGGTGGCGGTCAGCAACAGCCGCGGGCCCGAGAGCCTGAAGGCACTCGTGGACGAACTCGGGCCCAACGCGCGGGCGATGTCGGTGGACGAGGCGGCGCGCTGGAGCGACGTGGTGATCCTCGCGGTGCCGTGGCGCCACCCCGAGGCGTTGCCCGCGCCGGACGCGGTGGCCGGCAAGGTGGTGATCGACGCGATGAACCCGTATGCCGACGGTGGCGGCACGGTGAATCTCGGCGACTCGTCGTCGAGCGAGGAGACGCAGAAGCGGCTGCCGCGCGCGCGTGTCGTCAAGTCGTTCAATACGATCTGGTTCCGGCATCTGGCGAGCGAGGGGCGTACCGACCTGCCGGAAGACGAGCGCCGGGCGGTGTTCGTGGCGGGCGACGATCAGGAGGCGAAGCGCGTGGCGTCGTCCATCATCAGCGGGATCGGGTTCGGGCCGGTGGACGCCGGGGCGTTGCGGGCCGGCCGCGGCCTGCAGCCGGGGTCGGCGGTCTACAACAAGCAGATCTCGGCGCGCGAGGCCCGGGCGCTGCTCGGCGTTTCCTGAGCGCGTCGGCCGCGCTCGATCCTGCCCATCCTCCGCGCCGCGCCTCCTTCCCGCCTTCTGTTCCCGCGGCGGCCTGTCGGCCCTGCTCCGTGAAACGTTTCTGCCAGTGCCGGCGTCCCATCCGGCACTGGCGCGCAGACCCGCGACGGTCGGCCCGTGCGAGGCCCGGTGCACGTTCAGCCGCTCATAGCGCCGGACTGATCTCCAGGCTGGTGCATCGCCAGAACCAATGACGTGTCCAGTGCCGTGCCCGGGAATTCACCCGTGGCATCGGTCCCGGTGACTAGAAGCTCATCATTATTCGGGTATAGTCGGCAACTATGGAGTGGCTTAACTACCACCACCTGCTCTATTTCTGGACCGTGGTCCGCGAAGGCGGGGTGTCGAGGGCCGCTGAAAAGCTGCGCCTCGCGCAACCCACGGTGAGCGCGCAGGTGAAGCTCCTCGAGGAGACGCTCGGACAACCGCTCTTCGATCGGCAGGGCCGCCGGCTCGTGCTCACCGACACCGGCCGCGTCGTCTACCGCTACGCCGACGAGATCTTCGGCATCGGGCGCGAGATGATGGAAACGCTGAAGGGTCGGGCGCCCGGCCGGCCGCTGCAGCTGACGGTCGGCGTGGCCAACGCGGTCCCGAAGCTGATCGTGCACCGGCTGCTGCAGCCCGCGCTCAGTGGGGAGCAGGAAGTGCACCTGGTGTGCCGCGAGGACAGCACCGAGGCCCTGCTGGCGGAACTCGCCACCCACGCCCTCGACGTCGTCATCACCGACGTCCCGCCGCCGCCCCACGTGCGGGTCAAGGTCTTCGGTCACCTGCTGGGCGAATCGGACACCAGCTTCTTCGCGCCGCCCGCGGTGGCCGCCAAGCTGCGGCGCCGCTTCCCGCAGTCGATCAACGACACGGCGCTACTTCGCGATTTCGGCCGAGCGCCGCCTCAAGCACCCGGGCGTGCTCGCGATTACCAACACGGCCCGGACCGATCTTTTCGGCTGACGCGCGCCTCGTCGGCTGACGCGCGGGGGGCCGTGATCCGCGCGCCCGCTATCCCTCTACGGACGTTCCTCACGCCGCGCGCCGCCGCCACCCCCGGCCGGCCGCGTGATGGGCGCCTCGCCACGCCCCGCACAAATCCATGGCCCGACACCGGGCCGCGCCTATAATTGCCCCCTCGTTTTGCCTGAGGGAGAGGGCGACATGAAGCAGACACGATTCTGGTGGCCCCTGGCGGCCGCCGCGGTGACCGCCGTGGCCATCGGGACCACGTACACGCAGGCCCAGGGACAGCCGGCCCCCAACGCGCGCAACGACTACCCGAATCCCTATCGCACCGTGGAGGGGTGGGCCAAGATGCCGCAGGGCCGCAGCTGGGGCTCGACCAGTTCGGTGGACATCGACAAGGACGGCGTGAGTGTCTGGGTGGGCGAGCGGTGCGGCCAGAACTCGTGCCTCGACTCGACGCTCGATCCGGTGCTGAAGTTCGACGCCACTGGGGCGCTCGTGAGGAGCTTCGGCGCCGGCCTGGTCGTGTTCCCGCACGGCATCACGGTGGACCGCGACGGCAACGTGTGGATCGTGGACGGCAACGACAACGCGCCCCGTGCGGCGCGCGGGGCGGCGCCGCCTCCTGGCGGGACCCCTGCCCCCCTCCCGATGGGGCCGCCGCCCGGCGGGACCAAGGGGCATCAGGTCTTCAAGTTCAGCCCCGACGGCAAGGTGCTGCTGACGCTCGGCAAGCCCGGCGGCGCCGCCGCACCGGACTACTTCTTCCAGCCCAACGACGTCCTGGTGGCCCCGAACGGCGACATCTTCGTGGGCGAAGGGCACGGCGGTGGGAACGGCCGCGTCTTCAAGTTCGACCGGACGGGCAAGTTGATCAAGACCTTCGGCAAGCTCGGGTCCGCCGCAGGTGAGTTCAACCAGCCCCATGCGCTGGCCATGGACTCGCAGGGCCGCCTGTTCGTCGCCGATCGGACGAACAACCGGGTCCAGGTCTTCGACCAGGACGGCAAGTACCTCGCCGAAACGAAGGCATTCGGGCGTCCGAGCGGCGTGTACATCGACCGCAACGACAACCTGTATGTCGCCGACTCGGAGTCGCAGTCCACGAATGCGAGCGGGTACGGGTACAATCCCGGCGTCAAGCGCGGCATCCGCGTCGGGAGTGCGCGGACGCTGACGGTGACGGGTTTCATCCCGGACCCGGCCGAACGCGGGGCAACCAGCGCCGCCGAGGGCGTGGCGGTGGACAAGGATGGAGTGGTCTACGGCGCGGAAGTCGGTCCGCGCGCACTCAAGCGTTACGTGAAGCAGTAGGAGCAGGGAGGCATTAGTGATGTCGTACTCACGCAAGGGCACCATCGCCCTGGCGATCGCCGCCGCCGCGGCCCTCGCCTCGAGCGATGTGCGGATCTCCGCCGACATGAAGGCGCCGATTCCACCGGTCAACGACGTACCGAACCCGTACAACACGGTCACCGACTACTTCAAGCTGCCGGCCGGGCGGACGTGGGGCTCGACGAGCGCCGTGGACATCGACAAGGACGGCAAGTCGATCTGGGTGGGGGAACGCTGCGGCGCCAACAGCTGCCTCGACGCGGCCACTGGACAGATCAAGAACGTCGACACCATTCTCAAGTTCGACGACAAGGGCAACCTCGTGAAGTCCTTCGGCGCGGGGATGCTCATCTTTCCGCATGGCATCCACGTCGATCGTGACGGCAACGTGTGGGTGACCGATGGCCAGGACAACGCGCCGCGGCCGGCGCGCGCCGGCGGCCCGGGCGCGGCGCCCGCAGGCGGGCCCTCGGTGGCCCCGCAGCCGCCCCGCGCGAATGCGGCCGCGACCAAGGGCCACCAGGTGTTCAAGTTCAGTCCGGACGGCAAGCTGCTCCTCACCCTTGGCAAGCCGGGTGGCGGCAACGACCCCGAGTACTTCTTCCAGCCGAACGACGTGATCACCTCCCCCGACGGCAACTTCATCTTCGTGTCGGAAGGTCACGCCAGCGTGCCCGGCACCACCGCACGCGTGCTGAAGTTCGACAAGGCCGGCAAGTTCATCAAGGCCTTCGGCAAGTGGGGGAACGGCAACGGCGAGTTCGACCAGCCGCACGCGCTCGCGTTCGACTCGAAGGGGCTGCTCTATGTAGGCGACCGGAACAACAACCGCGTCCAGGCCTTCGATCAGGAAGGCAACTTCAAGGACGTGATGTACCAGTTCAGCCGCCCGAGCGGGATCTACATCGACAGGAACGACAACCTGTACGTCGCCGACTCGGAGTCCGGTTCGGTGTCGAACAACCACCAGGACTGGAAGCGCGGCATCCGCATCGGCAGCCTGAAGGACAAGAAGGTCACCGCCTTCATCCCCGACCCGGAGACCCGGATCCGTCCCGAGTTCACGGGCACGAGCGCCGCTGAAGGCGTCGTGATCGACAGTGCCGGCAACGTGTATGGCGCCGAAGTCGGTCCGCGGCGCGTGAACAAGTACGTCAAGAAGTAGCTCGCGGAGAATTCCCACCCGGCTGCGGAGAAATCCGCAGCCGGGTGCGCGTCCCCATCGCACCCCGCCGCCCCCGCTCCTCCGAAATCCTCGAAAACAATCCAGATTCCCCGAATGTCGCGATGCGTGCAGGATGGTACTGCGCTTGCTCTTGTGTCCCGCGACACGCGGGAATCAGACGGCCGGAGAAGCGCTCCTCCTAGGCGCACCAGGCACCCGGCTCTCTGGTTCCCGCGTTCTTCTCGTACGCCCCGCCAGCTGCCGTTCGGCGCCATCGGCAACCGCGCGCCCATCGCCCATCGCCCATCGCCCATCGCCCATCGCCACGCGCCGCTCGGCACGCGCCAATCAGCAGTCCGCCATTCCCACGCAACCATCGGCGATGTGTTGTGCCGCGATCGCCGATGGCCGGATTCGAGCGGACCGATGATCGATGGCTTGCTGGCCCGCTGGCCGGACGGCCCCGAGGGCTTGCTGGCCCGCTGGCCGGACCGCCCCGAGGGCGTAATGGCCCGCGGGCCGACGGCCCGACGGTTGACGGCCTGCGGACCGACTGCCCGATGGCCCGGCCGGTCGACCGCTGATGCTGGAGTTGCCCGGTGGACTGGCTGCGCGCGTACGTCTGCCGCCGCCGATGGGCAATCAGCGGTCCCCAATCAGCAATCCGCCCTCGGACGCTGTGGCTAGGACTTGTGCGCGGAGACCAGGTGGCGTGCTTCAGCCAGAAGGGTCTCGGGCTGGAGCGGCTTGATCAGGATGCGGTTGGCACCGGCCTCCAGCACCCGGGAGTCGTAGTGCCGGTCATCGTAGCCGGTGACCGCGAGCACCGGGATATGGCGCGTGCGGGGGTCCGCCCGCAGCCGGCGGCACAGGTCGATGCCGTCCATGCCCGGCACGGCAATGTCCGTGAGGACCAGGTCGGGAGCCGAAAGGCGCGCCTTGTCGAGCGCCTGCAACCCGTTGTGCGCCTGGTCTACCGCGAAGCCGTCCTCGAGCAGCACCCCGCTGTAATAGCAACGCGTCTCAGGGTCGTCTTCGACCACGAGGACGCGCACGGGAGCCGGCGAATCGTCCCGCTTGCGAGCCATACTCCGGCGTAGAGTAGCCGCCGTCCAGTGACACCCGCAAGCTCGAGCGCAGATCGTGCTCTGCAGTATTCAGGCGCGGGGTGTGAATGCCTGCGAACGCTGCTCAGGTCGTGGCCGGGCCAGCCAGCAGCCCACGCGCCGCAGCGCGTGCCGCAGTTCGTCGACGTCCACCGGCTTGCGCACCACCGCACGGGCCGCCAGGTCGCGCGCCTCGCGTGCGACGTCACTCTCGCCCGACATCACCACCACCGGAATCCAGGCGAGGGATCGATCGCGCAGCTGCGCACCTCGAAACGCACGTCCGTCCATCCTCGGCAGCGTCAGATCCAGCACGATCATGCAGGTGTGCGGCGTCGAGCGGAGGTGCTGAAGCGCATCCCGTCCATTCGCTGCGGTCGAGACGATGTAGCCGTCGGTCTCGAGCGCCACGCGCACGAGGTCGCGCAGGTCGGCGTCGTCCTCGACGACCAGCACGGCGCAGCGATGCGGGGGCACGGGAGCCATCCGCCGCTTGGTCTTGCAAATCGCGTTCACGCGCTGCGGGCAAGCTGCTCGACCGTGGCTGCCAGTTCGAGAGGATCGACCGGCTTGGCGAGGTGGACCTCGAAGCCGGCCTCGAGCGCCTGCTGGCGGTCGGTCGTGCGCGCGAGCGCCGTCAGCGCCGCGGCCGGCGTACGGCGTCCCCGCTCGGCATCGAGCTGCCGCACGGCGCGGATGAACTGCAGGCCATCCTCGTCGGGCATGCGCAAATCGCTCAACAGCACGTCCGGCGGGTCGCGCCGCAGGCGCTCACGGGCCTCCTCCGCCGAATGAGCCGTCGCCACCACGGCGCCAAACTGCTCGAGGCTCGAGCGCGCGAACTCCAGCGCCGCCTCGTCATCGTCGACCACGAGCACCGAGATGCCGCGGAGCAACGGCGCCCGATCATCGTCGTGCAACGGGACCTGAGGTGCATAGTCGACCGCCGATCGCAGGGGCAGGCGCACCTCGAAGGTGGCGCCCTGCTGCGGGCCGTCGCTCCTGGCAGACGCCGTCCCGCCGTGCATCTCGGCCAGGTGCCTCACGATGCCGAGGCCCAGGCCCAGGCCCCCGTACATCCGCGTGCTGCTGCTGTCTGCCTGCCTGAACCGCTCGAAGAGCAGCGGCGCCATGTGCGGGTCGAATCCGATGCCGGTATCCCGAACGGCCACGCAGATCTCATCGCCGGTGCGCTGCAGCGACACGGTGACGCGCCCGCCAATGGGCGTGAACTTGATGGCGTTCGACAGCAGATTCCACGTGATCTGCTGGAACCGCTCGGGGTCGACCGCGATCGGACCGAGCGTGCTGTCGACGTGGCGTTCCACCTGAATCTGCTTGGCCGTGGCCGCGGGCTCGATCGTCTGGAGCACGAACTCGATCAGCGGCTGCAGCAGCGTCGGTCTCGTGGTGATCTGCAGGCGGCCGCCGACGATGCGCGAGAGGTCGAGGAGGTCTTCGATGAGCCGCGACTGAGCCCACCCGGCGCGCTCGATCGCCTGGACGGCGCGCGCACTCTGGGCGGTGTCCAGCTTGCCGCTGGCCAGCAGGCGCGCCCAGCCGAGCACCGAGTTCAGCGGCGTACGCAGTTCGTGTGACAGCGTGGCGAGGAATTCATCCTTCATACGGCTCGCGGCCTCGGCCCGACGCGAGTCTTCATCGGCTTGGCGGAGCAGCCCCTCGTAGTGTTGCGTCAGCTCATCGAGCCTCGCCCCGAACCGGCGGACGACGAACACGCCCACGAGCACTGCAGCGCAGGCGAGCACGAGTGCGAGCGCGACCGAACCGACGTGCTCGATCTCCCAGACCAGGAGCGCCGACAGCACGCCGATCGTCGCAAATGGAGGCACGACCAGGCGGAGGAGCCGTGCGCCAATCGGCGGGGTCATCCTTTCCCGAGTTGCAAACCGTCGGCCCGCTCCTCGACGTTCCGTATCCCGCTGTGGCGACGAGCCTTGGCTCAACTCTTGAAGAGATCGGGACACGTATGGACGCACGCGTCGTGCGCGTCGCCGCCGTTGGCGACCTGCACTGCACGAAGAGCTCTCAGGGCACCCTGCAGCCGATGTTCGCTCGCGTGGCGGAAACGGCCGACCTGCTGCTCCTCGCGGGCGACCTCACGGACTACGGCACATGCGACGAGGCGCGCGTGCTGGCGCGCGAGTTGACCAGCGTCCGCCTTCCCACCGTCGGTGTGCTCGGCAACCACGACGTCGAGTCGGGGAAGGAAGACGAGGTCCGGCAGATCCTCACCGATGCGGGCATCACGCTGCTCGATGGGGACGCCGTCGAGATCCAGGGCGTCGGCATCGCCGGCGTCAAGGGTTTCGGCGGAGGATTCGGGGCCCGAGCCCTCGGCGCCTGGGGTGAAGCCGCAATCAAGCAGTTCGTGCACGAGGCGGTGAACGAGGCCCTGAAGCTCGAGGCGGCGCTGGCGCGCCTCCGCACCACCGCCATCGTCGCGCTGCTCCACTACGCGCCGGTGCAGGCGACAGTGGAAGGGGAGCCGCTCGAGATTTATCCGTTCGTGGGGTCGAGCCGCCTGGAGGATCCCATCAACCGCTTTCCCGTGTCGCTGTGCGTACATGGGCACGCGCACCGGGGCCAGCTGGAAGGCCGCACGCAGGCCAGCGTGCCGGTCTACAACGTGGCGATGCCGCTGCTGGCCCGGTCGTTTCCCGACCGGCCGGCGTTCCGCGTGTTCGACGTGCCGGTCGGCGCCGGCAGCGCCGACGAGCGCGAGACCCTGGCCGCTTCCGCGGCCCAGGCATCGCGTGGCCGAAGAGCCACCGATGCGGTTGCTTCGTGAGGAGACATGGAAACCTCGACTGCACGAGCCATCCACGATCCGGCCGCCGATTTCTACATCGACGCGCTCCGCAAACTGCTCGACACGGGCATCCCGTTCCTGGTTGGCGGCGCCTTCGCGTTCTCGCATTACTCGCACGTGCCCCGCGAGACGAAGGACATCGACATCTTCGTGAAGCCCGAAGACTGCCCGCGTGTGCTCGATGCGTTCGCGAAACTCGGCTACGAGACCTGCATCCCGTTCCCGCACTGGCTCGGCAAGATTCACCGGGGCGATCACTTCATGGACGTGATCTTCAGCTCGGGGAACGGGGTCGCGCGGGTGGACGATCTGTGGTTCGATCACGCGCCGAAGGTCAACGTCCTCGGCATCATCGTTCGCCTGTCGCCGCCCGAAGAGATGATCTGGTCGAAGGCGTTCATCCTGGAGCGGGAGCGCTACGACGGGGCGGACGTGGCGCACTTGCTCCGCGAGACCGGGCCCTCGCTCGACTGGCCGCGCCTGCTGATGCGGTTCGGCGATCACTGGCGCGTGCTGCTCAGCCACCTGATCCTGTTCGGCTTCATTTACCCGGACAAGCGGCAGAACGTGCCTGCGTGGGTGATGGAGGAGCTGGTTCGCCGGCTGACCGTCAGCCGGCCGAACCTGCTGAACGACGTCTGTTACGGCACGCTGCTGTCGCGCGAGCAGTTCCTCCACGACCTCGATCGCCTCAAGTACCACGACGGGCGGCAGGAGCCGTGGGGATCGATGACCGAGGAGCAGCTCCGGATCTGGACCGAGGCGATCAAGACCCGCAAGTAGCCGCAGCCGCCGCCGCAGCCGTGCTCAGGCCAGCAGCCGGCGCGTGGCGCGGCGCGCGAGTTCGGTGGTGAGGCCGAAAACGAGGTGCGCGGTGAATGCCTGCAGGTGTGCCTCGGTCGGATACTTCCACGGCCGCGACCATCCAAGCAGCGGGACGACGGCTTCGTCTGCGCCTGCCCAGACCGCGGTGCCGAACACCGTGCCGGAGCCCGCGGTGACCGACGGCGAGTGTTCGGCAAGAGCGCCGTAGGCCGCCCCCATCGTCGACCCGAAGCCGTAGTGCATGATCGGGGCGCCAACACGAAGTTCCTCCCGCGTCAGCGGCCGGTCGAGCGTGGCGTGCGCTGCGGCCTGTGCCGCGTACTCGTTCGCGTTACGACCCTCGTCGTGGCGTTCCTGCCATTCGCGTGCGTCCTGTGAGCCGCCGGCGGAGGGCGAGGCGTAGCCGTCGACGGCGCGGCTCCACAGCGCCTGGTACTCGGTCATCGCCCAGGTGCCGACCAGGCCTCCGACCAGTCCGGCCAGCAGGCCCTTGAACGTGTCGCCCTTGTGCGGCTTCGTGGCGGGGTGTCTCATGCACGCACGACCTGCAACGCAGGGGCCGCCCGGCTACTGCTGGCGCTCGAGGACCCACGCGACAGAACCGACGAGTTTCTCCCACACCGGCCGGCGCCGCCAGGCGTCCAGCGACACCTCACGGCTGCGGTCGATGTCGGCCTCGTGATCGCGGGTGAGCCGTGCGGCCACGTTGCCGTCGCGGCACACCAGGTTCACCTCGTCGTTGTGTTCGAAGGAGCGGTTGTCCAGGTTCGTCGTGCCGATCGCAGACCAGAGGTCGTCTACCACGAGCATCTTGACGTGCGTCATGCCCCGGTCGTACTCGTGGATCCGGATGCCCGCCTCCAGCAACTGGCCGTACATGCGCCGGCTGGCCAGGCGGACCCATCGCTGGTCGGTGTGGGCGCCCGGGACGACCACCGAGATCGCGACGCCCCTCCTGGCGGTGCGGATGAGCGCCTTCCGGAACGCCTTGTCGGGCAGGAAGTAGGGCGTCCCGATGCGCACGGCGTGATTCGCGCTTTCGATGAGCGTCTGGAACAGCACGCGCGAGACCGTGGCGCGATCCGAGGGGGAACTCTTCACCACGAATGCCGCCACGCCGTCTGCGCGCTCGTGCGCCTTGTAGGTTTCGGGGCCCGTGAGGATTTCGCCGCAGCACTCGAGCCAGTTCTCCGCCGCCACGCCCTGGATGTCGGTGACCACCGGACCCTCGACGCGCGCCATCATGTCGCGCCAGTACGGCCGCTTCCCGTCGGGGAGCGCCCACCAGTCGGCCACCCCCGCTCCGCCGATGAACGCCACGCGCCCGTCGACGACGAGCAGTTCGCGGTGTGTGCGGTTGTTCAGCCGCCCGAGCCGGTACCACGTGATCGCCTGGTATGCCTCGACGCGGCAACCCGCGTCGCGCAGCGGCCGCGCGGCCTCGCGGAACGCGCCGAAACTGCCGATCGCATCGAGCACCACGGTGACGCGTACGCCGGCCCTCGCACGCTCGGCGAGTGCATCCACGAACTGCGTGCCGATCTGCCCCTTCTTGAAGATGTAACACTCGAGGTTGATGGTCTCGCGTGCGCCGCGGATCGCGTCGAGCATCGCCGGGTAGAACGCCGGGCCGTCGGTGAAGACGGTGACGCGGTTGCCCTCCTTGAGCGTGGCGAGGCAGGTCGACTGAAGGACGCGGACGAAGTGCTCGCTGGTCGCATCGAGGTCGCCCTCGATGTGATACGGGATGTGCGGCGTGAACAGCATGACCAGGATCAGCCATGCCACGAACGCCCCGCCGATGATGGTCAGGTACAGCACACCGAACTCTGTTCCCTACTCCTGGTTCCCTACTCCTGCGCCACCAGCAGCGCCACCGGCATGCGGGCGAAGACCTCCGACGCGGGTATCCGCGCGGGCCCCGCCGCGGCGAGGTCGAGTGTATCGCCCGTGAAGACGTTCGTCACACGGCGCCCAGCCAGCTCGGCCGGAATCTCGATCACGGTGTCGGCCCACCGCGACACGCCAAGTGGCGGTTCCGCGGGATCGCCGGGCAGCGAGACGACGAGGCGCGGCACGCAGGCGATGGCCAGCGCGTGCCCGTGCGTGCGCGCAAACGCGAACACGGAGTCGGCGTGCGCGCCCGAGGCGTGGAGCGCGCCGTAGGTGCCCTCGTCGAAGAGGGGCCGGTTCGCCTGGCGCGCGGCCAGCGCCCGGTGCGTCGTGAACAGCTTGATCCGCCCATCGTGCCTCGAAGCGAGCAGCGAGTCGGCCAGCGCGGCGGGCGCCTCGGCCTGGCTGCGCACGGCGTCGAGCACCTCGCGTCGCCGCGCGTAGTCGACCGGCCGGCGGTTGTCCGGGTCCACGAACGACAGGTCCCAGAATTCCGTGCCCTGGTAGAAGTCGGGCACCCCGGGTGCCGCGCACTTGATGACGACCTGCGAAAGGCTGTTCCAGATCCCCACGGCGGCGATGCGCTGCTGGAACGGACGGAACGCCTCGAGGAACGGCCGCCGCGGGTCGAGCAGGCGATCGGCGAAGCCGTGGACCGCCTGCTCGTACTCCTCGTCAGGGTTCAGCCAGCTGGTGTTCACCTTGGCTTCCCGCAGCGCCTTTGTGAGGTACTGCCGGAGCCGGTCGCGGAAACCCGCTTCCTCGCCGGCGTCGAAGGGCCAGGTGCCGACGAGCGCCTGGTAGATCAGGTACTCCTCGTTGGCGTCTGGCGCGAGGCGCCCGCCGGCCTCGGCCTTCAGCCGCCGCGCGAGCGCGCGCCACCGGGTGACGGCGGCCTTCCACTCCTGTGGCACTTCGGTGAGCACGTCGAGCCGTGCGCGGACGTCCTCACCCCGCTTCGTGTCGTGGGTGGAGGTCGTCGACAGGGCGTGGGGCCAGCGGCGCTGGCGCTCGCGCATCCAGTCGTGCAGCCGCGCTGGTGTGCTGCCGAAGACGGTCGGATCGGATCCCACCTCGTTCAGTGACAGCAGGCGGTTGTAGACGTAGAGCGCCGTGTCCTCGATCCCCTTGGCCGCCACCGGGCTCGTGATCTGCTGGAACTTGCCGATGAAGCGCTGCTGATCCTCCCGTTGTTCCGGCGTCCCCGTCGTCGGTGCGTGCAGCAGCATGCGCTCGACGAAATCGAACACCAGCCCCGTCATGCCGGGCTCGCGGCGCCTCGCGTCACGGATGGCCTGAGTCACGTACCGGCGGTCGTGCTCGCTCAGCGGGCCCGCATCCGTGATGTAGGTCCGGTAGACCGGGAAGCAGGCAATGACCTCCTTGATGGTCGCGATCAGGCTGTACAGCGTGAAATCGCGGAAGTGGCGGTTGTGCTCCGAGAACCGGTTCAGCTGGTGGCCGAGTGAGTTGATGTCGCCCGACATCGTCTCGTGCATGACGCGCTTGCGGCAGTCGTAGGCGAGGTCCTCGAACACGATCGGGTCGCGCCCGCCGAAGGCCACGCGGGTGTACAACCGTTCGAACTCCCGCTCGCGACGGCGGTCCACGAACAGGCCGGTGAGCGCGGCCGCGAATTCGTACCCCGTCGTGCCGTGCACCGGCCAGTCGCCGGGCAGGTGTTCGTCCGCGCCGAGAATCTTCTCGACCACCAGGTACACCGAACGCGGGTTTGCGTCCGGCGCCCCGAGCGCCGTGGCGGCGCGCGCCTGGAGGCGGCGCAGGTAGTCGCCCGGGGCGAACAATCCGTCGACATGGTCGACGCGCAGGCCGGTGGCTGCGCCCCGTGCGAGCAGCTCGAACACGAAACGATGGACTTCCGCGAAGACCACCGGATCCTCCATGCGCAGCGCGGCCAGCTGGTTCACGTCGAAGAAGCGACGGTAGTTGATCTCCTCAGAGGCCGTCCGCCAGTGGGCGAGGCGGTAGGACTGCGCGGAGAGCAGACCGTCGAGCGGGTCGAAGCTGCGCGGGTCGCCGGGCGCGCCGTTGAACCACTGCAGCGTCTCGTCGATCTGCGCGCGAAGCGGCTCGCACCGGTCGACGAGCTGGGCCAGCCGGCGCTTGACCACCTCCTTCTCGCGGGCCCGCGTCTCGATCGCGTCCGCGTCCACCGCGCCGCGCGGCGGCAGGTGTTCCGCGGCGTTGATGATGCTGCGCAGTTCGTCGACGTCGAAGAGTCCCTCCGTGTCGCCCTCGCCGCGAGCGGCGAGCCACCGGTCGAGCACCGGCACGAGGACACGCGGGAAGGTGTCGGGCGCGATGGGGAACCAGTCGTCGTGGTAGGCGACAACGAACGCGCCCTCCCGATATCGCAGCTGCAGTTCCTGCTTCTCGAGCACCGCCCCGTACTGGTCGCCCAGCGTCGGTATGAGGACCTTGTCGGCGAGTTCGGCCTTCACCGGGCGCCACGTGATGTCGAAGAACGCGGCGTACCGCGAGCTGGGACCGTTTTCGAGCACGTCCATCCACCACGGGTTGGCCGACTTCGCAATCCCCATGTGGTTCGGCACGATGTCCAGCACGTGGCCCATGTCGTGGGCGCGCAGGGCCTCGATCCAGGCCCAGTAGTCCGCGTCGGTGCCGATCTCCGGGTTCAACTGGCTGGGGTCGGCCACGTCGTAGCCGTGCGAACTCCCCGGAACCGCACGCAGGTACGACGAGGCGTAGGCGTCGCTGATCCCGAGGTCGCGGAGGTAGCCGACGATCTCGCGCGCCTGCGCGAAGGTGAACGACGCGTTGAACTGAAGCCGGTATGTGGCGGCCGGTATGCGGGCGGTCTCGCTCGTCGTGGCAGGTGGCACGAGAGGTCGAGGGTTGCAAGCGCGGAGCCAGCATAAGGCAGAGCTCTGCCCCGGCCGTGTTCAGGTCCGGAGTTTGCTGAGGCATACCGCCGTGACGCGACTGTTCACCCGCCCCGTGGCCCTCCTGGCGTGCCTGGTTGTTGCTGCAGCGTTCGGCTGCGTGCCGCCGTCGGTCCAGTCCACGCTGCAGCGGCAGCCCACGCCTGCGGAGCTGCGCGAGCTCTGGATCGATCCGGCGGGCCAGGTGCGCAATCTCGCGAGGGGCCCCGGCCTCCACGAGCCGCCCCGGGCCGACGCGCGCTTCGAGATGCTCGAACGCGATCCGCGCGGGTTCAGCATCACCTACCGCGTGCGCGACGCTGCGGGTGACGAGTGGAACGTGAAGATCGGGCCCGAAGCCCAGCCTGAGGTGGTCGCGTCCCGCATCCTCTGGGCAATGGGTTACCACCAACTGCCCACGTATTTCGTCACCCGGTGGGTGCTCGTCGACAACGGCCGCGCCCAGACCCTCGGCGGCGCGCGCTTCCGTCCGCGCGACGACGGGTTCGACGGGAAGGGCGCCTGGTCATGGCACCAGAACCCCTTCGTGGGCACGCGGCAGTACAACGGACTGCTGTCGCTGCTGATGCTGATCAACAGCACCGACCTCAAGGACGACAACAACGAAGTCTATGAGGTGGAGCGCCCCGCAGCCGGGCGTCCACGGCGTGTCTACATCGTCAAGGACCTCGGGGCGTCACTCGGGGAGACGGGCCGCGTCGATCCACGGCGCGGGTTCATCGACGGCTTCGAGCGCGAGCCGTTCCTCCAGGGGCTGGACGGGCAGTGGGTGCGCTTCGCGTTCCGTGGCCGGCACCAGGAGCTGCTGCAGCGCGTGCCGGCGGCCGATCTGCGCTGGATGTGCGAGCGCGTGCTCGCGCTGAGCGACAGGCAGTGGCGCGACGCCTTCGGGGCGGCCGGCTACGATGCCGAGACCACCGAGCGGTACGTCGCACGCATCCGCGCGAAGGCGCAGGAAGGGCTGGCGCTGCCATGACGACCACGCTGGTCCGCCAGCGTCACGTCGTGGCCCCGCTCGTGCGCGCACTTGCGCTCCTCGTGCTGACTGGGGCGCTGCTCGCGACGGGCGCCGTCCGTGCCGCCGCGCAGCCGGCACCCGGCGCAGGTATGGAACAGGGCGCGGCGACACTTCCGCCCGTCCCGACCGACGAGCGCGCGCAGTTCGCGCAGCTGCGCGAGGCGGCCGAGCGGCTGCCGGTTGCCGCGGTGCTCGCCCTGGTGCTGGCCCTGCGGCCCCGGCGCAAGGGGACGCCGCCCCGGCAGGCGAGCGTCGTGCAGACGCAGATCATCCTGGCCGTGGTCGGCGCCGTGGTGATGCTCGTGGTCGGCAACAGCCTCGCGCGTGCCTTCGGTATCGTCGGCGCGGCGGGTCTGGTGCGCTACCGCGCGAAGATCGACGACCCGAAGGACGCGGGCGTGATGCTCTCGACCCTCGCCGTGGGCCTTGCGTCGGGCGTCGGCCTGTGGATGCTGGCCGTGTTCGCGACGCTCTTCATCCTGCTGGTGTTGTGGATGGTGGAGTCGTTCGAGCCGCAGGCGCGCCAGCGCTTCCTGCTGGCGGTGCAGGCCGAGAACCCCACGGCGTTCCGTCCGAAGCTGGAAGCGCTGCTGTCGCGGCATCGCCTGCCGTTCGAACTGCGCTCGTCGTCACCCGACAGCCTGACCTACGAGGTGCAGATGCCGCTCGACAAGAAGGTGGACCGGCTGTCGAACGGCATCCTGAAGCTCGATCCGCAGAACGTCACCGGGGTGCAGTGGGACGAGAAGAAGGAGAAGAAGTGAGGGCACCCGCCGCCGCCGACACCGGCCTCGCCCGGCAGCCCAGCGTGCCCGTCACCGATAGTTGCCGAAGGTGAGCGCGACCCCGAAGTCGTGCTCGCGCAGGGCACGGATGGCGTCCTGCAGGTCGTCCTTGGACGGCGAGGTGACGCGCACCTGGTCGCCCTGGATCGAGGCCTGCACCTTCTTGATCTTCTTGTCCTTCAGGTATTTCACGATCTCCTTGGCCGCCTCGGTCGGAATGCCCTCCTGAATCTTGATGACGCGTTTGACCGTACCGCCGGCAGCCGGCTCGGATGTGCCCACCTCGAAGTTCTTCACCGGCACGTTGCGGCGCACCAGGCGCGTCTGCACCATCTCCCACAGCGCGTTCATCTTCATCTCGTCGTCGGCCACGAGCGTCAGCGTCTTCTCGGTCGTGTTCAGCTCGATGTCGGCCTTGGCGCCCTTGAAGTCGTAGCGCTGTCCCACCTCCTTGCGGGCCTGATTCAGCGCGTTGTCCACTTCCTGAAAGTCGATCGGCGAGGTGATGTCGAAGGATGCTTGAGCGGCCATAAGGAGACAATTCTACGGAGTGCCAAACGGCGATCGCAAATCCCGGGGCCGACTGCCGCTGCCGGCGCGAGGGCCCGCGGGAGGCGATCGGCCGGCGCGCGTGGAGACGTCCGTGGATGGCCCACGACTGTGACGGCACGGCGTGTCCCCGGGCAGACGAGCGCGGGCGTAGAATCGAGCGGTGACCGACGACCGCCCGCGTATCGGCATTTCCGCGTGCCTGCTGGGGCAACCCGTCCGGTTCGATGCCGGACACAAGCGGGATCCGTTTCTCGTCGAGACCTTCGGCGAGCACGTCGAGTGGATGTCGGTGTGCCCCGAGGTGGAGGCCGGCTTCGGCACGCCGCGGGAAACCATGCGGCTGGTGCTCACGACGCCGCAGGAACGCGCGCGGGGCGAGCGGTTCGACCCGGCGAACATCGCGCTGGTGCTGAACAAGCAGGGCACCGACGTGACCGCGCGGATGGCGGGGTATGCGCGGGAGAAAGCGGAGAAGCTGGCGGGTGCCGGGCTCAGCGGGTTCGTGCTGAAGAAGGACTCGCCGAGCTGCGGGATGGAGCGGGTGAAGGTGTATGGGCCGGGCGGCATGGGGGAACGCGCCGGGCGCGGCCTGTTCGCCGAGGCGCTGATGGCGCGCCTGCCGAACCTCCCGGTGGAGGAGGAGGGACGGCTCGGCGACCCGCGGCTGCGCGAGAACTTCGTCGAGCGGGTGTTCGCCTACCGGCGGCTCACGGCGCTGTTCTCCGGCCGCTGGACGGTCGGGCAGGTCGTGGCGTTCCACACGGCCCACAAGCTCACGCTGATGGCGCACTCGCCGGCGGCCTACCGGGAACTCGGGCAGCTGGTGGCCGGCGCAAAGGCGCAGCCGCGCGGCGCCTTCGCCGACGCCTACCAGGCGGGCTTCATGCGCGCGCTCTCCGCCATCGCCACGCCAAAGCGGCACGCGAATGTCCTTCAGCACATGCTCGGCTACTTCAGCCGCGACCTCGACGCCGACGCGAAGCGTGAGCTGCTGGAGCTGATCGAGGAGCACCGGCAGGGGCGCGTGCCGCTCATCGTGCCGATGACGCTGATGCGCCACTACGTTCGCCGCCTGAACGTGGAGTACCTGCTCGGCCAGACCTACCTCGATCCGCATCCCCGCGAACTGAGCCTGCGGAACCACGTCTGATGGAGCCGTGCACCCGCGTCCACGTCGTGCGGATCCGTGATGGGGCCGCCGTCGCCGCCGACGACCTGACGGCCACGGAGGCGCCGCTGGAACTGCGGCTCGGCGGCCGGGCGCTTGCGGTCATCATGCGCACGCCGGGGGCGGACCGCGAGCTGGCGGCGGGGTTCCTCCTCGCGGAGCGCATCATCCGCTCCGCCGACGACATCGGCACGATCGCCTACTGCACTGATGCAACGGCGGATGGGACCGGCGGGGCGGATGCGACCGGAACGGACGTTCGCGGGTCGATCATCACCGTCACCCTCGACCCGCGCGCGGCGACCCATGCAGCCGAGCACCTGGCCGCGCGGCGCAGCGTGATGGCCAGCGCGGCCTGCGGCGTCTGCGGCCGTGAGACGCTGGCCTCGATGCAGTCCGGCCTCGCGCCCCTCGTGCCGGGCCTGCGCGTGCCGGCGTCGGTCGTCGCCTCGCTGCCGGGCCGGCTCCGCGAACGCCAGCCGCTGTTTGCATCGACCGGCGGCCTGCATGCCGCGGCGGTCTTCGATACCTCCGGTGCGATCCTGGCGTCGGCGGAAGACGTGGGGCGGCACAACGCGGTCGACAAGGCGATTGGGTCGCTGCTGCTGCGGGACGCGCTGCCGGCGGGGAACGGCATGCTGTGCGTCAGCGGGCGCACGTCGTACGAGATCGTGCAGAAGGCCTGGTGCGCGGGTCTGCCCCTCGTGGCCTCGGTGTCGGCGCCCTCGAGCCTGGCCGTGGCGCTCGCCGCGCAGGCGGGGATCACGCTGGTTGGATTCGTGCGCGAGAGCGGGCTGAACATCTACACGGAGCCAGGCCGTGTGCTGGGACCTGACGCGGGAGCCTGAGGGGCTGGCTGCACGGCGATCGGGCAGGACCACGTGCGCATCGCACACGTGGCCCTGCGGCTGTCAGGCGGACGGCGCCTGTGCTACCAGCGGATCTGGGTGCTCAGGCGGATCATGCGGCCCTGCAGCACGGTGGATGGCTGCAGGTACGACGCCAGGCCGAAGAGTCGATCCCGGTACGCCGTTTCGGTGTCCTTGTTGAACACGTTGAAGACGTCGAACTGACCCTGCAGCCGGCGGACGCCGAAGGTCCAGTTCTTGGCGAAGCTCAGATCGAGCTGGTTGATGCGCGGCAGGAACTCGGTGCCGGGCACGACCAGCGGCAGGTTGATCTGTGCGGAGGTCAGCCGCGGCCCGCCCGCCGGGAAGACGAGCTGGCCGGCCGGACACGGCGCCGGACAGTTGGCCGGATAGCGTGTGGTGTTGGTGAGCGGCCACTCGGTGCCGATCGGGCTGCCGACGTCGCCGTAGCCCGGTCCCGCGATCCGGTTGCAGCGGATGCCCGGGCAGTCGGTAACCGCACCGCCGGCAAAGCCGCCGAGCGGACGCCCCGCGTTGCTCTGGAAGGCCGCGCTGATCGTGAAGCCCATCGGGAGCGGATAGGAACCCGACAGCTTCAGCGTCGGCCGGAACGGGATGTCGTTCTGCCAGTCGTCGCAGTAGAGCAGCGCGTTGGGATCGTCCGGCTCGTCACACACGTTGCGGCGGTTCCGCTCGGTGACGAACCCGCCGAACACCGCGCCGCCGCCAGGCAGGCGCGCGTTCAGGTTGAGGTCGAAGCCGGTGTACACGTGCTTCCGACCGCCATCCGGGTCCGCGTTGGTGTCGAAGTTCTGCACGCGGGTGAGTGCGGCGGGCGTGACGTCGTACACCGTAATCGGCTGCCCGGTGATCGGATGGTAGACCGAATACGGGACGTAGTCCGCCTGCGTGCGGAGCAGGTTGTCGGTGATCCGCAGGCGGCGGAAGTCGCGGCGGTAGAAGTTCGCGTTCACCGAGACGTTGCGGAACAGCTCGTGCTGCACGCCGGCCGTGAGCTCGATGTTGTAAGTCCTCCTGAAGTTCGGATCCACCGTGTTGAGGCGGGGTGTGCCGAACGTGGACGGCAACTGCGCGAAGTTGATCTCGCAACCAGGCGTCAGGTACACGCAGCCCAGTTCGCCTTCGGCCACGTCGTTGCCATTGATGTCGTTCCACGTCAGGTTCGCTGACAGCAGCTGCAGCGGGTTGTAGCGTTCGGCGAACTGCGTGGTGCGCGACTCGTTGTAGCGGTTCGCCCCGAACTTCAGCGCGGTCTTGGCATTGCCGAACACGTCGTAGATCGCGCCGAACCGCGGGGCGATGTCCTTCCAGATCGGCATGGTGACGGCCGGGAACTGCTGGCCAGGCGTCAGGACGAAGCGCCCGGCCTGCGCCTCCGCCGCGGCGACCTCGGACTTCAGGTATTCCCACCGCAGGCCGCCGTTCAGCGTCAGCCGCTTCAGCGACCACGAGTCCTGGGCGAAGATCCCCATGTCCCTGACCAGGTTCTCCGTCTTGCGGATCGGCGTGTTGTAGACGGTGACGAGCGTCGGCACGCCGTTCGTGTACACCTGCTGCAGGTCGGCGTTGGTCTCGCGCGTGTTGACGTACGGACCCCAGTTGGTCTGCATGCCGAACTTGATGGTGTGAGAACCCGTGATGTAGGACATGGCGCCCAGGATGTTGTAGCGATCCGGGTAGCGTCCGCCCTGTCCGGAGCCGAAGCCGTTCACGAGCGTGCCGAGCCCCTGGTCGCGGCGGCTGGCACCGGCGTACCAGGCGGCCGTGCCGCGCTGCTGGTTCACCCCCTCCTGGTTCACGATCACATACTGCTCGTTGTTCATGGAGAAGCCGGCCTCGAGCAGGAGCCGGCTGCTGAGCGTGCTGGTCAGCTTCGCGACGCCGTCGTTGTACTTCGGCGAGGTCCAGATCTGCGACGCGGTCAGGTAGTCGTTGCCGGCGTTCATGCCGTGCCCGCGGTACTTGTCGATCTCGTCGAAGTAGGCCGAGAACTTGTGCTTCTGGCTGATCTGCCACGTGAGGCGGACCAGGGCGCTCTTGATGCTCTGGTCGTCGACGCCCTGGTCGCACGCGATCCGGCCGGCCTGGCAGTCGGCCAGCTCGCGCGAGGCCGCGATCGGGTTGGCGCTGGCCCCGCCCGGCCTCACGAACGTGTCGGCGATTGGCGCGTTCACCGACCAGAAGCGCGCGGAGGTGAAGAACCACAGCTTGTCGCGCTTGATCGGGCCGCCGTACCCCGGGTTGTAGTCGTAGATATGGTCGATGCGGTCGACGGCGCGGACGTTCAGGGCTTTGAGGCGATCGGTGAAGTTGTCCGACTGCCACGCGCCCGGGGTGTACCCGCCGAAGAACGATCCCCGGAACTGGTTGCCGCCGTCGTTCGGGATGACGTTCACGCGCACGCCGCCCGGCGAGACGTCGGCGCCGGCACCGGCCGTCTGGTAGGTCATCTCCTGCACCATCGCCTGGTTCACGTACTGCTGCACGGCGCCGTCGCCGTCCAGACCGTTGATCATCAGGCCATCCACCGAGACGATGTTGTTGGCGGAGGTGAGGCCGCGGGTCGACATGTAGGTCTGCTGCATCGCCCGCGACCCGCCGACGTCAGGGACGTTCAGGTTCACGCCGGCCACGAGCTGGCCGACCGAGAAGATGCTTCGACCCACCGGGATCTGGTCCACCATCTCGGCGTTCAGCACCTGCACGCGAGCCGTGCTCGCCACGTCGACCGTCGGCGACTCGGCGTTGACCGTCACCGTTTCCTCGAGGGCGCCGACGCGCAGGTCCCCGTTGACGGTGGCCGTGAAGTCGGCGGGCAGCTGGAGGCCGTCGCGCACCAGCGTGCTGAAGCCGGTCAGGGTGAAGGTGACCTTGTAGACGCCCGGTCGCAGGTCGACGATCGAGTACTGCCCGCTGTCGTTGGTGACGGCCGAGCGGACTTTCTCGATCAGGGCCGGGCTCGATGCCTCCACCGTGACCCCGGGCAGGACCGCTCCAGACGTATCGCGGACGGTGCCGTTGATGGCGCTCTGCGCCAGCAGGGCTGACGGCAGGACGATGAGCAAACCGATACCGAGGAAGGCTTTCGACGCGATGTGCCAGACGCTCCGACAGGGGCTGCGACGCCGACTGACAGGTGCCATGCGCTCCTCCAGTTGTGATGGACCGACGAATTTCGCGCGGGGTAGGAGTATTACTGACGACCTCACCAGCTGCTACCTGTTTTTCGGTATTGCGCGCGCAGTCGATTCAAAGCCTTGGATCGCAAACGGCATTCTGGCGCGGAGGACGCAGGACAGAGGGCGCGGGAGGCGGGTCGGCGCCGACGCCATACCGGCCGACCGCGTATAATCCGGCTCCTCCGGCCCACCCGCTCCTGGCGAAGGGATGCCGCCGAGCGTGCCGGTGAGCGTCAGCCGGGCGCCCCGAACGCGGACGCACGGATCATGAACCTGCCCTTCGGCCTCGGCCTGCAGAAGCCGCACCACTACCGCGACATGGCGCGGATCGCGTGGGAGAACCGCGACCAGCTTCCGTTTGCCTGGCGCATCCTCTCGCAGGGCGTCTGCGACGGATGCGCCCTCGGCACGTCAGGGTTGAAAGACTGGACGCTGCCCGGCACCCACCTGTGCATGGTGCGGCTCGAACTGCTGCGGCTGAACACGGCACCGGCCCTCGACGTGCGCGCCCTCACCGATGTGGCGTCGCTGCAGCGCCTCTCCTCGAAGGAACTGCGTGCCCTCGGACGGCTGCCTGAGCCGCTCCTCCGCCGCAAAGGCGAGCGCGGGTTCCTCGTGGCCACCTGGGACGAGGCGCTCGACCGGATCGCGGCGGAACTCCGCCGTGTCGATCCCCAGCGGGTCGCCTTCTACCTGACCTCGCGCGGCGTCACCAACGAGGTCTACTACGCCGCGCAGAAGGCGGCGCGCGTCCTCGGGACGCCGCACGTGGACAATGCGGCGAGGCTGTGCCACGCCGCCTCCACCGTGGCGCTGAAGGACACCCTGGGCCACGGCGCGGCCACCTGCAGCTATACCGACTGGCTGGAGGCCGACCTGATCGTCTTCTTCGGGTCCAACGTCGCGAACAACCAGCCGGTGACGACGAAGTACCTGGCGCGCGCGCGCGAACGCGGGTGCGAGATTGCGGTCGTGAACCCGTACCGCGAGCCTGGGCTCGAGCGCTACTGGGTGCCGTCCCAGGCGAAGAGCGCGCTCGTCGGCACGGCCCTCGCGGAACACTGGTTCGAGGTGGACACGGGCGGCGACCGCGCATTCCTGGTCGGCGTGCTGCGTGCGCTGGTCGAGAGCGGCGGCATCGACGAGGCGTACGTGCGCGACCGGACGGTCGGCTTCGACGCCGCACGGGATGCCACGCTCACCTGCGGCTGGGACGAGCTCGAGGCCGAGAGCGGCGCGTCAGCCGCGTCGATGCGTGCGTTCGCCGCACTGCTGGTGCGCAGGCCCAACGCGATCTTCGTCTGGTCCATGGGGCTGACGCAGCACGCACACGGCGTGGACACGGTGAAGGCCCTGGTGAACGTGGGCCTGGCCCGCGGGCTGCCCGGCCGCCGATCCCGCGGCCTCGTGCCGATCCGCGGGCACTCGGGTGTGCAGGGCGGAGCGGAGGTGGGCTGCACGCCGGTCGTCGATGCGAAGACGGCGGCGCTGTGGTCCGAGGTGTGGGAGTTCCCCGTGCGGGCGCAGCGGGGCTGGACTGCCGCGGAGATGATCGAGCACGCGGCGCAGGGCGACGTCGACCTGTTCTGGCTGCTCGGCGGCAACTTCCTCGAGACGGTCGCCGGCGAGGCGCGCTCGAGGGCCGCGCTGGCACGCCCCGCGCTGCGCGTCCACCAGGACATCGTGCTCTCGTCGTCGATGCTGGCCGACAGCGACGGGGACGTGCTGATCCTGCCCGCCGCCACGCGCTACGAGTCGGAGGGTGGCGGCACGGAAACCTCGACGGAACGCCGGATCATCTTCTCGCCCGAGGTGCAGGGGCGCCGCGTCGGCAGCGCGCGGCCCGAATGGTGGGCGTTCGGCGAGGCGGTGGCCCGCGCGTGTCCGAATCGGGCCAACTTCGTCCGCTTCGACTCCGCTGCCGCGTTGCGGGCGGAGATCGCGCGCGCCGTTCCGCTCTACGCGGGGATCGAGACGCTCCGCGCCCAGGGCGACCAGGTGCAGTGGGGCGGGCGGACGCTCTACGAGGACGGCCGGTTCGCCACCGCAGACGGTCGCGCGCATTTTGCCGTCGTACGTACGGGTGCGCAGGCGCCGGTGGCGTTCGACCGCACCCACCCGGCCCCGGTGCCGGGCGCTGCGCGTCGTGCGGCACCAACCTTCCGCCTCTCCACCCGCCGCGGCAAGCAGTTCAACTCGATGATCCAGCGCGACGTCGACCCGTTGACCGGGGCCGCGCGCGACGAGATCCTGATCAGCCAGGCGGACCTCGAACGCCTCGGACTGCGCGCGGGGCAGCGGGTTCGTCTCGCCGCGCCGTCGGGCATGATGACCGGGCGCCTGCGGCCCGCGCCCATCAAGCCTGGGAACCTGGAAGTGCACTGGCCCGAAGGCAACGTGCTCCTGGCGGCCTCGACCATCGATGCCGAGTCGATGGAGCCCGACTACAACGCTGTCGTCACCGTGGAAGCGCTCACGAGCGCGGAATGATCATCATGACTGCTGCACGCCCGCTCCGTACCGTAACCGTCGCGGCCGCCATCCTTCTCGCCGGCTCCGACGTCGTCCCGCGCGGGTTCTCGCGCCTGGTCGAGATCGAAGCCGCGTCGCCGGCCGCCGACGCGGCGATCGCCAGGTTTCTCGAGGCAGCGACACCGGCCGACGCGGAGCGGGCACGCGCCGGCGTCGTCTCGGCCGGCGCGACGTTCGATGAGGCCTACGCGGCACTGAAGAAGGGCCGCGCCTACAAGGCGGACGTGCCCAGGGGGATCACGAAGCTCGCCCATCGTTCGGGCGACACGGAGTTCCCCTATACCGTGGAGGTGCCCGCGAGCTACGACCCCGCCAGGAGATACCAGCTGCGTGTGCAGCTTCACGGGGGCGTTGGCCGGCCCGACGCGACGCCGCGCGGCAACGGCATCGGCGCGCTGGCCGGGGACGTCGAGCAGATCTACCTGCTGCCGACGGCATGGGCGGAGGCCGAGTGGTGGACCGATGCGCAGCTCGACAACCTGCGCGTGCTGCTCGACTCCGTCAAGCGCACCTGGAACGTCGACGAGAACCGCGTGGTGCTCTCGGGTGTGTCCGACGGCGGTACCGGGACCTATTACGTCTCGATGCGTGATTCGACGCCGTTTGGCGCGTTTCTCCCGCTGAACGGCGCCATCCCCGTCCTTCGCAACCGCTCCATGCGGGTGGACGGCGAGCTGTTCATGCACAACATGGTGAACAAGCCGTTCTTCATCGTGAACGGCGGGCTCGATCCGCTGTACCCCACGTCGCTGGTCGAGCCGTTCGTGAAGCAGATGCAGGCCGGAGGCGGCGTGGTGGCCTGGCTGCCGCAGCCCAACGCCGTGCACAACACGGCCTGGTGGCCGGAACTGAAGGGACAGTACGAAACCTTCGTGCGCGAGCACGCGCGCACGCCCTACCCGGACAGCCTCACCTGGGAAAGCGACCTCAGCGCCAGTACGGGCCGGTCGCACTGGCTCGTCATCGACGAACTGGCCCCGTTCCGGAAAGACGAGGTGAGCCTGCCCGACATCAACGAGCGGGTCGGTCCGCCGCAGCCGGATTTCGGCGTACGGGTGAACGGCGCACGCATCACCAGCGTGGCATCCGGCAGCAATGCCGACAGCTTCGGCCTCGTGCCCGGCGACATCGTCGAGCGGATCGGCGCGCGGGTCGTTCCGCGGGGAATGGACGTCACCGACCTGCTGGACCTCATCGAGCCCGGCACGGCGATCACGCTGACGGTGACCCGCGGCACCGAGACGCGCGACCTGAAGGGCACGTACAGTCCAGTGGCGACGCCGCGCCGCATTCCGTTCTTCGTGCATGCAAAGCCGTCGGGACGCGTCGACCTGAAGCGCGAGGGCAACACGATTACGCTCACGACGCGGCGTGTCGGCGTGCTCACCCTCCTGTTGTCGCCCGACCAGTTCGACTTCAGCAAGCCGGTGAGGGTGGTGGCGGACGGCCGCACCGTGTTCGAAGGAGCGGTGAAGACGGATCTGGCAACGTTGCTGAAGTGGGCGGCCAGGGACAACGACCGTACGATGCTGTTCGGCGCGGAGCTGCAGATCCGGCTCCAGGGGTGAAAAGCGTCGGTCTCAGGTGCCGGGTCGCCAGTCCCCAGTCACCCCAGTCGCCGATCGCCCGTCGCCCGTCGCCCGTCGCCCATCGCTCGTCGCCCATCGCTCGTGGCTCGTGGCTCGTGGCTCGTGGCTCGTGGCTCGTGGCAAGTCGCAAGTTGCAAGTCGCGCGTCGCAAGTCGCCAATCACGCGCCGCTTTTCAGCGGCGTGCCACAATAGAGGCAGAGACGCCCAAACCACCTGAGGCCGACAGCCCGAAGCCGAACGCCCGAGACGTGTGAAGTTCCCCGATGATTGCCCTTACGAACATCAGCAAGCAGTACGGCCGTCAGATCCTGTTCGTCGACGCCTCCTTCCAGCTCAACCCGGGCGACAAGGTCGGCCTGGTCGGCCCCAACGGCGCGGGCAAGACCACGCTGTTCCGGATGATCACCGGCGAGGAGCAGCCCGACGAGGGTGACGTGTCAGTGCCGAAGAAGCTGACCATCGGCTACTTCCGCCAGGACATCGAGGAGATGTCGGGGCGTTCCGTCCTCGACGAGGCAATTGCGGGCAGCGGCCGGGTCGGCGACCTGCATCACGAACTCGAATCGCTCCAGCAGGCGCTCGAGGATCCGGCCCGTGCAGGCGAGATGGACACGATTCTCGAGCGCTTCGGCGAGGTGCAGGAAGAATACGACCACCTCAATGGCTACGCGCTCGAGAGCCGCACGCGCGAAATCCTCCACGGGCTCGGATTCGACGATGAGCGGATCGACGGCGACGTCGGGGCGCTGTCGGGCGGCTGGAAGATGCGCGTGGCGATGGCCCGCGTGCTGCTCGGCGAGCCAGACGTGCTCCTGATGGATGAGCCGACGAACCACCTGGACATCGAGTCGATCATCTGGCTCGAGTCGTTCCTCAAGCAGCGCGGCGGTTCGCTGCTGATGACCTCGCACGACCGCGACTTCATGAATCGCATCGTGACGAAGATTGCCGAGATCGACGGCGGCGAGATCACGATGTACTCGGGCAACTACGACTTCTACGAGCGCGAGCGCGCCATCCGCGAGGCCAACCGCGAGGCCGCGTACGCGCGGCAGCAGGCGATGCTCGCCAAGGAGCAGCGCTTCATCGAACGCTTCGCGGCGCATGCCGCCAAGGCCGCGCAGGTGCAGAGCCGCGTCAAGGCGCTGGAGAAGATCGAGAAGATCGAGCTGCCCAAGAAGCGGCGCGTGGTGAAGTTCGACTTCCGCACGCCCCCCCGATCGGGCGAGCAGGTCGCCACCCTGGAAGGGGTGACCAAGTCGTACGGACACCGCGTGGTCCACGATCACCTGAACATGACCATCCGCCGCGGCGAGCGCTGGTGCGTCATGGGCAAGAACGGCGCGGGCAAGTCCACGCTGCTCAAGATGGTGGCCGGAGCGCTGCCCCCCGACGAGGGGGAAGTGAAGCTCGGCGCAAGCCTGAAGATGGGCTACTTCGCCCAGCAGGCACTCGACCTGCTCGACCCCGACCTCACCATCGAAGAGCAGTTGAAGAAGGACTTCCCGCTCGAGTCGGTGGGCGTGCTCCGCAACCTCGCCGGCGCGTTCCAGTTCTCCGGCGACGACGTGGAGAAGAAGATCCGGTCGTTGTCCGGCGGCGAGAAGACGCGGCTGGTGATGGCCCGCATGCTGCTCGATCCGCCGAACTTCCTCGTGCTGGACGAGCCCACCAATCACCTCGATCTCGCGACCAAGGAGATGCTCCTCGACGCGCTCGCGGACTTCGAGGGCACCATGCTGTTCGTCTCGCACGATCGCGCGTTCCTGCGTGGCTTGAGCAACCGCGTGCTCGAACTTGGCGGGGAGAGCGGCACCGACGCGCAGCCGCACCTCTATCCGGGGTCCTACATCGAGTACGTCGCGCGCACCGGGCACGAGGCGCCGGGCGTGCACGCGTGATCGCGGCGATGCGGCTGGTCGCCGGCGTGTTTGCCTCAGGACTTGCCGTGTACGCTGCCCAGCCTCCCTTCGAACTGCCAGTCTGGCCGACCGAGGTCGAGACCTTCGGTGCCGAGCGCCCGGCGGATCCGCCGCCGGCCTGGCTCGGGTTGATTGGCGAGTACGGGCAGGAGCGTGAGCCGGTCTATGTCTTCGAGCGCGCCGGTGTGCTCGTCGTCCAGCAGGGCCGCGGCGCCGTGCTGCCGCTGGCAGGCGTGACGGCGGATCGGTTCGATGCGGGAGGTACTCCGGTGCGGTTCGACCGCGGCCCCGGCGGACGCGCGGCGAGCGTGGAGATAGGCACCGTGCGCTGGCCGCGTCGAGAGGTAGGCCCTGCCGAGGGTGTCGCGCAGCTGCACGTGACGCCGCGGCGGCCGGTGGCGGCGGTCCTCCAAGAGTCACTCGCGGCCACGCCGCCGACGGAGGCGGGCACCTTCATCGCGAGCGACCTGGTCGAGGTGACGTCCCTGGACCCGTCGATCCGCCTCGATGTTCGCTACGCCACGACCAACAACTTCCTCGGCGCGGTGTTCTACAGCGAGGCGCGTGCCTTCCTGCAGCGGCCCGCGGCGGAGGCGCTCGTGCGCGTGCACCGTGCGTTGCGCGCGCGCGGGTATGGGCTGATGCTGCACGACTGTTATCGCCCCTGGTACGTGACGAAGGCGTTCTGGGAGGCCACGCCGCCGGCGCAGCGCTGGCTCGTGGCGGACCCGTCGAGCGGCTCGCGCCACAACCGCGGCGCGGCGGTAGACCTGACGCTCTACGACCTCGCCACAGGTCGCATCGTCGACATGCCGAGCACCTATGACGAGAGCACGCCCCGCGCGTACGCCTTCTATCCTGGCGGCACGACCGCGCAGCGGTGGCACCGCGCCCTGCTGCGGCGCGCGATGGAGGCGGAGGGGTTCACGGTGAACCCCAGCGAGTGGTGGCACTTCGACTACGCCGGCTGGCGGGTGTACCGCCTCGGCAACGTTCCGTTCGCGTCCCTCCGCTGACCGCTGACCGCTGACCGCTGACCGCGGCCCGCGGGCCCGGCCGGGCGGGGGCCGTGCGCGCGGCCTGGGGCCGCGTCCACCGCCGTCCTACAACCCGCTGCTCGTGATCAGACCGCGCCCGTCGGGCGTAGAATCACCTCTCCGACACCCGCATGGCCGTACACGAGCCTCGCGCCCTGGACACGTTCGCGCTCGACACGCTCGACGCCCTGCCGCTGCTGGTCGCCGTCGTGAACCCCCGGGGTGTGATCGTGGCAGTGAACCGCGCATGGAGCGCGCGGGCCCGTGAGGCCGGCGGGACACCCGGCGCGGCCGTTGACGGGCAGAACCTGTTCGATGTCTGCGCGGCCGCCACGACCGGAAGTGACGGCGGCCAGGCCGCACGCGTCGCCGCCGCCCTGCGCGAGATCCTCGCGGGAGACCGTGACGAGTTCGACGAGCAGCAATGCTGTCACGTAAACGCGTCGCCCTGCTGGTTCCGGACGCGTATCAGGCCGTTCGTCCGCGGCGGCGAGCGGTGGGCCGTCGTCTCCTACGACGATCTCTCCCCGCAGGAGTCCCTCGAGCTGACACGCACCCAGCGGGCGCTGCAGCAGGCCGAGCAGGTTGGCCGAGCCGGAACGTGGACCGCCGACCTGGTGCGCAACGTGTTCTACAGTCCCGGTGAGAACGCACTGCTCCTCGGCTGGGAGCCGGGAGTGCATACGCCGGAGGAACTACGCGCGCTGATCCACCCGGACGATCGTGCGCTGCAGGAGGCCGCGTGGGCGGAGGCGATGACGACCGGCCGCTTCGAGGTCGAGCACCGCGCGATCGTGCGCGGCGAGATCCGGTGGTTTCACGTCCAGGCCGAGATCCGGCACGATGCCGACGGGCGTCCCGTCGAGGCCATCGGCGTGGCCCAGGACATCACCGAGGAGCGCCAGGTGCGGCAGGCCCTGCAGGAGAGCCGGGCCGAGTATGCGGAACTCGCGGAGGCATCGCCCGACGCCATCCTGGTGAATCGTGACGATCACGTCGCCTTCGTGAACCGCGCGTGCGTCGAGTTGCTGTGCGCGAGCAGCGCGGACGAGCTGATCGGCCGGCCCGTTCTGGAACTCTTCCATCCCGATACGCGCCGGACGATGCTCGACCGGCTCGCCGTACTTCGGCAGGAGCACCCCGTGCCCCGGGTGGAGACGCTGCTCCAGACGCTCGACGGGCGGACGGTGCCGGTGGAGGTCGTTGCCGCGCCCTTTGCCAGCGCCGGCGCACCCTCGTTCCCCCTGGTCCTCCGGGATATCAGCGAACGCATCGAGCTGCAGCGTGCGCTGTCGAACGAGCGTGCCGGCCTCCGCACCCTGCTCGACACGATCCCCGACTTTGTCTGGGTCAAGGACATCCACGGCCGGTTCCTCCTCGGCAATCCGGCCTTCGAGCACCTGACCGGCCTGAGCGAGACGGCGCTGGTCGGGCGGACCGACGACGACTTCTTCCCGCGCGAGGTGGCCGAAGTTTATCGCGCCGAGGACGCGGCGGCGATCCGGCAGGGCGGTCCCATCTACATCGCCGCGCAGCAGGTGAAGCCCGCCAGCACCGGCGCGGAAACCTGGCTGGAGACGGTGAAGACGCCGCTGTTCTCCGACGGACACCTCGTCGGCGTGCTCGGCGTGGCGCGTGACATCACCGAGAAGCGACGCGTGCAGGCGGCGCTGGAGCGCAGCGAGCAGCAGCGCCAGTTCGCGCTCGACGCGGCGCAGCTGGGCACCTGGTATCACGTGGACGGCACACGACAGATCTTCATCGACGCGCGCAGCCGCTCCCTTCTCGACGTGGACACCCCCGCGGACCTGGTCGACGTCGCCACCGTCACCGAGCGCTTTCACCCGGACGACCGGGCCAGGGCCTCGGCCATCCGGCATGTCGAGAGCGCGAGGCCGCAGGCGTTCGAGCTGCGGATCATCCGCCGGGACGGCGCCGTCCGCTGGGTCCTGGTGCACGTGCACGTGGGCCGTCTGCCAGGCACGGATGGGCAGACGGAGGTGGTGCGCAGCGGCACGCTCCAGGACATCACCGAGCGCAAGGAGCACGAGGCCATGGCCGGCCGCTTCGTCTCGGCGAGTCCCGTCGTCATCTACGCCCTGCAGATCCAGGGCGATCACCTCCAGCTGCGCTGGGTGAGCGACAACATCGAAGCGTTCAGCGGCTGGCCGGTGGAGGACACGTTCGAGCCGGACTGGTGGAGGCGCAACATCCATCCGGAGGACCGCGACCGGGTGATCGCCGCGCAGACCCTGAGCGCGCTCGGCGAACACCATAGGCAGGAGTTCCGTTTCCGCCGGGCGGACGCCGCGTACATGTGGGTTGCCGACGAGCGACGGCTGGTGCGCGACGCGCTCGGGCAGCCTGCCGAGGTCGTCGGGTCGTGGACGGACATCACCGACCGCGTGAGGCTCGAGGAGCAGCTCCGGCAGTCACAGAAGATCGAGGCGCTCGGCCTGCTGGCGGGCGGCATCGCGCACGACTTCAACAACATGCTGACGGTCGTGGCTGGAAACGTCGACCTGCTCTCCCCGATGCTTCCGGCGGCCGGCAGCGAACGCCACCTGCTCGACGAGATCCGCGACGCCGGCGAGCGTGCGGCCGCGCTGACCCGGCAGCTGCTCGCCTTCAGCCGCTCGCAGGTGCTCGCGCCTCGCGAGGTGCGGCTCAACCGGGTCGTCGATCGCACGCGCAGCATGCTCAGGCGGCTGATCGGCGAGGACGTACGTTTCGAGTGTCGCCTGGCGCCCGACAGCGGCTGGGTCCTGGTGGATCCGGGACAGCTCGAGCAGGTGATCGTCAACCTCGCCGTCAACGCGCGGGACGCGATGCCGGAGGGAGGCGAGCTGGTCATCGAGACGGACGCCGTCGAACTCGACGCGGACTACGCCCGCCTGCACCCCGGCGTCCAGCCCGGGCCGTACGCGCGACTGGTTGTGGCCGACACGGGGCACGGCATGTCGTCCGAGGTGATGGCCCGGATCTGGGAGCCGTTCTTCACGAGCAAGCCGCCGGGCCAGGGCACCGGGCTGGGCCTGTCCACCGTCTTCGGCATCGTCAAGCAGAGCGGCGGGCAGATCGACGTGGAGAGCGCGGTCGGTCAGGGAACCCGCTTCGTCATCCACCTCCCGCGGGTCCTGCCCGCGGACGAACTGCCGGTGCAGGGGTTCGACGCCGTCGCCGGGAAGACCGGGCGGCCCCGCCATGAAACCATCCTGCTCGTCGAGGACGAGGAGGCGGTGCGCAAGCTTGCGAAGATCGCACTGGAGCGCAGCGGCTATGCGGTGCTGGTCGCGGCGAACGGCCGCGCCGCGATGGACGTGGCGGGGCGCCATGCCGGCGGCATCGATCTGCTCGTCACCGACGTCGTGATGCCCGAGATGCGCGGGCCGCAGCTGGCTGCGGTGCTGCGCGAGCGTCGTCCCGCCCTCAAGGTGCTCTTCATGAGCGGCTACATCCAGGACGCCGCCGAGCGGACCGACCTCGCGGAGCAGCGCTTCCTTCACAAGCCGTTCTCCCTGCGCCAGCTCACCGACACGGTGCGCGACCTGCTCGATTACGGGCTGTGACACCGGCGGCGTCCCCCTCTCCGGGGTGCGCGCTATGATCGTGGCGTCCATGTCCACTCCACGGGTGCCAGCCACCCAGGTTCGCTGGGTGCGGTTTGGCGAGTCCGAGGAGCACGCCGTCCGGGTCACCGCCTGGACCTTCCGTGTGCTCACCTGGATCGGATTCGCCTGGCTGATTGGCTGGCGCAGCGCGCTCGTGCTGCTGGCTGCGGCAACGATCATCCAGGGATGTGCGCTCGTGATCGGGCAGGTCACTCCACGGGGGACCGCCGCCCGGCTGAGCCTGGCGGCGGGGATGCTGGTGCCGGCGGCGCTCCTGGTGTCGACGCTGCAGCCAGCGTGGCCGGGCGCGATCGTCGTGGCCGGCGCCGGTGTGTTTCTCTGCCACGCGGTGGCGTACCTGGTGGACGTCTACCGGGGCAGCGCGCGTGCGTCCGGGCACGCGTCGGCCCTGGCCTACCTGATTCAGGCGCCCGTGTTCCCCGCAGGTCCGCTGTCGCGCATCAACGAGTTCCGCGCGGCGATGCGGCGGACCGACGTGTCGATGAGCAGCTTCGCGTACGGAGTGCGCCGCATCGTGACCGGCCTCACCAAGGTGTACCTGCTGGCCCTCCCGCTCGGCGCGACGGCCGACCGCATCTTCGCGTTGCGCGTGACGAAGCTCTCCACCGACGCCGCGTGGCTCGGGGCGGCGTGCGTCGCCCTGGAGGTGTACTTCGCGATCAACGGCTTCTCGGACATCGGCATCGGGATGGGGCGGCTCGTGGGCCTGCGGTACGCGGAGAACTTCAGGCGTCCGTACACCGCCGACTCGGTGCGCGAGTTCTGGCGCCGGTGGAACGTGACGCTCATCACGTGGCTGCGCGACTACGTGCGCCTGCCGATCGCGGGGCTCGATCGGCCGGGCGTCGCGGGATACCTGATCACGATTCTCGGCTTCGTCCTCGTGGGCGCGTGGTATCGCCCCACGATGCATGTGCTGCCCTGGGCCGCCTACATGGGCACGTGGCTCGCGCTCGAGGCGCTCGGCCTCGGTGTCCTGCTGCCGCGGCTTCCGCGTGTCGTCCGGCACGCGTACGTCCTGCTGGTGGTGGCGCTTGGCTGGGTGCTGCTGCGTGCGTCCGGTCCAGGACCGCTGCTGGGGTATGTCGAGGCCATGTTCGGAGCATCCGTCGTGCCGTGGGGCGGCTCGGCGCCGTACCTCACACCCGGACTGACGACCGCGCTGGTCTGCGCCCTGGTCTTCGCCGGCCCGCTCGTGGGCAACATCAGCCGCTGGCGCGTCTCGGTCGATGCGGCAACGGCCTCGCTGCTGATGATGCTCGCAGCCACGGCGCTCCTGCTGTGGCGATGGTGCCTCGTCGTCCTTCGCTGGGTCCTGCCCGAGCGCCCGGACCGCAGCCGGCCCGCCGCGTAAGGTCGCGGGCAGCACCCGCTGAGCTCGCGCCGTAGCCGGGCCTACGGACTGCGGCCCTGCGCTCGGGGCGCAAGGCGAACGGCCGTGGTGAGAAGGATATCCGCACGCGGCGTATACCTTGCACAACGTGCAGCCGATGCGCATCGAAGCGCACGTGGAGGCAGCACGCGTCATGACCCATATCTCGATTCGACACATCCTTCGTACGACGGCAGCGGTGGCACTCGTCAGTGCCGTCGCGGCGTCCCACGCCGCCGCGCAGCAGCTGCCGGCGGCCAGCACGAGCACGAGCCCCAGCACCAGCATCACCCTTCAGCCCGCGACACAACCGGCGACCGCGGGGCAGACCACGACCACCATCACGCCCGGCCACTGGACGGTTACGCCGTTTGTCGGCTTCGGCTTCAGCGGCGATCTCGACAGCGGCACGGGGCTCTTCGGCGTGGCCGGCGGGTACGTGTTCAACCCCCGGTGGTCGTTCGAAGGGGAGTTCACGATGCTTCCGTCCCCGGAGAACAGCGGCCTCGTCGAGGTCGACACGACGGTGTTCACGTTCGCCGCGAACGCGCTGTACCACTTCTCGGGGCGCGACTGGGTGCCGTATGCCGTGGGCGGCATCGGCTTCGGCCACGCGAACGCCGACGTCAGCGATGACAACCCGCTGATCGACGACGACCTGTTCGACGAGACGTCGAACGAGTTCATCGCCAACTTCGGCGCCGGCGTCGAGCGGCTGATCGGCAACAACGTCGGCTTCCGCGGCGACGTGCGGTACTTCTTCGGCGGCGACCTGGTTCCGGACTACTGGCGCGTCAGCGCCGGCATCACCTTCGGCTTCCGGCCGCGGTAATCGGCCTCAGGCCGGCACGGCTCTCCGACATCCGCGTCAGCGGCGTGCGCATCCGGTCCAGCGGGGCCGGTATGCGTACGTCGCGGCGCGGCCCCTTTGCCTCCCGGACTACCTGGAACGGGTGGATGCGCGTATGATGCGGGCTTTCACGCCCGACGTCGCGTTTCCCAATCGGATACCCATCCGTGTTCGTTCCCGAGGAGGCGCACATGTCACAGAAGAGGTTGTCCCGTCGCTCGCTGCTGACCTACGGTGCTGCCGGAGCCGGCCTCGTGCTGGCCCCCGCCGGCGCCGCTGCACAGCCCCGTTCGTCCTTCCAGGCCGCGCGACATCCCGAGGATGCGTGGTTCGACGCGCTGCCAGGCCGGCATCGTGTGTTCATCGATGCGTCCACGGTCCGCGGTGCCGGCGAGGCGCTGCTCTACGCCAACAACCTGTACGAAGCCAACAAGGCCGGCTACGGCCTGGTTGATGCCGACACGGCCATCGTCGTGTGCATGCGCCACTTCGCGACGGCGTTCGCATTCAACGACGCCGTCTGGGCGAAGTATGGGCCGATCATGGCGACGATGCTCGAGTTCGTCGATCCGAAGACGAAGCAGCCGCCGAAGACCAACCTGCTCACCTCCGCGGAGTACGGCATGGCGCTGCCCAGTCTTGGCAACACCATCGATGGCGTACGCGCTCGGGGCACACGCTTCGCCGTCTGCGACATGGCCACGCGCTTCTTCGCGGGACAGGTGGCAGGGGCAACAAAGGGGACACCCGACGCGGTGTACAGGGAACTCACCGGCAACATGATCCCGGACAGCCGCATGGTTGCCGCGGGTGTGGTCGCGGTGAACCGGGCGCAGGAGCACGGCTACACGCTGCTGACGACACTCTGAAGGCGGCGAGCCTACGGAATGCCGCGCCTCGCTCGATGCGGCGGGGCCTGGACCGTGCGAAGCGGAGGGCTTTCGGGTGCGCGGGCGTCAGCCAGGGGCCACGAGGCGTCCGATCGCGAGCAACTGCTCCCGCGTGACGTTCGCAGCGACGATCTGTACCACGCTGTCCCCGCGCTGCACCAGGAGCTTGAGGAAGCCCTCCTCGAAGAACAGCGCCGCCCGCACGCCGAACCCACTGAGGGCCGCCGGCGGTTCCGCGCCGAGATCGACCGCCGAGCGGACGGCGTAGTCGAAGAACTGGGGCAGCACCGAAGCCGACGCGTTCGGGCAGCACTTCGTCTCGGCTGCCCGGGCCGCGATCGCCTCGCTGTCGGACACCGAGACGGTGACGGTCGCGCCGTCCGGCCACGTCCACGTGCAGCGCGAGTCGCCCGGCGCAATCGCCAGCCGCTCGGCCGCGCCCCCCGTACGTTCCGCGGCGCGCTCCACCGCGGCGTCCGCGAGCAGCGTGCCGCAGGACAGCCGGGTACTCGGCTCCTGCGCGAACCCGCTGCCCGGGCCGGCCGCGCACAGCACAAGTACCAGCAGCAGCACCAGCGGGAGTGTGCAGCGCACGTGCAATCCGCCCTGCTCACCATGGCGGCAGCGTCATGAAGAGGAACTCCTGCATGTAGGCGTCCTTCGCCGCCAGCAGCTGCGCCGCGCTGCCCTCGAAGAAGATGCGCCCCTCGTGCAGCACGAGGAACCGCGCGTTCGCGCACTCCTCGTCCGACGAGGGCACGATTCGCAACGATCCGTTGGTGTGCTCCGCGTGGTGCGTGGCGACGTAGTGCGCGTCGCGGATCTGGTGCGTCACGAGGATCGACGTGATCTTCTCCACGTCCCGCAGCTTGACGATCTCATCGTCGACCGTGGTGGCCGTGATGGGGTCGAGGCCGGTCGTCGGGTCGTCGAGCAGCAGCAGGCTCGGACGCGCGGCCATGGCCCGGGCGATGGCCACGCGCCGGCGCTGCCCGCCGGAGAGTTCCGACGGCATGCGGTCCAGGTACTCGCCCAGCCCGACGAATCCGAGCACCTCGGCGACCCGCTCGCGCACGGCGTCGAGCGGCTGGTCGGTCTCTTCGTAGAGCCGGTAGCCGACGTTCTCCGCCACCGTCAGCGAGTCGAACAGCGCCGTCTCCTGGAACGACATGCCGATGTCGCCCCGCACCCGCATCAGCTCCCGTTCCGGCATGTTGTCGGTCCGGGTGCCGTTGATGTGAATGGTGCCGCCATCGGGACGAAGGAGGCCGAGAATCAGCTTCAGGATGACCGACTTCCCGGCGCCGCTGGCGCCCAGGAAGATGGTCATGCTGCCCTTCGGCACGGTGAAGCTGACGTCGCGCAGCACGACGTGGTCGTCGAACGCGAAATGGACACGGTCGAACACCACGGCAGGCGGAACCCCGGACATGTCACCGGGCGGAGGCGGCATATCCCACCATTCTCGCCCATGTGGCCGCGCCGACGGGCTCAGGTCCGGCTGCTCCGCGTCGGTGAGGGCCGGTCAGCGACCGGTATCCACGGCTTCGATCCGCGACAGCCGGCGCAGCGCGTCGCCGTCGATCACGTCGACGCGCGCGCGGTGCAGGCGGACGTAGCCGCGCGCCTCGAAGCTCTCCAGCAGGCGGCTCACCACTTCGCGCGCACTCCCGAGTTCGTCCGCAAGCTGTTGATGGGTGGCGCGGACGGCGGGCGCCTGCGCCACGAGGAGCGCCGCGAGACGCCGGTCCAGCCGACGTGCCACCAGTTCCTCGAGCAGCGCCATCAATCCGCCGAGGCGTCCGGCCAGCGAGCCGAAGAGCAGCTCGCGGAAGGGGGCGCACGTTGCCACGGCCTCGTGTACGAGCGCGCCGTCGAGCACGAGGCCTCGGGCCTCGTGTTCCACGATGCCCCGAGCCGGGTAGGGCGCGTTGCCGAGGAAGCAACTCGTCGAGATCACGCACAGTTCGCCCGGGTGCAGCCTGTAGAGAAGAATGTCCTGGCCCGATGTGAGGGGTCGGACGACGCGCACCGCACCCGAGGCGAGCAGGGCCAGATCGCGACAGGCATCGCCGACCTCGAAGAGCAGCGCGCCCGCCGGCGCGTGCCATGGCCGGGCGCTCGCCGCGAGCCGGAGTCGCCACGGCTCGGGCAGGTTGCGCAGCAGGGGCACGGTGTCGCGGGCGGGAAACGCGGACGGCGGATCGATCATGAAAAGGATGAGCTCGCCAACTTCATGCCACCGGGCTCGCTCCGGTCGTGGCAGGCCGCCGCGCCATTTTTCGTCGGCAACGGCGCTGGACGACCGCCGTCCAGCGCCGCCTCGCGCCGGCCGCTGTTTCGACCCGTGAAAGCACTTACGGCTTCGGCACCTGTCAGGGTGTGGTCACGCCCGCCACATTCGAGTAGGCGGAGTTGCCGGAGGGCCCGGTCGCCATCACCCGGTAGCGATACGTCGTGCCTCGGGCTACGCCACTGTCCGTGAACCGCGTGGTGCCAGCCGGCAGCGTGGCGAGCGCGCTGAAGGCCGTGCAGGTGGTGCCAGTGCACCGCTCGACGACGTAGCCCGTTTCGTTGGTGGCGTTGTCGACCCACTGGAGTCGCACCTCGGCGCGGTTCTTCACCTTCCTGGCTGTCGCCGTGAGGGCGGACGGTGCCGCTACCACCACCGGTGCGGCCGGTGTCGTCAGCGACAGGCTGTTCGTTGGCGCCGACGTGCCGGCGGCGTTGAACGCACTCACCCGCCAGCTGTAGCTCGTGGAGGGCGCAAGGGTGGTGTCGTTGAACGTCGACACATTCGCGCCCGTGGTGGTGCGTACGGACCATGCCGCCGGCGTCGCGCCGCAGTACTCGGCCGTGCCGACGCACCGTTCGACCGTGAAGCCGGACTCGTTGTCGGAGTTGTCGCTCCACCCGAGGTAGGCGCTCGTGGCAGTCAGGTCGAAGTAGCTGAGCACGGTTGGCTGGGTGGGAATCGTCGCCGGAGCCTGAACGAGCCGGGCGGTCGTGCCGCCGACCAGGTAGACGCTCGAATCGAGCCCCCCGAGCGCGATGGCCTGGCCGTACCCGAACGCAACGGTCTGCGTCCACCCGGAGGTCCCGTCGCTGTTCACCTTGCAGACCGCCATCTCGGACATCGTCCCCGCGGCCAGGTACGCATTGCCGGCGGCGTCCAGCAGCATGTGCGCGTGCGCGAGCAGCGCGAGGGGGCCGTCCGCATCGAGATTGGCCCAGACCAGCGTGCCGCCCGCATCGACTTTCATGAACGCGGCACCCGCGGTGCCGCTGGAGGGGAAGCCGCTGATGACGGCCCGCTGGTCGGCACCCACTTCGACGCGGAACGCCGACATCGGGAAGACGCGTTCCCAGAGCAGGGCACCGGACGGATCGAGCTTCTTCACCACCGTACCCGGGTTGATCGTCACGTACTGTCCGTGGACCACGAAGGTGTTGCCGCCGGCGTCACCTGCACTGTCCCCTGTCGTGAGGCTGGCCACCCCGGGCCTGGACCAGAGCACGCGACCATCGCGATCGATCTTGGCGTAGCCCATGAAGCTGCCCGTCACCGACCTGCCGGTGACGAGCAGGCCGTCGTCCGGCGTCAGCTTCATGTTCAGCGCCGCGCCGATGCCCGCGGCATCGAAGTACGACCAGAGCGCCGTACCGTCGGAGGCGAACTTCTTCACCTTGGTCACCCGGCCGGACGGGCCGCTGCCCATGCCGAGCACGTACACGTCGTCGTTGCGATCGACCAGGCACTTGCGCACCGACGATCCGTCGAAGCTGCTCTCGTACACGCGCCGCCAGGCGAGCTGCCCATCCGGACGGAACTTCATGACGATGCTGGCCGCCTCCACCGGATTCGAGTAGCCCGACATCAGCGTGCCGCACACGACGACGCTGCCGACGCTGTCCACGTCAATCCAGCTCGCGCGCTCCCACGCGGTGGTCGACTGTTGATCGAAGGAGGCGAACCAGATCAGCCGTCCGTCGGCGTCGCGCTTTGTCACGGACATCTCGGCGCCGAGTGCCTGCTCGTAGTCCACCGTGAAGACGTTGTCGACCGCATCGAGTGCGATCGAGACGCCGCGGGTCGGCTGGACCCAGGCGAGGCTGACCTGGGCCATCGCCGGAACGGCCGGCAGGCTGGCGAGGAGTGCCCATACAAACAGGTGTCGAGCCGCGTCACGCGAGGAGCACAGACGGATCATGGCCATCCCTTTCGACAGATCACCCTTCCCTCTTATCGCGGGCGTCGTCGGGCGTCTGTGACCTGGGTCACCGATGCGGCGGAGTTCCCGGAGGATCGGCGCCGTGTGCCCGAGTGGCTGCCGCGTGGGTGGCTCCCGGCACCAGCCGCGGTACCTGCCGGGGCTCCGCAACCGGCCGCGTCCCGGCAGCATGACGTCCAGGACGACGCAGTCGTAGTCGACCGTGGTGGCCTGATCGCCCGCGAGGTCGCCGTCGTGGAGGACGTCGACGGCGTGCCCCTCTTCCTGCAGTCCCCGCTGGATGAAGCTGGCGACCTTGCGGTCGTCCTCCACGACCAGGATGCGCATTGCTGGATTGTAGCGGCGGCTCCCGTGGCGGGTGCCTACCCGTCGTGGAGCGCGGACGCCACCGCTCGACGCCCGACGGCCTCGTGCTGCGGCGCGTCGGCCGAGTGCGCGAGGTGTGCCAGTCCGAGTGCCAGCGCCCAGCCGCGCGCCCGGCGCCACGTGTCGTCGTCGTTCGCCCCGCCCGCGTCGCGAACGGCGGCGCGCAACCGCGGGCGGACCTCGCGAGGCAGCCAGAACCACGCGATGGACAGATCGGTGGCCGGATCGCCGGCTGAGAGATCACCGAAGTCGAGGACGCCGCTGATCCGGCCCCCGTCGAGGAGCAGGTTGCCGGGGTGCAGGTCGCCGTGAATCCAGACCGGGGCGTGGGGCCACGGCGGCGTGTCGGCCAGCTCGTTCCACAGCGCGGTGAGGCGGGCGATGTCGAACGTGGCGTTCACGCAGGCCGCGTGGGCGTGGAACGCATCGGTGCGCGCGGCCAGAGGTACGCCGCGCCACGGGTTGCGGGGTGCGTCAGGCGGCGCAGGCCGCTGCATCGTGCCGACGAAACGACCGAGGTCCTCCGCCGCCGCGGCCCAGTCGATCGGGCCGTGGCTGGTCCAGGCCGGGTTGCCACTTATCCAGCGGACGATTGACCACCGAAAGGGATATCCGCCGCCGGGTCCACCGAGCCGCACCGGCATCGGCGTTGGCAGCGTGAAGGAGGCTGCCAGCCGCGGCAGCCACGTACATTCGACGTCGATGTTCGCCGCGGCCTGCTGGCGTCTGGGCAGTCGTGCGGCGAGATGATCGCCGAGGCGGAACACCTCGTTGTCCCAGCCGGCATCGACGTGCGTGAGTGGGAGATCTGCGAGATCGGGGTGCTGCTCCCGCAGCAGGGTCGTGACGAGGGCGTCAGACACCGGGACGTCGGCCGCTGGTTTACGCCGCGTGGCCACCGTCCGATTATGCCGCCTCGGTATCGATGCGCCGCGCCGTCGTGCGCCCGCCCGGGGTCGGGCCCCGGCGTCCGGTGTACCGGCGGGCCCGGGCGCGCTATAGTCGACGCCTCATGTACCTCGTGCGGACCATGCCGAAGGGCCTCGTTGCCGTCTGCCTGCTGCTCGCGTCGCTTCCCATTGGCGCCCAGCGCGCCGGTGTCGCGGTCCGCGATCTGCAGGGCACGTGGACGAACGGCACGGTCACCCCGCTCCAGCGGCCAAAGGAACTGAACGGCAAGGCGGTGTTCACGCCAGCGGAGGCGGCGGAGTTCGAACGGACCTGGCTCGAGAACTTCCGGAAGAACTTCTCCGAACTCGATCTGATGGCGCCGGACCTCGATTACACCTACATGGACCGGCAGCCGGTCGTGCCCGACCGGCGAACGTCGCTGATCACGGATCCGCCCGATGGCCGGATCCCGCCGCTTCTGCCGGCCGCGAAGGCGCGGGCCGATGCCGAGCCACCGCAGTCGCTGGACGGTCCCGAGAGCCTTGGGCTCGCGGAACGCTGCCTGATGGAGACCTCGTTCGGGTCGTCCACGTCGGCGCCGCCGCTCGTGCCCAGCCCCTTCGGGCAGAACTTCTACCAGATCGTCCAGACGCGCGATGCGGTGGTCATCCACTCCGAGCTGATTCACCATGCCCGGGTCATCCGCATTGGGGGCGTGCACGTGCCGTCGCGGATGCGATTGTGGCTCGGCGACTCCATCGGGCGCTGGGAAGGAGACACGCTCGTCGTCGACACCACGAATTTCGACGACCACACGCGCTTCCGGTCGTCGGGGCCTCGACTGCACGTCGTGGAGCGCTTTCGCCGCACGGGGCCAACGACGCTGGAGTACTCGTTCACGGTGGACGATCCGGATACGTGGGCCCGGCCGTGGAGCGCGCGCATTCCGTTCCGGGCCACGACCCAGCCAATCCTCGAGTACGCGTGCCATGAAGCGAACTACTCGATGACGAACATGCTGCGGGGAGCGCGCGACGAGGAGCGGCGGAAGGCGAAGTAGCTACGCGCAGGTAGGTCCTGGGTCGCTGCACACTGCACACTGCACGCTGCTCGCGCGACGAGGTCGGTGCGTTCATCGAGCGACCTGCCGAGGATGGCTGGGCTCGAGACAGCAGGATCCCGTCGCGCCTGCGGCTCAGCGGGGCGGCGGCGGCGTCCGCGTGTGCCGTGGTGGTGGGAAGCGAAGCCGGAGGCGCCCCTATAATGGCCTCGTGTCCGATCCTCTGTCCGGCACCAGGAAGGCGGTATTGTCTGCGGACACGACCGCCGAGGCCGAGCAGCGCCAGGTCGAGGCCTGGCGGCGGCTCTCGCCTGCCGAGCGCCTGCGCCTGGTGGCAGACATCACCCGCGCCGTGATGAACCTGTCGCTGGCCGGGATCCGGCGGCGCTATCCCCAGGCGTCGGAGCGGGAGTGCTTCCTCCGGCTGGCGGCCTTGCGTCTCGGCGTCGAGGCGACCAGACGCCTCTACCCGGATGCTGAACATCTCCTGGACCTCCGGGGCCCGTCGTGAACGATCCCGTGGCCGTCGCGCTCAGCGTGGCCCGGGTGTTCGACGCCTGCGGACTTCGCTACCTGGTTGGTGGATCCCTCGCGAGTTCGCTGAGCGGCGAACCCCGATCGACCCTGGACGTGGACATGGTCGTGTCCATGTCCACCGCCGACGTCCACCGGGTCGTGTCGGCCCTCAGCGGCGAGTTCGAGGTGGATGAACACGCCGTCGCTCGCGCCGTACGGGAGCGGTCGAGCGTCAACATCTTCCACCGGGCGAGTGCCATCAAAGTCGATCTCTTCATTCAGGGCGAATCGACGCTGGACGAGGAGCCCATGGTTCGACGGCAGCGGGTGCAGGTCGGGGCGGACGACTACCTGTACGCATACACGCCTGAGGACATCCTGGCGCAGAAGCTGCGGTGGTATCGCAAGGGGAACGAGGTGTCGGACCGTCAGTGGCGCGACGTCCTGGGCATCCTGCTCGTGCAGGGCGACGCGCTCGATCGGGCCTATCTCCGCGACCGTGCGACACGCCTGGGCGTCGCGGACCTGCTCGCGCGCGCGGAAGCCGCTGTCAGCGGGCGCTGATCGGCCGGCCTGAGCCGGGGCGTGGCCCGCACGGCTGGGCCGAGGCGGCGTCCGCCCGTGCCGGGTGCGCCACGGCCCGGCGCACCCGCGCTGGTTGCCGTGGACGCGCCGATCCTCGCGTGCACCACGTTCCGCCAGATGAAGCAGGACCCGACCGCCGGCTTCCCACGTCACCGACCGAAGGGCGATCAGCTATGGCAGCGTACAGCTGCCGCTGCCGCCGTCGCGCACGTAGTAGTCCGTGCTGAGGAACCCGTTCGCCGCCGAGATCACGTTCACCCCCGCGCCAAGGAACACCGGCGTGTGCGGGCGCGTCGCGCTCAACTGCGTCAGCGGGACGCCGTTCACCGAGACATTGAGCAGGTAGTCGCCGTTGTCGAACAGGTGCACGTACGGCTGCGCGGTGCCGGTCGCCCCGTTGAGCGCGCACCCGGGCGTGACCGTCGCGTACGACTTGCCGCTCGCGGCATACTCCAGCGTGCCGTCGGCGCTGAAGGTGTTGCCGGAGGTATCCGGCAGACTGCACAGGCCCGGCTGCACGGCAAACGTGTAGGCATCGAACGTCTTCTTGCTCAAGGCCACGACCACCGTGTTCGTACCCTCGACGAGCCAGACGTCGACGGCCGCGCTGCTGGCCGTCACCGTCGCGATCTCCGACCCATTGAGCAGGACCGCCGCGGTGGTGTTGCGCTTCGGGTTGAAGAGCCCCGCCTGCACGACGGGTGACAACTGGCCTGTCGCCGGGTGGGCGGCGCAACCGACCGCAGTCGACGCGTAGGTCTTGCCGCTCGGCCCAATCTGCACCGTGATGGCTGCCGAAGCCGGTGCCGTCAGCAGCACGGCTGCGGCGAGCGCGGCGATTCCGGACGACCTGAGGACGTGGCTCGTGTCCATGGCTGTCTCCCTTGCAGTAGCCACACTTATACCGGCCACGGATGAGACGGCGATGAGAGCGCGCGGGCCAGGGGGTGGCCTTGGCTGGGAGTGCACGGCCGCGTCGTCGGCACCGTGAGAGGGACCTCGCCTTCGCACGGGACGACGTGGCGACGGGTGGGTTCAGACAAGAAGACCCGGCCAGTGGGAACTGGCCGGGCCTGTGCAGCACGAATGAGGCGCGGGGTGTTGGGCTAGATGAACAACGCCATGATGAGGAGCACGATGCCGGCAAACCCGGCGTGGATCCACAGCAGCCCGAATTGATCGTCCATAGTCTCCGGTCCTGAAACGGTGTCTGCCCGAGATTGTACGCCGATTTCCAGGAAACCCGGATCGACCGGCCGTGGGCCGGCGGAAACACGCCGCTGCCGCCGTCGCCTACCTGAAGGCCGCGGTCACGGCCTCCGCCTTGAGCACGGTCAGCGTGCACGTCAACGACGTGCCGCTGCACGCACCGCCCCACCCGACGAACGTCCCATTCTTCCTCGCCGGCTTCGCCGTCAGCGTCACGGTGGTGCCTACCGTGAACGTCTTCGAGCACTGCTTCCCGCAGTTGATGCCTTTCGGCATGCTCGACACCGAGCCGTTCCCCGACACGGTCACCGTAATCGGGAAGAGCTGGGTCGACGGCACGAACGTCGCCGTCACCGACCGCGCGGCCGTCATCGCCGGGCTGCAGGTGCCGGTGCCGGCGCAGTCGCCGCTCCAGCCCGTGAACACGCTGCCGCTGGCCGCGACCGCCGCCAGGGCCACCGCGGTCCCCTGGTCGAGCGTGGCCGCACACGCCTGCCCGCAGTCGATCCCGATGTTGGCGTCCGACACCGTGCCGCTGCCCGTGCCTGCCCGGGCCACGGTGAGGAGCCACTGTTGCGTGAACGTCGCCACGACGGTCGATGCCGACGTCAGCGCGAAGTCGCACGTGCCCGTCCCGCTGCATGGTCCGCTCCAGCCGCTGAAGGTGCTGCCGGCAGCGGGCGTAGCCGAGAGCGAGATCGCGGTGCCCGCGTCGATGTGCGCCGTGCACGTGCCCGGGCAGGCGATGCCGTTGCCGGAAACGGTTCCGGAGCCGCTTCCCTGCCTCTCCACGGTCAGGTCGACCTGCGGTGCCGGAAGGCCGGCCACGTGCAGCGAGTAACCCTGACTGGCGTAGGAGCCGTTCGAGTCCACCACCGCCACCGTGAACGGGAAGTCACCGCCAGCCGTCGGTGTACCGGTCATCACCCCGTGGCGCACCTCCAGATCCTGGACGTAGTCGCCGATCGTCAGGCCGGGAGGCAGGCTCTCGGATGTGATGGAGATCGAGTAGGGCGGCACGCCCCCCACCACCACCGTTCGTGGCGTGTACGGGACGCCGCTTTCGCCGTCCTGCAGGTGGTCGACCAGCCCGAGCGGCACGGCCGCCGCGAAGCCCGCCATCTGCGCGCCGATGTAGGGGCCGACGACGACCTGTGCCTCGCAGTTGACGTAGTAGGTGTCGCCGTTCGCATCGGTCACTGCCACTGCGGTACCCACACCGTGGAGGAACAGCGGATCGCCCGGGTCGGTTGTCAGTTGCACCTCCGAGCACATCGCTTCGCCGGTCTCACCGTCGAGCGTGTTCGGGTCGGCTCCGTACTTGTAGAACTCGTACCGCCGGGTGACCGTTTCCGATCCGTCGCCCATGTCGTCGGCCATGCCCGCCAGGCCTTCATTGGGCCCGGCGCCGCCCGCGCTGGCCTGCAGCAGCTTCCACTCGGTTTCCACTTCACTTGGCTCGGCATTCTGCCAGTCGGCGAGGCCGTCGCCATTCGCATCGTCCGAGATCAGCTCCTGGAGCATCACCTGGTTGGCGTTGTGCGTGGTGGTCTTGATCACCTTGACCCATGATGGTTCGCCGAATTCCCTCCCGACCACCGGCACGGGCGGTGCCGGGATGGCGGCCACGACCTGCGCCGGCGCGCCGCCGGCGGCCGGCGTGTAGGTCCATTCGGCGTGCCGATGCTCACCGGCGTGCCGAAGGGCACGAGACCCGCGTTGCCGCCGTCGACGAGCCAGTTGTATTTCACCGCCGTCGGCGTGCCGTAGTAGCCCACGCCGAAGTGCTCGCATCCTTCGTTGACGGACGTGTCCGTGCACGTGTGACCCTGCGGGGGACGAGCGTCGGGAGCGCCGTGTTGGTGAAGCTGCCGTTGGCGCCGAGCTGACCCGTGGCCGGGTCGCGGGCGCTTTCGTAGCGGATGTACACCTTCGGGTGCAGTGGATCCGTGTTGTCTTCGCCGATCTTCGGCGCGCCGTAATGGTTCCAGTCGAAGGTGTAGGTGACGTCGGTGGTGTGAATGCCGTCGATCTCGATCTCGAATCCGTAACACACCTGCCCGGTGTCGTTGAGGGTGTCGAAGTTGTTCAAGTCGCCGATGATGGTGGCCTGTGCGCGCGCGAGATTCGGTTCAAGCGCGAACGCTGCGCCGACGAGCAGGCCGAGCAGCCGTCTCATGTGCTCCTCCGATCAGTCTGGGATGGCAGGAGGCTGTCGAAATGTGGCTCAAGAGAAGCAGGGGCAAGTTGAATACCACCCCGGCCGATTCAATCGGCGGGGGCTTTTGCCGAGAATCGGTGAGACGGGGATGAGAGCGACGGAAGAGCGGAAGTCCAGCGGCAATCCCCGCGCTATTCCGGCAGCGACCTGTACGACGTCGTACCCGCGTGGTGAACGTCTCCTGGCCGATCGGGTGAGCCGTTTCCCGCCTCATTTCCGCATTCGGGAGTGGAGGTCATTATGTCGTCTGTGTATCGAGGTCTGACTCTACTGCTCGTGCTGGCCGGCGTCCCGACGCTGGCAGTCGCCCAGCCGGCGTTGCCCGCGCCGGTCGTCGAATTCACCGGTGGCTACGCCGGGTTTGCCGACGATGCCACCGTGTCGCACGGCATGCTGGGCAGCGCATTCCGCGTGTACGTGACGCCGCGGCTGTCCGTCGGCCCGGAAGTGCAGTACATGATCGGCCCGGACACGGACCGCGATCTGATCGTCACCGGGAACGCCACGTTCGACCTGCTCCCACCGTCGAGACGCACGACGCCGTTCGTGGTTGCCGGGGCGGGCCTGTTCCGGCACTCGCAGCAGTTCGCCGGACGCACGTTCTCCTCGACAGAGGGCGCCTTCACCGGTGGTGGCGGTGTCCGGACGCGGATCAGCGACCGGGTATCGGCGGCGGCGGAAGTGAGGGCCGGCTGGGAACTGCACTATCGCGTCAGCGGTACGGTGGCCGTCGCGTTGGGGCGATGATCACGTCACGTCGTGGCCACCTGTCGCGGCCAGCCGGCGCGTGCGCGGGATCCCCTTGTCTGTGGCAGTACCGGCCAGCGCCAATTCGTCGGCGCCGCCGGTACCCGCCTGTGCCGCGCCGCACGCACGTGGCACGCGTGATCCGGCCCGTTCACCTGGCGGGCTGGCTCCGTCGCATCACGACGAGCGTGAGGATCACCGCGAACAGCCCGATGGCGGTCGAGTAGAGAAAGAACACCGCGTAACCCGAGGCGAGCGCCGCGGGACTGACGCCGGAGCGTGTCATCGCGCCGGCGAAGCTGTCGGGCGTCATCGTGGTGAAGAGACCGCGCAGGGCGCCCATCGGCCCGCCCTGCTCCGCGTTCCTGGCCGCGGCTTCGACCAGGCGGCCCGACTGCGAGGCGATGAGCCGGCCGGGTAGCGCGTAGAGCGACGAGAACAGCGCGTACTGCGTCGCCGTGAACCCTTCGGTGGTGAGGCTCGACATGTAGGCGATGAGGCAGGTGCCAGCCACGCCGCCCAGTGCGTTGTCCACGCCGATTGCCACGAACAGCGCCGGCAGATCGTGACCGCGCGTCGCGAGCCACAGGAACGCGAGGTTGCTGAGGGGGCCGCCGAAGGCGCCCACCAGCAGCGCGCGCAGCAGGCCGAGGCGTGCCACCGCATACCCGCCGAGGAACACGCCCCCCATCGTGGCGACCACGCCGAATACCTTGCGCACCTCCGCCACCTCGGCGAGCGTGAACCCCAGGTCCAGGTAGAACGGGTTCATGATGTTGAGCACGAAGTCGCTGAGGCGGTAGACGCACACGAGCGCGAGAATCGGTGCAGCCCGCCCTCCGTATCGCGCGAAGAAGTCCCGCAGCGGATCGCTGAGTGCCGCGCCCAGATACACGCCCGGTCGCGTGCGCCGCCCCGGCACCGGCAACACCGCGGCGGCAACGACGGCGAAGCCCGCGATCACCGAGCCAAGCTGCCACCACACGCCGGTTGGGGAGCGCCACGCAGAAGTCAGCACGCTGCCCGTCCCCGGGAGCCCCGCTGCGCCCACCAGCCACGACAGCATCGCCGCACTCGCGGTCAGGCCCGATCCGATGAGGATGGCGCCAAGCGCGATGATGCCGAGGCGAACGAACCACTCCAGCGCGTCGGCGGTTGGACGCCGGGGCACGCCGTCCACGTGCATGGCACGCAGCGCGTGCTGCTGCTCCGGTGGGGCGGCGAGCGTCGCCAGCGTCGAGGCCGCCATCAACACGGCCATCGCGCCGTAGGCGAGCGGCCAGCCGATCCACGCGGCCAGCAGGAGCGGCAGCGCGCCAGCGGCGATCATCGCGCCGCGGTATCCCCACTGGTAGGCGGCGGCCATCGCGCCCTGGCGTACTTGGTCCGCCACCTCGATGCGCCAGGCGTCGATCACGATGTCCTGTGTGGCCGACCAGAACCCCACGACCACGGCGATGAAGGCGGCGAGCCCGAGCCGGCTCGCGGGGTCGATGGCCGCAATGGCTGCCAGCCCGACGACCATCACCACCTGCGACACCAGCATCCACGAGCGCCGGTGCCCCAGCCGGCGTGTCAGCCCCGGGATGGACGTCCGGTCCACGAGGGGCGCCCAGAGGAACTTGAATGCGGAGACGAGCGTGGCCAGGCTGAAGAAGCCGATCACCTGCAGCGACAGGCCGACCTGGCGCAGCCAGGCCGACAGCGTGTCGAAGATCAGCAGGTAGGGCAGGCCGGCCGCGAAGCCGAGCGCGATCATGACGACGGTGCGGCGTTCGCCGAAGACGGAGATCGCGCTCCGCCGGCTGCTGTCGTCCGCGTCGGTTCTGGTGCGTGGGGTGTCAGCGGGCAAGCGTCCCATGCTATCGCTGGAGGGCCGACGGGCAGAAGGGGCGGGACGGTCAGGTGGGTCGGGAAGGGCGGGCAGGTCAGGTGGGTCGGGAAGGTCGGGAAGGGCGGGAAGGGCGGGAAGGGCGGGAAGGTCGGGAGGGCAGGTAGGTCGGGAGGGCAGGTAGGGCGGGCGGGTCGAGAGGGTCGAGGAGGTCGGAGCGGCTGCGACGGGCGTGCGCACCTCGACCGCACGGCGTGGGGTGGCTCTGTGCGGCTCCTCGGCCGTCATCCACCCGGCATCCGGTCCTCACGCGCGCGAGGTGCTCCCGCCTCGATCGGGCCCGAGCCGACCGCCGACGCCGTCGTCGCGCTGCGGCGCTCGATCCGGCGGCAGTATGCCCGCGAGGTGACGGCTCGCCGGTCGGCGCATCGGGCAGTGCGGGCGGCACGCCCGCGTCATCGCGTGGCCGGTGGTCCGTCGGGGTGCCTCTCGCACACCGGCGGTTGCTCGGCGCTCCAGGCCATCGACGCGATGCGCCATCGGCCCTCGTGCGCGAGCAGCGTGAACACGTCGACGCCGCAGTGCGACCAGGCGCCGTTCACGTACAGGTCGTACGGCATCCACACCATGGCGATGCCGCCGTTCACCAGCGCCTGCGGCTGGAAGCCGCGCTCGACGATGCCGTTGAACGATCCGGCGCGTTGTGCCTCGCGGGTGCGCGCACGGTAGGTGGTCGCGCCGTCGCGCGTGACGGTGGGGAACAGCACGGCTTCGGGCACCATCAGGTCCGTGAGCGCGATGACGTCGCCGCGCGTGATGGCGGCCAGCGCGGCGTATGCGACGGCGATCGCGGCCTTCTGATCGGGCGGCTGCGCGGGCGGCTGCGCGCCGACGCGCCCGGCCAGCAGGGTGAACGCGGCGACGGCAAGCGCGATGGACGCGCGCGCGGCGGTCGTGAATCGAATCATCGTGTGCGGACCTCGGGCCGTGCGGGTGCGCGGGGTGATGGCCTGAGCGGCCATTGGGGGTGAGGGTACAACGAGCACGCCCGGACGCGTGCCCGGACCTGCGGGTGAGTGGGTGCGGGCCTACCGGCGAACGCGTTTCCGAATCGAACTCGCGAGCAATCCGCCGCCGACGAGGAGCAGCGTTCCCGGCTCAGGCACCGTGGTGTCCGCGGCCGTCAGGGTCGTGAACGTGCCGAGAACCTGGGCCGTTTCGCACGGCCCTCCGGTCGCAGGACCGCAGGACAGATCCCGGAAATCCAGCCGAAACTGCTTCTGTAACGAGAAGTCAGCGAGGTTCAGCGATGTCGGCAACGCGTCGGATGCGAACACGGTGGATGGGCCGCGCAGGGTGACGAAAAAACCCGTCCCGCTGATATGGTCGTACCCGTTCACCTGCGCGCCGGTGACATTGCTCGATGCCCTGAACTCATCGCTGAAGCTGTTGGAGATGAAGACGCCTCCGAGAGCACCAGATCCCGTTATCGAGTAACCGCCGATCGTCGCCTGCACGCTGGTGACGGCCGAATAGTAGCCCCCGGTAGACGCGTCCGGTATCGAGTCCGGAGTCAGCGAGTCGTACTGAAGACTGACCGCAATCGCATCGTTGACCGAGAAGGTTCCCGCCAGAGCCGGGTCGACGCTCGTCACCGCTCCAACCAAATCGATCTGAATGGTTGAGGCTTCCACCGGACGATAACCCAGGAGCAGCGTGCCCACGAGCAGGACGATCGACCGCACGGAGACCCGGTTCGAGATGGGATTTGGCATTGGTCCTCGGTGCGGCCGTGTGCAATTGCCCCACCACTGATGAGCTCAGAACAGGGTGCAACTCCTGCGCAAAGGGGTTCGCTGTTCGAGGCGTGAGCTCCGGGCCTGTAGACATTGTTCCAGCCGCGGGTCGACTATCCGGCTCGACTTTCTTCACGAGGAGCAGCAGGAGCCAGGTTGCGGGATGAAACGAAAAAGGCCACCGTTTCCGGTGGCCTTCGAGGTGCCGTCAGTCGGTGAATGCAAGGTGGTGCGGAAGGGGGGACTCGAACCCCCACGGTATTGCTACCGCCAGCCCCTCAAGCTGGTGCGTCTGCCAATTCCGCCACTTCCGCAAGTGGCCGTCCGGCGGGGAGCCGCCGGAACGGAGTGTCTGTTACTGCCGCGGGGCCTCGGCTGGTGCCGCGGGCGTGGCCGGTGCCGTGGGTGCCGCAGGCGTCGTCGGCGCTGCCGCTGGAGCCTGGCCGCCAGCCGGTGCCGGCGTCTGCCCGGCAGGTGCGGGTGCCTGGGCTGCGGGCGCCGCGGCCGGGGCCGGTGGCGGCGAGCTGCTCAGCACCGAGCTGCCGCTGCCGCCACGCTGTCCGAGGATGGCCAGTGACAGCGCCCCCAGCATGAACAGCACCGCGAATCCCGTCGTGAGCTTGGAGAGCAGCGTTGCCCCGGCGCGTGCGCCGAAGGCCGCCTGGCTCCCGCCGCCGCCGAAGGCGCTCGCGAGATCGCCGCCCTTGCCCTGCTGCAGCAGGATGACGAGCAGCAGCACGAGACACGCGAAGACGTAGATGGTGGTGAGCAGGTAGTAAAGCATGTCGACCGTGTTCGGAAACTCCGATTATACGCCAGCTTTCCGGGCGCGCAGCACAATCTCTGCAAAGCCGCGCACGTCGAGGCTCGCTCCGCCGACCAGCGCCCCATCCACGTCGGCTTCGCGCGCCAGATCCGCGATGTTGTCCGGCTTCACGCTGCCGCCGTAGAGCACCCGGCACCCGTCGGCGGCGTCCGCGCCGAACCACTGGCGCAGCCGGTTACGGATGTGCGCGTGCGCTTCCTGCGCCTGCGCCGCGGTGGCGTTGCGCCCCGTGCCGATCGCCCACACGGGCTCGTAGGCCAGCACCATCCGCGAGACGACATCCGCATTCGCGGAGCCGAGGCCGTCCTTCACCTGCCGGTCGAGCACGTCGAAGGTGCGCCGCGCCTCGCGTTCCTCGAGCGTCTCGCCGATGCAGACGATCGGGCAGAGGTCGGCCGCGAGCGCCGCCTGCAGCTTGCGGTTCACGGCGACATCGGTGTCGCCGAACAGGCGGCGCCGTTCGGAGTGGCCGATGATGACGTACTCGGCGCCGGCCTCCCGCAGCATCGGCCCCGACACCTCGCCGGTGAAGGCGCCCTGGCGCTCCCAGTACAGGTCCTGGCCACCGACCGCGACGTTCGTGCTGCGCACCGCCTCGGCCACGGCGTGGACCGCCGTGAACGGCGGCGCCAGCACGATGTCCGTGCCATGCGCGTCCTGGACGAGGCTGCGAAATTCCTTCGCGAACGCCACCGCCTCGTGGACGGTCTTGAACATCTTCCAGTTGCCGGCAATCAGTGGTGTGCGCATGTGCCTGTCCTGCCCGCCCTGGCCGTCCTACCCGCCCACCCGACCTTCCCGCCCTTCCCGCCCTACCCGCCCTACCCGACCCACCCGCCCTACCTGTCCGCGAGTGCCGCGACGCCCGGCAGCGTCTGGCCGCCGAGGAACTCGAGCGACGCCCCGCCGCCCGTCGAGATGTGCGTCACCTTGTCGGCCATGCCGGCCTTGCGCAGCGCCGCGATGGAATCGCCCCCGCCGACGATGGTCGTGCCGTGGACCGCGGCGACCGCTGCCGCCACGGCGTTGGTCCCCTTCGCGAACGCCGCGATCTCGAACACGCCCATCGGGCCGTTCCACACCACCGTCTTCGCGTCCTGCAGCAGCGCCTGGTACTTCGCGATCGTCGCGGGTCCGATGTCCACGCCGAGCCGCGTGCCGATGGTGGGGTCATCCACCGCGAGTACCGTGTGCAGGGATCCGACTTCGAGCCGGTCCGCCACCACATGGTCGACCGGCAGCGCCAGCTCGACCCCCTTCGCCGCCGCGTCGGCGGTGATCTGCCGCGCCGCTTCCAGCTTGTCGTCCTCGACGAGGGATGTGCCCACGTCGATGCCGCGCGACTTGAGGAACGTGTAGGCCATGGCGCCGCCAATCACCAGGCGATCGACCTTCCCGAGCAGGTTCTCGATCACCTCGAGCTTGTCCGACACCTTGGCCCCGCCAAGGATCGCGACGAACGGACGCTCGGGCGACTCCAGCGCATGCCCGAGATACCGGAGTTCCTGCTCCATGAGCAGGCCTGCCGCGGGCCGCGCGATGAAGTGCGTTATGCCTTCCACCGAGGCGTGCGCCCGGTGCGCCGCGCCGAACGCATCGTTCACGTAGTTGTCGGCCAGGTCGGCCAGCGCCTTCGAGAACGCCGGGTCGTTCTTCTCCTCCTCGGCGTGGAACCGCAGGTTCTCGAGCAGCACCACGGCGTTGTCGGGCCGCGCCGTGTCCACCGCCTGCTGCACGGGCGCGCCGACGCAGTCGTCGGCGAACACCACCCCGCGGCCGAGCAGCTGCGCCAGGCGATCGGCCACCGGCCGCAGGCTGTACTCCGGGTTCGGCTTGCCTTTCGGGCGGCCGAAGTGGCTCGCCAGCAGCACGAGGGCGCCCTGGTCCAGTGCGTACTGGATCGTCGGGATGCTCGAACGGATGCGGGTGTCGTCGGTGATGACGCCGTCCTTCAGGGGAACGTTGAAGTCGACGCGGAGGAACAGACGGCGGCGCTGGAGGTTGAGGTCGCGGATCGTGAGTTTCGCCATGGGTGTCCCATCGCGTGCGGGCGGGCCCGGCGTCGTCGCGACGCCGGGCAGCGTCGACGCTCTACAGGCCTTTCGAGACCAGCAAGCGCAGCAGGTCCACGCACCGCTGCGAGTATCCCCACTCGTTGTCGTACCAGGACACCACCTTGAGGAAGTCGCCGTCCATCACCTTGGTGTACGCCGCGTCGACAATCGAGGAATGGGGGTTGCCGCGGAAGTCGATGGACACGAGCGGCTCGGTGGAGACCGCAAGGATCCCCTTCAGCGGTCCGTTCGCCGCCGCCGTCAACGCGGCGTTCACCTCCTCGGCGGTCGTCTTGCGGTTGAGGAGGGCGGCCAGGTCCACCACCGAGACGTTCGGCGTGGGCACACGCATCGAGAAGCCGTCCAGCCTGCCCTTCAGTTCCGGCAGCACCTCGCCCACGGCGAGGGCGGCGCCGGTCGTCGTGGGGATGATCGACAGCGCTGCGGCGCGCGCGCGCCGCAGGTCCTTGTGCGGGAGATCGAGCAGCTGCTGATCGTTGGTATAGGAATGGATGGTGGTCATCCACCCGCGGCTGATGCCGAAGGTCTCGTGCAGCACCTTGGCCAGGGGGGCGAGGCAGTTGGTGGTGCAGGACGCGTTCGAGACGATGTGGTGCGCGGCCGGGTCGTACTTGTCCTCGTTGACGCCCAGCACCAGGCTGATGTCCGGCCCCTTGGCGGGTGCGGTCACCACCACCTTCTTCGCGCCGGCCGCGAGGTGCTTCTGGGTGTCCTCGCGCTTGGTGAACCGTCCGGTCGACTCGAACACGACGTCGACGCCGAGGTCCTTCCACGGCAGTTCGGCGGGCTCCTTCACCGAGAGCACCTTGAACGAGTCCCCGTTCACCGAGATGCCGTCCCCGGTGGCCTCGACCGTGGCGTGCAGGTTGCCGAGCACCGAGTCGTACTTGAGCAGGTGCGCGAGTGTCGCGGCGTTGGTCAGGTCGTTCACCGCCACGAAATCAATGTTCTTGTCGCCGAGCGCCGCGCGCATGATGTTGCGCCCGATCCGCCCGAACCCGTTGATGCCGACCCGTACCGCCATCGAATCGCTCCTTGGTGGGCCGGCGCCGCATACCAGCCCGGTCCACCCGAATCTTAATGAACGCGCTTGCGGGGGGTCAAACGCTGCGGCTATACTCGCCATCTCGTAACTCCTTGAAAGAGACGGCCTTGTGGTCGTTTCGGCGCATAGCTTTTCTCGCTGGCCGATGTATCTCGCCTACAGCCTGCTGACGTTCCTGGCGTTCCTGATCGTCGCCCCCTACTTCGTGTACCAGGCCCTCCGGTACAACAAGTACGTCGGGGGGCTGCGGCAGCGGCTGGGATACCTGCCGATTGCCATGAACGTGGACGGCGACCCCTCGATCTGGATCCACGCGGTATCGGTCGGCGAGACGCTCACGGCCAAGGCCCTCGTCGCCGATCTTCGCGAGCGCTACCCGCGCCTGCGGCTCTTCGTGTCCACCACGACGCTCGCGGGCCAGCAGGTGGCGCGCAAGCTGCCGCAGGTGGACGCGGTCTTCTACTTCCCGTTCGACTGGTCGTTCATCGTGCGGCGCACGCTGCGCATCGTGCAGCCGCGGCTCTTCCTGATGATGGAGACCGAGATCTGGCCGAACCTGCTGCGCGAATGCCGCGCGCGCGGCGTGAAGACCGCCATCGTGAACGGCCGCATCTCGAATCGCTCCTATCCGCGCTACAGGCTGGTGCGGCCGCTGTTCCGGCGCGTGCTCCAGGACATCGACCGGTTCTGCATGCAGAGCGAGGAGTCCGCCCGGCGCATCGTCGACCTGGGTGCCGACCCGGCGCGGGTGACCGTGACCGGCAGCCTCAAGTTCGATTCGCTCCCGGCCGTGACGCCGGTCGTGCACGGCCGGCCGCGCGATCCGGTGCTGCGCTACTTCCGGGTTGCCCCCACGCGCACCGTCGTCGTGGCCGGCAGCACCATGAAGCCGGAGGACGCCGCGGTGCTGAAGGCCTTCGCGCGGATCCGGTCGATCTCGCCCGGCGCACTGCTCATCCTCGCGCCGCGGCAGCGCGAACGCTTCGGCGAAGTCGAGCGGCTCGTCGTGGAGGAGGGCTTCTCCGTCGCACGCCGCTCGAACCTGCCCATCGACAGCGACCCGCGCGTGGACGTCGTGGTGCTCGACACCTTTGGCGAGCTGGCGCAGCTCTACCAGCTCGCCACGATGGTGTTCGTCGGCGGCAGCCTCGCCAACTACGGCGGCCACAACATCCTCGAGCCGGCGATCTACGGCAAGCCGATCGTGTTCGGTCCGCACATGCAGAACTTCCGCGAGATCGCGGACACGTTCCTCGCCAACCAGGCTGCCGTACAGATCCAGTCGGACCGCGAACTCGAAGAGGGGCTCCGCGCCCTGCTCACCGACCCCGTGCGGCGCGCGAGCCTCGGTGCGGCGGCGCGCGCGCTCGTGGACGCGAACCGTGGCGCCAAGGACAGGACCATGACGGTCGTGTCCGACCTGCTGCCGCAGCCGGGCGGCGTCGTCCGTCCCTTCCGACTGGTTCATTGATCGTGCAGGCCCTCAGCGTGGTCTACGGCGCCGCGGCGACGTGGCGGCGGCGCTGGTATGCGCGCGACCCGCAAAGGGCCCGGCGCCTGACGCGGCCCGTCATCAGCGTCGGCAACGTGCGCGTCGGCGGCTCGGGCAAGACCCCGGTGGTGGCCGAAGTGGCCCGGCTGCTCGGCGCGGCCGGTGAACGCCCAGCCATCCTGAGCCGCGGCTACGGCCGCGAGCACGCCGACCGCGGCGTCACCGTGGTCTCCGACGGCACGCGCATCCGCGCCGACGTGGCTCACGCGGGCGACGAGCCGCTGCTGCTGGCGCGCGCGCTGCCCGGGGTGCCGGTGCTCGTCTGCGAGCAGCGCTACCTGGCCGGGCTCGAGGCGGAACAGCACTTCGGGGCAACCGTCCACCTGCTCGACGATGGCTTCCAGCACGTGCAGCTGGCGCGCGACGTCGACCTCGTGCTCGTGGATGGCCGCGATCTCGACGACCGCGTCCTGCCGGCCGGACGGCTGCGCGAGCCGATCGCGAACGCGCGTACGGCGCACGCGCTGCTCGCCCAGGGCGACGCCGGCGAGGCGCGACGGATGGCGGAAGGCCTGGGTATCCCCCAGGCGTTCGGCGTGGCGCGCACGATCGGCGCTCCCGTGAACCTCGCGACCGGGGAGGACGTGCCGGCCGACGCGCGGATGTTCGCGGTTGCGGGAATCGCCCGGCCGGAGCGGTTCTTCGACGATCTGCGTGCGGCCGGTGCGACGGTGGTCGGGACACGGGTGTTCCGCGATCACCACCGCTTCCGCGCCTCCGACGTGCAGGCCATCGCCCAGGCTGCGCGGCAGGCCGGCGCCGAGGTGGTGGTGACGACCGAGAAGGACGCGGTGCGCCTCGAAGGTCAGCTGCCGGGCGACACGGCCTGGGGCGTCGTCCCGCTGCGGGTGCGTATCGAGCCGGCAGGCGTGTTCATGGCCTGGCTGGCGGCGAGGCTCGCCGAAACGCGTGCGGAGGGCGTACGCTCGTGAAGCTGCGCCACCGCCTCGAGTACGGCGCGGTCGTGACGCTCATCCGCCTCGTGCGCCTCATGCCGTTCGGCCTGGTGGACGCCTGCGGCGCGGGCCTCGGGCTGGCCTTCCACACGTTCGACCGCGCGCATCGACGCGTGGCCGAGGGCAACGTGGCGGCTGCGTTTCCCACACGGACACCCGAGGAACAGCAGGCGATTGTGCGCGGCACCTTCAAGCACTTCGGCCGGCTGCTGTTCGAACTGCTCAAGTTCAGCACGCTCAGCGAACAGCAGATGCTGGCGCGCGTCGAGTTCGAGGGCGAGGAGCGCGTACGGGCCGCATACGCGCAGGGCCGGGGCGTCCTCTTCGTCACCGGGCATTTCGGGTTCTGGGAACTGCAGGCGCTCGTCCATGGGCTGCGGCTGCAGCCCATGGCAGTGATGGCGCGAGCCCTCGACAACCCGGGCCTGCACCGGCTGCTCGAGCAGATGCGCACCCGGACCGGGAACAGCGTCATCTACCGGCAGGGCACCCTGCGGAGGGCCATGCGCGTGCTGCAGGAGGGCGAGGGGGTCGGGATCCTGATCGATCAGCACATCCAGAGCCGCGACGCGATCCACGTGGACTTCTTCAACCGTCCGGCGGCGACGACGCCGCTCGTGGCCGCCCTTGCGCTGCGCACCGGAGCCCGCATCGTCCCGCTGTTCGCGCTGCCGGTCGGCCCCGGCCGCTACCGCATGGTGTACGAGCACGTGATCGAGCCCCCGCCCGACGGCACCGAGGATCCGGTCCACGAGCTGACGCAGCGCTGCACCGACGTGCTCGAAATGTATGTCCGCCGGAACCCCGAGCTGTGGCTGTGGATGCACCGGCGCTGGAGGGACGGCGGAGCGGGTGCGAGCGTGTCCGAGACGAGCGAGCCCGCCATGTTTCCTGCCGGCCGCGTCGAGCCTGACGCCGGGGAGCTCGCGCCGGAGAAGTGACGCGCAGGCCGATCGAGCGGTCAGAGGTCGTAGCGCGCCGCGATGGGCATGCGCCAGCCGGTGCCGAACGCGCGGTCGGTCACCTTCAGCCCGGGAGCCGCCTGCTTGCGCTTGAACTCGGCGCCGCGCACGAGGCGCAGCACCCGCTTCACGGTCGCCTCCTCGAAGCCCGCGGCGACGATGGCCGGGGCGCCTTCGTGGAGCTCGATGTGGCGGCGCAGGATCTCGTCGAGCACGTCGTAGGGCGGCAGCGAGTCCTGATCGGTCTGGTTCGGCCGCAGCTCGGCAGAGGGCGCCTTGGTCAGCACCGGCTCCGGGATGACCTCGCGGCCGCGCGTCGCGTTGAGCCACCGCGACACCCGGTACACCATGGTCTTGGGGACGTCGGCGATGACGCCGAGCCCGCCGGACATGTCGCCGTACAGCGTGCAGTAGCCGACCGCCAGTTCCGACTTGTTGCCGGTGGTGAGCAGCAGCGCGCCGCGCTTGTTGGACAGCGCCATGAGCAGGTTGCCGCGGATGCGCGCCTGGATGTTCTCCTCGGTCACGTCCCGTTCGGTTCCGGCGAACGCGTCCTGCAGCGTGCCCTCGATCGCGCGCATGGCCGGTTCGATTGGCAGGGTGAGCGTCCGGATGCCCAGGTGCGCCGCCAGCGCCAGCGAGTCGTCGATGCTGCCGCGGCTCGAATAGGGGGACGGCATCAGCACGCCCAGCACGTGCTCGGCCCCGAGCGCTTCGGCGGCGATGGCCGCCGTGAGCGCCGAGTCGATGCCGCCGGACAAGCCGAGGACCACGCTGCTGAAGCCGCACTTACGCGCGTAGTCGCGCGTGCCGAGCACCAGCGCGCGCCAGACCTCGGATTCGGGCTCGAGGTCGTCCGCAACCTGTACCGCCCGCGTCGCAGCCGGATCGCACAGGACGAGGTCCGCCTCGAACGACCGGCCGCGGGCGATACACGCGCCCTCCGCCGAGAAGCCGCAGCTGCGTCCATCGAACACGAGGTCGTCGTTGCCGCCGTACTGGTTCACGTAGACCAGCGGCACCCGGTGCTTGCGTGCCATCGCGCCCAGCATCTCCTCGCGGCGCCGGTGCTTGCCCACCGTGAAGGGCGACGCCGACAGGTTCAGGATCACCTGCGCCCCGGCGCGCACCAGCTGGTCGACCGGGTCGTGGTGGTAGCGGCGGCGCTTCCAGAAGTCGCGGTCGTTCCAGATGTCCTCGCAGATGCTCACGCCGATCGTGAGCCCGGCCATCGTGAACACCTGCGGCGCGTGGACCGGCTCGAAGTAGCGGTCCTCGTCGAAGACGTCGTAGGTCGGGAGCAGCGCCTTCCGGAACCGCTGGACCACGCGGCCGCCGCTGAGCAGTGCCGCGCTGTTGAACAGCGGACGCCCTTCGTCGGCGGGATTGGGTTCAGGCAGGCCGACGAGCACCGGGGGGCCGTGCCTCAGCTCGCCGGCGAGCGCGTCGAGCGTCGCCCAGCTCTGTTCGACGAATCGCGCGCTCAGCAGCAGGTCGCGCGGCAGGTACCCGACGAGCGCGAGCTCCGGGGTGACGGCCAGGTCGGCGCCGGCCGCGCGCGCCTCGGCCGCTGCGCCGGCGATCAGCCGGGCATTACCGGCGAGATCGCCGACCGTCGGGTTGATTTGCAGAAGGGCAATCTGCACGGGTCAGGCGCGGGGGCTCGTCACCTTCTCATCGTATCCCTGTCGGCGCGGTGCTGAGCATGCCAGTGCGGGCTCGGTGTCGAACCTGCCGTGCAGGAAGGCGCTGGTCGCCCACGCGGCCGGCCGGAGCCGCGTCACGACCGTGGTACGCTCGTCGGGCAGAGGCATGACCATCTACAGCGGCGAATCGGTGAACCGGGGCGCGTCCGGGGCCGACCACCCCGCCAGCAGCGGAACCGTATCGACGCGCGGTTGCCGGAGGTTCCGGTGATGCGGCGGGTCGTGGTGTTCGCACCCAACTGGCTCGGAGACGCGGTGATGGCGCTGCCGGCCCTCGCCGACATCCGCCGCGCGTGGCCCGACGCCACGATAGACCTCGCCGCCAGACCCGCCATCAGTGCGCTGACGCCGCTCGTTCCCGGCATCACGCAGACGGTGCGGCTGGGCGGCCGTGGCCGGGCCATCACTGCGGTCGCGAACGGCCGGTACGAGGTCGCGATCCTCCTGCCGAATTCCTTCAACGCGGCGTGGACGGCGAAGCGTGCCGGCGTGCCCGAGCGGTGGGGCTACGCCCGCGACTTCCGCGGCCCGCTCCTGACCCGTGCCGTGGTGCCGCCCGTGCGGGTGCACCAGGCCGCCTACTTCCAGCACCTCACGACCATGCTCGGGTTCGCGCCGGGGCCCCTCGAGCCGCGCCTCGTCGTGCCCGCGACGGCCGTTGACGCCGCCGCGGCGCAGCTCCGCGCGCGCGGGTGGGACGGCCGCGCGCCGCTCGTCGCGATCGCCCCGGGCGCCGCGTACGGCGGTGCGAAGAAGTGGCCCGCCGCCTCGTTTGCCGCAACGCTCGACCTGCTCGCCGCCGATGGCCTCCGCGCGGTGATCGTCGGCGCCGCAGCCGACGCCGCTGCGGCAGCCGACGTACGCGCCGCCCTGCGGCCCTCCAGCGGGTCAGGATCCATCGACCTGACGGGGCAGACCGACCTCGTCACGCTTGCCGGTGTGCTTGCGCAGTGCCGCGCGCTCGTGACGAACGACTCCGGCGCGATGCACGTTGCCGCGGCCCTCGGCGTCCACGTGGTCGCGGTCTTCGGACCGACCAACGAACAGGAAACCCGCCCGCTCGGGGCTGGGCGATCCACCGTGCTCCACGGCCGCGTGTGGTGCCGTCCCTGCATGCTGCGCGAGTGCCCGCTTACGCACGGGTGCATGCGGCAGGTGAGCGCCGAGGCAGCGGCGGCCGCCGTGCGGAGCAGCCTGTGACGGCGGCCTTCCTCGACCGCGACGGCACCATCATCGAGGAGGTCGGTTACCTCGATCGGCCCGAGCGCGTCGTGCTGTATCCCTATGCGGCGGCGGCCATCCGGGCGCTGAATCGCGCCGGCGTCCCGGTGGTGATGGTGACCAACCAGTCGGGCGTGGCCCGGGGATTCTTCTCGGAGGCCGTGGTCGAGGACGTACACCGGCACATGGCCGCGCTCCTCGCCGAGGGCGGCGCGCGCATCGACGCGTATTACTATTGTCCCCACCATCCCGACGGCAACCGGCGGGAGTACGCGATCCGGTGTGCCTGCCGGAAGCCGGGGCGTGCGCTGGTCGACCGCGCCGTCACGGAGTTCGGCATCGACCCGGCGCGGTCCTTCGCGGTTGGCGACCGCTGGGTGGACATCGGCCTGGCGCGTTCGATCGGCGGGCGTGGCATCCTCGTGCGCACCGGGTATGGCGCGGGCGAAGAGCACCGTGCGCCGGCGGGCCTGCAGGCCGACGCGGTGGTCAACAACCTGGTCGAGGCGGCCAGCTGGATCCTCGAGCACCAGCGCTGACCCGGCGCGCGCCCTGGCGCGCATCACGGCACGAACCGACATGCCCAGCACCCACTCCACCACCCCGCCGGCCGCCACGCCGTTCCGCCTGGAGCGATTGCACGCGCTGATCCGCGCTTTCGGGGCGAGGCGCGTCGCGGTGGTCGGCGACCTCATCGCCGACGAGTTCATCTACGGCGAGGTGGCCCGCGTGTCGCGCGAGGCCCCGGTCCTCATCCTGAAGTACGACGCGACCGACGTGGTGGCCGGGGGTGCTGGCAACGCGGCGAACAACGTGGCTGCCCTCGGAGGCCGCGTGGCGCTCGCGGGCATGGTGGGTGCCGACGCCGAAGGCCGGCGCCTGCTCCAGGCCTTCCGGCGGGGCGTCGTCACCCGGCAGGTGGTCCGCTCGCGTACTTACCGCACGCCCGTGAAGACGCGCATCCTCGCCGGCGGCGTGCATTCCGCGAAGCAGCAGGTGGTCCGCATCGATCGCGAGACCGACTGGCCCTTGTCCGCGGAGGTGAGCCGCGCCTTCGCCGAGCGGTTCGTTCCCGCCCTTGGCGACTGCGACGCCGTGCTGCTGTCCGACTACGGCTCGGGCCTGGTGACGCCCGAACTGGCGCAGGCGATCAGGGAGGCCCTGTCGACATCGCCGACCGCGCGCCAGGTCCCGATCGTCGTGGACACACGCTACCGGCTGCTCGACTACAAGGGGCTCACCGCGTGTACGCCGAACGAGTCGGAGGTCGAGCACGCGCTCGGCGTGCACATCGACGATGACGCGGAGGCGCTGGAACGGGCGGGACGGACGCTCCTGCGCCGCACGGGCATGCAGGCTGTGCTCATCACGCGCGGGAGCCGCGGCATGGCGCTCTTCGAGCCCAGGCGGCCCACGGTGCACGTGCCCATCTTCGGGTCCGACGAGGTTGCCGACGTCACGGGCGCGGGCGACACGGTCATCGCGACGCTCACCCTGTCGCTCGCGGCCGGCGGGTCGTTCGAGGACGCTGCCCGGCTGGCCAACTATGCCGGAGGCCTCGTGGTGATGAAGCGGGGGACGGCGACGGTGTCCGGCGAGGAACTGGTCGATGCCGTGCAGGCGCACCTCGGTGCGGGCGGAGCGGACGTTTGATGGCCGCGGCACCGAACCTCCGGTCTTCCCAGGCGGGACGCTGATGGGTATCGTGCTCGACGAGGCGGCGCTCGCGGACGCGGTGGCGCGCGATCGCGCGGCAGGCCGGACGGTGGCGTTTGCCAACGGGTGTTTCGACCTGCTGCACGTCGGTCACGTTCGGTACCTGCAGGGCGCGTCGGCCGAAGCCGACCGGCTCGTCGTGGCGGTGAACAGCGACCGCTCCGTGTCCGGGTTGAAAGGGCCGAACCGGCCGATTCTCGCGCAGCGCGATCGGGCGGAACTGGTGGCGGCACTCCGCGGCGTCGACTACGTGGTCGTCTTCGACGATCCGGACGTCAGGCGGCTCCTGTTGCGGCTGAAGCCCGACGTGCACTGCAAGGGGACCGATTACACCGTCGAGACGGTGCCGGAACGTGACGTCGTGCAGTCGTACGGCGGACGTACTGCCATCGTGGGCGATCCGAAGGCCCACAACACGCGCGAGCTCATCGCGAGGATCGCCGGGACATCGACGTGACCGTCCTCATCGTCCGCCTCGGTGCGCTCGGCGACATCGTGCACGCCGTTCCCGTTGCCGTGGCCCTGCGGCGCGCCTTCCCGGGTGCCCGCATCGACTGGGTCGTCAGTGCGAGACACCGGGAGGTGCTCGACCTCGTGCCGGTCCTCGACCACCGGATCGCCATCAACGATCGCCGCGGCGAAGACACCGGGCTGTCGTGGCGGGACGCCCTCCGGCGCCTGCGTGCCGCGCGCTACGACGTGGCGTTCGACCTGCAGGGGCTCGTCAAGTCGGCGCTGGTGGCCCGCGCCTCCGGGGCGCGGCGCGTGATCGGCTTCACGCGACGCTATGCGCGAGAACCGCTCGCCAGCCTGTTCTACACGCACCGGCACGACCCCGGCGGCGAGGGGCTCTTCGCCCGGAGCGAGACGCGGCACGTCGTGCGCATCAACCTGGACGTGCTCCGCAGCGTCGGCGTGGAGCCGGGCGAACCGGAGTTCTCGCTGGACGGGCAGGCCTCGGAGGAGGTGCGCGCCGCGATCGGTCGTGCGGGTTCGCGCTTCGCGCTGCTCAACACCGGCGCTGCGTGGCCGAACAAGCGGTGGCCCGCCGTCCGCCTCGGCGAACTTGCGCGGGCGCTGCAGGCACGCCGGGGCCTGCCCTCGATCGTGCTCTGGGGGCCGTCCGAGCGGCTACTGGCGGAGGAAGTGGTGCGCGTCGCCGAGGGGGCCGCAGTGGCGGCGCCGCCGACACGCATTGCGGACATCGCGGCTCTGGCGCGTGCCGCGTCGGTGATGGTGTCGGGCGACACGGGGCCGACGCACATCGCGTCGGCGGTCGGCACGCCGCTCGTCGGGATCTACGGGCCCACGCGGCCCGAGCGCAACGGCCCGCTCGGGCGCGACGACCAGTCGGTGTCGCGGGCGGCCGTGTGCCAGTGTCATCATCTCCGGCAGTGCAGGCTCCCGCGGATGTGCCTGCTCGACATCGAGGTATCGGAAGTGCTCGAGGCAGTGGAACGGCGGCTCGAGCTGGTGGAGCAGCGCCGTGCCTGATCTGACGCGGCGGCTCGCGCGCCTGCGCGTGCCGCTCGGATTTGCGAGTGCGATCGTGGTCGTGTGGCTCGCGCAGCCGACACGGGTGTCCGTCGTCGTCGGCAGTCTCGTGGCGGCGGCAGGCGAGGCGCTGCGCGTCTGGGCCGCGGGTCACCTGAACAAGTCGCGCGAGGTCACCTCGTCGGGGCCGTATCGGATCTTCGCCCACCCGCTCTACGTCGGCTCGTCGATCATGGGCGCCGGGCTGGCCGTGGCGTGCGCCAGCGTGCCGGTGGCGGTGATCATCGCGGCGTATCTGGGCGTGACGATCACGGCGGCCATTCGCAGCGAGGAAGCGTTCCTGCGGGACCGGTTCGGCGATCGGTACGATCGATACCGGAGCGGGCGCGGCGCGCGCGACGGTGAGGCCTCGACGCGCCGATTCGCGCTGGCGCAGGCCATGGCGAACCGCGAATACCGGGCGCTGTCCGGGCTCGTGGCGGCGATGGCGCTGCTCGCCTTGAAGGCGGCCTATGGCTTATAATGAGGCGTTTTGGCGGACAGCCGGAACGCCGTAGTGCTCCGGGCCGGGCGGTTAGCTCAGTTGGTAGAGCACCGGCTTTACACGCCGGCTGTCACAGGTTCGAGTCCTGTACCGCCCACCAGCCTTTCCACGCGCACGAGGGATCGCGGGTGCAGATTGCGGATTGGTTTCACTGCCGCAGTCTGATACAGTCAGAGTTCGTCTTGGGGTCGTAGTTCAGTTGGTTAGAACGCCGGCCTGTCACGCCGGAGGCCG
>CAYLTD010000017.1:0-105249 GCA_964386715.1 uncultured Bifidobacterium sp.
GGTCGCGGTTGGCGAGCGCTGCGTGATGAACAACGTGTTTGACAACAACACCTAGCGCCCCATACCCGGGCGGTATCGCCCGGTCACACCCGTTGCAGAGGGGCCGGTGAGATGTATCTCACCGGCCCTTTTTCGTTACCGACGTATCGTCCCTGTCATGTCGGTCGGCCATGGCGGTGCCGGAGCCGGTACCCCGCTGGAACTCCTGCGCGGCCTCGATGCGCTCCCGGATGGGCGGATGGCTGTGGAAGAGCCACTGCACGAGTGGCGAAGGCTCGTCTTCGGCCATGTTCTGCGCGGCCAGTCGCCGCATGGCCGACACGAACGCGGGTCCGTTGCCCGTCAGCGTCAGCGCAAATCGATCGGCCCGCCGCTCATGCGCTCGTGACATCGCGTGCGCCGCCGGCACCGCCACGAGCGACACCGCACCCGCACCGAGCAGCAGCGCGGGAAGGGCCGCGATGTCACCGGCGTCGCGGATGCCGAACAGCCCGACGGCAGCCCCCAGGACGAACGACGCCAGGAGGAAGCCGCCGGCAATCAGGCCGGTTTCGAACAGCAGTCCCTTCCAGATGTCCCCGTAGACGTGATGCGCCAGCTCGTGCGCCAGTACGACCTCGATCTCGTCGTCGGAGTACTGCGCAAGCATGGTGTCCGAGATCAGGATGCGTCGCGTCGAGCCCAGGCCGGTCAGCGCCGCGTTGGCCTTGCTCGTCTTCGCACCAAGGCCCCACTCGTAGACGTCGAGTACGCGTGCGCCCGCACGGTCGGCCAGCGCCAGCAGCCTGCGCCGCAGTGCCTCACGCCTGAGCGGCACGAGGCTGTAGAAGAGCGGCAGAAGGAGGACGGGCGCCACGTTCGCGAGCCCCACGACGATGGCAGAGAAAACCAGGCTCGACGGCAGCCACCAGTAACCAGGAAACCGCTGGATCAATGCGTACAGGACCACCGCCGCACCACTCCCGAACACGAGCCCGAGCAGCAGGGCCTTCACCTGGTCCCGGACCCACGACGCCAGTGACTGGCGCGACAGCCCGTATCGTCGCTCGAGGATGTAGCCGCCGTAGAACGCGAGCGGCAGGCTGCCCACCTCGTGCAGGACCATCAGCAGTGCAACGTATGCCACGATCGTGATCACGCCGTGCACGGACGACGGTGCGCTCACGGAAGCCAGCGATTCCGCCGCCGCGCGCAGCCCCGCGCTGCCGCCGCTGACGAGCAGGACTCCCAGGTACACGACGCCCCACGCCAGGGCCCCGACGCCCGCCATGCGCTTCAGCCGGTTGTACCTCGTGGCCTTGTCTTCGTTCACGGTGTCGGACGCAGGAGGATGTTGCCCTCGGTGGTCGAGAGGTCGATGCGCGGGCCGCCCGAGCCGAGGCGCCCTTCGACATGCGTGCTCGCGCCCTGGACGCTGGAGGCCACGGTGAAGCCCTCGACCGTCGCGAGCCCGCGACTGGCAGATATGCGCACGTCGGCGCCGGCATCACGGGGCATCAGCAGGGTGATATCGCCCCTGGTCGCACGCAGCGTGACGGGACCCTCGCCGATGTCGGCCATTGCGACCGACAGGTCGCCATTCCCGGTCCGAGCGTCGACGGGGCCTCGCAGTTCGGCTGCCCGGATGGAACCGTCCTGGACCGACGCGACGACCGCACCAGCCAGCCCGGTCAGCGTGATTCCGCCTGACGCGGTGCGCAGGCGCACGCCCGCGGAAGCCGGCACTCTGACCCGGAAGTTCACCTCGACGTCCGCGTTGAGGATCCCGCCGAGTGCGTCGTTGCGAAGCAGCACCCGGGCCGGGGACACCTCCTCGGCAATGCGCACCCGCTCGATCAACGAGGCGGCAATCGCCGTGTTCTGCGCGCGGACGACGCGATCCGCCTCGACCTCGAGTGAGTCGCCGGGTCCAGCCTGCACCTCGATCGAGCCGACCGCGTCCACGATCTGCAATTCCCCGCCGGGCTCGAGTCCGTACGTGCGGCGCCATGTGTCAGAGGCACGCCCGGCGCGCGAGCGCGCCTCTCCGCAGGCCGCGAACCCGCACCCGACGGCGAGGAGCGCGGCCATGACGAACCGGAAAGAGGCGCCGCGCCTGGGCATCGGCGCGGCAGCGGGTCTGTTGGCCCGGAGGAGAAGAGACACGGCCCGACGCCGTGCGTCAGTTGAGCTGAACGGAGATCAGCTTCGACACACCCGGCTCCTCCATCGTGACGCCGTAGAGGCGATCGGCGATCTCCATGGTCTTGCGATGGTGGGTGATCAGGATGAACTGCGTGTGGTCCTGCATGCTGCGCAGCATCTCGACGAACCGACCGATGTTCGCGTCGTCGAGGGGCGCGTCGATCTCGTCGAGCAGGCAGAACGGGCTCGGCTTGTACCTGAACAGGCCGAACATCAGCGAGATCGCGGTGAGCGCCTTCTCGCCTCCTGACAGCAGCTGGACGCTCTGCAGGCGCTTGCCAGGCGGCTGCGCCACGATTTCGATGCCACTCTCGAGCGGGTCGTTCTCGTCCAGCAGCGTGAGGCCGGCCCGGCCGCCGCCGAACAGCGTACTGAACATCTCCTGGAAGTTCCGGTTGATGGCGGCGAAGGCTTCGGTGAAGCGCTCGCGGGTGGTCTCGTCGATGCGCTTGATGGCTTCGCTCGTCTGCGCGATCGAGTCGATCAGGTCCTTGCGCTGAGTGGTCAGGAACGCATGGCGCGTCTCGAGCTCCTCGTACTGCTCGATGGCCATCATGTTGACCGGGCCGAGCCGATCGATCTTCGCGCGCAGGGTGGAGATGGCCTCCTCGGCGCTCAGGGTGCGCTGCTCGGCAGCGGCTACCGCGGCCATCCCAGCGTCTCCCGCCGGCGCCGTCGCGTCGGCCAGTGCGGCCGGTGCGCCCTCTTCGTCCGTGCCCTCTTCGGGTTCGTCCGCGAGAATCACCCGTGCGTCGGGCACGGCGCCGCCCTGCGCCTCCAGGGCCTCGACCTCCGCCAGTACCTCGTCGAGCGTCGCCTGCACGGTGTCGATCGAGGTTGCCGCGAGGTGCGACAGGTCGCTCTCCGCCCCCACGCGCTGGACGTCGAGTTCTCCCGCGGCGGCCCGGATCGCCTCGTACTCGCCGCGCGCCGTGCGAATCGCGACCTCCTGCTGGTCCGCCTGGATACGCAGCGTGGACACCGCGTCGTCGGCCGCGGCCACCGCCGCACGCAGCTCGTCGAGCTGCCGGACGTCCACGTCGAGCTGCTCCTGGCCGGTGCTCACGGCGGTCCGCAGTTCCTCGACCCGCACGCGGGTGCGCTCGAGTTCCGACGTCAGCGCGCCGGTCCGCGCCTCCATTTCAATGGCGGCCTGTTCGAGGCGCTTGACCTCGGCAACCAGGGCGCCGGCACGCTCGATCAGCGCGGCATGGCCGGCGCGGGCTTCTGCGGCGCGGCGGCTCAGTTCCTGTGCGGACTCACGAGCCTCGAACAGGCGCCGCTGCGCCTCCGACAGGCGTTCGTCGGCGAGGCGCTGCTCCTGCTCGAGACCGACGATCGAAGCCCGGGCCTCCTCCTGCCGTCGCTCGAGCGCCCCACGCTCATCCTCCGCCTGCCGCCGCTCACGCGCGAGCTGGTCTCCCTTGAGCGATACCTTGGTCGCGTCCTCCGACGCCCGCTGCAACTGGGCTTCGAGGCTGACGATCGCCTTTTCCTGCCGGTGCTGCTCCGCGGTCAGGGCGGCAATCGCGGCCGAGGCCTGCGCCATCACGCCCTCGAGCTCCGACGTCTCCGCGATGAGCCGCGAGACCGCCTCGCGCTCCGCGTCGATTCGCGCCCGGAGATCCTTGATATCGCGCTTGGTCTCGAGGATGCCGCGGGCAGCCTTGGGATGGCCACCGGTGACCAGATGGGCACCCCGGAACACGTCGCCGGCGGCCGTAATCACCGGCACCGGGGCGAGGCCGCTCGTCGCTGCGGCGCGCTCGTACGTCTCCGCGATCCACGCGTCGCCGATCGCGCGGCCGATGGGCTGCGCGTACGGGCCGTTGACACGGACCACAGACGACAGCGCCACCAGGCCGTCAGCGGGCTGGGTGGCACCGGACGCAGCGAGACCTGCGTCGATGGGTGCATCGGCAATCAGGAATCCGACGCGGCCTGCGTCTGCCTCCTGCACCAGTGCGAAACCCGCGACCGCGTGCTCCGGACGCTCCACGACGATGTGCTGCAGCAGATCGCCAAGGTACGCCTCCACCGCACGCTCGTAGCCTGCCTCGACCTCCAGGTAGTCGGCAACGGCGCCCCGCTGATCGACTTTGCCGTTGGCCTGCGCGAGCACGGTCCGCGCTGCGTCGCCGTACTCGGCCCGCCGGGCCTCGAGTTCCTCGAGTGACTTCAGCCGAGCCACGAGGCCGGCGAGTTCGTGCTCGCGTGTGCGCACCGACCGTGCGCGCCACTCGTGCTCGATTCGGGCACTGGCCAGTTCCGACTCACGCGCGGCACGCGCCGCCCGAGTAGCGTCGAGTCCCTCGTGGGCCCGGCGCAGTCCGTCGGATGCACTGGCGCGGTCCGAAGCGAGCCGGTCGCCTTCGATTCGGACGTCCTCGGCCTCGACCTGCAGCTTGGAGAGCGTCTCGAGCACGCGGTCGCGCTGCGCCGCGGCGCTCTCGAGCGAATGACGAAGCGCCGTTGCCGCGTTGATTGCCGAGAACACCTCGCTGCGCGCGGCCTCGACGTCGGCTTCCAGCCCCTCGGTCTGGCGATGCGCCCGGTCGAACGCGTCGGACTCAATCGTCAGGCGTTCGGCTGCGCGGTCGCGCTCCTCCTGCGCCCGGGCGGCCGCCTCCTGACGCTCCGCCAGTTCCGCGCGGGCCGGCTCGCGCCGTGCCTGCAGGACGTCCACCTCCTGCTCGATCGCGCGCCCGCGGGCCGCGAGGTTGTCGGCCTGTTCGCCATCGAAGGCGATCTGCTGCTGCAGCCTGTTGATCGAGAGTTCACGGGCGTGAGCCGCCTCGCGGGCCGCGGTCGCGCGCGACTCCGCTTCGGCGAGTTCGATGCGCGCGCGGCCGAAGTCGGACTCCAACTCCGAGACACGCGCCGCCGCAGCAGCCTCGCGCTCGCGCGCATCGGCCAGCCTCGCACGCGCCGACTCGATCGTCTCAGCGAGTTGCCGGTATTTCCTCGCGAGCAGCACCTTCTCCCAGCGCCGCAACTCATCGCGCAGCTTCTTGTAGCGGCGCGCCTTGCCCGCCTGCCGCTTCAGCGTGCCGCGCTGCTTCTCGACCTCGAAGACGATGTCGTCGATGCGGGTGAGGTTCTGCTGCGCAGCCTCCAGCTTGAGTTCCGCTGCACGACGGCGCGCCTTGTACTTCGTGACCCCGGCAGCCTCCTCGATCAACTGCCGCCGGTCGGTCGGCCGCGTGCTCAGGATCATCCCGATCTTGCCCTGCTCGATGATCGCGTAAGCCTTGGCGCCCAGGCCGGTATCCATCAGCAGGTCGTGGATGTCCCGCAGGCGACATTGCTGGCCGTCGATCAGGTACTCGCTCTCCCCGGACCGGTACAGGCGGCGCGTGACCTCGACCTCTCGCGCGACACTCTGAATGAGTTCCTCGGCCTCTTCCGGCGCGAAGACGATGCGGCCCACCTCGGCGTGCGGGTCGAGCGCCGGCTCCGGCACCGACTCGGGTTCGAGCGTCGCGACAGCCCCGGAGCCGACCGAGTGTCCATTCGCCCCGTCCGCGAGGGCTTCGGCCGACGCGTGGGCATGCGTGCCGTTGCGACGGATCGGCGATGACGGGTTGAACGCCGGTCCCGACACCGACTTCACGACGCCGCTGAACCGGAGTCGGACCTCCGCGGTCGCATTCGGCTTTCGCGCGTCGCTGCCGTTGAAGATGACGTCTTCCATCTTCTCGCCGCGCAGGCTCTTGGCGCTCTGCTCGCCCATCACCCACGTGATGGCGTCGGCCACGTTGCTCTTGCCGCAGCCGTTGGGTCCGACGATGGCCGTCACCCCCTTGTCGAAGGCCAGTTCGGAGCGATCGGAGAAGGACTTGAAGCCGTGGATCTCGAGCTTTTCCAGACGCATGAACTCACACCACCGCGCCGGATCCGGCGCTCGTGCACAGTAATGGCGCGGCCCGACAGAGGTCGGATTGACGACCGCCGGAGCCCGGAGGACCCGGACGTGACGGCCACGGATTCTGGCTGGTTACAGAACGGCTCAGACCGATCCGGGTGGCCCATTCCGCCCCTCGGCTCAGGGGCGGAGGGTTCGGGGCCGCGAAACGGTCGTCAGTGTAACAAGGGCTAGATAGAGGGGCAAGGCCAAACTGTGCCCCAATTCATTGTGGTCGTACGACCTACGGATCGGCTACTGCGCCCGGTCCGCAGGCTTCGCCAGGCCGGCCAGTTTCTCGGCTTCGCCGAACATCGTCAGGGCGACCTGGGCCTGCGGATCGGCGGCAATCAGGCGGCGGCGGGCTTCCGCGATGCCGAAGACCGCCTCGTCGATCCGGAACCGGATCATCGCCTTGATGAATTCGAGGTCCTTCGTGAACGCGGCGTCGTCGATCTTCATCCGGTTGGCGACCAGCAACTCGCGGAACTCCTTGACCATCTCGTCGTCCACGACGAAGTCCCGCTTCACCGTGCGTCGGCCGCTGGCGGTCTGCGCGATGCGGGTGTCGCCGTCGGCCGTGAACCGCTGTGAGTAGTTCTCGAACTCCTGCCGGCCGTAGAGCGAGCGGCCGAACGGCGTGGGATTGAAGCCCTCGATCTGGCCCGGCACGTACTTGTCCGGCTCGATGCCGCCACCGCTGTAGACCGGACGGCCCGCACCGGTCCGCTTGAGGTCGCTCGGATTGTGCGGACGGTTGGCGTCCTGTTCCTTCTGCGTATAACTCAGGTACTCGTCGAACGTTTCGTCCCACGGCCGCTGGATCAGGCGACCGCTCGGCGTGAAGTAGTGCGCCGTGGTCAGCGCGAGTGCCGCGCCGTTGCTGATCGGGTAGACCGACTGCACGAGGGCCTTGCCGAACGTCGTTTCGCCGACGACGTACCCCCGGTCGTGATCCTGCATCGCGCCGGTGAAGATCTCCGACGCGCTGGCGCTGTTGCGATTCGCCAGCACCACCATCGGGATATCGAGGAAGGAACTCTCCTCCGTGGCGCGGTAGTCCTGATCGGAGTTCCGGACGCGCCCCCGCGTGTAGACGATCATCTTGCCCTTGGGCAGGAACTCGTTCGACACCTTGATGGCCTGATCGAGGGGCCCTCCGGGATTCCCGCGGATGTCATAGAGCAGGCGCTTCATGCCCTTGGCGCGCAGGTCGTTCAACGCGCGCTGAATCTCACGATCGGTGTTCTCGCCCCAATCCTGATGGCGGATGTACCCGGTGGTGGCGTCGATCATGAACGACGCCGGCACGGTGAGGATCTGCACCTCGTCGCGAGTGACCTCGAGCGCGATCGGAAGCTCGTAGCCGCGCCGCTTGATCTCGATCTCGACGACAGTGCCCTTCGGCCCGCGAAGGCTGCGCATGGCCTGATCGGTCGTCCATCCCTTCGCATCCTGCCCGCCGATCTTCGAGATGATGTCGCCGCGGCGAATGCCCTTGCGGTAGGCCGGCGACCCCTCGAACACGCTGGCGGCGGTGATGTCGCCATCGATCGACTGGATGGTGATGCCCAGCCCGTAATAGCGCCCTTCCTGACGCTCGCGCATCTGGGCGTACTCGCGCGGGTCGAAGAAGTTCGAGTGCGGGTCGAGCGTCCCGAGCATGCCGCGGATGGCGCTGTAGACCACACGCTCCGACTCGAGCTTGTCCACGTACTGCGCCTCGATGGCGGAGAGCGCGGCCGAGAAGGTGGCGTAGCGGGCCGATGCCTTGTCGTCCACCGCGAGCGCCCTGCGCCCGAAGAGGCCGCCGACGAGCGCCGACACCGCGAGCACGAAGAGGACGACGGAGACTGGGCGCAAGCGTCGCATGGGCCAAGACTAACAGACAAATTCCTTATCGGGCAACGAGTTCTGGGCATGCCCGGTGGTGGTTCTCCTTGACCCTGCTCCGCCACGGGGCCGATAATCGGAGGGACCGCCAGCCTCGCCCCGTATCTGAAAGCAGGAGCGCCATGTTTGGTTCGATTGGCATGCCGGAGCTGATCATCATCTTCGTGATCGCTCTCATCATCTTCGGTCCCAGGAAGCTGCCGGAGCTCGGCCGCTCGCTCGGCCGCAGCCTCTCTGAATTCAAGCGGGCCTCCAATGAACTGAAGAGCACGCTCGAGGAGGAGATCCGGATCGAGGAGCAGCAGCAGCAGCGAACCCAGGCGTCCAGGCAGGCTGCAACCGCCTCGACGGCCCCCTCGGCCGTGGGTGACGTCTCCCCGTCGCCAGCTCCCGAGGCGGCGCCGGTCGCTCGCGACCAGAGCGCCTGACCTAGCGGCCGATGGCCCTGGTGCCCTTTCCCGGCAGTCACGGCGGCGCGCTGCCGCTCCCTCAAGAGGACGAGGACGAGTCCGGCGCGAAGATGTCGTTCCTGGAGCATCTGGATGAGCTCCGGCGACGCATCGTCAACGCCTGCCTCGCGGTCGCCGTCGGCATCGCGGTCACGTTCTGGAAGATCGACGACATCTTCAACTTCATCCTGGCTCCGACCCGCGCCGCCCTCCCTCCGGGGGTCAAGCTTGTCTACACTCAGCCGGGTGAAGCCTTCTCGCTGTACATCACCATCGCCCTGATCGCCGGTGCGGTGGTGGCGTCGCCCTTCATCATGCTGCAGGTGTGGCTGTTCATCGCGCCGGGCCTGTACCAGAACGAGAAGCGCCTCGCCATTCCCTTCGTGCTCCTCACCACGATCGGCTTCGTCGGCGGCGCGGCATTCAATCACTACATCACGTTCCCGTACCTGATGGTGTTCTTCGGCAGCTTCAACACGCCGGACCTGGCCTTCATGCCGAAGCTGCAGGACGTGTTCGGGCTCTACACGAAGATGCTGCTGGGCATGGGCATCGTGTTCCAGATGCCGGCGGTGGTCTACTTCCTTGCGAGGATGCGGCTGGTGACCGCGCGGTTCCTCATCAACCACATCAAATACGCCATCCTCATCATCTTCATCGTCGCCGCGGTGATCACCCCGAGCGCGGACATGATGACGCAGGTGATCTTCGCCGCCCCGATGCTGGCACTGTACGCCCTCAGCATCGGCATTGCGTGGGCGTTTGCGCCCAGACGGCTCGCCGAATAGACCAGATCAGTCGCCGGCCGGTGCCACCCGCGTGCGCCGGCTCTTCCCTGGGGCTGCAGCCCGTCCATTGACGGGCTCTAAACTGAGCCGTACTATAAGGGCGGGATCCGCTGATCCTCAGGGAGACTCAGCCCGATGACGACTTCGTTTCGCTCCGTCGGCCTGACAGTGCTGGTGGCACTGTGGGCCGCGACGGCCGGCGCCCAGAACACCTCCCCTGCCCAGCAGGGAGCCTCTGACTCCGCCGTTCGTCTGTCCACCACCACTGCAGACGGCGACACAGGCCTCTGGTACGTTCCCACCGCCGAGGTGCTCGCGCGCGGGAAGTGGTCTGCCAGCGCCTACCGGGTTGGCCTCAACTACCCGGAAGGGTTCTCGAACGTCGCCGACTTCCCGCTCACCTTTGCTGTCGGCCTGGCGAACCGGGCCGAAATCTTCGGCTCGTTCAAGGTCGTGACGCGTATCGATCGCGATCTGCGGCCCTTGTTCTCGACGAACACGGATGTTGGCGGAGTCCTCGGTCGCTACCCCTTCGTCGGCCAGGGCTGGAGCGGCAATCAGGTTGGCGACCTGCAGTTGGGCGCGAAGGTCAACCTGCTGTCGGAGGCCGACCAGAAGCCGGTCGCGCTTGCCGTGCGCGGCATGGTGAAGCTGCCCACCGGCGACAAGTCGTCGGGCGTCGGCACCGGCGCAGCCGCAGGCCTGTTCGACTTGATCCTCAGCAAGGAGGCGGCTCAGAAGGTTGAATTCTCGGGCTACGGCGGCGTGATTGTCCGCGGCAGCGCGGACGGCGTGTCGCAGTCGCACGGGGTTCGGTACGGCATCGGCGCCGGGTTCCCCTCGCGCAGCCGGCTGCGCGGCACGGCCGAGTTCGCGGGCGAGAAGCCGTTCGACGATACGGTCACCCTCACCTCGCCTGTCGTGGGGGTTGATGGCAGCCGGGCGCCACTCAGCTCGTCGCTGCGCAATTTCAACGCGGCGACGCTGGGCCTCACCTATCAGTTCACCAATGGCGTCTTCCTCGGTGCGGGCGCCACGTGGTCCATGCCGACGCGCGACCGCGCGCGCTTCCGGACCGACGAGGACGAGTCGGGCGACTTCGTGGACTACCAGTTCCGGGTCGGCTTCCACCCGGGCGCGCGCAAGTTCGTGCCGCCGCCGCCCCCCCCGCCACCGCCGCCGCCGCCGCCACCGCCGCAGAACCGTCCACCGACGGTGCAGGCGCGATGCGAGCCGTGCACGGTCGAGGTTGGCAAGGCGTCGACCATCACGGCGGTCGCGCAGGATCCTGACGGCGACACGCTCACTTACCGGTGGAGCGCGCCCGCTGGCACGCTGCAGAACCCCGCCGACCGGCAGACGCTCTGGACTGCCCCGCAGCAGGAAGGGCCGGTGCAGGCGACGGTGACCGTCGACGATGGGAAGGGCGGCACGGCGTCGGCGAGCACCACCATCCAGGTGGTGAGGCCCGCCCCGGTTGTGGAGCTGACGTTCGAGGACGTGTACTTCGACTTCGACCGGTCCACGCTGCGCCCCGACGCCCTGCGGCTGCTGGATGACGCCGTCGCAAAGCTCCAGGCCAACCCCGGCAAGAACCTGATCATCGAAGGCCATACCTGCAACATCGGGACGGCCGAGTACAACCTGGCACTCGGCGAGCGCCGGGCACGCAGCGTCATCGACTACCTCACCTCGCGCGGCGTGGCGGCAAGCCGCCTCGAAACGCGCAGCTTCGGTGAGGAACGACCGAAGTACGACAACGCGCGCGAGGAGACCCGGCGTCTCAATCGGCGCGCGGCACTGGTGGTCAAGGTCCAGTAGCCGCCAGACCGTCAGTACAGCTGAGGGCGGGACCGCCCCCTCGAGCCGGCACACGGGCCGGACGCGGGGAGGCGGTTCCGCCCTTTGTTTTGTACTAGGATCCTCAGCTGTGGTGATTCGGGCGTCCTCAAGCCGGCAGGTCGATGCGTTGCTTGCCGACCTCGCCTCCCCTCACGAGATGACGCGGGAATCCGCCGTGGCCCGCCTCATCGTGATCGGACCGCGGGCCGTGCAACGGCTGATCGCCTGCGCGACCGACCCGTCGGCCATTCCCGCGGCGCGCGTGGCGGCGCTGCACGCGCTGGAAGGCATCGCGGACCAGCGGGCGCTGGAGCCAGCCCTGACGTTGATGGACTCCGCGGACGAGGCGACTGCGGTGGCAGCCATCGCCGTCGCCCACGCATTCCTGTCCACCCCCAGGGGCGTGGCGGCCCTCGACAGGCTGTCCGCCATTGCCGTGGATCGCGACCGCAGCCGCAACCTTCGCCTGGCCGCGATCCGAGCGCTGCGCGGCATGGGCCAGGGAACAATCGATCCGCTGCTGCAGGCACTCGGCGTGGACCCGGACGCCGCAGTCGCACTCGCGGCGGGACTCGGGCCGGAGGCGGCCGCCGACCCGGTCCAGCAACTGAAGGAGGCGGCCGACGGGGCGCTACCCACGCACCCGGCGCCGCTTCGGCTCGCGCTCACCGAGGCCGGCGAGCAGGTCACACCCCAGACCCTGCACCACTTGATCGAACGAGTGCGGATCCGTGAGGGCGCCGAGGCCGGGGCGGTGCGCGGCGAGTGGATGGGGCTTCGTGCGACCGCGCATGCGCTGCTCGGACAGCGGGGCAGCCGGCTGGCCCTGTACGACCTCCGGGAGACGCTCGAATCAGCGCGCGAACCGCTGCCGGTCGAGTTCCTCGGTGCTGCCGCGTCGATTGGCGATGCCACCTGCCTCGAGCCCATTGCCGCCGCATACCAGCGGGCTGTCGAGGCGGCGCCCGGGCAGGCCGACATGTGGTGGCGGGACCGGCTGGCCGACGTGTTCAGGGTGATCGCGGCCCGCGAGGGCCTCACGCGGCGGCACGCCGTCGGCAAGCGGATCGCATCCCGGTGGCGGGACGCCGCCGGGCTCTGGCCTTGACGCGGAATGGTGGCGGAGTTAACTTAACGCTGTTAACAGACGCGGCATGACCATCCAGACCCGACGCGCGCGGCAAAAGGCCCTGTTGCGGCAGGAGATCATCGATGCTGCCCGCGACATTCTGGCCCGCGAAGGGTACGACCAGCTGTCGATGCGCCGCGTCGCCGAGCGCATCGAATACTCCCCCACCGCCATCTACCTGCATTTCGAGGACAAGCGCGACCTCGTCTTCCAGGTGTGCGAGGAAACCTTCGCGCGCCTCGTCCAGGAGCTCGCGTCGCTCGAAGCGGACTTCAAGGATCCAGTGGCCCGCCTGCGGGAAGGCCTCCACCGGTACGTGGCGTTCGGCCTGCGCCACCCGCAGCACTACCTCGCCACGTTCGTCGCCGTGCCGCACGAGCAGTTGCCCGAAGACGTGGCCCGGTACAACAGTCCCGAGAGCAACGGCATGCGCGCCCTCGGCATCCTGCGCGCGAACATCGTCGCGGGCATCGACGCCCGCAAGTTCCGCAAGGTGGATCCTGATGTCGCCACGCGTGCCGTGTGGGCGTCGATGCACGGCATCACCTCGCTTCTCATCCAGATGCCCAACTTCGACTGGGGCGCGCAGCAGGCGGTGATCGATGCGCTCATCGACACCCTGGTCGAAGGACTGCGCTACCGCCGCTGATTTTTTTTGAAACCTTGTTAACACTGTTACGTCCAATCACAATGTAAACGCCATGCGCCTCAAACTCCCCATTTCCGAACTGGCCTGGCGCAACCTGGTGCACGACAAGGTCAGGCTCGGCGTCACGCTCACCGGCATCGTCTTCGCGGTCGTGCTCATCGTGGTCGAGCTGGGGCTGTTCGTGGGCTTCACGACCACCACGTCCGGCCTCATCGACCAGTCGCGGGCCGACATCTGGATCACCGCCGCGCGGGTGCCGTATGTGGAGGTCGGTGTCCCGTTCTCCGAGCGCAAGCTCTACACGGTACTCAGCACGCCTGGAGTGGACCACGCGACCAAATACATCACGCGTTTCAGCCAATGGAAGCGGCCGGACGGGCGCCAGGAGAGCGTGCAGGTGGTCGGCTTCGATCCCGACCAGCCACTCGGCGCACCGTGGAACGTATCCGCGGGGCGCGTGAGCGACCTCAAGGCCGCGGACAACGTCTTCATCGACGAGATCTACAGAGACAAGCTGGGCGTCGACCGGCTCGACCAGGTGGTCGAGATCAACGGGCGGCGCGCGAGGGTGGTCGGCTTCACCAGGGGGATCCGGTCGTTCACGACGTCTCCCTACGTCTTCACGTCGTTCAAGAACGCGCAGGATTACGCGAACGTCAGGGTGGACCAGACGATGTTCCTGCTGGTCAAGGCCGCGCCGGGCGTGCCCGTCGACACGCTGCGGCGTCGGCTCGAGGCGCAGCTGCCCGGCAGTGACGTGCACGCCACCCGGACGTTCAGCTCGATGACGCGCATCTACTGGATGTTCACGACCGGCGCGGGCATCGCGGTGCTGCTGGCCGCGGCGCTGGGCCTGGTCGTCGGGATCGTCGTGGTGGCACAGACCATCTACGCCACGACCATGGATCACCTCCGCGAGTACGGGACGCTCAAGGCCATGGGCGCCACCAACGGATACCTGTATCGCGTGATCATCGAACAGGCCGTGGCCAGCGCGCTTGTGGGATACGTCCTCGCGATGGCGGTGAGCTACTTCGTGGTGAAGGGCAGCCAGAGCGGAGGTGCCGCCATCCTCCTGCCCCTGCCGATGGCCGCCGGCATGCTCGTCCTGACTGTCGTCATGTGCGTGGGCGCCGCCTTCGTGTCTATCAACAAGGTCACGCGGCTCGATCCCGCGATGGTCTTCAAGGGGTGATGCCGTGAGCGTGGCACTCGAAGCGGAGCGCCTCCGCAAGGTCTATGCACAGGGCGAAGCCGCAATGGTTGCCCTCGACGATGTCGACCTGCAGATCCGGGCGGGTGAGATGACGCTGCTCATGGGCCCATCAGGCAGCGGCAAGACGACCCTGCTCTCGATCCTGGGCGGAATCCTGCGCCCCACCTCCGGCATCGTTCGGATCGGCGGGCAGCCCATCGGCGGGCTGGGCGACCGCGCGCTCTCGGAGTTCCGGCTACGCAACATCGGCTTCGTGTTCCAGGGATTCAACCTCTTTCCGACCCTCACGGCCGTGCAGAACGTGGAGCTGGCCCTCGACCTGCGCGGCATCCGTGGCGCCGCGGCGCGTGCGCAGGCCTCCGACCTGCTCGGGCAGGTCGGCCTGTCCGCGAAGCTGCACGCACATCCCGCGAACCTGAGCGGCGGCCAGAAGCAGCGGGTCGCCATCGCCCGTGCGCTGGCTGGCGGGCCGGCGATCCTGCTCGCCGACGAACCCACGGCGGCCCTCGACACCGCCAGCGGCCACTCGGTGATGCAGTTGATGCAGCGCCTGGCCACCGACCACGGTCGGGCCGTGGTCATCGTGACCCACGACAGCCGCATGCAGGCATATGCCAGCCGCATCGTGCACATCGCCGATGGACGCATCGAATCCGACGTCCGCCACAAGCCTCCCGTAGCAGAAGGAGCGGTCGCATGAGTCCCCTGTCGCGTGTTCCCTGGTACGTCTCCGCCGTCATCGCGGCGATCGTCGCGCTGAACCTGTTCGCATTCGCCAGCCGGGCCCCGGGTCAGGAGGCAGGCCAGGCGCCTCCTGCCGAGGCGGAGGCAGACCTCGTTGCGGGCCCCGGCCTGGTGGAGCCGAAGTCGGAGGCCATTCGCGTGAGCGCGCAGGTGGGCGGCACGCTTGCGCAGGTGCTCGTCGAGGAGGGCGAGGCCGTTGCGGCAGGGCAGGTGCTCGCCGTGCTCGTCAATGACGACCTCCGCGCCCGTCTCGACTCCGCCAGGGCGGAGCTGCACGGGCGCAGGGCCGACGCGCGCCGTGTGTCCAACGGCGCGCGGGCGGAGGAGCGGCGGCAGGCGGGCGCCGACGTGCGCCAGGCCGAAGCCGATCTCGAGCATGCACGCGCGGACCACGCGAGAGCGGAGGAACTCTTCCGCGAGCGGGTCATCTCGCGCGCGGAGATGGACCGTGCCGAGCAGGCGCTGCGCGTGGCGTCTGCTCGGCTGGAGGGGTTGCGTGAGCGCCACGCGCTCATCGAAGCCGACGCGCGCGAGGAGGATCGCGCTCGCGCCCAGGCTGACGTGGCACTGGCGGAGGCGAGGCTGCGCGAGGCAGAAGCGCTGTATGAGAAGACCGTCGTCCGCTCCCCCATCGCTGGTGTCGTGCTGCGGCGGCACGCGCGAGCGGGCGAGAGTGTCTCGACACAGTTCGACTCGCCGATCGTGACGCTGGCGGATCGCTCATCGGTACGGGTCCGCATGGACGTCGACGAGAGCGACGTGGCCCGCGTGCGTGTCGGGCAGCCCGCGTATGTCACCGCGGACGCCTTCGGTGCCCGGCGGTTCACCGGCCGCGTACTGAGGGTGGGCCAGATCCTTGGCAAGAAGAACGTGCGCACCGACGAGCCGAGCGAGCGGGTCGATCAGAAGGTGCTCGAGACGTTGATCGAACTCGAGGACGGCCGCGACTTGCCGATCGGGTTGCGGGTGCGGGCGTTCGTCACGCGGTAAGGGCTGGCACGCGCGGTTGCGACGCCCCGGTGCAGGAGGGCGCCATTGCGGCGCCGGCCCGGACCGTGATGGTCCGGGCTGATGCCGCCGCTTCAGGTCAGTAAGCCTTGGCGAACCAGGCTTCGGCAGCGGCCGGGCTGCCGCAGCGCACGCACGCTTTCCCGACCGGCGCCGTGCCATCGAGCGGCATGTTGCGGATCGTGGCCTGCGTATCGGCCTTGATCTGCGCCTCGCAGTCGGCAGCCCCGCACCAGGGCGCGATCACGAACCCTGGCCGGCCTTCCATTGTCGCCTTGAAGCTGTCGTAGTCGTCGGCACGATGGGTGTGTTCTTCGCGGAACTGCAGCGCGCGTGCAAGGAGCGACTGCTGGATCTCGTCGAGCAGGGCGCCCACGCGTCCGGCCAGCCCCTCCATCGGCACGCCAGCCTTTTCCCGCGTGTCCCGGCGGGCCAGCAGCACCTGCCCTTTCTCGATGTCCTTGGGCCCGATCTCGAGCCGCAGTGGCACGCCCCGCATCTCCCACTCCGAGAACTTCCAGCCCGGGCGCTCGTCACGCTCGTCGAGCATCACACGCACGCCGGCATCGACCAGCTGCTGGCGGATGGCCTGGGCGGTCGGCAGGACCGTCTCCCGCCAGTTGTCCTTGCCGATCGGCACGATGACGACCTGGTAGGGCGCCACCGCGGGGGGCAGCACCAGGCCGCTGTCGTCGCCGTGCGTCATGATCACCGCGCCGATCAGCCGCGTGGTCACACCCCACGACGTGCCCCAGACGTGCTGCACCGACTTGTCGCGGGCCTGGAACGTGATGTCGAACGCCTTCGCGAAGTTCTGACCCAGGTTGTGCGACGTCCCGGCCTGCAGCGCCCGGCCGTCGCCCATCATCGCCTCGATTGAGTAGGTGCGCAGGGCCCCGGCGAACTTCTCGCTCTCGCTCTTGATCCCCTTCACCACCGGCATCGCCAGCAGGCTGGCACAGAGGTTGGCGTAGACGTCGAGCATCTGGCGCGTCTCGGCCTCGGCCTCCTCGGCGGACTCGTGGGCCGTGTGCCCCTCCTGCCAGAGGAACTCGGTCGTCCGCAGGAACGGTCGGGTGACCTTCTCCCACCGCACGACGTTCGCCCACTGGTTCAGCAGGATGGGCAGGTCGCGCCACGACATCACCCACTTCGCGTACATGGTGCCGATGATCGCCTCCGATGTCGGCCGCACGACCAGCTTCTCCTCGAGTTCCTCGCCGCCGCCGTGAGTGACATACGCCACCTGCGGGGCGAACCCCTCCACGTGCTCGGCCTCACGGGTCAGCAGACTTTCAGGGATGAACAAGGGGAAGTACGCATTGACGTGCCCGGTCCGCTTGATCTCGCGATCGAGCGCCTGCTGAATCAGTTCCCAGATGGCGTAGCCATACGGCCGGATGACCATGCAGCCCTTGACCGGCGAATAGTCCGCCAGTTCAGCGCGGCGGACGACATCCAGGTACCAGCGGGAGAAGTCCTGGGATCGGGGGGTGATTTCCGTGACGAACGAATCTTTCTGGGCCATCGCAGCAGTTGGGCAAGTCGCGTTGGAGATGACGGTTGGGCGCGGTTACGCCCGCTTTTCGACGAAGTGAGCCTTCCAGTGTAGATCGTCGCGAGCCGGGAAGTCCGCGCGGTAGTGCCCGCCCCGGCTTTCCTCGCGGCGAAGGGCGGCGCGCGCCACGAGCCGCGCCACGGTGGTGAGGTTGAGTCGCTTCCAGGCGTCAACGCTCCGGGCACCGGAGGCATCGGCGTCGGCGAGGGCGGCTGCGTACGCCGCGTCCATCCGGTCGACCGCCTGGACGAGCCCTTCCCGCGTGCGGAACAGCCCCGCGAGGCGCCACATGAGATCGCGCACGCCGTCGATCGCGAGCGGCGCCGGCAATTGCGCGACGGCTCCCTCTGCTGTCGGCATGCGATCGGGCTTCAGCGCAGCGGGCGCGGCGCCGCGCAGCATCGCGTCGGCCGCCCGGGCACCGAAGACGAGCCCCTCGAGCAGCGAGTTGCTCGCGAGGCGGTTCGCGCCGTGCACGCCGGTGCAGGCCGTCTCGCCCGCCGCATACAGCCCGGGCACCGAGGTGCGCCCCCACTCGTCGGTGTCGATGCCACCCATCATGTAGTGCGCAGCGGGACCGACAGGGATGAGGTCGAGGGCGATGTCGATGCCGACCCGGCGGCACATCTCGGAAATCGTGGGGAAGCGGGCCCGCACGTGCTCGGGGTTCTGGTGCTGGAGCGAGAGGAAGACGGAGCCTCCCGATGTTTCCATCTCCCGAACGATGCCGCGCGCCACCACGTCGCGGGGCGCGAGCGCACCGTCCGGATGGTAGCGCCCCATGAACTCCTCACCACGATCGTTGATGAGCCGAGCCCCCTCGCCGCGCAGCGCTTCCGAGATCAGGAACCGGGGCGCGCCAGGCAGACTCAACGCGGTCGGGTGGAACTGGACGAACTCGAGATCCGCGACCCGCGCCCCTGCGTGATAGGCGAGCGCGATGCCGTCGCCAGTGGCCACCGCCGGATTGGTAGTCTCGCGGAACACCTGCCCGGCGCCACCGGTCGCCAGCAGAATCCGCGCCCCCCGCACCTCCCGGCGCGCGCCGCCGTCGTCGAAGAAGCGCACGCCCGCGACCGCGCCGTCCTCGAGGATGACGTCGGTGACGAGCACATGGTTGATCACCTGGACGCTGGACAGGGACGCCACCTGGCGCCACATCGCCCGCGAGATCTCACGCCCGGTGGCATCGCCTGCGTGCAGGATGCGGCGGACGCTGTGCGCAGCCTCGAGGCCGAAGATGAGGCTGCCTGAGGCATCGCGATCGAAGCGGGCGCCCCACTCGATCAGTTCACGGACGTACCGCGGTCCTTCGGTGACAAGCACCCGCACGGCGGCCTCGTCGCACAGACCCGCGCCCGCGTTCAGCGTGTCCGAGACGTGCAGGTCCACGCTGTCGCCTGGCCCCATCGCCACTGCGATGCCACCCTGTGCGTAGCCCGTGTTGCTCTCCGTCGAATCGGCCTTCGTGAGGATCACGACGCGGCCCTCGGACGCCAGCCGCTGCGCGGCCCGCAGTCCGGCGATGCCGCCACCGACGATGACGAAGTCGAACAGGTCGGGTGCCGTGGTCTGCAATCATTAGATGTTATCCTAGGCGGTCGAGCCCTCGCTGCCCATGGAACCGGTCCGCATCGACGTCTCCACCCCTTCACGCCGCTACGGCATCACGCTTGGCACCGGCGTCCTGTCGCGCCTGCCGGCGCTGCTCGACGAGGCCGGTGCACCCAGGCGCCGGCTGGTCGTCTCCAGTCCGACGGTGTGGCGCTTCCACGGGGAGCGGTTTGCCGAGGCGTGCGACGCCGAGCCGATCATCGTGCCCGACGGTGAGCGCTACAAGCAGACCCCGACGGTCATGCGCGTGTACGACGCCCTGATCAAGGCAAACGCCGACCGCGCCACCACGCTCATCACCTTCGGGGGCGGCGTCATCGGCGACCTGGCGGGCTACGCGGCGGCGACCTACCTGCGGGGCATCGCCCTGGTTCACGTGCCGACGACGCTGCTGGCGCAGGTGGACAGTGCCATCGGGGGCAAGGTTGGCGTGAACCACCCGCTCGGCAAGAACCTGATCGGCGCCTTCTACCAGCCGCACGCCGTCATCGTCGATCCGGCGGTGCTCGGCACGCTCTTGCGCCGCGAGTTCCGGGCCGGCCTCTACGAGGTGATCAAGTACGGGATGATGTCCAGCCCGTCGCTCTTCGAGCGCGTGGCGAGAGAGCACAAGGCCATCTTCGCGCGCGTGCCGGACGTGCTCACCGCCATCATCGCGGAATCCTGCCGCATCAAGGCGGAGGTGGTTGCGGCAGACGAGAAGGAGTCTGGGCTGCGCCGGATCCTGAACTTCGGCCACACGGCGGGCCACGCACTCGAAGCCGTCACCAGGTACCGACGCTTTCGCCACGGCGAGGCCGTAGGGTACGGGATGCTGGTTGCTGCCGACCTGGCCGTCTCACGCGGCGCGCTCGCAGAGGCTGATCGCAGAGCGCTCGCCGACGTCATCGCCAGCCTTGGACCGCTCCCGCCCATCGGAGACATCTCCATCGGGCAGGTGCTCGATGCCATGAAGCACGACAAGAAGATGGTGGCCGGGCGCCTGCACTACGTGCTGCCAACAGCCGTGGGGGCATGGGCGATCGTGGACGATGTGACGGAAAAGGAGTTCAAGGCCGCGCTTGCCCGCATCGGCCTGGCCAGGTAGCGTCAGGCCAGCTTGTACTCGCGCAGTTTCTGCGTGAGCACCTTGAAGCTCACCTGCAGGACCTCGGCCGCCCGGCCGGTGTTGCCGGCCGTTTCGGAGAGCGTCTGGACGATCTTCCGGCGCTCGACCTCCGCCACGATCCGCCGCGTCGCCTCGGTCATGGTGCCCGACAGGTCGATCTGATCCCACGGGTTCACCTCCGCCGCCGCTGCCTGCGGCGACTCGGGGTACGGCGCGAGATTCAGGTGCCGCTCGTGAATGGTGTCGCCCTCCGTGAGGATCACTGCGCGCTCGATGCAGTTCTGCAGTTCGCGCACGTTGCCGCGCCAGGGGCACGCCACCAGGGCATCGATGGCCGAGGGCGACAGGACCAGGGACTTCTTGAGTTCGCGGGCGAAACGCTCGACGAAATGCGTCGCGAGCAGCGGAATGTCACCGGGCCGCTCCCGCAGCGGTGGAATGTGGATCGGGAAGACCGAGAGCCTGAAGTACAGGTCTTCGCGGTACTGCCGCGCCGCAACGGCTGCCTTCAGGTTGCGGTTGGTCGCCGCCACGACGCGCACGTCCACGTTCAGCAGCGAGGTTCCGCCTACCCGTTCGAACTGCCTCTCCTCGAGGGCCCGCAGGATCTTCGCCTGGAGTGTCAGCGGAAGATCGCCGATCTCGTCGAGGAACAGCGTGCCGCGGTGAGCGAGTTCGAACTTGCCCGGCTTGCGGGCGACGGCGCCGGTGAAGGCGCCCTTCTCGTGGCCGAAGAGTTCCGTCTCGAGCAGGTTCTCCGGGATCGCGGCGCAGTTGATCGCCACGAAGGGCCCGTCGGCGCGCGGGCTCAGCGCGTGCAGGGAGCGCGCGAACAGTTCCTTGCCGGTGCCGCTTTCGCCGTCGAGAAGCACCGTCGCATCACTGCCGGCGGCACGGTGCAGCGCGGCGAGGACCTGACGCAGGCGCGGATCGTCGCCGATGATCTGCGGCGCGCCCCGCCGCCGGGCCAGCTCCTCCCTCAGAAGGATGTTCTCCATCGCCAGCCGACGCTGGCTGAAGGCGCGCTCGACCATCAGCAGGAGGTAGTCGGGATCGACCGGCTTGGCGAGGAAGTCCATCGCGCCGTTCTTCATCGCGGCGACCGCATCCTGGATGCTGCCGTACGCGGTCATCACGATCACCGGCAGCTCCGGGTCAACCTCCTTGGCGGCACGCAGCACACCGAGCCCGTCGCCTTCGGTCAGGCGGAGGTCGGAGAGTACCAGGCCCGGCCGGCCACCTCGCAGCGCCTCGACGGCTTCCGGCTGGTCGCGCGCTTCGATGACGACGTGCCCTTGCGCTTCGAGGGCGTGACGCAGCATCGCGCGCAGTGAGTCCTTGTCCTCGACGAGGAGGATGGGCGGATCGGCGGGGCGGGCAGGCACTAGCGCAACCAGCCGGCGGGCACCGCTGCCCGGCGTGCCTCCTCCTGCAGGTCGAGGATCGCCCGGCGGTCCTGCTCGACGGCTTTCTTGAGCCGGTCGAGCTCCTCGAGGGCACGAGTGCGATCGCGTTCGATCTGATCGCGCTGAACCGGATCATCCCGATTGATGAAGTCCATGGTCAACGCATTGACCCGGGTTTGGAGCGCCTCCGCGAGCGTTTCGTTCTTGCTGAGTTGGTCGCGCAGCTCAGCCTGACGCCGCTCCCAGTAGGCCCGATCGCGCACCGGTTCCTTGGCGGACTTGCCGGCTGCCGGTGTTGCGGCCGCCGATGCGGACGGGTCGGAGGGTACAGCCGCGTCCGCCTGCGCCGCAGCTTCCGCTGCTGGCGCCGGACCATCCGGATCGGCCGCGACCTCAGGCGTCCGGACGGGTTTCAAATCCGCATTCGTAAACGTCTTGGGAGCGGACGGACTTTGCTGGCGACGCTCACCTTCCTTGCGGGCCACGTCGGCCAGCGACTGGGAGAAGGCGGGCGGACTCAGCGCGACCAGCAGAAGGGCGATGAAGCAGGCACGCATAGCTGCAGATCCTATCGGCACGAAGGCCAGCCCACGTAAGCATGGGTGCCGGTGAACGGTCATCGGATCTCCCTCCATGCAAGGATCTCAACCTGAGGCGGGGCGGCAGGCCGGGGCCCCCGGATAAGCGGGTCGGCGGCCTGCCAGCGAGCCACCGCGGCCAGGTCCGGGCGCCGGACAGTCGCTTCGAGGATCCGGTGAGCGTTGCGCCGGCCGAACGCCTCGGCTCGGAGTTCGAGGACTCCGGCTCCGGGGTTGGCAGCGGCACCGACCTGTGCACCGTCCCGCATCGGATCACCATCGTTCTCCAATGGGTCGTCGGCCACGAGCACCACCACGTACGGCCCGAACCCCCGCCACTCAGCGGTCGCGAGGATGTCCAGCGCCTGATGGGCGAAGAGCCGCCACCGGGGGTTCCGCGCCCCCCAGATGCGATCGGGCGTCATGGCGGAGGCCTGCGCGTCGGTGCACGGCCGTTCGCGGGCGCACGTGGCCATGTTCACCACGACGTCGAGTCTCAGCGTGATCCCTCCCGGCCCGGACCTGTCGGTGCCGGCACCGTCGTCCAAAGCCGACGCATACGAACCGTCCAGGACGGACGTGAGATCGCCGGGTCCCCGCAGTTCCCCAATCACGCGTTCGAGCGCGGCTTCCGCGGCATACCGGGCCTCCAGCGATGCGCCCGCGTGCTCCGATGCGATCGCATCGGCGGACGTGGTGAGCGCCAGGGCCGCGGCAATACTGGAGAGCAGCAGCATGAGGAGCATGGTGAACACCATCGCCATGCCCTGGTCGCCGGAGACCCGTCGATTCGGACGTGCGATGCGGGATAAGCGCGTGCGTCCGGTGCGCGGCCAACGGGTCGCGGCCACGGCTCCCGGCCACCGTGTCACCATCCCGCCGCCGCTCCGCGCGGAGTCACCGCCAGCCGCACTTCCCTGTCGGGCACCAGCCGGGTGCCGCGCGCCGTACCCGCACGGGTGAAGAGCGGGCCTGCAGGCCCACGCAGCGACGCGACTGCCGCCTGCACGCGTGCGGTGACCACGACCTTCCGAACGCGCAGGAGATCCGCGTCGAATCGTCCGGGGCTCGTGGCGTCCGGGCACCAGGGACCATCCGACAGGCTGGCCCCGTCAAGCACCACCAGGGAGGCAGGCGTGCCGAGGGCCGGCAGCCGCGACACCACCTCGCCGCTGGCCGTGCGTTGAAACACGCAGTTCTCGCCCGGAGGATATGCCGTCGGCTGGGCGGTCCACACAGGAGGTGCTGGGCCGTAGGTCGCATGGGGCGAGAGACCACCCGTGCCGAGCAGATAGGGCGCATCGGCCTCGCCAGCCAGCACAAAGCGGAGTGAGACGACGTGATTGAGCACGGGGACGTCGGCACCACCGCCGCCGTCGTACTGCAGCAACTGTGGGATACCAGAGCCCCGCTCGTCGGCAAGGTAGTACGTCCGAACCGAGGCGGCGGCAATTGCCGCGCCGATGCCGTAGACCTTCGGGCTGTCAGGCGTGTCGTGCACCAGGGACAGGCGCGCGCCAGCCACCTGCGACACCGTGTAGAGATCCCACGACGCGGTGTCGTCGAACACCAGCACGGTCATGCCGGCCCGGAAGCCACAGGAGAGATCGCCTGGCGGGCACGAGCCGTCCAGTTGCACGTCGGTCGAGCCGGACGCCGCTGCCAGGGGCAATGCGAGCCTGGACTGCGGGCCGCCAGCGTCTGCCCACAGGAGCGTGATGCGCGTGTCGACATAGGAGCCGGGCGGATCCGGGTTCCTGCGCCCGACGCGGTGCGGCAGCACGCCCGGCACGATGCGAGCCGTCGCCGCCTCGGGCAGCCTGGCTGGCTGAGCCCCGGCCATCGACAGGTTCCGGACCAGCGTGTCCGACAGGAGCCGTACGCGCTGCTCCACGTCCGCGCCTTCAGGCTGCGCCTGCATCGCTCCGTGCATCGGCGCGACGACCAGCAGGGCCGCGCCGGTCACCGCGGCTGTGACCACGAGGGCCAGCAGCAGTTCCACGAGCGAGAATCCGGCGTCTGGCGAGCCCTTGCGGGTGGCTGGTTCCAGCGTCATCGCGCGTGCCTCGCCCGCACCGCCATCAGATGTGCACCCGCAACAGGCCGAACGCGCCTCGGCGCGCCGCCTGCGAGAGGAACCACGACCGCCTCGATGACGAGCGTATCGGGATCGGCGGCGAGCCCATGGATCGCCCAGCGCCTGGCCCAAACCGCGTCCCTGGGCGCGGGCACTCCCTCGCCGACCCAGCGGCCGTCGGCGTCGAAGAAGTCGCAGTAGCCGGCTGTGTCGTCCAGGAGCGTTCCTCCTGGTGACGGGCTCAAGCCTGTGCCGCCCGCGGTGTCGTTCGCCGCGCCGGTGTCGGTAAACGTATCCGAGACCGCGGCGCCGTCAGCGCTCGACCACGCGAGGCCGCGCAGCTGCTCCACCTTCTCCCGCGCCAGCATCGTCTGGACGGCGTGCGCCCGGATCGACGCCAGGACACGGGCAGAGGCGAGGGAGACGTACGAGAGTGACAACAACCCGCTTGCGAGGATGAGCGTCGCCATCATCGCCTCGGGCAACGCGATTCCGCGCTGGTCGCGCCACGCCACGAACACGGTGCCGTCGCCCTGCATGCCGAGAGCGAGAGCAACAGGCGCTCCAGCACCGGCACACGCCTTCAGGCCGGAATCCGGGGGGAAGGACCGGGTTCGTTGCAGGAAGTGCAGAAGAACGGCCGGTGGCCGTAGGCAGAATTTGCGAGGTCAGCTGATGGGCAGCATGACCTGCAGCCGGGCGCCCCCGGCGGGAGAGGCACTGGCCGTCACTCGGCCGTTGTGCGAGACGACGATCTTCTGCACGAGCGCGAGCCCCAGTCCCGTGCCGTCCCGTTTCTTCGTGAAGAAGGGCTGGAAGACCCGCTCGCGAGCATCCGGCGGGATACCTGGACCATTGTCGTCCACGAAGATCGTGCAGGTGCGGCGGGCGTGGTCGATCGCGCCTTCGACGATGATGCAGGGCTGCGCCACTGAGGCCTGGACGCAGGCTTCGACCGCATTCCGGAGCAGGTTGCTGAACGCCTGCCGCAGCAGGATTTCGTCACCACTCAGGGCGGCGAACTCGCCGTGCACGTCCACCCGGCCGCCTCGCGAGGCCAGCTCCGCGCGCACCTCCTCGGCTGCGCGCCGGCACAGCGCCCCGATGTCCACCGGCGCGATCGTCAGCTGCGCCGGGCGGGCGAAATTGAGGAAGTTGTTCACGATTTCGCCCAGCGACACCGCCTCGGCGCGAATGCCTTCGACGTAGGTGCGGTAGTTGGGCGGGAGTGATGCGGGATCGAGCAGCTTGCTGTACCCATGGATGGTGGCCAGCCCGTTGCGGAACTCGTGCGCAATGCCCGCCGTCATCTCGCCCACCGACGCAAGGCTTTCCTTCAGCCGGAGCTGCTCTTCCAGTTGCTGGACGGCCGTCAGGTCCGAGAAGAGGCAGACGGCGCCGTGCAACTGGCGGCTGCCGTCGAACAGGGGCGACACCGTGACGCCGAACCGGGATGCCGCGCGTCGACCTTCGGGCAGCGTCACGGTCCGTCGCAGGACGGCGGTGCCGGTGGACAGGCACTCATCGATGGTGGCCGAAAGCGCCGGCTCGTCGACCACCGCATGATAGTGGCCGGTCACGGTACCGGTGCCGAGGTTGAGCAGCCGGCGGGCCGCCGGATTGACGATGCGAACCGCCCCGTCGAGCCCGACGACGAGAAGCCCCGAGGTGATGCTGGCGATGATCTCGCCACTCAGTCGTTCCGATGCCTCGGCGCGCGCAGCGGTCGCGCGCTCCTGCTCGCGCAGCCTGTTCATCGCCGTCTCGAGGGCGGCCGAGAGCATGGCCTCGTCGCCGGCGCCGTGCCCCCCACGACCCGAGCGACGCGCGGCCGCGAAGATCCGCAACGTGGAGAACACGAGGAGGGCGACCAGCCCGGCGACCAGCGCCGTCAGGCCCAGCAGGACATAGGCGGAAGGGGACATGAAGGTGCGCGAGACGGCCCTACATCGGGGCCCAGAAGCCCAGGTACCAGCGCAGCACGCCCGGGCCCACGGTAGCCGCGGCGGCCGCGCCGAGTGCGAGGAAGGTGCCGAACGGGATCGCGTACTTCATGCCCTTGCCCGATGCAATCAGTCCCACGCCGATGAGCGCACCAGCGAACGACGCCATCATCAGGGTGACGAGCGTGAGCTGCCAGCCGATGAAGGCGCCAATCATCGCCAGCATCTTGACGTCGCCCATCCCGAGGCCCTCCTCGTGCCGGATACGGTAGTAGCCCTCCGCGATCAGCCAGAGGCTGCCGCCGCCGGCGATCACCCCAAGCAGCGAGGCGAACCAGCCCGGTTCCGGTGTCAGGAAGCTGAAGACGAAGCCGACGATGATGCCTGGCAGCGTGATGACGTTTGGCAGCAGTTGATGATCGAAGTCGATGACGAAGAGCACGATGAGGATGCAGCCGAACACGAGGCGCGACACCAGCAGCACGGACGGGCCGTAGTACCACGCCGCAGCCCCGAACATGACGGCCGTGAGCGCCTCGATGAGGGGATGCCGCACCGACAGTGGAGCACGGCACGTCCGGCACCTGCCGCCGAGCACGAGCCAGCTGACGATCGGCAGGTTCTCGTACCAGGCCAGCTCGCGCGCGCAGGACTCGCAGGCAGAGGCAGGCCAGACGACGGAGCGGCCGATGGGGATGCGGTAGATGCAGACGTTGAGGAAGCTGCCGATCAGGGCTCCGACCAGCGCTGCAAGCCCGACGAACGTACCCGGAGTCATGACGTGGGCGCGAACGCGCGCTGCGGCTCGTCCGGCAGCGGAAACAGGGGCGATTGCGACGAGAGGCGGACGCGGCCGCGGTCGTCCAGGTCCAGCGGTGTGCCCGAAGGGTCGACGGGGATGCCACGCAGCACGCCCGCCCGGGCCAGCGCCTGCCAATCGGCCGCGAGAATGCCGGCGGCTCGAGCCCGGTCGATGATGTTCTGCACCTGATCGATGAAGTCCATGGCGTCGAGCTGGAGCAGGCGCCGCTCGGCGTCCTTGCGCAGCCAGTCGATCTCGGCGGACTGATAGATCGCCTGCCACATGGTCCGTGACGAACGGCGGTCCCCCCCCTCGGCGAGGGTCGTCGCCGCGAGCGAGCGCAGGAACCAGGGAGCGCCCGGTACCTGGCTGGCCCTCTGGAACCAGTGGGCAGCCGCCTTGTAGTCGTGCCGCCACCAGTAGTGCACGAACCCGACGTCCTGCATGTATTCCCACTTATCGGGTCGAGCCGCCAAACCCTTCTCGAGCAGGGTAATGGCCAGATCGGGCCGGCCGGCACCGCCTGGGTACGGCTCCGCGAGGAAGATCGCGCCGAAGCGGTACGCGATGTTGAAGGCCGGATCGAGCGTGGTCGTCAGGTCGAGCAGCGGATAGAGCAGCTCGTAGTCCGCGGGTGGCGCCCCGTTCCCGCGTAGTGGAGCAGGGGCATCGCCCTCGAGCCGCAGCTTCACTCCGCCGTAGTACTGAAGCGTCCGGATCCAGTAGAGGTCTGCCGCCAGCGCCGAGTACCCGACGGTAAGCCGTCGCAGCGCCGTGCCGGACGTGACGTAGAGCGAGTCCTCGGATGTGGCGGAGGGCGGATACCGCCCTTCACGCAGGTGCTGCACGAACGCGGCAAGCCCGATGAGGGCTGCAACCACACAGACGCCGGCAGAGCGCCGCAGGCGGTGGCCCATGATCGCTACTTGAAGTCGCGCCGGGAGAACACGAGCATCGCCGCGACGATGAGCGCCGCGATGTAGGCGGCGGCGTACACGCCGGAGTACGCGAGATACCCGGCTGGCACCGGCTGCCCGTGCACCACCTGCGCCCGCACGTCGAACGGCGCAAGGTTCGGCAGGACCCAGTAGAGAACGCTGGTCAGCGTGTTCGCCGCCGCCGAATCGGTGACCTGGTTGAAGTTGCGCAGGTCCATGCTGAACCGTCCCGCGATGAACAGCGCGAAGGTGAACGCGGCCGAGAGCATCGGCGTGGAAAACGTCGAGAAGAACAACGCAATCGCGGTCACGATTGCCAGCTCGCCGTAGGTGAGCAGCACCGCCTGCAGCATCAGGGGATCCAGTGCCGGCCGCTCCCAGCCCGCCTTCGCCATCGGCGGCGTCAGCCAGGCCATCCAGGCCAGCACCGCGTACAGCGCGATCGCCATCACGCTCAGGTTGACGGCGAGCGTCAGCAGCAGGCCCGCGTACTTGCCCAGGACCAGGTGGTGCCGTTCGATCGGTTTCGAGAGCAGACCGTAGATGCTGCGCTTCTCCACCTCCTTGGACACCAGTCCGATGCCGATGAAGACCGCAATGAAGAGCCCGAACACGGAGGTCGCCGCCAACCCGAGGTCCTTGATGATCTTGACGTCCTGTCCCGCCGTCAGCTGGCCGATGAGGAACGAGGCTCCCATGAGCAGCACGGCGAAGAGCACGAGGTTGTACAGGACCTTGTCGCGCACCGACTCGCGGAACACGTTCAGCGCGATCACCGGGACCACGCGCGTCATGCGCCTCCCTCCGCCCGCTGTGCGCCGAGGCCCCGATCGTGGGACAGCAGTTCCGGCGCCGTCACCTGGCGCACGAAGAAGTCCTCCAGGGTGTCGCGGAGCGGGTTCAGGGAGATCACGGTGCCGCCGCCCGCCGCCACGTCCGCGACGAAGCGCGCCGGCCCGGGCTCGACCGGCAGGTCGAACGTGTAACGACCCTCACCAACCTGCGTCTGCAGGGTGGTGCGGGGCGCGAGCGATGCCAGCAGCGTCGGCGTAATGCCGGCAGCCACGACTTCCCAGCCGCGGATCTGGAATGCCAGCATGTCGGTCAGGCGGCCGGCCGTGATCAGCCGGCCCCGCGCCATGATGGCGACACGGCTGCACAGCGCCTCCGCGTCGCTGAGCACGTGCGAGCTGAAGAACACGGTGCAGCCACGATCGCGCAGCCGGAGGATCAGCGACCGCACGTCACGGCGCCCGAGCGGATCGAGGCCCGACATCGGCTCATCGAGAATCACGAGGTCCGGCTCGTTCAGCAGGGCCTGGGCGATCCCGACGCGCTGCAGCATGCCCTTGGAGTACTTGCGGAGCTGGAGGCGCCGCTCGGCGCCAAGCCCCACGTCGTCGAGCAGCCCCGAGACGCGCCGGCGACGGTCGTCCCCGCGGATACCAAAGAGGCTGGCGAAGTACGACAACAGCTCTTCGGCGGTGAGATAGTCGTAGAAGTACGGGTGCTCAGGCAGGTAGCCCACGCGGCGCCGGACCTCGATGTCGTCCAGGGGCCGATCGAACAGCTCGGCGCGCCCGGCGGTCGGAAAGACCAGCCGCATCAGCAGCTTCAGCGTGGTGGTCTTTCCGGCGCCGTTCGGGCCGAGGAACCCGAACACCTCGCCCCGCTCGACCGACAGCGTGAGGCGGTCGAGCGCGCGATACGGCCGCTTGCGCCAGAAGCCAACCGCGTAGTCCTTGGTCAGTTCGTATGTCGCGAGCGCCGGCATGGAGGGGAGCGCGCCTACTTGGCGTGCGCGAGTTCGTACGCGATGGCCTGATCGAAGAACTGTGGCGCCCAGGCGCCGTCGATCTTGATGCCGTTCAGGAAGAAGGTCGGGGTCTGGTTCACCTTCAGCTGCTGCCCCATCGCGATGTCGCCCTTCACCAGCGCGAGCGTCGCCTCGTAGCGCGCGTCGAAGTCGGTCACCTGTCCGATCTCGCGTGCGGCCTTGCGGACGTTTTCCGGGGTCATCTCCTGCTGGTGCGAGTACAGCCACTCTTCCAGCTGCTCGCCGCGTCCCTTTGCGGCGGCGAGACGCACGGCCACCGCGGCATCACAGGCCCCCGGGTGCAGCATCGACCGAACCGCGGAGTTGCACGTCGGGTTCAGCGGAAAGTCCTTGTGCACCATCTTCACCTGGCCGGGATGCGAGGCCGCGTACTTCGCGATGATCGGCTTGTACGCCTGGTAGGCCTGACCGCAGGCGGGGCACTGGTAGTCGGCGAACTTGACGATGAGCACCTTCGCGCCCTCGTTGGGCACCATGAGCGGAACGCGCGGCGCGCCCGACAGGAACCGCTCCAGTTCGGACCGCTGATCCTGCGTCGTGGCAGGGGTGGCACCCGCCGCCGCTTCAACGGCGGTGACGGGCGCGGCCTCACGCGGGAAGACGGCCAGCGTGGTCGCCGCCCCGCCGGCCCAGAGCACAGCGAGGACGAGGGCCACGGGCGTGGTGACGAGCAGCTTCAGATCGTGGGCAACGCGGCGCGGCAAGGACAGCATGGGCATGGAAGTGGCCGCACCAGACACGAGGAACACCCCGATCACGGCGGCATACGTGATGAGGCACAGGATGCAGACCAGCTTGAGGATCACGAACGAGGCGTACCCGAGGTACAGGATCACCGCCAGCGCGAGCGTGGACGCGGCAAACAGGTAGCCCGCCACGCTCTCGCGGACGCCGGGGCGGGCGGTCATCCCGGCCACCGACAGCAGCGCCGCAAACCCGAACCAGATGGCGCCGAAGATCGAGACCGACACACCCCCGAATGTGCCGAAGCGGCTGGCGTAGACCTGGGTGCAGCTGATCGTCGCGCCGACGTCGCAGAAGCTCGTGTACGTCGGGTCGGCGAACATGCGGTAGTGGACGTAGGCGGCCGTGGATGCAGCACCGAGTCCAACAAGCGCGAAGACCAGGGCAAGGCGCGCGGAGGTAGTGCTCATAGGGTGACGACTATATGCTAGCCCCGACCCCGGTACAACGCGAACGGGATGCCGCCCCGTGCGGCATCCCGTCCGACCGAGCGGTCAGGCTTACTGGAGGACCGACGCGCCGGCCATGCCGGCCACCATCGTCGCGCCCGTGTTGTCGAAGTAGATCGTGCCGCGCGTATCCGTGCCGAAGGAGCGCTGGCCGGTCGAGCCCACCGTCACCGGGTGTGCTTCCGCGAAGTAGGCCGAGACCGCGTCAGCCGCCGACCCGTTGCAGGTGTTCGCGGCCACCGTGATGACCGCCGCGCCCGTGTCGCCCGCCAGGTTCACCTGGTAGCCGCTCTTGATGACGCCGTTGGTGGCGAGGTCGGGCGAGATGAAGCCCGCGGTCGAACCGGTCGGGGGCAGCGCCAGGTCGTCGAGGGTCTGCGCATAGCCGTTGCCGCCGCAGCTCGACGAGAAGGTCGACTCAGCGGAGTTGATCGCGCGCAGCGATCCGATCGCGGACGCTTCGTTGCCCGACATGCGGGCGCGCAACAGGCCCGGGACGGCGATCGCGGCGATGATGCCGATGATGGCGACAACGATCAGCAGCTCGATGAGAGTGAAGCCCTTGGCGTTGCGGATGTTCTTCATGTCCTGCTCCTGAAACTTGGTTGGTCACGTGGCTCACTACATGTGAGCGTCCGTGCCCATCCATAGAGCAACCGCGATGCCACCCTCGGCCTTACGCATTGCGCCACGGATTTCCTTTAAATTCTACGACTTACATTGTCGTCTTTCAAACCCGACCGCTCCAGCGGCCGGAGTGCTGACACTTTGCGTCAACGCCGGGTGACGCGGTTTGTCAGGCCCCGATCGACGCGCGTGGACGCCCGTGGCGAGGCACCCGAGCACCGGCGTGCCTGCGTTTGTCAGGCAGCGGAAAACATGGGAAAAGGCAGCCCGGAGGCGCGGTCCCGTGCGGGCGGGGCGGCCATCGCAGGTCGCAGGTCGCAGGGAGCAGGGAGAGACTTCGAGCCGTGCGCCACGCTACTGCAGCACGGTCGCGCCGGCCATGCCTGGGGCGATCGCCGCCCCGGAGCGGCGCTCGTAGATGGATCCGCGCGTGTCGGTCGCGAACGAGCGCTCCCCCGTCAGCGGGCTCGCCACCGGGTGCGCTTCCGCGAAATAGCTGCTCACCGCATCGAACCCTGACGCGTTGCACGTGTTCGCGGCAGCGGTGATCACCGTGGCCCCGCTGTCCGGCGCCAGGTCGACGACATAGCCGCTCTTCACGACGCCGTCGTTCGACAGGTCGGGCGAGACGAAGCCGTTCACCGTCCCGGGCGGCGGCGCCGCCAGGTCGGCCAGTGTCTGCGCGTACCCGCCCCCGCCGCAGCCGGCCGAATACGCGGACTGTGCGGCGTGTATCGCACGAAGCGAGCCGAGCGCCGACGCTTCATTCCCCGACGTCCGTGCGCGCACGAGGGCCGGAATCGCCACGGCCGCGATGATCCCGAGGATCGACACGACGATGACGAGCTCGATGAGCGTGAAGCCGCGGGCAGTGTGCGCAGGTCTGGTGTCCGGCACCGGCTCGATCCTCACCGCAGGTTGTACTTCTTCACGTAGTAGCGGAACGAGCGGAAGCTCATGCCGAGCAGCTCCGCGGCCTTCACCTGCACGCCATCGGCCCGCTCCAGCGCCTGCGCGATGTAGCCGCGCTCGATCTCCTTCACGCGCGCCTCCAGATCGAGGCCCCCCTCGGGCAGGAACTCCGGCGCGGCCTGCGACGCCCCGTACCTGGGCACGGTGCCGCGCACCGCGGCCGGCAGGCTCTCGGGCTGCACCGAGGGCGTCCCCTCGAGCGCGACCGCCCGCTCGACGACGTTCTCCAGCTCACGGATGTTGCCTGGCCAGTCGTACCGCACGAGCAGTTCCATCGCCGGTTTCGAGATGGCCGCAATCGACTTCTCCATCTGGTCGGCGTACTTCGCCAGGAAGTGCTCCGCGAGCAGGGGGATGTCCTCGCGCCGTTCACGGAGCGGCGGCAGGACGATGGGGATGACGTTGATCCGGTAGAAGAGGTCCTCGCGGAATCGTCCTTCCGCCACCGCCTTCGTGAGGTCCTGGTTGGTGGCCGCGATGACCCTGATGTCGGCCTGCAGTTCCTCGAGTCCGCCCACCCGGCGGAAGCGCCGCTCCTGCAGCACGCGCAGCAGCTTCACCTGCATGACGGGGCTCATCTCGCCGATCTCGTCGAGGAACACTGTGCCCTTCTCGGCCGCCTCGAGCAGCCCCTTCTTGTTGGCGTCGGCTCCAGTGAAGGCCCCGCGCATGTGGCCGAACAGTTCCGATTCGAGCAGGGTCTCCGGCATGGCGCCACAGTTGAGCGACACCATCGGCTTGTCGCGGCGGAGCGAGTGGTGGTGCACGGCCTGCGCGACCAGGCCCTTGCCGGTGCCCGACTCGCCGGTGACCAGAATCGTGCTGTTGGTGCGCGCGACCGTCTCGATCATCTTGAAGACGTCGAGCATCGACCCGCTCCGCCCGATGATGCTGGCGAACTGGTGCGAAAGTCCGAGCGTGCGCTTCAGCAGCACGTTCTCCTGCCGGAGGTGGCGGTTCTCGACCTTCTCACGGACCTTCATCTTCAGCAGGTCGATGTCGAACGGCTTGCTGAGATAGTCGCAGGCCCCGAGCCGCATCGCCTCGACGGCGGTCTCGGTCGAAGCGAAGGCCGTGATCATGATCCCGAGAATGTCGGGATCGATCCGCTTGGCGGTCCGCAGCACGTCCACGCCGCTCATGTCCGGCATCTGGATGTCGGAGATGAGCAGGTCGAAGGGTCCGGTCTGCAGCGCGGCCACCGCCACCCCGCCGTTCTCGGCGAGCGTGACGTCGTAGCCCTCGCGCTTCAGCACGATGGCCAGCAGTTCCCGCATCGACCGCTCATCGTCCACGACGAGGATGCGGGGGGCGCGGCGCTCCGCCGGTGCGGCAATGGGTGTCGTCTCGGTGGCGTTCATATCGTCACTTCCGATCTGGCCGGCAGCCGGACCGACACGCGGGTGCCCGCACCAGGCGCCGAGTCGATGCCGATCTCGCCCTGATAGTCGGTCACGATCCGGTGCACGACCGCGAGCCCGAGGCCGCTGCCCTTGGAAAACGTGCCGTTGAACGGCTGGAAGAGCCCGTCGCGGGCCTCCGCCGGGATGCCGACGCCCTCGTCCGCCACGCTGAGGACGACGTCGCCGTCGCGACCGATGCGCGCCGACAGCAGCAGCCGCCCCCCATCGGGCATCGCCCTCAGCCCGTTGGTGGCGAGGTTCCACAGGATCTGCTTGATCTGCCCTTCGTCGGCTTCGAACCAGATGGGTGTGTCCGGCACGTCCGCGTCGATCCGGTGATCGACGCGCACCTCCGCGCTGTTGCGGAGCAGCAGCACGGTGTCCGTCACCGCGCGCCGAAGGTCGAACCGCGCGATCTCGAACCGGTGGGGCCGCGCGTACTGCAGGAAGGACCGGATGGTGGTGTTCAGGCGGTCCGACTCGCGCAGCACGATGTCCATCAGCTGCTCCTGCTCCTCGGTGAGGGGCAGTTCGTTGCGCAGGATCTGGATGGAGCCGGACATCGAGGCCAGCGGGTTGCGAATCTCGTGCGCGATGCCTGCCGCCATCTCCCCGACCGCGGCGAGCCGCTGCTGCATGCGCGCGTCGCGTTCGAGCTTCTTGACGTCCGTGAGGTCCTGGAAGGTGACGAGGAACCCGGCGCGGCCGCCCGGTGTCTCGACGTGAGTGGCGCTGAGGCCGAGGTCGATCTCGCGGCCGTCGGGCCGGCGGTAGCGCGATTCGACCCGGCGCGCACCGGCGCCGGCGAGCCCGGCAGCAAAGGTCTGGACCAGGGCGCCGGAGAACTGCAGCACGTCGGCGAGCTGCCGCCCCGCGACCTCCGGGTAGGACGTCCCGCAAATCTGCTCGGCCGCCCGGTTGAAGGTCAGCACGCGCTGCTCGGGATCGGTGGTCACGAGACCGCTCGGCATGCTGTCGATCACGTTCTGGTTCAGCGCCTGCAGATCGGCGATTTCGGTGGACGCCCGTTCGAGCCGGACACCGGCGGAGCGGATGCTCTCGGCCATCGACCCACTGAGGAGGGCGACCGCGAAGAACCCGAATACGTTGAGGCCCGCCGCGTACAGCGCCACGCCGCGCGCCGGCAGGGTGGACGGATCGCCCGCGAACCACGGTCCGCCGACGTCCGGCAGATACTGCAGCAGGACCAGCCACACGTAGAGCACCGCGCTCAGCGTGGCCACCATGAGGCCGCCCCGCCTGAACTGCACCACGCTGGCTGCGATGATCGGCAGGGCGTACATGAGCGAGAAGTAGCTCGTGATGCCGCCGGTCACCGAGATGAACGCCGAGACCACCACCGCGTCGCACGCCAGCTGCAGATCGAGCAGCCAGCGGTGCCGGTCGACCGCGCGAAGCAGCAGTGCCCACGTGATCGTCAGGCCGAAGGTGACGGCCACCAGGAAGAAGAACGGGCCGGCAACGACCGACCCGGGCTTGGTGAGCTGCGCCACCGTGGCGCCGCCGAGCAGAAGGGTACTGACCATCGCGCGTACCGCGATGAGCCAGCCCACCTTCGCCCGGAGTTCGGTGCCCATGTGCTTCTAGGTCAGCTTGCTGATCAGGTCGAAGATCGGCAGGTACATCGCGATGACGATGCCGCCGACGACCACTCCGAGGAACGCGATCATCACGGGCTCGAGCAGCGTCAGCAGGCCGGCGACCGCCGCGTCCACCTCCTCCTCGTAGAAGTCGGCGATCTTGGCCAGCATGGTGTCGAGTGCGCCGGTCGTCTCGCCGACGCCGATCATCTGCACGACCATCGGTGGGAACACGGCCGTCTCCCGGAGCGGCTGCGCGATCGTCTCACCGCGTTCGATGCTCTTGCGGGTGACCAGCACGGCATCCTCGATGATGGCGTTGCCGGAGGTGCGGGCGGTGATGTCGAGGCCATCGAGGATGGGCACGCCGGAGCTGATGAGGGTTGCCAGGGTGCGGCAGAAGCGCGCGACCGCGATCTTCCGAAGGATGTCCCCGAGGATGGGCATCTTCAGGAGCCCGCCGTCGATCACGCGCCGTCCACCCTCGGTTCCGTAGTAGGTGCGCACCGCCCAGGCCAGGGCGACGATCACCGCCGCCATGAACGGGAAGTACGACACGAGCGATTCGCTCAGCCAGATGACGACGCGGGTGGGCAGCGGGAGCTCCGCACCGAGGCCGGCGAAGAGCTGCGCGAACGTGGGAATGACCTTCCAGAGGATGACGCCCACCACGAGCGCGGCGATCACGATGACCGCCACCGGGTAGATCATCGCGGACTTGACCTGCCCCTTCAGCTTGACGTTCTTCTCGATGTAGGTCGCGAGCCGCTTCAGGATGGTGTCGAGGATGCCGCCGGCCTCGCCGGCTGCCACCATGTTGGTGAAGAGCGGGTCGAAGGTCTTGGGGTGCTTCCGCATCGAGTCCGCGAGGGACGCGCCACCTTCGACGTCACTGCGGGTCTGCAGGATCACGGCCGCGAAGTTCCTGTCCTCCTCCTGCGTCCCGAGGATGTCGAGGCACTGGACCAGCGGCAGCCCGGCGTCGATCATCACGGAGAACTGGCGCGTGAAGACGGCCAGGCTCTTGGCCGACGCCTTCTTGCCGGTCTTGCCGGCCGACCGGGACGCCGCCTCGGCCTTCGCCTTGGCGGGCGTGATTTTGGTGACCATCACCTGCTCGCGCCGGAGTGCTGCCACCGCGGCGTCCATCGAGTCGGCCACGCGCTCGCCGCTGACCAGCTGGCCGGCCCGTGTCTTTCCGGAATACGCAAAAGTCGCCATGGTTGGATGTCCTTCCTATCGTCCTGTCCCGGCCGTCAGCGCCCCGCCGGACGCGGCATCGCCATCCGCTGCATGCCGGCGCCGGCCACGACACCAACGCCGCGGTTGATCATTTCCTGCAGCTCGTCCCGGTTCGACGAGTTGCCGAGCGCGGTCTCCAGCGTGATCCGCCGCTGCAGGTACAGGCTGGCCAGCGACTGGTTGGCCGTCTGCATGCCGAGCTTCTCCTGGCCCGCCTGCATCGCGCCGTAGATCTGGTGCACCTTGTCATCGCGAATGAGGTTGCGGATGGCCGGAGTCGGCACCAGGATCTCGAGCGACGCCACGCGACCCTTTCCGTCGGCCCGCGGCAGCAGCGCCTGACAGACGATGCCTTCCAGCACGAGGGACAGCTGGGTGCGGATCTGCGACTGCTGGCCGGCGGGGAAGATGTCGATGATGCGGTTGATGGTCTGCGCCGCCGAGTTGGTGTGCAGGGTGCCGAAGGTCAGGTGCCCGGTCTCCGCGATCTTCAGCGCGGCCTCGACCGTCTCGAGGTCGCGCATCTCGCCGATGAGCACGATGTCGGGATCCTCGCGCAGGGCGGCGCGCAGCGCGTTCGAGAAGCTTGCGGTATCGCTGTGCACCTCGCGCTGGTTCACCAGACAGTTCTTGTGCTGGTGGATGTACTCGATCGGATCCTCGATGGTGAGGATGTGGTCGTGGCGCTCGACGTTGATCTTGTCGATCATCGCCGCCAGCGTCGTCGACTTGCCGCTGCCGGTCGGGCCGGTCACCAGCACGAGGCCGCGCGGCCGCTCGGCCAGGCTCGCAATGACGGGCGGCAGCCCGAGATCCTGGAAGCTCCGGATCTTCTCCGGGATCAGCCGGTAGACGGCGCCCACCGCGCCGCGCTGGCTGAACACGTTGCAGCGGAACCGCGCCAGCCCCTTGATGCCGAACGAGAAGTCCAGCTCCTGGGTCTCCTCGTAGCGCTTCTTCTGGCTGTCGGTCAGGACGCTGTAGACGAGCTGCTTGGTTTCCGCCGGGCCGAGTTCGGGCAGCGGCAGCCGCTGCAGGTGACCGTGCACGCGGATCTGGGGCGGGGTGTTGGTGGTGATGTGCAGGTCGGAACCTTCCATCTCCACCAGGCTCTTGAGCAGTTCTGGGAGCGTGGCCATGTCTATTTCACCGTTTCCCGGACGACCTCCTCGAGGGTCGTCACGCCGTTCTTCACCTTGTGGAGGCCGCTCCGGCGGAGCGTGATCATCCCGTCGTCGATTGCCTTGCGCCGCAGTTCGAGGCCCGAGGCGCCCACCAGGATCAGCTCGCGGAGTTCCTCGGAGACCTCCATCACCTCGTACAGGCCCACGCGCCCGCTGTACCCGGTGTTGTTGCACCGGTCGCAGCCGGCGCCCTTCATCGGCTTGACCGACGTCGCTTCGTCGGGCGTGAAGCCCGCCTGGATGAGTGCAGCGGGGGGCTGCGGGTGCGGTTCCGCGCAGGCCGAGCAGATGCGCCGGACGAGCCGCTGTGCGCAGATCAGATGGACGGAGCTGGCCACCAGGAACGGCTCGATGCCCATGTTCATGAGCCGGTTGATCGTGCTCGGCGCGTCGTTCGTGTGCAGCGTGGAGAGCACCAGGTGCCCGGTCAGCGCCGCCTTCACGGCAATCTCCGCCGTCTCGAAATCGCGGATCTCGCCCACGAGAATGATGTTCGGGTCCTGCCGGAGGAACGAGCGCAGCGCCGCCGCGAAGTTCAACCCGATGTTCTCGCGCACCTGCACCTGGTTGATGCCGACGAGGTTGAACTCGACCGGGTCCTCCGCGGTCATGATGTTGGTCTCGGGCGTGTTGATCTTCGCGATGGACGAGTAGAGGGTGTTCGTCTTCCCGCTGCCGGTCGGCCCGGTGACGAGGACCATGCCCCAGGGCCGCTTGATCGCCGCCTCGAACTTGGTGAGCGACTCGGGTTCGAACCCGAGCCTCGTCATGTCGAGCATCAGCTTGTCGCGGTCCAGGAGGCGCATGACGATCTTCTCGCCGAAGAGCGTCGGAAGGACCGAGACGCGGAAGTCGATCTCCTTCGGCGTGCCGTGCTCGTTGAAGCGGATCTTGATGCGCCCGTCCTGCGGCAGCCGCTTCTCGGCGATGTCGAGCTTCGACATGATCTTGATGCGGGACGCGATCGCATCGCGGAACTTCATCGGCGGGCTCATGATGTTGTAGAGGATCCCGTCGATGCGGTAGCGGACGCGCAATTCCTTCTCGTAGGGCTCGATGTGGATGTCGCTGGCGCCCTTCTGGATCGCCGACATCAGCACGACATTCACCAGCCGGACGACCGGGGCTTCTTCACCCTGCTTGGCGAGGGCCTCGGCGCTGATCTCCTGCAGTTCCTCGAGCACCTCGACATCGTCCGGGGCGTCGAGCGTCGCCTGCAGTTCCTCGAGGTTCCGGGTGGCGACCTCGAGCGTGCTCGTCCCGGCGGGCTGCGGGGCGGCGGGTCCGGTCTTGGCGGTCCCTGCGGTGGGGTAGTACTTCTGGATCGCCTGCAGCACCGCCGTCTCGGACGCGACGACCGGCTCGACGTTGTAGCCGGTCATGAACTTGATGTCGTCCATCGCGAAGACGTTCGTCGGGTCCGTCATCGCGAGCGTGAGCGTGGAGCCTGATCGGCTGAGCGGGATGATTTCGTATTTCTGCGCGGTGTCTGCCGGGATGAGTTTCAGGATGGCGGGATCGATGTCGAACTGGGCGAGGTTGATCGAGGGGACACCGTACTGGCGGCTCAGGAGCGAGGTGATCTCTTCGTCCTTCACCATCGCGAGCTTGACCAGGTTGTGACCGAGCTTCCCCCCGTTGGCCTTCTGGTAGGTGAGGGCCTGCTGGAGCTGCTCCGGCGTGATGCGCTTCTCCTTCAGCAGGAGTTCGCCAATGCGGACGGCCATGGATCGTGTGTCGTTACGCCTCTGAACCGGGTCAGAACGCCACGCTGACGCTGGTGCCCCACCCTGCCACCGAATCGTCGTGTCCGACCGTCCGTGAGCCATTCACCGACAGCGCGCGCGTCACCGCCAGGCTGAGGCCGACGCTTCCGGCCGGGCGCCGCTCACCCACCGAGTGGGCCGATACGCCCGCCCGCAGCCCGAGGCGGCCCTTCACCCACGTCTCCGCACCGGCAGCCACCCGGCGCTCCTCGCCGAACAGGGTCGGCGTGGTTGTCAGGTCCGCATCCGCCGACACAATCAATCCCTTCATGAGGCTGTTCGGGACGGTCAGGACCGCGACGCCCACCCGGGCCTTGCGGCGCAGCTCGAAACGGGTCGCCTCGTTTCCGAACGCGGGTTCGAACAGGTTCCGCACGGTGGCGCCCAGTCGCACGTGTCCGAAGTTCGCCATCGCTCCCAGGTCGAGATCGGCCCGGGTCCCGAGATCCACGTCGAGGGGATGCACGTCCCCGATCGACACGGCACCGGACCGGCCCTCGGTCATCTGCCCTGCCCGCACCAGCTTCAAGGTGGACCCCACGACGAAGTGCTCGCCGATGGACTGACCCACGGTGACGCCAAGCTGGCTCACCGAACGCCCGAACACACCGGTCCCCGCGATTCGTGGATCTTGTCGGTCCGCCGGTACGCCCCCTGTAGTGCTCGCGGGCGAGATTTCGGTCAGCCGGAGGCGGTAGTAGCTGAGGCCCAGGGCCGGGAACGCCACGGCCAGGTTGTTCGCCGTGAGCCGGGCCGCCGGACCGCCATCGGGCGGAGAGCCAGGCTGGGTGGACTGGGTCCGTTCGACCACCCCGCTGAGATATGCACCGGTGGCCAGGCCCGCCGGATTCCACCAGCTCGCCGTCGCATCGTCGGCCACGGCGACGAACGCCCCACCCATGCCCTGTGCTCGGATACCGACGCCTTCGAACGTCTGACCCGCCGCGGAACGGGCACTGGCCAGGAGCACGAGCAACACACAGACACGCAGACTGATCCCCATATCCCGCACTTATCGGCAGAAGTGGGTAAATGCGTCACGGGCGGGCGCACGGGCGGCTTTGTCGAACGCGGTCAGGCCCCGGCCTGGGCCGAGATCCGCGCGGCAGGCTTCAGGGCTGCACACCTGCCCGATTGGGGCGATCGCGACGGCCGTGGTAAGTTAGGGGTGTTAACCATTAGTTCGCCTAACCAGAATGCCGCGCACGCCGGGCCGGGAAGCCGCACGAGAAATCCTGAGCATCATTCCGCTGGTCATGCGCAGCGTTGCGGCGGAGCTGCGCGCGGCCGGGGAGATGCCGGCACCGGCCCACTTCGGCCTGCTGACGCTGCTGAACGACCAGCCGCGCACGCTCACCGAGCTGGCCCTGCTTCAGGGCGTCAGCCTGCCGACGATGTCCAATTCGATCTCGACGCTGGTGGACCGCGGGTGGGCTCGGCGCTCGTCGCCAGCCAAGGACAGGCGCGTGGTGCTGGTGGAAATCACCGCGATCGGCCAGGCCACGGTCCAGCGCGTCGGGCGCGCGGCTGAACAGCACCTCAACGAACGCCTGGCGGGCCTCGACGCCGCGGCCCGCGGCCGACTGCGCGAGGGGCTCGCGGTACTGCGGCAGGTCTTCGAGGCTGCACCGCCGGGCCGCGTCCGCCGGACGGGGACGCGGCCTCGCAGAACCTCGACGTAAGGTTCCGCGTCTAACTTCGATGAGTTTCCCCGTTTCCTCCCACGACGACACCCGCGGCTGAAGGCCCCGCGGCGTCGGCAATCCTGGAGCTATTGCGTGAGTCGCAGGACGATTCTGGTTGGCGTCGGCGTCGTGATTGTGGCTGCGGCAGCGGCCGGAGCCCGGCTGTACTTCAAGCCGGCTCCGGGCCCGACTGTCACGGTCGAAGCCATACGGTCGCGGGATCTGCAGGCCATCGTCTCGGCCTCCGGCAAGATTCAACCCAAGCGGCTGGTCAACATCAGCGCCGACACCTCCGGCCGGGTCGTCGACCTCGCCGTGAACGAGGGCGACCGGGTCACCCGAGGCCAGTTCCTGCTGCAGATCGACCCAAAGTCGCTGCGGACGCGCGTGGACAGCGGCAGCGCGTCGCTGCAGGCGGCCGAGAGTTCGCTCGAGCAGCAGCGGCAGTCGGTCGAGACCGCCCGCGTGCAGGTGGAGCTCGCCCAGAAGAACCTGGCGCGTCAGCGAGAGCTCTGGGGACAGCAGCTCACGACCCGGGAGCAACTCGACCGCGCGGAGACGGACCTGCGCGCCGCGGAATCAGCGCTCCGTGAACGCGAGAAGCAGGTGAACGCCCAGGCGGCACGCATCAACCAGGAGCGTGCCTCACTCGAGAGCGCGCGTTACGACCTGAGCAAGGTCCGCATCGAATCGCCGATCGACGGGATCGTCACCCGCCGGAACATCCAGGAAGGCGAGACGGCCGTGATCGGCACCATGAACAACGCCGGCACCGTCCTCCTCACCCTCGCGGACATGTCGATCATCCAGGCCGAGGTGGAGGTCGACGAGACGAACATTCCCAACGTGAGCATCGGGCAGCCGGCGGTCGTGACGGTCGATGCGCTCCCGGATCGCACCTTCCGCGGGCACGTCAGCGAGATCGGCAACAGCCCGATCCAGCCGACCAGCGGCACGGGCGGCGCCAGCCAGTCCACCCAGGCCACGAACTTCAAGGTGGTCGTCACGCTGGACGAACCCATTCCCGACGTGCGGCCGGGATTCACCTGCACGGCCGACATCACGACCGCCACGCGGTCCAGCGTTTCGGCTGTGCCCATTCCGGCGGTCGCCGTACGCGAGCTCGTCTATGACAGCGCCGGCAACGTGGTGAAGCAGCCCAAGGTGGAGAAGAAGCGGCAGGGCTGGTTCCCGTCGCCCACCGCGAGTGCCGCCGAACCTGCGCCGGTCGTGGAACTCGAGCCCGGCCAGACGCGCAAGGAAGTGGAGGGCGTGTTCGTTCGGCGCGGCGCCACTGTCGTGTTCGTGCCGATCAAGCTGGGGATCTCGGGGGACCGGTACTTCGAGGTACTGGACGGCCTCAAGCCGGGCGACGAGGTGGTGACCGGGCCATACAACTCCGTGCGCGGACTGGCCGACGGGGACGAGATCGTCGTCGAGCCGAAGCCGACATCCACAGGTCGCTGATCCGCGTGAACAAGCTCCTGGAGTCGGCTGGCATCGCCATCGACGCCATCTGGGCGTCGAAGCTGCGGTCGCTGATGACGGTCCTCGGCAACATCGTCGCGGTCACGTCCATCATCGCGGTCGTGTCGCTGATCCAGGGGCTGAACGCGTCGGTGACGGCGGCCATCATGAGCCAGGCCGGCGCCGACTCGTTCAACATCCAGCAGTTCCCGGTCACCCGCAGCGACGAGGAGTTCGACGCCGTCCGGAGCAATCCGCGGATCACCCTCCAGGAGGCCCGCAGCATCAAGCGGGCGGGCGGCGACAGCGTCGCGGCGGTGATGGCCGAACTCCAGGGAACGGGACGCGTGTCCTACCGCGACCGCGCCATCGACAACGCCAGCATCCACGGCGTCACCGGCGAGTACCTGAACTTCTCCACCTTCGACGCCGAGCGCGGCCGCCTGATGAGCGCGACCGAGGTGGACACGGCGCGCCCGGTGGCCGTACTCGGCTGGCAGGTCGCCGACCGGCTGTTCGGAGCGGAGATCGAGCCGCTCGACAAGCTCATTCAGATCGAGGGCGTCCACTTTCGCGTGGTGGGAGTGGCGAGCAAGCGCGGGACGGTGCTCGGCCAGTCGCAGGACAACTACGTCAACATCCCGCTGGGCCAGTTCCGCATGATCTTCGGTTCGCGCCGCTCGCTGTCGCTCACGGTGAAGCCGCGCGACATCGGCGCAATCGGCCGGGTGATGGACGAGACGGTCGTCGCGCTGCGGACGGTGCGGGGCCTGAAGCCCCGCGATCCGAACAACTTCGGCGTCTTCACCTCGGACACCATCCTCGACATCTACCACCAGGCCACCAACGGCATCTTCGCGGTGCTCGTGGGTGTGGTCGCGCTGTCCTTGGTGGTCGGCGGCATCGTCATCATGAACATCATGCTGATGGTGGTGTCGGAGCGGACCCGCGAGATCGGGCTGCGCAAGGCGCTCGGCGCGCGCAGGGCGGACATCATGGTGCAGATGCTGACCGAGTCGGTCGTGCTGTCGGTCTTCGGCGGCGTGGTCGGCACCATGCTGGGCTCGGCGTTCTCGGCCCTCGTGGCGTCGTTCACGCCGATCCCGGCGTCGGTCGAGCCGTGGTCGGTCGCGCTGGGCATCATCATCACGGCCCTGGTCGGCCTCTTCTTCGGCCTGTATCCCGCCTCGCGCGCGTCGCGGCTGGATCCCATCGAGGCGCTGCGCCGTGAGTAGCACGACCCGGCCACGCACTGAGCGCCGCCACGGACTTTCTCTCCGGGTGAACCGCCGATGCGCCTGACCCTGCTCGGCGAGATCGTCACCATGGCGTTCGACACGGTGCGGAGCAACAAGCTCCGCTCGGCGCTCACCGTGCTCGGCGTGGTCATCGGCATCACCTCGATCGTCGGCATGACGGCGATGATCCGGGGTTTCGACCAGTCGCTGCGCGACGCCATCGGGGCCATCGGCCCCAACACGATTTTCGTCCAGCGCTTCGGCGTCACCAGCTTCGCGAGCGGTGCGGAGTTCCGCGAACTGCTGAAGCGGCCCAACCTGACGGTGTCCGACGCGCGCGCCATCGAGCAGCAGGCGGGATCGATCCAGCTCGTCGACATCCAGCTGGGCGCGGGTGGCCCGCCCACGACGCGGCGCGTCTTCTACCGGGACCAGCGCACGCGGCCGCTGGTCGTCTTCGGCACGACCGAGAACTTCGCCGAAGGCACGAAGATTCCGATGATCGCGGGCCGGTTCTTCAACGGCACCGAGGTGCAGTACCGGCGGAACGTGGCGGTGATCGGCAACTCGCCCTACGAACTGCTCTTCGGTGCCCGCGGTACCGACCCGCTCGGCAAGTTCATCAGGGTGGGGCCGGAGCGCTTCGAGGTGGTGGGCGTCTTCGACAAGCGTCCGGCGGCCGGGGGGTTCAACCTCGGTCAGGACGACTTTGTGGTGATTCCGTACAGTGCGTACCAGCGCGTGTTCGGCCTGAACGCGGTGCGCGTCAACCGGAATGCCACGTTCCTGCCCATCCAGATCGCCATGCTGCCGCGGGAGGGGGTCGCGACAGAGGAGGCGATCGCCGAGGTGGAGCGCGTCATGCGCATTCGCCACGGCCTCCGGCTCGATGAACCGAACGACTTCGATGTCGTCACCCAGGACGCCGTGCTGAAGCTCTGGGATCAGATCAGCCAGGGCACCTTCTTCGGGCTCATCGTGATCTCGTCCATCGCGCTGATGGTGGGCGGGATCGGGGTGATGGCGATCATGTCGATATCGGTCACCGAGCGGACCCGGGAAATCGGGGTGCGCAAGGCCCTCGGCGCGCGGCGGTCCGAGATCCTGTTCCAGTTCCTCATGGAGGCCGCGTTCCTCACCTCCCTGGGCGGCCTGCTCGGCATCCTGCTGGGCAGCCTGATCGGCTACGCCGTCCACCTCCTGTCCGGATTCCCCATTTCCCTGCCGTGGTGGTCGTTCGCGATCGGCCTGGGGTTCTCGGCGTCGGTCGGCATCTTCTTCGGGATGTGGCCGGCGGTGAAGGCCTCGCGACTCGACCCGATCGAAGCCCTCCGCTACGAGTAGCGACGCCGCACGGGCGGCCGCCTCGCCGCGTCCGGGTTGACGCACCTCGCGTCCCTCCGCCTGTGACTTGCGCCGCACGACTTCGGTATGATGCGCCTTCAGGGGGCCTCCATGAAGGTCTACGACGCGTCTGCGATCCGCAACATCGCCCTGGTCGGGCATTCCGGTTCAGGCAAGACCCAGCTCACCTCGGCCATCCTGTCCGATGCAGGCATGGTCAACCGCTTCGGCAGGGTCGACGAGGGCACCAGCATCACCGACTTCGACGAGGAGGAGATTGCCAGGAAGCACACGCTGTCGGCGAGCCTGGCATACGCCGAGTGGAACAAGCAGAAGATCAACCTGATTGACACGCCCGGCATGGGCAACTTCATCAGTGATGCGCAGTCCGCGCTGCACGTGGTGGACGCCGCGGTGGTCGTGGTGGATGCCGTCGCCGGCGTCATGGTGCAGACCGAGAAGGTGTGGGCGATCGCCGCGGAACTGGGACTGCCCCGCATCGTGGTGGTGAACCGGCTCGATCGCGAGCGCGCCAGCCTCGATCGTACCCTCCAGGGCCTCCGCGAGTCGCTGAGCCGGAACGTGATCCCGGTCCAGTTCCCCATCGGCGAGGAAAAGGGCTTTCGCGGCGTCGTCGACCTGATCACCCGTACTGCCTTCCTGGCGGCCAGCGACGGCAGCGGGAAGTTCAAGGTGGACGCGGTCCCCGGCGAGATTGCTGGCGCGGTCGATCACGCGCGTGAGGCGCTGATCGAGATGGTCGCCGAATCCGACGAGCACCTCATGGAGCGGTTCTTCGAGGCCGGCACGCTCTCGGACGAGGAACTGGTCTCGGGACTGCACAAGGCCACCGCGGCCGGCGCGCTGTTCCCGCTCGTCTGCACATCGGCACTGGGCAACGTGGGCGTCCCGCAGTTGCTCGACACGGTCGCCACGCTGGTTCCGCCTCCGGACGAACGGCCGTTTGGCGGGCACGACAAGGCGGGCACGGCCGTGTCGCGCACCGCGGACGACAAGGCCCCGGCGACGGCCTTCGTGTTCAAGACGATCGCGGATCCGTTCGCGGGGCGAATCACGCTGTTCCGCGTGGTGTCGGGCACGCTGAAGTCGGACTCCGCCGTGCACAACCGGACGCGCGACCTGCCGGAGCGGCTCGGCTCGCTGCAGTTGCTGCAGGGGAAGACCCCCACGGCGGTGCCCGAGATCAAGGCCGGTGACATCGGCTCGGTGGCGAAGTTGAAGGACACGCTGACCAACGACACGATCGGGGACAAGGCCGATGCGGTCGTGTTTGCGCCGATCACGTTCGCCGAGCCGGTGCTCTCGTACGCGATCGAGCCAAAGAGCCGCGGCGACGAAGACAAGATCAGCACGTCGATGCACCGCCTCGAGGAAGAAGACCCGACGATCCGCTACAGCCGCGACCCGCAGACCAAGGAACTGCTGCTGTCGGGGCAGGGGCAACTGCACATCGAAGTGACGGTCGCGAAACTGAAGCGACGGTTCGGCGTGGACGTCAACCTGAAGCCGCCACGGATCCCCTATCGGGAGACGATCAGGGCCGCCACCGAGGCGCACGGCCGCCACAAGAAGCAGACGGGCGGACACGGCCAGTTCGGCGACTGCAAGATTCGCGTCGAGCCGCTGCCGCGCGGCTCGGATTTCGAGTTCGTGGACGACATCTTTGGCGGCGCGATTCCGAGGCAGTTCGTGCCTGCGGTCGAGAAGGGAATCCAGGACGCTCGGGCCCGCGGCTACCTCGCGGGGTATCCGATGGTGGACTTCCGCGTCACGGTCTTCGACGGGTCGTACCACGACGTGGACTCCAACGAGCTCTCGTTCAAGATGGCCGGCTCGCTGGCCTTCAAGGATGCGATGACGCGGGCTCGCCCCACCATCCTCGAGCCGGTGATGACCGTGGAGGTGTATGCGCCGTCAGACTTCGCCGGCGACCTGATGGGCGACCTCAACGGGCGGCGCGGTCGCATCGCCGGCATGGACACCCGTGGCGCCATGACCATCATCAAGGCACAGGTGCCGATGGCGGAGATGCTGACCTACGAGCAGCACCTCACCTCGGCCACTGGCGGGCGCGGCTCGTACCACATGGAGTACTCGCACTACGACGAGGTGCCCTCGCATCTGCAGACGAAGATCATCGCTGCGGCGAAGGCGGAGCGGACAGGCGTCGAGGTCGAAGAAGTGTAGAACCGGGAGGGCGTGGAGCCGTGGGAGCGAGGGCTGAAGCCCTGCGGCCGCGTGGAGACTGAAGATCTGTGTTGGCCGGTCGAGATTGAAGACTTCAGAGGTGCGACCACCCTGAAGTCTTCAACCTGCGGTCGGCAATCGAGCGCTCTGAACCTCACACTGCCATGTGCAGTGTGAGGGCGCCAGAACCTCCCGGCGACTAGCTGCCGCCGGCCTTGCGCGGCGTTGTGACCTTGCGGGCGCCGCCCTTTGCGGGCTTCGATGCCTTCTTCGACGCGGTGTCTGCGCCGTCGTTCTTCTTGCCGCCCCGGAGGCGGTCGGCGGCGGCCTTCAGGCGACCACCCACGCCCTTCGGCTTCGGGGCTTCCTGCGGCGCGGCGGCATCGGCCTCGGCCTGGGCGCGCGGGTTGAACTCGCTGCCGACCAGTTCCACCTGGGCGATCTCAGCGGAGTCGCCCTTGCGGTAGCCCAGGCGCAGCAGCCGCGTGTACCCGCCGGGTCGCGCCTCGAATCGGGGCGCGAGCGTGTCGAACAGCTTCGTCACGACCGCGCGGTCCTGCAGGTCCTGCATGACCAGGCGCCGCGCATTCAGCAGCTTGAGGTTCGCATCGCCGGACGCGAGGCCGCGCTTGGCGATGGTGATGAGCCGCTCCACGAAGGGGCGCAGTTCCTTCGCGCGAGGCACCGTGGTCACGAGGTGCTCGTGGCGGAGAAGGGCCGTGGCCTGGTTCCGCAGCATGGCGATACGATGCTCGGTGACGCGGCCCAGCTTGCGGTGTGCTACTCGATGTCTCATGTGCGTTTGGCAGGAGGGTCTGGTGGACCGGCAGGCCTGATGGGAAGAGCGATGCTTCGTCCTACCCGACCGATCCGATCGACCTGGTCTCCCGGTCCTTCCTTCTTAGTCCTGCGCCCCCGCCTGATCGACACGCATGCCGAGGCTCAGGCCCATCGTGTGCAGGATTTCCTTGATCTCGTTGAGGCTCTTGCGTCCGAAGTTCTTGGTCTTGAGCATCTCAGCCTCGGACTTCTGCACCAGCTCGCGAATCGTGCGGATGTTCGCGTTCTTGAGGCAGTTGTACGAGCGGACCGACAGCTCCAGCTCCTCGACCGACTTGTCGAGGTTTTCGTTGCCGGCGCCGCTGCGCGGCTGGTCGCCGGAGGCTTCCGCCTGCTGCTCGACGCCATCCTCGAGGTTGATGAAGATGTTCAGGTGATCGCGCACCAGCTTCGCCGCGAGTGAGACGGCATCGCGCGGCGTGATGGCCCCGTTGGTCCAGACGTCGACCGTCAGCTTGTCGTAGTCCGTCGTCTGGCCGAGGCGCGCGGCCTCGACGAGATAGTTGACCTTCTTGATCGGCGAATGCACCGAGTCGATCGGGATCCAGCCGATGCCGAGGTCCTCGTCGAAATTCTTGTCGGCCGACACGTAGCCACGGCCGCGGCGCATGCGCATTTCCATGTGCAGGCTGCCTCCCTCGGACACGGTGGCGATGTGCGCCTCCGGCTCGAGGATCTCGACGTCCGCGTCCACCTGGATGTCCTTGGCCCGCACCTCGCCAGCCTTGTCCACGCGCACGACGAGCGTCTTCGTCGTGTCGGTGTGCAGCTTGAGCGGGATCTGCTTCAGGTTGAGGATGATGTCGGTCGCATCCTCGACCACGCCGGGAATCGGCGAGAACTCGTGCAGCACGCCGTCGATCTTCACCGCGGTGATGGCCGCGCCCTCGATCGACGACAGGAGCACCCTCCGCAGGGCGTTGCCGATGGTCGTGCCGAAGCCGCGCTCGAACGGCTGCGCGTAGAACCTGCCGAACCGATCCGTCAGCGTCTCACGTTCGAACTCGAGCCGCTTCGGCCGCTGAAATCCCTTCCAGAGCATCGTGTCTTCCTTTCGCTACCGGGCCCGCAGACGGGCCTCCAGACCTGCCAGGTGAACCGCCGGCCTCCCACCGCAGGTCTGTCAAGGCTGCGGGCCGGCGGTCTGCGACGCGGCCGCGACGCGGCCGCGCTGCAGGCTTCGGGCGAACGGCTCCGGGCGACGACGCGCCCGGTGTGCCGGCCGACCGGAGCCTGAAGCCGTTACTTGGAGTAGAGCTCCACGATCAGCTGTTCCTGCACGGGCAGGTTGATCTGTTCGCGGGTCGGCATCGAGACGATGCGGCCCGAGATCGACGCGGCGTCGAACGACAGCCACTCGGGGATCCCCCGGCCCTTCACCTCCTGCATCGCGTGCTCGATGGTGGGGTTCTTCTGGCTGCGAGCCAGCACCGTCACCACATCGCCCTCCTTCAGGGAGTACGACGGGATGTCCACCTTCTTGCCGTTGATCAGGAAGTGTCCATGCCGCACCAGCTGGCGTGCCTGCGCGCGGGACGTCGCCAGACCGAGGCGGTAGATCACGTTGTCGAAGCGGCGCTCGAGGAGCTGAAGCAGCGTCACGCCCGTGATCCCGCGGGTCCGCTCGGCGGCCTCGAAGTAGCGACGGAACTGGTCTTCGAGCACGCCGTAGATGCGCTTGACCTTCTGCTTCTCGCGCAGCTGCAGGCCGTATCCCGCCAGCTTCGCCTTGCGCATCTTGCCGTGCTGCCCCGGGGGGAAGTTGCGCTTCTCGATGGCGCACTTCTCCGTGTAGCAGCGCTCCCCCTTCAGGAAGAGCTTCATCGCCTCGCGGCGGCACAGGCGGCAGACGGGTCCAATGTAACGAGCCATTCAATAACCTCTAGAAGAACATCGCAGTCGGTGAGTTTGGTGAACTGGTGAGTTGGCGAACTCAAATCGCCAGCGACGTCACCAGATCGCCACTCCGCCAGATCACCAATCGCCAGAGCCTCAGACGCGCCGGCGCTTCGAGGGCCGGCAGCCGTTGTGCGGGATCGGGGTGATGTCGCGGATCGACTTGACCTCGATCCCCACCGTCTGCAGCGCCCGGATCGCCGACTCGCGCCCGGAGCCGGGGCCCTTCACCCGGACATCCACGGTGCGCATGCCGACGGTCTTCGCCGCATTGCCCGCGTTCATCGCCGCCTGGGTCGCCGCAAACGGCGTCCCCTTCCGGGAGCCCTTGAAGCCGATGCCGCCGGCGCTCGACCACGCCACCACGTTGCCTTCGGTGTCGGTGATCGTCACGGTCGTGTTGTTGAACGACGCGTGAATGTGCGCCAGGCCGTGGTGGACGATCCGCTTCTCGCCACGCTTCTTGAACGTCTTCTTGGGCTTTCCCGCAGGGCCCTTTTTCTCGGATCCCTCGGCTGCTTCGCTCTTTGCCATTCCTGGAGTCCTCAGTTCTCAGTCGTCGGTCCACGGTCGCGCGCGGGGCCGTGATCGCTCACGGCCCTGCACCTGGCGCGGCTAGACGGTCTTCTTCTTCGCGATGGCACCCTTGCGCGGCCCCTTGCGCGTGCGCGCATTGGTCCGCGTGCGCTGGCCGCGCACGGGCAGGCCGCGGCGGTGGCGCATGCCGCGGTAGCAGCCGATTTCCATCAGCCGCTTGATGTTCATCGAGATCTCCTTGCGGAGGTCGCCCTCGACGCGGCCCTGCTCCTCGATCACGCGGCTGATCTTGCGGACATCGTCTTCCGAGAGATCCTTCACGCGGATGTCCGGGCTCACGCCCGCTTCCTGAAGGATGGTCACCGAACGGACGCGCCCGATGCCGAAGATGTACGTGAGTCCGATTTCAACGCGCTTGGTGCGCGGAAGATCGACGCCTGCAATACGTGCCATTGAACTAGCCCTGCCTCTGCTTGTGCTTCTGGTTGGCGCAGATCACCCGGACCACCCCACGGCGCCGGACGATCTTGCACTTGTCGCAAATCCGCTTGACCGATGCTCGAACCTTCATCTTTCACATCCTTGAGCGGCTTCGACCGTGGCTCCCGGGTGCGCCTCGCGCGCCCGATGCCCCGGGCCTGAAGCCCAAAGCCTTACTCGACCTTCCCGATAATCCGGCCTCGTCCGCGATCGACCGGCGACAGCTCGAGGCGCACTCTATCGCCAACCAGCACCCGGACGAAATTGCGGTCCGTGCGATCCGCGATGTGCGCCGTCACCAGGGCCCCGCCGTCGAGCTTCACCCGGAACAACACCCTCGGGAGCTGCTCGACGACGACCCCGACTATCTCCGCCCGGGTCCCGCTTCGTCCCTGGCCGTCAGAATCCATGCCCCGTTGGCCGTCACCGCGACCGTGTGCTCGAAGTGTGCCGACAGGCTCCGGTCCCTCGTCACGGCGGTCCACCCGTCAGCCAGCACCTTCACCGCGGGCTTGCCCGCGTTCACCATCGGCTCGATCGCCAGCACCATGCCTTCGGCCAGCCGCGGTCCCCGTCCCGGTTCCCCGTAGTTGGGCACCTGCGGCTCCTCGTGCATCTGCTGCCCGATCCCGTGGCCGACGAATTCCCGCACCACGGAGAAGCCATGCTGCTCGACGTGTGCCTGCACGGCATGCCCGATGTCGGACACCCTCGCGCCGGGCCGCACCTGCTCGATCGCCTTGTAGAGCGACTCCTCGGTGACCCGCAGCAGCGTCGCCGCCTCTTCCGACACCTTCCCGACCGGCAGCGTCACCGCGCTGTCGCCAAAGTACCCGCCGAGCGAGGCGCCCACGTCGATCGCGATGACGTCGCCCTCGTTCAGCACGCGCTTCCCGGAGGGAATCCCGTGGATCACCTCCTCGTTCACCGACGCGCAGATCGTGGCGGGGTATCCGTGATACCCCTTGAACGCCGGGATTGCGCCGGCATCCACAATCAGGCCTTCAGCCAGCGCGTCGAGGTCGGCCGTGGTCACACCCGGCGCGACCTGCGCCGCAAGCGCGGTCAGCACCTGGCCGACCAGCCGCCCGGCGGCACGCATCCTTTCCAACTCGGCAATCGAGCGGCAAACGATCACAGGGCGGTTCCACCCACGACTTCGCTCTTCGCCGAATCCACCGCCTCGGCCAGGGCCGCGGCCACGGCCTCGGGCCGCTGGGATCCGTTGACCGCCCGGAAGGTGGGCCGCTCCCGATAGTACTCGACGAGCGGCGCCGTGTTCCGGTGATACACCTTGAGGCGCTCGCGCACGACCGCCTCGTTGTCATCGTCACGCTGCTTCAGTGGACCACCGCACTTCTGGCAGCGCGCCAGGCTGATCTGCGACAGTTCCACACCCTCGGCGTTCTGCCCGCAGTTCGCGCAGATGATGCGGGTCGTCAGGCGTCGGACGAGCTCCGCCTCCGGCACCACGATGTCGACGATGATGAGCGGCGCCCGGCCGACCATTACCGCCTCGAGCGCCCGCGCCTGGGCCACGGTCCTGGGAAAGCCGTCGAGGATGAAGCCGCTGCGCGCGTCGTTCTGGTTCAGCCGCTCCTCGACGATCCGCACCATGACCTCGTCGCTGACAAGCTCGCCGCGGTCCATGATCGCCTTGGCCTTCAGGCCGATCTCCGTACCAGCCTTGACCGCCTCCCGCAGGATGTCGCCGGTCGAAATCTTCGGAATCTTCCGGAGCCGCGCGAATCGCTCGGCCTGCGTACCCTTCCCTGCCCCCGGGGGGCCGAGCATGATGAGGTTCAGCGCCATCGCCGCTACCCGTCAGGCCCGACGGCCCCGGATCCGGGTCTTCTTCATGAAGCCGTCGTAGTGGCGCATGATCAACTGGCTCTCGACCTGCTGCACGGTGTCCATCGCCACGCCGACCACGATCAGCAGCGAGGTGCCCCCGAAGTAGAACGGCACGCCAAGGCCCTCGGTCACGAACCGCGGCAGTGCGGCGTCGAGCCACCCGCCGACAAACGGGATGGGCTCCACCTTGAACCCGCTCAGCAGGAACTGCGGCAGGATGGCGATGATCGCCAGGTAGATGGACCCGGCCAGCGTCACCCGCGTCAGGATCGTGTCGATGTACTCGGCGGTCCGCTTGCCGGGCCTGATGCCCGGGATGAACCCGCCATACTTCCGCATGTTCTCTGCCACGTCATCCGGGTTGAAGATGATCGCGGTGTAGAAGTACGCGAAGAAGATGATGCCGGCCACGAACAGCAGGTTGTAGAGCGGCATCCCGAGGCCGAGCTGCGTCGTGACGGCGTCGGCAAACGGCCGGCCCTGGAACATCTGGGCGAAGGTCGCCGGGAACGCCAGGATCGACGAGGCGAAGATCACCGGGATGACGCCGCCGGTGTTCACCTTCAGCGGGATGTGCGTGCTCGAGCCGCCATACATGCGGCGACCCACGACGCGCTTGGCGTACTGGACCGTCACCCGCCGATGCCCGCGTTCCACGAAGATGATCGCCGCGATGACGAGCGCCATCACCACCACGAGGACGATCATCGAGAAGAGCCCCAGCTGGCCCGTCCGGATCTGGTCGATCGTCTGGATCACCGCGCGCGGGAAGCCGACGACGATGCCCGCGTAGATGATGAGCGACATCCCGTTGCCGATGCCCCGCTCGGTGATCTGCTCGCCAAGCCACATGATGAACGACGTGCCGGTCGTCAGCGTGAGCACCGTCATCAGGCGGAAGCCGAGACCCGGGTTGTAGACCAGCGGCAGGCCGCCCGTGATGTTGGTCTGGCGTTCGAGGAAGATCGCGATGCCGAGCGCCTGCACGACGCTCAGGAAGATCGTGCCGTAGCGGGTGTACTGGGTGATCTTGCGCCGGCCCAGTTCGCCTTCCTTCGAGAGCTTCTCGAGGTACGGCCAGACGACCGTCAGGAGCTGCAGGATGATCGACGCACTGATGTAGGGCATGATGCCCAGAGCGAAGATCGTCACCCGCGACAGGTTCCCGCCGGAGAACATGTCGTACAGGCCGAACATCTGGTTCTGCATCTGCTGCGCGAGCTCGGCCAGCGCGGCCGTGTTCACGCCCGGGGTCGGGATGTGGTTCCCGATCCGGTAGACGCCCAGCAACCCGAGCGTGAAGAGCACGCGGTTGCGCAGGTCCGAGACGGCGAAGATGTTCTTCAGGCTGTTTTCCATTGGCTCAATCCGGACGGCCGCGCCGTCCTGATCCTCAGGCGAGCGCCTCCGCCTGTCCCCCGGCCGCGGCGATCTTCTCCGCCGCCTTGCCGCTGAACTTGTGCACGCGCACCGTCAGCGCCTTGCTCACCTCGCCTCGCGCGAGGACCTTCACGGGGCTGTTGCCGTCGACCAGGCCGGCCGCGACCAGCGCTTCCGGCGTGACGACCGCGCCTGCCTCGAACCGCTCCGACAGGGTGTCGAGGTTCACGACCGCGTATTCCAGGCGGAAGGGGTTCGTGAAGCCGCGCTTGGGCAGCCGGCGATGCAGCGGCATCTGCCCGCCCTCGAACCCGCGCTTGAACTTGAAGCCGGAGCGCGACTTGGCGCCCTTGTGCCCGCGGCCGGCGGTCTTGCCGTTGCCAGAGCCCTGGCCGCGGCCGATGCGCTTCTTGGCGTGCGTGGCGCCCTTGGGCGGCTTCAGATTGGAGAGATCCATGTCAGTAATCCTGAATTGGTGACCTGGTGCGCTGGTGATCCTGGTGACGTGCAGGCTTCACCAGCTCGCCAACTGCTATTCAACCGAGACGAGGTGCCGGACCTTGTGGATCATGCCCCGGGTCTCGGTCGTGTCCTTCACTTCCACGGTGTGGCGGATGCGCCGCAGCCCGAGGCTGCGCAGCACCTCACCCTGCTTCCTGTTGAAGCCGATGGGGCTCTTCAGGAGGGTCACCTTGACCACCCCGGTGCCCTTCGAGTCAGTCCGCTCGTTCGCCATGACGTGTCACTTCCCTAAGCGGAGGCGCCGGCGAGCTCCTCGAGCTCCTTGCCGCGCATCCGCGCAATCGCGACCGGATCCTTGAGCGCGTCGAGACCGGCGATCGTCGCCCGCACGACGTTGTGCGGGTTGGCCGAGCCGAGCGACTTCGTCAGGATGTTGGTGATGCCCGCCGACTCCACCACCGCGCGGACGGCGCCGCCGGCGATGATGCCCGTCCCATCGGGAGCCGGCTTCAGGAGCACGCTGCCCGCGCCGAAGTTGCCGACGATCGGGTGCGGGATCGTCGAGCCCTGGAGCGGCACGCGGATCAGGTTCTTCTTCGCCGACTCGATGCCCTTCTTGATGGCCGACGGCACTTCCTTCGCCTTGCCGATCCCGAAGCCCACGACGCCGTGCCCGTCACCGACGACGACCAGCGCGCTGAAGCTCAGGTTCTTGCCGCCCTTCACCACCTTCGTCACGCGGTTGATGGCGACGACGGTGTCCTTGATGTCGAGCTGCGACGGATCGATTCGCTCGCGAGTACGCATACCGCTCCTAGAATTCCAGTCCTGCTTTGCGTGCAGCGTCCGCGACTGCGCGGATGCGTCCGTGGTAGAGGAACCCGCTGCGGTCGAACACCACGCGCGTAATCCCCTTCTCGATGGCGCGCCTGGCGATGGCGGCGCCCACCGCGTCGGCTCCCTTGAGGTTGCCGCCGGTGACGCCCTTCTCGAACCCGCCCTTCAGCGCCGGCTCGACGGTCGAAGCCGACGCCAGCGTGTGCCCGCTCAGATCGTCGATGACCTGCGCGTAGATGTGGGCCACGCTCCGGAACACGGTCAGCCGCGGGCGCTCGGCCGTGCCCGCGATGCGCTTGCGCTGCCGCAGCTGGATCCGGCGGCGGCGATCGTCCTTGGTCTTGATCTTCATTACTTCGCCCCCGTCTTTCCGGCCTTCTTCTTGAGCACTTCGCCGGTGTACCGGACGCCCTTCTGCTTGTAGGGGTCCGGCTTGCGCAGGCGTCGGATGTTGGCGGCCACCTGGCCGACGAGCTGACGGTCCACACCGGTGACGGTGATGTGGGTCTGCTTGTCGATGGCGACGTCGATCCCCTTCGGGATGTCGAACACCACCGCGTGCGAGTAGCCGAGCGCGAAGATGACCTGCTGCCCCTTGACCTCGGCGCGATAGCCGACGCCGACGATGTCGAGTTCGCGCTTGAAGCCCTCGGTCACGCCGGTCACGGCGTTGGCCACGAGGCTCCGCGCCAGGCCGTGGAACTTGGCCAGGGACGGGTCGTCCGTCGAGCGCTTGGCCAGCAGCTGGCCGTCGACGAGCTCGAAGTTGATGCCGGCCGGGTGCGCCTGCCGCAGCAGGCCCTTGGGGCCCTTCACTTCCACGGTGCCCGACTCGACCTTGATGGTCACGCCCTTGGGCACCGGAATCGGTTTCTTTCCAATACGAGACATGTCGCTCTTCCTTCTCGGTCTCGGCTCACGGCGCTGGTGCGCCGGCTTCGACGCTTACCAGATGTTGCAGAGCACCTCGCCGCCGACGCCCGCCCGGACGGCTTCGCGGCCCGTCATGACGCCACGCGACGTCGTCAGGATGCTGGTGCCCAGCCCTGCCAGGACCTGCGGCACGTCCTGGCGGCCGAAGTAGACGCGGCGGCCGGGGCGGCTGATGCGTTCGATGCCGGTGATGAGGCGCTCGCCGTGGGGCCCGTACTTCAGGAACAGGCGCAGCGTCTTCTGCGGCGACGCGGGGTCCTCCACGAGCCGGTAGCTCTGGATGTACCCCTCGTCGGCGAGGATGCGCGCGATGTCGGCCTTGATGCGCGACGCGGGCATGTCGACGCGCGTGTGCTTGGCGGTGACCGCGTTGCGGATCCGCGTCAGCATGTCGGCAATTGGATCGGTCATGTTCGTCTAAACCTTCTCAATTCGTGATCTGGTGAGTTGGAGAGCTGGTGATTGCCACTCACCAACCCGCGACTTCACAACCTCACCAACTGCTCTTGGTGACGCCCGTGACGTCCCCGTCGAGCGCCAGCTTCCGGAAGCAGAGGCGGCACAGCGCGAACTTCCGCATGTAGGCACGGGGCCGGCCGCAGAGGTGGCACCGGTTGCGGAGCCGCACCTTGAACTTGGGCGTCTTCTGTTCCTTGGCGATCTTTGCTGTCGTGGCCATGTCTGATTCCTTGGTCCTGCCTACTGCCGGAACGGCATGCCGATGAACTGGAGGAGCTTGCGCGCCTCCTCGTCGGTCTTGGCCGTGGTCACCACCGAGACGTTCATCCCGCGCGCCTTGTCGACCTTCATGTAGTCGATCTCGGGGAACAGCAGCTGGTCGCGGAGCCCCAGGGTGTAGTTGCCGCGGCCGTCGAAGCCCTTCGGCGACACGCCCTTGAAGTCGCGGACGCGGGGCAGGGCGATGGCGATGAGGCGGTCGAGGAACTCCCACATGCGCTCGCCGCGCAGCGTGACCATCGTGCCGATCGGCTGGCCCTGGCGCACCTTGAACTGCGCGATCGACTTCTTCGCGCGGCGGGTCACCGGCTTCTGGCCGGTGATGCGCGCGAGCTCGTCGGCGCCCGTGTCGATGATCTTGGCGTTGCCGGTCGCCTCGCCGAGGCCCATGTTCACCACGACCTTCTCAATCTTCGGAATGGCCATCACGTTCGTGTAGCCGAATTCCTTCTTGAGCGCCGCGATGGCCTCCTTCTGGTACTTCTCCTTCAGGCGGTTCATTTGTCGACCACTCCCTCGCACTTGCGGCAGATGCGGACCTTGCGGCCATCGCCGAGGATCTTGCGACCCACGCGCGTCTGCTTGCCGCACTCGGGGCAGACCAGCTGCACGTTGCTGGCGTGCACCGTGGCCTCGCGCTCGACGACGCCCCCCTTGATGTTGCGCTGCGGGTTCGGCTTCGTGTGGCGCTTGATGACGTTCACGCCCTCGACGATGAGGCGGTTCTTCTCCGGATCGACGCGCAGCACGCGACCGCGCTTGCCGCGGTCCTTGCCCGTGACGACCAGGACGTTGTCGTTCTTCCGGATGGGTGTCGCTAGACGGCTCATTACAAAACCTCTGGCGCGAGCGAGATGATCTTCATGAACTTGCGCTCGCGCAGCTCGCGGGCCACCGGGCCGAACACGCGCGTGCCGATCGGCTCGCCCTGATCGTTGATGAGGACGGCCGCGTTGCGGTCGAATCGGATGTAGCTGCCGTCGCGGCGGCGCTGCTCCTTGACGGTCCGCACGATGACCGCCTTCACGACCTGGCCCTTCTTGACGTTGCCTTCGGGCGTTGCTTCCTTCACCGACGCCGTCACGATGTCACCGAGGCGGGCGTACCGGCCGGTGGAGCCGCCGATCGGATTGATGATGGCGATCTTGCGCGCGCCGGAATTGTCGGCGACATCGAGGATCGATCGCATCTGAATCATGGCTGCTCCTCCCTAGACCTGCGCCGCCTGGCGGACGACACGCTTGAGGGCCCAACGCTTGCGGCGGCTCAGCGGGCGCGTCTCGACGATCTCGACCGTGTCGCCCACCTTCGCCTCGCCGTTCTCGTCGTGCACCATGAACTTGGAGGTGCGGCGCTCGGTCTTGCCGTACAGACCGTGGCGGACCTGCCACTCGACCGCAACGACGATGCTCTTCTGCATCTTGTTGCTGACGACGATGCCCGTTTTCTCGGATTTCTGAGCCATAGCTACTTTGCCTGCTTCTGCCGGATGACGGTCTTGATGCGCGCCAGGTCGCGCCGGACCGTCCGCAACTTGTCCGGAGCCTCCAGCTGTCCCATCGACTTCTGGATCCGCATGCGGAACAGCTGATCGGTGAGGTCGCGCTCCCGGGCGCCGAGTTCGTCGACCCCCAGGTCGCGGAGTTCCGCGGCCTTCATGACACCTTCTCCTGCGCGAACCGGGTCGCGAACTTGGTGAGGATGGGCAGCTTCGCGGCGGCGAGCTTCATGGCCTGCCGGGCATCCGCCTCGCTCACGCCTTCCATCTCGAAGAGCACGCGGCCCGGCCGCACGACGCACACCCACTCTTCGGGTGCGCCCTTGCCCTTGCCCATGCGGGTTTCCTGCGGCTTCTTCGTGATCGGCTTGTCCGGGAAGACGCGCACCCAGATCTTGCCGCCGCGCTTGATGAACCGCGTCATCGCGATTCGGGCCGCCTCGATCTGTCGCGCCGTCAGCCAGCAGGGTTCGAGCGCCTTCAGCCCGAAGTCCCCGAAGGAAACGTCAGAGCCTCGCCAGGCCTTGCCGGCCATGCGCCCGCGCTGCTGCTTCCGGAACTTGACCTTCTTTGGCATCAACATCGCTGTAATCCTCGTCGGGTCGGGCCGGACCGTCTGGTGCGCCGGGAGGGACGCTGCTCAACCTCCCCGACCATCCTGACCGACCCGGCCGTCCTGACCTTCCTACGCCCGCGGCTGCGGCCGCCGCGGCCCGCGCTCGCGGTATTCCTCTTCACGCCCGCGCTGCGGCACGAGGCGCTCACCCTTGTACAGCCACACCTTGATGCCGATCTGGCCGTAGGTGGTGTTGGCTTCGGCGAACCCGTAGTCGATGTCCGCACGCAGCGTCTGCAGCGGCAGCTGGCCGTGCAGGTACCACTCGGACCGCGCGATCTCCGCGCCGTTCAGCCGACCCGACACCCGGACCTTGATGCCGCGCGCGCCGAAGCGCAGCGCCGACTCCACCGCCTTGCGCATCGCGCGGCGGAACGCCACGCGCTTCTCGAGCTGCATCGCCACCGACTCGGAGATCAGCTGGGCGTCGAGCTCCGGCTTCTGGATCTCCTGGATGTTGATGAAGACCTCGCGCGAGGTGCGCTTCTGGATCTCCTGCTTCAGCTTGTCGACCTCGGTCCCCTTGCGGCCGATGATGATGCCGGGCCGCGAGGTATAGATGTCGATCTTCAGCTTGTTGGCGGCCCGCTCGGTCTCGATCTTCGAGACCCCGGCGTGCGCGAACCGCTTCTTCAGCGACTGGCGCAGCTTCAGGTCCTCGTGCAGCAGCTTCGCGTAGTCGCGGTCCGAGTACCACCGCGAGCGCCACGTCTTGTTGAACCCGAGACGGAATCCAAACGGGTGAACCTTCTGGCCCACGGCTACTCCTTATCCTTCTGCGTCTTGCGCGCGCGCTTCGTACCCTCGCCGGCGCCGACCGGCTTCACCTTCTCCGGACGCTCTGCCACCTGCACCGTGAGGTGCGCCGTCCGCTTGATCACCCGGTATGCCCGGCCCATCGGCGCGGGACGCACGCGCTTCTGCGAGGGACCTTGGTTGGCATAGCACGCCTGCACGTAGAGGCGGTCGACGTCGCCGCCGAACCCGTCCTTCTGCTGGGCGTTCGCGATCGCCGACCGCAGGACCTTGGCGATGTCCTCGGCAATCGACTTGCGCGTGAACTTCAGCGTCGCCAGCGCGCGGTTGACGTCCTTGCCGCGGATCAGCGCCATCACGAGCCCAGCCTTCTGCGCCGAGGTCCGGACGTACTTCGCCGTTGCCTTCGCTTCGACCATGACTCGCTCCTACTTCGCCGACGGCGCCGCCGACGACGACTTCTCGGCCACCTTCTGGGTGTGCCCCTTGAAGGTGCGGGTCGGGGCGAACTCGCCCAGCTTGTGACCCACCATGTTCTCGGTCACGTACACCGGGATGAACTTCTTCCCGTTGTGCACCGCCAGCGTGTGCCCCACGAACTCGGGGATCACCGTCGACCGGCGCGACCACGTCTTGATGACCTTCTTCTCGGAGCCGCGGTTCATCACCTCGATCTTCTCGAGCAGCGACGTATCGACGAACGGCCCCTTCTTGAGTGAACGGCTCATTACTTCTGTCTCCGCTGCACGATGAACTTGTCGGTGGTCTTGCGGTTCCGGGTCTTGAATCCCTTGGTCGGCTGGCCCCACGGCGACACCGGATGGCGGCCGCCGGAGGTCTTGCCCTCACCGCCGCCGAGCGGGTGATCCACCGGGTTCATCGCCACGCCGCGGTTGTGCGGGCGACGACCGAGCCACCGGCTCCGTCCCGCCTTGCCGAGCGACACGTTCTCGTGGTCCAGGTTCCCCACCTGCCCGACCGTCGCGAGACACTCGATGAAGATCTTGCGCACCTCGCCCGAGGGCATCTTCACCGACGCGTAGTCGCCTTCCTTGGCGACCAGCTGGACGGACGACCCGGCGCTGCGCGCGATCTGGCCGCCCTTGCCGGGCTTCAGCTCCACGTTGTGGATGAGCGTGCCCAGGGGGATGTTTCGCAGCGGCAGCGCATTCCCCGGCAGGATGTCCACCGTCGGGCCCGACACGATCGTGTCGCCAACCTTCAGGCCGACGGGCTGCAGGATGTAGCGCTTCTCGCCGTCGGCATAGGTGAGCAGGGCGATCCGCGCCGAACGGTTCGGGTCGTACTCGATCGTCGACACCTTCGCGGGGATCCCGTGCTTGTCCCGCTTGAAGTCGATGATCCGGTACATCCGCTTGTGCCCGCCACCACGCCACCACGACGTCAGCTCGCCACGGTTGTTGCGGCCCCCGGAGCGGTGCAGCTTCTCGACGAGCGGCTTGTACGGCTCCGAGGTCGTGATCTCGTCGAAGGTCTGGACCGTCTTGAAGCGGGTCCCGGGCGACGTCGGATTCAGCTTGCGAATGGGCATGATTACGCGCCCTCCAGGAATTCAGGCATCTTCTGGCCTTCGCGCAGCGTTACGTAGGCCTTCTTCCAGTCCGGGCGCTGGCCGACGTAGCGGCCCTGCCGCTTGATTTTGCCGTGGGCAATGCTCGTCCGGATGCCGGCGACCTTGGCGCCGAGCAGCTTCTCGACGGCCGTGCGAATCTGCACCTTGTTGGCGTCGCGGGCCACCTCGAACACGATCGTCCGGCCATCCTCGCGGATGATCGACGTCTTCTCGGTGATGAGCGGCCGGCGGATGATGTCGGTGAGCTTGATGTGCATGACTAGGCCAGCGCCTCCTGCAGCTTCTCGAGCGCGCTGCGCGTGGCCACGACCCGGGTCGCGTTCGCGACGTCGCGCGCCGTCAGACGCGAACTGGGAATCGCCGCCACGCCGGGCAGGTTGCGCACCGAGCGCGCGAACTTGTCGTCCAGCGTCACGTCCACGAGCACGGCCTTGCCCGTCACACCCAGTCGCTTGAGGGTGGCGGCGGCGGTCTTGGTCTTCACCTCGGCCTGCGCCAGCGCGTCGACGACGATCAGGCTGCCGTCCTGGAGCTTGGCCGCCAGCGCGGCGCGCAGCGCCCCGCGTTCGACCTTCCGGGGCAGCGTGTACTCGTAGCTGCGGGGCTGCGGGCCGAACACCGTGCCGCCCTTCCGCCACAGCGGGTTGCGGATCTCGCCGACGCGGGCGCGACCGGTCCCCTTCTGCCGCCACGGCTTCTTGCCGCTGCCGCTGACAAGGGCGCGGTTCTTCGTGGCATGGGTGCCCTGCCGGTCCGCCGCGTTGGCGCGCACGACCGACTCCCAGACGAGGCCGGTGTTGATGCGGCCGCCGAACACGTCCTCCCGGACGTCGAGGGCGCCGACCTTTTCGTTGTTGTTGTTGACGACGTCAATCTGCATAAACTCACCCGCTGGTGACGGGGAGAGCTGGGCCGCGGTCGAGGCCGGACGCGGCCGAACCGCGCCACCTCACCCGAGCGCCAACCCGCCGATTACTTCTTGCCCTTCTTCGGCTTCTCGACCTGGGCCACCTTGATCCGCTTCGCCGTGAGCGCCTTCCGGATCACGACGTAGCCGGTCGGGGCGCCAGGAATGCCGCCCTCCACGATGAGGAGGTTGTTCTCCGCGTCCACCCGCAGCACCTTGAGGTTGTGGATCGTCGTCCGGGCGCCGCCCATGCGGCCCCCGGCGCGCATGCCCTTGACCACGCGCGACGGGAACGACGACGCACCGATGGACCCCGGGGCCCGATGGAACATGGAGCCGTGCGTCGCGGCGCCACCACCGAAGTGGTGCCGCTTCATGACGCCCTGGAAGCCCTTGCCGCGGCCGGTGCCGATGACGTCCACCCGCTCGCCGCTGGCGAAGATGGACGCGAGCACCTGATCCCCGACCTTCGGGGCATCACCGCCGGAAGCCACCTTCACCTCGCGGCGCACGCGGGTCGGCGGGACACCCGCCTTCTTGTAGTGCCCCTGGAGCGGCTTGCCGACCTTGGCCGGCTGCTCCTCCACCAGACCCAGCTGCACGGCCGCATAGCCGTCGGTCTGGACGTCCTTCGCCTGCACGACGACACAGGGGCCCGCCTTGATCACCGTCGCCGGATGGATCGTGCCATCCGCGTCGAAGATCTGGGTCATGCCCACTTTCCTGCCGATGATTCCGTTCACCATGTCAGATACCTGGAATTGCTGATTGCCGATTGCTGACGTGAAGAGTCCGACTCAATCAGCGATCAACGATGGGCAATGGGCAAGCTACTTGTGTTCCTTGCCGAACGCCTTGATCTCGACATCCACGCCGGCCGGCAGGTCGAGCTTCATGAGGGCGTCGACGGTCTGCGGCGTGGGCTCGAAGATGTCGATCAGCCGCTTGTGCGTGCGGATCTCGAACTGCTCGCGCGACTTCTTGTCGACGTGGGGCGAGCGGAGCACCGTCCACTTGTTCTTCGACGTCGGCAGCGGAATGGGACCTGCCAGCCGCGCGCCGGTGCGCTTGGCCGTGTCCACGATCTCCGTGGTCGACTGGTCGAGCACCCGGTAGTCGTACGCCTTGAGGCGGATCCGAATCTTCTCGCTGAACTGTGCTGTAGCCATTTCTCTGCTTCTCGCTGGCGCTGGGCTCTAGGCGGTGGGCGCTAGGCCAGACGGTTACTTGCCCTGCATGCGAGCGACGACTTCGTCGCTCACGTTCTGCGGCGCCGGCTCGTACCGGTCGAAGTGCATCGAGTAGCTCGCCCGGCCCTGGGTGCGCGACCGCAGGTCCGTGGCATAGCCGAACATCTCCGACAGCGGCACCCGGGCGGCCACGATCTGCGTGCCGCCGCGGTCCTCCTGCGACTGGATCTGGCCGCGCCGGCTCGAGAGGTTGCCCATCACGTCGCCCATGTACTCCTTGGGCACCGTGACCTCGACGCGCATGATCGGCTCGAGCAGCACCGGCTTCGCCTTCTTGGCCGCGTCCTGGAACGCCATCGATCCGGCGATCTTGAACGCCATTTCCGACGAGTCGACGTCGTGATAGGAGCCGTCGTACAGCTCCACCTTCACGTCGTCGATCGGGTAGCCCGCCAGCACGCCGCGCGTGAGGGCTTCCTTGATGCCCTCGTCGATCGGCTTGATGAATTCCTTCGGGATCGCCCCGCCGACGATGCCGTTCTCGAAGATGTAGCCCGTGCCCGGCTCGCCGGGGAAGACATGGATCTTCGCGTGGCCGTACTGTCCGCGGCCGCCCGTCTGCTTGGCGTACTTCATCTCGCCGTCAGCCGGACGGGTGAGCGTTTCCTTGTAGGCGACCTGCGGCTTGCCGACCATCGCTTCGACGCCGAACTCGCGCTTCAGGCGATCGACGATGATCTCGAGGTGCAGTTCGCCCATGCCGCGGATGATCGTCTGCCCGGTCTGGATGTCGCTGTTGACGCGGAACGTCGGGTCCTCGGCCATCAGCTTCGCCAGGCCCTGCCCGAGCTTCTCCTGGTCGCTCTTCGTCTTGGGCTCGATCGCCAGCGAGATGACCGGCTCGGGGAAGTCCATCGACTCGAGCACGATCGTGTGCTTCTCGTCGCACAGCGTGTCACCCGTGCTCACGCTCTTCAGGCCGACCGCCGCGGCGATGTCGCCCGCGTAGACCTCCTTGATTTCCTCACGCTTGTTCGCGTGCATCTTCAGGAGGCGGCCGATGCGCTCGTTCTTCTGCTTCGTCGAGTTGTAGATCGTCGAGCCCGACTGCAGGACGCCGGAGTAGACACGGAAGAAGGTGAGCTGACCTACGAAGGGGTCGGTCATGATCTTGAACGCCAGCGCCGCGAAGGGCTGGTCGTCGGCGGCCTTGCGCTCGATCGGCACATCCTCGGGCTTGGAAGGGTCGAGGCCCTCGATCGAGGGGATGTCGAGCGGCGACGGCAGGTAGTCCACCACCGCGTCGAGCAGCGGCTGCACGCCCTTGTTCTTGAACGCCGACCCGCAGAGCACCGGCACGAACGCGCCCTCGCTCTTCGAGTGCACGGAGGAGATGACGCGCTTGCGCAGCGCCGCCTTGATCTCTTCCTCGGTGATCTCCTCGCCGGCCAGGTACTTCTCGAGCAGCTTGTCGTCGGCCTCGCTGACCTTCTCGAGGAGCTGCTCGCGGTAGTGCTGCGCCTCGGCCATCATGTCGGCCGGGATCTCGCCGACGATGTAGTCGGCGCCCATCGTCTCGTCCTTGTAGGTGATCGACTTCATCTTGACGACGTCGACCACGCCGATGAACTTGTCCTCGGCGCCGATGGGCAGCTGGATCGCGACCGGGTTCGCCTCGAGCTTCGAGATGATCTGGTCGAAGGTGCGCTTGAAGTTCGCGCCGATGCGGTCCATCTTGTTGACGAAGCAGATCCGCGGGACGCGGTACTTGTCCGCCTGGCGCCAGACCGTCTCGGACTGCGGCTCGACGCCGGCCACCGAGTCGAACACGGCGACCGCGCCGTCGAGCACGCGCAACGACCGCTCGACTTCCGCAGTGAAGTCCACGTGGCCAGGCGTGTCGATGATGTTGATGCGCTGATCGCGCCAGAAGCAGGTGGTCGCGGCAGACGTGATCGTGATGCCGCGTTCCTGCTCCTGCTCCATCCAGTCCATCACGGCGGTGCCTTCGTGCACCTCGCCGATCTTGTACGTGATGCCCGTGTAGAACAGGATGCGTTCCGTGGTGGTGGTCTTGCCGGCATCGATGTGCGCCATGATGCCGATGTTGCGCGTCCGGTTGAGCGGTGTCTGTCTTGGCATTACCTAACCAACTTGGTGACTTCGTGAATTGGCGATCTGGTGATGTGGCGGCGGGCGACGCAGTCGCAGGAAACAGTCCGCCAGATCACCAACTCTCCAACTGCCCCATCCCTACCAGCGATAGTGCGCGAACGCCTTGTTGGCCTCGGCCATGCGGTGCGTGTCTTCGCGCTTCTTGACGGCGCCCCCGCGGAGGTTCGCGGCATCCATCAGCTCGTTCGCCAGCTTCTCCTGCATCGTCTTGCCGTCGCCACGGGCCGTGGCATAGCCGACGATCCAGCGAAGGCTCAGGGAGAGGCGACGATTCGGGTTGACCTCGACCGGCACCTGGTAGTTCGAGCCGCCGACGCGACGCGACTTGACCTCGAGGCTCGGCTTGACGTTGTCGATCGCCTTCTTGAAGACCTTCAGCGGGTCGTCGCCGGTCTTCTCCTTGATGATGTCGAAGCTCTTGTAGAGGATGCGCTCGGCCGTGCTGCGCTTCCCGTCGCTCATGACGCAGTTGATGAACTTGCTCACGAGCGCGCTGTCGTAGAGCGGATCGGGCGCGATGTCGCGCTTCGGAATCTCTCGTCGTCGAGGCATAACACTGAATCCTCAGGCCTTCTTCGGGCGCTTCGCCCCGTACTTGGAACGTCCCTGCATGCGACCCTGCACGCCCACCGCGTCCAGGGTGCCGCGCACGACGTGGTAGCGAACACCCGGGAGGTCCTTCACGCGGCCGCCGCGGATGAGCACGAGCGAGTGCTCCTGCAGGTTGTGCCCCACACCGGGGATATAGGTGGTGACCTCGATCCCGTTGGTCAGGCGGACGCGTGCCACCTTGCGAAGCGCCGAGTTCGGCTTCTTCGGCGTCTGCGTGAACACGCGGACGCAGACGCCACGCTTCTGCGGGCTGTCCTGCAGGGCCGGGCTCTTGGTCTTCGTTACGATCTTCTTCCGCCCGGCACGAACCAGCTGGCTGATAGTCGGCATAAAGCAATGAGCGTCCAAATCCAAAAGACAACAGCGAACGCCGCGGACGCCTCGGCGGCGGTTCGCCTGCGCCGGGCGTTCATCCCGGCAGCGTTCCAGGCCTAGAAGCCTCGCGGCTTGGCGCCTGAAACTGATTACCCTATGACTCGAAAAATGGTCGCGCGACGGAGTGGTCGGCCCGGTGCCCTTCGCCCTGCCGGGAACATCCCCGGGAGCGGGCCGGTCAACTGACTTCCTGCGAGTCGCCTCCCCGCCACTTGCCGGGGACGCAGCCCTGAACGCGTCGAAGGGCCGGAGCCAGATAGGGTGTCCTAGCTCCGACAGAACCTGACGAATATAGCACGGGCCCCGCAGCCGGAGCAATCACGAGCAGCCCCACTGCTGACCAGACCGCCTATCTTACTGCAGGAGTCCTGGCCTTCAACACCGTGGAGCAAAAAAAACGCCCACGTGGGGGGCCGGACCCCGGTGCGAGACCAGCTGCTGGACGTTCAGGCAGGATGACTGGGACCGGACCAGGCAGGGTGGCGGGACGACACCCGAAACACCACGGCCGTGCAGTTGTCGCGGCTGCCCTGCTCGATGGCGCTCCGCACCAGCCGTTCGGCCGCCGCCTGCACATCCGGCCCGCCGCACGGGGCCGCCAGATCCTCAGCCCTCAGGACGCCGTGCACGCCGTCCGTCGTCAGGACGATGGTGGCAGTCTCCGGGAGGGGATGTTCCACAAGGTGCACGGACACCGTGGGACGCGAGCCGAGCACGCTGGTCAGGGCGTGCCGCATGGGATGCGCCTTCAGCAGCGCCGCGTCGAGCTGCGGATCGCGGGCCAGCATGGCGGCTACCCAGGAATCATCCTCCGTCAACTGGCGGGCGCGCCCCTCGTCCACCGCGTAACACCGGCTGTCGCCTACGTGAGCGACCGCCAGCGTGCCGCCGGTCACGAGGGCCGCCACGATGGTCGTTCCCATGCCCGCGTACTGCGGCGAGGCGGACGCGGTCGCGAAGAGGCGGGCGTTGGCCACGTGCACCGCGGTGCGCAGCAGGTTGCCTCGCGCCGAACAGGCGGGGTCGTACCCGTAGGGCCAGCTGGTCGTGACCCCGCAGTTCGAGACGTGCTCCACGACCGTCTCGACCGCCAGGCGCGAGGCGACTTCTCCGGCGTTATGGCCACCCATGCCGTCGGCCACGACGCATAGCTGGAGCCGCGCATCGAGCGCGAAGCAGTCCTCGTTGGTGGGCCGGATGCGGCCGCGATCCGTCACGCCGTGCGCCTGAAGTCCTGCGAGGGTGTGCATGCTGTCGGTCGTATCTATCGGATGGGGGCGGCCAGGCCGGTAATCTGGCGGTACAGCGCCTGGATGGACTGGAACGTATCGGCCTCGCCCGCGCGCTTGTCGTGCCGGTATTGCCGGACCCGCGCGAACCGCAGCGTCAGCCGTCCGGGATATTGTGCGCTCTCCTGGATCTCATTGAAGGCGATTTCCACCACCAGTTCCGGGCGGACGTAGACCACGTGCCCGTCGCGGCCGATCTCGCGCGCCAGGAGTTCGCGCGTCTGCCACGCCAGCAGCTCGTCGGTCAGGCCCTTGAAGGTCTTCCCCAACATCACGAAGCCGCCCCGCTCGGCGTCACGGGCGCCGAGATGGAGGTTGCTCAGTGAGCCGCGGCGCCGCCCGCTACCCCACTCCGCCGCCAGCACCACGAGATCCAGAGTGTGCGCCGGCTTCACCTTCAGCCAGGCGGTGCCGCGTCGGCCGGCCGCGTACGCGGATGCCAGATCCTTCGCCATGATCCCCTCGTGGCCGGTGTCCCGCGCGCGGTCGGCGAACGCGTCCGCGGCAGCTGCCGTGGCCCCCACCGCCCGGGGCACCAGGGCGGCTGGCGGCACCGCCGCGTCGAGCACGGCCACGCGGTCAGCGAGCGGGTCGTCGACCAGTGATGTCCCGTCCACGTAGAGGCAATCGAAGAAGAACGCCGACAGTGGCAGCGAGGCCCGGACCGCCGCCGAGTCTGCCTTACGACCGAACCGCCGCATCGTCACCTGGAACGGGTGCGGCGTGCCGTCGGGCCGCAGGGCGAGCACCTCGCCGTCGAGGATGAGCTCCCGCGCGTGGAGCGCGCGGACCACATCGACGATGTCCGGAACGGCAGGGGTCACGTCCCGCAGGCTTCGCGAGTACACCCGCACCTCGTCGCCGGCCTTGTGCACCTGCACCCTGGCGCCATCGAGCTTGAACTCGAGCAGCGTCTCGGCAAAGGCGGCGATGGCGTGCTCAGGCGACGCCGCCGTGCCGGCCAGCATCGGCAGGACAGGCGAAAACAACCGCACCGAGAAGCGGTCCAGGGCCGTCTCGCCGGCCAGCAGCACCGCCTCCGCCACGCTGCACAGGTCACCAGCCATCATCGCGGCCCGACGCACCCGCTCGGCCACCAGGCCTGCAGCGGCGGCGACCCCCTCGAGCAGCAGGCCCTCGTCGGCCCCCTGACGCAGTTCGCCGTGGAGCAGGCGCACGAGGAAGTCCTGCTCGTCCCCGGTTGCGCCCGCGAACAACTCGCGCAGGCGCGCCACCCGCGCAGCGGTGGAGCCGCTGCCCTTGAGGGCCGTCAGGGCGGCGAAGCAGGCGTCGACCTCGCCGAGTGTCAGCGACGGTTCCAGGGCCGGCGCGACACCGGCGGCCGACCGGATCGCGGCCGCAGTCAGCCCGAGGCGCCCCTGCCTGGTCGCGCCGGTCAGGAACGACAGCGCCACGGGCACGTCGGGCACCGGCAGTTCTCGAAGAAACGATGCGAGCGCCGCGATCTTGTCGGTGCGTCCCGGCGTGCGCGAGAGCAGGGCCGATATCTGGGCCAGGGACGAGAGGCGCACACCTGTTCCGGGGCCTGCCGCCGTCACGCCGGGCGCCGGACCACCCACGTGGCCATGCTGCGCATGCCCTGCACCACGGTGCTCTTGATCGGATCGACCAGCGTGCCGCCGAGCGCAGCCGTCAGCGCGGCGAGCCGTTCCTCCGACACCAGGAACCGCTCGCTCCCGTCGGGCAGGAGAAAGCGCCCGTTTCCGCGGGGCACGAGGCGCGCCGGCAGGCCGGTCGACGTCGCGAGGCGGCAGAAGAGCAGGCCCCCGGGCGCGAGCGCCTCCCACATGGCGTGCAGCATCGCCTCGAAGTGGTGCTCGTCACGCGCGAAGTGCAGGACGGCACTGCTGATGACCACGTCGGCCGACCCCGGGGCAGCGGTCATCGACTCCACCGCTTCGACCCTGAAGCGGCTTTCGGGCAGCTGCGGGGCAAGGGTTCGAGCCAGGGCGCGGACGGCGGCCACCGCCTCCGGGTTGGCATCCACCGCGGTGACGTCGTATCCCTCCCGCAGGAGGTACACCAGGTTGCGGCCGCCGCCACACCCCGCGTCGAGCACCCGCATGCCGGGCACGATCCGTTCCCGCAGCAGCAGGTCGAACAGGTAGACGTCTATGTCGCCGAACTGCGTTCGCAGGGACACGTGTGTTCGTCCCCGTCAGAGCACGCGGATCACGTCGGACCGCGTGATGATGAAGGTCTTGTCGGTCTTGAAGTCGCGCACCAGCACGGCGGGATTTTCGGCCGTGATCATGGTGGAGAGCAGCTCGACGGGCGTGGAGGCATCGACGAACGGAAACGCCGGCAGCATGATCGTCTCGACCGGCTTGCGCTTGGCATCGGGGTCGCGGACGAGCGCGGCGTACAGGTGCGCCTCATTGAGCGAGCCGACGAGCCGTCCGTCGTGCGTGATGGAGATCTGCGAAAAGTCGTGCTCGCTCATCAGCGTCACGGCGTGCTCCACCGGCTCGCGGCAGTCGATCGAGCGAAGCTCGCCCGACAGGCCGAGCGCCACGAGGTCGCGCGCCGCCATGCCGCTCTTCTCCAGGAACCCCTTCTCGCGCATCCAGTCGTCGTTGAACATCTTCCCGAGATAGCGCGAGCCGTGATCGTGAAAAATCACGACCACGACATCGTCGGCCGTGAGATGCTCCCGCAACTGGAGCAGCCCCGCCATCGCAGAGCCGGCGGAGTTCCCCGCGAAGATGCCTTCCTCGCGGACGATGCGGCGCGTCATCAGCGCCGCGTCCTTGTCCGTGACCTTCTCGAAGCGGTCGATGACCGAGAAATCCACGTTGCGCGGCAGGAAGTCCTCGCCGATGCCCTCCGTGATGTACGGATAGATCTCGTTCTTGTCGAAGATCCCGGTCTCCTTGTACTTCTTGAACACCGAGCCGTAGGTATCGATGCCCCACACCTGGATGCCCGGGTTGCGTTCCTTCAGGTAGCGGCCTGCGCCGGAGATCGTGCCGCCCGTGCCGACGCCGACGACGAGGTGGGTGATGCGCCCGCCGGTCTGGTCCCAGATCTCCGGACCGGTCTGTTCGTAGTGGGCGGCCGAATTCGAGAGGTTGTCGTACTGGTTGGCCTTCCACGAGTTCGGCACTTCCTTCTCCAGTCGCGACGACACCGAGTAGTAGGACCTGGGATCCTCGGGATCGACGTTGGTCGGGCAGACGATCACCTCGGCGCCAAACGCCTTCAGCGCGTCGATCTTCTCCTTCGACTGCTTGTCCGTGGTGGTGAAGATGCAGCGGTACCCCTTCACGATGGCGGCGATCGCGAGGCCCATCCCCGTGTTGCCCGACGTGCCCTCGATGATGGTGCCGCCCGGCTTCAGCAGGCCGGAGCGCTCCGCATCCTCGATCATCCGGAGTGCCATCCGGTCCTTGATGGAGTTGCCGGGATTGAAGGTCTCGATCTTCGCGAGGACGGTGGCCGCAACCACGCCCTGCGTGATGCGGTTGATGCGTACCATCGGCGTGTCGCCGATCGCGTCCAGGATGGTGTCGCAGATTTTCTTCACGGCCTCAGTGTACGAGCAACGGTGCCGGCGGTGCGCGTCGCACGCGCTGCCTGAGCCGTTCGGGCGCCCGGGCTCGGTGCGCCCTGCAATCACAGGGTCGAGAGGAGCCCCATCGTGTCCGCGCGCCTCGTGCGCGCGCTCACATCCGGGGGGCGTCACGGCGGAGGGCGCGCAGGGGGGCGACGAGCGATCGCGCTATAGTCGGGATGAGACCATGAGCGACGCCGCGCCACCAGCGCCCACCGGAGCGAACCCGTTCACTTTCACGCGGGTCTTTCTCGCCGTGGCTGCCGCCGTCTCGGTGGGGACGCTCGCCACCACCGCGGGCGGGGCGATTGCCCTCCTGCCGCTGGTCCTTGCGCCACTGCTGGCGCTGTACTGGGTTGGCCAGCGCGCCACGGGCAACACCGCCGCCGGCTGGATGATCTTCGGCGGCGGTTTCGTGATCGTGGCCCCGATGCTGCTGTTCCTGGTCGCGCTGTCGGTCCAGTCGATTCGCCCGACCGACGGCGAGGGGGCGCTGGGCTTCGGGTTGATGCTGATGCTCGCGCCCTTCCTGCAACTCCTGGGCGTCGGGCTGCTCTACCTGATCGCCCGGCTGATCTCAGAACCGCTCGGCTCCACCCGGTAAGTCACGCGCGAACGGGCACCCCGTAGAGCGCGCCGAACTTGGTCCAGAGGTAGTCCACGTACGGGCCGACCTCCACGGTGTCGCTGCCCGTGGCCCGCCGCAACGTCTCGCGCGGCGTGAACTTCCGACCATGGCAGTGGAGGTTGTCCCGCAGCCACGCGCGGAGCCCGGCGAACTCGCCGTCCGCCATTTGCGCGGGCAGGTCGGGGTGTGCCGCGAGCACACGGTTCCAGATCTGCGCGGAGATGAGGCTGCCGAGCGTATAGGTGGGGAAGTACCCGACGTACCCCAGCGACCAGTGCACGTCCTGCAGGACGCCGCTCGCCATGTCGGGCACGTTTACCCCGAGATAGGTTTTCATCCGGGCGTTCCAGGCCTCCGGCAGTTCCTCGAGCGCGATCGTACCGGCCAGCATCTCCTGCTCGAGTTCGAACCTCAGGATGATGTGCAGGCTGTAGGTCAGTTCGTCGGCCTCGACGCGGATGAACGACGGCTGCACCTTGTTGATCGCGCGGTGAAACTGATCGACGTCCACGTGGTCGAACGGCCCGGGCACGGCAGCCCGGAGCCGTGGCAGGAAGTAGTGCCACGCCTCGCGGCTGCGGCCCACGAGGTTCTCCCACAACCGGCTCTGCGACTCGTGGATGCCCAGGGACGCGCCGCGGCAGAGTGGGGTGCGTTCCAGCGAGGGGCTGATGCCGTTCTCGTAGAGGCCATGCCCGCACTCGTGCATCGTGCCGAAGACGGCGGGACTGATGAAGTCGGGATAGTAGCGCGTCGTGAGGCGGATATCGCCGGTGCAGGTGTTGCTGGCAAACGGGTGCACGGTGGGATCGAGCCGCCACTGTCCGTCCGGAAAGCCGAAGTCGCGGGCGACGGTCCGACAGAACGCTTCCTGCTGCGCCACGGGAAACGCGCCGTGCAGGCAGGCGTCGGTCACGGCATCCGCGCGGGCCGCGATCGCCTCGATCAAGGGCACGACGGCCTGCTTCAGGGCCTCGAAGGTGGTGCGCACGTCGGCCGTCGTGGTCCCGCGCTCGAAGTCGTCGAGCAGCACGTCGTACGGCTCTGCCGCCGGCTCGAAGCAGTCGATGTAGCGGAACTTCAGGTCGAGCGTCCTGCGCAGGTGCGGCAGGAAGAGCGCGAAGTCCGCCGTCGCCCGCGCCTGCGCCCAGGCGTCGCGCGCGTGGGCCGACACGCGCGCCATCTCGCCGCGCAGGTCGGCCGGCACGCGCCGCGCCTTCTCGTAATCGACACGCGTGACGCGGATGAGACTGGCCTCGTCGGAGTCGTACGGCAGGTCCGCTTCGAACGGCGCGAGGGCATCGAGCAACCGCCCGATGTCGGGATGGACGAACATCTCGTGCGCCAGCCGGCCCAGCGTCGCCATCTGCTCGGCGCGCACCGCGGATCCGCCGCGAGGCATCATCACCTGCTGATCCCAGCCCAGCAGCGCCGCGGCCTTGTTGATGTCGTGAATCGCGGCCAGCCGCGTCTTCAGCTCGAGGAACCGGTCCTGGTTGCTCACGGCGCCATTAGACCACGAACGGCGGCGGCGTCCTGCAGGCGCCTGGGGTAACCTTCGGGCATGCCACGACTCATCAACCAGCCGACCATCATCCAGGCCGCGGGCAACAAGCCAAAGCGCATCGAGGAGTTCGCCGGCCGCATCAACTCGGGAGACGCCGGGGTGAGCGTCGCCCGGATGGTGTCCCCGCAGGGCTGGCTCGAACCCGGCCAGCGTCCCAGGTTCCAGGAGGTGACGCTCGTGCTCCGGGGCCTCGTGCGCGTCGAGCACGAGGGCGGCGTCACGGACGTCCGCGCCGGTCAGGCCATCGTCACCGAGCCGGGCGAGTGGGTGCGCTACAGCACGCCCGAGGAAGGCGGCGCCGAGTACGTGGCCGTCTGCACGCCGGCGTTCTCACCGGAGACGGTGCAGAGGGATGGGGACGGGTAAGACGGCGAGTCCTCAGTCACCAGTCCTCAGTCGCGAGTCCTCAGCCCTCATTGCTCGGTCCTCAGGCGTCAGAGCCCAGGCTGCCAGCGCGGCGTCACCAGGGGCCCGCGGCGGCCACTGCTGCGGCATGAGGGTCGGCCACGAGAGGCAGCGCGTCGCGAAGCCCCACGGGGCCGGGCCGTTCCAGGAGTCCTGCAGCCGCGAGGGCCCGCCCGAACACGTCCGCCGGTGACGCCCCCGCATCGCGCATCTCCGCGATGCTGGTATCGGCGTCGGCCTTGCTCAACTTCTGTGTCGGCGACTTCATCAGCAGCGCGTGGTGCAGGAACCGCGGAGGTCTGGGCCGGCCAAGCAACCGTGCCAGCAGGATCTGGCGCCCGGTGGATGCGAGCAGATCGTCGCCCCGCACGACGAGCGTCACGCCCTGATCGGCGTCGTCCACGGTGACCGCGAACTGGTACGTCCAGTTCCCCTCCCGATCGCGGACCAGGAGGTCGCCGCACTGCTCGCGCGGACGCTGCACCTGCACGCCGTGGCGCAGGTCGTTGAACGTCTCGACCGAGGCAGGCAGGCGCACGCGCAGTCCCGTGCCGGGCGCCACTGGCAGGTTGCGCGTCGCGCACCGGCCGGAGTAGCGCAGTTCGAGTTCGCCTCGAGGCGAGGCCGCCTCCATGGACTCGCGGAGTTCCCGCCGGGTGCAGTCGCAGGCATACACGAGGCCGGCGCCCATCAACTGCGCCAGCGCCGCTTCGTACACGTCCTGCCGGTCGCTCTGGCGACCGGGGCACGGCCCCGCGCGGAAGGCGCTGGCCGGCGGTTCATCCGGCTCGAGGCCCAGCCAGTCGAGGTCGTCGAGAATGGCGCGTTCGTACGCGGGACGACACCGCTGGCGATCGTGATCCTCGATCCGGAGGAGGACGCGGCCGCCGTGCGCGCGTGCCAGGCCCCAGACATACAGCGCGTTCAGGACGTGGCCGAGGTGAAGAAAGCCGGTCGGCGCCGGTGCGAATCGCGTGACGATCACCGACCCCGCCCGGGCGACGCGCGGCGTGCCCCGGCGGCTACTGCAGCCACGAGACAAGCACCGACCGCATGACCTCGGGATCGTTCAGCACGCCGGCCAGCCGCCATTCGATGACCCCGTCCCTGGCGCCGATCACTGTGGGCACGCCCGTCAGCTTGAGATCGGTCCACGCCGTGCGCTCGGGATCGACGAGCCAGTGGATGCCCGGGAGCACCGGCTCCCGCGCCGCGAACGCCGCCGCCGCCGTTCGGCGCCCGCCAACGATCACAATCAGGCGGTCGAGCCCGGTCAGGTTCCACGTGCGCATGGCGTCCACCAGCCGAGCGGACGCTGGCGAGTCGGGCTGCAGGTATAGCAGAACCCAGTTGCCGGTGCTCGCCTGCTCGGAGAGCGTCACGGCCCCGCCGGCCGCCGACTCGATGACGCTGGCGGGCAGCCGCGGCTTGTCGGCCGCACGAGCCGGAGCGGCTCGGCCGCACAGCGCGACGAGCGCGCCCAGCACGATCAGCAGCACCCTCAGGTTCACGCTCTGCATGGTTCCCTCATTCACGCACGCTCACGGGAGCGGCACCTGGAAGTTCACGATCAGCGCCCGGTCCGCGGGCGTCAGGTTCTCGAGCATGACGTCCGGATCGGTGAGCCCGGCGAGGGCCGCAGCCGCCGCCACGGCGTCACCAGAGTTGTCCGGCCCCCGCAGCAGCACGTAATGAAGCAGCGCGAGGCTCTGGCCCGGCTGCACCGTGAGCGTAGCGGTCGGCTGGATCACCCGCTGATCATCGCTCAGGAGCCGCGCGGGCACGATCGGCGCATTCACGCCGGCGTAGACGACCGCGAACGACGAGGCCTGACCCGCGGGGTCGCGATTCACCAGGTAGCCGCCAGACGTGGAGGACGGCGTGACGTCGGCCACGACGGTCGTGCTCGCACCGGGCGTGACCCACATGCCGATGGGCACGGTCCACGCACTCGGGGTCGTGTTGGTGATCACGTCGAAGTAGCGCAGGAACCCGCCGGCGTCTGGCACGAACAGCCGACGCGTGACCAGCACCCCGGGCGCGCGCTCCAGCGGCATCGGGCTCATCGTCCACTCCCGCCCGACCTCAACGGCGAACAGTGAACAGCACACCGGGATTCCGAACCCGGCGAGCTCACCAGCCGGATTGAACGAGTTGAGCTGCGTGATCTGGGTGCCGTCGAAGAACCCGCCCTGCACCGCGCCGGCATCCCCGACGAAGTAGAAGAAGTTGTCGAAACCGGCCCGACCGATGGTCGAGCTCACGAGCCGAAGGACTCCGGCGGACAGCGTGATATCCAGATCGGTCGGCACGACGGGCGTCAGCGTGGCCGATGCTGCCCCGCCCCGATCCAGTGTGGGCACGACCACCACCACCTCGTTCCGCCCTGCCGGCAGGTTGGCGAGATCGAAAGAGCCGGCTGCATCGGTGGTCAGCTGGACCGAGCGTCTGTAGCTGCCGAGCGGGCCGGAGGCGGACACGCCGCGGACATCCACCTCCAGTGCGGTATTCGCCAGCGGCGCACCCTCCTCGTCCAGCACCCGAACACGGAGCTGGGCGAGCGCCTGGAACGAGAGGTTCAGCGTCGCCGTTTCGTCGGCGGACACGGGCGCGTCCGCGCTGGTGAACAGCTCGCACGGGTCGAACGCGCAGTCGTCGAGCCGCGCCTGGACGTGATAGGTGCCCTCCGGCAGGCCGCCAAAGTGGAACAGGCCGTCGGAATCGGCGTCGTTCACGTCGCGCTGCTCGGCGACCTGCGGCCCGGTGACCGCCACGCGCGCGCCGGTCAGCGGCTGTCCGTCCGGCCCGGTCAGAGCGACCCTCAGCGTGCCCGGCCCCGGCGGCGGCACGACGATCCGGAAGTTCGCGACACGCAGCCGATCCTGACGCGACAGGCCGGCGAGCGCCTCGGGGTCGGCGAGCGCACCGAGAGCCTGCGCCGCCGCTTCCACGCCGGCCACGTCGTCGGGGTTGCGCGCGACGACGAAGTGCAACAGTGAGCGGCTTTCTCCAGGCTGCAGCGTCAAGGGCGTCATCGACGCGAACATCGAGAACCCGTCGTCGTAAACGAGGAACGGCAGCACCGGGGCGTCGGCTCCGCCGTAGACCACGGCGAACGATTCCGCCGAGTTGTCGCCTGCGTAGCGCACGACGTATCCGGGAGAGGTGGCCGAGGGATGGACTTCAGCGCCCCAGGAGCTGCTCTGGTTCGGCTGGGTCGCGTGTTGGGCCGTGAACGTGATGGGATTCGTCGTCGTGTTGGTGAAGGTGTCGAGCAGGCGCACGAAGGACCCCGACGCGGAGGGGCGCATGCGCCGCTGCACGACGATGCCCGGGGCCCCTGCCGCCGCCACAGGGGCGAGCGTGTACTCTGCCCCGTCGCCGCCGATCGACACGGCGGGACTGCAGCACACGGGCGCGCCCACGTTCAGCCGGCCGGTGTAGCGGAAGGCTCCGTTGCTGACGATGGTTCCCTGCTCCACCCGCAACACGTCGACGAGATCACCTCTCGGACCCATCGCGAAGTAACGATCCCCGGACCACAGGGACACCACGCCATCGTTCTGCGGGCATTCCGGCCGACTGGGGATACACGAGCCGTAGAGCGCGAATGCGCTGGTACTGAGCGTGACCGTCGTCGTGGACCCGGCAGTCGGCGAGGCGGTGCCGGTGGCGTAGCCCACCTCACCACTGCTCTCGCGGCGGACGGCGGCGACGAAGCTTCCTTCCGGCACGCCTGCGACGGCCAGCACGCCGTCGTCGTTGGTCGTGATCGTCCGCTCCAGTCCCTGCCCCGCACCCGCGAGCGCGGTGATCCACACCTGGACCGTTTCGTTCACCACCGGCTGGCCAGTCCCGTCGAGCACCCGGACCACTGCCTGCGGCAGGTTGTCGAACCGGAGCAGGACGTGCACGGTCGTCACGTCGTCGACCACGTCGGCACTGCCGTAGGCCGTCAGCGTGCGGCAATCCGGATCGCAGACCTCGAGTTCCGCGCGAACGTCGTAGGTGGCAAGCGCCAGGCCGGTGAACTCGAACAGCCCGTCGCCGATGGTGTCGTACGGACTGCGTTGGCGCTCGAAGTTTGCTGACGGGCGGCTCACGATGACGCGTGCCGCGCTGTCCGGATCGCCGTTGGTGCCGATGACTTCGACTTCGACCCGGCCCGTGATCGGCAGCTGGATGGGCACGCCGGTCACGACGCTCGTGCTCGTCGGCACATCGACCTGGACCGACGCCTCCGTGCCGGCACCGTAGTCCTGTGCCGTCACGGTGAAGGTACCCGCCGGCAGCTCGTAGAACAGCCACCGGCCGTCGAAGGCGGAGTCCGCGAAGTAGGCCTGGCCATTCGATGTCGCCACGACCGACAGATCGTTCACGGGCCGTGCGCCTGACGTGGCCGTTCCGGCGACCACCGACATGGGCAGCGTGAGGGTGCCGAGATCGACCGTGGCCCCCTGCACCAGGTTGCTGCCCGGCTGCGACACCTCGATGCCCGAGTACTTCGGGCTGCGTGCCCGCACGGAGAATGCGCCGTCGTCGGGCAGGATCAGCCGCAGCGAGAAGCGACCCGCGGCGTCGGTGCTGGTGCCGCAGCGCCAACCCGGGGTGCAGCCGGTTCCGGCAATCGTCAGCTCGATGGGCGCACCCTCCAGCGGGAAGACCCCGTCGCCTGCCGTGACCGTTCCCGTCACCGTGGTGGCGACGCCGGCGGTGAGCACGAGGTCGGTCGACACCACCTGGCCCGACTGCGTGAAGGGCACGGTTGTCACGGTGAACGTGCCGCCTGGGAGGCCGGCCATGTTGAGCTCGAGCCGCATGCCTTCCACGGGGTACGGCGCGCGCCCCAGCGTGAACGTGCCGTCGGCACCCACCGTCGTGCCGAAGCCCGACCGCCCGCCGAAGGTCTTCGGGAAGATCACGCCGCCCGGCACCGGCGTGACGCCGTCACGCGCGAACACGCGCCCGGTGAGCGTCACGCTGTAGAACGGCAGGTCGATGGTGACGTCGATCGCGCCGCTGGCGGCGGCGGAGACCGACCGTTCGAAACGCTGCCCGTCGCCCACCGGCGAGAAGGTGCGGAGCACGACGCCGGCCCCGGTGATCGTGCGCGTGCCGAAGTCGAAGCGCCCGGTCGGCAGGCCATTGCAGCCGACGCACGTCGTCGCGAGTACCGTCTCGTCGATGGCCCGCACGAGCTGCACCGAGAAGGTGTTCATCGGCGTGAGGCCGTCCGCCTCGGTGATGAGGCCGGTGAGGGCCACCGTGTACGACTGGGGCGTCACGACAATTGGCACGGTGGCGCCGTCATCCGCAGCGGTCACCTGGGTCGTCGCCAGTTCCAGCACCTGTGTGGTGCTGCCGGGCTGCAGCACACGAATGCGCACGGGTCCTTCGACCACCTGCGGCGCCTCCACCAGGCCCGCACCGCTGGTCGTTCCGCGGTCCTGGAAGTACGAGAACACCGAATCGTAGGTCTGGACCCCGGCACCGACCACGGGCGCACCCGGCGCGTTCTGTACCGTGATCGCCAGACGCGCGAGAGCCGGATAGCGCGTATCCGCCGTCAACGCCTGCCCGTCCGTCGTCACCGCGAGGTCTGCCGTGTCCAGATACGGCCGCGTGAACTGTATGACCGTCAGCGGATGGTAGGCGCGGATCCTGAACAGGCGGTTGAGCGGCACCGGGCCGAACGTGAACTCGCCGTTCGCGTTGGTGCGCGTGGAGTAGAAGAAGCTACCGGTGGTCTCGACCACGGCACCCGGCACGGACTGGCCGGTGTTCGTCAGGTTCACGTCGACATTGGCACCTGCGGACTGCCCGTTGGGACGCCGCACCACGCCGGACACCGAGCCGAAGGCAGGCAGCGCGAGCGTCGTGGTGGCGGACGCCGCCGAGAGTGTCACGGTCGTCGAACGCGCGAGCACGGTGGGCAGCCCTGGGTGCGAGGCGGTCACGGTGAGCGCGGTGCCCAGCGGGAGATCGGTGAACGGCCCGGCGACGCCGTCCGCGCCGCTGGCCCGCGTCTGCGTGTTGAGCCCGGCTGCCGACACCTGGACGGTCATGCCAGACAGCGGGTCGCCGCCAGCGCGTGTCACCGTCACGCTGAGTGCACCCTTGCCGATGTACTGCAGCGGCACGACCTGCGTCTGGTCGGCGACGACGGTCGCCTGCGCTGATACGGGGAAGCCGCTCACTGGGTCGGTACTGGTCAGCGTGAACGTCCCCACCGGCACCTCGCCGAAGGTGAACTGCCCGCCGGTGTCGGTGGAAGCCTGGCGATAGAAGTTGCTCCGCGTCAGGGTGACCGGTCGGCTCGGCTGCAGGTTGCCGGCGGCATCGCGCACCGTGCCGGTGATCGTGCCCGTCGGCTCGATCAGGAGCACGTCGTCGCGCACCTGACCCGGCGACACGGTGAGCGTCTGCGGCACGATCTGCAGGCCGGTGCCCTGCGGATGGTCGAGCGTGCCCTCGAGCACGCGGTTGCCGCTCGGGACACCTCCGAAGAAGTAGCGTCCGTCCGCACCGGTGGTGACGGTATTGACGAAGCGCAGCGTGACCCGGGCACCCGATACGGTCGTGCCGTCCTGCCGGCGGACCACACCTTTCATGATGCCGCTCTGCGAGAACACGACGTTGAGCGACGTGGACGTGGCGCCGGTCGCGAAGGCTCCCTGGGCCTGCGGCGAGAAGTTGTTCGACGACACGCTGTACTCGGCCGACAGCCGGAAGTCGGCGATCGGCACGGGCCGACCCGCGGCGCCGGTGAACGCGAACTGACCCGAGCCGTTGGTGCCGTAGAACCAGCGCCGCGGCAGCACGGGCACGGTGCTTTCGAAGACCACACGGGCACCCGGCACGGGCGTCACCCCGTCACCTTCGAAGACCTGGCCCACCACCGAGCCGCCAATGGACGGCAGGGCCGCGACAGCGCTGACGCCGTTCGGCGGCACGGCGAAGTTGACCACGGCGCTGATCTCGTCCGCGCTCAGTGCGGCCAGTGCCTCGGGCGGCAGCTGCTCGAGCCTCTGCGCCGAGGCTTCGGCCCCGCCGAAGTTCGCCTGCAGCGAGACGAAGTGCATGAGCGCGACGGTCCCGCCCGCGGGCACCGTGACCGACTGCCAGCCGTAGGTGAGGGTCTGCGGTGACGCGTAGCTCACGAGGTCTGCCGCTCGCGCCGCACCCTGGCCCGAGAACACGAATGCGGCCGGTGTTCCGGCGTCGAAGGTGTAATACGGGTCCTGGCCCGCGGCGGACGTGACGACCCACCGGTCCGCGGTCTGCGGCGAGCTCGCGTCGGCGACACTGTCGCCGCTCGACGTCCGGGCCACGAACACCTGGTTCTCGAAGCCGAAGCGATTGAAGCGGCCGTAGAGCCGGGACGCGACGCGCACGCCGACCTGGACTGGTGCGCCCGTCGGGTTCTGCAGCACCTCGAGATACCGCGCGAAGTAGCCCGTGTCGGGCACGAAGATCTTGCGTGTGACGTTCAGCCCGTGCAGGTTCTCCTGCCGTACGGCCACTTCTCTTCCGCCGTCCTCGCGCGTGCCGAAGCTCGCCCCCGTGAACTGCACGGGGGTGCCGTTCGCGGTCAGCGTCAGGCGTGTCGCTCCGAACGCGAACAGCTGACCGGTGCCCCCGAGCAGGCCGCCATCTGCCCCAACGCTGTAGCTCGAATCCTGGACGTCGGCGTACGTGATCGGCAGGTTGACCGCGTTGGCCTCGAGCAGGATGTCGAGCGTGATCGCCTGGTTGTGCTGGGTGAGCGCGCCGGCCGCCTCGCCGATGAGCAGTTCCGCCGGCTTCGCGCTCGAGAGGCGCACCTCGCCCACCGGTACTCCGCTGAACTCGAAGTTGCCCGCGGCGTCGGTCTGGGCTCCCGCGTAGCCGCCGAAGTCGACGTTCAGGCTCCGCAGCTGGACACTGAGGTTGCCCGCGTCGCCGCCCGTCGGATGAAGGACCCGTCCTCGCACCGTACCGAGCCCGACGAAGCTGAGCGTCCGCTGGGCCTCCTGTCCGTTCGCCGTCAGCTCGATGCCCGTCGCGAACGCCCGGAACCGCCCGACCGGATCGTAGGCATCGACGCGGTAGCTGCCCAGCCGCAGGTCCGTCGCCGAGAACGCCCCATTCACCAGCGGCCGCGTCGCGGCCGTGCCTCCGGAGAGCGGTCGCACGACCACCGATCCGGTGGCCGGGGTCTGCCCGTCCGGCTCGAACACGGCGCCCGAGATCGTCGCGCGCGGCTCGAGCTGGACGGTGACCGGACGCACCTCGTCTGACGACAGGACGCCCGTGGCGCTGCCGTTCAGGCCGTTCGCCGAGACGTTGACCGTGTACGCGCCGGCCAGCATCCGATCGAGGAGCACGCGGCCCGCCTGGCCGTCGAGTGTCGTCGTCACGCCCTGCAGGCTGTCGACCAGGCCCGCGCTCGTCGTCTGTGCCGCGACGGTCGCGCCGTTCACCGGATTGCCGTCGGCATCCACCACCGTCACGAGCAGCGCGCCTTGCGGCAGGAGCACGAGGTTGCGCGTGAGGGTCTGGCCGCTGACGGCGAACTGCCCACTGTCCACGGCGACGCCGCGCGTGGCCGCATCCGACACGTTGATGGTGAACGCCTGCAGCGGCAGGAAGTCGAAGCGGTAGTCGCCGTTCAGATCCGTGAGGACCGAGAAGCGGCAGCCCGGTCCGCAGTTCACGGTGACTGTCGCATTCGGCACTCGCGTCGTGCCGTCGCGGCGGAAGACCGTGCCCGCGAGGTTGCCGTATGCCGCCAGCTGCACCGTGAGCGTTGTCGTGGCCCCGTTGGCCGGCACCTGGCCGCTAATCGACCCGGCCTGGTTGGTGAACGGATCGCGACCCGTAGCCGACACCGCGCCGACGAAGACGTTCGGGAAGGTCACCTCACCTGACCCGTCGGTGGTGCCCGTCCGAGCGGGGGCGACGCCGAACAGGCTGTCGGAGCGCAACTCGACGCTTGCCCCGGCCACCGCCTGCCCGAGGCCGCTGCGCACCCGCACGACGACGGTGCCGCGGCCGAGGAACACCACCGGCGCGAACTGCTCCTGACCCGTGGTGCTGACCTGCACGCTGGCGCGACCGCGGTTGCCCGCGCCGTCCTGCGCGTCCACGAGGTAACTGCCGGGTGCGACCAGTGGGAAGCGATAGGTGCCGTCTTCCGCCGTGAACGCCGTCGCGATGCTCACCGATGGCGCCGCGGCTTCGAAGAGATTGACGGCGACGCCCGCGCCCGCGGGCGTCACGGCATCGGGCTGGAGGACCACGCCGGCGATGGCCCCCACCGGCAGCAGCACCACGGTGACCCGCGCGGAGCCGTTCGGCACGTCGAGCTGGTCGCTCACGAAGCCGAGATTGGTGCCGTCGGTGGCGCTGACGGAGAAGTCCCGGCCCGCGAAGCCGGTGCCAAGGACATCCTGCACGACGAACGTGCCCGCGGCGTCGGTCGTGGCGGCGATAGGCGTGCCGGCGTGGAAGACGGTGACCTGCGCGTTCGGTACGGGGGCGATGCCACCCGGGCCCGCGACGACGACGTCGCCACGAATGACGCCGCCATTCACGGTGACCGTGCTGGTCCCGCGCACCGCGTTGTCGACGAGCGCGTCCACCTGTGCGAGACCGCCCGCGACTGCGGTCACCTGCAGGGTGCGGCTCGTCTCGCCTTCCGCGAACACGAGGCTTGGGGCCACCGTCGCCACCGAGGGTGCCGAGGAGACGAAGTCCACCCGCACGCCGCCGGCGGGTGCCGGCGCGCCGAGCGTCACCGACAACGTGCCCGAGTCGCCCGCCAGCAGCAGCAGCGACGGCTGGAGCGTGAGCGTGGACACCGCGCGCGCCGTGAGGCTGATCGACGCGGGTGTCGCCTGGTTGCCCGACGCATCGGTGGCCCGGGCCGTGAACGTGACGGTCGCGCCATCAGGCACGGTTGCCGGCACCGCGACCGCGAAGGTCTCGGAGTGGCTCGACTGCGGCACCGGCAGCGAGCGCGTCTCGTCGAAAACGAATGCCCCTGCGGCGGACAGGCGCACGCTGGAGACGGCCAGGTCGTCCGCGGCCGTCACGACGATGGCCACGCTGCCGCCCGGCACGACGGTCGACAGGCCGCTCGCGGTCCGCACGGCGACCGTGGGCGCCTGCTGGTCGGCCACCGGCAGGATGAGCCGCGCCGCGTCGGCACGGTTGCCGGCGCCGTCGACCGCGAACGCGTCGAGCAGCAGTCGTTCTGCGGAGGTGGCGCCCGCGGGCACCACCACGTCGAAGGACGTGGCCACGCGGTTCTGCGCGGGAGTCACGGCGCGCTGCTGGCTCGCTACGGCGACGCCGCTCGCCACGAAGCCGATGCTGGCGACGCCGGATGGGTCCTCGGCCGACACGACAACGGTGACGGTGGAGCCTGGCCGCACGCGCTGGCCCGACGTCGCGCCCGTGATTTCGACCGCGGGGCCGGCCGTGTCGCGCACGCGCAGTTCCAGCACCGGCGCTGCCGACTGCTGGCCGGCCGTGTCGCGGGTCGAAGCCTGCACCGCGACGATGGACCCGGGTGCGGCGTCGAGCGGCACGTTGAACGCGAACGTCTCGCTGCGTTCGGGAACCGCCGGCGCAATCGCGCGCGTGACAGCGTCGATGACGACCTGGCCGCGGCGCGCCGAGTACGACACCTGGGCCACACCGACGTCGTCTGTCGCCCGGACGGTCACCTCGACGCGCTGGCCCGGCGCAGGCGTGAAGCCTGGCGGCGGCTGCGTGACGGTGACCGTGGGCGCCCCGTCCGGTACGACCGCCACGAACGTGGACACCGGCACCGGACTGCGATTGCCGGAGGTGTCGGTGGCCACAGCCGACACCTTGATCTGGCCCGTCGCGGCCAGCGCCGGCGTCGCGACGAAATCCATCGTGAACGGCGCGATCCGGTCGGCAAAGGCGAACGTGTCGTTCAGGAAGAAGTCCACGACCGAGATGTCGGTGGACGCCACGGTCGCCGTGGCACGCCCAGTCGTGTTCTCCACGAGCGTGCCCGGGCCGGCGACGGCGACCGACAGCACGACCGGCGGCGTCCGGTCCGTGGTCTGGAAGGCGAAGGTCGTGGCGGACGACTGCGACTGGCCTGACAGGTCGGTGGCCGGTTGAAGCGTGACGGTATACGGCGTGTCGTCGGCGAGCGGGACGTTGGGCGTGAAGACCAGCATCGTGTTGCCGAACAGCGGGTCGATGCGCCCGGCTACCGGGCCGAGCGGGCCCGCAACCTGCACGGCCGGAGCCTGGAAGGCGTTGATGTTGACCGGTTCAGAGAACCGCACGCGGACTACGGCGTCCGCCGTGACGCCGGTCCCGCCGGCCGTCGGCGTCGTTTCGACGATCGTCGGCGGCGTCACGTCCACGGTGGTGAACGTGGCGACGTAGTCCAACGGCAACGCACGGCCGACGCGATCCTTCACGCCGCTCACACGGAGCGTGTAGCGCGCCTGATCCTGGAGCTGGGAGCCGGGAAGCAGCCGGAACCGCGCCACGGTGTCGTTGTTCTGGGTGTCGACGAGGCCCGTGACGGGGCCTGCCGGCCCGAGCAGCGTCACGGAGGTGGCCGTCACGGTCGCCGCGTCGAGCGGTTCGGTGAAGGTGACGGTGAGGGTCGGCGCCCGCAGCACGCCGACCGCGCCGGCGCCGGGATCGCTCGACGCCACGGCCGGCGGCACCTCGTCGAGCGCGATATCGCCCAGCGTGAGGGGGCCGGTCAGCTGCACCGTGCCGGTGCGCCGCGCCAGGCCGCCGCCCACCGGATCCTGCAGTCGGAGCGTGTAGGCGCCGGCACCGACGCCGTCGAAGGCGAACGACCCGTCCTCCGCCGTCTCGGCGAAGAGCCGGCCTGCGCCGAGTGCCAGTTCGGCGACCACCCCGTTGGCCGGGTCACCGTTTGCCAGCACGGCGCGGCCCGACACGCGCACCGCGGGCGCCACGACGACCTCGAGCCCCGTGCGAGCCTGACCGGGCACCAGTTCGTCGCCCAGGCTGCCCTGCTGCCCTGACAGGCTGGTGGCCGTCACGGTGAACGTCCGCGCCGGCACGTTGACGAACCGGAAACGCCCGTTCGCGTCCGTCCCCTGCTGGCAGGCCCCCGCGCAGCCGCTACCGGGCTGGCCAAACAGGCGCACGACGGCGTTCGCGGCCGGCACACGCGCGCCGTTGACCACCTCGTAGACCGTGCCCTCGACGGAACTCAGCCCGAGCAGCGCGATCGTGACATCGGCGGTATCGCCCTCGAAGAGCAGCGTGCCGCCCGAGGTGCCGACACTGGGGTTGCCGGTGACCTGCGCCGAGGCGCGCACCGTGAAGCGCCCGAGCGGCACGTCCGGCATGGCGAACCGCCCGTCCCCGCCGCCGAGCGTGGTGCGGCATCCTTCGGCCCCGCATACCTCCACGCTGGCATTCGGCAGAGGTGTGCCGGCGGCGTCGGTGACCAGGCCCGTCACCGTGCCGACGACGCGGCGGGTGATGGACACGATCATCGGCACGTCCACCAGTTGCCCCCCGCGCGCCACCTGGCCGTTCGCGGACGCCGACCCGACGAAGTCCCGACGGCTCGCGTAGAGGGAGAAGCCACCGACCGACGCTCCGGGGAAGGTGAACGTGCCGTCGACGCCGGTCTGCGCGTACTGGGTTGGCAGGGCACGACCCGTGAAGGTGGTCTGGTTCAGCTGGACAGTCCAGCCCTTCAGCGGCTGCAGCGTACCGGACTGAAGCAGCGTGCCGCGGATCGACCCCATCGCCTCGAGCGATATCGTGACCGCGGCCGGCTGCGACCCGCCGAGCACGATCCCGCTGGCGCGGCCGCGCGCCGCCGTTGCCGCATCGAATGCCTCGACGGTGTACGGGCCGACCGGCACGAGGGGCACCGCGAAGACACCGGCCGCGTCGGCCAGCGTGAAGGCCAGCGGTCCGGAGGCGTTCGAGATGACGACCTCGGCGTTGGGCACGGGCAGCAGTGCGCCCGCCGCGTCCGGAGCGACGACGCGCCCGGCCACGGTGCCCGTGGCATCGAACAGGAAGACGTCCACCGTGACCGCCGTGCCGTCGGCGACCACGCGCCCGGACTTGCGCCCCGCAAAACCGTTGGGGTCGATCGCGGTGATCACGAACGGTCCTTCAGCGACGGCGTCCCCGCCGTCGAACGCAATGACACCCGCGGTGGCGGTGCCGCGCCGGACGTCGCGCGGCATGTCCAGACCCTGCAGCTCGACACGCGCGCCACTCACCGGGGTGATGCCGTCGCTGCGGAACACACGCACCGTCACCGGCGCGCGGCCGAGGAGCCGGATCGGTATGTCGAGCGCGTCACCGGGACGAACCGTGCCCTTCACCTCCGCCACGCGGCCCGTCGCAACGTCGGTGGCGGTGAGGGTGAAGGGACCCGCGTTGACGAGCGGGAAGGAGAACTGACCAGACGCGTCGGTAGCGGCGAACGCCTCCTGGATCCCCTGCGGGATGCTGGTGCACGTCGTGAAGCCCGTGAGGGCGTCGTCCGAGCAGAACACCACGACGGCATTCGACTGAAACTTCAGCGAGATCTGCCGATCGGTGACCGGCGTGAAGCCGTCGGGTTCGAAGACGGTGCCTGTGATGCGGCTTGTCGGCTGCAGACGCAGGTCCACCGTGACGGTCTGGTTGGGGCCAGGCATCACGCCCTCGGCCGCTACCGGCTCCGGGCTGAACTGACCCGCGGCGCGCACGGTGAACGGGCCGGTCCAGACGTCCTGGCCGAACTCGAAGAACCCGGTCGTCGTGTCGTTGCTGACGACCTTGTAGTTCTGCACGTATTCGAACCTGACGCCGATGCGGTCCCCCGCCGTCACGAGGCGCTCGCCCGAGATCGACACGCGCGCGGGCAACGGGGTCTCTGCGCACGGCGGCGTCGGGCACGACTCGGCGCGGAGCACGCGGCCGTTCACCGTGCCGAATCCGCCGCGGAAGGTGATGTCGGTGACGAGCACCTGCCCGTCGAACCGGATCGCCACCGGGACGATGTTGCCGTCCTTCAGGTCACGCCGGAACGCCGACACGCGGTACTGGCCGATGCCCAGCTTGCCGATGCGGTATGCGCCCGCCTGGTCGGTGGTGGCTTCGCCGATGATGCAGACGTTCTCCTGCCCGAGTTCGTCGAAGCAGTCCTGCAGGACGTACACCGCGATGTTGGCCTGCGGCGCGCCGTCACGGTTCCGCACGACGCCCGCGACGGCACCCACGGGCGGCAGGACGATGGTGGTGTTCACCTCCTCGCCCTGCTGGACGAGATCGATGGTCGTTTCGCCGACAGCCTGCAGCGCGTTGCTCGCGGCGACGATGCGGCGCCGGCCCACGGGCACGTCGGTCATCACGAAGGTGCCGTCGGGGCCGACGTTTACCAGGCTGTATCCACCGCCCACGACGGCGTCGGGTACCGGCCGTCGCGACGAGTCGAGCACCACGCCGCGTACGGTGCCAAACCCGCCGGCCACGAGCACCGTGACGTCCCGCACCTCGTTCTCGCTGAGGACGATACGCACCGTGCCGTCGAGGAGCGCCGCCTGATCGAACGTGTTGATCTTCAGGGCGCCCGCGGTGACGGCATCGAAGCTGAAACGCCCCTGGACATCGGTGCGCACCACCGCGATCGCGCACTCCGCCGGCTCGCGCGTCCCGCCAGGCGGGGGGCTGCAGGCTACGCCGTCCTGCGAACGCGACGTGTAGTACGCCACGACCGGGACGTCGCCCACTGGCGTGACGCCGTCCGCACGCACGACCCTCCCGGTCACCTGCCCGGTCTTGACGACGATGGTGCGGCCCACCGCGTCGAGCAGCGCGAGGTCGCGCGTGACGACAGCGCCGGCAAACGGCACCCGCTCGCTCACCAGGACCTGCGCCGGACGGGCCGTGTTGACGGCCTCGATGAGCACGTTGCCCACCGGAACCCGCGGTACCTCGTAGGCGCCGGTGCTGTCGGCGGTGGCGGCGTACTGGCTCTGGTCGGTGAGGCTCGTGATGCGCAGCGCGGTGCCCGCCAGCGGCGTACGGCCATCCTCGGCGAACGTGCGGCCGCGCAGCGTCCCCCGGCCGAGGAGCACCACGTCCACATTCAGGCGCTGTCCGGCACGGGCCAGCCCGAACTTCACGCTGCGCGAGTTGCCGGCGTCGGGCTCCACGGCGACGAGCCGTGCCGTCATTCCAGGGGCCTTCAGCACGTAGTCGAACTGGTAGGCGCCGGATGCGTCGGTGAGTTCCTCGGCGATCCCGTAGGTCTCGACGTCACCGCCGCAGCTGAACTCGTAGAACAGGCGGATCTCGGCGCCCACGGCCGGCGTCCCATCGGCCTGCAGCACGCGGCCGGAGACAACGCCCGCCTCGCTGCCGACCGCAATCGTGATGGGCACCGACTGCGCGGCGGCCATGGCGTGCCCGCCAAGGTCCTCGACGCCGCTCACGGTGATGGTGCGCGGCACGAACGGTCCGACCGGCTCGCGCAGGGCCACGTACGCGATACGGCCGCCGGGCTGGAGCGCGACGCCGACGACGCGGTTGCCTTCCGCGCGGATGTTCGTGATCTCGGTGGCCGCCAGCTTGTCCTGCACGCTCGCGGCGCTCACCTCCTCGCTGAAGAGCACGGCCACGATGCGGCCGACGGGATACAGGCGATCGTCCAGCGGGCACCCGACCTGGTCGGCATCACCGATCTGGAACGCGCCCAGGACGCTGGGCGGGGCGTCGGCAACGGCCACGGGTGTCGCCATCGACGCAGCCGCCGTGGGCACGCCGACGAGCGAGAAGGTCAGGCCCGGCTCCTCGCCGGAGGGCCGATCGAGCACCGGCACCGCGAGCGGACCAACATTGCTCCAGGCGGCGAACCGGAGCCCGCCGCCCGGGGCCGGGTACGCGACGCTCACGTCGTAGGGCTGGTCGGCCGGCGCGTCACCGCGCCTGCGCAGTTCGACGGCGTAATTGCCCGACTGCGGCACGGCGACAACCAGCAGTTGCGCCACGACCGCCCCGCCGGCGCTGCGCACGGGCACGGCATCCGAGAAGGGAATGTCCTTGCGGACCTTGTCGCCCGCCACCTCGCCGGTGCGGGCGCCGTCCGCGTCCACCAGCACGGCGTCAACCGGCACGCCCCCCGGCGCCGAGATCAACACCGACACGTGACCCGGCCGCGACGTGAGCTGTTCCGCCAGCGCCTGGTGCCACGCCGTCGCGCCGCCGCCGATTGCCGGTGCGAGTTCGCGACCCACCGCCGCGGCAAACACGTCACCGCGGACCGACCGGCGGCGCAGGAGGTCGAAGCCGGTCACGTCGCGCTGCAGCAGGGCCAGCAACCCGGAGGGGTCGTTCGGCGGAACCCGTGACGCCAGCTGCGTGTACTCGGACCCGAGGAAATCGAACAGCAGCGTGCCGACCGATCGCGGCACCGGCTCACCGAGCGTGATGCGGAAGCCCGCCTCCGCGGTCTCCACGGCGCGGTCGAGCACGAGCTGCTTCGAGAACCGCGTCAGGTCCTTCGGCAGGGCAGCCGGCGGCGCCGTGGCCACGGCCCAGGCCCGCCCGAGGAGTCCGAGCGCGGCATCTTTCACGCCGGCCGGAAGGCCCGCGGCCTCTTTCGGCAGGATGAGGGAGTCGGGCGACAGCGGCACGCCCAGTTCCCCGACCGCGCTGCGCAGGACGAAGCGACCCGCCACGTTGTCGCCCGAATCAAGCGTCGCAGCCGTGACCGTGCCGGTTCGGCGCGAGATCAGACGGAAGCTCACGGTGCCCGAGTCGCCCGGCGCAATCGACTCCAGCGTCTTGGTGGCATCGTCGTCCAGGGCGGCGCCCGAGACGTTGGCCGAGAACAGGTTCAGGCTGACGAAGTTGGCGGGCGACGTCGACGTGTTGGTGACCGTCACGTCCAGGGTGTACGGCTCGCCTGCGTTGACAGTGTCTGGATGGGTGAACGTCAGCGTGAACGCCGGGTTGCGCACGAGCACGGCGCCGGCGGCGCGGCCCCGGACCGGAACCGGACCGATGGGCAGCCCGTTGAGCGTGCCCGCGAGTTCCATCTCGACGACGTGCGTCCCTTCGCGGCGCCCCTCGATGAGGTACTCCGCGTTGCCGGTCTGCCCCGGCCCCACCGTCGTCACATCGTCGCCGGTGCCCAGCTTGCCGTCGGGGCCGGGCTGCGTCACGGCGGCGACACGCGGAAACTCACCATCGGAGCGGCGCGCCATCGCCAGCGGATCGTCAGCCGACCCCACCACGCGGTCCTGCCCCGGCGGCAGCACGAGGCTCGCCGTGAGGTCGCTCACGACGAGGTTCGAGCCGTCGGGCGCGACGTTGGCCACCATCAGCAGCACGCTGAAGTACTGGTTCAGGAACCCGATGTCGCCGGGAATCACGATCACGCCAGGGATCGGCGGGACGAAGAAGTCCTGACCCGCGGCGCGGTCGTCCAGCGCCAGCTGGAAGCCGACGACCTTCAGGTTCGGGATGCGGGCCTGGATCTGCAGCGTGTCGGGAATGAGCGTCTGCAGCGACTTGAGCTGCGGCACATCGAGCGTCTGCAGGCCCACCGCGCTGTTGGGGTCCTGCAGCGCGCCGATGGTCGGGAGCACGACCGGGAAGGCGACGTTGATCTGGGAGCCGTTGTCGATGGCGAACGCGGCCGTGAAGTTGTAGGCCTGGAAGTTCGACTTGTCGTAGACGATGCCCTTCTCACGGATCTCGTCGGCTGTGAGCGGCCGCGACGTGACGGTGGTGACGAGCAGACGCTCGATCACCTCGATACGCGTCGATTCGGGCGAGCCGTAGAGCAGCACCTGTCCGCCGCTCTCGAGGCGGATGTTGTCCACGGTGTGCGTGCCCGGCACCGTGAGAATCGGGATGTTGAATGGTGAGTTCGGCTGGGCGACCAGCTCGATCGGCTCGGCGAAGCTCGGGCCGCGCAGCGTCGCGCGGACTACGGCATCCGGCGCGAAGGGCGGCAGCGCACCTGGCTGGGACGGCGCACGAAGGAACGTGCTGACGATCGTCGCGTAGCCCTTGGGGACGGTCTGCGTGCTCGGCTCCACCGTGAGGCCGATGCCGTACAGCTCGATCTCCGCGCGGCCGAGGAACGACTGCGCATCCACCCGCGCGGCACCCGCAATGGCGACGAGCATCGCCAGCAGCCACGGCAGCCAGCGTGTGCCGCGCATCCGCGCGGCTCGTGCCGCCGGTGCGGCCCGATGGAGCGCGGAGGAGATCGTCACGGCTGCGGGATCGGCAGGTCGACGATGCCGTCGAGCGTGCCCAGATGGCTGAATGCGCCGAGATTCAGTTCAGTGGGTGATCCGGGCAGGGACACCTGGAGGCGCACCCTGCCGTCGGGGCCGACCGCGACCTGCGTGAGCGCCAGCGCCGGATCGGCGTCGGGCGTCGTCACCTCGCCGCCGCCGTTGTTGAGCACGACCGCATGGATGACCGTGCCCGGCTCCACCGGCGTGCCGTCATTCTTGAGCAGCGCGTTCGTGCTCTCGAGGCTGAGCGCGGTGCGCGCGGTGCTGCCCGAATCCGTGCGGCTGACACCGGTAATCGCCCACGCGATCCTCCCGCTCGGCATGATCGCGCCGAGCGTGTAGATGCCGACCTGCGTCACCGTGGCGGTCGCCGTATTGGCTGTCGTGTCGATGGTGGCGGGCAACAGCACCCAGTCCTCGGCCACGCCGTCCCAGCGGAACATGCGGATCGACGCCTCGGCGAAGCCGTCGACGTCGCTTTCGTCCCAGGACAGCGTCAGCGTGGCCGGCTGGTCGAACTCGGCCTGCGGACGATCGGCCACGAGCAGCCGGAACCCCCCGAGCCCATAGCGGGGCTTGCCCTTCGGAACGGCGTTGTCCGTGGGCCGGTAGGCACCGACGGGCGGAAGGTTGGCCGACGTCTCCGCGTCCCACGGCAGGCGCATGGCTGTCGTGTGCTGCACGTCCGTGTTGACGGCCATCTGCAGCGAGGTGCCGGTGATCCCCACCGTGCCGCCGTCACCAGTCGAGCTGAACAGCTTGAAGCCGTTCTTGCCCAATTCTTCGTCGATCCGGCGCTTGAACTCGTTGATCGAACCAGTGATGGCTGCCTTGACGATCTCCTTCGGGTTCTGCGCCGTGATGTTCACGGAGCCGTAGTCCTCGAGCACCACCGGCTGCCCGCGCACGACCACGCCGTGCGTGGCCCGGTACTCCACCACCGAGTCGAGGGTGAACGGCCGCACGGAGAACCCGAGCTTGCTGTTGTAGGCGCCGGTCTGTTCGTCGTTGCCGAGGCCGAAGTTGGTGCTGTCGGCCTTGCCCTTGCGGATGGTCTCGTAGAACTCCGGGAAGGCGGGCTCGTTCCGGTCGTTGAACGGGGTCTTCGTCGTCGGCGTGCCGCCATAGATGAGCACGGACTTGACGAACTTCAGGAACCAGACGTAGAGCTGACCGGGATCGACCGCGCCGAGCCCTTCCGCCTTGTCGGGCAACTGCCCGCCTCGCACCTGGCCGATGAACTCGCGTACCCGCTGGTCCTCGAGTTGCCCGAGCAGCACCCGGAGCGCCTGCACCTGGTCGAGCGCCTCAGAAATGACGGCGTTCGTCCGTGCTTCTCCTTCGACGGCGAACGTGATGCTGTACTGCGAGCCCTCCGACTGTGTGGCCTGCCCGTTGATGACGCCGAATGCCTTCGGTCCGCGGAAGGTGACCTCCAGGCGCCAGGGCCGGAACACGCCGTTGCCATCGACCTTCGAGAACACGCGGAACTGCAGGCCACCGTCGAAGCTGGCCGCATCGCTGCCGGCGATGCGCGCCGCGAGCCAGTCGAGCCCCTGCTTCGCCCGGTCCTTCACCCACTGCGGCTCCTGGGGGTACCTCGTGTTCGGCGTGTCGATCTCGGCCTTGATGTTGTCCAGGTTCGTCGCGAACGAGGCCTTGTAGTCGTAGTTCGTGTCGAAAGTGAGCGTGCGCACCACGCCGATGATGCGCTTCTCGTCGGCCTCGAAGGTCCTGACCTGGATTCGCGCGTCGCCGACTTCGTGCTTCAGCTGTTCCTGGACCTCGTAGGTGACCTTGAACTTGCCGTCGAAGTTGGCGCTGGCCTTGAAGGTCGGCTCCGATTTCTGCTCTTCCTTGTCCTTGGCCTTGTCACCGTCGGTCGATTCGCGCCCATCGACCTCGCCGTCCTCGTCCTTCACGAGCGGCTTGTTCGGCTCCTCGTTGGGTGCCGGCGGGCGCTGGAGGTTGAAGTTGAGCGAGCCATCGAACAGCTTGGCCTTCAAGTCTCCGGAGGCTGAGAACGCGCCGACGCGTGCCGATCGGAACGGCCGGTACACCTCCGTGGTCTTGAGGATCTGGCCGAACGCCTGCGACAGGGCCTCCTTGTAGCCGCGGGTATTCGGATTGTCGGGCAGGCCGCCGTTCTGGAGCGGGTCGGTGATCAGCTGGATGATGGAACGCTCGTCGGACTCCGCGACCGACGGGAAGAGCAGGGCTGCGAATGCGTCGCGCTCCCTACCCGTCCACTGCGCGATTGCCGGGAAGGTGTAGCGATACGCCTGCGTGGCCTCGCCCGCCACCGAGCCGTCGACCTTGAACGCCTCGGCCGCAGACTTGAAGGACAAGTTGTAGGTGCCGCCGGGGCTCGGCCGGTCGAACTCGTTCTCCGCGCTGAAGCCCTTGAAGCCGAACTTGGCCTCGAATCCGAACCGGGTCTTGCGTTCGAAGTCGATGCGGAAGACTCCGGACGACGTCAGATCTGTACCCGTGCCGCGGTGGAACAGCTTCAACGCGTAGGAACCACCAGCCGAACCAGTGGCGTTGGCCAGGCCGAACACGCCCAGGCCCGCTTCGATGGCTCCGCCGGCCTCGAAGTCGTACGTGAACTCGTACGGGTCCACGAAGACGGTGAAGAGCAGCGTATCGGTGCACCGGGGCGTCTCGCCGTTCACCGTCGAGATGATCACCCGTGCCTCGCCGCCGCTGCTGCCCAGCCAGCCGGTGAAGGGTATGGCTACACCCCGCTGCCGCTCGGTGACCCTTTCGCCTTTCGGGTTCGTTCGATCGGCCATGTAACCGAACTCGCCCGACCCATCAGTGGTGAAAGTGAACTCCTGGCCCGGCAGGCCCTGCACTCGCACCTTCAGCTCCACGTTGGCCAGCGCCTGGCCGGTGGTCGGGTCGACCGCCCGGAAGTACCGCACGGCCTTGCCATTCCGCTGGACGCGCGACGCCGTTCCGATCGGGTTCGGATCGGGGTCGAGCCCGACGATCGCCGGGCCCGTGGAGCACACGTTCACCAGGAAGTTGTACGGGGAGCCTGCAACGAAACCCACGTTGTCGGCGACCAGCGTGGGCAGCGAGATGGCCACGGCCGGACGCTCAGACGAGAACGGCTGCGGTCTGAAGGTGACGCTCTCGCCGGGTGCGATGGTGGTCGGCACCGACACGTAGTTGCCGAGCGACGTGCGGACGACCGCGTTCGTCACGGGCACGTCGGAGTTGTTCGTGACGGTGATGAGGAGTTGCGCGCGCTCACGCGGCTGCAGCGCAATCGGGGCCGTCAGCCGCGTGTCGTCGCCGACGATCACCGACTGCGTCATCGTGAGGTCGGGCAGCGTCTCGCACTCGGTGTCGGGCAGCAGGAGCAGCGCGTCCTGCAGCGGGAACGGCACCTTCGGCTGGAGCCCGGCCGGCGCCGGGCAGCGCACCCCGTACGCATTCTCGCCGGTGTTCGGCGCGCACGCGTCCGGATCGATCAGGAAGTAGTAGAAGCCGTCGTAGTTGTTGCGGCGGTTGCCTTCCTTGACGGATCGATCCGGCAGGTCGAGCACGAACGAGACGTACCCGGGCACGCCCTTCGGCGCCGTCGCCTGGTCCACCTCGAGTTCGAAGAGCTCGATGGTCTTGCCGACCTCCTCGTTGTCCTGCGCGGGCTCGCGTGACAGGCTGCCGTCGCTGTCGGTCTGCCAGGTGGGGTAGGTGTGCTCGCCGCCCTCGACGCGCTTCAGCGTCTCGACGTTGATCTCGAGTCCGGTGTCCACCTGCGTCCACTTGAACTGCCGCTGAGGACCGCCTGGCTCCGTGTAGTACATCGCCAGCTTGACGTCACGCACGGTCCGCGTCCCGCGGTTGAGAATGTGCGGCACGATGTGGAGGTGCGTCTTCGCCTTGGCGACCATGCGCACGTCCTTGCGCGCCAGGTTGTTCACCCGGCGCTGCCCGCGCGTCGTGGTGACCCCCTCGGGGTCGTTCGCACCGCTGTTCAACTGGTCGGGATCGGGCGTCGCGTCGATCGGGTGCGTGCTGGTGCTCGTGGCCGCGTCGATCCAGCGGCGGTACTCCGGCTCCGTGAGGGTCTTCGTCCGGTAGATGAACTGGAACGTGCCGCCGATGAAATCGTCAGCGGCCTGGTCGGTCTCGATGTGCTTCTCGTCGGCCTTCACCAGGTAGAAGTCGAACACCTGGCGCACCTCGGGCAGCGTGAACATCTGCTGCTCGGGCGGGAGCGTGGACTGGAGCGCCAGCGCGCGCACGGCCACCGAGGCCACGTAGTGCTCCATGCCGGTGCACTCGGTGACACCCCACAGCCTCGGGTCTGGCTCCTTCGGGTCGTACTTCAGGCAGGCGTTCGCGCCTGGGCCGCGGAGCGTGAGCGGCACCTGGTTCGGGAAGGGGCCGGGATTGGCGTCGTCTCCCGACCGGCGGAAGTTCAGGATGAGATCGCGCGTGGCCTCCACCGCCGACAGCCGTCCCAGCGCCGCCCGGATGCCCGCCTTGCCCGCCAGGTGCACCTGACTCACGAAGAGGTCGTGGAACTGCGAGTTCGCATCGGCCGCCCCGCGAATGCGCACCGCCGTGTACGCCTTCCGGAGCTGGTATTCCATCAGGTTCGCCCACTCGAACCCTTCGATCGTCGGAATCTTCACCGTGACGTCGGTGCGGTACTTCAGCAGGTACTGCTGGATGTTCTCCTCCGAGATGCCCACCTGCTCGAACTCGGGGCGATAGCCGATAGCGGCGTCGCGGACACCGTCGAAGCTGACGCCGTAGGCCTCGGTGAGGTGCTTGAGGATCAGCCCCTGCATGCCCAGGCCGAGCGTGTTGTCCGAATCGCCTGGAATGCCCGGCATCGTGCGCGCGATGCGGTAGCGCATCGACAGCAGGTCGGCGGTGTAGTTCGGGAGGAACGAGATGTCGGCGAACCTGAAGCCCACGCCTTCAGGATCGTCGGGCTCGCGCGGCGCCAGTTCAGCGCTCCCGATGTTCGGGTTGGTGAACGGGTAGGTGAGCGCCTGCACGACACAGCTCGCCAGCGGCACCTCCGCGGGGCGCTTGTCCTTGGGATCGCTCGTCTTGTCCGGGTTCGCGACGACACGTAGGTACCAGTCGTCCGGCATGAACGTGGAGAGGTCGTGGTCGCTCACTCCGGGCTGGTAGTTGCGCCCGCATGCGAGGTCGGGCCGGTCGGTCCACAGGCACGCGCTGCTGCCCGACTCCCAGATCTTCATCTTCGAGGGATCGAAGCCCTCGCACCTGTCCGCGGCGCGCGCGAGCCCCTTCACGATGCCGGTCTGCAGCGCCTTCTTCTCGCGGGCCAGGAGATCGGCCGTGCTGCCGCTCGGGCCGATGCTCGTCACCCGCGGCGCCGTCATGTCCACCTTCAGGTCGCAGCACAGGTTGCCGACTTTGTAGATGTCGAGCCCCCCGGGATGCGCCAGGTACAGCAGCTGCCGATCCGTGTCGATCCGCATGCCGTTGACGCCGCTCGGGTACGGCGTGCGGAACACGAGGCGGTCGTCCACCTGGTCGCCGTTGGCGTCAACCAGCCCGCTCCTGGTCGGCTGGGAGAAGTCGAGCGCCGCCAGGAATGGGCCCGTGGCGCCCGCGTACTGCGAGTCGAACACGGCGAGCACCTGCAGCTGATCGCCCAGCACTTCGAGGTCGTTGACCACCCCGCTCATCGGGATGCGGCCGTACGCTTTCGGCAACTGCTCGGTCGTCGATCCGATGCGCGAGGACTCACGGCCGAGCAGCACGATCGTGACGCCGCCGTCGCCGCCGACAAGTGCCAGGTCGAGCCGTTCGGAGGCGTTGATCCGTCCATCGCCGTTCGAATCGAACGGCAGCCGCTCGACGACACGCAGCCGGCGCACGTTGGACGGCAGGCTCATCGCGCCAAGCACGCTCAGGTCTGCGCCCACGACCACGAGGTCCTGCCCGTCGCGCGTGCGCTTGATCGCGACGACCTTGTCGCACTCCGCCTTCCCGTCGGAAGCCGTGGTGCAGTCGTACGGCACGACGTCGGTGTAGTCGCCACCCAGGCTCGACTTGTTGCCCGCCTTGATGTGGCCGGTGCCCTCGCCGCCAAGCACCGGGCCGAACCGTTTCGAGATGTTCAGGCCGAAGAGACCGAATCGTTCGACCGCGGCGAACGCAAGCACATCGCCGCCACCGGGTCGCACCGTGGCGATACCCTTCGCGTTGCCCGTGCCAAACGCCGCGCCACGAGGTGCAGACCCGAGTTCCGGGTCTGGTTCCGCGGTGAGATACTCCCGCCCCATCGGCTGCATGGCCGCCGGGTTGCTCACGTCGAAGAAGTTCAGGAAGCTCGCGTTGCCGCCCAGCGTCGCGGAGTTGAACGCCGTCACGACCGCGAGGTCGCGGACCGGCGTGCCGAACACCTGCGTCTGCACGTTGGCGTCGGCCAGCAGCGAGATCCGCTGGATGCCGAAGGTGGGCGCCTGCACGGTCCCGAGCAGGACGGGCGGCTTGCTGACGTCGCTGACATCGAGGGAGATGATCCGGTCGGAGCCGGCCGTCACGAACAGACGCGTCGCCTGGCGCTCTTCGCCGTTCTGCTCCGTGATCCGCCGCCGCAGCACCGCGATGTCCTTCAGCGGCACCTGGCTCTGGTAACGCTGCAGCAGCTTCGGTCCGAACGTGCTCACTGGCAGCGACACGATGCCCTGGAACACGTTGCCCGCCGCGTCGCACACCGCCTGGCACGCCCCCGCCAGCACCGTGGCCGTGGCCTCGGTGGTTCCGCGGATCGTAATCAGATAGGTCTTGCCAAGCTGCAGCGCGCCGTCCGCGAGTCCCGTGGTCGTGTCGGTGACCGACGGCACGAACGTCACCGTACGGTTGCCATTGGACACCCGGATGTCGCCCTTCACCTCGTTACCGGCTTCATCGGTGACGACGACGTTGGCGCGCAGGCTCGCCGCATCCATCGGCTTCGAGAACGTGAATGACAGGAACGAGCCGGCGCCCAGCTCGTTCACCACCGTCGGCCCGGTCAGCAGTACCGGGGGCGTGAGGTCGCTGACAATGCGGCCGACGAGTTCGCTGAGGTCGAGCGGCTCGTCCTTCGGGGGAGACTGGCCGGTGATGGTCCGCACCACGCGGTTGGTCAGCGAGCTGATGATGTTCAGCTGGAATCGCGGCAGCTCGATCGAGAACGGCGCCCGCGTGTCGTAGTTGATCGTCAGCGTGTAGACGTCGGCAGTGCTGCCCTCGAACGCGAACTCGAAGCCGCCCTGCTGAATCACCGGGTCGGGAATGATCAGGCTCACCCCGCCTGAACTCGACAACACCACGCCGCAGGGCGAGCCCGCGACCGGCGTGGTCTGTCCGACCGGACATGACGTCCGTGCGGCGCCGCCCGTCTGCCCCGCCGCGTCCGCTTCGGCACGGGTGGGATCGATGGTGCCCGGCTGTGCGCGCACGACGAGGCTGCCCGACCCCGGGGTACCCGGGCGGCTCGTGTATCCGTTCAGCACGTGCGGCTGCGCGCCGCTCAGCGCCGACGGCACGCCGGTGAGTTCCCACGTGTCGTCCAGGCTGCCGGCCGCCGACGCCGTGAAGTTGAACAGCGGCACCTTGAACGTCGTGCGCAGGTTGCGCGTCAGGTTGACGACCACGAACTCCTGCGCGACGGCACCGATCCGTTCGGCATCGGGCGTGATGATCACGCGGCCCTGACGACTCGAGGGGTCGATGTCGAACGGCACGGGCGTCGCGGGTGTCACCGACCGGTTCTCCACGCGGTAGCTGTCGAAGAGCGAGCCCACCACTTCGAACCCGAACGGCCCCTGGTCGAACGTCCGCGCGATCACCTTCTGCGTGCCGCGCGTGAGGTTCTTCACGATGATCTGCTCGTCGGCGAGGTACAGCTCGTCGGACGGGATCTCGAAATTCATCACGTTGGGCGACACGGTCACCCGCCCGGTGATCACCGGGAAGCACACCGGCACCGGCAGCACCGTGTTGAAGACGGTGTAGGGCACGTCGAACGGCAGGCCGCCGCGGATGGTGCGCGTCTCCGTGCGCAGCTGGTACCGGCCGTCCGCGTACATCTGCGCGTAGTTCAGCCCGACGGTTTGCGCCGCCTTCGCGAAGCCGTAGACCGCCGCGGCCAGCACGCCGGGGCAGTAGGTCGGCGGATCGACGATGCGACCGTTTTCGAATCGGGCCGTGTCGGCGACGTTCAGGTAGGTGCGGCCGTCGAGGTCCACGGCCTGGAGCACGAGCCACTGATCCTCCGCCGTGTCGCCAGGCTTGGCCGGGATGGACAGCCGGATCGGCAGCTGCGGCTCGGCGCCGCCGAAGTCGACCCGCATCGCCTGGACGATCGAGAAGTTCTGGGCCTGCGACGGCGTCAGCGTGACGGGGAACTGCGCGAGCGGCACGCTCTTCAGCGTGATGACGGCCCCGGACTCGAACGCACCGGCCGGCACGTCCGCCTGCACTCCGTCGGGCCCCTCGACAATGCCGCCAGACTTCGCCACGAACTGCGACACGGACCCATCGGCGTTCGTCTGCCTGAACGCGTTGAGGTCCACCGTGGTCTCGTTGTCCGCGGCATCGACGATGCGGACGCGGAGGGCGTCGCCGGCCTTTGCGGCAATGGAGGTGAGGAACGACCCGTTCCCCTGGACGATGGCCACTGCCACGACACCGGTGGTCAGGTTGTCCACGAACACCCGGTCGGTCGGACCGGCGCTCCCCTGCGATCCCGAGACGCGCGTGAAGCCGGCTTCGTCGGGGATGCCTGCGGTGATGGCGCCAGCGGGCGGTGGAGGCGGCGGACGGGTGTCGAGGCTGTCGAAGGTGACGCTGAGGGGCGCGGGCAGCGTGTAGCCTGAGACATCCGCAATGGTCGCCGCCACGGCGACGGTGTAGCGGGCGTTCGGCGCGAACGGCGCCGCCGCCCGGAAGGTGACGACCGTGTTGCCCTGGGACAGCGTCGTCGTGCCCGCTACGGCCCCGTCCGGGCCCGAGACGACGAGCGCCCCTGGCGTGAGGGTCGCGGGGCTGATCGGCTCCGAGAAGGTCACCACCACCGGCGCGCCGAGCGGCACGTTGACGGCTCCACCCGTTGGTGTGACGCCGGTGATGCGTGGCGGCTGCGCCACGAGCGCCAACGGCAATGGGGTGAGGACGTCGGCAGTGATGAACGACGATGCGGGGCCGGCGTCGCTGCGCTCCAGATCGGTCGCGATGACGGTCGCGGGACCAGCGGGCCCGACGGCGACGTAACCACCGCTGGCGGCGGAGACAGCCACGACCGGATAGGTGCCGACCGTGACGAGGGCACCGCCGAACGGGTCGCCCGCGACACCGGTGACGATCCCGCCGACGAAGCCCACCGGGCCGTTCGGCACGAGGAAGGCATAGCGCCCCTCGGCGCGAATGCCCTCGAGCGCGGTCTGCTGACCCGCCACGCTCGTGTCCGACAGGATCCGTGCGCCCTCTGCCCGGCCGATGCCCACCAGCACGAGGCGCGACTGGCCCGCGATGGACCGCAGCTGCACCAGCAGCAGCATCGCACCATCGACGATGCCGGGCGGACGCGGCAGCGACAGGGCGGCCCCCCGCGCCAGCGGTGCCGCGACGTCGAGGTCGACGCCTGCCACGAAGCCGACGCCGGGCGGCAGCGTCTGGCCAAAGGTGGAGGCCGTCAAGCTCCGGAGCGAGATGGGCGTCGGCCCCTGGAGCGCCGCCGGCGGGAGGATGAGCCGCTCATCGGCCGGCCCGGTCGCGGTGCCCCCGAGCGCGCCTACCAGCGGAATCACGCCGCCAGGCTGTCCGTCGAACAGGTCGATGGCGATCGTGCCTCGCTCGAGCCTCGTGGCGTCGAATACCAGGGATGGTCCCACGGTGAAGCCGGCCCCGAGCGCAGTGGCCGATCCAGGATCCTGATAGAGCACCAGATCCTCGACGTACGGCGTGGGGTGCGTCTGGCCACCGCCCACGAACTGATAACTCTCGGTGATCCGCGACGTCACCGCCGCGCCGCTCGACACGGGCACCTCCAGCGTGACGAGCCCGCGCACCGTCGAGCGCGCGTCGGGCTTGTAGAACAGCACCTGCGGCTGTGGCGCCACCGAGACGATGCGGTTCCCAGGGATCGTGCCTGCGGGCACTCCCGAGAGCAGGGCGCCGGCCTGTGGCGCCGGGGGCGGCTGCGGCACCGTGTCGGCCACGACGAACGCATACTGTCCCGCGGCGGCGACCCCGGCCTCGAGGCTGGCGCCGTCGGCGGACACCACGGCGTCGCCGACCGCGCGCCAGCCGAACGCCGTTTCGTCCCAGCGTGCGAGGATCACCGCCCGGCTGCTCGTGAGCGGCGCGACCGTCCGGGCACGAAGCGTCGCGGTGCCGGCCAGCGTGACGTCGTGCGGCCAGAGGTCCACGATGCCGACCGGGCTCCACCCCATTGGAAGCCGCCCCTGCAGCCCCTGCGGTGAGAGCACCGTCAGGCGTGGAGCCGACCCGAGCAGCGCACCGCCCGGCAGCAGCAGCGAGGCCCCGGCGGCGTTGATCGTCCCGCCGGCTGCCCCCGACACCGCTTGTATCGGAGCGAGCGGCGTGAGACGCGCGTCGAAGACCTCGATTGCCGCACCGGCCGGGACGGTGACCGGACGGTCGGCCCGCGTCCAGCCGTCGCGGGCCACGTGAAGGACAGCCGGGCCTGCGGGTGCCTGCAGCACGAAGCGGCCGCGTGCGTCGGTCGTGCTGGTCTCCGAAGCCGGCGCCCCGCCGACGCCCGGTCCGTGCAGCGTCACGGTGACGCCGGCAAGCGGCAGGCTGCTGGTGTCGTCGTAGACCTCGCCGGTCAGAAACCCCAAGGTGAGCGCCGGCGGCGCCTTCACCATGACGGTCTTCGTGTCCGATGCGCTCAGCGCGCTGAACGTCGTCGCGCGCGCCGTGACGTCGATGGTCGATCCTGGCGCCGCCAGCAGCGGCACCGTGAACGATGCCTCGTACGGGGCATCCACGTCCGTCACGATGGTCGCCTGCGCCCGAGTGAACGCAACGCTGGCCACGTCGGCGGCGCCCGTGACCTCGGCGCGCAGCGCCACGACCTCGCCCGGCGTCGCTTCGGCCGGCGCGTTCAGCGTGACGACGGCGGGCTGCGGCGCCACAGCGGCGCGCACGTCGATCGCCAGCGTGCTCTCCGCCTGGTTGCCCGCGTAGTCCACGGCGCGCGCCAGCACCTGCAGCGTGCTGTCGGGTGCGAGTTCGTCGGACACGGGCCACGAGGCCTCGTACGGCTCGATCCCGTCGGACGCGATTTCGGTGCCGTTGACGAAGAACGCCACGCTGCGGACACCCACGTTGTCGGCGGCACGCGCCACGAGCACGATCGAACGACCAGGCGCCGTGCTTGCTGGACCGGCGAGCGTGATTGACGGCGGGTCCGTGTCGGGCGTCGTGGTGACGGCGAGGGTCGCCTCGGCCTCCCCCTGATTCCCCGCCGCGTCGCGGGCGCGGGCGCGCAGGCGGATCACCGTGCCGGGTTCAACGACCTGCGGAAGCGTGAATGCCCGGATGAACGGGGGACCGGACACCGGCGCCGCCGGTTGGTCGTCCACGAGCAGGTCCACGGCCTGAACGCCCACGTCGTCAGTGGCGTCGATGCGGAGGTCGACCACGGCGCCCGGGAGCGCGACGGTCGGCGAGACGATCGTGACGAGCGGCGGTGCACGGTCCGACGGTCCGGCCGGCGGGTCCACGGTGACAACCACCTCGTCGTAGGTGCTCAGCACCGAGTCTGATGCGGCCAGCCGCAGCACGTAGACACCGGCAGCGGTGAAGGTAGCCTCGGTCGCGGCGGTGCCGGCGTTGGCGAACGCCACGGCGCCCGGCCCGCTCCACTTCTGCCACGTCACGACGAGCGGCGCGGGCACGCCGTCGTCAGAGGCCGAGCCCTGAAGCGCCGCGCTGGCGTCGAACGCGATCTGCCGATCCGGGCCGGCGTCCACTGTGGGTGCACGGTTGGTGATGACGACGGGGCTCACCGTTATGGTGACCTCCGCGAACGCGCTCGCCGCGGTATCGCTCGCCGTGAGCCGCAGCACGTACGTGCCCGCGACGCTGAACGTCGCCGTCGTCTGCGGGCTCGCCGCATTCGCAAACGTCGTCGTGCCCGGACCGCTCTGCTGCGTCCACTGGCTGGTCACCGTCGCGCCCGTCGGCAGCCCGTCGTCGGTGACG